>CAVUSZ010000023.1:0-504117 GCA_963744255.1 uncultured beta proteobacterium
GCCGACCCGCGAAGCGGGTTCGGCTTGAATGAATTGTTAGGCGCCAACGGTGCCTGGAAAGGCAACTCTAACCTGGTGGTATCAGCCGGGAATACGGGCGATGACCTTGATCTCGAAGTCGAACCCCGCGAGCCAGTTGACGCCGATCGCCGTCCAATTCGGATAAGGCGCTTCCGGGAAGACTTCGCTTTTAACGGTCATGATCGTGCCGAACTGATTTTCGGGATCCGTATGAAAGGTCGTCACGTCGACGATATCGTCAAGCCCGCATCCACCCGCTTGCAGGGTCGCCTCGAGATTGGCGAATGCCAGACGGACCTGAGCCTCAAAGTCCGGCTCGGGCGAGCCATCGCTGCGACTGCCGACCTGACCGGATACGAACAGGAGATTATCTGATCTGATCGCTGCGGAATAGGTCTGTGACGTGTAGAGGTCATGCCGACCGGCGGGGAAAACGGCGTCACGCTGGGTCATATGGAATCTCCTGTTGTGGGTCGCTGGAAAGCGGTGCCGACGAATGCTCACGACGACTTGAAAGCTGGATTGGCGCCTAACGCGTCGGTTCAGCGGCCCGGGCGGGCGGGCGAAGCCCTGATGCGAGAGTACTGTCCCAACATGCCCTGGCTTCTGCTGCGGATTCGTAGTAGTGCGCATTTACGAAGACTGTGCATGTGAACCCTCCGACGTCGGCGGGGGCAAAAGTGGCCGGCTGTAACTCCCAGTTCAGCTGGACTCGCCTCTCTCGCATTTGACTCTAGAATTTGCGGACGACGGGTAGGTGCAGGCCCCATCGAATGGCAAGCAACCGCAGCGCCACCACCACGATATTCCGGCCCCAAACGCCAGTGCACGTGGCATCCCGAGCGCGTGCAAAGCCAAGTACACAGCGACTCCCACGATGGCGGCCGTCGCATAGATCTCCCGCCGCAGGATAAGCGGTACCTGCGCCGTGATGACGTCTCTCAAGACGCCTCCGGTAACGCCAGTCATCGTGCCCATCAGCACCACGATGAGCGGTGGGCACTGCGCCGCTTCCGCCAATTGGGCCCCAGAAAGCGCGAAAAGCGCTAGTCCCAGCGCATCGGCCACGAGGAGTGTGGCACTCGGCGGTGGCCATACCCTTACATACGCGACCGTCAACATGGCGGATGCGATGATGACAACGAGGTACCAGGCATCGGTGACCCAGAAAATCGGGTGGCGGTCCAAGAGAATATCGCGAAGGGTACCTCCTCCAATGGCTGTAATCGCCGCGACCACGATGACCCCGAGGAGGTCCAGATCTCGATCACGCGCCGCAAGTACGCCGCTCGCGGCAAACACTGCCACGCCTGCAAGGTCAAAGTAATAAAAGAGCACGCGCCCGTCCTACATTGCCGAACTTTGAATTGAACGACACCGATGTCGGTTGAAATCGACGATGTCGGTAGAAATCCCCGCCATGTTCGCTTACTAACCGGTCCGTTGTTAAGGCTACACATCGCTGAGATGTTCACGTATACTCGAGCGCATGAAGATCGATGGCCGAACGATGCCGCACAATACCTCGGAGATGATCCGCCGTTGGGCGGTTCGTCGAGTCAAGGCTGGCGAGCGCCCCGGCAAGGTGATGAAGAGCTACGGGCTGTGTCGCACGTCGATCTATCGCTGGCTGCGTGCGGAGAAGCGCGGCGGCGAGCGAGCACTGCGGGCGCGCAAGCACAGCGGGCCGAAGGCGAAGCTCGCCCCACAGCAGAAGTTGCGGGTGCGGCGCTGGATCAACGGCAAGGATCCGCGCCAGTACGGTTTTGATTTCGGGCTGTGGACGCGGCAGATCGTGGCAGCCCTGATCGCGGAGCGCTGTGGAGTGAAGCTGGGCGTGACGGCGGTGGGGCGGCTGCTGGCCGAGTTGGACATCACCCCGCAGAAGCCGCTGCGGCGCGCCTACGAGCGCGACCCGGTGGCGATCGAGCGCTGGCAGAGGCAGGAGTTTCCGAAGCTGCGTGCACGGGCCAAGCGGCGCGGGGCGAAGATCTTCTTTCTGGACGAGGCGGGAGTGCGCTCCGATCAGGTCTTGGGGCGCACCTGGGGCATTCGCGGCCAGACCCCGGAGGTTCCTACCAGCGGCAAGCGACAGAGCGTGAGCGCGATTTCGGCGGTAAATGCGCTGGGCGAATTCTGGTTCGCGATGTACACCCAACGGCTGAACGCGACCGGATTCATCGAGTTGCTCGGTAAGTTCATGCACCGGCGCAAGCGCCCGGTGTTCCTGGTCTTAGACGGCCACCCGGCCCACATCGCGCAGTCGGTGGCGCGCTACGTGCAGCGCCTGAAGGGCCGACTCGAGCTGCATTTTCTGCCCGGGTATGCGCCGGAGTTGAATCCCGACGAGTTCGTCTGGAACCATCTCAAGCGACAGGGAGTGAGCAAGAAGCCGCTGCGGCGCAACGAATCGTTGCGCGAGCGCGTACACGCCGACTTGAGCGAGATTCAGTCGCGCCCAGCCCTTGTCCGCTCATTCTTCCAGGCCCCGTCTGTAGCCTATACCGCGGACTAGTTAGTAATTGCCGATCGATGTCGTATAAATCTCGTCGGCTCGACGACTACGGGCTCACGCCATGAGCCCCCGCCTCGTGGATACTACTCAGTGCGGGAACGGTTCGTTTCCGTTGTACCGTTCACTGTCGTGCTGAAGCCCGACACCCGGTGTAAAGAGGTGGCCCCAGAAATCTGGACAGCGGGATAAGTGGACAATCTGCTCCTGAGAGCGGGCCGGTGGCCCGAGAAAGCGGAGCAAGGAATGAGCAGAAGGTCCCGACGTAACCACACCCCGACGTTTAAGGCGAAGGTCGCCTTGGCCGCAGTTCGAGGCGACAAGACGCTGGCGGAGCTCGCCACGCACTTCGACGTCCACCCCAACCAGATCACCGACTGGAAGAACGTGCTGCTCGAGCGCGCCGCCGCCGTCTTCGGTGAGCCGCAGGCCAAAGGGCAGCCGCCAGTCGATCTCAAGGCGCTGCACGCCAAGATCGGGCAACTCGCCTTGGAGAACGATTTTTTGGAAGGCGCGCTCATCAAAGCGGGCATGCTGAGCGCAAAGCGATGATCGACCGCACCCACGAACTGTCCATCACTCGGCAAGCCGAGCTCCTGGAGGTAAGCCGCGCCGCGGTGTACTACCTGCCGCGGCCGGTGTCGGAATCTGACCTTGCGCTCATGCGTCGCATCGACGCGCTGCACCTGGAGCATCCGTTCATGGGCGCGCGGATGCTGCGCGATTCGCTCCGCCGGGAAGGCTTCGTGGTCGGACGCAAGCACGTCGCGACGCTGATGGCGCGCATGGGCGTGGAGCCGCTGTATCGGCGTCCCAGGACGACGCGTAAGCACCCCGGGCATCAGGTCTATCCGTATCTCTTGCGCGACCTGGCGATCGAGCGCCCGAACCAGGCCTGGGGGATGGATATCACCTACATCCCGATGGCACGCGGGTTCGTCTACCTCGCTGCGGTCGTCGACTGGGCCTCGCGCCGGGTGCTCGCCCACCGCGTGTCGATCTCGATGGACACCGAGTTCTGCCGCGAGGCGCTGGAGGAGGCGCTCGCGCGCTACGGGAGTCCTGAGATCTTCAACACCGATCAGGGTAGCCAGTTCACCAGCGTCGAGTTCCTCGACGTCCTGCGTCAGCGCGGCATCCGCATCAGCATGGACGGCAAAGGCGCCTGGCGCGACAACGTGTTCGTCGAGCGGCTGTGGCGAAGCGTGAAGTACGAGGAGGTCTATCTGCGCGCCTACGACACGGTGAGCGCGGCGCGCGCCGGGTTGTCTTCTTACTTCGTGTTCTACAACGCGCGCCGACCCCATTCTTCCCTGGACGGGAAGACGCCCGATGAGTTCTACTTCGCCTCGCTGCCGGCGACCCGGAAGGCGGCTTGAGCGATGAGCACGGGTTGCCCACCGCGTCGGTCGTGCGTTCGTCGCAGGCGACGCCCGCCCGCCGCCGTGGACAACCCTGCCGCATCGCGTGACTAACCGCAGAGAATCCACTTATCGGACCCCCGGGCGCTGTCTAAACCGATGGGGCCACCTCTTATCTCCCTCGGCGGGGGCGATCAGATCATCGCGTTATGCTAACGCAGATCAATCGTGACGCGGCAATCACGAATGCCGCGGCAGGCGCCATCGGGCTGCAAGCGCCGCCCCAGCAATCCAGGCTTATTCCCCGGCTGCGCGAGGCGATGCGTGCTCGCCGATACAGTCTGAAGACCGAGAAGGCGTACGTGCATTGGGTCAGACGCTACATCTTTTTCCACAAGATGCGTCACCCGAAAGACATGGGGCCGGTCGAAGTCACGGCGTTTCTGAACCATCTCGCGAACGAACGCAGGGTTTCGGCCTCGACCCAGAACCAGGCGCTCGCCGCATTGCTCTTTGTCTACCGCCACCTGCTGCAGGTTGAGCTACCGTGGCTGGATGGGTTGGTTCGGGCAAAAGCCTCCAAGCGGCTGCCCACGGTCCTGACTCAAAACGAAGTGCAAGCGATCCTCGCGAAGCTCAGCGGCACGCGCTGGTTGATGGTGAGCCTCATGTACGGGGCCGGGCTGCGGCTGAATGAGTGTTTGTCGCTGCGCGTGAAAGACGTCGATCTCTCAGGGTCCAAGCTCATCGTGCGTCAGGGCAAGGGCAACAAGGACCGCGTGACCCTGCTGCCGCAACGCCTCAAGCGCGCGCTAGCCGCACATTTGGAACGAGTGAGGGCGCTCCACCAAGGCGATCTGGCAAAGGGCTTCGGCGAGGCTCCGCTGCCCCAGGCCCTAGCGGGCAAGTATCCCCGCGCAGGTTACTTGTGGGCCTGGCAATTCGTGTTTCCGTCGGTCAACCATTGCATCGACCCTTACACCGGGCACACGGTGCGCTGGCACATCCACGAGAAGACGCTTCAGCGAGTGGTCAAGGAGGCCGTGAAGCAGTCCGGCATCCCAAAGCCGGCGGGCTGCCATACCTTTCGCCATGCCTTCGCCACCCACCTCCTGGAAGCCGGTCACAACATTCGAGTCGTCCAAGAACTGTTGGGGCACAAGGACGTGGCGACCACCATGATCTACACGCACTTGATGAACAACAGCCTGGCAGCCGTCCGAAGTCCTGCCGATGCGCTCGCCTAACTTCCAAGCCGTCGCTAACCCGGGCTAATCGTGCGGCCTGAATGACCGGTCCTGCATTGTCCGTAGGACCGGTTTGGGTCGGGTGCGTGAGTCCGGCGCCGTGGGCAGCAGACATTCGATTGGTCTTCGATGCCCAATGGCCACGGCATCGATTGAGCTGGCGCTCTGGAAACCACCTCGCCACGCACATGCGGCGGGCTACGTCTGCACTACCTTGAGAGCGGTCATCGGCGTCACGATCTCTCTGGCGCCTGGATGACCGGAATGTGGCCGAGACCGTGAGTTCACGCTGTGGCCGCGAATGACCGGACCCGCTGCACTGCTGACGTTGGCGAGGCGACGACGAAGGGCAGCAGAGGGTCGCATCCGGCTGTTCGCCACCGGTCCGCATGCATCTCGCAGTCGCCCCTGGGTTCGCAGCGGGAATGGTGGGCGGGCAGCCTGTCGCGGGGCGTTCTTAAATGCGGCCGCGGCCCTTGACGCGGGCAACGGGGACGTCGCCGCGGAGCGGTTCATCGATTACTGAATGGGGAACGGAAGCTGGCTGCAAACTCCGGAGAGTCGCAAACCCGCGATCGTCGCATCGGATGTGAAGGGCGCATGCGTTGTTCACCGAGCCGACTCTTCTCTCGCCATTCCGTTCACTCGGTTGGGAACGCTCGACACCGTCGGCGCATGGCGTAGCGCGGCTTCTCGCGAGCGCTGCCGCGAGTCGAATGACTGGAGTTTGACGGGCGCGCGCTGCGTGAGGCCACTTCGCGATCGCCGAGTCGTGGCGTCGCGCGTTCAGCTGAGCGCTTGAAAGACCGCTCTTTGGCCGCTGGTGGCCATCGCGACGGGAGTCGCCGTGTGCCAACAACTCCCGTCGCTGCTCCGGACGATACTCAGCTCGCTTTCGGCGGAGAACAGAGCCTCTGACTCAACTGATCCTTGGCTGCAGCAGTACTGGTTACAAACCTAGTGGCTGGCCGCGGCCGCGCGCCGGCGTCCGTCTCGGGCCTGAGCGAGCAGGTCGTAGCGATCGTTGTTCATGACCTTGTCCCACGCAACCACGAAGTCACGCACGAACTTCTCCTTCGAGTCCTCTTGTGCGTAAACTTCGGCGATGGCTCGGAGCTGGGAGTTCGAGCCGAACACGAGGTCAACGGCAGTGCCGGTCCACTTCACTTGGCCCGTCTTGCCGTCGCGACCCTCGTACACGTTCTTATCCGAGCCGGATGCCTTCCACTCTGTGCTCATGTCGAGCAGGTTCACGAAGAAGTCATTGTTCAACGTCCCATGCCGCTTGCTGAAGACACCGTGTTTGGACTGCCCGGAGTTAGCATTCAGGGCCCGCATGCCGCCGACAAGCACCGTCATCTCGAGAGCAGTCAAATTGAGCATGAATGCCCGCTCCACCAACAGCGTCTCCGGCGGTAGCTCTTCTCCGGCGTGGAGGTAGTTGCGGAACCCGTCGAAGGTGGGTTCGAGCACGGCGAACGACTCCACGTCGGTTTGCTCCTGCGAAGCGTCCATGCGCCCCGGCGCGAACGGGACCGTGATGTTGTACCCGGCGTTCTTGGCCGCCTGCTCGACGGCCGCGCACCCGCCCAGGACGATTAGGTCGGCGAGCGAGACTTTCTTCCTGCCGGACTGTGAGCGATTGAAGTCCTGCTGGATCTTCTCGAGTGTCTGCAGCACCTTCGACAGTTCGGCCGGGTTGTTCACTTCCCAGTCCTTCTGTGGCGCGAGGCGGATCCGTGCCCCGTTGGCGCCCCCGCGCTTGTCGGTGCCGCGGAAGGTGGCCGCCGCCGCCCAGGCGGTGGAGACCAGCTGAGAAATGGACAGTCCCGACCCGAGGAGCTTGCCCTTGAGGGCAGCGATGTCCTGCTCCCCGATCAGTTCATGATCGACCGCGGGGACGGGGTCCTGCCAGAGCTGCGGCGCCGGAACCCATGGGCCGAGGTAGCGCGAGACGGGACCCATGTCGCGGTGCAGCAGCTTGTACCAGGCTTTGCCGAACGCATCTGCGAGCTGGTCCGGATGCTCGTGGAAGCGCTTCGAGATCGGCGCATAAATGGGATCCACCTTCAATGCAAGGTCCGTCGTGAGCATCATAGTGGTCTGCCGCTTCGACGGATCATGAGTACCGGGTGCGGTGGGCATTACGCCAGCGGCATTCGGCTTGGGAGCGTACTGCTTCGCGCCGGCCGGGCTCGTCGTTAGCTCATAGTCGTAGTTGTAGAGGTTGTCGAGGAACCCGTTGTCCCACTTCGTCGGGTTACTGGTCCAGGGGCCCTCGAGCCCGCTCGTAATCGTGTCGGCGCCCTTGCCGCTGCCAAACCTGTTCTTCCAGCCGAGACCTTGGCTCTCCAGGCTGCAGCCCTCCGGTTCGGGACCGACGTACTCGGTGGCAGGGGCGGCACCGTGGGCCTTGCCGACCGTGTGGCCGCCGACGATGAGCGCAACGGTCTCCTCGTCATTCATCGCCATGCGGGCAAACGTTTGCCGAATGTACTTCGCTGCGAGGGCCGGATCCGGGTTGCCGCCCGGCCCCTCCGGGTTCACGTAGATCAGACCCATGTGATCGGCGCCGAAGGGCCCCTGGATGTCGATGTCGCCCTCGGTGGCGTGGCGCTCATCGCCCGTCCCGCCGCCGCTGAACCAGCTGCTTTCTGGGCCCCAGAAGATCTCGTCGGGCTCCCAGCGGTCCTCGCGCCCGAAGCCGAAGCCGAACGTCTTGAAGCCCATAGACTCATATGCCACGTTGCCGGCGAAGATGAGCAGGTCGGCCCAGGAGATCTTGTTGCCGTACTTTTGCTTGACCGGCCAGAGCAACCGGCGCGCCTTGTCGAGGCTCGCGTTGTCCGGCCAGCTGTTGAGGGGAGCAAAGCGCTGCATGCCGCTGCCGCCACCGCCCCGGCCGTCGGCGATGCGGTACGTGCCCGCTGCATGCCACGTCATCCGGATAAAGAGCGGCCCGTAGTGGCCGTAGTCGGCCGGCCACCACTCCTGCGACGTCGTCATCACCTTGATGAGGTCCTGCTTCAGCGCTTCGACGTCAAGTTTCTTGAACTCCTCCGCGTAGTTGAAATCCTTGCCCATCGGATCGGCGACGGGAGAGTGCGCGTGGAGAATCGAGAGCTCGACCTGATCCGGCCACCAGTCCTTGTTCGTCCTGGGCCGAGTCCGCTTGGGAGTCGGGGAGGGGATTGCCGGGCTTTCGCTTTCGCTGACACTTCTAGTATGTTCCTTGGCAGGCATGAGATCTTCTCCTTTGGGTGGTTCTTCTGTCGGCTGCTTTCTCGGCGATGGAGAATTAGACAAGCGTCTAATGTTCGGCGACAGAAAAGTTCAAGACTTGGCCGGAAGGCGCCGGCCTCTCATCACTACCGAATAGTCACGCATCTCGAAGCCGGCCAGCGGTTTCGCGTTGCGTATTTCGATCTGGTCCCAAGGAACGTCGTAGATCCGGCCCGTGTCCTCGTCGATGAAGTGGTGATGGCGCTCCATGTTCGAGTCGAACAGCACGCTGTCCGGCGCGAGGTGCAGTTCCCGCAGCAGACCTTTTTCGACGAACAGATGGAGGGTGTTGTAAACCGTGGCCCGGGAGATCATCGGAAAAATTCTCTGCACCCGGGTCCAGACGTGATCCGCGGAAGAATGCTCGTCGGTCGAGAGAACGTATTTGGCCACGGCCACGCGCTGCGCCGAAGGCTGAATACCGCGCTCCTCGAGGATGCGAATGACGTTCGGCTTCATGGGACGCGAATAGATTACGTCTGAGACTGGACGATGTCAATGGCGATCTATACGCCCTCTGGATGCGGACATCCGCCGCCGAAGACCGATGTCCTCACCTGCAGCGTCCCGCACGATCGCGAAGCTCAGATCGACGTATAGCCTCGCTCCGCTCTTGTGTACCGAACGGGTGACCAGCGCCCGCCTTCCTAGCCTCGTGCGCCCTGCTTCGATGGCCTGATGGAACGCTTTCCAATGAGCCGGGCGCAGGCGTTCCGGGATATCTCTTCTGCGGACATGCTCGCAGTTCCATGAGCTGTCGGTTGAGATGCCCGACGCTACTACCGCTTCAGACTGGCTGCCGACGTTCGAGTTCGGCCTGGCGAATGACAGCAGTTGCCTAAAGATACTATGAGGGCTGCTCCTGGTTTGGCCCCCTTGAGTTAAAACGAGAGTTCGCGCAACTCGATTTGACGAAAGGAGGATGCAAATGAATGCACCTGGAGCAGCCCAAGGAAAGCATACGGGAGAAGCATGCGAGCTGTACATGGCCTTCGAACTGGGTGAGAAGAATTGGAAACTGGCGCTGAGCGACGGGGCACGCAGCCCGAGCCGCTACACGGTGACGGCAGGGGACACAGCGGCGCTGCTCGAGTGCATCGCCAAGGCCAAGGCGCGGTGCGAGCTTCCCCCGGGGGCGGGTGTGCACAGCTGTTATGAGGCCGGACGCGACGGGTTCTGGCTGCACCGCTGGCTGATCGAGCAGGGGATCGACAACATCGTGGTGGATTCTGCGAGCATCGAAGTGAACCGCCGCGCGCGGCGTGCCAAGACCGATCGGCTGGATGGCGACAAGTTGCTTGCGATGTTGATTCGCTACCACGGGGGCGAGCGCCGCGTGTGGTCGGTGGTGCGGGTGCCCACGCCGGAGCAGGAAGATGCGCGCCGCGCGCACCGGGAACTAGGGCGGCTGGGGCGAGAGCGCACCGCCCACATCAATCGGATTCGAGCGCTGCTCGTGTTACAGAACCTGCGGGTGAAGTATGTCGGCGGGCGCCTGTGGCAGCGCTGGTGGAGCGGCCACGCGGGGCAGCTTCTGCCCGGGGTGCGTGCCGAGATCGAGCGCGAGAGCGCGCGGCTGTCGCTCGTCCGGGGGCAGATGCGCACGATCGAGGCCGAGCAGCGCCAGGCGGTGGCGGCCGACACCGAACCGCAGGTCGTGCGGCTTGCGCAGCTGCGCGCGATCGGGATAGGCAGCGGCTGGGTGTTGGTGAAGGAGCTGTTCGGCTGGCGGCGCTTTCATAACCGGCGCGAAGTGGCGGGCTGTCTCGGGCTTACGCCCTCGCCCTACGCGAGCGGGGAGAGCGAAACCGAGCAGGGCATTTCCAAGGCCGGCAATCGGCGAGTGCGTACTTTGATGGTGGAGCTTGCCTGGAGCTGGCTGCGCTACCAGCCCGAGAGCGAATTGAGCAAGTGGTTTACGCGACGCTTCGCCGGTGGGGGCAAGCGCCTGCGGCGCATCGGCATTGTGGCGCTCGCCCGACGGCTAGCGATTGCGCTGTGGCGTTATCTGGAGGATGGGGTGATCCCGGACGGGGCGAAGCTCAAACCCCTCGGCGGGTAGGCACTGCAGGTTCGTTGCCCATAGCGCACAACGGTGCATCATGAGAATTGAAGGTCAACGCGCCCGAACCGGCTGCGGGTTGCCTGCGGGCAACCGTCCGCAAAGATGGGGCGCGTTGGTAACAGGGGTTTGGACCCAGCGCTTTGCGCGTATGCGGTATGTGGTGACCGGCCTCGTGCCGGCACGGATAGAAGTTACACCGAGCAACGGGCTCGGAGGCTCTACACACCCCGACCTTGAATCTCAAAAGCATGACTCGGGTCAACGAAAGAGCACTGCAACCGAATCATGGATAACGACGTAACGACGACTGCACCAGGAGGAGACAATCCACTGAGGCACTGAACATCTGGATTCAAGGGGGCTTGACAAACGCCCTCATAGAAGCGGCCGGTGAGAGTGTCTGGGGCGGGGGGCCGGTTTACCCTGAAACTTGACGCTCGCAGCAGGTGGCAGCCACCTGCCCTCAACGTTGACCGCCCAACGGCTGCATTCGAAGCCAGCCAACTGTCACTGTCGACCCAAGTCGGACGCTAAAAGCTTCTCCGAACCAGTCCTCGCCTCGAAGCCGCCATACCGGACATTCGCACGGTCATCAACTCGCCGGGCGTGTGCCACGAGGTCGCGTACCATTGGCGCCATGTTGTGGGGGTCATGTGCCCCTGGCGGCCATTCTCGTTTGCCGTGGACTCATCCACATGATGGCCAGCGGGAATCGCGAACCTCACCTACGCGGTTGCACTAGCAGCAACAAGCGAGAGTTAGGGCGCCAGCAAGGCAATGACGCGAACTCGGAACGGCCCTTACATGGTATCTAGGCGTCGCGCGCGATCGAGCGGACGAGTCCACCGGCGGAATAGATTGCACGGATGACCGTCGACGATCTTTGGGGCGTAATCAAAGCAGCCGTATCGGGTTGGGTCGATGACTACGCCCAGAGCATGGGCGCTGCTCTCGCCTACTACACCATGTTCTCGATCGCGCCGCTGCTGCTGATTGTAATTTCGATCACTGGACTTGTATTCGGCGACGAAGCCGCGCGTGGCGAAATCTTCAGCCAGCTGGAAGGCATGCTCGGCGCCCCTGGCGCGTTGGCGGTGCAGGGGCTGCTCGAAAGCGTGCGCGAGCCGAGCGAAAGCGTAACGGCCACGGTCTTCGGCGTCGCCCTGCTGCTCATCGGCGCGACCTCCGTCTTCGGCGAGCTACAGGCCGCCCTCGATCGCATCTGGCGTGCGCCGGTCAGGGCCGGGCGATCTGGATTGTGGGTCTTGATACGCGCCCGATTGCTGTCTTTTGGCATGATTCTGGGAATCGGGTTCTTGTTGATGGTGTCCTTGGTGGCGAGCGCCGCATTAGCCGCCCTGCAGAAGTGGTGGGGCCCGGTGTTCGGTGACTGGGTGGTGGCGAGCATCATTGAAGTCGCTTTGAGCTTCCTGGTGTTCACTGTGATATTCGCCCTGATCTACAAAACTGTGCCGCGCGTCCGCATCGATTGGAAGGATGTCTGGATCGGCGCGGCAACGACGTCGCTGCTGTTCACGGTCGGCAAGGTCTTGATTGGCGTTTACATCGGGAGGAGCGGTATTGCTTCAGGCTTTGGTGCAGCCGCGTCTCTGGTAGTGGTGCTAGTTTGGGTGTATTACTCGGCCCAGATTTTCTTGCTCGGCGCGGAATTCACGCGCGCGTACGCGCACAAATTCGGTTCCCGCAGAAACCTCCCCTCGGAGGACGCCTCCGCCGCGGTCTCTCCAGCGGCACCATCTCCCAACCTCAACAAAGGCGTCTCGCAATGACCTTGGGGAACACGCAAATCCTTGCGCTTGGATGCTCGCTCGCAGCAGCAATGTCCGCTGTAGGTAAATTTCTGCAGACCGCGTAAACGGCTGGTCGTGGCCGAGACTGCGAATTCGAGGCCGCGCCGGGAAGCTGCCCTTCGGCGACAGGGCTCGGCCCACTGCCGTCTTGACCCACGGCAAGCGCTTCGATCTCCCAGAGGTGCATCTTCGTTGGCCCTCAACTTGATGGGAGTCCATCATGGGATCCAACGCCAACGCTGTTCATCGCGAGCCATGGAACAAGGGCAAGATCGTCGGCCAAAAGGCGCCATTCAAGCTCAAGGACATCTGGGCGCTTCGAGTCCGCCTTCAGATGGAAAGTCGGTGCGCGAGCTTGCGCCTTCAACCTGGGGATCGACAGCAAGTTGCGCGGATCTGGGCGCTTCGAGTCCGCCTTCAGATGGAAAGTCGTGTGCGCGAGCTTGCGCTTTTCAACCTGGGGATCGACAGCAAGTTGCGCAGTTTGAGATCACGGCGGCGACCCGCGAGGCCGTGCAGAAGTGGATCAAGCAAGCGGGGCTGAAGTTCGAGGACTTCGTGTTCCCGAGTCGGATTCACGACTCGCCACATCTGGGGACGCGGCAGTACGCCCGAATCCTCGAGGGCTGGGTCGAAGAGCTCGGACTTGATCCCGCCGACTACGGCACGCACTCGATGCGGCGAACCAAGGCGACGTTAATCTATCGCCGTACAAAGAACCTGCGTGCGGTGCAATTGCTGCTTGGGCATTCCAAACTTGAATCGACTGTGCGGTACCTCGGTATCGAGGTGGACGACGCTTTGGAGATCTCCGAGCAGACTGAGATTTGATCGAAACGAAGTACAGGCCGCCCGATAGTTGACACCCAACAAGCCTGTCGGGCGGCCCAGCCCGGTTCGCCGCGGCCCGGACCCGGCGACGAGGTCATGGCGGGCCAGGCGCTCTCACTGAAAGGCTGCTTCCTGGCCCGGTTGCGTACTCACACTTGCGGCCACAACCTGTCACTCGGGATCGCACTACACAGCGGTCAGTCAACCGACGTCGCCGAGCCGATGCGGAAGTTCAAATCGCCCACAAGCGGACGTGCACGAAGCTCAACGCACTGCGCATCAGCGGCGGCCGATGCGTCTACGGTTCATCCTATGGCTTCGCGGTCGTCCGTCGGATGCGCTTGTTAGGGGACACGTTTATCGGACCACTGCTGCTGCGAGGGCGAAATAGATGAGGATGGACAGCAGATCCTGGATGACCGTTGCGAGGGGTCCGCTACCGAAGGCGGGGTCGCGCCCCGAGGCACTGAACAACCAAGGGAGCAGCATTGCTGCGAGGGTGGCCGTGGAGCATGCCGCGAACAGAGCAAGTCCTACCGCCAGTGCGACGGAGGCATCTCCCCACCGCCACCAGACGAGCGGGCCTGCGATCACAGCCAATGTGAAGCCGATCACGAGGCCTGCAAGCAGCTCGCGACGGACCATCCGACGCATTGTGACACCGACGGATAGACCCCGCACCACGATCGTCTCCGTCTGAGTGCCAACGGCATCAGCAAGGTACACGATCCCGGGTATGAAGAACGCCAGCATCACCGTCTTTTGCAGATGGCTTTCGAAGCGAGCGACGAAGTCCGCAGCGAGCAGTGCTCCAGCGAGGCCCACGAGCAGCCACGGAAGGCGGTGACGCAAGCGACGCTCCACCGTTTCCGTGCTCGTGGTCCTGGCCTGTGAGGTGCTCTTCAAGAACCCTCCGAGACGTGTCAGGTCCTCCTCGTGTTCAGAGAGCAGGATGCCAAGGAGCCGCTGGGGTGGGATGATGCCGACGAAGCGCCCATCCGCGTCCACCACCGGCAGCGCGGTCTCCTCGTTTCGCACGGCCCGCCACGCGGCAACCTCCTGATCGACACCGGGCGAGACAACAGGAACCTCGCGATCAGCCAGGTCGCCGATTAGAGAGTCATCAGGTGCTGTGAGGAGCGCTTCTATCCTCAGGATTCCGAGGAACTTGCCGCCCTCCTGTACGACGATATGGCTGGCAGTGTCGAACTGCCGGCCCACCAGACCGCGTCGCGCATCGCCTGCCGTGGTCGCCGGAGATACCAACGGGACCCTGGTGCTCGCGTGTTCGGCGGCGGTCTCACGCATCACAGGCATGTCGACCGCCGGAGTATCAGCTGACATACGCGCCTCCATTCTCCCCGCAGACCGGGCGCGACGGTGCCCCTAACCGATCCAGGTCACGCGGCCGCCGAGCGGCGAAGCCGCGAGAGTAACGAACAGCGACGCGGTTGGCCGGTCCGCTTCACCTGTGGGTTAAACCTCACTTTGGCTCTCGGTACGACGAAGACATCCGGTAGTGGGGAAAACCAGAGTCGTTGTCCTCGAGCCACGAGAAGACACCACCCTCTCGTTGAGCGATGTGCTCAAGTTCGGAAACGATAGTTTGCAACATGAGCAGCAAAGCCTGAACGGAGTCAATGCCGGATATTGCGAACGTTTTGGTCCTACCCATACCCTCAATCTGATACGAACATCGCCACTCATGGCTTCCATCGACGGGAAATGGCTTTCCAATTCGGACAGCGACAGTCTCAATCGCCCCGTCGGCGTGAGTTAGCCTGAGGACTCTTTCAGCAATCACTTCTCCGAGTCGAGTCGGCTCGCTCATCGGTGTGTGAGGTCTAGACAGAATGGCTTGACTGCACGGGGCGGCCTGCCTGCCTGCTAACGTGGGTTGCGTGCGGGAGCACGTAGGGTCACAAGGTTGGCACGGTGGCGACAACCGAATGGAGGGAGGCCATGAGAAAGTCTAGCGCGCTTCATGTGGGGTTGGATGTGCACGCGAACTCGATCGACGTGACGGTGGCCGAGGCGGGTTCGGGCGGGGAGGTGCGACATGTGGGACAACCGGTGGGGATCTCGCCTCGCTAGATCGGATGCTGGATCGCGCGGCTAAAGCTCCCCGATTCGGTGCAGCAAATCGACGAAGCCGGGCCGTGCGGGTTCGTAATTGCGCGGCACTTGCGCGCGCAAGACATCGAGCCGGGGAACAAGGGGAAGCTCGTTGGCCAGAAGGCCCCGTTCAAGCTCAAAGAGATCTGGGCCAATCGAGTGCGATTGCACCTCAGTGAACTCTCGGGCGACTTGAACGTCCGGATCGGGTCGACAGTGACAGTTCGCTGGCTTCGAATGCAGCCGTTGGGCGGTCAACGTTGAGGGCAGGTGGCTGCCACCTGCTCGACGACTGGCGAGCGTCAAGTTTCAGGGTAAACCGGCCCTCCGCCCCAGAAACTCTCACAGGCCGCTCTAGGCAACTGCTGTCATTCGCCAGGCCGAACTCGAACGTCGGCAGCCTGTCTGAAGCGGTAGTAGCGTCGGGCATCTCAACCGACAGCTCGTGGCCGACAGCCGCGGTTCCCTATGTTCGCCGAAAGCGGGTCTTGGAGGAATCAGGCTCTTGCCGCGAAGGGCAGCTTACGGGCTTAGTTGCGAACTCACGCAACCGGCCAGAAGCGGCTGTACGGCCAAGTCGCTGAGAGCGGGCGTTCGACGGCGGTATCGCCCCCATGCGGCCATTCAAGAAACTGAAACGCCTCAGTTGATCGGTGGCGCCGCCTAACTTTCGCGAGGTCAGCAAGGAACGTTCTGGGTCGTGAGAATGTAAGCGTGATCCCCCGTGTTACTTCGGCGGACGCTTGGGTTGTCCGAATGGCCAATATCCGGTGTGCGCGGTACCGAACAGACAGCAGACAACTTTCCCTCGGCACCTACGGTCGGCCCAGTAGCGCTTGGCGTCCCATGAGAGGGCGACCTCGTGGCAGTAACATCTGACAACGAAACGCAATAAACACAAGCAGCAAGGCCACAATCGTTCTCGTCCACGGCGCGTTCGCCGACGGCACCTCGTCGCGGCCGGAGCGCTTATACTTCCAATGCTCGCGAGCCAGCCATCCCCGGATGTCCACGCGAAACTTTCACAATCAAGGAGGGGGACACCATGAGGAAAGGTTCATTCACCGCAGCGGCAACAATCGGCTTGTTCATGCTGTGGGCGCAAGGCGCCACGACACAGGCCGCCGAAGTCAGGCTCATTGCGGGTAGCGGTTTTTCGCCGGTGCTAGGGGAGCTCGGCCCCCAGTTCGAACGCGCAGCCGGACACAAGCTCGTGATCGAGTACGGGATCACCGGCTCAATGAAACGGCAGATCGAATCCGGTGAGGCGTTCGACCTCGCCATCCTCCCTGCGGGTCTGATGAATGATGTGACCAAACAGGACAAGATCGTAGCTGCCACGCGCACTGAAATCGCCCGCGCCGGCATGGCCGTGAGCGCGCGTGCGGGCGCCCCCAAGCTCGACATCAGTTCGGCCGACGCGTTCAAGCGCGCGCTGCTCAACGCGAAGTCGGTTGCCTATGCGCCCGAAGGCGCGACCGGCACTCATCTCGCGAAGGTTTTCGATCAGCTCGGCATCACCGAGCAGATGAAGGCCAAGACCAAGCCGCAGCAGTCCACCGATGGTATTGTCCAGGCGGTCGCCAACGGCGAGGCTGAACTTGGATTGGCGGTCGCCACCGTATTTTTGTCCGGCCGCGGTGTGGAGCTTGTCGGTCCGTTCCCGTCCGAGCTCCAGAACTACATCGTATTCACGGCGGGCGTCGGCAGCGCCGCCAAGCAACGGGACGCGGCCGAAGCCCTGATCAAGCATCTCACGGCGCCAAACGCCATTCCGGTAATCAAGGCGAAAGGCATGGAGCCTGTCGCTCAGTGATTCGTCTGCTCCGGCTGGAGTAGCTTCTGCATGACCCCTCCTCCCTCCATCTCGCCCGTCGTGCGGAAATGCTTTTTGGTAACGACTAATCGTACGGCGCAAGCGTCAAGCGAGAAATACCGCATATCGTGCGTGCGGCGTGTTACGCAAACACTTGCGTGCCACGCAAACGCTGGCATGGAACTGGCTACCTCAGAGACCGAGTTCTCTTGAGGATTCAAAGGCTCGCGCGCTGGTGCCCGCGGACCGTTCAGGACGCAATCAATTGGGAAGTAATCCGAAACTCGGCGATTCGTTGCAGGCGATCTTCACCGCGCGCTTGCGCGCGGCGCTCGACGCACGCAACGTCGCCGCGAACGCGGAAGGTCGCGCCACGGCACTCGCCAACCGGCTCGGGCGTTCGGTCTCGACCGCAACGCGCTGGCTGAACGGCGACATGATGCCGAGCCTCGAGACGCTGAGCGAGATCGCCACGGAGTACGGGATCTCGCTCGACTACCTCCTCGGCCTCTCCAAGCAGGACCGCGCCGCGGAGGACAATGTCCTGGACGTTCATGTCGAAACGCCGCGCGATCCGCAGCCGATTCTTGTCATCGACGATCAGGCGACTGCGCGCAAGATCCTGAACGAGGTCGCTGCCGCCGCCGACCCGCTGACGACGCCGGTCGTGTTCGGGGGTGCAGAGGAGGCTCTCCGGTGGGCGAGCGCCTATCACGCCGATCTCGTCGTCACGGATTTCCGCCTGCCCGGGATGGACGGACTGGAGTTCGTTCGCGGCTTGCGCCGGCTGTCGCACTTCGCCGACGTGCCCGTGCTCATGGTGACGGTCGTCGAGGACCGGGAGTTACGGCGCCGGGCGCTTCAGCAGGGCATCAATGATTTCCTGCAAAAACCGATCGATCCGCCGGAGGGGACCGCGCGCTGCAAGAACCTCCTCGCGATGTCGCGCCAGCAGGCGCTCCTGCGGGACCGTACGAGCCTCCTCGGGGGACTCGTCGATGCGCGCACGAGCCGCATGAGGGAACGCGCGCGCGAAGGGCTGCTCCTGCTTGCGAAACTCGTCGAAGGGCGCAATGGCGCCGACGCGAACCACGCGGCGCGAATCGGTGCGACGTCGGCGCTGCTTGCGACCGCAACCGGGTTGTCGCCAGAGGAGGTCGAGGCGATCGAACTCGGTGCCGCCCTCCATGACCTCGGTATGCTCGCAGTCCCGGAGGACGTGCTTCGGGAGGCCAAAGGTGCTGGTACAGGTCGATCGCCGGGCTTCGAGGCGCACACGACACTCGGCTATCGGCTCCTCAAGGGCCACGAGGCGGGGCCACTGCGCATGGCGGCGCTCATCGCGCTCGGCCATCATGAATGGTTCGACGGCAGGGGTTACCCGACGGGGCTGAGTGGCGATCACATCCCGCTCGTTGCCCGGATCACAGCCGTTGCGGACCGGCTCGACGCACTGCGGCTCGGTGCACCAGAAGCGAGTTGGACCGAGACCTGGGCGGCGCTCGCGGCAGAGCGGTCGTCGCGGCTCGACCCGGAACTCGTGGACGCATTAATGCTGGTCGGCAATCCAGGTCGAGGATCTCTACCGGCGACTTCCCGCCGACACCTCTCCCGCGGCGCGATCGCTAGCCCCTGCCGGGCCTGACGCTCGACACACCCCCGGAGAGCGCCCCAAAACACCGATCTCTCTGGGGCTCTGGCCTGACGCGAGATGCGTTAGCTTCATCAAGCGTTGGCCGACGGCTTTCGCGTCGGCGCAACCCGGGAGCTTCCGGCACCGACGGCACCGGACCGTAAAAGGGAAGCGGATCTCGACACGCGCCAGGGCGCGAGCACGACTGCCTCATAGCTCGCGCTTGTGCCTCATGGCGCCTGCGCAACCGCATGATTCACTCGCGGTGCGCCTTTCTATCAAGCTCATTCGAGCTGAGTCCAGTCGGCGGCAGTAGCGCGACGCCGCCTTCATTCGAGCACCACCGATCGGCGACGCAAACCGGCGACCGGTCACGACCAGCCGATCCTGACGCGACCGGTGCTTACCTGAGCGCGGAGCGGCGTTCTACCGCACCGCGCAAGCCAACCGAGCGCCCGCTTTTGCGCGCGGCGGGCTGCCGTCCAGACATTCCCGGCCGATCGACTCCGCGGATCCCCGTGGGACTTTCCGGCCACAACCACGAACACGCATGGAGTGCTCAATGAAAACCGACCGCATCACCCTGCTGCGAAGGCCCTGGCGCCTTCCGGGGCCAGCATTGCATGACTCGCGTTCTGCCGACCTGGGACAGCAAAGGCCGAGCGACAAGGAGCGTTTCCCGGATTTGTCGGCACTGCGTGCGCAAGCTCCAACTGCACTCGCACGAAAGTGTGCAGGCCGTCCGACGCTCTAGCGACGAAACGCTTAGACGCGAGGGCGCCAAGGGCGCGAACTATCGTGTCGAAACGCGGCTATAGCTACGGCGAGGCGATCGCCTATCTCGGTATCAAGCGACGGGCATTCGATCGGCACATCCGACCGAGGCTGCCGCCACCGACGCCTTGCGGAACGAGCCTTGTCTTCGAGCGTAGCGATCTCGATCGAGCCTGGGAGGCGTACCGCGCGACGACAACTTGTGGGCGTCGGGCGAAGTGAGGAACCGCCAATGAGCCACGCTTCATCAGAAAGAAGGTCCCGCGCCGCAGGCAGCGGCAGGTCACGATCCGCGTCCCTGACGTTGACGCCGGAGGAGATTGTGGAGATCACCGGGTATCGTCGTGGCCACGAGCAGCTCAGGTGGTTCAGGTCGCTCGGCGTACCGGCGAAGCGCCGGCCCGACGGGTCGGTGAGCGTCGCACGGGAGCACTACTTTGCATTGGGTAGGGGGCGAGAGCTGGGAGTCGCGCGAGTAGAATTGTTGCCCCGCCTGAAACTCGAGTGAACGAGCGATGGGCCGCCGACGCCGGAAGAACCGGCATCTTCCACCACGGGTGCGTGAACAGCACGGCTCATATCACTTCGTTGATCACCAGGGTAAGTGGCGCAAGCTCTCCCGCGTAAGGGAAGGCGAGGCCAAGCTCTACGAGGAGCTGCTCAAGCTCAAGCGCGCGGCGGAGCGGCCTAACTCAATGCCCGAAGCGATCTCGCGCTTCAAGCTCGACCACCTGCCCGGGCTCGCCGTGTCGACCCGCGACGAACACCAGCGGATTCTCGACCTCTTCGCAAAGGTATTCGACGAGTTCGATGTCCTGCACGTTCGCCCGACCGATATCATTCAGGTGCTCAAGAAGAAGTGGCCGGGCAAGTTCACGATGCAGCACCATGCGAAGTCGCGTTTGTCGACTTTCTTTCGGTGGTGCATGGAGGAAGGCCTTCGCAATGACAACCCTTGCCGCGACCTTTGGATCAAGGGGGGAGCAAGGCACAAGTCGAAATGGACGCGCGAGTCGTTCCACGCGATACGCGACGCGTTGCTACCGACCCTGGACGAGTCCAAATGGCGACGGGCGGATGGCCGGCTACGTGACGACGTCCGCGCCGGGTTGATGGTCCAGTGTTACCTCGACCTGTCGTTTCTGCTGTATCAGCGCACGACCGACATTCGACGCCTACGCTATTCACAGATTCTGGAAGCTGAACGGCTGATCCATTTTGAGCCGACGAAGACCGCGAGGTCGAGCGGCGCGGAGATTTACATTCCGATCACGGCTGCGCTGGAGGCAGTGCTTGGGCGTGCGCGTTCGCTCGCGAAGATCAAGCCGGGTCCTGGCGGGGACGCCTTTGTTATTCAGACAAGGAAAGGCGGTCCGTACACTGCATTCGGGATCCGGAGCGCAATTGATCGGGCGGCGATCCGCGCCGGCTATGCGACCGCGAACGGCCCGCGTTCAGGACTCACCGCAAAGGATCTTCGCGCCTTTGCCGCGAGCTGCGCGAAGGCGCAGGGGTACACATTGGAACAGCTAAAGGCGGGGCTCGCGCACACCACGATTACGACGACCGAAGGCTACGTCCAGCAGCACACCGTGCCAGTCAGTGAAGTCACACTGACGCTCCCGCCGCGGCCCGAAAAACGCAGGATTTGAGACAGTAGGCCGGATTTGAGACAGTTGACTTTCCTGTAGGGGATCTAAGTACTTGATTATTGGTCGGGGCGAAGTGATTCGAACACTCGACCCCCTGCACCCCATGCAGGTGCGCTACCAGGCTGCGCTACGCCCCGACCGGAGGCCGAATTGTATAGGGACGGACCGAACCCGGCGAGGTTCAGCGGCTGAGATAGTCGATGACGCTCGTGAGCTCGCGCCGGATACGCGCGAGATCCGCGGGGCCTGCCGGGGCCACGTGGACGTCGGGCTTCGGGTTGTTGCCGGTGCCGCGCTCGCGCGGCGTCTCGTCGAGGCGATTGCGAGCGCCGCTGATCGTGAAGCCCTGCTCGTAGAGGAGTTCGCGAATGCGCCGGATGAGCAGCACCTCGTGGTGCTGGTAGTAGCGCCGGTTGCCCCTGCGCTTCACCGGCTTGAGCTGGGTGAACTCCTGCTCCCAGTAGCGCAGCACGTGAGGTTTCACGCCGCACAACTCGCTCACCTCACCGATGGTGAAGTAGCGCTTGGCGGGGATGGGGGGAAGGCTAACCTTCGCTGCCCGGTTGTTGCTGGTGGTTTCCACCGTGTGCCTGCTCGACGAGGGCCTTCAGCTTCTGGCTGGCATGGAAGGTGACGACGCGGCGTGCCGTGATCGGGATCTCCTCGCCGGTCTTGGGATTGCGACCCGGGCGCTGGGGCTTGTCCCGGAGCTGGAAGTTGCCGAAGCCGGACAGCTTGACGCTCTCCCCGTTCTCCAGGGCGACCCGGATCTCCTCGAAGAAGGCTTCCACCATGTCCTTCGCTTCGCGCTTGTTGAGGCCGACCTTCTCAAACAGCATATCGGCCAGCTCGGCCTTAGTGAGGGTCATCCGGTCTCCCTAACTCCGCCGTTCTGCGCCGAACCGGTCTGCTAGGAGCTGTGCCAGGTCCGCCATCGTGGCGTCGACTTCGGCGTCCGTAAGTGTCCTGCCAGTATCTTGCATAACTACCCGAAAAGCAAGGCTTTTTCTCCCTTTGCCGACACTTTCTCCGCGGTAAAGGTCGAAGATCCGGACCTCCTGCACCAGTCCCGGGCGGGCTCCCTTCAATGCCCCCAGCACCGCATCGGCCGGCACCCCGTCGTCGACCACTACCGCCAGGTCCCGGACGACGGCCGGGAACTTTGACACCTCGGCGTACCGCGGCAGCGGGACCGGCAGGAGGGAGTCGCAGGCGAGCTCGAACACCACCGCCGGGCCCGGCAGCTCGTACTTCTGCTGCCATTGCGGGTGCAATTCCCCGATCCAGCCCGCGGCCGCGCCGTCCAGTTCGATCCTGGCCGAGCGGCCCGGGTGCAACGCAGAATGGGTGGCCTTCACGAACCGCGCCTGCCGCGGTCCAACCAGCGCTTCCACATCGCCCTTGAGATCGAAGAAATCGACCGGACGGGGGCGGATCCCCCACTGCTCGTCGAAGGCCGGCCCGTAGGCGATCGCGCCGAGGCGCATCGGCTGGCGGACACCGGCGACGTCGAGATCGCCGTCCTTCACGGCCGGATCGCGGGCGAATACCCGGCCGATCTCGAACACGCGCACCCTGGAGAGCTTGCGGTTGAGGTTGTAGCGGACGTTCGCCACGAGGCTTCCGACCAGCGTGGAGCGCATGACTGCGAGCTGGCTCGCGATCGGGTTCAGCAGCCGGATCGGGGTCGCGTTGCCGGCGAAATCCCGCTCCCACGCTTCGTCCACGAAGCTGAAGTTGACGACTTCCTGGTAATCCGCCGCGGCGAGCTCGGCACGCAGATCGTGCAACGAGCGCCGCTCCTCGGATGGCGACCGCATGACTGCCGGGACGATCGGCGGATTCGCAGGGATCCGGTCGAAGCCGTACACGCGCGCGACCTCCTCGATCAGGTCTTCCTCGATCTCGATGTCGAACCGGTACGAGGGCGGCGTGACGACGAACGTCTCGTCGTCGCCGCGCCCCGAGCGGGTGGCCGCGAGGCCGAGTCGTCTGAAGATATCCGCCATCTCGTCGGCCGGGACGGCCACGCCGATGATTTTCTGCGCGCGCGCGACGCGCATCGGGACGGGCCTGCGTTCGGGGAGCTTCGCCACCGTATCCACGGTCGGTCCGGGCGCGCCGCCGCAGATCTCCAGGATGAGCGCGGTCGCACGTTCGATCCCCTGTACTTCGTTGTCGAAGTCGACGCCGCGCTCGAAGCGGTGCGAGGCATCGCTCGTGAAGTTGTAGCGGCGCGCGCGGCCGGCGATCGCCGCCGGGAAGAAGAACGCCGACTCGAGGAACACATGCCGCGTGTCCAGGCCCGCCTTGGTGCTGTCGCCGCCCATGATGCCGGCGAGTCCGATCGGGCCGCTCGCGTCGGTGATCGCGAGAACGTCGGGGTACACCTCGACGGTCTGTTCGTTGAGCAGTTTGACGCGCTCGCCGCCGCGACCCCACCGGACGTCGATGCCACCCTTCAGCTTGTCGAGGTCGTAGACGTGCAGCGGGCGGCCCATCTCGAGCATCACGTAGTTCGTGACGTCGACGAGCGCCGAGATCGGCCGCTGCCCGGCGCGCTCGAGCCGGCGCTTCATCCATTCCGGGGTCGGCGCCGCAGCGTTCACGTTCCGGATCACGCGCGCGGCGAACCGGCCACAGCCAGAGGGGTCCGAGATCCTCACCGGGAACGTTGCGTCATTCCTTGCCGGAACGGACCTCGTCTCGGGCGGCGCAAGCCTCGCGCCCGTCAGCGCGGCAACCTCGCGGGCAACACCCAGCACCGACAGGCAGTCGGCGCGATTGGGCGTGAGCTTGATGGTGAGGACCTGGTCCTCGAGTTCGAGGACCTCGCGCACGTCGCCGCCGACCGGCGCGTCCGCACCGAGCGCCAGGAGTCCCGAATGATCGTCCGACAGTCCCAGCTCCCGCGCCGAGCAGAGCATTCCGTGCGACTCGACGCCGCGGACCGCGGTCTGCTTGATGGTGATACCCGGCAGCTCCGCGCCGACGAGCGCGCACGGGACCTTCATCCCCGTCGCGACGTTGGGCGCGCCGCACACGATCGCAAGCGGGCTCCCCTGCCCCGCGTCCACCTTGCACACCGTGAGCTTGTCCGCGTCGGGATGCTTCGCGACCTCGAGCACCTGCCCGACGACGACCTTCGTGAAGGCCGGCGCCACCTGCGCGATCGCCTCCACCTCGAGGCCGGACATCGTCAGGAGATGCGCGAGCTCATCCGTGGTCAACGCCGGGTCGACCATCGTGCGTAGCCAGCTCTCCGAGAACTGCACGGGCGCGCGATCAGCCGAACTGCCGCAGGAAGCGGAGATCGCCGTCGAAGAAGAGGCGCAGATCGTTGATGCCGTAGCGGAGCATCGTCAGCCGCTCCAGCCCCGAACCGAACGCGAAGCCGGTGTAGCGCTCGGGGTCGAGGCCGAAGTTCCGCACGACGGTCGGGTGAACCTGGCCCGCGCCCGATATCTCGAGCCACCGGCCGTCCTTGAATGCCATGTCGATCTCGGCGGAGGGCTCGGTGAACGGGAAGTACGACGGGCGGAAGCGGACCTGTAGGTCGTCGGTCTCGAAGAATCGCCGGAGGAAGCCGGTGTAGACGCCCTTGAGGTCGGCGAAGCTGATGCGCTCGTCGATCCACAGGCCCTCGACCTGGTGGAACATCGGCGAGTGAGTCGCGTCGCTGTCGACGCGGTACGTGCGGCCGGGCGCGATCACCTTGATCGGCGGTTTGTGCATCCGCGCGTAGCGGACCTGCATCGGGCTCGTGTGCGTGCGCAGCAGGAGCTGCAGCCCGGAGCTGTCCCGGTCCTCGACGTAGAACGTGTCCTGCATCGACCGCGCCGGATGGTTCTCCGGATTGTTGAGCGCGGTGAAGTTGTGCCAGTCGGTCTCGATCTCGGGCCCGTCGGCGACGTCGAAGCCGATCGAGCCAAAGATCGCCTCGATCCGCTTCCAGGTGCGGCTGATCGGATGGATCCCGCCGCGGCCGCACGAGCGGCCGGGGAGCGTGACGTCGAGCGCTTCTTCCGCGAGCCTTGCGTCGAGCTTCGCGCGCGCGATCGCCGCGCGGCGCTCGTCGAGCAGCCGCTCGATCTCGTCCTTCGCGACGTTGATCCGGCCGCCGCGGTCGCGCTTCTCGTCGGGCGGGAGCTTGCCGAGGCCTTTCAGCGCCGCGGTGAGGAGACCTTGCTTCCCGAGATAGCGCGCCTTGGCATTCTCGAGCCGCGGGAGGTCGTCGATCGCGGCGAACTGCGACGCCGCTTCGGCGACGATGGCGTCGACGTCCTGCATCGTGAGCTGGAGGCGGCTCGCCCGCGGGCGCCGCGCGCCCTCAGGCCGTGGCTTGCTTCGCCTTCGCCTGCTCGGCGAGCTTCGCGAACGCCGCCTTGTCGGCCACTGCGATATCGGCGAGCACCTTGCGGTCGATCTCGATCGACGCCTTCTTCAGGCCGTTCATGAACGCGCTGTAGCTCATGCCGCACTGGCGGGCGGCGGCGTTGATGCGCGCAATCCAGAGCGCCCGGAACTCGCGCTTGCGGACCCGGCGGTCGCGGTAGGCGTACTGCTCCGCCTTCATGACCGCCTGCTTGGCCACGCGGAAGACGTTGCTCCGCCGTCCGCGGAAACCCTTGGCCTTGGCGATGACCTTCTTGTGCTTGGCGTGCGCGGTTACGCCGCGTTTGACTCGTGGCATGTTCCTGTCCCCCTCAATATCGCGGGAACAAGGGGGCGACACCCCCTTGCAAGTCCCCCAACCTGAATTTCATCGAGCGTACGGAAGCATCACGCGGACCTTGCGCTTGTCGGAATCCGACACGGCGGTGATCCCGCGGAGATGACGCTTCCGCTTGGTCGGCTTCTTGGTGAGGATGTGGCGCAGGAACGCGCGCGACCGCTTGATCCCGCCGCTGCCGCGAATGCGGAAACGCTTCGCGGCGCTCTTCTTCGTCTTGAGCTTGGGCATGACTGCTCCTATCTGTCCGGCAGAACCGGGTGGCTCCGGGTGGAGCGCTTCACGACCACGGCACTGCTTGTTTTCCGCTCCGCACCGAAGCGCGGAGGCTGCTGCCTTACTGCGAGGTGCTCGGCGTCGCGCTCTTCGCGGGCGCCGGTGCAACCTTCTTGTCCTCTTTCTTCTTCCCCTTCTTCGGCGAGAGCACCATGATCATCTGTCGCCCTTCGAGCTTCGGAAACTGCTCCACGATGCCGTAGGGCTCGAGATCCGCCTTCACCCGCTCGAGCAGGCGCACACCAAATTCCTGATGCGCCATCTCGCGGCCGCGAAACCGCAGCGTGACCTTCGTCTTGTCGCCTTCCTCGAGGAACCGGATCAGGTTGCGCAGCTTGATCTGGTAGTCGCCCTCGTCGGTTCCGGGGCGGAACTTGATTTCCTTGACCTGGATCTGCTTCTGCTTGAGCTTCGCCTCGTGCGCCTTTTTGGCCTCGCGGTACTTGAACTTCCCGTAGTCCATGAGCTTGCAGACCGGCGGCTGCGCCGTGGGCGCGATCTCGACCAGGTCCACGTCCCGCTCTTCCGCCATCTTCAGCGCGTCTCGCGTCGCGACGATTCCGAGCTGATCCCCATTTTCCGCGACCAGCCGTACTTCTGGCGCGGTGATCTCGCCGTTCAGTCGCTGTCCCCTCGTTTCCTGTGCGATGTGGTACCCCCTTGAAATGCCGAAAAAATTAGGCCGCGCTTCCCGGGACCGCCTCACGTCTGAGGCGCTCGATGAGGACCGGCAGATCCATCTGTCCCAGGTCCTCGCCGCCGCGGGTGCGCACGGCCACTTTGCCTGCAACGCGCTCCTTATCGCCAACGATGAGCTGATAGGGCAGCTTCTGCAAGCTATGTTCGCGGATTTTATAGGTGATTTTCTCGTTCCTCAAGTCCGCGTCGACGCGGAATCCGGCCGCCTTCAAGTCATCCGCGACTCGTGCCGCGTACTCGGCCTGATGCTCGGAAATGTTCAGGACGACGGCCTGGACCGGCGCGAGCCAAAGCGGCATTGCACCGGAATAGTGCTCGAGCAGGATGCCGATGAAGCGTTCCATCGAGCCGACGATCGCCCGGTGGAGCATCACCGGGACCTTACGCGAGTTGTCTTCGGCGACGTACTCGGCCCCGAGGCGTTCGGGCATGGTGAAGTCGACCTGCATGGTCCCGCATTGCCAGACCCGGCCGATCGCGTCCTTCAGCGAGTACTCGATCTTCGGCCCGTAGAACGCCCCTTCGCCCGGCGCGGTTTCGAACTCGCAACCGGAGCGCTGCAACGACTCGACGAGCGCGGCTTCGGCCTTGTCCCACAGCGCGTCGGCCCCGACGCGCTTGGGCGGGCGCGTCGCGATCCGGTAGATCACGTCGGTGAAGCCGAAGTCGCGGTAGACCTGTTGCAGGAGCGCAGTGAACGCGACGCACTCGCCGAGAATCTGGTCCTCGGTGCAGAAGATGTGGCCGTCGTCCTGGGTGAAGGCTCGCACCCGCATGATGCCGTGGAGCGAGCCCGAAGGCTCGTTCCGGTGGCAATTGCCGAACTCGCCGTAACGCAGCGGCAAGTCGCGGTAGCTGTGCAGCCGCGAACGGTAGATCTGGATGTGCCCCGGGCAGTTCATCGGCTTGATGGCGTAGTCGCGATTCTCCGACGACGTCGTGAACATGTTCTCCTTGAAGTTGTCCCAGTGCCCGGACCGCTCCCACAGGCTGCGCTCGATGATCTGGGGCGCGCGCACTTCCTGGTAGCCGTTGTCGCGATAGACGCGCCGCATGTACTGCTCGACGGCCTGCCAGATCGTCCAGCCCTTCGGATGCCAGAAGATCATCCCCGGTGCCTCTTCCTGGGTATGGAAGAGATCGAGCTGCGTCCCGAGGCGGCGGTGGTCGCGCTTTTCCGCCTCCTCGAGCATGTGGAGGTACGCGTCCTGGTCCTCCTTCTTCGCCCACGCCGTGCCGTAGATGCGCTGGAGCATCTCGTTCTTCGAGTCGCCGCGCCAGTAGGCGCCCGCGACTTTCATCAGCTTGAACACCTTCAGCTTGCCGGTGGACGGCACGTGCGGACCGCGGCAGAGATCGACGAAGCCGCCCTCGCGATACAGCGTGATCGGCTCGCCCGCGGGGATCGAGGCGATGATCTCGGCCTTGTAGTGCTCGCCGATCAATGTGAAGAATTCGACCGCCTTGTCGCGCTCCCACGCCTCGCACGCGACCGGGAGATCCTGCTTGACGAGCTCCGCCATCTTCTTCTCGATCGTCGCCAGGTCCTCGGGCGTGAACGGCCGCTTGAACGAGAAGTCGTAGTAGAAGCCGTTCTCGATCACCGGGCCGATCGTCACCTGCGCGTCGGGGAACAGCTCCTTGACCGCGTAGGCGAGGAGGTGCGCCGTCGAGTGGCGGATGATCTCGAGCCCGTCCTTGTCCTTGTCGGTGACGATCGCGACCTCGGCATCGCGGTCGACGCGATACGAGATGTCGACGAGCTTGCCGCCCACGCGGCCGGCGATCGCGGCGCGCGCCAGCCCGGCGCCGATGGACTGCGCGATCTCGGCGACCGTGACTGGTCCGGGAAAGGGCTTGCTCGAGCCGTCCGGAAGACGAATGTTCACCATGCGTTCATTCTCCGGTCCATGCCGCGCGGACGCGCCTGGACGGAACTTGCGAGAGCCGCTTCCAGCCAAAAAAAAATGCGGGCGAGCCGCACTTTCTGCCACGTGACGTGCTCCACCGCAGTGCTTTCAACCGCCCTCGGTTCGCGTTCGCGATGTCACGTGCCTGCCTCCTTCGGGGAAATCTGGTAGGCGCGATTGGACTCGAACCAACGACCCCTACCATGTCAAGGTAGTGCTCTAACCAGCTGAGCTACGCGCCTGAAGGGGTGAGATTCTAGCCGACCGGGCGCTCCGGCGCCAAACGTTCACGCGCCACGCGCTGCGGCCCCGAGCATCTCCGCCGCGTGCCTGCGCGTGGTCGCCGTGATCTCCACCCCGCCCAGCATGCGGGCGATCTCCTCGATCCGCGCCTTGTCGTCGAGCGGGACGACGCGGCTCCGGGTGGCGCCGCTTGCGGTCGTCTTCGCAACGGACCACTGTTGCGCGGCCTGGGCGGCGACCTGCGGAAGGTGCGTGACGCAGAGGACCTGCCGCTCCGCGCCGAGCGTCCGCAGCTTCCTGCCCACGACCTCGGCGACTGCGCCGCCGATGCCGGCGTCGACCTCGTCGAAGATCAGGGTCGGCACCGCTGCGCTCTTCGCGGTGATCACCTGAACCGCGAGGCCGATGCGCGAGAGCTCGCCGCCCGAGGCAACTTTCGCCAGCGGCTGCGGCGGCGTGCCCGGGTTCGCGGCGACCATGAATTCCACTGTTTCGTTCCCGCCCGAACCGCCGTCCTCGACGGGGCGGAGCGCGATCTCGATGCGCCCGCCGGCCATCGCGAGCTCCTTCATCGCCGCCGTCACTTGCCGCGCCAGCCTCGCGGCCGCCTCCTTGCGCGATGCCGAGAGCCCTGCGGCCAGCTCTGCGTACCGCGCCTTCGCCGTCGCCTCCCGCGCCCGCAGGGCGACGACGTCCGAGGCCCCCTCCAGCTCCGTGAGCCGGGCCGTGAGCCGCTCCGCAAGCTCGATCAGCGAGTCGGGGCTCACCTTGAACTTGCGCGCGGTCGAATGGATCGCGTCGACTCGCCGCTCGACCTCGTCCAGCCGCTGCGGATCGAGCTCCACCCGCCCGGCGTAACGACGCAGGGCATGCACCGCCTCGTCGAGCTGCGCCGCTGCCCCCTCGAGGAGCTCGAGCGGCTCGCTCAGCGCGGCGTCATACGCATTGAGGGCACGCAGCTTCACCGCGGCCGCCGCCAGTGCCCTCGCGGCCGAGCCATCGGATTCCGACAGCGCGTCGAGCGCGCCCTGCACGCCTTCGATCAGGCTCGCCGCGTGCGCAAGCCGGCTCTGCTCGGCCTGCACGCGGTCCCACTCGCCGGGTTTCACTCCGAGCTTCTTCAGCTCGTCGATCTGCCAGGCGACGCCTTCGCGCTCGGCGGTGCGCGTCGCCGCGTTCGTTTCGTGATCGGCGCGTGCCCGGGCCAGCTGTTGCCAGTCGCGGAACGCCACTCCGACGTCACGCGCGAGCAGCGCGAGCCCGGCATGCGCGTCGAGCAGGTCGCGCTGCGCCGCCGGCCTCGTCAGCGACTGGTGCGCGTGCTGGCCGTGGATGTCGACCAGCCGCTCGCTGACCTCGGCGAGCTGCTGGATGGTGGCGGCGGTGCCGTTCACGAACCCGCGCGAGCGGCCGCCCCGCTCCACGACGCGGCGCAGCAGCAGCCGCCCCGCATCGCCTTCGAGCGCGGCATCGGTGAGCCACTGCCGCACTTCCGGAAGCCGCTCGAGCGCGAACTCGGCAGTCACCTCGGCGCGCTCGCAGCCCGCGCGGATGACGGTGGGGTCGGCCCGCTCGCCGAGCGCGAGCGCGAGGGCGTCGATCAGGATGGACTTGCCGGCGCCGGTTTCGCCGGTGAGTGCGGTGAAGCCCGGCTCGAACTCGAGATCGAGCCGGTCGACGATGGCGAAATCCCTGATCGCGAGCGCGACGAGCACCGCGCCTCAGCCCGGATTTTCCGTCCAGTGCAGCTTTTCACGCAGCATGTTGTAGTACCGGTACCCCTCGGGATGCACGAGCTTTGCCGCGTGCGGCGCGCGACGCGTGGTGATGCAGTCGCCTTCGACGAGCTCGATTTGCGGCTGGCCGTCGGTCTGCAGCCGGGCGTCGGCGCCGCGCTTGAGCGCGACTTCCACCACGCACGAGTCGCTCACCGCGATCGGGCGGTTGGAAAGCGTGTGCGGAGAGATCGGCACCAGTGCGAGCGCCGGCACCGTCGGCTGGATGATCGGCCCGTTCGCCGACAGCGCGTAGGCCGTGGATCCGGTGGGCGTCGCGACGATCAGCCCGTCGGAGCGCAGGTCGTACACGAACTCGCCATCGACGCGCACCACCAGCTCGATCAGCCGGCCGCTCGCGCCCTTGTTGACGACGACGTCGTTGAGCGCACTCGTCGCGAAGATCGCCTTCCCGGCGCGCACGACCTCGGTGGCAAGCATCGTCCGTGCCTCGAGTGCGTAACGTCCGTCGAGGATGCTGCCGAGCGTCTCGTTCATCGCGTCGAGCACGATGTCGGTCATGAACCCGAGCCGGCCCTGGTTGACGCCGACGAGGGGCACGCCCGAGGCGGCCAGGGCCCGCGCCGCCGACAGCATCGTGCCGTCGCCGCCGAGCACGACGGCGAGGTCGGCACGCGCGCCGATTCCGGCGTAGTCGACGAGCGGAAACTCCGCCACGCCCGACTCGGCCGCCGTCTCCTGCTCGAGCAGTACCGTGCATCCCCGGCCGGTGAGGAACGACCCGAGCCCGCGGAGGGGCGTGGCGACGTCCTGGCTCTTGTAGCGGCCGATCAGCGCGACGGTCCTGAAGACGGCGGGCTTGAAGGAGGAAGACACGGGCACCATTACATCATGACTCGCGGGGGCGCTGTCGGCGCCGAGCGGGTGTTGCTAGAATGCCCCTCATGATGGACCAGCGCGCGCAGATCCTCCTGAAGACGTTGATCGAGCGCTACATTGCCGACGGCGAGCCGGTCGGCTCGCGCGCGCTCTCGAAGTACTCCGGCCTCGAGCTGAGCCCGGCAACGGTGCGCAACGTCATGTCCGACCTCGAGGAAATGGGCTTCATCGCGAGCCCGCATACCTCCGCCGGTCGGGTTCCCACCTCGCGCGGGTATCGCATCTTCGTCGACTCGCTCCTCACGATCAAGCCGCTCGACCAGTCCGATCTCGGGCAGCTGGAGGGCAACCTTCATCCCGACCACCCGCAGCAGCGGGTGATCAGCCAGGCCTCTCAGCTCCTGTCGGAGCTCACGCGGTTTGCCGGGGTCGTGATGGCGCCGCGCCGCCGCAGCCCGGCGTTCCGTCACATCGAGTTCCTGTCGCTCTCCGAGAAGCGGGTGCTCCTGATCATCGTGACGCCCGAAGGCGACGTGCAGAACCGCATCCTCGTGACCGAGAAGTCGTTCACGCCAGCCGAGCTGGCGATGGCCGGGAACTTCCTGAACCAGCATTACGCGGGGCTCACGTTCGACGAGATCCGCCGCCGGATCCACGACGAGCTCCGCCAGCTGCGCGAGGACATGACGGGGCTGATGCAGCTCGCGCTCGAGGCGAGCGATCAGGCGCTCACGGAGAGCGCCGAAAGCTACGTGATCTCCGGCGAGCGCAACCTGCTCGACTCCGCCGACCTGGCGTCCAACATGGGGCGCCTCAGGGAGTTGTTCGAGCTCTTCGAGCGCAAGACGCTCCTGGTGCAGCTGCTCGAAGTGAGCCAGCGCGCACAGGGCGTGCAGATCTTCATCGGCGGGGAGTCGGGGATTGCGTCGCTCGACGAGTGCAGCGTGGTCGCCGCGCCCTACGAGGTCGACGGACAGGTCGTCGGCACGGTCGGCGTGATCGGGCCGACGCGCATGGCCTACGAGCGCGTGATCCCGATCGTCGACATCACCGCCAGGCTCCTGTCGAGCGCCTTGTCGCAGCACTGAGGCGCCGAGTCTGGAGCCCGGCGCAACGCCCCGCGACCGCCGACTCCGTACCGCCGATGCCCTTCCGCCCCGAGCCCGCGCACCGGCACGGCACGATCGCGAGCACCGCGATCCTGCTCATCAACCTGGGCACGCCGGAGGCACCCACGACCGCGGCAGTCAGGCGCTACCTGCGCGAGTTCCTGTCCGACCGCCGCGTGGTCGAGATCCCGCGAGCGATCTGGAACCCGATCCTGCACGGTCTCGTCCTCACGACGCGGCCCCGGCGCTCGGCCGCCCGTTACGCCGCGATCTGGACCCCCGACGGCTCACCGCTCAGGCTGTACACGCAGCGTCAGGCGAAGCTGCTGCAGGGGCTGCTGGGTGAGCGCCTGCGGGCCCCGCTCGTGGTCGACTACGCGATGCGCTACGGCGAGCCGTCGGTCCCGACGGTCCTCGAGAAGATCAAGCGCTCGGGCTGCGAGCGTCTGCTCGTCCTGCCGCTCTACCCGCAGTACGCGGCGAGCACCACCGCGACGGCGCTCGATCGCGTGTCGGCGACGCTCGCGCAGACGCGCAACGTGCCCGAGCTCCGTATCGTGAAGCACTTCCACGATCATCCGGCATACATCCGCGCGCTCGGCGACCTCGCGCGAGACTACTGGCGAGCGAATGGGCGGCCCGATTCGCTCGTGATGAGCTTTCACGGGTTGCCGCAATACACCCTCGACCGCGGTGACCCCTATCACTGCGAATGCCAGAAGACCGCGCGCCTCCTCGCCGCCGATCTCGAGCTTCCCGAGGGGTCGTGGCAGATCGCGTTCCAGTCGCGGTTCGGGCGGGCGGCGTGGCTCAAGCCCTACACCGCGAGCGTGCTCGAGGACCTGGCGCGGAAGCGCCGCCGCGTCGACGTCATCTGCCCCGGCTTCGTCGCCGACTGCCTCGAAACGCTCGAGGAGATCGGGATCGAGGGCAAAGCGGCTTTCCGCGCCGCCGGCGGCACGGAACTGCGTCTGCTGCCCTGCCTCAACGACCGCCCCGGCTGGATCGAGGCCCTCGGGGCGATCGCGCGCGACCACCTCGGCGGCTGGGTCGGCGAGGGCCACGACCGGGCGACGGCGGAAGCGGCGGCGCGGGCGAGCGCTGCGCGCGCGAAGCGACTCGGCGCGACCGCGTAGGGAGACACGCGATGCGACTGATCCTGCACTGGCTCATCAACGCGGCGGCGCTCTTCGTGCTGCCGTACATCTTCAGCTCGATCCAGGTGAAGGACTTCGTCACCGCGCTGATCGTCGCGCTGGTGCTGGGACTCCTCAACGCGATCATCCGGCCGGTTCTCATCCTGCTGACGCTGCCCGTCACGATCCTCACGCTCGGCCTCTTCATCCTGGTGATCAACGCGCTGCTCTTCTGGGCCGTCGCCTCGTTCATCGAGGGCTTCCACGTCGCCGGCTTCTGGTCGGCGTTCTGGGGTGCGATCGTCTACTCGTTGATCAGCTGGGCGGTCGCAGCGCTGCTCTTGCCGAAAGGGAATTGACGGCAGCGGTCGACCCCCGCGTTCGTCGAGCCGCTGCGTGTCCATGGCTGTATCTCATTGATTCGACGCCATTCCGGGTCAGACCTTGAATTCGTCATCACCGCCCCAATAACCCTTCGGCCAGTACAGAAACGCCGATGAAACCGGAACCGCCCGACTTCACTTCACGCGACGGCGCGCAGCGCGACGCCGACCCCGAGGCCATGCCGAGCTGCGAGGAGCTCCTGCGAGAAGCCGAGCGCAAGGCGGCCGAGCACCACGACGCCTGGCTGCGCGCGAAAGCCGAGGCCGAGAATATCCGCAAGCGGGCGACCGAAGACGTCGCGAAGGCGCACAAGTACGGTATCGAGACGTTCGCCAAGGATCTCCTGGCAGTGAAGGACAGCCTGGAGGCGGCGCTCGCGGCCGACAACGCGACCCCGGAAAGCCTCCGCAGCGGCGTCGAGCTGACGCTTCGCCAGCTCGAGGCGGTGTTCGAGCGGCAATCGATCCGCGAGGTCAACCCGGCGGGCCAGAAGTTCGACCCGCACCAGCACCAGGCGATCAGCATGCTGCCCTCGGACAAGGAGCCCTACACCGTGATCAACGTGCTGCAGAAAGGCTATCTCCTGAACGACCGGGTGCTGCGGCCGGCGCTGGTGACCGTCGCCAAACCGAAGGACGCTTGATTCGGCGGGGGAATAGCCCCAGATCCTGCTCAGGATAGAACCCGGAACCGGAAGGAAACCGTCATGGCAAAAATCATCGGCATCGACCTCGGCACGACCAACTCGTGCGTCGCCGTAATGGAAGGCGGCAAGCCCAAGGTCATCGAGAACTCCGAAGGTTCGCGGACCACGCCGTCGATCGTCGCCTACATGGAGGACGGCGAGATCCTCGTGGGCGCGCCGGCCAAGCGCCAGGCCGTGACCAATCCGAGGAACACCATCTACGCGGTGAAGCGGCTCATCGGCCGGAAGTTCGACGAGAAAGAAGTCCAGAAGGACATCGGCCTGATGCCCTACAAGATCGTGCGAGCCGACAACAGCGACGCCTGGGTCGAGATCCGCGGCAAGAAGATCGCGCCCCAGGAGATCTCGGCGCAGATCCTGCGCAAGATGAAGAAGACCGCCGAGGACTACCTCGGCGAAGAGGTGACCGAGGCGGTGATCACCGTCCCGGCGTACTTCAACGACTCGCAGCGGCAGGCGACCAAGGACGCCGGACGGATCGCCGGCCTCGAGGTGAAGCGGATCATCAACGAACCGACCGCCGCCGCGCTCGCGTTCGGCCTCGACAAGGCGGGCCGCAAGGACATGAAAATCGCCGTCTACGATCTCGGCGGCGGCACCTTCGACATCTCCATCATCGAGATCGCCGACGTCGAGGGCGAGAAGCAGTTCGAGGTGCTCGCGACCAACGGCGACACCTTCCTCGGCGGAGAGGACTTCGACCAGCGCCTGATCGACTACATCATTGTCGAGTTCAAGAAGGACCAGGGCGTCGATCTCTCGAAGGACGTGCTCGCGCTGCAGCGGCTCAAGGAGGCCGCGGAGAAGGCCAAGATCGAGCTTTCCTCGACCCAGCAGACCGAGATCAACCTTCCGTACATCACGGCCGATGCGTCGGGGCCGAAGCACCTGACGATGAAGATCACGCGCGCCAAGTTCGAAAGCCTGGTCGACGAGCTGATCGAGAAGACGATCAGGCCGTGCGAAACCGCGATCAAGGACTCGGGCGTGAAGGCGAGCGAGATCGACGACGTGATCCTCGTCGGCGGCCAGACGCGCATGCCGAAGGTCCAGGACAAGGTCAAGGAGTTCTTCGGCAAGGAGCCGCGCAAGGACGTGAACCCCGACGAGGCGGTCGCGATCGGCGCGGCGATCCAGGCCGGCGTTCTCCGGGGCGAGGTGAAGGACGTCCTGCTGCTCGACGTCACGCCCCTGTCGCTCGGGATCGAGACGCTCGGCGGGGTGATGACCAAGCTCATCCAGAAGAACACCACGATCCCGACCAAGGCACAGCAGGTGTTCTCGACTGCCGACGACAACCAGGGCGCGGTCACGATCCACGTCCTCCAGGGCGAGCGCGACATGGCCGCCGGCAACAAGAGCCTCGGCCAGTTCAACCTCGAGGGAATCCCGCCGGCGCCCCGCGGAATGCCGCAGATCGAGGTCACCTTCGACATCGACGCGAACGGGATCCTGCACGTGTCGGCGAAGGACAAGGCGACCGGCAAGGAGAACAAGATCACCATCAAGGCGAACTCGGGCCTGACCGAGGACGAGATCCAGCGCATGGTGAAGGACGCCGAGGCGCATGCCGCGGAGGACAAGGAGAAGCTCGCGCTCGTCAATGCGCGGAACCAGGCCGACAGCCTCGTGCATCAAGTGAAGAAGACCCTGGTCGAGCTCGGCGACAAGGTCGGCGCCGACGAGAAGTCGAAGCTCGAGGCGGCAGTGAAAGAGCTCGAGGACGCGATCAAGGGCGACGACAAGGCGCGCATCGAAGCGAAGGCCGAGGCGCTCAGCAAGGCGGCGCAGAAGCTCGGCGAGCGGATGCATGCGGAGACGCAAGGTGCGGCGTCGGAGGCAGGTGCCCAATCCGGTGCGCAAGGCGGCGCCGACGGCCGGAAGGCGGACGAGAACGTCGTCGACGCGGAGTTCACCGAGGTGAAGGACAAGAAATAGTTACCCGGCGCGTTCGCGCCGCGTAGCTGGCCGAGTTGAAGCGGCGCGCGACGAGGCGCGCCGCGCGACTCGGCCGTGTGTTATCTGGGGGCAGGGTTGGCATGGCGAAGCGCGACTACTACGAGGTGCTCGGCGTCAATCGCGACGCGGACGAAGAGGCCATGAAGAAGGCCTACCGCAAGCTGGCGATGAAGTGGCACCCCGACCGCAACCCCGACAACCCGAAGGCCGAGGAGCACTTCAAGGAAGCGAAGGAGGCCTACGAGGTGCTCTGCGATCCGCAGAAGCGCGCCGCCTACGACCGCTACGGCCATGCCGGCGTCGATCCGTCCGCCGCCGCTGGCGCAGGCGGGGCGGGCTTCGGCAGCTTCGCCGAGGCATTCGGGGACATCTTCAGCGACATCTTCGGCCAGGGCCGCTCGCGGACGTCCGTCTATCGCGGCGCGGACCTGCGCTACAACCTCGAGATCACGCTCGAGCAGGCCGCGCACGGGACCGAGACCAAGATCCGCATCCCGACGCAGGAGGCGTGCGCGACCTGCCAGGGAAGCGGCGCCAAGCCGGGGACCAAGCCGCAGGCGTGCACGACATGCGGGGGCCAAGGCCAGGTGCGGATGCAGCAGGGCTTCTTCTCGATCCAGCAGACGTGCCCGCGCTGCCATGGCACCGGCCGGATCACCCCGGATCCGTGCGGCGCCTGCGGCGGCGCAGGCCGGGTCAAGGCGCACAAAACGCTGGCGGTAAAGATCCCGGCAGGCGTCGACGACGGCGACCGGATCCGGCTGGGCGCCGAAGGAGAGCCCGGGGTCAACGGCGGGCCCCCGGGCGACCTGTACGTCCAGCTGCACCTCAAGCCGCACGCGATCTTCCAGCGCGACCACGACGACCTGCATTGCGAGATGCCGGTCGGGTTCGCGACCGCCGCCCTCGGCGGCGAGATCGAGATCCCGACACTCGACGGCGTGGCGACCATCAAGGTGCCACCCGAAACCCAGAGCGGCAAGACATTCCGCCTGCGCGGCAAGGGCATCAAGGGGGTTCGGAGCTCGAACCACGGCGACCTCTTCTGTCATGTCGTGATCGAGACCCCCGTGAACCTTACCGAGCGCCAAAGGGAGCTCCTCCGCGAGTTCGAGGCGATCAACCAGAAGCATGCCGACCGCCACAACCCGCGATCGAAGTCGTGGATGGACAAGGTCCGGGAGTTCTCGGTCTCTCGGCGCTGAGCCGGCTCGCCGCTGCCGCGGCAGACCGGTTCCGTCGACGCTGGGTCTCAGGCGGTCAGCTGACGGTCCCGCCGCCATCGACCGACGGCAAGTTCGTGAAGTAGTTCATCTTGCCGGGCTAAGGCCTCGATTTTCGGGGTGCTTTTCCCTTGCGCGCCCAATGCGGATAGCGCATCTTCCGAGCCTCAAAACAGCCGTTTCTCGGGGGAGAACCAGCATGAACCAGCGCCGCAAACTGCTCGCCGCGCTCGCCGCCGCCGTTCTCGCCGCGCCGGCTGCTGCGCTTGCACAAGGCGCCGCCGCCGCGATCGTCATCGGGCAGTCAGCCCCGCTGTCGGGATCGAACAAGGACCTCGGCACCGACATCCGCAACGGCGCGCTCGCCTACTTCAAGCGGGTGAACGACGCCGGCGGCGTGAACGGCCGCAAGATCGAGCTCGTCTCGCTCGACGACGCGAACGACACCAAGCGGTCCGAAGCCAACACCAAGCAGCTGCTGGAGAGCAACAACCCGATCGCCCTCTATGGCTACGGCAGCGCGACCCTGAGCCGCCCCGCCCTGCCGCTGGTCGAAGCCGCGAAGATCTCGTTCGTCGCGCCGTTCACCGGTGCCGACCCCATGCGCAAGTTCAACCGCTACGTCTACAACCACCGCGCGAGCTACGCCGACGAGCTGGAGAAGATCGTCGAGCACTACACCACGTTCGGAATCAAGCGCTTCGCCGTGCTCCATTACGACGACGCGGTCGGCAAGGAGAACCTCGGCGCGGTCGATCGAGCGCTCAAGGCGCGGAACCTTGCGCCGGTGGCGGTAGCGTCGGTCACGCGCACCCAGACCGACTTCGTGAAGGAGCTGGCCGCCGTCGCCAAGTCGAACCCCGACGTGGTGATCCTGACGACGCTCTACAAGACCTCCGCCGACTTCATCAAGGGCATGAAGAAGCAGGGCGTGGGCGCGCAGTTCGTGAGCACTTCGTTCGCCGGCTCGACCGCGCTCGCGAACGCGCTCGGCGCCGACGGGCTCGGCGTCGCGATGGCGCAGGTCGTGCCTTCCTACCTCAGGCGCTCGATCCCCGTGGTCAGGGAGTACCAGGCCGCGATGGAAGCAACGTTCGGGAAGAAGGAGTATTCCTACACCTCGCTCGAGTCGTACATCGCCGCGAAGGTGCTGGTCGAGGGTCTGCGGCGCGCCGGAGCGCAACCGACGCGCGAGAAGCTGCTCGCCGCGCTCGACAACGTTTCGAGCTACGACGTCGGCGGTTATCTCGTGTCGTTCTCGTCGACGAATCACAACGGCTCGAGCTTCGTCAGCCTGACGATCCTCGGCCGCGATCTCGCGTTCAGGGAATAGTCAAACGGTACTGCGCGGCGGGCCGTCGGCCCGCCGCTTCTTGATCATGCTCGCCGCCAGGTCGTGCCTTGCGGCGAATCCTCCAAGACAACACCGGCATCGAGGAGTTGTTTCCGAATTCGGTCGGCTTCGGCGAAGTTTCTTGCCCTTCGCGCCACGTCCCGCTCCTCGATAAGCTTCTCGATGCCGGCGTCGACCTCGTCCGTGACACCAACTGAGCCCAGGCTAGTCTCGATGGCTTGACCTGTGAGCGCCACCTCCCTGCCCTGCAACCACTTGGCGGCGTCTTGCTGCAGGAGCCCCAATATTCCTCCGAGCGCACGCAGAAGTTGACCTGCTTCTAATCGGCGTTCCGATGAGTCGGTGGAGTTCGCGACCGTCGCGAGCTCAAAGAGCACCTTCAGCGCTTCTCGTGTATTGAAATCGTCGTCCATTGCTGCCCGGAAGCGGGCTGCGCGAGGGTCAGACCAGTCAGGTGCCGCCACGGTTAGCGGCACTTGCGCGAGGTTCAACGCCGTATATAAGGTGCTCAGGGCCTTGTGCGCTTCGTCGAGGTGTTTATCGGAATAATTCAGCGGGCTCCGGTAATGAGCGTTCACGATGAAAAACCGCACGGTCTCTGGTTTGTACTTCTTCCGCACCTCCCGGATCGTGAAGAAGTTGCCGAGCGACTTTGACATCTTCTCGTCGTCCACGCGGACGAAGCCGTTGTGCATCCAGTAGTTGACGAACCGCCGCCCGAGCGCGCCTTCCGATTGCGCGATCTCGTTCTCGTGATGGGGAAACTGGAGGTCCTCGCCGCCGCCGTGGATGTCGAAAGTGGCGCCCAGCAGCGTGGTGCTCATCGCCGAGCACTCGATGTGCCACCCCGGGCGGCCGTCGCCGTACGGCGACGGCCACGCTGGTTCGTCGGCCTTCGAGTGCTTCCACAGCACGAAGTCGAGCGGGTCCTGCTTCTCCCGGTCGACCTCGACGCGCTCGCCGGCCCGCAGTTCGTCGAGCGACTTGCCGGATAGCTTCCCGTAGCCGGGGAACTTTCGCACCGGATAGTTCACGTCGCCGCTCGCGACCCGGTAGGCGAGCCCGTTCGACTCGAGCGCACCTATCATCGCCACCATCTCCGGGATGTATCCAGTCGCGCGCGGCTCGTGGTCGGGCTTCTGCACACCGAGCGCGGCAGCGTCCTCGTTCATGTAGCCGATGAACCGCGCGGTCAGGCTCGGGATCGGTTCTCCTGCCTCCGCCGCGCGGCGGATGATCTTGTCGTCGATGTCGGTGATGTTGCGAACATAGGTGACCTGGAACCCGGTCGCGCGGAGCCATCGCTGCACGACATCGAACACCACCATCACGCGCGCATGCCCGACGTGGCAATAATCGTAAACGGTCATCCCGCAGACGTACATCCGCACGTGCCCGGGCTCGATCGGGACAAACGTTTCCTTGGTGCGGCTCAGAGTGTTGAAGATCTTCAGCATCGGGAGATGCCGTGCGTGGAAGGCGTCCGGCCCGCTCGGCCTTCTTGTTAGAATCGCGTCGCATCACGACGCCGCGGGAGTATAACCCACGATGCGCATCGCACTCATCCTTGCCGCCCTCGCTCTGACCGGAATCTGGCGCACGCCTGCCGCGCAGGTCGACGACCTCGCGAGCGCGCGCGCGGCGCTGCGCGGCGGCGATCTTGCCGCGGCCGCGGCGGCGATCGACCGTCATCTGGCCGGCAAGCCCGCCGACGAGCGCGGCCGGTTCCTGAAGGGCGTGATCCTCTCGGAGCAGGGCCGCACGAACGAGGCGTTCGACGTCTTTCTCGCGCTCACCCAGGACCACCCGGAGCTCGCCGAGCCCTACAACAACATCGCCGTCATCTACGCGTCGCGCGGCGAGTACGACCGGGCGCGCGAGGCGCTCGAGAGCGCGATCCGCGCCAACCCGGGGTACTCGGTCGCGTACGAGAACCTCGGCGACGTTCACGCGCGGCTCGCCGCGCGAGCCTACGAGAAGACGATCGAGCTCGACGCCGGCAACCGCACCGCGCGCGCGAAGCTCGCCCTCGCCCGCGAGCTGCCTGGCGCAGTGCCGAAGCGTCCGGCCGCGAATCCCCCGGCCAGTCCCGCAGGCTCGACGCGCTAGACTTCGGCTTTCCCGTCTTCATCCACACTGGAGTTCTCCTTGCGCAGCCTGATTCTTGCACTTGCCGTCCTCGCCGCCGCACCCGCGGCGCTTGCAGCCGACCCGCGGGTCGAGCTAAGGACGAACCGCGGGCCGATCGTCATCGAGCTGTATCCCGACAAGGCTCCCAAGTCCGTCGCCAATTTCCTGCAGTACGTGAAGGACGGCCATTACACCGGCACGACCTTCCACCGCGTCATCGACGGTTTCATGATCCAGGGCGGCGGCTTCGACAGGGAGATGCGCCAGAAGCCGACCCGACCGCCGGTCCCGAACGAGGCGGATATCGGTATGAAAGCGGGTCTCAAGAACGACACCGGCACGATCGCCATGGCGCGCACCCCCGATCCGCATTCGGCGACCGCGCAGTTCTTCATCAACCTGAAGAGCAACGAGTTCCTGAATTATCGCGAACCGACGCCGCAAGGCTACGGCTATACGGTCTTCGGCAAGGTGGTGTCGGGCATGGACATCGTCGAGCGGATCGCCAAGGCGCCGACGGGCAACGCCGGCCAGCACCAGAACGTCCCGCGGGAGCCGATCGTCATCGAGTCAGCGTCCGTTCTTCCGGCAAAGTGAGAGGCCTGCCATGGTCAAGCTGCACACGAACTTCGGCACCATCACGCTCGAGCTCGACGAGGCCCGCGCGCCCGAGTCGGCCGAGAACTTCCTCGCCTACGTCGAGAGCGGGCACTACGCGAATACCCTGTTCCATCGCGTGATCGACGGCTTCATGATCCAGGGCGGAGGCTTCGAGCCGGGCATGAAGCTGAAAGCCACCCGGGCACCGATCAAGAACGAGGCGCAGAACGGCCTCAAGAACACGCGCTACACGGTCGCGATGGCGCGGACCTCCGACCCCCACTCCGCGACCGCACAGTTCTTCATCAACGTGAACGACAACGGTTTTCTCGACCACACGGCGCCGAGCCCGCAGGGGTGGGGCTATGCGGTCTTCGGCCACGTGACCGAGGGCCGGGACGTCGTGGATCGGATCAAGGCGGCGAAGACCGGGCGCCGGGGCATGCATCAGGACGTGCCGGTCGACGACGTGATCATCGAGCGCGCCGAGGTCGCCGGCTGAGCGCGGGCGAAGTGCCGGACGCGGCGCCGGCGCTCTTCATTGCGGACGTGCACCTTTCGCCGGCGCGGGCGGCGATCGCGCAGCGCTTCCGTCGCTTCCTGGACGAGGAGGCGCGATCGGCGGCGGCGCTCTATATCCTCGGCGATCTCTTCGATCGGTGGCTCGGCGACGACGCCGCCGAGGACCGCTTCAACCGGCGCCTGCTCGAGGCGCTCCGGGCGCTCGCCGGCAGCGGCGTCGACGTGCGGCTGATGCACGGCAATCGTGACTTCCTCTTCGGCGAGCGCGCCGCGCGCCGCGGCGGCCTCGAGCTTCTGTCCGACCCGCGTCTGCTCGATCTCTTCGGCACCCGGACGTTGCTGATGCACGGCGACCTGCTGTGCACCGACGACGTTCGCTATCAACGCTACCGCGCTCGTGTGCGGCGGCCGGGCGTGATACGCACGTTCCTCGCGTTGCCCCGCGCCGTGCGGCACGCAATCGGCGGAGGTATGAGCCGCGTCAGCGAAACGGAGAAGCGGGCGAAGGCGCCGCTCATCATGGACGTGAACACCGGTACGGTCGAGGAGACCTTGCGCCGTCACGGCTACCCGCGGTTGATACATGGTCATACCCACCGCCCGGGATGCCACGTGCACGTCGTGGACGGCCACGCGTGCGAACGCTGGGTGCTCGGGGACTGGTACGAGCGGGCGAGCTACCTCCGCTGCGACCGGCGGGGCTGCGAAGCAGTGACTCTCGACTGACGGACCGTCCTTCTGTCGGACGACCGAGCGCTGCATTCCACGCCTGCGCAGCGGCATCCGACGGGCGCGCAGCCCCTCGCTCGCCAACCCTCGAAGGACGAGGGCGAACGACGAGGCTACGAATCGAGGCCGCGGGCGAGATCGGCCTTCAAATCCTCAACCGATTCGAGCCCCACGGCGACGCGCAGCAGCCCGTCGCCGATTCCGGCCGCCTTTCGGGCCTCGGGCGTGATCCGCCCGTGCGTGGTTGAGGCCGGATGCGTGATCGTCGACTTGGTATCCCCCAGGTTGGCCGTGATCGAGATCATCCGCGTAGCATCCACGATCCGCCAGGCTGCCTCCTTGCCGCCGCGCACATCGAACGACACGATCGCCCCACCCGCGCGCTGCTGGCGCCGCGCGAGCGCGTGCTGCGGGTGCGAATCGAGCCAGGGATGGTACGTGCGCTGGATCCGCGGGTGTCGCTCGAGCCAGCCCGCCAGCTCGAACGCCCTTGCCGACTGGGCCTCCATTCGCAGCTTCATCGTTTCCAGTCCCTTAAGGAGCACCCACGCGTTGAACGGTGACAGGCTCGGACCGGCGGTACGGAGGAAGCTCGAAATGCCGTCCATCACCAGCTCGCGCCGTCCGAGCACGGCGCCGCCGAGCACCCTGCCCTGGCCGTCGAGGTATTTCGTTGCGGAGTGGATGACAAGGTCAGCGCCGAGGGCGAACGGAAGCTGGAGCGCCGGCGTGCAGAAACAGTTGTCGACCGCCAGCAGTGCCCCCGAGCGCTTTGCAAGCTCCGAGAGAGCGGCGATGTCCGCCACCTCGGTGAGCGGGTTCGACGGCGTCTCGAGGAACAGGAGTCGCGTCGCGGGGCGCACCGCGTGCCGCCACGCCTCGATGTCGGCACCTTCGACGAACGTCGTCTCCACCCCGAACTTGGCCAGCACGTTGGTGAAGAGTTGCACGGTCGCGCCGAAGATGCTCGACGAGGAAACGAGATGATCGCCGCCCTTCAGGAGCCCCATGACGCACGCGAGGATCGCGGACATGCCCGAAGCGGTCGCGACACACGCCTCCGCTCCTTCTAGCGCCGCCAGCCGCTCCTGGAACGCGGCGACCGTCGGGTTGCTGAAGCGCGAATAGACGTACCCGGGCTCCTCGTTCGCGAACCGGGCCGCGGCCTGCGCCGCGCTCTCGAACACGAAACTCGAGGTCAGGTACAGCGCCTCGGAATGCTCGTTGAACTGGCTGCGGTGAATGCCCGCCCGCACCGCGCGGGTCTCGAAGTCGTGCGAATCGTCCATAGTGGCGGCCCATCCGGCAGTGCCGACCCAACTGCCGCGGAACTTGCAAAAGAGCGGCTAGACGGGCCGCGCGAGGGTGCGGAGCGCGCGGCCGGTCCACAAAACAAGAAACCCGTCGCAGCTTGCTCGAGCTAGGACGGGTTTCCCACGCTTTAGCCGGATTTATTGCCGGTCCTCGGACCGGCGGCGCCCGCAAGCTGTGCTTCAAATCGGCGCGATCGGGACGTTACCCCGTCGCAGAGACGCGGTCAAGGCCGCGTCGCGTCGGAGCCTGCTTGGCCGCGGCCGATCGTTCTTGTCAGGCCGTGATGCTGAGATCGGTCTGCTCGCCGTCGAGCTCGTCGGGGCTCTCCTGCCGCTTGTCGTCGCGCCGGTGCTCGACCTCGGCGAGATACTCGGTGGTCACGTCACCGGTGACGTAGTGGCCGTCGAAGCACGACGCCTCGAAGCGCTCGAGCTTCGGGTTCGCCTCGCGCACCGCCGCCTTCAGCGCCTCGAGATCCTGGTAGATCACGCCGTCCGCCTCGATATGGCGCGCGATCTGGTCCTCGGTGCGCCCGGTGGCGATCAGCTCGGCGCGCGTCGGCATGTCGATGCCGTAGACGTTCGGAAACCGCACCGGGGGCGCCGACGAGGCGAAGAACACCTTGTTCGCGCCCGCCTCGCGGGCCATCTGCACGATCTCGCGGCTGGTCGTGCCACGGACGATCGAGTCGTCGACGACGAGCACGTTCTTGCCCTTGAACTCCATCGAGATCGCGGTCAGCTTCTGCCGTACCGATTTCCGGCGGATGGTCTGGCCGGGCATGATGAACGTACGGCCGATATAGCGATTCTTGACGAAGCCTTCGCGGTAGCTGACGCCGAGCCGCGCGGCGAGCTGGAGCGCCGCTGGCCGGCTGGTGTCGGGGACCGGGATGGCGACGTCGATGTCGAGGTGGCGATACTGGCGGTTGATCCGCTCGGCGAGCTGCTCGCCCATGTGCAGCCGCGCCTCGTAGACCGACACGCCGTCCATCAGCGAGTCGGGCCGGGCGAGATAGACGTACTCGAAGATGCACGGCGAGAGCACTGCTTTCGCGGCGCACTGCCGGCTGTGGAAGCCGCCGTCCTCGTCGATCAGGATCGCTTCGCCCGGCGCGACGTCGCGCACGATCTGGAACCCGAGCGACTCGAGCGCGACGCTCTCCGAGGCGACGGCCCATTCGGGCCCGAGTTCGTTGTCGTTGGAGCCGATGACGAGTGGTCGGATCCCGTGCGGATCGCGGAACGCGAGGACGCCGCATCCGGCAATCATCGCGACGACGGCATATGCACCGCGCACCCGGCGGTGCACGTTCGCGACGGCGTTGAAGACCGTTTCCGGGTCGAGCCGGGGTCCGGAGGCAGCGCGTTCGAGTTCGTGCGCGAGGACGTTGAGCAGCACCTCCGAGTCCGAGTTCGTGTTGATGTGCCGGAGGTCGCTTCGGAACATCTCCAGCTTGAGCTGATCCGAGTTCGTCAGGTTGCCGTTGTGGCCGAGGACGATGCCGAACGGCGAGTTGACGTAAAACGGCTGCGCTTCGCCGCTCGCGAATGCCGACCCGGCAGTCGGATAGCGGCAGTGGGCGATGCCGAGCTTGCCGGGCAGCGAGCGCATGTCGCGCGTGCGGAACACGTCGCGGACCAGGCCCGGCCCCTTGTGCATGTGGAAGGTCTGCCGCTCGCTGGTGACGATGCCGGCCGCGTCCTGTCCCCGGTGCTGTAGCAGCAGCAGCCCGTCGTACAGCAGCTGGTTCACCGGGGTTTTCGCCACGACGCCGATGATTCCGCACATAGCTACGCTCCAGTGACCCGATCTAACGCTCGTACCGTACCCGATCCGCCAGCGCGGCAGGAAGGTAGGGCTTCACCGCGATTGCCGCCGTCTCGAGCGGCGGGGCGAGCTTCGCCTCGCGCCAGAAGGGCTCCCGCGGCACGGCCGTGAGCCCGGCCGCCAGCGCCAGAACCACCAATATGAGGGCGCCCCGCGCGAATCCGAAGACCCCGCCGAGCGTCCGGTCGGCGAAGCCCAGGCCGACAGCGCGCACCGCTTTCGTGAACAGCAGCCCCGCTATCGCGACGATGATGAGGATCACGACCAACAGTCCGATGAAGGCGAACGCCGTGCGCACGAGCGGCGTAGCGAAGCCCGCCGGGATCAGCGTTGCGGCGTCCGACGCGAACAGCATCGCGGCGGTGATCGCCGCGATCCAGCCCGCGAGCGCGAACACCTCGCGCACGAGGCCGCGCCAGATGCCGACCAGCGCCGAAATCGCGACGACGGCGATGAGCGCGTAATCGAACCAGGTCATTGCCGCGCGACGACGGCCCCGGGCGACAGGCCGAGGCTCTTCAGCCGCTCACGGCTCTTCTCGGCCGCCTCCTTGGTCGGAAACGGGCCGGCGCGCACCCGGGTCTGCTCGCCCCCCGGGGTCGTGACGGTTTCGGTGTAGTACTTGACGCCGGCTTTCGCGAGCTTCGCCTCGAGCGCCCTGGCGTTGTCCTTGTTCGCGAACGCGCCCAACGGCACCAGATAGGCGTCGGCATTCAGGATCGCCTCGGCCCGCTTCACGTCGTCGTCCTTGCGAACCGCCTCCGCCGGCGCGGCGCGCGCCACCGCCTCGGTCTTCGGCGCCGCCTTCGGCCGCTCGCCGGCCTTGCCGGTATCCGGCCTCACGTCGGGCGGGGGCGGAACCGCGCCGCCCGGCTGCTCGGGTGCTGGGGCAGCAGGCCCGGAGGCCTTCGCGGATGAGGCAGCCGGCGGCAACGCCGCAGGCGGCTTGATCGCGCCGCTCTCCTGCTTCGGAATCTCGACGGTGAGATTGGTTGCGACCGGTTTCGGCTCGAGATCCATTACCCACGGCGGGACGATCACGAGCGCGAGGACGAGGGCGATCGCACCGATGAGCCGGCGGCGGGCCCGACGCCGCAGCTCGAGCGCCCCGTCGTTGTCAGGCATTTGGGCTCCGCGACGTCGCGGCGCGCGCGGCCATCACATTCGCCACGGTGAAGAAGGAACCGAACACTACGATTCTATCATCGCCGCGAGCGTGCTCTCGCGCCGCAGCGAACGCGGCGGCGGGCGTTGCGAACTCGCGCACTTCGGCGCCGGCATCCGCGACCCTGATCGCGGCTGCCAGCACGCTGGAGGTCGCACCGCGCGGATTGTCCAGCGTCGCGGCGTACCAGCGGTCCACCCGTCCCCGGAGCTTCCGGCAGACGCCGGCAAGATCCTTGTCACGCAGCATCCCGACGACTGCCAGGGTGCGCCCCTGCGGTGCCATCGTCGCCAGGTTCTCCGCGAGGACACCCGCCGCCTGCGGGTTGTGGGCGACGTCCAGGATCACCGCCGGGCGACCCGGCAGTACCTGGAATCGCCCCGCCAGCTCGACCGTGGCGAGCCCGATGCGGATGTCCTGCGCGCTGACGGGTAACCGCTCGCGCAGGCTCCCGGCCGCGGCAATCGCGCAGGCTGCGTTCGCCAGCTGGGCCGCGCCGCGGAGCGCCGGGTACGCGAGCCCGCCGAGCACCCCGGCGGGCCCGAAGTATCGCCATTGGTTCGCGTCGGCGGCGCAGCCGAACTCGCGGCCGATGACGAGGAGCTCCGCGCCGACCGCGCGGGCGTGGTCGAGCACGCTTTGCGGCGGGTTCGGGTCGCCCACGATCGCCGGCCGCCCGGCGCGGAAGATGTGCGCCTTCTCCCAGCCGATCTTTTCGCGCGTGTCGCCGAGGTAATCGCGGTGGTCGAGATCGATGCTCGTCAGGACCGCTGCATCGGGCTCGAAGGCGTTGACGGCATCGAGCCGCCCGCCCAGCCCGACCTCGAGCACGAGCGCGTCGAGGCGCGCGCGCGCAAACGCGACCCACGCCGCGAGCGTGCCGAACTCGAAATACGTGAGCGGAATCTCACCGCGAGCCGCCTCGACCAGCCGGAACCCCTCGCTGAGCGTTGCATCGTCCGCCGCACGACCCGCGATGCGCACGCGCTCGTTGTATCGCAGCAGATGCGGCGACGTGTAGCAGCCGACCCGATAGCCCGCGGCCGCGAGGACCGCCTCGAGCATCGCGCAGGTCGAGCCCTTGCCATTGGTGCCCCCGACAATGACGATCGGGCAGAACTTCTGGATCGCGAGCCGGTCGAGCACGGCGCGGACGCGATCGAGCCCGAGCGCGATCGTCTGCGGGTGGAGCCGCTCGATGTGCTCAAGCCAGTCGGCGAGGTCCATCAGGAGAACGGAAAAGCGCCACAGAGGATACCGAAACGACCATCCGCTTCCCCCTCCTGCGCTCGTTGTTCTCAGTCGTCGCTGCGACGAAGCCTCGAGCGTTCAGGTGCCGGCGGGAGGCAGGCGCATCAGGAGCGTGACGAGCGAGACGATCTGGTCGCGCAGCTGCCGGCGGTCGACGATCATGTCGATCGCACCCTTCTCGAGCAGGAACTCGGCGCGCTGGAAGCCCTCCGGCAGCTTCTCGCGCACCGTCTGCTCGATCACCCGCGGCCCGGCGAACCCGATCAACGCCTTCGGCTCAGCGATCACGACATCGCCGAGCATCGCGAAGCTTGCGGATACCCCGCCCATCGTCGGATCGGTGAGCACCGAGATGAAGGGGAGCCGGCGCCCGGCGAGCTGCGTCAGCGCGGCGGTGGTCTTCGCCATCTGCATGAGCGAGAGCAGTCCCTCCTGCATGCGCGCGCCGCCGGTGGCGGTGAAGCAGACGAGCGGCAGGTTCTGGTCCAGCGCCGCGTGCACGCCGCGCACGAAGCGCTCGCCCACGACCGACCCCATCGACCCGCCCATGAACTCGAACTCGAACGCGGCCGCGACGAGCGGCACGTTCTTCACCGCACCCAGCATCACCACCAGCGCGTCGGTTTCGCCGGTCTCCTTCTCGGCCTCGTCCAGCCGCTCCGGATACTTCCGCGAGTCCTTGAACTTCAGCGAGTCGACCGGTGTCACTTCGGCGCCGATCTCGTACCTGCCTTCGGGATCGAGGAACAGGTCGAGCCGCGCGCGCGCCGGGATGCGGTTGTGGTGCCCGCATTTCGGGCAAACATTGGCGTTCTTCTCGAGATCCGTCGTGTAGAGAACGGCATCGCAGGCCGGGCACTTGCTCCAGAGGCCCTCCGGCATCTGCCGTTTGGCGCCCGCGGTGCGCTGGATCTTCGGCGGCAGCAGTTTCTGTAACCAGCTCATCGGATCGCGCGCCTCGCGAAGCGTCGGATCGGCGCCAGGAAACCCGCCCTGCATTGGTTTGCGCGGGTGCTCATTCGATGCGGGCGACGCTTGGTTCGGTACGGTCCAGCGCGGCGCGGATACCGGCGAGGAATCCGCTCGCGCGATCGAGCGCAGCCGCCGGTCCCGCTTCCTCCATTTCCTGGATGAGGCGGCTGCCGATGACCACGGCGTCGGCGACCGAGCCGAGCGCCCGCGCGGTCTCGCCGTCGCGAATGCCGAAGCCGACGCCGAGCGGCAGCGCGGTCTTGCGCCGGATGGCGGCGAGCTTCGCGGCCACGTCGGCGACGTCGAGATGCGAGGCGCCGGTCACGCCGGTCAGGGATACGTAGTAGACGTAGCCGCTCGCGAGTCGCGCCACCTGCTCGATCCGCGCATCGGTCGAGGTCGGCGCGAGCAGGAAGATGAGATCCATGCCGGCCTGCTTCACCAGCGCCGCCAGCGCCGCGGACTCCTCCGGCGGATAGTCGACGACCAGCACGCCATCGACGCCGGCACCGCGCGCACGGTCCACGAAGCGCTCGACGCCCATCGCCTCGATCGGGTTCGCGTAGCCCATCAGCACGATCGCGGTAGCGTCGTCGCTGGCGCGGAACGCCTTGCTGTAGCCAAGGACAGTCTGGAGGCTCACGCCGGCCCTGAGCGCGCGCTCGCTCGCGCGCTGGATGACGGGGCCGTCGGCCATCGGGTCGGAGAACGGGACGCCCAGCTCGATCACGTCCGCGCCCGCTTTCGCCAGCGCGTGCATGACCGGCACCGCCGGTCCGCCGGCCGGATCCCCGGCGGTGACGTACGGAATCAGCGCCTTTCGCCGCTGCCGTGCGAGCCGCTCGAAGATCCCGGCGATTCTGGACATGCCTAGAACTTCAGCCCCGATCGCTCGGCGACGGTGTGCATGTCCTTGTCGCCGCGCCCCGAAAGGTTCACGAGCAGAATCCGGTCCGGCGCGAGCGTCGAGGCGAGCTTCGCCGCGTAGGCGAGCGCATGGCACGATTCCAGCGCCGGGATGATGCCCTCCAGGTGGCAGCAGTCGTGGAACGCGACCAGCGCCTCGTCGTCGTCGATGGTGACGTACTCGGCTCGTCCCGAGTCCTTGAGCCACGCGTGCTCGGGCCCGACACCAGGGTAGTCGAGCCCGGCCGAGACCGAGTGCGTCTCGACGATCTGCCCGTGCTCATCCTGCAGCAGATAGGTGCGGTTGCCGTGAAGCACGCCGGGCTTCCCGGCGTTGAGCGACGCCGCGTGCTTCCCCGTCGCGAGCCCGTATCCGCCCGCCTCGACGCCGATCAGCCGGACGTCGCCGTGCGGGATGTAGTCGTAGAAGATGCCCATCGCGTTCGAGCCGCCGCCGACGCAGGCGATGACGGCGTCCGGCTGCCGTCCGGCGACCTCGGGCATCTGCGCGAGGCATTCGCGGCCGATTACACGCTGGAAGTCGCGGACCATCATCGGATAGGGATGGGGGCCGGCGACCGTTCCGATGATGTAGAAGGTGTTCCCGATGTTCGTCACCCAGTCGCGCATCGCTTCGTTCAGCGCGTCCTTCAGCGTCTTCGAGCCCGACTCGACCGGCACGACGGTGGCGCCGAGAACTTTCATCCGGTACACATTAGCGGACTGGCGCCTGACGTCCTCCGCGCCCATGTACACCACGCACTCCATACCGTAGCGCGCGGCGACGGTGGCGCTCGCCACGCCGTGCATGCCTGCGCCGGTCTCCGCGATCACCCGCGGCTTCCTCATCCGGCGCGCCAGCAGCGCCTGGCCAATGGTGTTGTTCACCTTGTGGGCACCAGTGTGGTTCAGGTCCTCCCGCTTGAGGAAGATCTGCGCGCCCCCGAGGCGCTGCGACCAGCGCTTCGCGTGGTAGACCGGGCTCGGGCGCCCGACGTAGTGCTTCAGCTCGTAGCGAAACTCGGCGAGGAACTCGGGCTCGTCGCGATAGCGCTCGTACTCGCGCTTCAGTTCGTCGAGCGCATGGACGAGCGTCTCGGCGACGAACACCCCGCCGTACGGCCCGAAATGCCCCCGGCTGTCCGGGAGGTCATGCATCTGCATTGCGGACTCCTGCGATGAGCGCCGCGATCAACCGCTCGTCCTTGACGCCCTTCGCGGACTCGACGCCGGTCGAGACGTCAACGGCCCACGGTCGGACCGTTCGGACCGCGTCACCCACGTTGGCGGCATCGATTCCCCCCGAGAGCACCACCGGGCGCGCGAGGCGTTGCGGGACGAGACCCCAGTCGAACGCTTCACCGGTGCCGCCGTACAGGTCGTCGCGGTAGGCGTCGAGCAGCCACCCCGCGGCGTCGTGAAACGGCGACAGGTATTCTAGCAAATCGAAGCCCCGCTTCACCCGGACCGCCCGCAGGTACGGCACGCCGAAAGCGCGGCAGAACTCGGGCGGCTCCTCGCCGTGAAACTGGAGAAGGTCGGGTCGGCATCCGCGGATCACGGCTTCGACCTCGCCTCCGGACGCATTCACGAACACAGCGACGCGCGTTACGAACGGCGGCACCGCCGCGGAGATCCGGCGCGCGCGCTCGAGGGTCACGACGCGCGGGCTGGGCGGGTAGAAGATCAGTCCGATTGCATCCGCCCCCAGACGGGCGGCTGCCGCGCCGTCGTCCGGCGACGTGATGCCGCAGATCTTGACGCGCGTCCTCATGGCTTCGGCTCGACCAGCGGAAGGATAGGCGGGGACGCGGGCAGGCTCCACCGCTCGGGATAGGTCACCGCCGCGAGGTAGAGCCCCTCGGGCCCGAAGGTCGCCGCGGCGCGGCCCCGGTCCCGCCCGTCGAGCACTTCTCCGAGCCACTCCGGCGGCGCGGCGCCTTTCCCGACGTGAACCAGGCATCCGAGGACGTTGCGGACCATGTGATGGAGGAACGCGTTCGCGGTGAGCTCGAACACCAGATAATCCCCACGGCGCTCGACCGTGGCGGTGACGAGGCGCCGCACCGGACTCTTCGCCTGGCATTCGGCCGACCGGAACGCGCTGAAATCGTGCTCGCCGACGAGCTGGCGCGCGGCCGCCTGCATGCGCTCCACATCGAGCGGCAGATGAAACCAGCCGACCTTCCCGGCGAGCACCGCGGGTCTTACCGGGTGATTGTAGAGCACATAAGCGTAGGTGCGGCTCGTCGCCGAGTAGCGCGCGTGGAACTCGCCGTCGACCTCGGCCGCCCACTGCACCGCGATCGCCGCGGGCAGGTTCGCGTTCGTGCCGCGCACCCACGCACTCTCCGGCCGCGCGACGTCAACGTCGAAATGGGCGACCTGGCCCGTCGCGTGTACGCCTCCGTCCGTGCGCCCGGCCGCGGTCAGCCGCACCGGACGTCCGGCGATCGGGGAGACCGCGGTCTCGAGCCGGTCCTGAACGGTGTTGCCCGACGGCTGCGACTGCCAGCCCGCGAATGGGGCGCCGTCGTACGCGATTCCGAGTGCGATTCTCATAAGCGACGAAGGCCGCTTCCGCGGCCTTCGCTCGAGCGTCGGCAGCGCCGCGCTTATCGCAGTGCGTCGAGCATCTGCTTCGCCTGCTGCTGCTGGGCGGCGTCGCCCTCCTTGAGCACCTCGTTCAGCAGCTCGCGCGCCCCGTCCTTGTCGCCCATCTCCTCGTACGCCTTGGCCAAGTCGAGCTTGGTCGCCACCTCCTGCCATCGAGCGTCCACCGGTGCTCCGGCTTCCGCGCCGCCCTTGCCGAGGTCGAAGCTGAGGCTACCGAGATCGACGCCGCCGGCACCCGGAGCAGGCGTGGTGGGCTCGTCGAGCTTGAACTCGAAGGCGGCACCGACGGGCTGCGAGGCCGTCATTCTGGCGGTCCGGTCGAAGGCAGCTGCAGCACCGGCCGGATTCGCGCCAGGCAACTCGAAATCGATAGCAAGGCCGCCCGGTTGGCTCTGGTTCCCGACCATTTCGCTCACCGCCTTCTTCGTGGCGGCATCCATGATGAAGGTTCCGCTCGGCGAGAAGTCGCTCTGTTCCTCGGCCGGCTTCTGCGAGTCACCGCCGAGGTCGAGGTCGAACCCGAGATCGGCGGGCGCCTGACTCGCAATGTCGAGAGCGAGATCGGGCGCAGCGGTCGCCGCACCGGCGTCGCCTGCCTCGAGATCGAAGTCGATCGTCGGCGCGGGCTTCGCGCCGACCTCGAGGGCGATATCGGTGGCGGCCGCGGCGGCCGCTGCGCCGGCAGCGGTCGGCACTACGGCGGCATCGGGAAAACGCGACCCGCCACCCGCGGCAGGCTTCCCGCCGTACATCGGGTTGGTCGGATCGATCGAGAGGCCGAGCTCCATCGCCTTCTGCCACTCCGGGCCCTGGCCGCCGGTGGCGGCGTAGATCTCGCCTGCCGTTGTCTCGAACGCCTTAAGGTCCTTGCGCGTCGCGTAGATCTCGAGCAGCTTCACCCGCACGGCTTGCCGGTTGGGGTCCTTCTGCAGCGCTTCCTTGAGGATCTCCTCGGCCTGCGCGTCGCGGCCGTAAGCCATGTACACGTCGGCCTCGGCGACTGGATCGACCTCGTCGGTGTCGATCGCGCCGATCCCGCTCTGGCTGAAATCGGTCTGCAGCGAGCTGCCTCCGGTATCGACGCTGCGTCCACCGGTGGTGCCAAAAACCGAGCTCGAATCAGTCGTCGTCACGCCGAGCAGGCTGTTTTCCAGCTTGGCGCTGCGCTTTCTTCGCCAGAGGTACCCGCCGACCAGCAGCGCCAGGATGCCGCCGCCTCCAGCCGCCAGGTACAACGGCTCCTCGAGGACGGTCTCCATCCAGCTTGGTTCTGCGGGCGGCGCCGGTTTTTTCGCTGGCACGGCAGCGGCCTTCGGCGCCTCGGGTCTGGGTGCCGGCGGCGCGGCTTTGGGGGCTTCGGGCACCGGCGGCGTCTCTACCGGCGCGGGAGCAACGGCCGCGGGCTTCTCCGCCAGTGCAGGCGGAGCGAGTGGCTCAGGCGCCTTCGCCGCAGCGGGCGGCTCCGCCTTCGGTGCTTCGACCTTCGGCGCTTCGGCCTTGGGCGCCTCGGGGGCCTTCGCTACCTCCACGGGTTTCGGCGGCTCGGGCGCCTTCGCGGGCTCCGGAGCCTTTGCGGCGGGCGACGGAGCGGCCTTCGCCGCCTGGGCCTGCTTCTGCAGGTCGGCGAGCTGCTGGTTCTTCAGCTCGAGCAGCTTCTGCAGGTCCTTCACGTTCTTCTCGAGGTCGCTGACCCGCGAGTTCGCTTCCTGGACCGCCCGCTCGCGCGCGGCGATGTCGTCGGCCCGGGCCTGAGCCGGGGCCTTGGCGGCTTCGGCCTTGGAGATCCGCAGCTCGTCGCCGGGCGCGGGCTTCGGCGCGGCCGACGCTTCGTCGGGTTTCGCCGTGATCCGGCCCGTGGCCCGCTGTTGCGGGACTGAAGCAGGTGCCGGGGCCGCGGCGACGGCCTGGCCGAGCCTCACCCGGTACTCGTTGAATTCCTGGAACTGGGCGTTGACGATCCTGTTCGCGTCCGGTGCGGTGACCGATTCGGCGGCCGCGCGGTCGGGAATATTCAGCACGCGCCCGGCGCGGAGCAGATTCATGTTCTTGTTGATGAACGCATCCTCGTTCGCACGATAGAGCGCGACCAGCATCTGTTGCGGGCTCACGCCTTCGCGCCGGTGCTGGGCGGCGATCTTCCCGAGGGTGTCGCCCTCCTTCACCTCGTAGGTACCCGTGGGTTCGGACAGGGGCGAGGGCGTCGCGGGCTTCTCGGCGGGCACGGGCGCGGGGACCGGCTCGGCCGCAGCAGTCCGTGGCGGGGACACGGTCACCTCGGGCGGCTTCGGCACCTCGACCGGCCTCGCCTCGGGCGCGGCGGCCTTGGGAGGCGCGGCGGCAATCGGCTGCGGGCCCTTGTATTCGGAGGGATCGAGGAGGAACGTGTACTGGCGGACAAGCCGCCCGGCAGCCCAGTTGAGCTCTACGAGAAGGTCGATGAACGGCTCTTCGACGGGATTCAAGGTCGAGAGGCGGATCACGTAGCGGTTGTCGCCGCGGCGTTCGAGCACGGTGCGCACTTGCGGCACGATCGCGCCGTACTCCACACCGGCCTCCCGGAACGCGTCGGGAGACGCGACGCGCGCGGAGAGGGTTTCAGCTTCGGCGCGCTGGACGTTGACGATTTCGATCTCGGCCCGGAGCGGCTGGCCCAATCCGGACTGCACGGCGAGCTTTCCGAGTCCCGCTGCCATCGTCGCGTGCGGCAGCAGCACAAGCCCCAGGAGCGCCAGCAAAGTCGTTGTAGTCGTTCGTTTTCCCACCGTGCCCTCTCGGGGACTTAGTCCTAGGTAACTAACATAGCATCAGGGGTTTAGCTATGCAAGCTAATCCACCTCCTCAGAATCGTCGCCAAGCCAACTATTTCTCAGCTCATTTTTTGGCTGCATTCGACGGTCCCCGCATCACGCCACAGCGGTCTCGTAACTCCCACTCCGGACGCGGCTTCCGTCGCCCTCGAGCAGGATGCGAAGCATGCGCCGGAGCGGCTCCGCCGCACCCCAGAGCAACTGGTCGCCGACGGTGAACGCGGCGAGGTACTCGGGTCCCATCGCGAGCTTGCGCAGCCGGCCGACGGGGACGTGCAGCGACCCCGTCACGGCGGCGGGCGAGAGTTCGCGGATGCTCGCTTCCCGGTCGTTGGGTATCACGCGCACCCAGGGGTTCGCCTCCCCGAGCATCGCCTCGATCTCGGCGAGCGGGACGTCGCGGGTGAGCTTGATCGTGAGCGCCTGGCTGTGGCAGCGCATCGCGCCGATGCGCACACAGATGCCGTCGATCGGGATCGGCGTTTGAGCGCGGCCGAGGATCTTGTTGCCTTCGGCCTGTGCCTTCCACTCTTCCCTGCTCTGCCCGTTGCCGAGGTCTTTGTCGATCCAGGCGATCAGGCTGCCGGCGAGCGGGACGCCGAAATGCTCCTTCGGTAACGCGTCAGACCGGAGCGAATCCGCGACGCGCCGGTCGATCTCGAGGATCGCCGAGGCCGGATCGGCGAGGAGCGCACCGGCGGCGCCGTGCGCGGCGCCCATCTGCACGAGCAACTCGCGCATGTTCTGAGCGCCCGCACCGGAGGCCGCCTGATAGGTCATCGCCGTCATCCACTCGACCACGCCGTGCTTGAACAGCCCATGCAGGCCCATGATCATGAGGCTGACCGTGCAGTTGCCGCCGATGTAATCCTTGAGCCCGCGGGCAAGACCGTCCTCGATCACGGCGAAATTCACCGGGTCGAGGATGATCACCGCGTCGTTGCTCATCCGAAGCGCGGACGCGGCGTCGATCCAGTAACCGCTCCAGCCGGCGGCGCGGAGCCGGGGATGGATCTCCTTCGTATAGTCGCCGCCCTGAGAGGTGATGACGATGTCCATCGCCTTCAGCTCGTCGATCGAGCGGGCGTCCTTGAGCGGGGGAGCCGGTCCGCGGCCGACGTCCGGTCCCCGCCCGCCGACGCTCGAGGTGCTGAAGAACACCGGGTCGATCAGATCGAAGTCCCGCTCTTCCCGCATGCGCCCGAGCAACACCGAGCCGACCATCCCCCGCCAGCCGACGAATCCGACACGCTTCACGTTTGCCCTCGCCTTCCACCGCCCAAGAGTTCGCTCACCCCAGCGCCGCGACGACGGCATCGCCCATCGCGACCGTGCCGACACGCGTCTTCCCCGGCTCGTGGATGTCGGCCGTGCGCAACCCCTGCGCGAGCACTTCCCGCACCGCCGCCTCGACCCGGTCCGCCGCCCGGTCCTGATTCAAGCTATAGCGCAACATCATCGCCGCCGAAAGGATCGTCGCGAGCGGATTCGCGACATCCTTCCCCGCGATGTCGGGTGCAGAGCCGTGGATCGGCTCGTACAGCCCCTTGTCGTGCTCGTCGAGCGCCGCCGAGGGCAGCATGCCGATCGAGCCGGTGAGCATCGATGCCTCGTCCGAAAGGATGTCCCCGAACATGTTCCCGGTCACGATGACGTCGAACTGCTTCGGTGCGCGCAGGAGCTGCATGGCCGCATTGTCGACGTACATGTGGGTCAGCGCGACGTCCGGGTACTCCTTGGCCACGGCCGTCACGACCTCCCGCCAGAGCTGGGAGGTCTCGAGCACGTTCGCTTTGTCGACCGAGCAGAGCTTCCGCTGGCGCTTCCGCGCCGCGCGGAAACCCGCGTGGGCGATGCGGCGGATCTCCCACTCGGCATACCGCATGGTGTCGTAGCCCTCGCGCTCGCCGGAATCCGTCGTCCGGGTCCCCCGCGGCTGCCCGAAGTAGATGTCGCCCGTCAGCTCGCGCAGGATCAGGAGATCGAGGCCCGCGACGACCTCGGGACGCAGCGTCGAGGCGCCCACGAGCTCGGGATAGATCGTCGCCGGGCGCAGATTTGCGAAGAGGCCGAGCTCCTTCCGCAGCCGCAGGATCGCCTGCTCCGGGCGCTTCGCCCGGGGGAGCTGGTCGTAGCGCGGCCCGCCCACGGCGCCGAACAGGATCGCGTCGGCGCCCTTGGCGAGCGCGAGCGTGGCCTCGGGCAAGGGATCGCCGGCCAGGTCGTACGCTGCACCACCGACCGGCGCCTCCGCCAGCTCGAACGCGAGCCCGTCGCGGGCGATCGCGCGCAGCACCCGCACTGCCTGGGCGACGATCTCGGTGCCGATGCCGTCGCCGGGGAGGACCGCGATCTTCAACCGAACAGCCACGGCTGCTCGGCCTGCCTCCGCTCCTCGAACGCGCGGATCTTCTCGGCGTGGCGCAGGGTCAGGCCGATGTCATCGAGCCCGTTGAGGAGGCAGTGCTTCCGGAACGCGTCGACCTCGAAGCGGAACGCGCGGGTGCCGTCGGGATAGGCCACCGTCTGCGAAGCGAGGTCGACGACCAAACGGAACCCGGGAAATGCCGCGACATCGTGGAACAGCCGGTCGACCTCCGATGCGGCGAGCACGATCGGCAGGAACCCGTTCTTGAAGCTGTTGTTGAAGAAGATGTCGCCGTACGACGGCGCGATCACCGCGCGGAAGCCGTAGTCGAGCAGCGCCCACGGCGCGTGCTCGCGCGACGAGCCGCAGCCGAAGTTCTGGCGCGCAAGGAGGATGGTCGCGCCGCGATAGCGTGGCTCGTTCAGTACGAAGTCCGGCTTGAGGGGGCGTTTCGCGTTGTCCACGCCCGGCTCGCCGATGTCCGTGTAGCGCCAGGCGTCAAAGAGGTTCGGGCCGAACCCCGAACGCTTGATCGACTTCAGGAACTGCTTGGGGATGATCTGGTCGGTGTCGACGTTCACGCGGTCGAGCGGCGCGACGAGCCCGTTGTGGACGGTGAATTTTTCCATGACCTAGTTCTCCAGCTTGCGTTCGAGCCCGCCGGCGGTGCGCTCGGTCGCGGCGCCCGTGGCGCGGGCGTTGCACGCGCCGGCCGTCAGACCGGCCGGCACCCGGGTGATGTGCTTCATCGTCTCAGCTCCACGCTCTGACGTCGACGAAGTGACCCGAGACCGCGGCTGCGGCCGCCATCTCCGGGCTCACGAGATGGGTGCGACCGCCCGGCCCCTGTCGGCCTTCGAAGTTGCGGTTGGACGTCGACGCGCATCGCTCGCCGGGCGAGAGCTTGTCGTCGTTCATCCCGAGACACATCGAGCACCCGGGCTCGCGCCATTCGAACCCGGCCTCCTTGAAGATGCGGTCGAGCCCTTCGCGCTCGGCCTGCTCCTTCACCCGCCCGGAGCCGGGGACAACCATCGCGAGCCTCACGTTCGCAGCGATGCGGCGCCCGCGCACGACCGCGGCAGCCGCGCGCAAATCCTCGATTCGCGAGTTGGTGCAGGAGCCGATGAACACCTTGTCGATGCGAATGTCGGTGAGCGGCATGTTCGGCTCGAGCGCCATGTACTCGAGCGCGCGCTCGATGCTCCCGCGTTTGACCGGATCGCGCTCCTTGTCGGGATCGGGGACGCGGCTGTCCACCGGCAGCACCATCTCCGGCGACGTGCCCCAGGTGACCTGGGGGCTGATTTCGCGCGCGTCCAGCGTCACCACGCGGTCGAATTCGGCATTGTCGTCGCTCACCAGGGTGCGCCAGAAGGCGGCCGCGCGCTCCCACTCGTCGCCTTTCGGCGCGAACGGGCGGCCCATGAGGTAGCCGATCGTCGTCTCGTCGACAGCGACCATGCCGCAGCGCGCGCCGGCCTCGATCGACATGTTGCAAAGGGTCATCCGGCCTTCCATCGAGAGCGCGCGCACCGCGGCGCCCGCGTACTCGATCGCGTAGCCGGTGCCGCCCGCAGTGCCGATGCGGCCGACGACCGCGAGGGCGAGATCCTTCGCCGTCACGCCGCGCCCGAGCCGCCCCTCGACGAGCACCAGCATGTTGCGGGATTTCTTCGCCATCAGGCACTGCGTCGCGAGCACGTGCTCGACCTCGGAGGTACCGATGCCGTGCGCGAGACAGGCGAACGCGCCGTGCGTGCTGGTATGGCTGTCGCCGCACACCACGGTCATGCCGGGTAAGGTTGCCCCGTGCTCGGGGCCGATCACGTGGACGATCCCCTGGTTCCGGTCGCGGAACGGGAAATAGGCCTTCGCGCCGTGAGCGCGGATGTTCCGGTCGAGCTCGTCGACCTGGACTCTTGAGGTCGGATCGGCGATGCCCTGGTCCCAGTTGCGGGTCGGCGTGTTGTGGTCAGCGGTCGCGACCACCGAGCCCGGCCGCCAGACCTTGCGGCCAGCGAGCTTCAGCCCTTCGTAGGCCTGCGGGCTGGTGACCTCGTGGACGAGGTGCCGGTCGATGTAGATGAGCGTCGTGCCGTCGAGCTCAGCATGAACGACATGGTTCGCCCAGAGCTTGTCGTAGAGAGTTTGGGGTCCCATTGGCGAAGTGTGCGCTGCAGTGCGGGGAAACGAAAATTATAGCGGATGGCGACCGGCGCACCTCCGCTGCACGTGCGATTCAGGCGCGCCGCCGCGCCGCCTCGTAGAGCGGCAACACTTTCTGAGCGTACACCTCGAGGTCCTTGATCCGGCTCTCCGGCGACGGATGCGTCGACAGGATCTGCGGCGGCGAGTTCCCGCCCGTCTGAGCCATCTTCTGCCAGACCACTACCGCGGCCCGCGGATCATAACCCGCGCGGGCGGCGAGCTCGACCCCGATCCGGTCGGCCTCCTGCTCGTGCAGGCGCGAGTTCGGGAGCGTGAAAGTGACCTGGGCGACCATGTCCGCGAGCTGCGCCCCGCCCTGGCCGAGTCCGAGCGCCGCCGAGGCGACCCCTACGGCGAGCGCGGTTGCCATCTGCTGCGAAACCCGCTCGCGACCGTGCTCGCGGAGCGCGTGGGCGATCTCGTGCCCCATGATCGCCGCCAGCTCGTCGTCGGTCAGCTTGAGCTTCTCGATCAGGGCCGTGTACACGGCCATCTTGCCGCCCGGCATGCACCAGGCGTTCAGCTGGTCGGAGGTGATCACGTGAACCTCCCAGCTCCAGCCGGGGGCATCGCGCCGGAACACGCCCGTCTGCACGATCAGCCGGTTCGCAATCGTGCGCACACGCTGGACCTGCGCGGGGTCGCGGTCGAGCAGGCCCTTTTGCCGCGCGGCGGCGATCACTTGTGCGTATTGCTGCCCCGCGGCCTTGTCGATCTGCGCCGACGAGACGAGCATCGCCTGGGACCGGTCGACACCGACCGCGCCCGCCTGGGTCGTCCTGACCGGCGCGCAGCCGGCGATCGACGCAACCGCCACCGCCCCGGCGAGGCCGAGCGCGAGAATCGCGGATTTCATGCTGACCTCCGGAACCTATGGCGGAGTCGCGGTATCGGCTGTTGACCGTGATACGCCCCGCAACAGTTTGGCGCGCCGGACGAGGAGAAGCAACCCGGCCGCGGCCGCGGCGCTCGCCGCGGTGAACGTCCACGCCGGACCGATCGCCTCCCACGCTACGCCGCTCGCAGCGGCGCCGACGAAGCCGCCGACGCCGAACGCGACCGACATGTAGAGGGCCTGTCCGCGCACCTGCCGCGCGCCGCCGAACCAGTGATTCATCAACGCCACCGAAGCCATGTGGCAGGCGCCAAACGTCGCCCCGTGCGCGAGCTGGGCGACGACGAGGAGCGCCGGACTCCCCACGCCCCAGCCGATGAGCGCGAACCGCATGACGGCGAGCGCGAAACAGGCGAGCAGCACCTGGTGCGCGCCGAACCGTTTCATCCACCAGGGCGCCGCTAGGAACACGGCGATCTCGGCGACGACGCCGAGCGACCACAGCGCGCCGATCGCCGTCTTGCTGTAGCCCGCGCCGTCCAGGTAGATGCTGTAGAAGGCATAGAGCGGTCCGTGCGCCACGTTCATCAGCACGTTCGCGCCGAGCAGCGCGACGACCTCCGGGCGCAGCGCGTGCGGCAGGAAGCGCTCGTCCGCGAGCGGAGCGCGCGCCGGCGGATCGCGCAGCGTCAAGGCGAGCGCGAGTGTCGCCACAAGCGGTAGGACGAGCAGCCACAGCAGGTTCGAGATCGCGATGCGGTCGAGCGCCCACCCGACGCCGAGCACGGCGGCGATGAAGCCGACCGACCCCCACAGCCGCACCGGACCGTAGCGCTCGATGCGACCACGGAGCGCGGCGAGCGTGATCGCCTCCACGAGCGGCATCGTCGCGCTCGAGAAGAACGCGAAACCGGCGAGCACGAAGAACAGTCCGGTGAAGCTCGCGGTCGCGAAGACGCCCGCGTACGCGGCGATCGCCGCGGCGAGCGTCGCCTGGAGCAGCCGCGCGCGCCATCCGCGCCGGTCGGCGACCGACGCCCAGACGTGCGGGGCGACGATCCGCATGAGCTGCATCAGCGAAAGCAGCAGCCCGATCTGCCACGCTGCCTGGCCGATCGACTGGAGATAGAGGCTGAAGTACGGCGCGAACGCGCCGATGAATACGAAATAGGTGAAATAGACCCCAGCGAGGCGGACCCGAATCACTTCGCCGCGAATCCGCCGTCGACGGAGATCGTCCGGCCGGCGACAAGAGCAACGCGGCCCGCGCTATCGAACGGGCGTGCGATCGAAGCATGCATGCGAGGCGCCCGATGCTAGCACCTGCCTGGCAGCCGCCGCGCTGACCCCCGCATTCGCGCGTCGGGTTCGGAAAGCTGGCCCCGACCCGTCCTGCGCTGTGCACGAACGCACGTGGATCCTCCGCGCGGCCTCACCTGACGACCTGCGTTCCCGTAGAATCCGCGCGGACCGCGTGCAGCCTTCGCGGCCCCGGAACTCAGAAGACACGCTTTGTCCGCATCGCCAGCGTCCGACGCCGCGCCCTCCTACCGCCGGGCGACGCTCTTCCTGCTCTTCACTCTCTCCGGATTCGCCGGGCTCATCTACGAGTCCATCTGGAGCCACTATCTCAAGCTCTTCCTCGGCCATGCGGCATACGCCCAGTCGCTGGTGCTGGCGCTCTTCATGGGCGGCATGGCGGCCGGCGCATGGCTCGCGAGCAAGCTCTCGGCCCGTCTCCGGAACCTGCTGCGCGGTTACGCGATCGTCGAGGCGGTGATCGGGCTCGCCGCAGTCGTCTTTCATCCGGTGTTCGTCGGCACCACCGACGCGGCGTACGAGTCGCTCCTCCCGGCGCTCGGCTCCGACACCGGCGCCGCGATCGTCAAATGGACGCTCGCCGCCGCGCTGATCCTGCCGCAGTCGGTGCTGCTCGGCACCACGTTTCCGCTGATGAGCGGCGGTCTGCTCCGCCGCCATCCCGAGCGCCCGGGCGAAGCGCTCGCGATGCTCTACTTCACGAATAGCCTCGGCGCGGCGGTCGGCGTGCTCGCGAGCGGCTTCGTGATGATCGAGCGCCTCGGCTTGCCGGGCACGATCCAGGCCGCGGGCGCGCTCAATCTCGCGCTCGCCGCCCTCGTCTGGCTCGTCGCGCCGGGACGCGATCCCGACCCGGCGAGCCTCGCCCCCGTCACGCCCGCGCGCAGTGTCGAGACGCGCGGCACAGACGCGCCCTGGCGCCTGCTGCTCCTCGTGGCCGGACTGACCGGAACGGCGTCTTTCATCTACGAGATCGGCTGGATCCGGATGCTCACGCTCGTGCTCGGCGCGGCGACGCATTCCTTCGAGCTGATGCTGTCGGCGTTCATTTTCGGGCTCGCCTGCGGCGGTTACTGGGTGCGCAGCCGCATCGACCGCACGCGCAGCCCGCTTGCCTTCCTCGGCATCGTGCAGATCGTCATGGGAGTCCTCGCGCTCGCGACGCTACCTCTCTACGGCGCCGTTTTCGACCTCATGCAGCTCGTCGTCCGGGGCACCGCAAAGACCGACGCGGGCTACGCGATCTATCTCGTCGCGAGCCACGGCATCGCGCTCGCGATCATGTTCCCGGCGTCGTTCTGCGCCGGGATGACGCTGCCGCTCGTCACCTACGCGCTATTCGCGGGCGGTCACGGCGAGCGCTCGATCGGCGCGGTGTACGCGGCGAACACGCTCGGCTCGATCGTCGGGGTGGTGCTGGCCGCGCACGTCGGCATGCCGCTCCTCGGGTTGAAGGGCCTGATCACCGCCGGCGCCGCACTCGACGTCGCGCTCGGGCTGGCGCTGCTGTGGCGGCTCGCCATCGCCGGACAGCGCCACTCCCGCGCACCACGACCCGCCGCCTCTGCCTTGCCGGGAGGGCTCGCGCTAGGAATGACCGTCGGCGCGGTCGCCGTATTCCTTGCGGTGGCTTTCGCGGTGACGCTCGATCCGTACCGGATGGCTTCCGGCGTCTTCCGCCGGGGCGATCTCTACTCCGCGCAGGATGCCGAGCTCAGGTTCTACCGCGACGGCAAGACCACGTCTGTCGCCCTGTTGCAGTTCCGCGAGGGGCTGTCGCTGCGCACCAACGGCAAGTCCGACGGCGCGATCAACCTCGGCGAGGGCGCACGCATCTCCGACGAGGTGACGATGGTGCTCACCGCGGCGGTGCCGCTTGCCTACAAGCCGGACGCGAAGCGCGCGGCGATCATCGGCATCGGCACCGGGCTCACCACGCACACGATGCTCGGCAGCCCGGCGCTCGAGCGCGTCGACACGATCGAGATCGAGCCGGCGATGGCGGAAGCCTCGCGCGCGTTCGCGGCGCGCAACGCATCGGCCTACGCCGACCCGCGCAGCCAGATCGTGTTCGACGACGCCAAGACCTACTTCTCGACCCACAACGAGCGCTACGACATCATCGTGTCGGAGCCGTCGAACCCATGGGTGAGCGGCGTCTCGAGCCTCTTCACCACCGAGTTCTACCGCCACGTGCGCCGTTATCTCAATGCGGGCGGCGTGATGGTGCAGTGGTTCCAGCTCTACGAGATCGATCCGAGCCTCATCGCCGCGGTGCTGCGCGCGCTCGCCGACAACTTCCCAGACTACGCGGTCTATGCGGCGACCGACTCGGACCTCCTGATCGTCGCCGGCGACCGCGAGACACTCGCCCGCCCGCTCTACGACGTGTTCCAGATGCCCGGGGTCGCGGCGGAACTGCGCAAGGTCCACGTGCAGCGGATCGGCGACCTCGACATCCGCCGGCTCGGCGGCAAGGACTCGCTGCATCCGCTCTTCCTCTCGTACGGCGCGCCGGTGAACTCGGACTATGCGCCGTACCTGGATCTCAACGCGTCGCGCTACCGGTTCCTGCAGACCGGTGCCGGCGACCTGACGCGGATCGGCGCCGAGGGCATCCCCATTGTCGCAATGCTGGAAAGCCGCAAGCGCGTGGTGCGGCCGCTCTCCTACGACGGCGACGATTTCCTCGAGCGGATCGAGCTCGCGCGCCGCGCCCGTTATGCGCGCGACTTCTACCTCGAGCCGAGGCAGCCGGTCGCGCTCGGTATCCCGGCGGAGCTGGAGAAGAACCTCGAGCTCTCGAAGATGCGCGGGCTCGAATGCGTCGACGCGCAGAACTACGACGTCTGGCTCCACTCGCTCTTTCATGTCGCGCGGATCGTCAATCCGTCGCTCGAGCCGGCGGAGGCCGAGGCGATCTGGTCGCGGTTCGAGCGCGCGCCCTGCTACAAACGTCTCCCCGCGGAGGACCGGCAGTGGCTGCAACTCTTCCGGGCCGCGGGCGCGCGCGACGCGCCCGCGATGGCGCGCCACGCCGACGGGGTCCTCGCGACAGGACGCGAGCTGTCGGCGAGCCACCGGCAGTACCTGCTCACGGCCTCGCTCACCGGCAACATCCTGACCGGTCAGCTCGACCGCGCCCAGGACGCGTGGGACAAGTACTCCTCCGACGCTGCAAGGTCGGGGCTCTCGCTCGATCTCAGGCTGCTCTACGCGTATCTGGCGGTGGCGAAGGCGGCCGCCCCGGCTGCGCGGTCGCACTGATCCCGTCAGCGGACCTTTCCCGGGATCGGCGGGGCGGGCGGCGTCACGTCTCCGCACTGCGCCCGATGGCGCAACGCGTGATCCATCAGCACGATCGCGAGCATCGCCTCCGCGATCGGCGTTGCTCGGATGCCTACGCAAGGGTCGTGGCGGCCCGTAGTCTCGACCGTCGTCGGCCTGCCCCGCCGATCGATCGAGCGGCGCGGCACGCGGATGCTCGAGGTGGGCTTGAGCGCGATGCCGACGACGATGTCCTGCCCGCTGGAGATGCCGCCGAGCGTCCCGCCGGCATTGTTCGAAAGGAAGCCTTCCGGCGTCAGCTCGTCGCCATGCTCGCTGCCCTTCTGCCCGACCGATGCGAAGCCCGCGCCGATCTCGACGCCCTTGACCGCGTTGATACCCATCATCGCGTAGGCGATGTCGGCGTCGAGCCGGTCGTACACGGGCTCGCCCCACCCGACCGGAACGCTCTCGGCGACCACCCTGACTTTCGCGCCGCACGAATCGCCGGCTTGTCGCAGCTCGTCCATGAACTGCTCGAGGCGCGGGACGACGTCCGCGTCGGGTGCAAAGAACGTGTTCTGGCCGACCACGTCCCACGACTTGAAGTCGATCACGATCGGGCCGAGCTGGGCGAGATGCCCGCGGATCAGGACGCCGCAGCGCTCGCGCAACCACTTCTTCGCGATCGCGCCGGCCGCCACGCGGATCGTCGTCTCGCGCGCCGACGCGCGGCCGCCGCCGCGGTAGTCGCGCATGCCGTACTTCTGCCAGTAGGTGTAGTCGGCGTGCCCCGGGCGGAAGGTGTCGGCGAGCTTGCTGTAGTCCTTGCTCCGCTGGTCTTCGTTCCGGATCAGGAAGCCGATCGGCGTGCCGGTCGTGCGGCCTTCGAACACGCCCGAAAGGATCTCGATTGCATCCGACTCCTGACGCTGCGTGACGTGGCGCGAGGTGCCGGGCTTGCGGCGATCGAGCTCCTGCTGGATGTCCGCGGCCGAAAGCTCCATCCCCGGCGGGCAGCCGTCGACGACCCCGCCGTACGCCGGCCCGTGGCTCTCGCCGAACGAGGTCACACAATACAGCTTGCCGATCGTGTTGCCGGACATGGGGGCGCGCTATCCTCAGTTCGCGATCGAGTTTAGCATCCGGGTGCCATGGCAACCGACGATCCCGACAAGCTGAAAGGCCCGGGCGGCCTGACACTGCGCCAGATCCACGAGCAGGTGAAGAAGAGCGTGGCGCGCGACCGGGACGCCCAGAAGATGCGCAACCCGCTCGCGCGAGGCGAGAGCCGCTGGCAGCGCGTCGTACGCTACGTCTGGGGCCGCAGCGGGCGGCGCTGACCTTCACCGCTCGGGCGCATCGGGATGAGCCACGCGTCGCGGTCGATCGCGACGCCAAGCATCCACGCCGATGAGCTGCTTCGAGGAGAGAGGCCATGGTCCCCGCTCCCTCCCATATCGCTACTATCAGCGCCAGTTGCCGCGCAACGCCTGCACCTCGGCCTGCAGCGCCTCGGCGGTGACACGCTCCGGCGCGACCGCCGGCGCTGCGGCGAGTCCGATCTTCGCAAACGGGGTGCGGCGGAATGGCTTCGTCATCGCCGCACCGCCCTTGCGGCTGAAGAAACTGCCCCACAGCCCGCGCAGGGCGAGCGGCACGACCGGCACCGGCGTCTCCTCGACGATCCGCTGGATGCCGGGACGGAACGGGTACATCTCGCCCGAGTCGGTGATGCGGCCTTCGGGGAAGATGCCGACCAGCCCGCCCGCGCGTAGCGTCCGCGCGACTTCGGCGAACGCCCGCTCCATCATCTGGGGGTCGACCTTGCGCGGGGCGATCGGAATCGCACCGCCGGTCCGGAAGATGAAACTGAGCACCGGAATCCTGAAGATGGCGTGGTCCATCACGAACCGGATCGGCCGCCGGCAGGCAGCCATGATCACGACCGCATCGACGAAGCTGACGTGATTGCAGACGAGCACCGCCGGCCCCCTCTCGGGGATGTTCTCGAGCCCCGACTTCTCGACGCGGTATACCGAGTGGACGAGCAGCCACGCGAGGAACCGCATCAGGAACTCGGGAACCTGCGCGTAGATGAACGCGGCGACCGCAGCGTTGAGAATCGCGGCCAGCAGGAAGAGCTGCGGCACCGTCGCGCCGAGCTGGAGGACGCCCGCGCCCATCAGCGCGGCTGCGACTATGAACAGCGCGTTCAGGATGTTGTTGCCGGCGATGATCCGCGACTGGTGCGACTTGTCGGAGCGGCTCTGGATCAGCGCATAGAGCGGCACGATGTAGAAACCGCCGAAGAGGCCGATCAGCGCGACGTCCGCTAGCACGCGAAACGCGCCGGGCGCGGCAAGAAAGACACCGACGCCGGCCGAGCTAGGCGCGGGTGCCCACGGGGTCGCGAAGAAAAGATCGAGCGCGAACACCGTGAGCCCGATCGAGCCGAACGGCACCAGACCGATCTCGACCTTGTGCCCCGACATGCGCTCGCAGAGGAGCGACCCCACGCCGATGCCGACCGAAAGGGTGGCGAACAACAGTGTCGCGACGCCCTCGTCGCCGCCGAGCCAGGTCTTCGCGTACGCCGGAAACTGGGCGATCATCAACGCGCCGATGAACCAGAACCACGACACGCCGAGGATCGCGAGGAACACCGTCCGATTGCGACGGGTGAATTCGAGGTTGCGCCAGGTCTCGGTGAGCGGATTCCAGTCGATCACGAGGCCCGGCTGCGGCGGCGGCGCGGGGGGCACGAAGCGACTCACCGCGTAGCCGAGCACCGCGACGGCGATCGTCACTGCAGGCACGAGCATGCCCGGCCCGGACGGGAGGGCGATCAGTACACCACCGACGATGGTGCCGGCGAGGATCGCGAGCGAGGTGCCGGTCTCGACCAGGGCGTTGCCGCCCACGAGCTCCCGTTCCTGCAACGCCTGCGGCAGGATCGCGTACTTCACCGGTCCGAAGAGCGTCGAGTGAACGCCGAGCAGGCAAAGCGCCGCAAGGAGCAGGAGGACGTCCTGCCGGACGAATCCCACTGCCGCGGCCACCATGATCCCGATCTCGAGCACCTTGACCAGGCGGATGATCCGCGCCTTGTCGTACTTGTCGGCGAGTTGCCCCGCGGTGGCGGAGAACAGGAAGAACGGCAGGATGAAGAGGCCACCCGCGAGGTTCACCATGACCTCGGGCGCGAAGCCGGCGAACCCGGCGGCATGAAAGGTGATCAGGATCACCAGCGCCTGCTTGAAGACGTTGTCGTTGAAGGCGCCGAGGAACTGCACCCCGAAGAACGGCCCGAAGCGGCGCTCCGCGAGGAGACGGAACTGGCTGTGCTCGCTCATGCTGCCGCCCCGCACGCGATCGCGCCGACGTTCAGCCCCTCGCCGCGGTCGAAGGTGAGCACGATGCGCTGCCGGTGCTCGTCGCCAAGCGCAACGAAGATGCGCGGTTCAACGCTCGGCGGGAAGGGCGTAGGTGGTGGTGGCGTGCGCCGCGAGGGCGCCCGATCCGGCCGCCCGTATCGAGACCTCGCCGAACGCAAGCGTGCGCCCGAGCCGCAGCACGCGCGCCTCCACGAGGACGTCGTCGTCGGTTATCGGGCGGAGGAACGAGATCGTCTGGCCCACGGTCGCCATCGGGCGAAAACTGCCGAGCGCAGTCGAGAGCGCGATCACCATCGCGGTGTCGGCGGCGGTCATCAGCGCCTGGCCGCAGACGGTGCCGCCGACCCGCACGAGCTGCGGGTCGAACGGCAGGCGGAGCGTCGCCGCGTCGGCGGCGACCGTTTCGACGGTGAGCCCGAGCGCCTGTACCCAGGGCGCGAAGTTCTCGGCGAGGATCGCCTGCGCCGCGGCGGGGCTCACTCGAGGGTGTTCTTGATGTAGCCCTTCAGCATGCGGTTCTCGAAGCTCTGCTCCTCGAGCACGGCCTTGGCGACGTCGTGGAACGACAGGACGCCGGTGAGCGTCGCGCCGTCCATCACCGGCATGTAACGGGTGTGGCTGTCGAGCATCGTCCGGCGCAACTCGTCGACATCGGTCTCCGGGTCGACCGACCTCGGCTCCTTGACCATCACGTCCTCGACCTTGAGCTTGGCGAAGTCCTCGTGGAAGCGGTGGAGCGCCGCGAGCACTTCGCGGAAGGTCAGCATGCCGACCAGCCGCCCGTGGTGCATGACCACCAGCGACCCGATGTCGTTCTCGACCATCGAGCCGACCGCGTCCCACAACCTGCCCTCGGGCGCGATGGTATAGAGCACCGTACCCTTTATGCGGAGGATTTCCTTGGTGAGCATGGCGTGCCCTCCTGAACGGCTGACCCACCCGGCATGGTAGACCAGCGGCGGACGCGTGCAAACCCGGCCGTTCGGCCGAGGCGGGTCACCGCTCGAGCAGGCTCGCTTTGTCCTTGATTTTGGCGCACTCGTCGGCGTCCGGCGGGGCGGGCTTGCGCTCGACGATCGGCTTCCACAACCTTGGCGAGCTCGGCATTCAGGGCAATGAAGGGGCGCTGCTCCGGAGGCACGTCATCCTCGGCGTAGATCGCCTCGACCGGGCATTCCGCCACGCAGAGCGTGCAATCGATGCACTCGTCGGGGTCGATCACCAGCATATTCGGCCCCTCCCGGAAGCAGTCGACGGGGCAGACGTCGACGCAGTCTGTGTACTTGCACTTGATGCAGCTTTCGGTAACGACGTAGGTCACGATGCCCCTCGCGGCGAGGCGGTCGCGGCGATGGTAGCACGCGCCCTCCGGCGCACCGGCGCAGGGCGGCACTACCCGGCCGGGGGGCACCCCGCGGCCCCGGCGGGTTTCGCGCGCGCCCTTGAACCGGACTTTTTTGCTACGATATGCGGCAAACTGAGGTCGCCTTCCAGCGGCTCACGGTCGCACCCCCGCCGCGCCACCATCCCCGCACCGCAAGCCGAGAGGACTCGAATGAGCGAGCACATCCACATCCTTCACGTGACCGACGACAGTTTCGAGCCGGAGGTGCTGAAATGCGTCGTCCCGGTCCTCGTCGATTACTGGGCCGAATGGTGCGGCCCGTGCAAGGCGATCGCCCCGATCCTCGACGAGGTCGCGAAGGAGTACAACGGTAAGCTCAAGATCGCGAAGCTTAACGTGGACGACAACGTCGAAGTGCCGAAGAAGTACAACATCCGGGGCATCCCCACCCTCATGCTGTTCAAGAACGGCAACATGGAGGCGATGAAGGTCGGCGCCCTCTCCAAGTCGCAGCTCACCGCTTTCCTCGACAGCAACATCTGACTCACCACCCCCGATCCCCGCGCGGCCCGTCGCGAATCAGCGGGCACCCCCGCTCACCGACTCCCCCAGCACGTTGAACAAGAAAGCCGACAACGCCGAGATCGAGTCACCGGACACCCGCCTCCCCGCTGGCCAACCGACTGGGGCCGCGCTAGCATCTGGCGCGGCTCCCGCGCCCGCCTCCGGCGCACCGCCATCCCCTCCCAAGCCCCCTCACAGGGCTCAAACCACCCAGAAGACCGCGAACGCGATGCATCTCTCCGAACTCAAGCAGCTCCACGTCAGTCAGCTCATCGAAATGGCGACGCAGCACGAAGTCGACGGCGCGAACCGGATGCGCAAGCAGGAGCTCATCTTCGCGCTGCTCAAGAACCGCGCCAAGAAGGGCGAGGCGATCTACGGTGACGGCACGCTCGAAGTGCTGCCCGACGGCTTCGGCTTCCTGCGCTCGCCGGATACGTCCTACCTCGCATCGACCGACGATATCTACGTGTCGCCGTCGCAGATCCGCCGCTTCAACCTGCACACCGGCGACACCATCGAGGGCGAGATCCGCACGCCAAAAGACGGCGAGCGCTACTTCGCCCTCGTCAAGGTGGACAAGGTCAACGCCGAGCCGCCGGAGGCGTCCAAGCACAAGATCCTGTTCGAAAACCTGACGCCGCTCCACCCGGATGAGCTCCTCAAGCTCGAGCGCGACATCAGGGCCGAGGAAAACATCACGGCGCGCATCATCGACATCATCGCGCCGATCGGGAAGGGCCAGCGCGGACTGATCGTCTCGCCACCGAAGGCGGGCAAGACGGTGCTGATGCAGCAGCTGGCGCACGCGATCACGGCCAACTACCCCGACGTCGTGCTGATCGTGCTGCTGATCGACGAGCGGCCGGAGGAAGTGACCGAGATGACCCGCACCGTGCGGGGCGAGGTGGTCGCGTCCACCTTTGACGAGCCGGCGCAGCGCCACGTGCAGGTTGCCGAGATGGTGATCGAGAAGGCGAAGCGCCTGGTCGAGCACAAGAAGGACGTCGTGATCCTGCTCGACTCGATCACCCGTCTCGCCCGGGCGTACAACACCGTCGTGCCCGCCTCGGGCAAGGTGCTCACCGGCGGCGTCGATGCGAACGCGCTGCAGCGGCCGAAGCGCTTCTTCGGCGCCGCGCGCAACATCGAGGAGGGCGGGAGTCTCACCATCCTCGCGACCGCGCTGATAGACACCGGCTCGCGGATGGACGACGTGATCTACGAGGAGTTCAAGGGCACCGGCAACATGGAGATCCATCTCGACCGGCGGATGTACGAGAAGCGGATCTTCCCGGCGATCAACGTCAACCGCTCCGGCACGCGGCGCGAGGAGCTGCTGATCGAGCAGCCGATCCTGCAGAAGGTCTGGGTGCTGCGGAAGCTCCTCTATCCGATGGACGACCTCGAGGCGGCGGAGTTCCTCGTCGACAAGATCAAGGCCACCAAGTCGAACGGCGACTTTTTCGACTCGATGCGCCGGGGCTGATCCCCGGATCCGTCTAGGGCGCGGGAAGTCATTGCCCCGTCAGTACTTTTCGGGGATAATCGCGCCCTTCTTCGACGGCTCGCAACGCGCTCTCCGCGCGCAACTCGCAGCGTGGACCGCGGGACCGAGCGAAACGCGAAAGGATCTGCAATGAAAACCGGCATTCACCCGGACTACAAGGAAATCACTGTCGTATGCTCGTGCGGGAACAGGTTTCAGACCCGCTCGACGCTCGGCAAGGAGCTGCACGTCGAGGTCTGTTCGGCGTGCCATCCCTTCTACACCGGCCGCCAAAAGATCGTCGACACCGCCGGGCGCGTCGAGAAGTTCAGGCAGAAGTACACCCGCAGTGCCAAGCCCGCCGCGAAAACGCCGGCGGCCACCTGAACCCGGGTCCGTCGGGAAAAAGGCAGCTGCGGCTGCCTTTTTTTGCGGCCCGTCCGGCGAGGGGTACGCGCGCTCGCGGACGGTAGAATCGTGGCATTGCCAAGCTGTGCACCCCGGCCAAGGCAACCTGCACGCCGGTCGAGTCGACGAACGAAGTGACGCCCTTCAGATCAACGGGCTCGAGGCGGTAATGACGCGTACCCCGGAGCGGGTCGCGGCAGCGAGGAGCTTTCAATCCTCGCCCGGGCAGACGTCGAAGATCGTCGAGTAGGTGTCGACGGCCGCCACTCCGTGGTATGCGCAGCGCATCCCGCTGCCGCTCACGTCCTGGCCGCTCGCGGCGCTCGTCGCAGCTTACCTGCTGCCGGGGCTGGTCGGCCACGATCCATGGAAAACCGAGGACGCGGTCAGTTTCGGTATCGTGCACCAGTTGCTCACGAGCGGCGACTGGCTGCGGCCGATGCTCGCGGGCGAGCCGTTCTACGAGGACGGGCCGCTCTACTACTGGGTCTCGGCGCTCTCCGTAAAGCTGCTCGGCGGCGTGCTGCCGCCGCACGATGCGGCGCGGTTCGCGAGCCCGCTCTTCCTGCTGGTGGCCCTGTGGTTCGTGCGGCTCGCCGCGCGCGAGCTGTACGGCAAGCGGGAGGGCGATCTGTCGACGCTTGCCTTCATGGGCGCGGTCGGGCTCGTCTGGCACGCGCACGAAGCCGCTCCGGAAACCGCGATGATCGCCGGGCTCGCCGCCGCCTACTACGGCGTCGCGATCTCGCACCGCAAGCCGTACAAGGGAGCGCTCGCATTCGGCGCCGGCGCGGGCGTCGCCTTTCTCGCCAAGGGGCTCGCGGCGCTGGTGCAGCCGCTCGCGGCAGCACTGCTCGTGCTCCCGATCTCCGAGCCGTTCCGCCAGCGCACCTTCGCGCTTGCGGTGGGACTCGGCCTCGCGATCCTGGCGCCGTTCGTGCTCGCCTGGCCAGGGCTGCTCGCAGCCCGCGCGCCGGACTACTTCGCCGGCTGGATCGCGTGGCAGGTGGGGAACACCCACCATGTGCCGGGGCTGGCGGAGATCGGAAACGTCGTGAAGACGCTCGCCTGGGCGCTGTTTCCAGTGTGGCCGATGACGCTGTGGGCCACCTGGGAACAGCGGCGCCATCTCCGGCAACCGGGCTTCGCGGTGCCGTTCGTGGCGAGCATCGTATCCGTCGTGCTGGTGCTCCTGATGCGCGACCCGCGCGACATGGACATGCTCGCGCTTCTCGTGCCGCTGTCGATCCCTGCCGGCGTCGCGGTGATCGCCCTGCGACGTGGCGCGGCCAACTCGCTCGCCTGGTTTGCGGTCATGACCTTCACCCTCGCCGGGGGGTTCATGTGGCTGATGTGGCTCGCGACGCTCGCCGGGTTTCCCGAGGCGCTCGCGCGCACCGCCACGCGCCTCACGCCCGGGTTCATGCTCGAGTTCGCCTGGCGGCCGCTCGCATTCGCCATCCTGCTCACCCTTGCATGGTGGGTGCTGGTTCTGCGCGCGGAGCGCTCGACGCTGCGCAGCCAGACGTACTGGACGGCGGGGATGACCGTAGTCTGGGGGCTGGCGATGACGCTGTGGCTCGGCTGGATCGACTACGGCAAGACCTACCGGCCGGTCGCCGCGGGCCTGCACAGGTCGCTGCCCACGGGCGTGCGCTGTGTCGAAAGCCGCGGCCTCGGGGAAACGCAGCGCGCCGTGTTCCACTACCACGCGGGGCTGGTGACGCGACGGGCGGAAGTGCACGGGCGGACCGGGTGCCCGTACCTCCTCGTTCAGCAGAACACACGCGAGCCGGTGTTCGAACCCGAACCGGGATGGGTGCGCGTCTGGGAAGGCAGCCGGCCGCGCGATCGCGAGCGCTACCGCCTCTACCGCCGTGGCCCCACAGGATGAAGCGCCTGTCCGACACCGCAGCATCGCGGTACATCGATTGACTTCGCGCCAGCCCCGGCACTACCCTGCTGCACAGATGGAGACACCGCAATGAACGAGGACACCTTCAACCTCTCGATCCGGAAGTTCCTGAAGCTGGTGGGCGTCAGCTCCCAGCGCGAGATCGAGCGTGCCGTGGCGCGCGCGCGCCAATCAGGCGCGATCAAGGGCGACGAAGCCTTTCCGGCCGTGATGACGCTGGACGTGCCCGGGCTCAAGCTGTCGGTGAAGTTTGACGGCAAGATCGAGCTGGAATAGGACACCACATGAGAACAAGATGAAAGAGCTCGACCGGGCGCTCGTAGCCGACCTGAACGTCCTCGTCGGCGACCGTGTAACGGTTTCGCGCGGTGTGCGCGAGCACCATGGCAAGGACGAATCATATTACCCATATGCGCCCCCGGATGCGGTCGTGTTCCCGCACACCACCGAGGAGGTGCGCGACATCGTCAATCTCTGCCGCCGCTATCAGACGCCGATGATCCCATTCGGCGTCGGCACCTCGCTCGAGGGCCACGTGCTCGCGACGCACGGCGGCATCTCGCTCGACATGAGCCAGATGAACAAGGTCCTGGCCGTGCACGTCGAGGATCTCGATGCAACGGTGCAGGCGGGTGTCACCCGGAATGCCCTGAACGAGGAGATCCGCCACACCGGGCTCTTCTTCCCGGTGGATCCCGGGGCGGATGCGACGATCGGCGGCATGGCCGCGACGCGCGCGTCGGGTACCAATGCCGTGCGCTACGGGACGATGCGCGAGAACGTGCTCGCGCTGACGGTCGTGACTGCCGATGGCCGCATCATCAAGACCTCACGCCGCGCGCGGAAGTCCGCAGCGGGCTACGACCTGACGCGCCTCTTCGTCGGATCGGAAGGTACGCTCGGGATCATCACCGAAGTGGCGGTGCGACTGTACGCCGTACCCGAGGCGATGTCGGCCGCAGTGTGCTCGTTCGGCGACATCGCCGGTGCGGTCACGACCGTCATCCAGACGCTGCAGGCCGGCATCCCGATCGCGCGGAGCGAAGCGCTATGCGGGTTGACGATGAAGGCCATCAACGCCCATAACAGGACCGGGTATAGAGAGCAGCCGACGCTGTTCCTCGAGTTTCACGGCACCGCTGCCAGTGTCAAGGAGCAGGCGGAGTTCGTGCAGGCGATCGCGCGCGCGAACGGCGGCGAGGGCTTCGAGTGGGCAACCCGCACCGAGGACCGGAACCGGCTGTGGTCGGCCCGCCACCAGGCCTACTTCGCCGGACTGCAGCTCCGGCACGGCACGCGCGCCGTGTCCACCGACGTCTGCGTGCCGATCTCGCGGCTCACCGAGTGCATGCTCGAGACGGCCGCCGACATCGCCCGGGCGTCGATGCCGATCCCGATGTTCGGACACGTCGGCGACGGCAACTTCCACTGCATGCTCCTGGTGCGGCCCGAGAGCGATGCCGACCTCGCGGAGGCGAAGGCGTTCAACGAGCGCCTCGTCGACCGCGCGCTTGCCATGGAGGGCACCTGCACCGGCGAGCACGGGATCGGCTTCGGCAAGATCAAGTCGCTCGAGAAGGAGCACGGCGAGGGCGTCGGCTTGATGGTCGCCATCAAGCGCACGTTCGATCCGGAGAACCTGCTCAATCCGGGGAAAATGGTGCCGCTTTAACCCAGCGCGGAGAAATTTCCCGGCTGAACAGAGACCCGGGCGGCGGTTCCGCCCAACTCGGGAGATCACGAGCGACCCCCCGTAGCGTTCACGGCCGGCTACAGCCGGAGGAAGTTCTCCCGGTAGTACCTGAGCTCCTCGATCGACTCGTAGATGTCGGCGCGCGCTTCGTGTTTGCCCTGCTTCACGACGCCCCGCGCAAGCTCGGGCCGCCACCGGCGCGCGAGCTCCTTGAGCGTCGAAACGTCCAGATTCCGGTAGTGGAAGTACGCCTCGAGCCGCGGCATCCAGCGCGCGAGGAAACGCCGGTCCTGGCAGATCGAGTTGCCGCACATCGGCGAGGCCTGCGCCGGCACGTAGTTCGCGAGGAACGCGAGCATCTGCTCCTCCGCCTCGGCCTCGGACAGCGCGGAAGCCCGGACGCGGTCGACCAGTCCGGACTTGCGATGCGTCGATTTGTTCCAGTCGTCCATCGCCTCCAGCACTGCATCGGGCTGATGAAGGACGAGCACCGGCGCCTCGGCAACGGTGGCGAGCTGCGAGTCGGTGACCACGATCGCGATCTCGATGACCCGGTCGCGGTCGGGGTTGAGCCCGGTCATCTCCATGTCGAGCCAGACGAGCTGGTTCGCGTCCTGCGGCATGCCCTTGATTTTTCGACGGTCAGATAGAATGTCATTGTCTCACAGCGATCCCGCCGTCCCGCATGAATACCTTCACGCTCGCTTTCCTCGCCGCGCTTGCCGCTGCGATCGCGACGCGCCTATGGCTCGCGTCACGGCATATCCGGCACGTGCGCACGCACCGCGACCGCGTGCCGGCCGAGTTCGCGGGCAGCGTCCCGCTCGCCGCACACCAGAAGGCGGCCGACTACACCGCCGTCAAGACGAGACTCGGCATCCTGGACGCGCTCGTGTCGGCCGCCGTGCTGCTCGCGTTCACCCTCGGCGGCGGGTTGCAGTGGCTGTACGACGCCTGGGCCCGAGCATTCGAGGCAGGCGGCTACGCGCACGGCATAGCGCTGGTTCTTTCGGTCGCGGCGATCACCGGTCTCGTCGACCTGCCGCTCTCGATCTACCGCACGTTCGTCGTCGAGGCGCGGTTCGGCTTCAACCGGATGACGCCGGCCCTCTTCGCCGCCGACCTCGCCAAGAGTATCGCGCTCGGGCTCGCGATCGGCGTGCCGCTCCTCTTTGCGGTGCTGTGGCTGATGGCTCGGATGGGCGACCTGTGGTGGTTCTATGTCTGGCTGACCTGGGTCGGCTTCAATCTGCTGATGCTCGCGGCCTACCCGACGGTGATCGCACCGCTCTTCAACAAATTCACCCCCCTCGCCGACGAAACGCTGCGGGAGCGCATCGAGCGCCTGCTCGCCAGGTGCGGCTTCCGGTCCAAAGGGCTCTTCGTCATGGACGGCTCGAAGCGCTCGAGCCACGGCAACGCCTATTTCACCGGCCTCGGTGCGGCAAAGCGCATCGTCTTCTTCGACACCCTGCTCTCGCGGCTCGGTCCTGGCGAGGTCGAGGCGGTCCTCGCGCATGAGCTCGGCCACTTCAAGCGCCACCATGTCTGGAAGCGCGTCGCGTGGCTCTTCCTGGCGAGCCTGGTGTTCCTCGCCGTGCTCGGTTACCTGATCGACCAGCCGTGGTTCTACGAGGGACTCGGGGTGGAGCGGCGCGGCACCGCGCTCGCGCTCATCCTCTTCTTCATGGCCGTGCCGGTGTTCACCTTCCTGATCGCACCGATCGGCAGCGTCTACTCGCGCAAACACGAGTACGAGGCCGATGCGTACGCCGCGAGCCACGCAAGCGGCGAGGAACTGGTGCACGCGTTGGTGAAGCTCTACCAGGACAACGCGGCTACGCTCACCCCCGATCCGGTGCACTCGGCGTTCTACGACTCGCACCCGCCGGCCGCGCTGCGCATCGCGCGACTGCAGGCTCTCCCCAGATGACCGCGCGCAACGCACGGTACCCTTGCCGCGCGCTGTAGAGAATCCGGGCGCTGGTTCCGCCGTGACGCGCTCATCGAGCGCGTCATGAGCGCCTCGACCGCCTCGCTCTCCGGGCGCGTGGTCGCCGCCTACGGACGGCGCTTCCTGGTGGAGGCGCCGGGCGGCGAGCGCCTGGGCTGCGTGCAGCGCGGGAGACACGCGTCTTACGCCTGCGGCGACAGCGTGTTCGTCGCCCGCACCAGCCCCGGCGAGGGCGTGATCGAGGCGTCCGACCCGCGGTCGACGCTGTTCTTCCGGGCGGCACCGCACCGACGCAAGCTGATCGCCGCCAACGCCACGCAGGTCGCGGTGATCGTCGCTGGCGAGCCGAGCGCGGGCGACGAGTTGCTGGCCCGCATCCTGGTCGAAGCGACCCGCCAGGCGATGCGCGCGATCATCGTCCTCAACAAGACCGACCTTCCTGCACCCGCTGCAATGATGCGGGAACGGCTCTTGCCGTTCGCGCGCGCCGGATACGCGGTCGTCGAGATAAGCGCGCGGCGCGACGTTGTCCCGCTGCGGGCGGCGCTCACCGGGGAATCCACCGTGCTCATCGGGCAGTCCGGAATGGGCAAGTCGACCATCGTCAACGCGCTTCTCCCCGAGGCGGGTGCGGCGACCCGCGAGATCTCTGCCTTTCTCGACTCCGGGCGCCATACGACCAGTGCGACCCGGCTCTACCGGCTCGACGATCGCTCGGCAATCATCGACTCGCCGGGCGTCGAAGCGTTCGGACTCGCGCACCTCTCGCCGGCCGAGATCGAGCGGGGATTTCCCGACATCGCGCCGCTAGGGGGCAGATGCCGCTTCCGCGACTGCCATCATCGCGTCGAACCTGGCTGCGCGGTGCGCGCGGCCGTCGAGTCCGGCGCGATCGACCCGCGGCGGTTCGAGCTGTTACGCCGGATCCTGGATGCCGAGGCGGCGATGCGATGAAGCCGCTCATCTCCTCGCTCAACGCGCTCGAGATCCATCACCTCAAGAACGTGCTGGAGGCGGACGGCATCGCCTGCTGGATCAGGAACGAGCTGCTCTCGCGGCTCGCGGGGGAGGTCCCGTTCACCGAGTGCGCAATGGAGCTGCATCTCGTGCGCGAGGAGGACCGGCCGCGGGCCGAGGCGTTGCTCGAGGTCTGGCGTCGCGCGCCGTCGCCCGGGCCGCTGTGGCACTGTGGCGCGTGCGGCGAGCGCATCGAGGGACAGTTCGGGACGTGCTGGAAGTGCGGCGCTGCGCGTCCGGCCGACTGACCGTCAGAACGCCGCCGCGATGCTCACCACCAGCAGCACCGCGAGCCACAGCACGAGCGCCCGCCAGATCAGACCGACGGCCGAGTCGAGGAACGGCGTGTCCGCCTCCTCGCCGAGGCCAAGCTCCGGTCGGTCCTCGACGCCGCCGCCGCGCGCGATCGGCGACCCAAGGCGCACGCCGAGCGCCCCGGCGCCGGCGGCGAGCACGATGCCGAGCAGTGGATCGGGCCAGCGCGCGGCCTGCGTCCGCCAGCAGTAGATCGCGTCCTCGAAGTCGCCGACGATCGCGAACGACGCGGCGGTGAACCGCGCCGGGAGCCAGTCGAGCGCGTAGAACGCGCGGCGCGCAAACTCGCCGAAGCGTCCGGGCGGCTCGTCCTCCGCGCGGACCGCCTCCGCTTCCGCGTCCGCGCCGGCGAGCTCGAACATTGGACCAGGCTCGCCGGCGCGCGCCATCCGTCCCCAGCGGCGGCTCAAGAATAGCGCCGTGCGGTAGAGCACTGCGCCGCTCGGGCCCGGGAGCAGCACGAACCAGAACATCACCGCGAATACGTGCCGGTGCGAGACGGTGAATGCGCCCTCGATCGCCAGCCGCGCGACCTCGGACGCCGATAGCACGTCGCACGGATGGCCGCGCCATTCGCCGAGCGCGCGGCGTGCCTCGACGAGATCGCCCTCCTTCAGGGCTTTGTGGACACGGGCGAGGTAGTGGGTGTGCTCGCGGAAACCCATCGTCAGGTACAGCAGGGCGACGTTGAACACGAGGCCGGCGAAGGGATTGAGCACGTAGAGGAGCGTGTACGCCGCCCAGGATGCGACGACGAGCGGCACTATCGCGAGCAGCCACGCCACCGTTCCCGGCTGCGCCTCGCCGGCATTGAACTGCCGCTCGAGATAGGCCGCGTAACCGATGACGGGCGAGAACACCGCGCGTCGGTCGACGAGCGGCCGCCACTGCTCGAGAGCGAGCGCGAGAACGAGCGCGAGGAAACTCATCGGCTTCGATTATAGGGGGGCGCTACCGCCGGGTCCGCGCCGCCGGCGCGGCGCACGTCTGTCAGGAACGCCTACTATCGCGCATGCTGTCGAAGACCAACGAGCGTCGCGGACCATGACGGTTCAAGCCCCCGCGCCGCGTTCGTTGCCTCGCAAGTGGACGGGCGAGTACGTGCAACTGAACCAGGACGGCGCGTTCGATTTGCAGGCGACGCGCGTACGGGCGATGGACGCGCCGGATCCCGAATGCCCGCGCGTAACTGTGAAGTAGCGCTGACCGCCGTGATCCTATAGCTGCGCGGCGGCGAACGCGTCGCAGACCTTGAGGTCGCCAGTGTCGAGCCCGCGGCGAAACCAGCGCACCCGCTGCTGTGCGCTGCCGTGGGTGAACGACTCGGGCGAGACGTAGCCGCGCGTGGCCATCTGGATGCGGTCGTCGCCGACCGCCGCCGCGGCGCCCAGACCCTCCTCGATGTCGCCCGGCTCGAGGATGCGTCGCTTCTGGTTGGCCTGCGCCGCCCAGATCCCCGCAAAGCAGTCAGCCTGCAGCTCCATCCGGACCGCGAGCGCGTTCGCCTGCTGCTTGCCCGCGCGGCTCTGCATCGACTGGACGCGCTCGGCGATACCGAGCAGGTTCTGGACGTGGTGTCCGACCTCGTGCGCGATCACGTAGGCCTGCGCGAAGTCGCCGGGGGCACGGAAGCGGTCCTGCAGGTCGCGGTAGAAGGCGAGGTCGATGTAGAGCTTCTGATCTGCAGGACAGTAGAACGGCCCGACGGCGGCCTGTGCGTAACCGCACGCCGACTGGACCGCCCCGGTGAACAGCACGAGCGTCGGCTTGCGGTAGGTGCGGCCGCCACGCGCGAAGATTTCGGTCCAGACCTCCTCGGTCGAGCCGAGCACCGCGGCGACGAAATCGGCCATCTTGTCGTCGCGGGACGGCGCCTTGGTCTCGACCGAAGGCTGCGGCCCCGGCGCGACACCGGGCGACAACCCGCCCTGGAGGATGATGCCCGGATCGACGCCGAGAAACATCGCGATCAGCGCGATCACGACGATTCCGATGCCGCCCCCGACCACGCCGCGCCCCACCGACATGCCGCGACGGTCTTCGACGTTGGAGCTGCGCTGCTGGTCATCGATCCGCATGGCGATCTCCTTCGCGATCGTGCCGTTGAAGTATAGCCAAAGTCATGTCCAGACCAGTGTCTGGTTGCAGTCCTCGCCGCGGTTCCCGCATCGACTGCGCTCGCCGCGCCACGGTCCGTGGCAGCAGTGCGCGCGAGCTTCCGGCTCGTCCGAGAGCGTGCTTTGGGCCCGGCACGGCGGTCGCACGAGCTGCGCACGAACCCGGCGCGCCACTGGCTCGAGGCTGCCGCTCCACCGCTTGTCGGCTGCACCGTGCAGCGCCGTCTCACGCACCCAAGATGCCGCAGCCCGGCGTCCGTGTCCGACGCGGGCGCTTCGCCGATGAGCGCGAGACGGTGGGCACGAGTAACTTTCCTCGCGGGCACCGAGATGACGGAAATGCTCATCGTCGGCGCGGCAATCCGGCCACGTATCCCTCCGGGGACGGCACGATCAGCGCGCGACCCCGATATCCTGGCCGCGCAGCAGCGAGTGGCCTTGCGCGCAAACGGGAGCGGGATGGACGGTTCGTGGCGGATGGACGGACACCCGGGTGGGCGGCGGCCACGGCGTCACGCTCTGGCGCCCAGTCGCCTCACGCTCGTCGATGCCGGCGGGCGGGAGACGGACGCAGTGCAGCTCGAGATTCGGGGTGCGCCCTATGCCGGGCGCGTGAGGTAAGCGTAGAAGTTCATCAGCATGCCCGCCGTCGCGCCCCAGATGTAGTAGGGTCCGTAGGGCATCGCGTAGTAGCGGCGCTCGCGGCCGTCGTGCATCAAGAGGTTCCGCTGATGGTTGACCGGGTCGAGGAGGAAGGCGAGCGGGACCTCGAACACCTCGGCGACCTCGAAGGCGTCGAGCTTCAGTTCGAAGGGCGACGACACGAGGCCGACAACCGGTGTCACGCGATAGCCGGTGACCGTCGTGTAGTCAGTGAGGTGTCCAAGGATCTCGACGCACCCCGGCGCAAGGCCGATCTCCTCGGTTGTCTCGCGGAGTGCCGTCTCGCGCGGCGACGAATCGCCAGGCTCGGCGCGCCCGCCGGGGAAGCTGATCTGCCCGGCGTGATCGTGAAGATGCGACGTGCGCCGCGTGAACAGCACCGTCAGCGCGTCGTTGCGTCGCACCACCGGAACGAGCACCGCGGCCGGACGGATCTCGCGATCGGCGCGAAAGAGATGGCCATCGCCGGTCGTGACCGGCACGACCGCGCGCGGCGCCACGAACTGCTCGCGGAGCCACTTTTCGGAGACTTGCTGCGGCGCTTCGACTAGCACGGGAGCCAAACGCTCTTTCGAGCATTCCATTCTACCCGCCGGACATACGCCGCCGAGCGGTGCCGTGCCGTGTCTCGTGAAAGAGTGCCGTGCCGCGCCATGGTCGTGGCGCGCGGACTCCTCGATGCCCTTCGCTTACTTCACGAGCGTGACGGGTTGCTCGGAGAGTTGCAGCACTTTCTGTGCGACCGAGCCGAGGAGCCCGCCGGTGAACGAGCCCAGGCCACGGCGCCCCATCACGATGTGGTCGCACGCCTTGTCCTTCGCGTACTCGCTGATCATCTGCCAGGGCGGGCCGACCAGCAGATGGTAGCTATAGGGCACAGCCCGTTCGTCGAGCCGCGCGCGCGCCCGCTCCAGCGCCTTCAGGCCGCGCTCGTGGTGGTAGTCGCGCAACGCCTCTCGCGCCACGAACGCGCTCACGTCGCCCGTCACCGGCCGCTGCACGTTGAGCAGGTGGAGGTCGATCGGCGTACCCAGCCGTTCGCGCAGCGCAATCACGTAATCGACCGCACGCAGCGCGTTGTCGGAGGCATCGGCGGCCAGCAGGATCCGGTTGAACATCAGCCCCTCCGTTGCTTGGGTTGCCCGACGGATGCCTCCGCCGTCGCCGGCTGCGGGTCGCCCGCCGCCAGATCGTCCAGCACCACCGGCGCCTCCTCGTGGCGCTTCGCCAGCAGCTTGCCGACGGCGATCACGGCCACCGCGCCCGCCGCCGGCCCGGCGTAGTGCAGCCACCCGGCGTTGGCATCGATCCAGTCCTTCACCACCGGATCGGAAATCAACATCTCCCCCGCCACCCAGCCGAGCAGCGCCGCCCCGATCGTGATGATCACCGGGAAGCGCTCCATCAGCCCCAGCAGCAGCGTGCTGCCGAAGATCACCAGCGGTATCGAGATCCCCAGCCCCACGATCAGCAGCAGCAGGCTGCCCTTCGCCGCAGCCGCCACCGCAATCACGTTGTCCAGGCTCATCACCAGATCGGCAATCAGGATCGTCTTGACCGCCGCAGCCATGCTGGCCCCCGCCTTGCCCCCGCCCTCCCCCTCGTGCTCGGGCACCAGCAGCTTGATTGCAATCCAGAACAGCAGCACCGCCCCGACCAGCTTCAGCCACGGCAGCTTGAGCAGCTCCACCGCCACCACCGTGAGCACGATCCGCATCACCACCGCCGCCCCGCTGCCCCACAGCACCGCCTGCTTCTGCTGCTTCGGCGGCAGCGAGCGCGCCGCCAGCGCAATCACCACCGCATTGTCGCCAGACAGCACAATGTTGATGCCAATGATCTGCGCCAGCGCAATCCAGAATTCGGTGCTGTCAAGGGTCATCCCGAGCTCCTGTCAGGCAATCGATAATCGCACCGGCCTCCACCCTCCGGCGTGCACGGCGTGCCGTGCGGCATGTTAACCGAGGCTACGCAGCCGAGTCGTTCAGCCAGTGCCACTCGACCGGCATTCGCTGATAACGGCGACCAAAAAGAAAAGGGTAAAAAAAACCTCGCCGGTCGGCAAAGCTCTCAACGACTCGCGTAGCAGGCGGCAACGCGATCTCCGGAATGTCGAGCGATGTCGCGAGGCGATCGTCCCAACATCTGCCGGAGCAGCCGATCGAGCCGGTAGAATCGCGCGCTTTGGCTGGCGAGGGACCCGGGAGTGACCGCAACGGCCGCCGAACGCCGCAAGGGCATCGCGCTCATGATCGCAGCGGGTTTCTGCTGGAGCACCGGCGGCATCCTCGTCCGAAACACCGATCTCCGCGATCCATGGGAGATCGTCGTCTGGCGCTCGGCGTTCATGGTGATCTTCGTTGCCGCGGTCCTCGCGATCCAGAACCGCGGCCGGGTACTCGCAAAGATCGTCCAGGCCGGGATGCCCGGCGTGTGGTCGGGCCTCGCGCTCGGGGCGACGTTCTTCTTCTTCATCCTGTCGATCACGCAGACGACCGTGGCGAACACGCTCGTGCTGATGAGCACCGGTCCGTTCTTCGCCGCGCTCGCCGGGCGCATCTTCCTCGGCGAGCGGGTCCCCGCGCGCACGTGGGTCGCGATAGCGGCCGCGCTCGCGGGCGTCGTGCTGATGTTCGCGGACAGCCTGGGCACGGGCCAGCCTCGCCGGCAACCTGCTTGCGCTTGGCGTCCCGATCGCGTTCACGCTCAACGTCGTGGTGCTCCGGCGGTACCGGGCGAGCGTGGACCTGGTCCCGTCGGTGCTGCTCGCCGGCGTCTTTTCGATCGTGGTCGCGGCACCGCTCGCGTGGCCGTTCGAGCCCACGACGCGCGACCTCGTCGTGCTCGGCGTGATGGGCGCGGCCCAGGTCGGCGCCGGCTGCGTCCTGATGACGATCGCGAGCCGCTATCTCGCCGCCGGCGAGATCGGGCTGCTCGCGCTCGCCGAGACGATCCTCGGACCGCTCTGGGTCTGGCTCGGCGTCGGCGAGCGGCCGACACCGCTCGCACTCGCCGGGGGCGCGATCGTGCTCGTCGCGCTGGCGGCAAATGCCGTCGCTGGTCGACGCAGCCGGACCGCCGTCGGTGCGACCGTGGCCTGAGGGCCCGCAGGACACTATCGCAGCCGCGACTTGAACCGCTCGCAGGCTGAAACGAGGGCGGCCGAGATCCCCGGCTCCCACGCGGAGTGGCCGGCGTCGGGGATGATCTGGTATTCGGCCTCGGGCCACGCCGCCGCGAGCTCGTGGGCCGACACCACCGGGCAGACGGCGTCGTAGCGACCCTGCACGATCACGCCCGGGATCCCGCGCAGCCGCTCCGCATTCGCGAGCAGCGCGTTCTCGGGCAGGAAGATGTGGTGCCTGAAGTAATGCGCCTCCATCCGCGCGAGACCCAGCGCGACGACGTCGCCGGCGAAGTAGTCGACCGTCTCCTGCGACGGGAGCAGCGTCGAACACGCGCCCTCGTACACGCTCCAAGAGCGCGCAGCCGGCATGTGCACCGCCGGGTCCGGATCGACGAGCCGCCGGTAGTAGTTGCCGAGCAGGTCAGCGCGCTCCGTCGGCGGCAGGAAACCGGCGAACCTCTCCCATGGCTCGGGGAAGATCGTGCGCAGTCCGTAGAGGAACCAGTCGATCTCGCTCGCGCGGCAGAGGAAGATCCCGCGCAGCACCAACCCGAGGCAGCGCTCCGGGTGCGCCTCGGCGTACGCGAGCGCGAGCGTCGAGCCCCAGGAGCCGCCGAATACGAGCCAGCGCTCGATGCCGAGCGATGCTCGCAGCAGCTCGAGATCCGCGATGAGATGCGGGGTCGTGTTCCCGCGAAGCTCGCCGAGCGGCGTCGAGCGCCCCGCCCCGCGCTGGTCGTAGACGACGATCCGGTACGCGGCCGGGTCGAAGAACCGCCGGTGCTTCGGCGTCGAACCGGACCCGGGGCCGCCATGGAGGAATACGGCCGGGATCCCGGTGGGATTCCCCGACGTCTCCCAGTACATCGTGTGGAGCGCATCAAGCGGCAACATCGCCGACGCGTAGGGTTCGATCTCCGGATAGAGCGCAGTGCGATCGGCGAGCCGGGTTTCCAACTGGCGGAAGGGTTCGCGTTAGCTCGGAGGATCGCTAGGGGGATAAGATGGGAAGCGAAGGGTCCCCTCTTCCCCGGGCCGCTGAGTCGCCTCGCCTACGGAAGCAGGATAGTCGAACCGGTGGTCTTGCGCGCCTCGAGGTCGCGATGCGCATGTGCAGCGTCCTTGAGTGCATAGCGTTGGGCGATCTCGATCTTCACCTTGCCCGACTTCACGACCTCGAAGAGATCGTTCGCGGTTGCGACGAGGTCCGCGCGCTTCGCCGTGTAGTGAACGAGCGTCGGTCGAGTCAGGAATAGCGAGCCTTTCGGGGCGAGAATCGCGGGCGAGATCGGATCGACCGGGCCGGACGCGTTGCCGAAGCTCACCATCATGCCGAGCGGTTGGAGGCAGTCGAGCGAGCCCATGAACGTGAGCTTGCCGACCGAATCGTACACCACCGGCACGCCCTTCCCGCCCGTGATCTCCTTGACGCGCTCGACGAAGTTCTCGCGCGTGTAGACGACCGTGTGTTCGCACCCGTGCGCCTTCGCAAGCGTCGCCTTGGCGTCGGAGCCGACGGTGCCGATCACGGCCACCCCCAGCGCCTTCAGCCATTGGGAGGCGATCAACCCGACGCCGCCCGCCGCCGCGTGCCAGAGCAACGTCATCCCGGCCTCTACCTTGAATGTCCGCTTGATCAGGTATTGGGCGGTCATACCCTTCAACATCATGGCGGCGGCGGTCTCGAACGAGATCCCTTCCGGAATCGTCACGACCCGGTCGGCGGGGTAGAGCCGCACCTCCGCATAGGCGCCCGGCGCTCCTCCGGCGTATGCCACGCGGTCGCCGGGCTTGAGGTCGGTGACACCGGCGCCCACGGCCTCCACCACGCCCGCGCCTTCCGAGCCGATCCCGCTCGGCAGCGGCAGCGGGTACAGCCCGGAGCGGTGATACGTATCAAGATAGTTCACGCCGATTGCGTGGTGGCGCATCCGGACCTGGCCCGGAGCGGGATCGCCGACCTCGACATCTTCCCAGACGAGCACTTCGGGACCGCCGGTCTTGTGGAATCGAATCGCTTTGGGCATTGCAATCTCCTAGGAAAACCCGCGTCGGCGCGCGAGCTCAGCGGAACAGGGTCAGCACACCCGTGTAGCCGTAGAGCCGGTCGTGGGAGATTTCGCCGTTGCAAAAAAACCCCGCGAGCGGGAAGCTGCCGAGGCGGTCGCGGATGATCCCGAGCTCCGCCGAGCGCCGGCCGAACATGTGCTCGCCGCGGCCGACGCACGCATAGTACAAGCCCCCCTTCGGAGGGCCGTCCAGCTGGCGGGCGATCCCGTCGAGCATGCGCCCGAGATCATCGCGCGCCGACGCGCCGTCGCGACGGCAGAACATGATTGGCATGCCGGTCTCGACGTTTGCGCCGATCGCGATCGCCTTGTGCTTGAGATCGATGCCGATCAGGTTGCGCACGAGATAGTCGCCGGTGTCGGATCCGGGTACCGGCAACCCGACGTGAATCGATTGCGCCGCGCGCCGGAAGTCGCCGCCCGGCCCTTCGCCGAGCTCCTCGCGCAGCACCTCGAGCGCGGGACGCCCGTCGAGCGCGACGATGATGTTGCGTTCGCCCTCGGTGACCTCGTGGCGCATCGGCGTTGCGTTCGGCCCGCGGCGCAGCGGCGAGCAGCCCTGCGTGAGCCGGGTCGCGAGTTCGATGCGAGAGGAGAGGACAACGCCCGAAAGCCCGCCCTGCAAGACGTCATTCGCGACCTGGAAAGTGCCCGACCGCGAGCTGGAGAGCCCGCCGACGAGATAGCCGCTCGCAACCTTCGCCGACATGTCCCCGATCAGCTCCGGCATGTCTTCGGTCTCGGGGTCGCCGTGCACGATCGCGAAGTGCGCGGCCTCGGCGCCGCTCGCGGTGCGCGCCCCGAGCGGCGGCGGCCGGAGCTTGCCCGAGAACACCTGGAACTCGCCCGCGGGGAGCGCCGCCAGCATCACCGAGACTGCTGGTTCGTCGAAGTACTCCACGCCGCTCGCGATTACGCCGACGCCGACCGAACCGACCCACTCCTGGACGCCGGTCTCCTCGCGCAGCCGTTCGAGGATGTCCTCGGCCGGGCCGCCCAGACGGTCGCTCACGTATACGAAGCCCAGATTCGCACCGGGCGGCGGATCGCCGATCCCGGTAAGCGCCTGATCCAACGCTTCCTGCCAGCGCGACGCGCGCGCATGGCCAGCCCGGAATGCGCTCGCCGTCGTGGCTCGGCGCCCCGTCATCTCCCCTTCTTCTCGGGTTTCGCTTCGGACTGCGGGGCCGACGGCGGGGTCTGCATCTGCTGCAGCAGACTCCACCAGGCGTCGGCAGCCGAAGGCGGCTGGGCCGACGCCACCGTCTTCGCCTGCGGGTCCGCCTTCGGCTGCATCGCCTGGAAAGCGGCGAGCGTCGCCTTCTGCATCTCCAGCCCCTGGATCGTCATCCGCAGAACGTTCAAGTTCATGCTCAGCCAGTTCTCGACCGACTTGAGATCGCTGATCCGCTTTTCGATGTCGTTCGGGTCGAGCAGCGGAGCAAGCGGCACCCCCATCGGCGTCCACAACTTCTTGAGCAGCTCGAACGGGTCCTGGTACGGGGTTTCCTGGCTCATGGCGGCGACCGGAACAAGAAGCTCAGACGGGTTGGCGAGTTTAGGCCCCGCGCCGCAAAAACGCCAGCATCTCGTCGCCGCGCGCCATCGTGTCCTCGTAGCCGAGGTGGATGAGCGCCTTAGTAAACGGCGCCTCGAACAGAAGGTAGCTCGCCAGGTTCGAACCGTTACGGTTCATCGCCCCGACCGCCCGCAGCAGGACCCGGACGGCGCGCGGGAAATGCTGGACGTAGCGCGCGGCGACGCGCTCGATCTGCTGGCTGGGATGCAACACGACGACATCGATGGGGCGTAAGGACAGGCCGTGCTCCTTCGCCTTGTCCGGCGCCACGCATTGCAGCGTCCTGTTGATCCGCTGCAACCGCTCGATGTCGACGGCGAGGCTGTCGAGGAAGATCGAGTTGAGCGCGTGGCCAGCGATCTGCGCGAGCGACGGGTACAGGTTCGAGCGCACGCGTGCCGGCTCGTGGGACTGGCGCCCGGTGCCGATCACGAGCACCTTGTCCGCGCCGAGATGCAGAGCCGGCGAGATCGGGGCGATCTGGCGCATCGAGCCGTCGCCAAAAAACTCCCGATGGACCTTCACCGCCGGAAAGATGAACGGGATCGCGCTCGAGGCGAGGAGCAGGTCGACGTTCAGCGTGGTCGAGGCCCCGACCCGCTGCCAGCGCTCCCAGTCCTCGAGCCCCGACCCACCCTGGTAGAAGGTGACGCTCTGGCCCGAGGTGTAGCCGGAGGCCGTGACCGAGACCGCGTAGACCGCACCGCTGTCGACGTTCGCCTGGATGCGATCGAAGTCCATCGTGCGCGCGAGCATCTCCCGCAGCGGCGTGTTATCGAGGAGCGAGATCGGGTTCGCTCGGTTGATCAACATCAGATTGCTGAGCCATCGCCGGCCGGTGCGAATGATGCCGGGCCAGTCGCTGCGATACACGTGATGGCAGCGGAAACCCTCCCAGACACCGACGAGGTGTCGGACGCCCGCGGAGAAATCGTCGGCGTGGATCGCGAGCGCAGCCGCATTGATCGCGCCGGCGGAGGTCCCGCAGAGAATCGCGAACGGGCTTTCGCGTGGCTGTTCGAGGAGCTCGCCGACCGCCTTTAGCACACCGACCTGGTAGGCCGCCCGCGCGCCACCCCCGGTCAGGATCAGCCCCGTTTTCTTGCTCGTTGTCATGGTTCCCACGCTCCCCTTCCTCGCCTTGGGGCCGCGTGAAGGAAGTGTAGCCTGCGAGGCTACGCCGAGAAAAGCGTCCGCTGCGCGTTGGCCTCGACCGCAGTCAGCGCGGTCATGTTGACGATTCGCCGCACCGTTGCCGACGGCGTCAGGATGTGCGCCGGTCGGGTGCAGCCGAGCAGGATCGGACCGATGGTAACGCCGTCCGCGGCGGCCGTCTTCAGCAGGTTGAAGGAGATGTTCGCCGCGTCCAGCGTCGGCATGATCAGGAGGTTGGCCTCGCCCTTGAGCCGCGAGCGGGGGAACGCGTTGGCGCGCACGTCGTCGGATAGCGCCGCGTCGCCGTGCATCTCGCCTTCGACCTCGAGATCCGGCGCGCGCCGGCCGATCAGCTCCAGCGCCTGGCGCATCTTGACAGCGGTCGGGCGGTCGCTCGTGCCGAAGTTCGAGTGCGAGAGCAGCGCGACCCGAGGCGTGAGGCCGAAGCGGCGGATCTCCTCCGCGGCGAGGACCGTCATCTCGGCGACCTGCTCGGCGGTGGGGTCGAAGTTCACGTAGGTGTCGCAGATGAAGATCGTGCGCTTGGGCAGGATCAGCACGTTCATCGCGTAGTAGTGGTTGACGCCGGGCCTGCGCCCGAGGATTTGGTCGATGTAGTGAAGATGCAGGTCGTGCGTGCCGAAGGTGCCGCAGAGCATGCCGTCGGCCTCGCCGCGGTGGATCGCCATGGCGCCGATGCCGGTGCCGCGCCGGCGCATCTCGATCTTCGCGTACTGGACCGAGACGCCGCGGCGCTCGGTGAGGCGGTGATATTCCTGCCAGTACTCACGATAGTGCGGGTGCGACTCGATGTTGATCAGTTCGAAGTCCGCGCCCGGCTTCATCCGCAACCCGTAGCGCTCGATCCGGCGCTCGATCACCGCCGGGCGGCCGATCAGGATCGGCTTGGCGAGCCCCTCGTCTACGACCACCTGCACCGAGCGCAGCACCCGCTCGTCCTCGCCCTCGGCGTAGACGATCCGCTGCGGCGCCTGCTTCGCCGCCGCGAACAAGGGCTTCATGATGAAGCCGGTGTTGTAGACGAACTGCTGCAGCGAGTCGCGGTAGGCGCTGAAGTTCTCGATCGGGCGCGCCGCGACGCCCGAGTCCATCGCCGCTTTGGCCACCGCCGGGGCGATCTGCACGATCAGCCGCGGGTCGAACGGCTTCGGGATCAGGTACTCGGGCCCGAACCGCAGGTTCTGCTCGCCGTAGGCGGCGGCGACGACGTCGGATTGCTCGGCGGTCGCGAGGTCGGCGATCGCCCTCACCGCGGCGATCTTCATCGCCTCGTTGATCGTCGTGGCGCCGACGTCGAGCGCGCCGCGGAAGATGAACGGGAAGCACAGGACGTTGTTGACCTGGTTCGGGAAGTCCGAACGGCCGGTGGCGATGATCGCGTCGGGCCGCGCCTCCTTCGCAAGGTCCGGCCGGATCTCCGGCTCGGGGTTCGCGAGGGCCAGGATGATCGGCTTCGCCGCCATCTTCGTCACCATGCCGGGCTTGAGCACCCCGCCCGCCGACAGACCGAGGAACACGTCGGCCCCCTCGATGATGTGGGCAAGCGTGCGCGCGTCGGTCTTACGGGCGTAGCGCGCCTTGTTCGGGTCCATCTCCTCCTTCCGCCCCTCGTACACCACACCAGCGATGTCGGACACCCAGATGTTCTCCATCCTTATCCCGAGGCCAACGAGCAGGTCGAGGCATGCGAGTGCGGCGGCCCCGGCGCCGGACACGACGAGCTTCACATTCGAGACGTCCTTACCGACGACGCGCAGGCCGTTCGTCAAAGCCGCGCCGACGATGATCGCAGTGCCGTGCTGGTCATCGTGAAAGACCGGGATCTTCATCCGCTCGCGACACTTGCGCTCGATGTAGAAACACTCGGGGGCCTTGATGTCCTCGAGGTTGATGCCGCCGAACGTCGGCTCGAGCGCGACGATCATGTCGACCAGCTTGTCGGGGTCGCGCTCGTCGAGTTCGAGGTCGAAGACATCGATGCCGGCGAACTTCTTGAACAGCACCCCCTTGCCCTCCATCACCGGCTTGCCGGCGAGCGGGCCGATGGCGCCGAGCCCGAGCACCGCGGTGCCGTTCGAAATCACCGCGACTAGGTTTGCCCTCGAGGTGAGCGACGCCGCTTCGCCCGGGTTGCGAACGATCTCCTCGCACGCCGCGGCGACCCCCGGCGAGTACGCGAGCGCGAGGTCCCGCTGGTTGAGCAGGCCCTTGGTCGGGATGATCGCAATCTTTCCGGGCTTAGGCAGCCGGTGGTAGTCCAATGCTGCCTTGCGAATTTCCTCGTCCATGGTGGGTCGCCCGGGAGGCAGGAGCGGTCAGCAAGTCGATTATATTCGCACCGGTCCAAGCTCCTATAATTCGCGCATGAACGAGCACGACGTATTGCTGGTCGTCGACGTCCAGAACGACTTCATGCCGGGCGGGGCGCTGGCGGTTCCACGTGGCGATGAGGTTGTGCCGGTCATCAACGCGCTTGCCAGCATGTTCGGGAACGTAGTGCTCACTCAGGACTGGCACACGCCGGGACACGTTTCGTTCGCGGCGAGCCACACCGGCAAACACCCGTTCGAGCGGGTCGAGCTGCATTACGGGGAGCAGGTGCTATGGCCAGAGCACTGCGTCCAGGGCACTGCGGGAGCGGCCCTGCACGCGGATCTCGTGGTGCCGCACGCGCAGCTCGTCGTGCGGAAGGGCCATCATCACGACGTCGACAGCTACTCGGCGTTCGTCGAGGCCGACGGGAAACGCGCCACGGGGCTCGCCGGGTACCTGCGCGAGCGCGGGATCAAACGTGTGTTCATCTGCGGCCTCGCAACGGACTTCTGCGTTGCCTGGTCGGCGCTCGACGCGCGCAAGGCCGGCTTCGAGGTCATCGTGATCGAAGACGCCTGTCGTGCGATCGGCAACGGCGGCTCGCTCGAAGCCGTGTGGCGCGACATGGGCGCGGCGGGAGTGAAACGGATTCACTCGCGCGAACTCGCGCCGAGTGAGCTTCCGGGATCGCCACGCGTTCAACCAGAGAGCCGGTAAAGAAGGCGTCATGCGTAGCGACATCATCGGCCTCGTCGACCTTGCCATCGCGGGCTGCGCCACGCAGTTCACGGTCGGCCAGCGCGACGATACCCGGAGGTCGTTCACGGCGTAACGTCTATGCCCGGTTCATCCCGCTGGTCGTGGAGATCGGTAAATATCCCCGGCAAAGCCGGGGGCCTTAATGTGTGAACCGCTCAAAGCGGCTGACCGGGCTGCTAACGCGGCCCGCACTGATTGAGCCACTTGAAGGTGGCCCCCCTATTGCCACAGCTTGAGCTGATCCAACCGCTTGTCCTCTTCTTCCTGATTGCGGATTTAGTCTCGGATCACTGCCTCGTCTCGGCCCACCGTCGATACAAAATACCCTCGGGCCCAGAAATTGGGTCCGACGAAGTTGCGCGCCCTCTCCCCGTACACCCGCGCCAGATGAATCGCGCTCTTCCCCTTGATGTACCCGATGACCTGCGAGACCGCATACTTCGGCGGAAATCGAGATCATCATGTGCACGTGATCGGACATCAGATGCCCTTCCTCGATCCGGCTCTCCCCTTGTACCGCCAACCGCCGCAACACTTCTCCAAGGATGCGAACGCAACTGCCCGTACAGCGCCTTTCGGCGGTACTTGGGAATGAAAATCAGGTGGTATTTGCACTCCCATTTCGTGTGGCTTAGGCTTTCGTACTCGTCCATCGCAGAACTCCCTTTCGTGTGCTTGGCGGCTCACGATTGGGAGTTTCCCCGATGAACGAATCCCTTAAACGTCAAACTTCTACTGCCTCCCCGGCAGAGCCGGGGGCCTCCCGTGGTAGCTAGCTCGGGGGATAACCCGCTTCGCCCTGGCCTCGGTGATCCTGTACTTTCTGGAACGGGTTGCGAGCGTGACCTTGACCGACGCGAAGCGCCGATGAACCCGGCCTCTCCGTGCTGCACCCACAGCATCAGTCGTTGCACGAGCCGCCAGGACGATGCTCGGGCTGCAGCACGCTTCCGGGCGGTGGACTTCGTCCCACTCGTGCCGCAGCTCCTGGTACTGCACCTCGACATCGACGGACAGGACTACTAGCGAGGCGTCGAAATGCACGCGCTCCCTCGGCTACGCTGCGGAGCGCGAGCAGCACAACCACCTTTGCCAAGACGACGTGTCGAACGTTCGTCCTTGCGCGACATCGCGGAAGGTCCGGGCCCACCCCCTTAAGTCAAACAAGGATTTGCCTTGCGCTATCGCGGCCGTCCCGGCGGTTAGAATGCCCCCTCCCCGAGCCTGCGACAACTACTCCTCATGTCACCCGGCGCCGACCGCGGAACACTCGAGCGCTTGCGCCTCGCTGCGCGCATGGAGGCGATCGAACCATTCCACGTCATGGAGATCCAGCGGCGAGCCTTCGAACTCGAGGCGAGCGGCCGGCGCGTCATCCACATGGAGATCGGGCAGCCGGACTTCCCCGCGCCGCAGCCGGTCGTCGAAGCCGCGATCGCGGCGCTCGGACGCGAGCCGATGGGGTACACCGACGCGCTCGGCATTCGGCCCTTGCGCGAGACGATCGCGCGGTTTTATGCCGAGCGCTACGGTTTGACCGTGGCCCCGGAGCGGATAGTTATCACGGCCGGTGCCTCGGGCGCGTTCCTGATCGCCATGGGTTCACTGATCGACCCGGGCGATGAGGTGCTGATGCCCGACCCCTGTTACCCGTGCAACCGCCACTTCGTGCGGATGTTCGACGGCAAGGCGAATACGATTCCCGCGGATGCGAAGAATCATTACCAGCTCTCGCTCGCCGACGTGCGGCGGCACTGGGGACCGAGGGCGCGCGGGGTGATGCTCGCCACGCCGTCGAACCCGACCGGCACGGTAGTGCCGCTCGACACCCTGCGCGCGATCATCGCGGAGACCGAAACGCGCGCGGGCTTCGCGCTCGTCGACGAGATCTACCAGGGCATCACGTACGACGGGCCGCATTTCCCGACCGCCCTCGAGTTCTCGGACCGGGTGTTCGTCGTGAACAGCTTCTCGAAGTACTTCTGCATGACCGGCTGGCGCCTCGGCTGGCTGGTCGCGCCCGCGGATTACGTGCGGGAGATGGAGCGCTTCGCGCAGAACGCGTTCATCTGCGTGTCGGCACCCGCCCAATACGCGGCGCTGGCGGCGTTTGCAACGGCGACGATTGCGATCCTGGAAGAGCGCCGAGCGGAATTCCAGCGGCGGCGTGACTTCCTGGTGCCGGCACTGCGCTCACTCGGCTTCAGCGTGCCGTTGATGCCGCAGGGCGCGTTCTACGTGTACGCCGGTTGCGAGCGACTCGCAGAGGACAGCGAAGCCTTCGCGTGGCGGGTGCTGGAGGAGGCCGGCGTGGCGATCACGCCGGGAATCGACTTCGGCGTATATCGCGCTCGCTCGCACGTGCGTTTCGCCTACACGCGCTCCCTCGCCGACATCGAGGAAGGCGTCGAACGGCTAGCACGGCTGCTAGCCGGCGCCTAGCCGGAACGCAACGCTAGGGGCAGCTCAGGCTGAGGCTCCCGCGGTACGGGTGGCCCGCAGCGTCTGCTCGAGCCGCTGCTTTTCGACAATCACCTTCTGGGCGTAGCCCTGCGACGGATCGTCGGCAGCGCCGTTGTACATCTGCAGTCCGGCCTCAAGACCGCCCGCCAGTCGAATGTACTCCTTAAGGATCTGTGCGCCGACGAGGATGTTCGTCTTGGGGTCGAGGACTGCGTTCTGACCGCCGTGGACCGCGAGCTTCTCGGTGTGGAACCTGGGAATCACCTGCATCAACCCCTTCGCGCCCATGTCGCTTTCGGCAATCGGATTGAAGCGGGATTCGACCGAGATAACCGCGAGTATGAGCAGCGGATCCAGGCCGACCGCCTGCCCAACCGTGTAGGCCTCGCTCACAAGATCCACCGTCGCGTCGCCCGCTACTCGGTAGCGTCTGGCGAGATAGCCCGCAAGCACCTTGTGCTGAGGATTAGGCGTCTCGGCGACCGCGACGTCGAGCGCCGTGGCCGGGTCAGGCGTCCCAGCGAACGCGACGGTAGTCGCCGCTCCGAACGGCAGGACGCGACCGCCCTCGATCGCAACCAGCACGAGCGCAAGGAGACCGAAGCCCGCGAGGACCCCTTGCGCGGCACCGAGGACCGCTTGCCACCCCCTTCGCAGCTGTACCGGCAGATTGGGCATCCTCATGCTCGCCTCCGTTTTCACTACACGGCTCGGTTTCCCGCCCGCGCGACCTCGAGATCCCGAACAGTGGCTAGTGGGCTGGGATGTGTCGTGTTGTCCCTCTCAATCCTGGGCTAACACGGTGGGAAGGTACTCCAGCTTTCCCGACGGCTTCAGCTTGGCCTTCGGCCCCGTTGCCGGCACCCTCCCCTTCCGGTGCGCTCGACCCGTCGTGGAATTTCCAGAAAAGGCAGTCTAAAGAGGCAGTTACGCGTCTGTCAAGGGGCAAAAAACCGACGCGGGATCAGATACTTGCGGAGCGATCCATGCTGCGACGCACAAATAAAAAAATTTTGGGCGCAAGCCGCCCCAGTTCCGCTAACAGCCGGCTGTTAAAATAGCAACGTCCGTTTGGCGAAAGCCGGGGACAGGCACTTCAAGCGCCGAATGTCTGCGGTTCGGACTTTGCCTGCACAAAGTCCGACCGCAGACGATTCGACTTCCGCCTAGGGCCGGGACCCGGTCGGGAACGGCCAAGCAGCAGCGGGATTCAGGGCAGTTCTTGCCCCTGGCGCCGCCGCAGTCGATGGGGCAGCAGGTGCCACCGTCGGTGCAGGCGCCGCGGATTTCGCCACCGGCTTGGCCGCCATCACGGGTTTCGCCTTCTTCTTGGCGGGTTTCTTCGCAGCTTTTTTCTTGGCGGCCTTCCCGGCCGCCTTTTTCTTTGCGGGCTTCTTCTTTCGTGAAGCTTGCTTCTTCTTGCTTACTCTGCGTTTTCCAGCCTTCTTCTTGGCCTTCTTAGCTGGCTTTTTCTTCGCAGCTTTCTTCGCTCGTCTCTTCGTTGCCATGCTTACACTCCTTCTAAGGTTGACGAAAGGTGTTGCCTGCTGCACCCGGCTTCGTCAGCCGGGTATTCAGCTGCCGGACAGAACTCCGGCCGCCGAATCTCCGGCGCCGCGCGCAGAAAGCGGCGCCCCATAGGAAAAATGTCGGAGCCCGGAGGGGTCCGACATTCTCGCGATCCCAGACGCGCAACCGACGCGCGATTGAACCGTTCCTCGCGAGTTCCGTATTCGCGCAACGTACGCCACAAGCAACGCGTCCATCATGCATAACGTTAAACGAGTCCATGCCAATCGACAACCACTTACTCCCAAGTGAGCGCGCCTCCGGTCTGGTACTCGATCACGCGCGTCTCGAAAAAATTGCGCTCCTTCTTGAGATCTATCATCTCGCTCATCCACGGGAACGGATTCGTTGCACCCGGATAGAGTTGCTCCACCCCGATCTGCTGGCAGCGGCGATTCGCGATGAACCGGAGGTACTCCTTGAACGCCGGGGCGTTCAGGCCGAGTACGCCCCGCGGCATCGTGTCCTCGGCATAGCGGTACTCAAGCTCGACCGCCCTCTTCATCAGCGCCTGGATCCCCTCGCGGAACGCCGGCGTCCACAGGTGCGGGTTCTCGAGCTTGATCTGGTTGATGAGGTCGATACCGAAGTTGCAATGCATCGACTCATCACGAAGGATGTACTGGTACTGCTCCGCGGCGCCCGTCATCTTGTTCTGGCGACCAAGCGCGAGGATCTGCGTGAAACCGACATAGAAGAAGAGTCCCTCCATGACGCACGCGAAGACGATCAGGCTCTCCAGCAGCTTTCGGTCTGCCTCCGGCGTTCCGGTCCGGAACGACGGATCGGTCAGTGTGTCGATGAACGGAATCAGGAATTCGTCCTTGTCCCGGATGGACGGGATCTCGTGATACGCGTTGAACACTTCGCCTTCGTCGAGCGCGAGGCTCTCGACGATGTACTGGTAGGCGTGGGTGTGAATCGCCTCCTCGAACGCCTGCCGCAGGAGGTACTGCCGGCATTCGGGCGCCGTGATGTGGCGGTAGGTTCCGAGCACGATGTTGTTCGCCGCGAGGGAATCCGCGGTGACGAAGAAGCCGAGATTGCGCTTCACGATGCGGCGTTCGTCCTCAGTCAGGCCGTTCGGGTCCTTCCAAAGCGCGATGTCGCGGCTCATGTTGACTTCCTGCGGCATCCAGTGGTTGGCGCACGCCGCGAGGTATTTATCCCAGGCCCACTTGTACTTGAACGGGACGAGCTGGTTGACGTCGGTGCGCCCATTCATGATCCGCTTGTCTTCCAGCCGGATCCGCCGGTGGTCCGCTCGCTCCACGGCACGCTCCCGTAGGGCCGGCGCAAGGGCTTCCGCCGTCACTTGGGCGACAAAACCTGCGAGCGCCGACACCCGGAAGTCCGCTATCGCCTGCACCCCGACGCCACTCCCTGCTCTTGCATCATCATCGAACTGCACCATCCGCTTCCTCCGCTTGCTCTTCTCGCCTTACTGACAGGCCTCGCACTCGGGGTTATCGATCGCGCAGAGTCTTGGCTCGGCCAAGTCGGTCCGTCCTGAGACGAAAACGCTGACGTCGCTCGGGACTGCGTTCAACTGCCCCGCCCTTACCGTCGATTTCTCGGCATGTGTAGCGCCGAGGGACCGCAGGTAGTAGGTCGTTTTCAGTCCGCGCAACCACGCAAGCTTGTACGTCTCATCGAGCTTCTTGCCCGAGGCGTTGCCGAAATAGATGTTGAGCGACTGCGACTGGTCGATCCACTTCTGCCTCCGCGCACCCGCTTCGACCAGCCACGAGGGATCAACCTCAAACGCCGTGGCATACAGCCGCCGCAACTCCGCGGGCGCGCGATCGATGCGGGCGAGGCTGCCGTCGAAATACTTGAGATCCGCGATCATGACCTCATCCCAGAGCCCCGCTCTCTTCAAGTCGGCCACCAGGTACTCGTTGACGACGGTGAACTCGCCCGACAGGTTCGACTTCACGTACAGGTTCTGATACGTCGGCTCGATCGACGGTGAAACACCGATGATGTTGGCAATGGTGGCGGTCGGCGCGATCGCGAGGCAGTTCGAATTGCGCATCCCGTGCCGCTTGATCCGCTCGCGGAGCGCCTTCCAGGGAAGCGTTTCCGTGGCCTCGAGCTCCACGAACCCGCCCCGTTCCTCCCTGAGAACCGCCAAGGTGTCCTGCGGAAGCACGCCTCGATCCCAGAGCGACGCCTTGAACGACGAGTACCGGCCGCGCTCTTCGGCGAGCTCGGTCGATGCCCAGTAGGCGTGGTACGCGACGGCCTCCATCGACCGGTCGGCAAACTCGACCGCCTCGGCCGACGCGTATGGAACGCGCAGCAGATGCAGGCAGTCCTGAAACCCCATGATCCCGAGCCCGACCGGTCGGTGCTTGAGGTTCGAGTTCCGCGCCTTCGCGACCGCGTAGTAGTTGATGTCGATCACGTTGTCGAGCATCCGCATCGCGGTAGCAATCGTCCGCTGGAGCTTGTCATGATCGAGCCGGCCGTCGCGCATGTGCGCGACGAGGTTCACAGAGCCCAGGTTGCAGACCGCGATCTCACGGTCATTGGTATTGAGCGTGATCTCGGTACACAAGTTCGAGCTGTGCACGACACCTACGTGCTGCTGAGGCGAGCGCAGATTGCAGGGATCCTTGAAGGTGATCCAGGGATGCCCGGTCTCGAACAGCATCGAGAGCATCTTGCGCCAGAGCTGGGTCGCGGGGATTTTCTTGTGGAGCTTCAGCTCGCCGCGGAGTACCCTGGCCTCGTAGCCCAGATAGGCCTGCTCGAACGCCCTCCCAAACTTGTCATGCAGGTCCGCCGCATCCGACGGGGAGAACAGCGTCCATTCGCCGTTCTCCATCACCCGCTTCATGAAGAGATCCGGAATCCAGTTCGCGGTGTTCATGTCGTGGGTCCGGCGCCGGTCATCGCCGGTATTCTTGCGAAGTTCCAGGAACTCCTCGATGTCGAGATGCCAGGTCTCGAGGTACGAACACACCGCGCCCTTGCGCTTGCCGCCTTGGTTGACGGCGACCGCCGTGTCGTTCACGACCTTGAGGAACGGCACCACGCCCTGCGACTTGCCGTTGGTGCCCTTGATGTGGCTGCCGAGGGCACGGACCGGAGTCCAGTCGTTGCCCAGGCCGCCCGCGAACTTGGCGAGCAGTGCGTTTTCCTTGATCGCCTCGTAGATGCCGTCGAGATCGTCGGAGACCGTCGTGAGGTAGCAGCTCGACAGCTGCGAGCGCCGGGTGCCTGAGTTGAACAGCGTGGGCGTCGAGCTCATGAAATCGAAGTTCGACAGCACGTCGTAGAACTCGATCGCTCGATCCTCCTTGTTGAGCTCGTTCAGCGCGAGCCCCATCGCGACCCGCATGAAGAAAGCCTGTGGCAGCTCGATCCGGCGGCCATCGACATGCAGGAAGTACCGGTCGTAGAGCGTCTGCAGCCCCAGATACCCGAACTTCAAGTCGCGCTCGGCGTTGAGTGCAGCGCTGAGCTTGAGCAGGTCGAAGCGCCCGAGCCGCTCGTCGAGCAGCTCCGCCTGGATCCCCTGCTTGATGAACTGCGGGAAGTAGTCGGCGTACCGGCTGGCCATCTCGGCCTGGGATGCCTCTTCGCCCAGGACCTCGAGCCGGATCGTGTTCAGCAGCAGGCGCGCCGTGACGTACGCGTACCCCGGGTCCTTCTCGATCAGCGCCCGCGACGACAGGATTGCCGACTTTCGGACCTCCTCCATGGGGACGCCGTCATACAGATTCTTCAGCATCTCCTGGAGGATGAGCTCCGGCCCAACCGCTTCGCCCAGTCCTGCGCATGCGGACTGGACGAGTTCCTTCAACCGCGCGATATCGAGAGGCCGCCGCCCACCGTTCTCCACGGCGTGCAGCACGGGCTGCGCGGACGCGGTCTTCTTCTGCGCCGCTTCCTGCGCGCGGGCCTGCGCGCGCTTCTCGCGGTAGAGGACGTACGCCCGCGCCGTGTCGTGCTCGCCGGAGCGCATCAGCGCGAGTTCGACCTGGTCCTGAATGTCCTCGATGTGGAACGTGCCACCGCCCGGCTGCCGTCGGATCAGCGTGTGGACGACCCCATCGGTCAATTGCGCCACCACTTCCCGGATGCGCGCCGAGGCCGCGCCCTGACCGCCAGTGACGGCCAGGAACGCCTTCGTCATTGCAACGGAGATCTTCCCCGGCTCGAACGCGACCACGCCCCCGTTGCGGCGAATCACCCTGTACTGGGCGAGCAGCGAGCCCGGATGGACCGGGGAGGACTCGGGAGGACTTGCGGTGACGAAAGGCTGGGTCGGTACGGCTTCACCCGCAAGTTGCATCTCGGTCTCCTCTGCTTGGGCTGTTTTGGTTTGCTCGGGCGCCTCCGGCCCGGCGGTCCGGCGCCAGCCGTCGGACCACTATATATAGTATGTTGTTTGACTACTGGCCCTAATTCTAGTGCGGCCCTTCCCGAGTTGCAATAGCTTTCTCCAGCCTTTCACGGCTCCGGTGCGCGTTCCGCGCGCAGCGCGTGAACTTCTTCACGTATCGTCGCTTGCGCGCGTGGTAACGCTTGCAGACGCCGGGAATGGCGGCGCTCTAGCGGGGGCGCTTGCCGCGGACGAGTGCTCGGAGCCGCGGCCAGTCAAACGCGGGGCCCGGGTCGGTCTTGCGGGCGGGCGCGATGTCACTGTGGCCGACGATGTCGGCGATGGGATAGCGTCGCCGGAGCGCAATCGCAAGCCGGGCAAGGCGATCGTATTGAAGGTCGGTGTAGGACGAGGTATCGGTGCCCTCGAGCTCGACTCCGATCGAAAAATCGTTGCAGCGGCGGCGGCCGCGCCACGCGGACTCGCCGGCGTGCCACGCGCGCCGGCCGCACGGCACGAACTGGACGATTTCGCCGGTCCGGCGCACGAAGAAATGGGCCGAGACGCACAAGGCGCGCAGCGACTCGTACGCCGGGTGTGCCGAGCAGTCGAGACGATTGGTGAAGAGCCGCAGGACGTCGTCCCCGCCGAACGCGCCGGGAGGCAGGCTGATGTTGTGAACGACGAGCAGCGTGATCTCGGTATCGTCCGGGCGATCGTCGCAGTTGGGCGAGGGTACCTGCCGCGCGCCGACCGCGATCCCGGTCGAGTCGATCCGAAGCGATGCCCTGGCGCGCCGTCCGGGGGAGCGCCGGGCGCCGCGATCGACGCGCTTCACGACACGCCGCTAGTGGATGCCGAGCCGCTCCATCCGGTAGCGGAGGGCGCGGAAGGTGATGCCGAGCAGCTTCGCCGCAGCGGTCCGGTTGAAGCGCGTCTTGTCGAGCGCTTCGAGGATCGCCTCGCGCTCCACCCGGTCAAGGTATTCCTGGAGCGGCCATTTCGCGTTCGGCGCCTGCGGCTCCTCGGGAAGTCTCGGCGGAGTGAGCTGCAGGTCGTCGGGCCGGATCTCGTCCGTTCCCGAGAGCGCGATCGCGCGCTCGAGGACGTTCTCGAGCTCGCGTACGTTGCCGGGAAAACCGTACTCGAGCAGCGCCGAGAGCGCGGCTGGTGAGAGCTCCCGGCGCCGCGCGCCGCTTTCCTCGCCAAGCTGCGCGAGGATGGCGTCGGCGAGCAGCGGGATGTCCTCCCGGCACTCGCGAAGGCTTGGCAGCCGCAGCTCGATCACTGCCAGCCGATAGTACAGGTCCTGCCGGAATTTCCCCGTCTCGACCAGGGCGGGGAGGCTCCGGTGGGTCGCGCAGATGATCCGGACGTCGACCGGGTCCTCAGTCGTAGCCCCGACCTTGCGGACACGCTTCTCCTGGATTGCGCGCAAGAGCTTTACCTGCATCGCGAGCGGCAGGTCCCCGACCTCGTCGAGGAAAAGAGTGCCGCCGTTCGCCGCGTGGAAGAAGCCTTCGCGGTCGGCATCGGCGCCGGTGAACGCCCCCTTGCGGTAGCCGAAGAACTCGCTCTCCACCAAGTTCTCGGGGATCGCGCCGCAGTTGACCGGGACAAACGGCTTGTCGCGTCTCGCACCTCCCTCGTGGATGAGGCGCGCCGCGAGCTCCTTGCCGCTCCCGGATTCGCCCGTGACATAGAGCGGCGCCTGGCTCCGGGCGAGCTTGTCGATCATTGCGCGCACCTGCTGCATCGGCGGGCTCTCGCCGAGCAGCCGATAGGTCCCGCCGGCCTCGGGTTTGGGGGGTGCCTTGGGCGGGAGATTGAGCGCGGACTTGACGAGCGTTCGCAGCTGCTCCAGCGACAGCGGCTTCGAAACGTAATCGAACGCGCCTGCCTTCAGGGCCGCAACCGCGTTCTCCGTGCTGCCGTGTGCGGTGATTACCGCCACCGGCAGATCGGCGCAGTGCGCGCCGATGTAGCGCACCAGTTCCAGACCGTCTCCGTCCGGAAGTCGCATGTCGGTAAGGCAGAGATCGAAGCTCGCACGCTTGAGGAACTCGGTCGCCTCGGAGACCGACCCCGCGCATTCGACCCCGAGGCCCATGCGGATCAGGGTAAGCTCGAGCAGCTCGCGGATGTCAGCTTCGTCGTCGACCACCAGGACCATGGTCTTCGCGGTGACGCGACGCTCCGGCCGGTTCATCCACGTACTCCCTGCCAGGTGATCCGGAAATCGGCGCCCACCCTCCGGTCGATGTAGTCGAGCGCCGCGCCGTTAGCACCGCACAACTCGCGAGCGATGTAGAGACCGAGACCGGTGCCCGCGCTGTAGGTCGTGAAGAACGGCTCGAACAGCTGGCTCTGCAGCTCCGTCACCACGCCCGGGCCGTCGTCGATGACGTGCAATTCTAGCCGATTGCCCTGCCGCTGCAGTCGCAGACGGACGCTTCCGACGCTCTTCCGCGAGTGACGCCACCCGTTCCGCACCAGGTTCCACAGCACCTGGTGCAGGTGGACGCGGTCGAACTCGACGATGCCGTCCCCGTCGAACTCGAGCACGAAACCCTCGCGGTCGACCAGCTCGTTCTGCGCGAATTCGTCGAGGAACGTGGCGAGAAACGGTGTGAGCCGGATCGCTTCGGCCTGCACGCGGTCGCGCCGGTTGAGTTCGAGCACGTCCTTCACCATGCGGTCGAGCCGCCCCGCGTTGTCGCGGATGATCCGGGTCAGACGCTCGCGCGCCGGCTGCCGGTTCTCCTCGTTCATCAACTCCGCCGCATGGGTGATCGCCGCGAGCGGATTGCGGATCTCGTGCGCGATGTTGGCCGTCAGCCGGCCGAGCGCAGCGAGCTTGACCTGGCGCGCCTGGTCATCGAGCTTCGAGATGTCCTCGAGATAGATCACGGTGAAGCTGTCGTTGCCTACGCCCGTCTCGACGAACCGCGCGCGCACTACCGTGCCGGTCTCGGGCAGCGTCAGGACCGGCGTTGCGCGCCCGCCGCCCGATCGCCAGTCGGCAAGCGCCTGGGCAAGCTCGATCGAGAACGCCTCGATCTGATCGAGCTCCGGCGCGGGTCGCCCAATCAGCTGTCCGACGCGCGGGTTGTGGCTGCGAACGAGGCCGTTCGAGTCGACGACCAGCACCCCGTCCTGGACGTCCTGGATGACGCGCTGGTTGATCCGCAGCTGGTTGGCGAGATCGATGCCGCGCTGTCGGGCCACGCGTTCGTTGGTGATGACGCGCTGCGCGAGCTGGTTGGTGACAAGCGCGGTGGCGAAGTAGCCGATCGAGATCATCGCCGGAGGCAGGAAGCCGCCGAGGCTCTCGCCGAAGGCGACCACCTCGACTGCCTGCTCCACGAGGACCCCGATCGTCGCGAGCGCGGCGTAGAAGAGCAGCAGCGGCCCGCGGCTCACGAGCGACGCCGCGGCGATCGAGATCAGCAGCATCACCGCGAGGCCGCTACGGAAACCGCCACTCGCGAACATTAGCAGCACCGTTGCGGCGATGTCAGTGCAGACATGGACAGTGAGCTGGGTATCGAAGCTGCGGGGCACCCGTCTCAGCGCGACCTGGAACGCGATCGCCGCCACAAGATACATCGCACTGGTCGCCGTGAAGAGCGGCAGATCGTGGCTCCCGAGGTTGAACGCATCGCCGTAGACTAGCGCCGACGCGAGGAATAGCGCCGCGATCGAGATTCGGTAGGCGTTGAAATAACGAAGCGAAACCCAGAATGATTCGGGGACGGCCTTCGGCTCGTGCGGCTCCGCCCGCAACGCCTGCGTCGGCAGCGCGGTGAGCTCGGGTGCGGCCGGCTTGTTCAAGCGCTGAACAACTGGCGATGCTCGTCGGAGCAGAAGTAGCGGCCCTGTGCCTCAACCGCCTCGGAAACCGGCAAGTGAACACCGCATTGGCTGCAATCGACCATCCGCTCACCTTCACCTGGCGGCTCGCGCACCGGATGGGTGCCGCGTCGGAACCCCCGCCAAAGTAGGTAGGCGGCGAGCGCGACGAGAACGAGGATCAGCAGCTTACCCATTGATACGGTCGGCGCGAAACCGCGCCGATTATAGGCCGTACGGTAGGTGCGCTCGCGTCCGGAGCGTGACATGTGCCGCGTCGGAGGCCAGGAAGGGAAGCGGTGGGAGCGGGAAGGTTGGTCGGGGTGACTGGATTCGAACCAGCGACACCTGCGTCCCGAACGCAGTACTCTACCAGGCTGAGCTACACCCCGAGTCGTGGGAATGCGGCGGCCATCGAACGATCAGTAGTTGCGTTCCACCGCGAAGGTTGCTAAGTGTAGCAGACCTTGTTTGTATGCTGAATCGTCGACCGCTGTGAGCGCGTCGCACGCCGCGGCAGCTTCCCGCCGCGCCTGCTCGCGCGCCACCTCGAGCGCTCCGCTCGCGTGGATCGCCTCGAGGACCGTGGCAAACGCCTCGCGCCCACCCTCCTCGATCGCCCGCCGCACGGTCGCGGTCTGATCGGGCGTACCCCGGCGCATGACGTGGATGAGGGGCAGGGTCGGCTTGCCTTCGTTGAGATCGTCGCCGAGGTTCTTCCCGGTCTCGTGCAGGTCGCCAGAGTAGTCGAGCACGTCGTCGATGAGCTGGAAGGCGGTGCCGAGATGACGGCCGTAGGCGGCGAAGCCGGCCTCGACGGCGGGTGCGACGTCGCCGAGGATTCCCCCCAGTCGCGCCGAGGCCTCGAAGAGCTTCGCGGTCTTGCGCCGAACAACCTCGAGGTACTCGCTCTCGCCGACGTCGGCGTTGTGGACATTGAGGAGCTGCATGACCTCGCCCTCGGCGATGGTGTTGGTCGCCTCGGCAAGCACCTCCATCACGCGCATGCTCCGCACGCCGACCATCATCTGGAATGCGCGCGAATAGAGGAAGTCGCCGACCAGGACCGACGCAGCGTTGCCGAACGCCGCATTTGCAGTCCGGCGGCCGCGGCGCAGCTCGGACTCGTCGACGACGTCGTCATGCAGTAGGGTCGCGGTGTGGATGAACTCCACCACCGCGGCGAGCTCATGGTGGTGCGGCCCACTGTACCCTGAAGCCCCGGCGGCAAGCAGGACGAGCGACGGGCGGAGGCGCTTTCCGCCGCTCGCGATGATGTAGTCGGCCACCTGCCGCACCAGGACAACGTCGGAGTCGAGCCGGCGGCGGATCAGCGCATCGACCGCCGATATCTCACAGGCAATCAGGGTGCGGATTGGATCGAGCGAAACGGACACGCGGGCAACTGGCGCAGGCAGGCTTCAGGAGCGTAGCACAACATGCCTTTGACTCAGCCGGGAGGCGTTATGTACAATCTTGAGTTTCTTGGACATTTCGCTCGGGGCACAAGGTCATGTATGCGGTCATCAGGACCGGCGGCAAGCAGTATCGGGTGTCGGCCGGGGACAGGTTGAAGGTCGAGAAGCTCAGTGCCGGGGTCGGCGCTGAGCTCGTTCTCGACGAAGTGCTGGCGATCGGCGACGGTGACGCGGTAAGGCTGGGCGCTCCCCTTGTCGCCGGAGCAGCGGTTAAGGCGACGGTGGTCGCGCACGGCCAGCATCACAAGGTCACGATCTTTAAGCTGCGGCGGCGCAAGCACTACAAGAAGTCGCAGGGGCATCGCCAGCAGTACACCGAGATCGCGATAACCGGCATCTCCGACTGATTGCTGGACCGTTCGCAGGAGCATCCAATGGCACACAAGAAGGCAGGTGGGAGCTCGCGGAACGGCCGCGACTCCCAATCAAAGCGGCTCGGCGTGAAGCGCTACGGCGGCCAGGTCGTGTCCGCCGGCAGCATTATCGTCCGACAGCGCGGCACGAAGATTCACGCGGGCCACAACGTCGGCATGGGGCGTGACCATACGCTCTTCGCGAAGGTCACGGGCCGGATCGAGTTCGGCGCGAAAGGCGCTGATTCCAAGCAGGTCGTGAGCGTGATCCCGGTCCAATAGGCTGGCTTCCCGCGTCGAAGCCCTATCCTTGCGATAGGGCTTTTTTGTTTTGTGCTGTCGACGGGGCGTCTTGAAGAAGAGGACATACCTCCCTTTGGCCCCGGTCACGGGTTTCTGAGGCAGATGAAATTTGTCGACGAGGCGCGCATCTCGGTCCACGCGGGAAGGGGCGGGGACGGTGCGGTCAGCTTCCGCCGGGAAAAGTACGTGCCGCGCGGCGGTCCGGACGGCGGCGATGGCGGGCGCGGTGGCAGCGTGTACGCCGTCGCCGACCGGAACGTGAACACGCTCGTCGACTACCGCTACGCGCGCATCCACCGCGCGAAAGACGGCGAGAAGGGTCACGGCAAGCAGTGCAACGGCCGAGGCGCCGACGACCTGCGGCTGCGGATGCCGGTCGGCACCGTCATCACCGACCGGGAGACGGGTGCGCTCGTCGCCGACCTGACCGCGCACGGCGAGGTCGCCGTGCTCGCCCGCGGCGGGCGCGGCGGACTCGGTAACGTCAACTTCAAGTCGAGCGTCAACCGAGCGCCGCGCCGCGCGACTCCGGGCGCACCGGGCGAGGAACATGAGCTCGCGCTCGAACTCAAGCTGCTCGCCGATGTCGGCTTGCTCGGCCTCCCGAACGCCGGCAAGTCGACGCTGATCCGCGCGATCTCGAGCGCCCGGCCGAAGGTCGCGGACTATCCGTTCACGACACTACATCCCAGCCTCGGCGTGGTTCGCGTGGACATGAACCGCAGCTTCGTCGTCGCCGACATTCCGGGGCTGATCGAGGGCGCGGCCGAAGGCGCGGGGCTGGGGCACCAGTTCCTGCGCCACCTCGCACGCACGCGGCTGCTGCTTCACGTCGTTGATATCGCCCCATTCGATCCGGACGCCGATCCGGTGCGCGATGCGCGCGCAATCGTGGCGGAGCTGCGGAAATACGACGAACGCCTGTACCGAAAGCCGCGGTGGCTGGTGCTAAACAAGGCCGACCTGCTCGCGCCGCGGGAGGGCGACCGCGCAGCGAACGAACTCGTCCGCCGGCTCCGCTGGAAGGGCCCGCGCTTTGTAGTGTCCGCGCTGACGGGCGAAGGCTGCCGCGAGGTCTGCTACGCCGTGATGAACGGGCTGGAACATAAGTCATGAACGACCGCGTCCGCGACGGCAAGCGGCTCGTCGTGAAGGTCGGAAGCTCGCTCGTTACCAATAAGGGCGAGGGCCTCGACCTTGCTGCGATGGGAAACTGGGCGCAACAGATCGCGGCGCTACGGGCGAACGGCAGGGAGATCGTGCTGGTCTCGAGCGGGGCGATAGCGGCTGGCTTGCAACGGCTCGGCTGGAGGAAACGGCCGCGCGCGATGCACGAGCTCCAGGCGGCGGCAGCCGTCGGCCAGATGGGGCTCGCGGAAGCTTACGAACGCTGCTTCCGGAAGCACTCGATCCGCACGGCGCAGGTGCTCCTGACGCACGCCGATCTCGCCGACCGGGGGCGGTACCTGAACGCGCGGTCAACGCTCCGCACGCTGATCGCGCTCGGCGTCGTCCCGGTCATCAACGAGAACGACACAGTCGTCACCGACGAGATCCGCGTCGGCGACAACGACACCCTTGCATCGCTCGTGACCAACCTGATCGAGGCCGACGTCCTGGTGATCCTGACCGACGCCGAGGGTCTCTTCAACTCCGACCCGCGCAAGGACCGGGCGGCGACACTCGTGCGCGAGGCGCGCGCGGGCGACCCGGCGCTCGAAGACATGGCAGGGGGCGCCGGCAGCAGCCTCGGGCGCGGCGGCATGCTCACGAAAGTGCGCGCAGCCAAGCGCGCGGCACGGAGTGGCGCGCACACGGTGATCGCTTCGGGGCAGGAGACCGACGTGCTCGTGCGCCTCGGCGCCGGCGAAGCGATCGGGACCCTGCTGTACGCCGATACGGCGCCGCTGGCGGCCCGGAAGCAGTGGCTTGCGGACCATGTCCAGGTCGGCGGGCGCCTCGCGCTGGATGCCGGCGCCGTCCGCGCACTCGCCGCCGGGGGCAAGAGTTTGCTGCCGATCGGCGTCAAGGGGGTGGAAGGCGAGTTCGAGCGTGGGGCGGTCGTCGCGTGCATGGCCCCGGACGGACGCGAAGTCGCGCGCGGGCTCGCCAACTACAGCGCCGCCGAATCGCGCCGCATCCTGGGGCGTCCGTCAAGCGAGATCGAGGCGATGCTCGGGTACGTCGACGAGCCGGAGCTGATCCACCGCGACAACCTTGTCCTTCTCTGAACCGACTCACTCGGTCAGCGTGCCTTCGGGGCGCGCGTCCGGATGCCCCCCGCGCCGAAGCGCATCGACGCCTTCGCCCGTGCTAGCGATGGTGCGCTTCCCGGGACAGAAGTAATTCCAGAAAAGCTCGTGGCGGAAGCCGGCGGTGGCACGCGGGCCCAACGGGACCCAGCCAGCGTTCTTCGCCATCACCCACGCGCCGTCGCGGCTCGCGCGCGCATACACCTTGCGCTCGCGCGCGATGCAGCGGAACCCCTCGTAGCTGACGTTCGTTGCAGTGCTCGATCGCGCGACGACTGTGAACCGAACGAGGTCCCGGTCCGGCAACGAGATCGAGGTCGAATCCACGAGATACTCGAGCGCCGTCTGTGGCCGCACCTCGAACTGCAACAGGTCCCCCTCCTTTGGGAGCGACGGCAGCTTCACCGCCGCCTCTCGCGGGCCGGCCGGTTCGTCGCCCTCATCGGCCGCGAGATCGGGCTGCCTGGACCCGGCGCAGCCGGCCGCCACGAGCGCAGCCGCGAGCCCGGCGGCGGCGAACCGCTTCACGCCAGATCTGCAATCAGCGCGTTCCGCACGTTCGGCGGGACCGCCGGGATCTCGGCGCAATACTCGGGGTGATCGACGCCGATCGCGAGGCCGGCACCCTGCTTGAGCGCCTGAGTCATCGTCTCCGGGAGATCGAACCGCAAGAAGTGCACTGCCGAGGTCTTCTCCTCGTTCTCGCGTTCGAGATCCTCGTCGGCTACGGCGTAGACGCGGTCGCCGCTACCCTCGACTCGAACCCAGACGTGGTCCTCGATGCCCTTCAGTAGCGCAAGCATGCGTTTGCGCTCCGCGGGATCCGGGTACTCGATCATCATGGTCGCCTTCCAGTTGCGCCCGTCGGGGATGAGGGGATTGTAGGCCTCGAGCTCGCTCTGAATGCCTTCCTCCTCGAAGATCCGCTCGATGCGCAGCATCTCCTGGATCTGGTAGCGGACGGTCAGCTCGTCCTCGAAGTCGAGCGCGACATGGTCGCCGAGTTGAACCTTCCGGCTCTTCTTGTGCGCGATCACGCGCGCGCGAAAGTCCTTGCGCTGCCGGGCGTATGCCTCGAGCGACAGCAGGCTCCCGCGTACGATCCTCGGCATGCTCGTCACGGCTTTTTTGTCAACCCGTAGGCGATGCGCAGCAGCGCGAGTGGATGCTCGCGCCGCGCGCGCGTCTCGCCCATGCCCTGCTCGATGTGCCGGCCTGCGATCGGGCAGTCGGAGCTGATGTAGTCCGGATCAGCTCCCGCCATCGCCCTGAAGACCGGCCGCCCGATCTTCATCGCGTTGGCGAAGTATTCGGTCTTCACGCCCCAGGTGCCGTCGTGGCCCGAGCACCGCTCGACGGTATTGACCTGCGTCCCGGGAACGAGCTCGAGCAACTCGCGCGTCTTCTGGCCGACGTTCTGCACCCGGGCGTGGCACGGGATGTGGTAGGACACCTTGCCGAGCGCCTGCTTGAATTCGCGCTTGAGGAGCCCGTCGCGATTCCTGAGCACGAAGTACTCGAATGGATCGAACATGGCCTCGGCGACCGCGTTCACATCGGCATCGGCGGGGAAGAGCAGCGGCAGCTCGGACTTGAACATCAGGGTGCAGGACGGGATCGCGGTCAGGATCGCGTAACCGTCACGCGCGAGCCGAGCGAGCGGCGGGATGTTGACGTTCTTCAGCCGCGCGATGGCATCGAGATCGCCGAGCTCGAGCTTCGGCATCCCGCAACAGGCCTCCCTTTCGGCGAGGACGTACGGAATCTCGTTGTGCTCGAGGACGGCGAGGAGATCGTCGCCGATCCCCGGCTCGTTGAAGTTGACGTAGCAGGTGGCGTAGATCGCCACCTTGCCGGGAGTGCGCGCCCCATCCCGGACTTCGCGCGTCCGCGCCGGCACGGCGTGACTACGGAACCTGCTTGGACTGTAGGGCGGCAGCTTGCGCTCATGGTGCACGCCGAGCACTTTCTCGATCGCCGACCGCGCCGCGCCATTCGCGTTCAGCGCGTTGACCGCCTGGGCCACCACCGGGATGGCGGCGAGCTTGCCGAGGGCGTCGGTGCTGGAAAGCAGCTTGTCGCGGAAGCGGACCTCGCCGTCGCGGAACTTGACCGCCTTGGCGCGCAACATGAGATGCGGGAAGTCGACGTTCCACTCGTGCGGCGGAACGTAGGGGCACTTCGTCATGTAGCAGAGGTCGCAGAGGTAACACTGGTCCACGACCTTCCCGTAGTTCTTCGGGTCGACGCCGTCCAGCTCGCCCGTTTTCCCCTCGTCCACGAGGTCGAACAGGGTCGGGAAAGCGGTGCACAGGCTGACGCAGCGCCGGCAGCCGTGGCAGATTTCAAAGACGCGGTGAAGTTCCTTATCGAGCTTCTCCCGGTCGTAGAAGTCGGGCGAGCGCCAGTCGATCGGATGGCGGGTCGGGGCTTCGAGGCTGCCTTCTCTGGCCATAGTAGTCGTGTGACGACCTCATGCCGCCGGCGCCGCAAAGGCTCACAGGCGAGGGGTCTCCTCCAAACAGGACGCCCAGGGCCCCGAGCGGTCGCCCGGTCCGACGACATAGGGAGGAGCAGCGGAGCGCCGCTCCTCCCCGAGCCCCCGCGCGCTTCAGTCGGCGAGCGCGTCGAGCGCCTTCTGGAACCGGTTGGCGTGCGAACGCTCGGCCTTCGCGAGCGTCTCGAACCAGTCCGCGATCTCGTCGAAGCCCTCCTGCCGGGCCTCTTTCGCCATTCCGGGGTACATGTCCGTGTACTCGTGGGTCTCGCCCGCGATCGCCGCTTTCAGGTTCTCGCGCGTGCGGCCGATCGGCAGCCCCGTGGCCGGATCGCCGACCTGCTCGAGGTATTCGAGATGCCCGTGCGCGTGCCCGGTCTCGCCCTCGGCCGTAGAACGGAACACCGCGGAAACGTCGTTCTGCCCCTCTACGTCGGCCTTGTTGGCGAAGTACAGATAGCGGCGGTTGGCCTGCGATTCGCCGGCGAACGCAGCCTTAAGGTTGTCCTCGGTCTTGGATCCTTTCAATTGCGCCATGAGCGGCCTCCTTGGTTGCACCAGAAGCTGCGGGGGCCCTCGCCCCTCGCGAACAGTTACCGGCGATTGCGTGTTTAGACCAACTCTAAATCGCTGATCGACTATAGGCGTGGGAGGATCCGCCTGTCAAGCTGGCGTTCACCGGCCGAGCGCGGCCTCCACTTCGGCGAAGGTCGCGGCGACTGAGGTCGCCTCGATACTGATGCCGAGGTCGCTCGCAATCTGCGTGAGCGAGAAGATCCCGCGCACGGTGTCGCCCGTCGCCGCGCTCTCCACCACCAACGCGTGCTGGCGCCCAGCCTTGCGCATCGTGGCGACGACGTGGCCGATCTTGGCGTCGATCAGCGCGTTGATCGGTAGCGCCTCCATCCGGTCGAGCGGGGTCATCACCTCCCGCACCGGCACCTCGTGATGCTTGACGCCATGCTCGAGCGCCACTTGCATCGGCCGCTCACCGAGGACGTCGGTCGCCGTGATAATGCCGAGCACGCGATGCGCGTGGTCGGTCACGATCAAGGACCGCACGCCGCGGCGAATCATCGAGCGGTTCGCGTCGTCGACCGACGCCTCGGGCTCGATCGTCGCCGCGGGCACGATCGCGAAGTCGGTCATGACCGAGAGCGCCCGGGAGTCGAGGGTAAGCCGCTCGCCGCTATGGGGCGTCGCGGCGCGGAGGCGGGCGCCGGACTTCAGCCGGCTGAGCGGGAGCGCAGCGTAGTCGAACGTCATTGCGGTTTCCTCCTCTATTTGCCGCCGGCGGTCCAGCGCGTCTCGCGTGGCACCCGCGGGCCGTCGTGCCGGCGCTGGTCGCGAGCAAGGTAGCGCGCGAGTTCCGAGAGCGCCTGCTGGTACACGTCACGCTTGAACTCGATCACCGAGTCGAGTGGCACCCAGTACTCGCTCCAGCGCCAGGCGTCGAATTCGGGACGCTCGCTCGCGCGGAGGCGAACGTCGCAATCACGACCGACAAGCCGAAGGAGGAACCAGATCTGTTTCTGGCCGCGATAGCTGCCGCGCCACTCGCGCTTGATCCATTGCGACGGCACCTCGTAACGCAGCCAGCCGCGCGTGCGCCCCAGGATCTTCACGTGACAGGGCTCCAGCCCGACTTCCTCCTGCAGCTCGCGGTACATCGCCTGCTCCGGCGTCTCGCCGTGCTTGATGCCGCCTTGCGGGAACTGCCAGGCGTGCTCGTGAACGCGCTTTCCCCAGAAGACCTCGTGCCTGTGGTTGCAAAGGACGATCCCGACGTTCGGGCGGTAGCCGTCCCGGTCGAGCATGATCGGCTCCGTAGATCAGTTGTCCGGAACCATTCTTCCACAATTCCCCGGGGCTGCAAAGCAAGCGGCGCCCGCCGGGTGCGGCTCCGCTAGAATCCGCCCGGTCCCAGGGGAGCTTCATGCGATGCGGGCCTCGCGATTTTTCATTTCGACCTTGAAGGAGGCGCCGGCCGACGCCGAGATCGTCAGCCACCAGCTGATGCTGCGCGCGGGGCTCATCCGGCGTCTCGCCGGAGGCATCTACACGTGGATGCCGCTCGGCCTCCGCGTGGTGCGCAAGGTCGAGGCGGTGATCCGCGGGGAGATGAATCGTGCCGGCGCGGTCGAGGTCTTCATGCCAGCGATCCAGCCGGCCGAGCTGTGGCAGGAATCCGGCCGCTGGGTGAAGTACGGCCCGGAGCTCCTGCGTCTCAAGGACCGGCACCAGCGCGACTTCTGCGTCGGCCCGACGCATGAGGAAGTGATCACGGACATCGCGCGGCGCGAGCTGCGGAGCTATCGCCAGCTCCCGGTGCACTTCTACCAGATCCAGACCAAGTTCCGCGACGAGATCCGGCCGCGTTTCGGCGTCATGCGCGGCCGCGAGTTCACGATGAAGGACGGCTACTCCTTCCACGCCGACCACGCCGACCTCGAGCGCGAGTATCGCAATATGTACGACACCTACTCCCGCATCTTCACCCGCCTCGGCCTGAAGTTTCGCGCGGTCGCGGCGGACACCGGAACGATCGGTGGCACCGGGTCACACGAGTTCCATGTGCTCGCCGATTCCGGCGAGGACGCGATCGCCTACTCCCCGCAGTCCGACTACGCCGCGAACGTCGAACTGGCGGAGGCCCTGGCGCCGGCGCCTCGCCCCGCGCTAGGCGAGGCCATGGAGAAGGTCCCGACGCCAGGCAAGACGCGCTGCGAGGACGTCGCCGCCTTCCTCGGCCTCCCGCTCGCGCGCACGGTGAAGGCGATCGCCCTGATGCATGACGAGGCTTTCAACCTCTTGCTCGTCCGCGGCGATCACGACCTGAACGAGATCAAGGCGCAGAAGCTCCCCGACCTCGATCCGTTCCGCTTTGCCACCGACGCCGAGATCGAGCGCCACCTGGGCTGCAAGGCTGGCTACATCGGGCCGGTCGGAATCGATTCGGGGATCCGCGTGATCGCCGACCGCTCGGTGGCGGCGATGGCCGACTTCGTCTGCGGCGCGAATCAAGAGGGCTATCACCTTACCGGCGTCAACTTTGGCCGCGACTGCCCCGAGCCCGCGCTCGTCGCCGACATCCGCAAGGTGGTGCCAGGCGACCCGAGCCCTGACGGGAAGGGCTCACTCGAGATCGTTCGCGGGATCGAGGTCGGCCATATCTTCCAGCTCCGCACAAGGTACTCGACCGCCATGAAGGCGACCTTCCTCGACGAGGAAGGCAAGAGCCGGCCGTTCGAGATGGGTTGCTACGGGATCGGCGTGACCCGCATCGTCGGCGCCGCGATCGAGCAGGGGAACGACGAGCGCGGCATCGTGTGGACCGACCCCATCGCGCCGTTCCGGCTCGCAATCGTCCCGCTCGGCTACCACCGCAGCGAGGCCGTCCGACGGGCCGCGGACGATCTGTACCGAACCCTCATCGATGCGGGTGTCGACGCGCTGCTCGACGACCGCGACGAGCGGCCGGGTGTTCTCCTCGCCGAGTCGGAACTAATTGGCATCCCGCACCGGGTAGTCATTGGCGACCGCGGCCTGAAGGCCGGCAAACTCGAGTATCAAGCGCGCCTGGACGCGTCGCCCACTCCCCTCACCGTGGCCGAAGCCGCCGCATTCCTGAAAACGAAGCTGTGCGCAAGCTCCTGACCGCGGCCGCAGTCTGTGCGCTCGCGGCGGCACCGCTCGCGGTACGGGCAGGTGCACAGCAATACGAGCCGCTCTCGGCGAGCGTCCAGGCCGCGCTCTCGCGCGCGATCGCCGACAAGGGCGTCCCGCAACTCAAGTTCGCCGACCCGGAAGACGGTTACAAATGGCTGCTCGCGATGTCCGATCGGCTCGCGAAGCGCATCCCGGACACGAAGCACCGAGTCGAGCTCCTGAAGACGGTGCACTACGAGGCGACGCGGGCCGGGCTCGATCCGCAGCTCGTCCTCGGCATCATTCACGTCGAGAGCGGCTTCAAGAAGTACGCGGTATCGAAAGCCGGGGCGCGCGGGCTGATGCAGGTCATGCCGTTCTGGGTGGGCCTCATCGGCGACAAGGACCACAATCTCTTCCACCTCCGGATGAACGTCCGCTACGGCTGCGTCATCCTGCGCCACTATCTTGACGTCGAGAAGGGCGACCTCTATCGCGCGCTCGGCCGCTACAACGGCAGCCTGGGGCGCCCCGAATATCCCAACCTGGTTCTGCCAGCCTGGAAGGGCACCTTCAAGTACGAGGGCCGACTGGTGTAAGTACCGTGTCTCATCAACACCCGATCGGCGCGGCTCCCTCGCACTAAGCGGGCGCTGTCGCAGCGTCTCGTCCATCATGCTACTCGCCAGGGAAGATTCCGGCGACCGTCGCCTGGATCGCAGCCGCGGCAGCGGCCGGGTCGGCTGCCTGCCGAATCGGCCGCCCCACGACGATGTAGTCGGCGCCGTTCGCAAACGCCTGCGCGACGTCTACGGTCCGCTTCTGGTCGTCGGTCGGGCGGTTCTCGACCGGCCGGATGCCCGGCGTGACGACGAGGATTCGCTCGCCGAGTTCGCGCTTGAGCAGCGGCGCCTCGAGGCCCGACGAGATCACGCCGTCGCAACCCGCCGCCAGTGCACGGCGCGCGCGAGAAAGGACCAGAGCGTCGACGTCGCAGGCAAACCCGAGATCGTCGAGGTCGCCCCGATCGAGGCTCGTGAGCACGGTGACGGCAAGAATCCCCACCTCGCCCTTCTCGGCCGCGGCCGCTTCCATCATCTTCTGGTTGCCGTGGACGGTGGCGAACGCGATCCCGCGCCCACGCAGCGCCTTCACCGCCCCGCGAACGGTCTCCGGGACATCGAAGAACTTCAGGTCGACGAACACCTGCTTGCCGCGCGCCGCGAGCCAGTCGACCAGCTCGAAGTACCGGCCGGTCATGAAGAGCTCCAGGCCGAGCTTGTAGAAGACAACCTCGTCACCGAGCTTCGCGACGAGCGCGCGTGCATCGTCGGCGCCCGGCACATCGAGCGCGACGATCAACCGCTCGCGGCGCGGAATTTTGCGGGAATTTGCCACAGCTTCTCCGGCATGTTCTTTGCTGAAATCGGGTTCTGTCCCCCGACAAACCTGATGCTGCTGAATTTTATCTCGGCGACCGGCGGTACCGACGAGGAAGGCGAGTTCTCGCCCGACCGCATGCGCGCGTGGCTTTCGTCGCTTTCGGCCGCCGACGCCACAGGCACCGCCAGCGTCCTGATCGACCGGCTCGTGCAGGTGAACAGGGCGCAGCTCCAAGGCCGGCTGCGGGTGCGGCTGCTCGACATGTTCCGCGATCACATCGACTGGCTGTTGCCCCAGCTCGAGAGCCGGATCGCGCGTGCCCAGCCGCCGCTCGCCGGCAACCCACGGCAGGTCGCCTACTTCATCGAGAAGCTGCTCAAGGAGCTTGCGTCCGGCTACTCCCAGGTGGTGCTGCGCGCACCGCGGACCTGGCTCTCGATCGGCCAAAGGAACCAGCTGCACGTGCCGCTCACCCGCGCGATGGATTTCCACGCGCGCCGCCTCCAGCTCAGCCAGCGTCTCTACGCGCGCAGCCCGGGTGGAGTCTGGAGCGACATGCACCACCTCTACCAGCTCGCACGTGACTCGGGCATCACCGAGCGCGAGATCGAGGCGCCGCAGACCTCGCCTCTGCGGGTCTACCGTGACGCGCTGCTGCTTGCGTTTGCGCAGCCGACGAAGCTGATGCACGGCGACTTCCTGCGAGTGCAGGCCTATCTCGCCGCCAACTCCGACCTCGCCGAGATCGTCTGGGCCGGCAAGGTGGACGATCCACTGTGCGTGTTCGCGATCGATCCGCGCCACGACCGGCCCGGTGTCGCCTACGCGAAGCGCGCCGACACCGGCTTCGACAACGGCGCGCTGCTGCTGCGCACGCACGCGCTCGTCGAGCGACTCCAGTCGCAGCTCAAGAAGCTCCACGACGGCGTCCCCCCCGCCACCCTCGGGCTGCCGGAGGAGTCCGCTCGAATCGCCTACCAGGAGCTGATGCAGCGCCTGATCGGGCACTGGCGCGGCGAGCGGAAGAACCGCAGCGCGCGCATGCGATTCCATCCTCGGGTCGAGCTTTGGGTCGGGCTGCGCGAGATCTGGCGCGTCCTGCGCGCGGAGTCGCCCCAGGACATGCCGGCGGCCGACATCACCCAGCGGGAGGCGCCCGCCCGCGCGAGCGAGTGGATCATCGCGAACGAGAGCTCGCGCGGGTTCGCGCTCAAGTACATGTCGGGCAGCCTGCCGCCGATCAACGTGGGCGAGATCGTCGCGATCAAAGGCAAGGACCGCGGCTCGGTCTACGTGTGCCTGGTGCGCTGGATCCTGTCGAACACTCCCGAGCACTTCGAGCTCGGCCTGCAGCAGCTCGCCCCGATCGTGGTGCCGGCCGTCTACAAGCCGGCCCAACAAGATCGCGTCGCGCCCGAACCGATCCTCTTCTTCCCCGAGATGCCGGCACAGAAGCGTGCGCCAGCGGTCGTGGCGCCGCCCAACCGGCTCCGCTCGAACGAGGCGTTCAGCCTGCGCCACCGCAGGGGACGCCTCGAGCTACGGGCGGGCCGCGTAATCGAGAAGACGCCGAGCGTCGAGCTGATCGAGGTCATCACCCCTCTTACCGCCGCGGTGTGACATCGTTCGCACTGCCGCGCCGACGGGGCTGTGGCGAAGGTGTCACCGCCCCGGCGCAACGATTCCGATCCAGCCTGGCCGCGTACTTGCGCGCCGCGGGCGGCGGGTGCGATCCTGTGACGAAACTCACGGCCTGACATCGAGGAGCGTTCGCCCGGCGACGCAAGGGCCTGAGACGCGCCGTCCCGGGAGCCTTTCGCGGCGGATCTCGATTCGCAACAACCCGACGGGTATCACACTGCAACGCGCGTGGCGTGCACCGCCGGGAAGCCAGTGGCATGGTCCTTGCGCCTTCGGCGATAGGTCCGCTCAGACGGACACCGCTCGATAACATCGACTACAGGAGCCGGAGAATGCCACTGCACTTGACGCTGCCGCAGGCCGCCCAGGGCGAGTCCAGGCGATTCGAGCTCGCGCCCGAAGAGGTGCCGAGCTGGCTCGCCACACTGCCGAAGGACGATCCCCATACCGCCGGGCGGATGATCCTCGAGAAGCTCGCCCCGCTCAACCGCGGGCGCGTGCGAATCACGCTCCGTCAGGACGTAACGGAAGGGATTCTCGGCTTCGTCGAGCATCTCCTGCCCCGCCTCGACGCCGCGCTTGCGTCCGGAACCTTGCCACTCTCCCTGCAGACGCGCAGCTCCGCAGACCTGGCAGAGGATCTCCTCACCGAACTCGCCTATTCCTACAAGCTGCTGCTCGTGGAGCAGTCGCGGCGGTTGTTCGGTTTCGCCTCGAGCGGCCGGGCACTGCTCCCGGTGCTTCGCGCGATGCAAATGCTCGCGCAGCGGCTCAAGCTCGGCTACCGGATGTACGCGACCAACCCGAAGTCGGTCTGGGCCGAGCTGCACGAGCTGTATCAGTTCGGGCTCCGCCGCGGCCTCGCCAACCGCGCGTTGGTCGACGGCGGCGAGACGCCGCTCTCGGTCTATCGCGGCGCGCTGCTGCTTGCGTTCGCAGAGCCGCTGAAGCTGATGCAGGGCGACCTCGACCGGGTCGCCGCCTGGCTCGAGCGCTTCGGCCACCAGGCGACGCTCGGCCCGGCCGGCCAGCAGAAGAGCGGTCAGGGTCTGTTCCTCATCAAGTCGCAGCGCGACGTTCCCGGATACGCGCTTTCGAAACGCCACCACCCGGTGCCTCAGCCTCATGACCTGCTGCTGAGCACGCTGCCGCTCGCCGAACACCTGCTCGACCAGCTCGCGCGACTCTCGGCCAGCGAGACGCCGGCGGCGGTCGGCCTGCCCGATGACGCCGCGGATGCGGCGTTCCGCGACCTGATGGGGCGCCTCGTCAAGCACTGGGGCGCGGTGCCCAACCGGCGTTTCACGCGCCTCCGCACGCACGCGCGTGTGGAAGTCTGCGTCGGAATCCGGGGGATATGGGAGTTCCTCAACTCGCGCGGCACTGCGAAGCCGGGCGCCGGCGAGTGGATGGTGACGAACGAGAGCCCGCGCGGCTTCGCGTTGATGCACGTCAAGGGCCCGATCGAGCCGATTCGCGTTGGCGAGGTGCTCGGACTCCGGACGCGCGACAGCCACACCTGCCACATCTGCGTCGTGCGCTGGGTGCTCTCCGATAACCCCGAGCATCTCGAGCTCGGACTCGAGGAGCTCGCCCCCACTGCCCGGCCGGTATCCATCCGCAAGACGCGCGGCGCGGCGCAGGAACCCGAACCGGTCCTGCTGCTACCCGAGGTGCCGTCGCTGAACCAGGCGCCGGCGATCCTCGCGCCGCTTTTCCCGCTCGACTCGACCTGCGAGCTCTCCCTCGGCGATCTGCAGTCGAAGCTGCGGGTGCGGGCGACGCGGCTCCTGGAGCGGACCGTCAGCGTTCAGCTCGTGCAGTTCAGCGCGGTCAGCTAGCGTTCCAGCCTCCCTAGCGAGCGCAGGGACGACTCTTCCGGGCGTCTTGGCGGTGCGGTCTTCGCTTCCTCCGCGAGCGCCCGCAAAGGAGCGCTGATCGCGCTGCCGGCCCCCGCCGCCGCCCGCTCCATGACGGCGTCCAACACCGCATCGGTGCCATCCCGGCCACCCGACCAGGCGAACACGAGCCGCTCATAGACCTGGGCGATCGTGACCCGATCCGCGTCGCAGGCGAGGGTCCAGCGATCGCCGACCACGCGCGCGAGCCATCCTGCAGCGGCAAGCTCCTCGAGCAGGCGCTCTCCCGTTTCGCGCGGGAGGCGCGCCTCGGCGACGACCTCACGCGTCCGCGGCGTGTGCCCGGCTGCTTGCGCCCGCACCAGCATCCGCAGGATCTGGAGTGCGTCGCGAAATCCGGCGCCCGGCCGCCCTGCGGCCGCATCCCGCAGCACGTAGAAGTCGGGAAGCGAGGCGGCAATCACCGCGCCGAGCAGCGTGACCACCCACGACAGGTAGATCCAGACCAGGAAAATCGGGACCGTGGCGAACGCCCCGTACACGAGCGTGTAGCTCGGCACCTTGCCGATGTACAGGGCGAACCCGCGCTTCGTCAGCTCGAACATGATGGCCGCGGCGATTCCGCCGACCGCCGCGTGCTTGAATTCGATCGCGCGGTTCGGCACCACGAAGTAGACGAGCGTGAAGGCCGCGGCGGTAAGCGCGAGCGGCACGAGGCCGAGTAGCGCCGCCGCGCCCCCTGGGATCTGCTTCGCGTACCCGAGCGACGCGCTGACGAGGTACGACGTGGCAGTCAGGCTGACGCCGATCAGCAGCGGTCCGAGCGTCAGCACGCCCCAGTACACCAGCACCCGGATCACGAGCGGCCGCTGCCGGTGCACGCGCCAGATCGCGTTGAACGCGCGCTCGATGGTGATCATCAGCATGATCGCGGTCACACCAAGGAACACCACCCCTACTGCGGTGAGGCGCCCGGCGTTCTCCGTGAACTGATTGATGTAGCCGGTGACCGCCCTGGCGACGGCCGGCGGTAGCATGTTCTGGGCGAAGAACGAATCGATGCCCTGCGTGAACTCCATGAACACTGGGAACGCGGCGATGACCGTCAGCGCGATGGTGAGCAACGGCACCAGCGCGAGGAGCGACGTATAGGCGAGGCTGCCGGCGAGGCCGAAGCATCCGTCGCCGACGAACCGCCGGCCGACGTGGTCCGCGTAGCGGCCGAGAAGCTGGAGGCGTGTGCGCACCGGCGTCGTGGACAGGTCCTGGCGGAGCGCTTCGTATAATAACAGCCGCGTTCGGCCCTCCGCGTCCACGATGCCCGATGTCCTCGTTCTCTACTACAGCCGCTACGGCGCAGTCCGCGAAATGGCGCGCTGGGTCGCGCACGGCGTCGAGCGCGTCGCCGGGATGCGGGCACGGCTGCGAACCGTTCCAAGGGTGTCCACGGTGTCCGAAGCGGTCGCGCCTGAAGTGCCCGGCTCGGGCGCCCCGTATTGCGAACTCGCCGACCTCGAGAACTGCGCCGGCCTCGCGCTCGGCAGCCCGACGCGCTTCGGCAACATGGCAGCGCCGATGAAGTACTTCTGGGACGGGACCGCCGAGCTCTGGCTGCGCGGCACGCTCGCCGGCAAGCCCGCCGCCGTGTTCTCGTCCAGCTCGAGCCTCCACGGCGGACAGGAAACGACGCTCGTGTCGATGATGCTGCCTCTGCTCCACCACGGCATGCTCATTGTCGGATTGCCGTACGCCGAGCCGGGACTGATGGCGACCGGGAGCGGCGGCACGCCCTACGGTGCGAGCCACGTCGCCGGGGCCGCATCCGATCGCACGGTCGACGAGACGGAGAAGGCCCTCTGTATCGCGCTTGGAAGGCGGCTCGCCGAGGTCGCCCGGCGGCTCGCGGGATGACCAACGGCCAGGAAGCGCGCCGGTACCTGCGCGCGCATCGCTCGGGCGTGCTCTCCACGCTGTCCGCGAGACTGGGCGGCCATCCCTTCGGCTCGATCGTGCCGTTCGTGCTCGACCGCGACTGCCGCCCGGTGATTCTCATCAGCGCACTCGCGGAGCACACCCGTAACCTCGCTGCCGATCCACGGACAAGTCTGCTCGTGCACGACTATGTCGACGACGTGCAGGCCGGCGCGCGGCTCACGCTCGCTGGCGACGCTACGCGGCTCGCGGACGACGCGATTCCCCGTGCCAGGTATCTGCATTCGTTCCCTACCGCGCAGCAGCTGCTCGCGCTCGGGGATTTCTCGTTCTGGGCGATCACGCCGAAACACCTGCTCTTCATCCGCGGGTTCGGGCGCATTGACTGGATCGACGCCGCGCGCTTCGCGCCACCGGCGAGCACGCTCGCCGACGTCGAGGAGGAGATCGTCGCGCACATGAACGCCGATCACACGGTCGCGCTCGCCGACTACTGCCGTCACTATCACGGCGTGACACCGGTCGAGGTCGCGATGACCGGGATCGATTGCGACGGGTTCGACGTCCGCGCCGACGGGCAGCTCCTCCGGTTCGAGTTCGCGGATACCGTAACGAACGCCGGCAAGGCACGGGAAGCCCTCGTCGCGCTGGCGCGCGCCGCCAGGACGCCGTGAGCGCGCGGGCGTTGCAGGCCGGCGCGATCGGGAGCCTCCTCGCGCTGATCGCGCTGTGCCTCGCCTGGGAAATCTGGCTCGCGCCGCTGCGGCCAGGCGGCTCCTGGCTGAGCCTCAAGGCGCTGCCGCTGCTCGCGCCGCTCTTCGGCTTGCTGCACGGGCGGCGCTACACTTTCCAGTGGACGCCGTTTCTCGCGCTGGCCTACTTCACCGAGGGCGTCGTGCGGGCATGGGCGGAGGGACCGCCCGTGCGCGCGCTCGCGGCGCTCGAGGTTGCGCTCTCGGTGACGCTCTTCTGCTGCGCTGTCCTCGGCGCCCGGGCGCTTCCCAGGCACGCGTGACGCGGTCTACTGCGTCGCCCCGTGCTGCGGGTTCAGGCGCTCGCTGGTCGCGAGCTTGTTGAGCGCGCTCACGTACGCCTTCGCCGACGCGACGATGATGTCGGTGTCCGCCCCGACCCCGTTCACGATCCGCCCGCCCTTCGCGAGCCGCACCGTCACCTCGCCCTGCGACTCGGTGCCCTGCGTCACCGCGTTCACCGAGTAGAGGAGCAGCTCCGAGCCGCTCCTCGCCAGGTGCTCGATCGCCTTGAACGTCGCATCGACCGGGCCGTCGCCGTTCGACTCGGCGCGGCGCTCGGTCCCCGCCTCGTTCAGCACGATCGTCGCGTGGGGCCGCTCGCCGGTGCCGCTCCCCTGCTGCATCCAGACGAGCCGCCAGCGCTCGCGCTCGGCGCTCACCGCCTCGTCGGAAACCAGCGCATGGATGTCCTCGTCGAAGATGTCGGCCTTCTTGTCGGCGAGATCCTTGAATCGCTGGAACGCGATGTTGACCGCATCCTCGCTCTCGAGATCGATGCCGAGCTCCTTCAGGCGCTGCTTGAACGCGTTGCGACCGGATAGCTTGCCGAGCACGATCTTGTTCGTCGTCCAACCGACGTCCTCGGCCCGCATGATCTCGTAGGTCTGCCGCGCCTTGAGCACGCCGTCCTGGTGGATACCCGAGGCGTGAGCGAACGCGTTGGCGCCGACCACCGCCTTGTTCGGCTGCACGACGAAGCCGGTGATCTGCGAAACGAGGCGGGAGGCCGGCACGATCTGGGAGGTGTCGATGCGCGTCTCCAGACCGAACACGTCACGGCGGGTCTTGACCGCCATCACCACCTCCTCGAGCGAGGTATTGCCCGCACGCTCGCCGAGCCCGTTGATCGTGCACTCGATCTGGCGGGCGCCGCCGATCGTCACGCCCGCGAGCGAGTTCGCCACCGCCATCCCGAGGTCGTTGTGGCAGTGCACCGACCAGGTCGCCTGGTCCGAGTTCGGGATCTTCTCGCGCAGGGTGCGGATGAACTCGCCGAACGGCTGCGGCACCGCGTAGCCGACGGTGTCCGCGATGTTGATCGTCGTCGCGCCCTCCTTGATCACCCCCTCCAGCACGCGGCAGAGGAAGTCGACGTCCGAGCGGCTGCCGTCCTCGGGGCTGAACTCGACGTCGGAGCAGTGGTTGCGCGCGAACTTCACCGCTAGCCGCGCCGCCTCAAGCACCTGCTCAGGCGTCATGCGGAGCTTCTTCTCCATGTGCAGCGCGCTCGTGGCGATGAAGGTGTGCACGCGCCACGCCTTGGCGCCCTTCAGCGCCTCGACGCCGCGCGAGATGTCGCGGTCGTTGGCGCGGCAGAGGCCGGCGACGACGCACTCCTTGATGGTGTTAGCAATCGCGCGCACGGCGTCGAAGTCGCCGTTCGACGCCGCCGGGAAGCCGGCTTCGATCACGTCGACGCGCAGGCGCTCGAGCTGCTTCGCGATGCGCAGCTTCTCCTCGCGGGTCATTGACGCCCCGGGGCTCTGCTCGCCGTCGCGGAGCGTGGTGTCGAAGATGATCAGCCGGTTGTTGCTCATGGTCGCCTCCCGTCACGGGCTAGAAACTGGGTCCCGCAGCGCTGGACATCCGCGCTGCGACGAAGAAAACCGAATCGAGGGAAAGGGGGTGTGCTAGCGCGCGGGGCGCAGCAGCAGCCCGAGGAGAAGGCTGCGGAGAAGCAAGACCGTCAGCGGTTGAGCTTGACGTGGCATGCGCGGGACTATAGCCGCAAACCCGGCCGCGCCGCAAGACCCCCGCGGAGCCGGCCCAAGGGCGCTAGAAAGCGGGTCGGTCCTTCCGGAACTTCCATATCCACATCACGTACCCGGACAGCGAGTACGCGACGAACAGCCCGAACAGGACCAGCGGCGGGTTCGCCGAGACGACGATGAGCGCAAGCACAATCACCAGCACCGCCCAGAACGGGACGCTGCGGCGGAAGTTGATGTCCTTGAAGCTGTAGAACGGGAGGCTCGTCACCATCGAGATCGCGGCGAAGAAGGTGATCACGCACGCGAACCCGTGGAGCCAGTCGGCACGCTGGAGATCGAAGTCGTCGATGATCCAGACGAATCCCGCGAGGAGCGCCGCCGCCGCCGGGGACGGCAGGCCTTGGAAGAAGCGCTTGTCGACGACGTCGGTATTGACGTTGAACCGGGCGAGCCGGAGCGCCGTCGCAGCGCAATAGGCGAATGCCGCGATCCAGCCAAGGCGGCCCAGCGGCCGGAGGGCCCACTCGTACATGACGAGCGCCGGCGCCGCACCGAAGGCGACCACGTCGGCGAGGCTGTCGTACTCCGCCCCGAACTCGCTCTGGGTGCGTGTCAGCCGCGCGACCCGTCCATCGAGGCCGTCGAGCACCATCGCGACGAAGATCGCGATCGCCGCGTGCTCATAGCGGGTGTTCATCGCCTGGACGATGGCGTAGAAGCCGCCGAACAGCACGCCGGTGGTGAAGAGGTTGGGCAGGATGTAGATCCCGCGCCGGCGCAGCGTGCCGCGCAGCAACCCCTTCCGCGGCGGATGGAACTCGGCCAACCCTAGAGCTCCGCCAGTACCGTAGAGGCCGCATGGACCTTCTGCCCGAGGGCCACCTTCACGCGCGCCTCGCCCGGCAGGTAGACGTCGACGCGCGATCCGAAGCGGATGAAGCCGAAACGATCGCCCCGGTGCAGCCGGTCACCCGCCCGCGCGTAGCAGAGGATCCGTCGCGCGATCAGACCGGCAATCTGGACGCAGGTCACGTCCGCGCCGGAATCGGACTTCAGCCAGAGCGCGCTCCGCTCGTTCTCGACCGAAGCCTTGTCGAGCGCCGCGTTCACGAACGCCCCCGGGTGATACCAGGACTGCTTCACTTCGCCGTCCACCGGCGAGCGGTTCGAGTGGACGTTGAAGACGTTCATGAACACGCTCACCTTGGTCGCCGGGCGCTTGAGGTACGGATCCTCCGCCTTCTCGACGGCGACGATCCGGCCGTCGGCCGGCGATACAACGGTGCGCTGGTCGCCCGGGATCTTCCGGGGCGGGTCGCGGAAGAACTGGACGACGAACAGCACCGCGAGCCAGAACGGGCCCGACCACCACCAGCCCGCGAACCAGCCGACTGCGAGCGCGGCGGCCACGACCGCCGCGATGAACGGCCAGCCCTCGCGGGCGATGATCGGGTGTGGGTACGGCCCCAAATTCCTAGTTCTTCGACGTGTCGACTAGCCGGTTCTGCTTGATCCAGGGCATCATCTCGCGCAGCTTGGCGCCGACCGTCTCGATCGGGTGCTCGGCGGTCATCCGCCGGCGGGCCAGCAGCATCGGAGCGCCGGCCCGATTCTCGAGCACGAAATCCCGCGCGTATTCCCCGCTGCGGATGCGCGAGAGAGCGTCCCGCATCGCGCTCTTGACCTCGGGAGTGATGATCTTCGGACCGGTCAGATACTCGCCGTATTCGGCGTTGTTCGAGATCGAGTAGTTCATCGTGCCGATCCCGCCCTCGTACATCAGGTCGACGATCAGCTTGAGCTCGTGCAGGCACTCGAAATACGCCATCTCCGGCGCATAGCCGGCCTCGACGAGCACCTCGAACCCGGTCTTCACCAGCTCGACGCAGCCGCCACAGAGCACCGTCTGCTCGCCGAAGAGGTCGGTCTCGGTCTCCTCCTTGAAGCTCGTCTCGATGATGCCGGCGCGGCCGCCGCCGATCGCCGCAGCGTACGACAGCGCAACGTCGCGCGCCCTCCCCGAGGGATTCTGCTGCACCGCAATCAGCATGGGCGTCCCGCCGCCTTGCATATAGGTCGAGCGGACGGTGTGCCCGGGCGCCTTTGGCGCGACCATCCACACGTCGAGGTCCGCGCGCGGCTGGATCTGGCCGTAGTGGATGTTGAAGCCGTGGGCGAACGCGAGCGACCCGCCCTTCTTGATGTTGGGCTCGACGTGCTCCCTGTAGACCTGCGCGTGATGCTCGTCGGGAAGCAGGATCATCACGATGTCGGCGCCCTTCACCGCTTCCCCGACCTCCTTGACGGCAAGCCCCGCGTTCTTCGCCTTGTCCCACGACGGTCCGCCCTTGCGCAGCGCCACGGTCACCGCGATGCCGGAGTCCTTCAGGTTGAGCGAATGCGCGTGGCCCTGCGAGCCATAGCCGACGATCGCAACCTTCTTGTCCTTGATGAGCGAAAGATCGGCGTCCTTGTCGTAGTAGACCTTCATGGTGTCCCCTTGTCTGATGGAATCGCGGAGCGGCGGCGCGGCGACGCGCCGCCGGCCTAGACCCTCAATACCCGCTCGCCGCGGGCGATACCGGAGGCGCCGGTGCGAACCGTCTCGAGGATCGCGGTCCTGTCGAGCGCCTCGATGAAAGCGTCGAGCTTGGATCCGGTGCCCGTGAGCTCGATCGTGTACGTGCCCTCGGTCACGTCGAGGATGCGGCCACGAAAGATGTCGGCCATGCGCTTCATCTCCTCGCGATCCTTGCCGGTCGCGCGCACCTTGATCAGCATCAGCTCGCGCTCGATGTGCGGCGCTTCGGAGAGATCGACCACCTTCACGACCTCGATCAGCTTGTTGAGCTGCTTGGTGATCTGCTCGAGCACGTCGTCGGAGCCGACCGTGACGATCGTCATGCGCGAGAGCGAAGAGTCCTCGGTCGGCGCGACCGTGAGCGACTCGATGTTGTAGCCGCGCGCCGAGAAGAGGCCCGCGACGCGCGACAGCGCGCCGGCCTCGTTCTCGAGCAGGATGGAGATGATGTGGCGCATCGCGGCCGGTTGCACCGTCGGCAGCGTGTAGGGGCTCGCGCCCGGCGGGGAGGCAGGAGCGTTCACTGTGTTCGTTCTCCGGCGCGTGCGCTCACAGCTCTTCGGCGAGGATCATCTCGGAGATGCCCTTCCCGCCCGGGACCATCGGGAAGACGTTCTCCGTCTGGTCGGTGACGAAATCAAGGAACACGAGCTCGTTCTTGCGGGCGAACGCATCCCGCAGCGCCGGCTCGACGTCCTCCGGACGCTCGACGAGCACGCCCCGGTGCCCATAGCCCTCGGCCAGCTTCACGAAGTCCGGCAGCGCGTCCATGTAAGACTCCGAGTAGCGGTTGCCGTGGAAGAACTCCTGCCACTGGCGCACCATGCCCATGTAGCGGTTGTTGAGGTTGACGATCTTGATCGGCAGCCGGTACTGCTTGCAGGTCGAGAGCTCCTGCAGGCACATCTGGATGCTCGACTCGCCGGTAACGCATGCGACCGTTGCGCCGGGGTTGGCGAGCTGCGCGCCCATCGCCGCGGGCAGGCCGAAGCCCATCGTGCCGAGGCCGCCGGAGTTGATCCAGCGCTTCGGCCGGTCGAACTTGTAGAACTGCGCCGCCCACATCTGGTGCTGTCCGACGTCGGACGTTACGAACGCGTCGCCCTGCGTCACCTGGTAGAGCTTCTCGATAACGAACTGGGGCTTGATGACCTTCGACGAGCGGTCGTAGCGCAGGCAATCCTTGGCTTTCCACTCGCCGATCTGCGCCCACCACGCGGCGAGGGCCTTCGCGTCGATCTTCTGGGTCTGGCCCTCGAGCTGCTTGACTAGCTCCTCCAGCACCTCGCGGACGTTCCCGACGATCGGGATGTCGACCTTGACCCGCTTGGAGATCGAGGACGGGTCGATGTCGGCGTGAATGATCCGCCGCGGGACCTGCCCGAAGTGCTTCGGGTTGCCGATCACGCGGTCGTCGAAGCGTGCGCCCACCGCGAGCAGCACGTCGCAGTGCTGCATGGCCATGTTCGCTTCGTAAGTGCCGTGCATGCCGAGCATGCCGAGGAATTGCTTGTCGGTCGCGGGGTAGCCGCCGAGGCCCATCAGGGTATTCGTGCAGGGGAAGCCGAGCGCGCGGACGACCTTCGCAAGCTGCGCCGCGGCGTCGGACAGGATCACCCCGCCGCCGGTGTAGATCATCGGCCGCTTCGCCTCGAGCAGCAGCTGCACCGCCTTCCTGATCTGCCCCGGATGTCCCTTTACCGTCGGGTTGTACGACCGCATGCTGACCGCTGCGGGATACTCGAACCGGCAGGTCTGCATGGTCACGTCCTTCGGAATGTCCACCAGCACCGGCCCGGGCCTGCCGGTCCGCGCGATGTGGAACGCCTTCTTCATCGTCGCCGCCAGGTCCGTGACGTCCTTGACGAGGAAGTTGTGCTTCACGCACGGCCGGGTGATGCCCACCGTATCGCACTCCTGGAATGCATCGAGCCCGATGGCGTGGGTCGGAACCTGACCGGTGATGATGACCATCGGGATCGAGTCCATGTAGGCAGTGGCGATCCCGGTCACCGCATTGGTGACGCCGGGCCCGGAGGTCACCAGGCAGACGCCCACCTTGTTGCTCGCGCGCGAGTAACCGTCCGCCGCGTGCGCCGCCCCCTGCTCGTGACGAACCAGCACGTGCTTTACCTTGTCCTGCTTGAACAACTCGTCGTAGATGAACAGCACCGCACCGCCCGGGTAGCCGAACACGCATTCCACGCCTTCGGCCTGGAGGCAGTGGATGACGATCTCGGCGCCGGTGAGTTCGGGCACGGCGAGCTTCGTGCCTGGGTCCATCGCAACCCCTATTCTGTTGAATATCTTGCGAAAACGATGGAAGTTAAAGGCTCAACGGAGTTTGGTCAAGCAACGCGCGAGTTGGGGGATCTACAAGGGGGCTCCGCCCCCTTGTTCCCGCGCGGGGGATATACAAGGGGAGTCTCCCCTTGTTCGTACGAGAGCTTTTCCTACGGCCGGGGCCGAGGGGATTTCCCTCGGCCCCGGCCGTAGGCCTTTGATACTATCGCGCGCCTACCTCCAGCGGGTCGTGCGCCCACCGCGCACCTAGAAAAGGGATACACCCCTGGCCTCGCGCGCCGAGCTCTCCGATTTCCTCGCCAGCGTCGAACGCCGCGCTTTCAAACAGGCGGTGTTTGCCGTCCGCGACGAGGAGGCAGCGCTCGACATCGTGCAGGACGCGATGATGCGGCTGGCGGAACGGTATGGCGGCAAGCCGCCGGCAGAGCTGCCGCTCCTCTTCCAGCGCATCCTGCAGAACGCGATCCGTGATTTTTTTCGCAGGCGCAAGGTGCGTTCGCTCTGGACAACACTGCTCTCCGCGCTTACACCATATCGTGACGAAGAAGACGCCGACCCGCTGGAAACTTTGGAAACCGCGGCCGGTCCTAGCGGGGATGGCGGTCCGGACGCGCAGCTGGAGCAGGCGCAACTGCTTGATTTGATTGAGAAGGAAATCCGGAAATTGCCGGCTCGTCAACGCGAGGCTTTCCTCCTCCGTTACTGGGAGGAACTGGACGTCGCCGAAACCGCTGCCGTGATGGGGTGCTCGGAGGGCAGCGTGAAAACGCATTGCTCACGCGCCGCGCACACCTTGGCGGACGCGCTCAAGGTTAGAGGCATCGACCCGTGAACGAGTCGCAATTCGCCCGTACGATCAAGGACGCTCTGAACGCCGGTCTCGGACTGTCGCCCGAGACGTGCGCGCGCCTGCGGGTCGCTCGAGAGCGCGCGCTCGAGCGCCATCGGGTGTCCTCGGGCGAAATTGCGGTCGCGGGGATCGGACGGACGGGCGTGTTGACAGGCGGCCCAAGCCATTTTCTGACCCGGATCCTGCTCCCCGCCGCGTTCCTCGTGGTGGCGGCGATCGGCCTGCAACAATGGCAGGAAGGCCAACGGGCCGCGCGCTCCCTCGCGCAGCAGGCCGGGGAGATCGAAGAGATCGACAGCGGGCTCCTGACCGGCGAGCTCCCAATCAAGGCTTATCTCGACGAGGATTTCCAGGAATGGCTAAAGCGCTCCTCGGAATAGCCCTCGCGCTCTGCCTCGGCCTCTCCGTCGCCAACGCCCAATCCGTCAAGCCGAACCCCTCCTGGGGCCAGCTCACCGCTGAGCAGCAGAAGATCCTCGCGCCGATCCAGGGCGAGTGGGACAAGCTGGACGCCCTCGGCAAGAAGAAGTGGATCGGCATCACGCAGCGTTACCCGAAGATGAAGCCCGAGGAGCAGGAACGGCTTCAGCTGCGCATGCAGGAATGGGCCACCCTCACGCCCGACCAGCGGCACGCCGCCCGTGAGAAGTACAAGGAGTTCGAGCAGCTACCCACCAAGGAGCGCCAGGCGATCCGCGACAAGTGGGACCAGTACAAGCAGGAGCTCGCCCAGAAGCCCGCGGCCGCCCCCGCCCAGGAACCGGCTCCAGCGCAGGAGCCGGAAAAACCGTCCGACAGCCCGGTTGCCGAGGGTTCCCAGCCCGTCGCCGCAAGCCCCGAAACGCAGCAGTAGCCTCGCGCCCCGCATGACGCCGGCCGGCGGAGAAGGTGTCCCGCCCCGCAAGGTGTCGCTCCTGCGGCGCCTGGCAGCGATGACATACGAGGGATTGGTCGTCGCCGCAATTCTCCTGATCGCGAGCTTTCCCTTCGCCGGCGCCTCCACTGCGCGGCTCGAGGGTGTCACCCGTCACCTCTTTCAGGCCTACCTCGTCCTCGTCCTGGGGCTGTACTTCGTCTGGTGCTGGCGCCGCGGCGGACAGACCCTCCCGATGAAGGCGTGGAAGCTGAGGGTCGTCGATCGCCACGGGGCGCCGCTCGCCACCGGGCGCGCGATCCTCCGCTATGCCCTCGCGGCGCTCGCGCTCGGCTCGAGCGCGGTGGCGGCCATCGTGCTCTTGCGGCATCCGCGCGAGCTCGTCGCATGGATCGCGCTCGCACCCGGGCTGGTGACGATCCTGTGGAGCTTCGCCGACCGCGACCGGCAGTTCCTGCACGACCGGCTTGCCGGGACGAAGCTCGTCCCGGCGGAACCGGCTACCGGCGCTCCACCCACCACATCATCCCCAACGCCGCGAGCAGAAAGAGCGCGCTAGGCGCCGCAGCGGCCGCGAACGGCGGCCACCGCTCGAGCACCGCGATGTGCGAGAAGAGCGTGTTCAGGAAATGGAACAGGACGCCGAGCATGAGCCCGGCGAATAGCTTCACGCCGACGCCGCCGGTCCGGATCTGGATGTACGCAAACGGCAGCGCAAGTGCCATCATCACCAGGGCGGCGAACGGATAGATGAGCTTCTTCCACAGCGCGATCTCGTAGCGATCGCTGCGCTGCTTGTTCGCCTCGAGGTGCTGCTTGTACTGGTACAGCCCCCAGGCCGAGAGCTTCTCGGGCACCACCAGCAGCACGTTAAGCGTCTCGGGCGTAAGGAACGATACCCACTCGAGCGTAGGGAGAGTCTGCACAGTCGCCCCGTCGGCACCGAACCGCGTCTGCACGACCGACGCGAGCTGCCAGGTATTCGCGCCCTCGTAGCGGCCGGTCGTCGCCTGGCTGATCGAGAGCAGCCGGAACTCGCGGTCGAAGTCGTAGATCTTGACCGCCTTCAGCGTCGAGTCGGGCGTCACCTCGGCGATGTTCACGAACTGGGTGTCGGACTTGACCCAGAGCCCCGTGCGCAGGTCCGAGCCGACCGCGGCCCCCAGCCAGTCGAGGCGCAGCCGCTGCGCGGTGCGCTCGGCCTCCGGCCCGACCAGCTCGCCGAAGAGGACCGTGAGCAGTACGAACACGGCGCCGATGCGGGCCAACGTACCCGCCGCCTGCAGCGGCGAGAACCCGGAAACGCGCATCACCGTGTACTCGCTGTTCGCAGCGAGGGTCGACAGCGCGACCAGCGTGCCGATCAGCACCGCGATCGGGAACAGCTCGTAGACGTGACCGGGCACCGACAGCGTGACGAAGAGGAAGGCATGCGCCAGCCGGTACCGGCCCTTGCCGACGTCGTCGAGCTCGTTGATCAGGTCGAAGAACACGAACAGCGCGAGGAATGCGACAAAGACGAACGCGGTCGCCTTGTAGATCTCGCGCGCGAGATACCGGGTGACGGTCCTCATCGCCGCAGCCAGAGCTTGAAACCCAGGGTGTTGCGCCACAGGAACAGGAATGCCGTCAGGCCGAGCATCGCCGCGTGCAGCACCCACCACCCGACCTCGAACCGCACGCGGTCCTGCGCCACCCAGGCCTGCACGATGCTGAGGAGGTTGCTGTAGACCATGTAGGCGAACACCGCAAAGATCAGGTTCACCGACCGGCTCGCGCGCGGGTTCACGAAGGCGAGCGGGATCGCGAGCAGCGCGAGGTTGAGCGCCATGAGCGGCAGGCCGATCCGCCACATGAGCTCGGCGCGCAGCTCGCGGTTCGGCGACTCGAGCAGCTCGAGCGTCGAAGCGGTCTTCGGTCGCTGGGTGGGGCTCCTTGTCTCTCGCGCCTTGATCCGGGCCGCGTAGCGCTCGAACTCGACGACGCGGTACTCGCCGGTCCCCGGGATGCCGTCGTACTGGCGGCCGTTCAGGAGCACGGCGAAGCGGTCGCCGTTCGGCGCCGACTCGATGAATCCCTCGCGGCTCACGATCACGCCGCTGCGGCCGCGCTGGTTGCTCGCGACGAAGACGTTGCGGACGATGTTCTCCTGGCCGTCGACGCCTTCCACGAAGAACACCCGCTCGGCGTTCGAGGACTCGCGGAACACGCCCGGAGCTATTCGCGACACGTCCTCGCGGCTCTCGAGGTTGCGGCGAAACTCGTCGGCGCGCCCGTTCGCCCATGGGGTCAGGAACAGCGCGAGCAGCGTGATCAGGAGCACCACCGGCGCGGCGAAGATCAGGACCGGCCTCACCCAGGCGGTGAGAGGCACGCCCGAGGCCGACCACACCACCATCTCCGAGTCGCGGTAGCTGCGCGAAACGGTCATCAGGACCGACACGAAGAGCGTGAGCGCAAGCAGTACCGGCAGGTAGTTGACAGCGGTGAAACCGATCAGCGCGAAGATGGCGTCGGACGGGATCTTGCCGCCCGCCGCCCGCGCGAGCATCCGCACGAGCTGGCTCGTGACGATGATCGCGAAGAGCACCGCGAACACCGCTGCGGCGTAGTTGCTGACTTCTCGGAGCAGGGAGCGCTGAAAGATCACCGACGGGGCGGAGGCGTCTTTGACGCGGGTGATTCGGAGCGGGGATAATCCGGCTCGCCTCAACCGCGGTGACCCACCCGCTCTCGGGAGAACCGATTGGAATTTAGCACGAATACCCTCGCCCCGGAGAGGACGGCTTCGCCCTGCCTCGCGGTCGGCGTGTTCGAGTCGCGCAAGCTTTCGTCGGCCGCCGAAGCCCTCGACCGCGCCGCGCGCGGCGCCTTGCGCGAGCGGCTCAAGCACGGCGACATGGACGGCAAGACCGGGACGAGCCGGCTCCTGTTCGGGCTCGCGGGCGTTCCGGCCGAGCGCGTGCTGCTCGTCGGGCTCGGAGCCGAATCCGGGTTCGGACCGAAGGAGTACCGCGAGGCGGTGCGCACGGCGGTGAGCGCGGCGGCCGACACCGGCGCGACCGATCTCCACCTGTGCTTCGCCGAGCTGCCGGTGAAGGACTGCGACCTCGCCTGGCGCACGCGCCACGCCGCCCTCGCGGCCGGCGAAGCGCTCTACCGCTTCGACGCGATGAAGAGCAAGAAGCCCCCGCCGCGCGCGCTGAAGCGGGTCGTGTTCGCGCTCGCCCGGAAGGCGGGGGAAACCGCCGCTGCGCGGGGGAGCGCCGAGGGCAGCGCGATCGCCGCGGGCGTCGCGTTCGCCAAGGATCTCGGCAACCTCCCGGGCAACGTCTGCACGCCCACGTACCTCGCCGAACAGTCGCAGAAGCTCGCGCGGGAGTGGAAGCTCGACGCAGACGTGCTCGAGCGCCGCGACATGGAGAAGCTCGGCATGGGCACGCTGCTCTCCGTCGCGAAGGGCTCGCGCGAGCCGCCCAAGTTCATCGAGCTCCGTTACGGCGGCGGCGCGAAGAAGGCAAAGCCCATAGTGCTCGTCGGCAAGGGCGTCACCTTCGACACCGGCGGCATCTCGATCAAGCCGGCCGCCGAGATGGACGAGATGAAGTTCGACATGTGCGGCGCCGCGAGCGTGCTCGGCGCGCTGCGCGCGATCGCCGAGGTCGCGCCGAAGCTGAACGTCGTCGGCCTGATCCCGGCGACGGATAACATGCCCGACGGCGCGGCGTCGAAGCCGGGCGACATCGTGACCAGCATGTCCGGCCAGACCGTGGAGATCCTCAATACCGACGCCGAGGGCCGTCTCATCCTGTGCGATGCACTCACCTACGCCGAGCGGTTCGAGCCCGCGGCAGTCGTCGACATCGCGACGCTGACGGGCGCCTGCGTCGTCGCGCTCGGCCATGTCGCGAGCGGACTCTTCGCGAACCGCGACGAGCTCGCGGGCGAGCTCCTCGCCGCGGGACGGAACGCCTGGGACCGCGTCTGGCACATGCCGTTGTGGGACGACTACCAGGAGCAGCTGAAGAGCCCTTTCGCAGACTTCGCCAACATCGGCGGCCGGCCGGCGGGCAGCGTGACCGCGGCGTGTTTCCTCTCCCGTTTCACCGGGAAATACCCATGGGCTCATCTCGACATCGCCGGGACCGCGTGGACCTCCGGCAAGAACAAAGGCGCGACCGGCCGGCCGGTGCCGCTCCTCACGACCTTCTTGCTGGGCAGAGCAGCAAAAGCGCAGCGATGACCACGATCCGGCCCGGAACCTGCGCTCGAGTCGTCAAGCAGCCGGCGCGAGGGTGCGGAGCGCGCCGGCGGTTCATCTCATCGAAGGTGACCACGACCCGGCGCGGAACCTGCGCTCGAGTCGTCAAGCAGCCGGCGCGAGGGTGCGGAGCGCGCCGGCGGTTCGTCAAATGACGCGGATCGACTTCTACACCGATGCCGACGACCGGCTGCGGGTCGCGTGCCGGCTCGCGGCGAAAGCGGTGGCGCAGAAGCTGCGGGTGCTCGTTTACGCGCCCGACGGCGAGACGGCGGCCGCGATCGACAAGCTGATGTGGACGACACCGGCGATCGCGTTCCTGCCGCACGTGAGCGCCGGGCACCGGCTCGCTGCCGAAACCCCCGTGGTGATCGCGCGCAGCGCCGAGGACATCCCGCACGATGAAGTGATGGTGAACCTAGCCGACGAATGGCCACCGACGTTCGCCCGCTTCCGGCGACTGGTCGAGATCGTGACGCGCGATGAAGCGGACAGGCGCGCGGCCCGCGAGCGGTACCGCTTCTACCGCGATCGTGGGTACGAGATCCGCACACACAGTCTTGCCGCCGCGGCAGGTTCGCCATGAGGCCCGATGGCCGATAACGACGTCCTCGGCAAGGCCAACGCGCTCCTCCAGCGCCACCGCGCCGCCCGTTCGGCGCAGCGCGCGGAGCCGCCGGTCGACTTCCCGGTGCTTACCGAGGTCGTCGACGAGGGGCAGTCGCCGGCCGCCCGGTCCGTGCCGGCTCCAGTCGCCGAAGTAAGCGAGGCCGATCTCGCGCGGATCGAACGCGATCTCCGTCTCGACCTCCTCAGCCTGCTCGGACCGGAGTTCGAGCGCCTCGTGGAGGCGAAGGTGCACGAGCGCTTCGGCCCGAAGGTCGACGAGATCATGGGGCTGACCCGGAAAGTGCTCGAAGCCGAGGTCCGTGCCGCGGTGCGCGATGCGATGGCGGCCGTGATCGCGGAGGAGACCGCACGCCTCAAGGCCGGCGACGAGCCTCTCACATAGATGGACCTCCCGAAGAGCTTCGACCCCGCCGCGATCGAGTCGCGCTGGTACGCCGAATGGGAGCGCCGCGGCTATTTCGCCGCCGGGCTCGACGCCGGCAAGCCGGCGTTCGCGATCCAGCTGCCGCCGCCGAACGTCACCGGCCTGCTGCACATGGGCCATGCGTTCAATCAGACGATCATGGACGCGCTCACGCGCTACCACCGGATGCGCGGGTTCAACACGCTCTGGCTTCCCGGCACCGACCACGCCGGGATCGCGACCCAGATCGTCGTCGAGCGCCAGCTCGAGGCCGAGGGCGCCTCGCGCGGCGAGCTCGGACGCGAGAAGTTCGTCGAGCAGGTGTGGGCGTGGAAGGAACAGTCCGGCTCGACGATCACCGCGCAGATGCGCCGGCTCGGCGCGTCGTGCGACTGGCGCCGCGAGTACTTCACGATGGACCCGAAGCTCTCGCGCGTCGTCACCGAGACCTTCGTGCGGCTCTACGAGCAGGGGCTCATCTATCGCGGTAAGCGGCTCGTCAACTGGGACCCCGTGCTGCTGACCGCGGTCTCGGACCTCGAGGTGGAGAGCGAGGAGGAGGACGGCACCCTCTGGCACATCACGTACCCCTTCGTGGACGGTCCGATCGGAGGCCTGCGCGGCCTCACCGTCGCCACCACCCGGCCCGAGACGATGCTCGGCGACGTCGCGGTCGCGGTGAACCCGGAGGACGAGCGCTACAGGCATCTCATCGGCAAGCGCGTTGTCCTGCCGCTCGCCGAACGCGAAATCCCGATCATCGGCGATGCCTACGTCGACAGGGAGTTCGGCACCGGGTGCCTGAAGATCACCCCCGCTCACGACTTCAACGACTACCAGGTCGGACAGCGGCATGGGTTGCCGCAGATCGGAATCCTCACGCTCGATGCGAAGGTGAACGAGAACGCGCCGGCGAGGTACCGCGGTCTCGACCGCTACGATGCGCGCCAGCGCATCGTCGAGGATCTCGAGGCGCTCGGCCTTCTCGAGTCGGTCAAGCCGCACCGGATGACGGTGCCGCGGTGCGGGCGCACCGGCGCGGTCGTCGAGCCGATGCTCACCGACCAGTGGTTCGTCGCGATGTCGAAGCCGGCGCCCGAGGGCACGCTCTTTCCCGGCCAGTCGATCGCCGGGGTCGCGCTCGACGTGGTGACGCGCGGCGAGGTGAAGTTCTTCCCCGAGAGCTGGGTCAACACGTACAACCAGTGGCTCACGAACATCCAGGACTGGTGCATCTCGCGCCAGCTCTGGTGGGGCCACCAGATCCCGGCGTGGTACGACGAATCCGGGCGCATCTACGTCGCCCGCGACGAGGGCGCGGCGATCGCGCAGGCACTCGCGGCGGGGTACCAGGGCACGCTCCGGCGCGACCCGGACGTGCTCGACACGTGGTTCTCCTCCGCGCTCGTGTGCCACTCCACGCTCGGCTGGCCGGAGCCGGAGGGCGAAGACAAGGTCGCCTACGATCTCTACCTGCCCTCGTCCGTGCTCGTCACCGGCTACGAGATCATCTTCTTCTGGGTCGCGCGGATGATCATGATGACGACCCATTTCACCGGCCGGGTCCCGTTCCGCGACGTCTACATCCACGGCATCGTGCGCGACCACGACGGCGAGAAGATGTCGAAGTCCGAGGGCAACGTCATCGACCCGGTCGACCTGATCGACGGCATCGCGCTGGAAGCCCTGCTCGAGAAGCGCACGACCGGCCTGCGTCGGCCGGAGACCGCGCCGCTCGTCCGCGAGCGGACGAAGCGCGAGTTCCCGGAGGGCATCCCGGCCTACGGCGCCGACGCGCTGCGCTTCACCATGGCTGCCTATGCGACGCTCGGCCGCAACGTCAACTTCGACTTCAAGCGCTGCGAGGGCTACCGCAACTTCTGCAACAAGCTCTGGAACGCGACCCGGTTCGTGCTGATGAACACGGCGGGCAAGGATGTCGGCCGGGACGAAGCGCAGCCGGTGACGCTCTCTGCGGTCGACCGCTGGATCGTAAGCCGGCTGCAGCGCACCGAGGGCGAGGTCGAGAGGGGATTCGCGGACTACCGCCTCGACAACGTCGCGAACGCCATCTACCGGTTCGTGTGGGACGAGTACTGCGACTGGTACGTCGAGCTCGCCAAGGTGCAGCTCCAGGGGGGCGACGAGGCCCAGCAGCGCGGCACGCGCCGGACGCTCGTGCGCGTGCTCGAATCGGTGCTGCGCCTCGCGCACCCGGTGATCCCGTTCATCACCGAGGAGCTGTGGCAGAAGGTTGCACCCCTCGCGGGCAAGACGGGCGAGAGCATCGTCATCGCGCCGTACCCGAGGTCGGAGCCCGCCAGGATCGACGAGGCGGCCGAGCGCGAGGTGGACGCGCTGATGGCGCTGACGAATGCAATCCGCAACCTGCGGAGCGAGATGAACCTCTCGCCGGGCGAGCGCGTGCCCCTCCTCGCGGAAGGCGATCCCGCACGCCTCGCGCCGCTCTTCCCCTACCTGCAGTTCCTCGGGCGGCTCTCCGAGGCGACCGTCGTGCCGCAGCTGCCGGACCTCGACTCGCCCGTCGCGGTGGTGGGTGACACGCGCCTCATGCTCAAGATCGAGATCGACGTCCCTGCCGAGGTCGCACGGCTCGAGAAGGAGGCCGCGCGCCTGGACGGCGAGGTTGCCAAGGCCGAAGCGAAGCTCGCGAACCGGAGCTTCGTCGAGCGCGCGCCGGCCGCGGTGGTCGCACAGGAGCGCGAGCGGCTGGCGAGCTTCCGCGCCACGCTCGAGAAGGTCCTCGCCCAGCTCGAGCGGCTGAAGGCAAAGGCGTAACCGCCCGCCGCCGATGCATCCCGCGCTGCGAGCGTTCCGCTATCGCAGCTTCCGCATCTTCTACGCCGGCCAGGGGCTGTCGATCCTCGGCACCTGGATGCAGACGATCGCGACGAGCTGGCTCGTCTATCGCCTGACCGGCTCGGCGTTCATGCTCGGACTCGCGGCCGCGGCGCTCCAGTTTCCGATGCTGTTCGTCGCGCCGATCGCCGGCGTCTGGGCCGACTGGCTCGACCGCCGGAAGCTGCTGATCGCCGTCCAGGCGCTCGCGTCCCTGCAGGCGCTCGTGCTCGCGGCGCTCACCTGGCTGGGCGTCGTGCAGGTTTGGCACGTGATCGCGTTCAGTCTCTTCCTCGGCACGATGAACGCCTTCGAGACGCCCACGCGCCAGGCGTTCCTGCTCGACCTGGTCGAGAGCAAGGCCGATCTGCCGAACGCGATCGCCCTGCAGTCGATGCTTTTCAACAGCGCCCGGTTCGTCGGACCGACCATTGCCGGGGTCGTGCTCGCGTTCGCCGGCGAGGCGCTCTGCTTCTTCCTGAACGGGATCTCGTACCTGGCGGTGGTGGTGGCCTACTGCCTGGTACGCGTAGCTCCGCGCGCAACGACCGCCAAACGAGCGCCGCTCCTGCAGGAGCTCGCCGCCGGCTTCCGCTACGCGTTCGGCGAGCCGGCGATGCGGCGGCTGATCTGGCTCCTCGCCGCGCTGTCGCTGTTCACCGCGCCGTGGCAATCGCTGATGCCGATCTACGCCGGCGAAACCTTCGCCGGGGATTCGAAGACGCTCGGCATCCTGATCGGCGCCGTGGGCTTCGGCGCGCTCGCCTCGACGGGATTCCTCGCGATCCGGCCGAGCGTGCGCGGCCTTGGCCGGATCATTGCATCAGCCGGCCTCGTCGCGGCGCTCGCGCTGACCGGATTCGCTCTCTCCCACTATCTCTGGCTCTCGGTCGTCCTGCTCGCGGTATTCGGCTTCGGGTTGATCGCCGCCGTCGCCTCGACCAACACCATCCTGCAGACGATCGCCGACGCGGACAAGCGCGGCCGGATCATCAGCATCTACGTCATGACTTTCCTCGGGCTGGCGCCGATCTCGAACTTCGCCGCCGGCGCCTTGGCCGAGGCGATCAGCGCGCACTGGACCCTCTTCGCCTGCGGCGTGGCCCTGACTCTCGCCACCGGCTGGTTCGCGGCGAACTACGAGAGCTGGCGTCGAACGCTCCGCCCGATCTACATCCGGCAGGGAATCATCCCGCCGCCGACGGAGCCGTCGCCTTGAGCGCCGACGCCCGGCGCCGGAGCATGAAACCGAGGAGCCCCAAGCCGGCCACCATCATCGCGTAGGTTTCGGGCTCAGGCACGACGGAGCTGGAACCGATGGCGGACGCATCTCGGCTCAGCCGACCCACCAGGTCGCCGCCGGTCTGGTTGTCAAACCGACACGGTCAGGAGGCCTGTCGCTCAACGAGACGCCCGCCGCGCCGCCGGAGATATCGGCGTCGAGGAACGTCATGGCTGAACTGGGAGCCGCTGCCGCCTGGGCCGGGTCCAAAGGCGTCCAACAGGCGCACTAGCAAACGCAGACTCGTCGCCCCCGAGGGTAGTGATCGGCTTCCAGATTCGCGAGGCCCGAAAACTCTACACGCGTGTTGGCCGTGAGCGGTGAAATCGGAAGAATCGGGCGAGGACGCGCTCGCCGAGAAGAAGGAGAAGCCGCCCGGTGCCGAGCGGGCCTAGCGCGGAGCCGGATGCAGTCAGCGAAGTGACGTTCGCCGGGCCCCTTCCGGCGACTGCGGCACTGGCTGAACTGCGCGGCGGTAGTCACGCTCAGGTCGAACGGCCCGGTACCGAAGGCCCGCTAGATCGGGAATTCGCGTTGTCTTCTGCAAAGACAGAAGCGTTGTTGGCGCGGAGGTCGAACGTGATACCCGGCTTGATGCCGTCGGCCGGGTTCAGATCGAACAGCGTGATCTTCATGTCCGACAGCGAGGCACGTGGCGAAGCTAGCCGCCTGGACGGGCGCGACCGCAAGGGCGGCGACGGCCGCGAAAAGGGTGGTAAGACGTGCCATGACGAATTTCCCTTTGAGGACGGGCTGGCTGTCGACGAACCGGCGATCACGCTACGCCCTCTTCGAATTCGGCGCAACAGCGGTGAGCGTCACGCCCGGAGCCCGAGCGAACTTCAAGGTCATGGAAACCTGCTTCATCCTCACGTTGCAGGTCTCCGGCGCGGCGCTTCCGATGCGCAGGAAGAACCGCAAAACGCGCCGGCGCGATTCCGGACACCACGTCTCGGCGCACCGATATTCGGGTCGGCTCGTGGCGGAAGCGCGCCGCGCAAGTCATTGACTTCCCGTAACTCTGACAGCGTCCTGGACCGAATGTGGCAAAAGCATGACTTTCTATCCCGCCCCGGGGGCGCATGGTCGCCTGCGGTATAGTCGGCCGCCACGAGTCCGTACCGCACGCATGAGCCGCCGCATCGCCATCGTCGAGGACGACGCCGCCATCCGCGAGAACGTCGCCGACACGCTGCGCCGCCAGGGTTACGAGATCGCGGCGCACCCCGACCGCGCGCAGGCGCTCGCCGCCTTCCACGGCCGGCTGCCCGATCTCGCCATCGTCGACATCGGCCTCGGCGCCGATGTCGACGGCGGATTCACGCTGGTCCGGGAGCTCCGCGCGATGTCGGCCGAGCTGCCGATCATCTTCCTGACCGCGCGCGACAGCGACTTCGATCTCGTCGCGGGGCTCCGGCTCGGTGCCGACGACTACCTCACGAAGAACATCAGCATGCCGCACCTCCTCGCGCGCATCGCCGCGCTCTTCAGGCGCAGCGACGTGCTGCGCTCGCCGCCGAAGAGCGAGGAGACCGTCGACCGCGGGGAGCTCCGCCTCGACCTGAAGCGCATGACCGCGGCCTGGCGCGGCAAGGCGGTCGATCTCACGCTCACCGAGTTCTGGATGGTGCACGCGCTCGCGAAGTATCCCGGCCACGTCAAGAACCGCGACAGCCTCATGTCGGATGCCAACCTCGTGGTCGACGACGCGACCGTGACCTCGCACATCAAGCGGATCCGCCGGAAGTTCGTCGCCGTCGACCCCGCGTTCGACGCGATTGACACCGTGTACGGGATGGGCTACCGCTGGATGCCGGGCTAGCCTCGGCGGGCCGCGCCCCCAGGATGCAGACGCGCGTCGCGCCGCCGGTAGAGCCTCGTCGCGCGCGGCTCTCGATCCGCACGAAGGTCGTCCTCGTCTCGCTCGTGCTCGCCGCGATCCCGTTCGTGGGCTACGGCTACGTCCGGGAGATGGAGAACATCCTCCGCGCGGCGCAGGAGCAGCGGGTGATCGCCACGGCGCGCGCGGTCGCGACCGCGCTCCATGACCGCCCCCGCCTCCTCGAGTTCAGCGCCGAGGACGACGGCTCGCGGCGCCGTCCCGCGGCCCGCGCGGCGACGCAGGAGATCGAGCTGATCCTCATCGGCCTGCGGCGGGCGAGCTCACGGATCTTCGTGATCGACCAGCAGCGGCGCCTGCTCGCCATGGCCGGCAGCCTGCGACAGGAACCGCCCGCGGAGCCTGCCGATACGGGAGGGGCGTGGAACTGGGTCCAGTCGAAGCTGCTCCGTCCGCTCTGGGCGCAGCTCCTCCAGCGTCCGCCGGAAGACTTCGACGATGCGATTCCCGAGGATCTGCTTTCCGGCGGCAAAGAGGTCGACGCCGCGCTCTCCGGCGTCCCGGCCTCGCGGTGGCGCCCTACACCGGACGGGCGGGCGGTGGTGCTCGGCGCGGCGCACCCGATCTGGAGCGGCACCGAAGTGATCGGCGCAGTCGTCGCCGAGGAGACGACGAACAGCGTCCTCACGCTCCGCAACCGGGTGTTCGAGCAGCTGCTGACCGTCACGCTCGTGGTGTTCGTCCTCGGGGCCGGCACACTCTTCGTATTCGCCTCGCGGCTCTCGCGGCGGCTGCGGCGCCTGCGCGACGAGGCCGAGCACGCGATCGACGTGCGCGGCCGCGTGCAGCGCGGCTTCCGCGCGAGCGGCGACTCCGACGAGATCGGCGACCTCTCGCGCAGCTTCGCCACCGCGGTCGACCGGCTCGCCGAGTACAACGAGTACCTCGAGCGGATCGCCGACCGCCTCTCGCATGAGCTGCGCACGCCGATCGCGGTGGTCGGCTCCTCGCTCGACAATCTTCGGACCCGGGCGATACCGCCGGACGCGCAGGTCTACATCGCCCGGGCGGAGGAGGGGGTGCGCCGCCTGAACGCAGTCCTTACCCGCATGAGCGAGGCGACGCGGCTCGAGCAGACGCTGCGCACGACCGAGGTGGAGCGCTTCGACCTCGGGCGCGTCGTCTCCGGCTGCGTCGCCGGTTACACCGCAGCCTTCCCGCAGGCGCGCTTCGAGCTGCGACTCCCGGAGCGGCGGATCGAGATCGACGGCTCGCCGGATCTCGTCGCGCAGCTCCTCGACAAGCTGGTCGACAACGCGCGCGACTTCGCGGCGCCGGACGAGCCGATCGGGATCTCGCTCGAAGCGGACGGCGGCACCGCGCGGCTATCGGTCTCGAACGCGGGTGCACTGCTGCCCGAAGCCATGGCCGACCGGCTTTTCGAGTCGATGGTTTCGGTCCGCACGCCCGGGGCGAAGCCGGACGCGCAGGCGAAGCCCGGAAGCGAGCCGCACCTCGGCCTCGGCCTCTTCATCGTGCGCCTGATCGCCGAGTTTCACGGCGGCACCGCCCGCGCGCGCAACCGCGAGGATGGGCGCGGCGTAACGGTCGAGGTGACATTCCCGACGGCCGGGGCTTCACCCGGCGAGGCTCATTCCGGTTGAGCCGGTCCCCTCGTTCCTCGACTACAACTCGAGGCTGTCGCGGATCGCGGCGATCCCGGCCGCGGCGCAGGCGTCGTCCTCTTTCCCCCCCGGCGCGCCGGAGACGCCGATGCCGCCGAGGATCGATCCTGCCGCCTCGATCATCAAGCCGCCACCCACCGCGGCGACGTTCGGACGGTTCCTGATCCCGCTCTGCGGCGAACCGCCTTGCGTCGCCTGGGCGAGATCGGTCGTGCTGGTGCGGAAGCTCACCGCCGTCCAGGCCTTGTCGCGCGCCATGTCGACCGTGTGCGCACCAGCGAACCGGTCGCGTAACAGCACCTGCACCACGCCCATCCGGTCCACCACTGCCACGGCGGCCTGAAAGCCGTTCGCGCGGCACCTCGCAAGCGCCGCCTGTGCCGCCTTCAGCGCGGTTTCCGGTGTCAGCACTCGCACGGTGAACGTCGCGTCTTGCGCGCCCGCCGTGATGGCGAGCGCGGAAGCGGCAAGCAGTGCAGCCAACGCGCCTCGCCGGAGGATCACTTCTTCTTCATGAAGAAGGTGAATTCCTGGCCCGCCTCGGCGTGCGAGAGGAGAGCATTGCCGGTCTGCTTCGAGAACGCCTGGAAGTCCTTCACCGAGCCGGGGTCGGTCGCGACGATCCGCAGCACCTGGCCGGTCGTCATTTCGGCGAGCGCCTTCTTCGCCCGCAGGATCGGCAGCGGGCAGTTGAGACCGCGCGTGTCGAGGTCCTTGTCGAAATCCATGACGGTTCACCCTCCTGGCGGCCAATATAGCAGACGACCGGGGGGCTCAAGAGACCCGCTGGTAGTAGAGGTTCTGTGGATGGTTCGCCTGCGCGAAAAAGAACCAGCGCTCGGCGAGGAGCCCGGCGTACTGGACCAGGAACGCGAGCCCGAGCAGCGCCGGCGCCTGCCAGGCGATCCCGCCGGCGAGCAGCGCGAGCGGGACCGGGAACACCGCGATCAGGAACGTCCACTTGATCGACCGGACGAGCGCGTCCGACGCGCCGTGGAAGAACTCGCGCGTGTTGAACGAGCCGCCCATGAAGCCCTGCGACATCTGCACGATGCGCGGATGTTTCACCCCGATTGCGGTCTGCAGCGTCGACCGCGGCTTGAGGCGCGCATTGCGGACGAGGCTCGCCACGCGCGTCGCCAGCACCGCGAGCGTGAAGCCCGCCGCCCACGCTCCGAGCGTTCGGGCGAGCGCCGCCTCGACCAGCGCCGCGTACCCGGTCGCCAGCATGAGCCCCGACGCGCAGCCGAAGAGAACATAGTTGACGATCGTGAGCGGCGAGTGCCACTCCTGCAGGAACCTGAGACACGCGTAGATCATCCCGGTGCAGAGGAAGAGCGCGCCGCACAGCACGATCCCCAGCGCGCCGATCGCGAGCGTGCCTGCGGGACCCGACGCGGGCCAGCCGAGGGCGTGGCCGAGCCCGTAGGCGGCGACGCACGCCATGAACGCGGGCAGCACGATCACCTCGCGCGATAGCCACGACGTGCGCCACATCGCGACCGCTCGCCAGGCGCGCTCGGGATGCCCGAGATGGAAGAAGGACGCGATCAGCCCGGCGGCGAGAAACCCGAGCGCAAGCCCCGCGCCCATCCAATAGTACTGATCGCCCGCCGGGACGAGTCCGAGCGCTTGCACGGCGACCAGCGCGGCGAAGAATCCCTGTCCGACGCCGATGAGCGTCGTCAGGAGAATGACCGACCACGCCGGACGCACTCGCGCCCCGTCAGGCACCTACCACGACGTCACGTCGTCGAGCGACGGCGACTTCAGCGCCGGCTTCGGCAGCCGCCCGTCGATCTTGAGCGGGTTGTCCACGCGCTCGAGGTCTTCCGTCCGCACCTTGATCTCGGCCTTCCGGCGCGGCAGGTAGTGGTTCGCGGGGTGCGTGCCCCACTCCGGCATGAGCTGGTAGCCGCCCGCCTCCCGGATCGCCTGCGAGACCTCCGACTGCGGATCGTGGATATCGCCGAAGAGCCGCGCGTTCGTCGGACAGGCCATGACGCATGCGGGCTTGCGTTCTGCGGCGGGCAGCTTCTCGTCGTGGATGCGGTCGACGCAGAGCGTGCACTTCTTCATCACCTTCTGGTGCTCGTCGACCTCGCGCACGCCGTAGGGGCACGCCCACGCGCAGTACTTGCAGCCGATGCACTTGTCGTAGTCGACGAGGACGATCCCGTCCTCCTTGCGCTTGTAGCTCGCGCCGGTCGGGCACACCGGCACGCACGGCGGGTCCTCGCAGTGCAGGCACGACTTCGGGAAATGCACGACTTGCGTGTCCGGGTACTCGCCGACCTCGAAGCTCTGCACGCGGTTGAGGAACGTGCCGGTCGGATCCTTCCCGTAGGGGTTGTCGTCGGACAGGAACCCGGCGGCGCCCGACGTGTTCCACTCCTTGCAGCTCGTCACGCAGGCATGACAGCCTACGCACACGTTCAGATCGATGACCAACGCGAGCTGGGTCATAGCGAGCGTTCCTTCCGTTCGAGCTGTGTCATGCCCCGACCCTCCTTCCGGCAACGAACGCCTGCCAGGCGCGCGGCGTGCTGTCTACCCCCGGCACATGCCCGACTGCCGGCACCTGCGGCCAGGTCGTCTGCGGCTCTTCGGGCGCCGCGCGGTAGATCCGCACCCGCACGTCGTACCACCCGGCCTGGCCGGTGACCGGGTCGGAGTTGGAAACCGCCCCGCCCGGCGCCGGCAGCTCGTCGGTGATCACGTGGTTCAGCAGGAAGCCGCGCTGCGACTCGTTCGCGTCGGCGGCGAGCGTCCAGGCGCCCGGCGCCTTGCCGATCGCGTTCCAGGTCCAGACGGTCCCCGGCTCCACCGCTTCGCTATAGCGCGCCATGCACCGCACCTTCCCCCATTGCGATTCGACCCAGATCCAGTCGCCGTCGGCGATGCCGTTTGCCGACGCGGTCCCGGGGTTCACGTGCAGATAGTTGTGCGCGTGGATCTGCCGCAGCCAGGCGTTCTGCGAGTCCCAGGAGTGGTACATCGCCATCGGCCGTTGCGTCACCGCGTTGAGGGGATATGCTCGCGTATCGGTCAGCTGCACTTCGAGCGGCTCGTAGTAGAACGGCAGCGGATCGAAGTAGGTCTCTACCCGCGCGCGTACGCCCTCCGGCGGGCGCCGTGTCGGCCACCTGCCCTGCGCCGCGAGCCGGAACCGCTGCAGCACCTCCGAGTAGAGGTGGATGAGGACCGGCTCGCTGAAGCGGCGGATGCGAGTCCGCTGCGCCCACTCCATGTAGCCGCGGTTCCAGTTCCGCATGTAGCGGTAGGAGGCAGGCAGCGGATAGTGGAACACGCAGTCGTTCCTGGCGTACATCTCCCACTGGCGCGGGTTCGGCTCGCCGACCATGAACTTCTCGCCGCCCTTGCCGCGCCAGCCCGCGAGAAAGCCGATCCCGGAGCCGGGCTCGGTCTCGAAGTTCACGATGAAATCCGGGTAGTCGCGGAACTTGCGGGTGCCGTCGGCGTGCACGAACGCCGGGAGCTTCAGGCGAGCGCCGAGCTCGACCAGCACCTCCTGGAACGGCTTGCACTCGGCCTTCGGCGGCACCACCGGCACGCGCACCGAGTCGGTCGGCCCGTCGAACTCCGAGATCGGGCGGTCGAGGATGGACATCGCGTCGTGCCGCTCGAGATACGTCGTGTCGGGGAGCACGAGATCGGCGAACGCCGTGGTCTCCGACTGGAATGCGTCGCACACGACGATGAACGGGATCCGGTACTCGCCGTCCTCGTCCCGGTCATTCAGCATCTTCCGCACCGCCATGGTGTTCATGGTCGAGTTCCACGCCATGTTCGCCATGAAGATCATGAGCGTGTCGATGCGGTACGGGTCGCCGCGCCAGGCGTTCGTGATGACGTTGTGCATCAGCCCGTGCACCGACAGCGGGTGCTCCCAGGAGAACCCCTTGTCGATCCGCACCGGGCCGCCCGACTCGTCGACGAAGAGGTCGTCGGGCGAGGCGGGCCAGCCGAGCGCGAGGCTCGCGAGCGGCGTGTTCGGTTTGATCGCGTGCGGCCCGTTCGGCGGTTTCGCCTGCGGCGGGATCGCGCGCGGAAAGGGCGCCTTGTGGCGGAACCCGCCCGGCCGGTCGATCGTACCGAGCAGGCTCATCAGGATCGCGAGCGCGCGGGTGGTGTGGAAGCCGTTCGAATGCGCGGCGAGGCCGCGCATCGCGTGGAACGCGACCGGGTTGCCGGTGACGGACTCGTGCTCCCGGCCCCAGCAATCGGTCCACGGAATCGGGAGCTCGATCCGCTGGTCGCGCGCGGTGATGCCCATCTCCTGCGCGAGGCGCCGGATCCTCGCCGCCGGAACGCCGCTGACCTGCTCGGCCCACTCGGGCGTGTAGTCCTTGACCCGCTCCTCCAGCAGCTGGAACGCCGGCTTGACCGGCGTGCCGTCGGGCAGCCGGAACGCGCCGAGGAGGAACGGGTCCGCGCCCTCGGTATGCGTCGCGACCGGGCGATCGGTGTGCCGATCCCACCACATCTGGTTCTGCGGATACATCGGGTTCACCTCGTCGGCGGCGGGGTCGCGGACGAAGAGGCCGAAGCGATCGCTCTTCTCGTCGAGGTTCACGAGCTGGCCGGCGTTCGTGTAGCGCACCAGGAACTCGCGGTCGTACAGCCCCAGGGCGAGGATCTCGTGGACGAGCGCGAGCAGCAGCGCGCCGTCGGTCCCGGGCCGGATCGGCACCCACTCGTCGGCGATCGCCGAGTAGCCGGTGCGGACCGGGTTGATCGAGACGAACTTGCCGCCCTCGCGCTTGAACCTCGAGATCGCGATCTTGAGCGGGTTCGAATGATGGTCCTCGGCGGTGCCGAGCATCACGAACAGCTTCGCGCGCTCGAGATCGGGCCCGCCGAACTCCCAGAACGAGCCGCCGATCGTGTAGATCATCCCGGCGGCCATGTTCACCGAGCAGAAACCGCCGTGCGCCGCGTAGTTCGGCGTGCCGAACTGGCGCGCAAACAGGCCCGTGAGCGCCTGCATCTGGTCGCGGCCGGTGAAAAACGCGAACTTCTTCGGGTCGGTCGAACGGATGCGCCCGAGGCGCTCCTCCAGAATGCGGAACGTCTCCTCCCAGGAGATGGCGGCGAACTCGCCGTCGCCGCGCGCCGAGCCGGGCTTGCGCAGGAGCGGCTTCGTCAGCCGCGCGGGCGAGTACTGCTTCATGATGCCCGACGCGCCCTTCGCGCAGATCACGCCCCTGTTGATCGGGTGGTTAGGGTTCCCGTCGATGTAGCGCACCTCGCCGTCGCGCAGATGCACCCGGATGCCGCAGCGGCAGGCGCACATGTAGCAAGTGGTGGTCTTGACTTCGGAGGGCAACGCGATGCTCCCGGCGTGGAGTTGCGAAGACGCATTCTGCGGCCGCTTCGGAGCCGAAGCAACGAGGGAAACTGATGCGGCCATAAGCAATCTCCCGGCGCAGCTAATGGTCTATCATCGCCGAGTGAAAATCTGCATTGTGTCGGACAGCCACGACCGCGCCGATGCGCTCGCCCAGGCGGTGCGCGAGGCGAAAGCGCAGGGTGCCACCGCGGTGATCCACTGCGGCGACCTCATCGGCGCGCAGACGCTCAAGCCCGCCCTCGCGCTCGGAATGCCGCTGCACCTCATCCACGGCAACAACATCGGCGATTCGGCGGCGCTGCACAACATGGCGCGCGCGAGCGGCGGACTGCTCCAGTACCACGGCCCCGACGCGCGCATCGAGCTCGCCGGCCGGCGGGTCTTCGTCGTGCACTATCACGACTACGGCTACGCCATGGCGTGCACCGGCGACTGGGAACTGGTGTGCTGCGGGCACTCGCACCAGGCCGAAGCGCGGAAGGTCGCGAGCGTGAAGGGCGATGAGACCTGGCTCGTCAATCCCGGGACGGTGGCCGGTCTCGCCGCGCCTGCGACGTGGGCGCTGGGCGATCTAGCGGCGATGCGCTTCGAGCTGCGGGAGCTCGGCCGCTAGCTCGTCGAGAAATCGGCGCCGGCCAAGCGCGCCTCGTCAAGCGCGCGGTGAGATGCTTCCTTCCGCATCGCATCATCGGTCGCTTCGCGCGCCATTTCGCAGCGCATTCAACGCCTCTATCGGCGCATAGCGAAGATCGAGGCCAGGGCTTGTCACGCGACACTTAGAATCTCCGCCGAAACGGGGAGAGACAAGAAATGTTCGCCAGCAATCCGTTTGCCGGGCTTTCCATAACGCCCGCCGTCATGCAGGCCTACGTCGTCATCATGATCGCCCTGGTTGCGGCAGGGACGCTCTTCGACATCGTGCACAAGGGGAGCGCCAAGTATTTTTTCGATAGTTGGCGGAAATCGAAAAGCAAAGGGTCGAAGCAAGTCGGTGGCGGCGAATTGGTGTCGCTCGCCATCCAAACCGGCGTTGTCGACGTTCTGGCATCCGGGGAATTCTGCAACCCGCGCCGCCGCGTCGCCCACCTGCTCACCATGTACGGGTTCGTGATGTATGCCGTCACCACCGCCGTCATGGTGTTCGCCTACCCGACGCCCGCGACCCCGACCCCCGCCATCCTGCCGCTCGCGTGGTGGATCGGCGGCGCGATGATCTGCATCGGGGGATACTGGTTCTGGTTCTTCATTCGCGCCGACGTCACCGCCGAGGGCGGATCGCCCTTTCGCGTCATGCGCGCGGATCTGTTCATCCTCTCGCTGCTGGTCAGCGTGACGCTGGGCCTGGTCTGGGCGTTCCTGCAGACGAGAGGCGGCTCCGGCGCCAACGTGTTCTTCGCCCTGTACATCATCGCGACGACGGTCCTCTTCGGATCGGTGCCGTGGTCCAAGTTCGCCCACATGTTCTTCAAGCCCGCGGCAGCCTTCGAAAAAAGGCTTTCCTACGCGAACGAGTCCCGGAGCAACCTGCCCGCGCCCGCGGACAAGCCCGAGCTGTTCGGCAGCGCGCGCGAGCAACCTCGGCACTACTGACCTGCCCGCCTCGGACTTCATTTCCGGAGACAACCACCGCCATGCCAACCTTCGTTTACATGACCCGGTGCGACGGCTGCGGGCACTGCGTCGACATCTGCCCGTCCGACATCATGCACATCGACAAGACCTATCGGCGCGCCTACAACATCGAGCCGAACATGTGCTGGGAGTGCTACTCCTGCGTGAAGGCCTGTCCGCAGAACGCCATCGACGCCCGCGGTTACGCTGACTTCGCCCCGCTGGGCCACAGCGTGCGGGTGCTCCGCGAGGAGGCAAAGGGGACGATTTCGTGGCGGCTCAAGTTCCGCGACGGCCGCGAGAAGAACTTCGTGTCGCCGATCCGCACGACGCCCTGGGGATCGATCAAGGGCCCGGCCGAGTACGCGGCGCCCCGCCCCGAGGATTTCGCCAGGCAGGAACTCGCGCACGAGCCGGAAGCGCTCAAGATCGAAGGCGGGTTGCCCGCGCTGCGCCCGGATCAACTCAGGCGGGGGATCGTCTGATGGGGCTGTTCGGACGCAGGAAGACGGTCTTCGTGGACGCGGACATCCTCGTCATCGGCGGCGGCATGGCGGGCTGCGGGGCGACCTACGAGTCCCGGTACTGGGGGCGCGACCTGAAGATCGTCTGCGTCGAAAAAGCGAACATCGAGCGGAGCGGCGCGGTCGCCCAGGGCCTGTACGCCATCAACTGCTACATGGGCATGCAATGGGGCGAGAACCAGCCCGAGGACCACGTCCGCTACGCGCGCAACGACCTCATGGGCCTGGTGCGCGAGGACCTCGGCTACGACATCGCCCGGCACGTGGATTCCACGGTGCACAAGTTCGAGGAATGGGGCCTGCCGATCATGCGCGACCCCAAGACCGGACGGTACCAGCGCGAAGGCAAGTGGCAGATCATGATCCACGGCGAGAGCTACAAGCCCATCGTCGCCGAGGCGGCGCGCAAGGCCGCGACCGAGGTCTACAACCGGATCATGGTCACCCACCTGTTGATGGACGCAGCCAAGGCCAACCGGGTCGCCGGCGCCGTCGGCTTCAACGTCCGGACCGGTGATTTCCATGTGTTCCGCGCGAAGGCCGTCATCGTCTCCGCCGGTGGTGCGTCGCACATCTTCAAGCCACGCGCGGTGGGCGAGGGAATGGGGCGAACCTGGTATGCGCCATGGAGCAGCGCGTCCGCGTACGCGCTTCCGATCCAGGTCGGCGCCAAGATGACGCAGATGGAAAACCGCATCGTCCTGACCCGCTTCAAGGACGGCTACGGTCCCGTCGGCGCCTACTTCCTCCATCTGAAGACGTACACGCAGAACGGCTACGGCGAGGAGTACGAGTAGAAGTGGTACGAGGACACCAAGGCTCTGGTGGGCGACTACATCGACCGTCACCCGGTGCCGACCTGCCTGCGCAACCACGCCATCCTGAAGGAGGTCGCGGCCGGCCGCGGTCCCATCCGCATGGTGACCAAGGAGGCCTTCCAGGACCCGCACAAGGAGACCGTCGGCTGGGAGAACTTCCTCGGCATGACGATCGGGCAGGCGGTCGTCTGGGCGTCGCAGAACATCGACCCCAAGTACATCAATCCCGAGCTGACCACGTCCGAGCCTTACGTCATGGGTTCGCACGCCACCTGCTCCGGCGCGTGGGCGAGCGGGCCGGAAGACTATGCCCCGGCGGAATACCAGTGGGGCTACAACCGGATGATGACGGTCGACGGCCTTTTCGGCGCCGGCGACACCATCGGCGGCACCGCCCACAAGTTCTCGTCAGGGTCGTTCACGGAAGGCCGGATCGCCGGCAAGGCGGCGGTCAAGTACGTGATGGAAAAGGGGAAGGACCAGCCTCAGGTGAGCGAGAAGGAATATCGCGACCTCGAGCAGGAGATCTACCAGCCCCTGGAGAACTACCGGGTCGGCCGCAACGAGATCGTCGCCGGGACCGTATCGCCGAGCTATCTGCTGCCGATCCATGGCCTTCAGCGCCTCGAGAAGATCATGGACGAATACGTCGGCGGCATCAGCACCAACTACATGACGAACGGCGTGCTGCTCGAGCGCGGCCTCGAGTTGCTGGCCATGCTGAAGGAGGACATGAGCCACATGGGCGCGGAGGACCTGCACCAGCTTCAGCGCACCTGGGAACTGCACCACCGGCTTCTCGCCTCGGAGTCCGTGACCCATCACACGCTGTTCCGGACGGAGACGCGCTGGCCGGGGTATTACTACCGGGGCGATCACATGAAGCTCGACGACGAGAACTGGCACTGCTTCACCCTGTCCCGCTACGACCGCAATACCGGCAAGTGGGACATGGAGAAGGCGCCGGTCTACCACATCATCGACTGACCAAGCCCGGCTTCGAGCCGCCGTCGAAGGAAAACGAGACCGGTCAGCAGGACTTCGGGATGTGCGCGGTCGCCGGGTCCGACATGTCGTGGTCGTAGACCTTCATCTTAGCGGCGACGCATTCGTCGATGTACCTGCGCAGCGCCTCGTCGCGATGGCCCAGCGACAGCCCCTCCCGGGTGCAGATCATCGAGAACACCGCCCGCGCGTTGTCGCCGTCGGCGGCGATCGGCGCGGCATAGGCTAGGCTGAGAAGCGCGAGCGCAGTCAGGCTTTTCATGCCGCGGAGTCTACTCCCGGCGCCTCGCGCCGAGCCAGCGCCGTTCCCGTCGGCGCGCCCCGTTTCCGCATGAAACACGCGCGACGCGCCGCCGCCCCGATCCCGCAATCGCACAATCAGAAGCGACAACGGGTTAGGCCGGGCGAGTGCAATGGCACGGTTAATGCACTAGTCTTCATGGATTACGGGGCGAAGAACCCCGGACCAGCGGCCCGGCGCCGCACACCGAAGGAGGATCCATGGCTAGCGACACCCGACTGCGGTCCCTACCGAAGCGAACCCTGTTGCCCAAGGAGGAGGAGGCGAGGCTCGAGTCCGAGGACCGGCGCGCGTTTCTCCGCAAGAGCGCCGCCATGGCGGGTGGCGCGCTCGCCGTCGGCAGCGTCGCCTCCGCCGCCCGCGCCGCGCCGCTCCCGATCGCGCCGGCGACGCGGGAGATGGGCCGCCCGATCGCGCCGGCGATCTACGGCATGCCGTCGAAGTTCGAGAAGCACGTTCGCGCGCCGCCGCACCGACGTCTTCGTGAACCGGCAGAACTGGTCGGACTGGAGCATGACGCCGCTCCAGGGCCAGCAGGGCATCGTCACGCCCAACGGCGTGATCTTCGAGCGCCACCACGCCGGCACGCCGGACATCGACCCGGCGACGCACAGGCTGGTGATCCACGGCATGGTGCGCCAGCCGCTCGTCAGTTCACGATGGACGACCTGATGCGCTACCCGTCGGTGTCGCGCTTCCACTTCCTCGAGTGCTCCGGCAACGGCCTCGCCGACTGGCTGAAGAACGCCTCGACCACGGTGCAGCAGACCCACGGGCTGCTGTCCGGCGGCCAGTGGACCGGCATCCCGGTGTCGTGGCTGCTCGACGAGGCCGGGCTGCAGTCCGGCGGCGAAGTGGGTGCGTTCGAAGGCGCCGACGGCTCGGCGCACACGCGCTCGATCCCGATCGAGAAGGTGCATGGACGACGTGCCTGATCGTCTACGGCGCGAACGGCGAGATGCTGCGGCCCGAGAACGGCTACCCGCTGCGGCTGCTCGTCCCGGGTTGGGAAGGAAACGTCTCGGTGAAGTGGCTGCGCCGCATCAAGGTGTGGCGACCAGCCCTGGCACTTCCGCAGCGAGACCGCGCGCTACACCGATCCGATGCCGGAGGGCAAGTGGCGCCAGTTCAGCTTCGAGATGGAGTGCAAGTCGGTGATCACCCGGCCCTCCGGCGGCATGAAGCTCGACCGGCCGGGGCCGGTGCGAGATCCAGTGGCTTCGCCTGGTCGGGCAACGGCCGCATCACGGCGGTCGACGTCTCGGTCGACGGCGGCCGGAACTGGCAGGAGGCGACGCTCGAGGCGCCGGTGCTCGACAAGATGCTGACCGCGTTCCGCTTCCGGTGGAACTGGAACGGCTGGCCGGCGATGATCGCAGAGCCGCGCGGTGGACTCCACCGGCTACGTGCAGCCGACGGTCGCGGACATCCAGAAGGCCCGCGCGATCGTCGGCTTCGTGCAGCACCACAACGGCATCCAGCCGTGGTCGATCAGCGGCGAACGGGGAGGTGAAAAATGCGATCGCGGGTTGAGTGGTCGGACTGGGCGTCGCGGCCGCGCTCGCGGCAGCCGGTTGCGCCGCAGATGCAGCACGACCGCGTCGACCCCGGCCGAAGCCCGCAGGCCGGTTACGGCAAGCCGATCAGCGACGCGGACATCGCGCCGTGGAACATCGACATCCGTACCTCGGACGGCCGCGGGCTGCCGCCGGGAAGCGGCAGCGTGGCGCAGGGCAAGGCGATCTACGACGCGAAGTGCGTGGCGTGCCACGGCGCGGACGCGAAGGGCGGCCCGGTCTACGGCACGATGGTCGGCGGCATCGGCTCGTTCACCACGAACGCCCGGGTGCTGACGCCGGGCAGCATGTACCCGTACGCGCCGATCCTGTTCGACTACATCCGGCGCACGATGCCGATGGACCGGCCGCAGAGCCTGACGGCGACGAGGTGTACGCGCTGTCGGCGTACCTCCTGAACCTGAACGGGCTCGTGCCGGCCAACGCGGTGATGGACGCGAAGACGCTGCCCGCGGTCCAGATGCCGAACCGGAACGGGTTCATCGTCGACGACCGGCCGGACGCGAAAGCGGTACGCTGCATGACGAACTGCAAGTAGCGACGCCCCGCGGCCAGGCGAGCGGCGACCGGCTGAGGTACTTGCCCGGTCGCCGTTTTTCGTCCGGAGGGCGCCTGTTTCCTGCGGAAACAGGCGGCCACGGCCCGGCGTCCGTCGGATAGCATATCGATCGAGAAATTAGTGATTTAGCCCGGGCGCGCGGCGTGGCACAAAATCTGCGTTTAGGGCTCGGATCAGCTAACCGGATGTAGGAGCACGCGCATGGCCAAGACCGCTGCCGACTGGGCCGCCCGACCCAAGTTTCCCGCGACCCATTACGTGGACTCGCGGATCTACACCGACCCGGCGATCTTCGCCGAGGAGCGCGAGAAGCTCTTCCGCCCGAGCTGGATCATCGCCTGCCACGAGTCCGAGGTCCCGAACCCCTTCGACTACCGGCTCTTCACCCATCCCGCCGGCGTGCCGCTCGTCGTGGTGCGCGGCGACGATTCGAAGGTCCGGACCTTCTACAACATCTGCCCGCACCGCGGAAACACCATCCTGTACGACCCCGCGGGCAACGCGAAGCGGATGACGTGCATCTTCCACCAGTGGTCGTTCGACACGCGCGGCAGCTGCGTCGACATCACGCGCGGCGAGCAGGGCTACCAGGACAGGTACGGCAAGCAGGACGCGAGCCTCCGGGAAGTGCGGACCGAGGTGGCGTTCGGCGGCTTCGTCTGGGTCAACGTCGACGACGCCGCGTCGTCGCTGCGGGAGTTCATGGGCGGCGCGATGGACATCCTCGAGCCGTACATGCAGGAGCCGATGGAGCTGTTCCACTTCCACAAGGCGCGCGTGCGCACGAACTTCAAGCTCTGGCACGACACGAACAGCGAGTTCTATCACGACTATCTGCACTACTTCAATCGCATCACCGGCATGATGCAGCCGGGCTACTTCGAGCGGAAGTACACCGCGTTCCCGCGCGGCCACGCGACCGTCGGCTCGATGCAGATCCAGTACGACAAGTACGAGGGCTCGATCGAGCGCGCGGTCGGCTGGCCGGGGCTCGCGCGCGGCGGCTGGTACATGGTCGACGTGTTCCCCGGGATGACCTACAACCTGCGCACCTCCGTGATGCGGATCGACACCTCGATCCCGCTAGGGCCGAACGAAGTCCTGATCGAGTTCCGCGGGCTCGGGCTCAAGAGCGACACGCCCGAGGAGCGCGCACAGCGCGTCTTCGACCACAACATGATCTGGGGCCCGTTCGGCCGCAACCTCCACGAGGACCTGCTCGGCGTGCACGGCCAGGGCCGCGCGATGCGCGAGGGCACCGACTCGCGCTGGGTGATCCAGGGACGCGAGGAGAACAGCACCATCCACGACGAGGTCGGGATGCGCCACTACTACGCCGAGTGGAGCCGTCTGATGGGCCGCCCGGCGTACGATCCGTATCTCGAGGGCAAGCCGGTGCGGGTGGCGGCGTAGGGGGCGAGCCGTGACCACCCTCGAGCAACGACGCGCGGTCGAGGAGCTGGTCTACCGCTCCTGTCTCGCGCTCGACGGCAAGGACTGGAACGCCTTCCTCGCGCTCTGCGATCCGGCATTCCGCTACACCATCGCCACGTACAGCCCCGAGGTCCGCAAGGAGATGGTCTGGCTCGACCACGACAAGGCCGGCATGACGACGCTGTTCAACAACCTGCCGAAGCACAACAGCGACCATTCGCCGATCACCCGTCACGCGACCGTTTATACCGTCGACGTCAAGGACGGCGGCGGCGAGGCCGAGGCAGTGTCCGCGCTCCAGGTGTTCAAGACCTCGCTCGACGGCGGCGCGACCGAGCTGTTCGCGGTCGGCCGGTTCCACGACACGATCAAGCTGAACGGCGGCAGCTCCGACGCTGGTGAAGCGCACGGTGCGCCTCGACACGAGGCTGCTCGGGTTCGGTTACCACGTGCCGTTCTGAATGAGAGTGCAGCTCAACGCGCGCAACCGCGCCTACGAGTTCGAGGCCGAGCCCGGAGAAAAGATCCTGTTCGCGGGCCTGCGCGCGCGGGTCGACCTGCCGTACGAGTGCGGGACCGGCACCTGCGGCACCTGCAAGGCGCGGCTCGTCGACGGTCGCGTGGACGACGGCTGGCCCGAGGCGCCGGGCCGCAAGTATCTCAAGGGCGCCGGCGAGTTCCTGATGTGCCAGTGCGCGGCAGCGGGCGACGTCACGGCGGAGGTCGCGAGCTTCGTATACGCGATCGACTCCGGCGCCTTTCCGGCAGCGAAGATGAGCGGCGCCGTCGCCGGTACGCGCGCCCTCACCCACGACGTGACGGCGCTCGAGATCGCGCTCGACCGCCCGGTCGACTTCGACGCCGGGCAGTTCATGGCGGTGATGATGCCCGGCGTGCCGGGATTTCGCGGCTACTCGATGGTCAACTTCGACCGCCGTACCCGCAGGCTCGACTTCGTCGTCAAGAAAAAGCCGGGCGGCGGTGTGTCCGAGTGGCTCTTCGGGCAGCCGGAACGCGCGACACGGGTCGAGCTGTTCGGGCCGCTCGGCAAGGCCACTTTCCACCCCAGCCTCGGCAAGCACATCCTCTGCATCGCCGGCGGCAGCGGCATCGCCGGCATGATGGCGATCCTCTCCCGCGCCTGCCAGGAGCGCTACTTCGACCAGTTCCGCGGCGACGTCTTCTTCGGCGTGCGCACGATGGCCGACGCCTTCTACCTCGACGAGCTCGAGGCCTTCCGGCGCAGCTTTCCCGGCCAGCTGGACATCACCGTCGCCCTCTCGGACGAGGACGCGGCGGCCGCCGCCGCGCGCGGGCACCCGCTGCTTCGCTTCGAGCGCGGGCTGGTGCACGAGGTGGCGAAAAAGGCGATGCAAGGGCGTTTCGGCAATGTCCGGGCCTATCTCGCCGGACCGCCGCCTGCGGTGGACGCCGCGATCCGCTTCCTGCTGCTGGAAGCGAAGCTCACCGCCGACAACATCCGTTACGACAAGTTCAGCTGATGGGGAAGCGCTTCGTCTGCCGCGCGGGTGACATTCCGGCGAACGGCATGAGAGAGTGCGAGGCCGAAGGCGGCCTCAGGCTTCTCGTCGCCAACTCCGGCGGCGAGTTCTTCGCCTACCAGGCGATCTGCCCGCACCAGGACGTGCCGCTCTGCGAGGGCCTCTACGACGGCGCGATGCTCACCTGCCACATGCATCTGTGGCAATGGGACATCCGCAGCGGCGCGCCGGTCGGGCTCGCCGAAACCGCGCTCGAGCGCTACGATCTGTCCGTCGACGGCGACTCGATATACGTCGAATCGAAGAGCGCGCTCGACGCGGGCGCGCTCTTCGCCGGGGCCTCCGAGGCGACGCTCGCCAAGCTGGCCGCGCTGGCGAAGCGCGAGGAGTACGGCGCGGGGGCGGTGATCTACGCGGTCGGCGACCCGGCCGAGGACTTCTTCGTGCTCGAGTCGGGACGAGTCGAGTTCCGGATCGGGCGCGACGAGCGCACGAGCCCGGCGGGGTTCATGCTGCGCAAGGGGGAGGTATTCGGCTGGGCGGCGCTGCTCGACAGCCACCCGCGACGGATCGCGAGCGCCCGCTGCGAGGAGCGGTCGGCGGTGCTCCGCATCGACGGCAAACAGACTCTGCAGGCGCTCGAGGCCGATCCGGCCTCCGGCTACCTGGTGATGAAACGGCTCTCGGCGCTGATCGCGCGCTATCTCGCCGAGCCGGGTGCGAAGTGACTCAAGGGGAGCGCGAAACGGCAGCGACACGCGGCAACACCAGCTGAAAGAGCCGCAGGCGGCATCGAAGTGCCGTCGCAAACTCACTCTAGGAGGAAGTCATGAAAGCAGCAGCTGCATTCCGCCGGGCCCTCGCGGTGCTGGCACCCCTCGCCCTGATGGCCGGCTTCGCGCACGCCCAGGACGACTACGGCAAGCCGGGCGGGCCGGCGAAGATCACCGTCGGGTACCAGCCCTACTACACCCAGTCGTGGTCCGGCGTGGTGATGCGCGGCAAGAAATTCTACGAGAAGTACCTGCCCGCCGGCACGCAGGTCGAGTTCCAGATCGGACTGCAGGGCGCGATCATCGTCAACAACATGCTCGCCGGGAAGCAATCGATCGGCTACATGGGCGACATGCCGGCGATCGTGTCGACCACGAAGACCGAGACCGCGGACGTCCGCCTCGTCGCAAACCTCGGGCTCGGGTTCGACCAGTGCAACATCTTCCTCGCGCGAAACGATGCGCCGCAGTTCGGCACGCCGAAGGACTTCATCAAGTGGCTCGACGGCAAGACGGTCGCCGTGCCGAAGGGCAGCTGCACTGACCGCTTCGCGCAGGCGACGTTCAAGAAGGAGGGCGTGAACCCGAAGGAGTACCTGAACCAGAACATCGAGGTGATCACCTCCAACTTCCGCGCCGGCAAGATCGACGCGGCGGTGATCTGGGAGCCCACCGCGTCGCGCCTGGTGCAGGAGGGCCTCGCACGCCGCGTCGCTTCCGGCATGAGCGTCCAGGAGAATGACGGCGGCTTCCTCGCGATGCGCGCCGATCTCATTCAGGCGCGGCCGGACATCGTGAAAGGGTGGCTGATGGCGGAGCTCGACGCGCAGCTCTTCCTCGCCGATCCGAAGAACGCGGCCGAAGTGATCAAGATGGCGAAGGAGCAGACGACCGGCTTCTCCGAGCGTGCGCTCTGGTACTCCCTGTACGGCACCTACCCGCAGACCGCGGGCGGCTCGCCGGTGCGGAACCAGCTCCACTACGCGTTCACGCCCGAAGCGCGCGAGCTGATCAAGCGCGCGGCGGCGTTCCTGCATTCGATCAAGAGCATCAACGTCGAGCAGATCCGCCCCGAGGCGATCGACGCGAGCTGGACCGAGCAGGTGCTGAAGGAGCGCAACGTCAAGGCGCCGATCGGCGAGGTGAAGGCGCTGCCCGACAGCCAGGCGCCGAAGTGACGCGATCGCTTCCCGTCCTCTCGCGGAGGGACCCCGCCGGCACGCGGCTGCGTTGAGGACGGGGGGAGACACGGGATCACCATGGAGCTGACGCTCGGCCAGACGGCGCAGGACGCCGAACTCGAGTGCCTCCGCGCCACGACCCCGTTCCGCGACGCGCCGGAGGCGCTGCTCCACCGCGTCGCGGCGATCGCGCGTCGGGCCCGGTACGCCGCCGGCGAGCGCATCTACGGCGCGAGCGGCGATGCCGACGACATCTTCGTCGTCGTATCGGGGAAGGTCGAGCACGTCTTCACGCCCGAGGTCGGCGCGCGCGAGCCGCTGAAGCGCATGACGCGCGGCGGCGTCTTCGGCTGGGCGAGCCTGCTGCTCGGCCAGACGAAGCGGCTCGCGACCGTCACCGCGAGCGAGCCGACCGAAGTGCTGCGTCTCGGCACGGAGGAGCTCGTCAAGGTCCTCGAGTCCGACGCAGCAGCCGGGAATGCGGTGATGGAGCAGTTCGCGTCGATGATCACGCGCGAGTTCACCGTGCCCGAGCTGCTCGCGCAGGTACGTCGCCTCGCGGGCCGGCCGCAGCCCGAGGAGATGACGACCCTCGGCCTTACGATGTACCGTGTCTCGCTGTGGCTGAAGAGCCCGCGCCCCTACCTGATGTTCGTCGGCTTCGCGCTGTTCCTCGGATTCTGGTACCTCGCGGTGGAGGTATGGCGCCTGCCGCGGTTCAAGGAGATGCCCGGGATCACCGCGGTCATCAAGGAGTGGTTCAGCCCGAATCCGACCTACGGCCTCTCGTTCTACATCGCCGAGTACTATCAGCACATCGGGATGTCGATCTGGAGAGTCGCGCAGGCGTTCTTCCTCGCCACCGTTCTCGGCGTCCCGTTCGGCCTCTTTCTCGGCTGGTCGCGCAAGTTCAAAGAGTACGTCTTCCCGGTGTTCGAGCTGCTGCGGCCGATCCCGATCCTCGCCTGGGTGCCGCTCGCGATCGTGATGTTCATCGCCACCGAGTCTGCGATCGTGTACCTCGCGTTTCTCGCCTCGTTCTTCGCCACCGCGCTCAACACCATGCTCGGCGTCGAGTCGATCGACGAGTCGTACGTCCGTGCCGCGTCCTGCCTCGGGGCCGGCAAATGGCAGACGTTCCGCCACGTCATCCTGCCGGGTGCGCTGCCGTTCATCTTCACCGGCCTGCAGATCTCGATCGGCGTGTCGTGGTTCTCGCTGGTGGCGGCGGAGATGGTCTCCGGCCAGTACGGCCTCGGCTACGTCATCAACACCTCGTACATGATGGTGCGGTATCCGACGATCGTCATCGGCATGATCACGCTCGGCTTCGTCGGCTACGTGACGAGCGCGATGGTGCGCATCGCCGGCGACTACCTGATGGAGTGGCGCGTGCGCGAGCTCGCGCTGGCGGAGCGTTGATGGACTTGCGCGCACCCGAGCCCCGAGAAGCGGTCCGGCGGCGACCCGCGGCCGGATCCTGATCGACGACGTCGTCAAGATCTACGACCCGGAAGGGGCGGCGGTCATGGCGGTCGACCACTGCTCGCTCGACATCGACGCCGGCGAGATCTGCATGATCGTCGGGCCGTCCGGCTGCGGCAAGACGACGCTGCTCAACGCGATCGCCGGTTTCCACGACATCACCTCCGGCAGCATCACGCTCGACGGCGAGGTGCTCTGCTCCAGGGAGAAACCGCGGGCCGAGCCCGGGCCGGACCGGATCGTCGTGTTCCAGAACGGCGCGCTCTTCCCCTGGAAGACCAACCTCGACAACGTCGTCTTCGGGCCGGTCATGCAGGGCAAGCTCAGCCCGAAGGAGGCGGTCGACAAGGGCCGCGCGATGATGGCGGACGCCGGCCTCGCGGGAGTCGAGCTGAACTACCCCGGCGAAGTCTCGTCCGGGATGCGGCGCCGGGTCGAGATCGTGCGCGCGCTGATGAACGATCCGAAGGTGCTGCTTCTCGATGAGCCGTACCGCGCGCTCGACTCGCTTACGAAGAGCGTGATGCACGAGGCGCTGCTCGAGATCTACTACAAGAACAAGGTGACGATCTTCTTCATCACCCACGACCTCGAGGAGGCGATTTTCCTCGGCCACAAGGTGGCGATCATGACAACCCGCCCATGCAAGCCGAAGAAGGTGCTCACGGTCGACATCCCGCACCCGCGCGACTACGGCGTGCTCACCTCGAAGCGGTTCCGCGAGCTGATCGAGGAGACCAACGACGCGGTGCACGAGGAAGCGCTGAAGGCCTTCCAGGCCGGGGAAAAAGAGGGCTAGCGGGTGGCGGCGAAGACCAGGCTGAACCGGATCCTCACGAGCTCGGTGTTCTGGCGCGGGGTGCTCTCGATCGTCGTGTTCCTCGTCCTGTGGGAGCTCGGCGCGCGCTCGAAACAGTGGATGGCGCCGGAGTTCTTCGCGCCGTTCAAGGCGTTCCTCGGCGCCATGGGCTTCAAGAAGGACTACCTGCCATGGATCGGCGTGGTGCCGGCGCCGAGCGCGGTGCTCGCGTCGTGGACCGAGGTCCTCACCTCCGCCGGCTACTGGACGAGCTGGTACAAGAGCTTCTTCCGGGTGATGGGCGGCTTCATTGCGGCGATGATCGTCGGGATCCCGTTCGGGCTCGCGCTCGCCGTCAGCCGGACCGCCTACGGCACCTTCTTCCCGACCTTCGAGGTGCTGCGGCCGATCCCGCCGCTCGCCTGGGTCCCTGCCTCGATCATCTTCTGGCCGACGCAGGAGCTCTCGATCACGTTCGTCACGTTCCTGGGCGCTTTCTACACGATCGTGATCAACGTGCTCGGCGGCGCGCGGTCGATCGACCAGCGCTATTTCCAGGCGGCGCAGTCGATGGGCTCGTCGCGCTGGGACATCTTCCGGCGCGTGATCCTGCCCGGCACCCTGCCCTCGATCGTCGTCGGCTCCGCGGTCGGGATGGGCATCACCTGGGAAGTGGTGGTCGCGGCCGAGATGATCTCCGGCGGCGGCAGCCAGTCCGCGGGTACCGGCGGCGGTCTCGGCTTCTTCATCTGGAACTCCTACGTGGGCGGCTCGTACGAGCAGATCGTGGTCGGCATGATCTCGATCGGGATCGCCGGTTACTTCTCGAGCGAGCTCCTGCGCACGCTCGGAAAGTACGTGACGCCGTGGCTGAGGGTCCGATGACCGCCGCGGTTGCGGATCCGGTCCGCCCGGCGATCAACGCCGGCGAGATCGCGGTCGCAAACGTCTCCAAGAGCTACGGCGCCACGCGGCTCGGGAAGGAGGTTGTTCGCGACTGCTCGTTCACGATCGAGCGCGGCAAGCTCACCGTGATGATCGGCCCGTCGGGGTGCGGCAAGAGCACCATGATCCGCCTCCTCGCCGGCTTCGAGCGGCCGACGACCGGGACGGTGACGCTCGACGGGCAGCCGATCACCGAGCCGAGCCGCGACCGGCTGGTCGTGTTCCAGGAGACCGCGCTCTTCCCGTGGATGACGACCTACGACAACATCCTCTACGGGCCGCGGGCGCGCGGCGAGGTGACGAGGCAGACGCTCGATCTCGCGGAGTTCCTGCTCGCAAAGGTCGGGCTGCAGGATTTCCGCAACAAGTACCCGGGGCAGCTCTCCGGCGGCATGCAGCGCCGCGCCGAGCTCGCACGGGCGATGATCAACAACCCGAAGGTGATGATCCTCGACGAGCCGTTCCGCGGCCTGGACGCGATGACGAAGGAGCTGATGTGGGAGTACTACTCGCGCCTGTACGAGGAGTACCACCGCACGAACTTCTTCGTCACCACCGACATCGACGAGGCGGTCTATCTCGCCGATCGCCTGCTCATCATGTCGAACATCCCGACGCAGGTGCGGGCGGTGGTCGAGGTCGATCTGCCCCGGCCGCGCCGGCTCTCGGATCTCGTCGAGAGCGACCGCGCGAACGAGATCAAGCGCGAGGCGCTCTCGATCCTGCACGCCGAGGCGATGCGCTCGTTCGCGCGCGGCAGCAAGGCGGCGGCCGACTTCGTCGAGGCCTATCTCAAGCGCGCAAGCCGCGCGTGACCGCGATGGAAGTGCTGCTCACGCGACCGGTGATCATCGGTCTCGCGATCGCGGGCGCGCTCGTCGCCGTCGCGGCATCGGCGCTCCAGGTGCGGGGCAAGATCGGCGCGGAGCGCGCACGGCAGCTCAACCGCGCCGGCTACGTCCTGATGGGGCTGAGCATGGCGCTCTTCATCATCGTGGGGCTGCGCGGCGGCGGCGGGTGACGGCAAAGGCGTTCGCAAGGCTGGATTGCGCTTAATACTAATTGATCGTGCATATTCTTTGAATACAAGTGACCGCAGCGATATTAGTTTAGTGTTTTGATCTCATTAGATCTTTTTGGCAGAACGGGGCTCCACTCCAACTCTTTGCCCGGTAGATTGCTTAGCCGATAGCTTGACAGCAAGCATGTGGTCGCTATTCTGCGGCCCATGGAATACACCTCGAACCACGACCACGACAGCGAGCTCGCCGCGATCGTCGCGAGCAGCGCGGCGATCTCCAAGCTGGCAGACGTCGAGGCGCGACGCCGCGTTCTCTCGTATGTGCTCGCGCGCTACTTCCCGGAGGTTGCCCCGACGCAGGGGTGGTCCTTCACCGAACGCGAACTTCCCGGTGTCGCTTACCTCACCGATGCCGGACAGCTGCGAATCACGATCCGCGATCTCAAGGCGAGAAGTCGCTTGGACGCTGCGGTCCGTCTGGCCAGCGTCGCGATCTACGCGCACCAGCGACTCGCTGGACGGCCCTTGTCTTCGCGCCGGGGCCTCACACCCCTGCTGAAGGAGTGGCGGCTCTACGACGGCAACACCCGCGCCAAGCTCGCAAAGGAACGGGGGATCCTGCGCAGCGGAGACGACCTCTCGTTGGATGCCCGGGCATTCCGGAACGCGGAGCGGCTCGTCGAGGAGATCCGCTCGCCTGCGCAGGAAGTCGAGTCCGGTCGGAGTGCCCCAAGCTGGGGACCGGAGCTTCCTGAACCCGATTACCGGCCGCCCATCGCGGTCCGCACGCCCACGTTCGAGCATTTCGAGAACTGGGACAACTTCGCCAACAAGTGCTCCGTCTGCCTGCATGCCGTCGACGCGCAGGGGATCATCCTCTGGGCGAACGACACGGAGCTTGCGTGCCTGGGGTACTCACCGGAGGAGTACATCGGCCGCTATATCGGCGACTTTCACATCGATAAGGGCGTCGTCCAGGACGTTCTCGAACGGCTGATCGGGGGCGAGACTGTGAACGCGCATCCGGCGCGCATGCGGGCGAAGGACGGCTCGATCCGATACGTGATGCTCAGCTCCAACGTGTACCGGCGGAAGAACGGCGCGTTCGAGCACACGCGGTGCTTCACCACGGTCATCGACGAGGCGGCGTGGACCGCCTTGAAAAGCTTGAAGTTAACGGGCCGCCTGCCGCGGCCGGTTAGCCCCGCTGGCGATCAGCCAGAGACCGGGCCCGAAACGGCGCGGAAACAAGCTGGAAAAGGAGACACCTGATGCAAGTCTTTGAGCACTTCGAGAACTGGGACAACTTCGCCAACAAGTGTTCCGTGAGCCTTCATGCCGTCGACGACAAGGGAACCATCCTCTGGGCGAACGATACTGAGCTCGACTTCATGGGCTACAAACCCGAAGAGTATATCGGGCGATTCATCGGCGACTTCCACGTGGACAAGGATGTCGTCAATGACATCCTCGGACGGCTGTTGAGATTCGAGACCGTCAACGCCTATCCGGCGCGGTTGCGGGCGAAGGACGGCTCGATCAAGTATGTGATGATCAACTCCAACGTGTACCAGCAGAAAGGCGGAGCGTTCGAGCACACGCGTTGCTTCACGACCGGAATCGGTGAAGAAGCCTGGAAGGCGCTGAAGAAGTAGTCCGACGCGAGCAAAGCGCCGGCGGCGTCCAGTCGCCGGCGCAGACGTGTTGGCCGGCTCGCGGCGCGATCGAGTCGCGGTCAGTCCAAGGGAGGTCGAACCATGGAGCGACCACTATCCCGCCGCGCATTTACCAAGGAACTCGCAGCCGGAGTGGCGCTCCTCGCGCTGCAGCCGGCATGCACGTCCGTTCCACGGTCGGCGGGACAAGCGCTGCGCAGCGACCTGGCGGATCTCAGCGGGACGCTGCTCGTCGACGACGCTACGCGGTACGCTGCGGCGAGCGACTTCGGCAACATCGTCCACCGGATGCCGGCCGCAGTGCTCAGGCCGGGTTCGGCTCAGGATATCCTGAAGACGCTCCAGTTCGCGAACCGCCGCGGCGTCAAGATCGCGGTGCGGACCGCGGGATCCCACGCATTTTTCGGCCAGAGTCAGGTCGACGGCGGAATCGTGATCGACGCCCGGCCGTTGAATTCGGTCCGCATCGTCACCTTCGGCGGCCGCCCCGCGCTGGAGGTCGGCGCCGGGGCGCAGTGGGGCCCGGTGCTGGATGCGACGAACGCCCAGCGGCTGACACCACCGGTGAACATCGACGACATGCCGCTCTCGGTCGGTGGCACGCTCAGCACGCAGGGATTCGGCGGGGCCACCGGGCGCGAGGGGTTTCAGGTCGATCAGGTGCTGGAGCTCGAAGTGGTGACCGGGCATGGCGAGCTCGTGACCTGCTCCGACGAACGCAACAGCGACCTCTTTAACGCGGTGCTCTCCGGGATGGGTCAGTGCGCCGTCATCCTCAAGGCGGTCATGGAGCTCGTCCCCACCCCTTCGGGTGTCCTGTTCTTCCTGTTGAGCTACAACGATCTGCAAACCGCCATTGCCGATCTCACGCTGCTCGTGAACGGCGGGCGTTTCAAGCACCTCGACGGGAGGACAGTCGCCCGTCCAAGCGGCGGGTTCATCTACAACGTCGAAGCCGGGGTCTTCTATGACGGCCCCGATGCGCCGAACGAGGCGCAGCTCCTCGCTGGATTGAAATTCGCGAGCCGAACCGTCCGGACGTTGACCTATGTCGAATACTATCGGCGGGTCACCGACTTCACCCCCGCCGCCTATCTTCTGCCACACCCCTGGCTGTACCTCTGCCTGCCTGCAGCCGGATTCATGGAGTACGCGACGAAGATCATTGCCACCCCCGCAGAAGTAGCGTTCGCCTCGCCGCGGTTTTCGGTATGGCGGCGGAGCAGCATGAAGCGTCCGCTCGCCCGGGTGCCGGAGGGGGAGCTGATCTATCGATTCCAGCTGGGGCGCGTGCCGCCGGCAACCGCCGACATCGCCGGCCTGGTCGCGATGAATCGCACGCTATACGAGCGGGCGCGCGATCTCGGTGGTACGCGGATGACGTCAAGCGCGATTCCGTTCTCGCAGGCCGATTGGATCCGGCACTACGGGCCGGCCTGGGGACCCTTCGCCGCCGCGAAGGCGCGCTACGACCCGAACAACGTGCTGACGCCGGGCCAGAGGATGTTCGGCACCGACACCGGCTGAGACGTTGCTGTGGCTTGCCCGCTCCCGCCGCGCATCGCCTCCCACTCGGCGCGGCTGCCACCGGTACCCGCGCTCGCGCCTTCTCGCGATAGTCCTTCAGATCCTCGAGCGTGGAGGAGATGAAGACGCTTGGTGTCGAGGCCTTCGCCATACGCGATTAAGAGGCGATTCGCTGACGGCCATTCTCGGAGAGTCTCGCGCCTGCCGCGTTAAGCCGAACGGTCTATTCTCACGCCGAGCTCGCATCGCGCCTCGTCGACGTCATCGAAGCCGGTCTCGAAGTGCCGGCCGGCGCGCTGCGCTGCACGTCCGTCCCGGGCTACCAGCTCGATCTCGGCGCGATGGCGCCCGACGTTTTGCGGCGGGAGCTCGGCTCCGCCGCCTGCGTGCTCGCGGTGCTGACGCCCAACAGCCTCGCGAACGACTGGGTGCTGTTCGAGCTGGGCGCGGCCTGGGCCAATGCGAAGTTGTCGATCCCGCTGCTCGCCGGCGGGCTCCAGGACAAGGACATCCCCGGACCTTTCCGCGGCGCGGCCGGCGGGCAGCTGAGCACGCCCGCGACGCTCGATCGCATGGTCGACCAGCTCGAGAAGCTGCTCGGCTGGCCACAAAGGAACGACCTGTCCGCGCGCAACAAGCGCTACGAGCTGGTCAAGTACCTCGAGACCAAGACCTTTGCCCGCGACCCGGTAGAGACCGAGCTGAAAGCCGGCTTCGCCGCCAAGCGTTCGCGGATCGGCGATGTCGCGCCGATCGCCGATGCCGTTCCAGGCTTCGATATCGCGAGCTGGAGCGGCATCGCAGCGCCTGCGGGAACGCCCGCCCCAACAGTAAAGCGTCTCAACGATGAGTTGAATCACGCACTCAACAGCCCGGCGCTTCTCGAGCGGTTCCAGCGACTGAGCGTCACGCCGCTTGGCGGATCGCCTGCAGAGATGGAGCAGCATGTCCGCACCGAGCTCCGCAAGTGGGAAAAGATCGTCGCCGACAACGGCATCCAGTTGCAGTGAGGAACTCGCGATGCTCGCAACGGAATCCCGCGGCGTTCACATCACACCACTACGCCATTCGCGTGTGCACTGATGGGCGTTCCGCTCGTTCAGACGCGGGGCACTCGCCGTTAAAGGCGCGAGACGGGCCAGGGCGCCGTCAATCCCCGCCGCGCCGCGCGAGCCGCCGGTACTCCGCCATGTGGCGGATCGCGCCCCGCTGGTTTCCGGACGCCTCGAGGACGAGGGCGAGGTTGTAGTGGCAGTCCGCGAACCGCGGATCCTCGCGCAGCGCCGCTTCGTAGGCCTCGATGGCATCGCTCCGGCGGCCGCCATCCTCGAGCAGCACGCCCAGGTTGTAGAGCAGCGTCGGGTGATTCCCGGAGACCCGCAAGCCCTCGCGGTAGACGCGCTCGGCGGCCTCGAGCTGCGACGTCTCGTGCAGCAAGCGGCCGAGATTCAGGCGCGCCGAGACGTGTGACGGGTCGAGCGACAGCGCGCGCTCATAGGCCTGGCGCGACCGCGCCGGGTCTTCTTGCTCGGCCGCCGCGCCCCGGCGGAACCAGTCTTCCGCGACCGCAGCTTCCTTCGCCGGCTGCTCGCGGGCAAGGACCTTCAGATCGCCGTCGGCGACGCTGACCTCCAGCTCCAGCACGTATTGGCCCGAGTCGGCCTGCCATCTAGCGCCGCCTTCGGCAACGACCACGCTGTCGCCGAGCGCCGAGATCCGCAAGCCGGACAGCGGAACGCTCTCCGGCAGTCGGCGACGCAGATCGCGGAGCGAGCGGGTGATCCGGCGCGCCGGCACCTTGGCCGCGCGTAGCGCGCGGGCCGTGCGCAGCACGATGAGGTCCTGGAACGAGAACCGATACTCGCGTCGCTCGCCGCGCCTCGGCGCCACGAAGCCCGCGCGGACCAGCCCGAGGATCGCGCTGCGCGGGATGCGCAGCATCCGTTCGACGTCGCGGACGCCGAAGTCGGACACGAGAGGGCCGAGTTGCCGCTACTTCCTCGCCGCGCGCTTCGCCGGAGCGACCCCTTGCGCGGCCCGCTTCGGCTCCTTGCGCGCCTTGGCCTCCGCCGGCCGGGCCGCCTCGGGCGAGCGTTTCGCGAGGCTCGCGCGGAGCGCCTCCATCAGGTCGATCACCTGCGCACCCGCGGCCGGCGCCTCCTCGGCGAGCGCGATCTCCTGGCCTTCGACCTTCTTCTGCACCGCGGCCTCGATCCGTGCCTTGACCTCGTCGGTGTACGCGCCGGGATCGAACGTTTCGGTCGCCTGCTGGTCGATGAGCTGCCGCGCGAGCTTCAGCTCCGCATCGCGGACGTCGGTCCTCGGGATCTCGAGCTCGGTGATCGGCCGGACCTCGGCGGCGTACAGCAGCTGCTGCATCACGAGCGCGTCCTCGACCGGACGCAGGATCACGATGTGCTGCTTGCCGCGCGTGGCCCACCGGCCGAGCGCGCAGCGCCCCGTTTCCCGCAGCGCTTTCGTCAGCAGCGCATAGGGCTTGGCGCCGCCCTTGTCGGGGGCGAGATAGTACGCCTTGTCGAAGTACACCGGGTCGACGCTCTCGATCGGGACGAACTCGGTGATCTCGACGGTGTGGGTGCCCGCCTCCTCGAGCGCCTTCAGCTCTTCCGGGGTGAAGACGACGTACTGGTCCTTGGCGAACTCGTAGCCTTTCACCGTGTCCTCGCGCGGCACGACGACGCCTTCCTTGGCGCAGACGTACTGCTGCTTGAGGCGGGAGCCGCACGGCGGCTTGTGGAGCATGTTGAAGGAGATCGCCCCGGAGGCCTGCGTCGCGGAATAGAGCTTGACCGGGATCGATACGAGACCGAACGAGACCGTCAGCGATGCGATGGATCGGGCAGCCATGGTGGTATTCCTCGTAGCCGGGTGAGACTCAGCAGAGAAGCCTTACTTGTTCGACCCCTCGCGCGTCAGGCCGGAGCCCGCTCGAGCGCCTGCTCCAGGCTCTGCTTGTCGCGTAGGCTATTCTGCCAGCGATCCCCCGTCCGCTCCAAGCGCGCCGGTGCGTTTGTCAGCCGAAAATCAAGGGGATGGGCCTTTGCCAGCTCGTCCCAGGTCAGGGGCATCGAGACCGGCGCCCCGGGCACCCCCCGGGGGGAGTAGGCGACGTTCAGGGTCTTGCCGCGCACGTTCATGTTGTAGTCGATGAAGATCTTGCCGGTCCGCTTGTTCACGCTCCACTCCATCGTGATGTCTCTCGGGTGCTGGCGCAGGAGGTGCCGCCCGACCATCTCGCACACTTGCCGCGCCGCATCAAAGTCCAGGGTCCGCTCGATCGGCACGAAGACATGGAGCCCGGTCTTGCCGGAGGTCTTCACCACCGACTCGAGCCCCATGCTCTGCAACAGCTCGCGCAGCCAGAACGCGACCTCCTTGCCCTTCTCGAACGCCCTGGTGTTGAGCTCGGGCTCGGCCCCTTTGGGCTCCTTGCCCGAGTAGATGTAGGGATCGATGTCGAACACGAGGTAGTCGGGATGGTTCAGGACCGAGCGCTCCATGGCCTCGAGCGAGCTCGAGAAATCGGTGCCCGCGCGCTTCGAATCCGGGCCGGACCGGCAACGGGAGTGCCAGACGTGAAACTCGAGCGTCCCGGCCTGCGCGAGCCACAGCAGCGTCGCGAGATCGTTGCAGAGCAGATACTCGTGCTTCTCGTCCTTGCTCTCCGAGAAGACCGTCACCGTCTGCACGAAATCGGGTCGGGCCTCGCCCCAATGCTTCTGGAAGAACCGCTGGCCGTCGATGCCCTCCGGCATGCGAATCATCGTCAGCGGCCGGTCGGCGAGATGGGGGAGCATGAAAGGCGACACGCGCGCGAAATAGCGCAGCAGATCGCGCTTGGTGAGCGCCGGCTGATCGAGCGCGCGGTCCGCGGGCCAGTAGACGCGGTCGAGGTTCGTGAGCTTGATGCGCGCCGCGCCCACGGCCAGCTGCAGCGTCGTGCGCTTGTCGTCGAGCTGCTGCAGGACCCGATCGATCTCGGTGTCGCCGGCGGGCGGGCCCGCGACGCTCGCGCGCCGGTAGGCGTCGCGCTTGATGGTCTTCGGATCGACGTCGTCGCGCAGCCGCAGAAAGACCGGCGCACGCAGCAGCCCGGCTTCCGTCCAGTCGGCGAACTTGACCTCGGCGATCAGCTCGGGCTCGAGCCAGGTCGCCGGACCGTTCAACGGCGGCTGCTCGGTGAAGGGGCGTTTCGCCGCCTTCAGCGGCTCAGAGCGCCGCTTGATCTCGGCGAGCGTCGCTTCGTCGAAGCCGGAGCCGACGTGGCCCACGTACCGGAGCCCGTCCTTCGCCTCCCAGACGCCGAGCAGCAGCGCTCCCAGGGGCGCGCGCGCGCCCTTGCCCTTCGTGTAGCCGCCGACGACGAACTCGGCCGTCTTCGTCGACTTGATCTTCAGCCAATGGCCCGAGCGCTTCCCCGGCAGGTAGGGGCTGTCGCGCCGCTTTGCCATGATGCCCTCGAAGCCGCTGGCGAGCGCCGCGTCGTACAGCGCTTCCGCGTCGTCGTCGGCGTGGACGAGCTGCACCCGCGCGGACGGCAGGAGGCACTGAGCGAGGTAGCGGCGGCGCGCCTCGTAGCCTGCCGGGCGCAGGTTGACGCCGGCGAAGTGGAGGAGATCGAAGCAGACATAGGCCGTCGGCGTCGCCTGCTCCGCCGCTGCGATCTCGCGCGGGGTCTTCATCTGCGCCCGGTCCTGCAGCGCGCCGAACGACGGCCTGCCGTCCGGTCCGAACGCGACGATCTCGCCGTCGAGCACCATCGTGCCGACGAGCTGCCGTCCGAGCTCGGCGGCGATGTCGGGAAAGATGCCGCTGTAGTCGAGGCCGCGCCGCGAGCGGAGCACGACCCGGTCGCGATCGACGAAAGCGAGCACCCGGTAGCCGTCGAGCTTGGGCTCGTACCTCCAGTCCGGTTCGGTCAACGGCGCATCGCGGCTCTCGGCGAGCATCGGCGCGAGCTTGGCCGGCAGCGCTTCCGGCGGTCCGGTCGGCGCGAGCTCCGCCGCGGCGATACGCTCGCGTGGCGGCCGGCGCTTGAGCTGCTCGACGGTCATCCCCGAGAGGACGGATTCCCCGCGCGCCGTGATGTCCCCGGTGTCGACGAAGCGGTCCTTGTGCTTGATCAGGAGCCACTGCTTCCGGTCCGAGGTCCGCACCAGCGCGAACGAGCCCTTGAGCTTCACGCCGCGGAGGAAGATGCCGAGCTTGCCCTTCTCCAGCCCCGCGAGGACGCGGCGCTCGGCCTCCGCGCGATCGTGGAAGAAGTACTCCTCGCCCTCGTCGGGCGAATAGGCGCCGCAGTCCCAGACGATCACCTCGCCGGCGCCGTACTGCTTCTCCGGGATCACGCCCTCGAAGGACGCGTAGTCGAAGGGATGGTCCTCGGTCGGGACGGCAAGCCGCTTGTCGGCGGGGTTCAGCGACGGCCCCTTCGGGACCGCCCAGGACTTGAGCACTCCTTCGGCCTCGAGCCGGAAGTCGAAGTGCAGCTTTCGCGCAGCGTGCTGCTGCACGACGAAAAGGAGCGGTCCCGAGCGATCCGGAGCGGCCGCCGGCGCGGGTTCGGGCGTGGCCTCGAATGCGCGCTTCGCGGAGTACGCGCCGAGCGCGCGGGGAAGCGCGCGCGCCTTCTTCGACGGCGTCTTGCGGCGCCGGGGCTCGCCGCTCGTCATCGCGACGCCGTACCCGATCCCCGGGCTGCTTCCCAGAGCTCGACGAAGCGCAGCGCGAACTTCGGGCCCAGCCCCTCGTCTTCGTGCTTGAAGTAGACGTACGCCCGCTCCCACGGTTGCCGAGCGACGCGCTCCGCCCACGCTCGCAGCTCCCCGTCGCTGTACGCCGCCCGGCGCAGCCGCAGGTATCCGGACTTCGCGGTGGCAACGAGCGGCGGCGTCTCTCCCTCGTCCGTATCGGCGGCGCACAGCATCGCGTCATGGGTACGCAGCGTCTCGTACACGGGCTCTTCCTGCCACGACGGATGACGAAACTCGAACGCGATCTGCCGGCCAGGCGGAATCGCGCCGAGGAAGGCGTGGAGCAGCGCGAGGTCCTTTCTCATCGACGGCGGCAGCTGGAAGAGGATCGGCCCGAGCTTCGTCCCGAGCACCGCCGCGCGGCGGAGCAGCTCGGCGACGACGGGTTCCGCCTCCTTGAGGCGCTTGTCGTGAGTGATCCGCCGCGGCGCCTTGAGCGTGAAGGCGAAACGACCGGGCACCTCCTCCGCCCACCGCGCGAGCATCCCCTCGCCCGGCATGCGATAGAAGGTGTTGTTGATCTCGACCGTCGGCAGCCGCTCGGCGTAGTAGCGGAGCCACCCGTCGGCCGCAAGCTTCTCGGGATAGAAGCTCCCCTTCCACTCCTTGTACGAGTAGCCGCTCGTGCCGGCCAGCATCTCCATTCGCCTCGCCCTGCCAGCTGCCATGCGCGCCGGCGAATTTACTACGCGTCGGGTGTCCTCGCCGCGCGGCCTACGAGCCGGAGACGGAGCGGGGCTGGCGCGGGGAGATGCTCAAGGGGCTTACGGGTCAATTCGCGAAACAGGAGGCCGACCCGCGTCGCGAGAGCACCGGAGTGGCGCGGGTGCCTGGGACCGAATGGCGTCTATCGGCGGCTCGCGGCCTTGCTTGCCAAGACGATCCGCCGAGCCATGAGGTTTCTGACCCGCCAGCGTCAGATCAGTTTTCGAGCGGCGAGCGCCTTGATCATCGTCTCCGCGAAGTCGGCGCTGTCCCGCGCCGGCTCGGTCGGCGCGAAGACGTCGCTATTGGCGGTCCAGACGAGCGCCGCCGTGCGCGCATCGAAGAGCTGCGTCTCGACCCTGACGTCGTCGTACTCGAACACCGTCGGCGGCGTCGTGTAGCCGCCCCAGGCCCCGGGGAAGCCCGAGCCATAGAACCCGTAGATGTCGTAGTACGGGATCAGCGGCGAGCCGGGCACGGCCTGGGGCGAGCCGACCTGGGGCGAGCCGGGCACGATCTGGGACTTGCGCTCGACCTTCACCACGCGCGTCGTGATCGCGGCGTCGGAGCGCGACTCGCGCAGCGCGGCCTCGAGCCGCGACTTGTCGACCGGTCCCTGCTCGGCGATGAGCGTGTAGCTCGCGATCGCGTCCGTGCCGCGCGCCTTGAGCTGCTTGACGAACTCGTCTTCGACGATGCGACGGGTCATCGCCTCCTTGGTGATCGCGACGACGAGAATCCGCTTGAACGGCCCGCCCGTGTAGGCCGGGCTCTGCCACTGGTCCACGATGGTCGTGGTGGAGCACGCTGCGAGGGCGAGAACCGCAAGAAAGGCGAGCAGTCTCTGGGTCATGGCGAGTTTCCCGGGTGCGAGTCAGGCGACATTATAGGTTGGCGATAAGCCGCCCGCAGGTGCTGACGCCGATCCGCATCGCCATCGACATTGCCGCCGACGCCCTCCCCTCTGCAACGCCACCGGGACGACTGCCGGGCGCCCGCGTGAGTCGGCGACGCGCTGAGCCGGTTCCACCAGCGCCTGGCCGGGAGACTGATCCAGCGCCCGCGGGTCGTCCTACTGCGGTATCTTCCTGTCCGCAGGCTCGCGGCCGCAAACGCGCCGCCGCCCCGAACCGGATGAAGCGCAAACCCACCATGCTCCTCGTCGTCGCTCTGTTCGTCATCCCGCTCGCCATCAGCATCGCGACGCACACCCCCGCGGCCGCCACCTGGTACACCGCCTCGCGTGAACCGACGGGGCTCGCGCCCGACCCGGCGCTCTTCCGCGAGCCGGTAGTCCAGGTCTACGCCGCACGCACCTTCGGCTGGCGCGGCGCATTCGGGGTCCATTCGTGGATCGTCGTGAAGCGAGAAGGCGCCCCCGCGTACACCCGCTACGACGTGATTTTCTGGGGCGGCCCGCCCCACGTGCGCCAGAACGTCGCCGCCCCCGACGGTCAGTGGTTCGGCAGCCGCCCCGACCTCCTCGTCGACCGGCGCGGCGAGGGCGTCGATGCGCTCATCGACCAGGTCGAGGCCGCGGTGAAGAGCTATCCGTACCACGACACGTATCGGACCTGGCCCGGCCCGAACAGCAACACGTTCATCGCCCACATCGGGCGCAGCATCCCCGACTTGCGGCTCGACTTGCCGTCGAACGCGATCGGCAAGGACTACGTACCGCTCACCTCGGCGATCGGCCGCGCGCCGAGCGGCACGGGCCTCCAGGCGTCGCTCTATGGCTTGCTCGGCGTCATCGTCGCCCCGGAAGAGGGCCTGGAGTTCAACGTCCTCGGACTCTCGCTCGGCGTGGACGTCGCGGAACCCGCGTTGCGCCTGCCCGGGCTGGGGCGTGTCGGCCCAGAAGACCCGCCGCACTGAGAGCGGCCCACGAGCGAAAACACCCCTGGCGGGGGGTCTTCGTTTCCGGCGGCGAGCTGCTCAAGTCCCCCGCCCCCACAGCCCGCAGTAACGCCGGGCGATGAACTGCAGGTTGTTCGCGTAACCCGGCCAGTTCTCGTAGCCCGGCAGCTTGAACTCCTTCTCCGCCGTGTCCCAGCACTTGCCGTCCTGCCCGAGCTTCTGCATCTCGGCGGACGCGGCTTCCTGCAGCGCGAGCTGGTCCTGCACATCCTTCTTGGTCCCGAGCCGGTCGCCGGGCCCGGGATGGCCGGGGATCATGCGCTCCCAGTCCATCGCCAGCACCTGCTTCATGAACGCCATGGACTCGAGCGGATAGAAGTCGATCATCCCGCGACCAGGGACCTGACCGACCGGGATGGTGTCGACGATGAAGACGATCTTTTCCTTAGGCAGCCGCATCACCAGCGACGAATCCGAATGGTTGAGGCCGTGGTAGGTCAGCTCGAGCGTGGTGCCGCCGAGCGTGATCGTCCGGCCCTGGTCGCTCACCACTTCGTCGGGCAGCACCGTGTGCGGGTCCTTCAGCATCTCGAGCCGCTCCTTCGCCCGCCGGTGCGCGATGAACGTCGCGCCGGCATCCTTGAACGCCTTGCCGCCCGCGATGTGGTCGTAGTGGTGATGGCTGTAGATGACGTACCGGACGGGCTTGTCGGTTACCTTGCGGATCTCGTCGAGATAGGCCTGCCCGCCGGTGGGCCGGCCGTATGCGACCGGGTCGGTGGCGATCACCCCGTCGTTCGTGACGATGAACATCGCCTGGTGACCGCCATTGCGGAAGACGTAGACGCCGTCGGTGCCCTCGACCTTGGTGGTCTGAATCTGCGGCCGCGGCGGCTGCTGCGCCTGGCCCACGCCGGCAACCGACAGGGCCAGCAGGGCACAGGGGACGAGCTTGAGAGCGATCCGTGACACGGTCTGCCTCCTTTACCGTGAGGGGAAATGCGCGCGGCCGGAGGGTACAACCCGCTGCGACCCTGCCGCAACGCCATAGCGCGGGCCGAGCCTATGCATATACATTCCCGAGCCCGCAACTATTTCGGCATGATCCCGCTGCGGCGCGATCGCGAAACCGCGCGGTAGCTGCTCGTCTCCTCCGGAGAATCCCGGCGATGGCGGCGATTCTCCGGTCAGCCGAGCCGACGCGGCAGCGCGCGTCCCGGGTCGAAGAATGGCAAGCGACAGACCCGCGCCAGCTCCGTGCCCGAGACCGAGACGACCGTTCCCACTGCAGCCGCTTCCGCCGGCGCCAATCCGAGCGCGAGCTCGCCGCCGAGGGTCGGCGATCGGACGCGGCTGGTGACCTCGGCGCGAGGGCGCCCACCGATCGTCGAAAGATCGCGGCGCGCGAAGCTGCCGAGCCCCACGAGGCGCCGCTCCGGCTCGCGCCAGCGCAACGCCCGCAAGGCGTCGCTGCCGGTGAACGCCCGGCCCTCGAACGACACCAGCCGTTCGAGCCCGAGCTCGAACGGGTTGACCGGCCCCGCCAGCTCGTTTGTGAAGAGGATGTAGCCCGATTCGACCCGCAGGCTGTTCGCGGCGTCGAAGCCGCATTCGCGCACATCGCCTGCCAGCAGCCGCCACAGGATCGGCGCAGCGTCCGCCGGGACGATCAGCTCGTAGCCGAGCTCGCCGGAGTAACCGAGGCGCGCGACCGTCACCGAAACTCCGGCGAGCCTCGCCTCCCGATAGCCGAAGTACGCGAGGCCGGGTGCGGCGCCGAGATGCCGCTCGAGCACGCGCGCCGACTCGGGGCCCTGGAGTGCAAGCACGGCGTTTGCGCCCGAGAGGTCACGCACGGTGACGCCCGCTCGCGGCCCCGCCTCCGCGACGAACGCGAAATCAGACCGCCGGCCGGTGAACAGCCAGTACCGGTCCCGCGCGAGACACCAGACCGTCGCATCGATGAACACCGTGCCGTCCGGGCGCAGAAGCAGCGTGTACGCGAGCCGGCCCGATGCGAGCGCCGCGAGGTTCCGGGTCTGCAGGCGGTCGAGGAACGCGCGCGCACCCTCGCCCGCGATCTCGAAGTGGCCCATGAACGAAAAATCGAACAGGCCGCACGCGCGCCGCGTCGCGAGATGCTCTGCCGCCGCGTCGGTGTAAACCGCTACAGGTTGCGCCATAGCATGAACGCGCCCACGACGATGCAGAGCACCGCCGCGAGGCGGCGCAGCGTATCGACGCTCACCGCGTGCGCGAGGCGCACCCCGGCGACCACGCCGACGAGCTCGAACGCCGTGATCCACGCCGCGACGCGAAAGTCGATCTGACCGTACGCGAGGTTGCCGGCCGTGCCGAACGCCGCCGCCACGATCTGCAGCACCTGGCTCGTCCCGACCGCCGCGAGCGGCACGAAGCCGGCCAGCACCATCATCGGCACCGAGAAGAGCGGCCCGCCGGCGCCCGACAGCCCGGAGCCGAACCCCGACGCCGCGCCGACGCCGGCGAGCATCGTACGCTCGCCAGGCGAGCGCCCGTCGCGGAACCGCTCGCGCCGCGCCGAGGGCGCCAGGATGTAGGCGCCCGCGAACACGACGATCCCGGCGATGACGAGCGCGAGCGGGCGCGCGCCGATGCGCGCGGCCGACCACGCGCCGAGCACGCTGAAGACCACCGCGCCGGCGCACACCGGCGTCGTGATCCGCCAGTCGATCGAGCCGCGGCGCTGGAAGAGGACGGTGCCGAGGACGCCGGTGAAGAGAAACGTGAAGAGCGCGGTGGCCGCGGCGGTGTGGACCGTGAGCCCGCCGAGATAGGTGAGCGCGGGGACGAGAAGAATCCCCCCGACGCCGACCGTCCCGATGAAGAGGCCGACGACGAGCGCCGCCGCCGCGATCAGGGCGTACGTCAATGCTTGCCCTCTGCTGGCTTGGGGGAAATGCAAGGGGGACGAGGGAAGGGGTGGGACCCTTTCCTTCCCACCCGGGCCCCCTTGTACCATTTCATCCGGCGGCGAACGCTTTGAGCTCGCTCGTGAGCAGGATCGAGAGCTGCTTCATCAGCGCGTAGCCGACCGCGTGGTCGCCGTCCATCAGCGCGGCGAGGCCCGCGCCGCGGAGCGCAATCACCGCGCAGGGCGTCAGACAGTACGCGGTGGCGATCCGGCGCGGCGTGGTCTCGACCAGCGCCGCCCAGCCGAAGACCTCGCCACGCCGAATGATCTCGCCCGCCGAGGTGTCCCGCCTACCGACGCCGAGCGTGAACCGGACCATGCCCTCGGCCAGCACGTAGAAGTCGTCGACCGGATCGCCGAGCGAGTAGATGCGCGTGTCGGCCGGATAGCGCTCGAGGCGCGCGAGCCTCGCCACGCGCGCGCGCTGCGCCCGGTCGAGACCGCAGAAGAAGCGCGCCTGCCCGAGGACCTCGAGGTCCGCAGGGGCGAGCGCGCTCTCCAGCGCCGCGCTCACTTCTTCTTCCACCCCACGAGGTCACGGAAGCGGGCTAGCTCGTCCTCCTTCATGAAGACCGTGTGCTCCTTGCCGGGGTAGGCCCGCGAGCGGACTTCGTCGCGATAATCGGACAGGCCCTTCTCGATGATCGGGACGAGGTCGACGTAGATCTTCGAGTGCCGCGGGACGTGCTTCTCGTACAGGTGGAAGAGGTCCGAGCCGATGATGTGCACGCCGTGCGCGCGGTTGCCGGCGCCGAGGCTGATCACCGGCACCGGGAGCGTCTCCGCGAGGTACTCGCAGACCTCGGAGGTCGTCACCTCGCACATGATCGAGAAACAGCCGGCGTCGACCATCGCCCACGCGTCGTCGATCAGCTCTTTCGCGCGCTCCGCGGTCTTGCCCTGCGCGGTGAAACCGCCGAGCTGCGGCATGCGCATCGGCGTGATGCCGATATGGCCCTGCACCGGGATGCCCGCTTTGACGATCGCCTCGATGTTCTTCGCGTGGTGCCTGTTGCCTTCGCACTTCATCACCTCGGCGCCGCCCTGCGATACGTACTTCGCGGCGTTCTCGACCGCCTGCATCGGCGAGAGGTGGAAGCTCATGTACGGCATGTCGACCATGCGCAGGCCGTACTTCGAGCCGCGCTTCACCGCCTGCGCCATGAACATGACCTCCTCGAACGAGACCGAGGTCGTGTCCTCGTGTCCGAAGAGCACCATGCCGCCGGTGTCCGAGACGCAGAGGATGTCGATGCCCACGCGGTCGGCGATGATCGCGGTCTCGTAGTCGTACACCGCGAGCTGCACGATCGGCTCGCCCTTTTTCATCTTCTCGCCGAGCGACGGGATCGTGACCTTCCTGCGGGCGGGCGCGGCGGCGGGCTTGTCGGACATGGACTCCTCCTGGTTGGCTCGGCACGGCGAACCTAGAAACTTTCTATTGCAGCAAGTCCCATGCCGATCGCGAGACCCCTGCGGTGCCTTGAAGTTACAGGTGTATTCGGCTGCACCGCCGCCGCTGTTTCGAAACGAAACCATGCGGATTTCGCTGGGAAACAAATGTGTAGAGCACGCAACGCAACCGCCGGCACCCGCCCCGCGAGCCGAAACGGTCTCGACCGCTGTCGGCCAGCCCCGACACGCCGATCTTCCACAGCGCGTACCGCTCGCTTCCCACGGACATTTGCGCCGGCACGCTATGGTATGGTTAACCTGCGCTTGAATATCCCGAGCATGCCGACCGGCATGCCGCCTCCTCCACGAAAAGATCTTCATGAACCGAGAGCTCTTGACGCCTGGGCAACGTGCGGTGCCCGCCGTAGGATCGCGCGCGATGCAATGGTTCGATCGGCGTCAGACCTTTCTGCACCTCGCCGGATGGATCCTCGCTGCAGCCGTGCTGTTGGCACAGCACGCGCGGGCGGCCGAGGCGACGCATGCGCTCGCGCCCCTCGATACCTCCAGCCCAAGAGCGACGCTCACCGGATTTCTCGGGGCGATGGACGAGGGGCTGCGCCTTACTCGGGACCACTTCCTGAAGTCCTGGACCATGGACGCGCAGGTCCGCGCACGCGTGGAGGATCTGTACGCCAGAGCGTACCGAACGCTCGACGTGAGCAACGTTCCGCCCGATGCCCAGACCGAGGTGAGCCGCGACGCAGCGTCGTATCTCTACGAGGTGCTCTCTCGCATCGAGCTGCCGCCCGAGGGCGAGATGCCCGGGCAAAGCGCGTTCGAGGAGGGCAGGAAGAACGTCAAGTGGACCATTCCCAACACGGAGATCACACTCGCCCGCGCGGACGAGGGTCCGCGCGCCGGCCAGTTCCTGTTCAGCGCCGAAACCGTCGCCCGAGCGCGGGAGTTCTACGAGCGAACGCGCGACTTGCCGCACGTTCGCGACGCCCCGCTGAAGAACGTCGTCGAGCGACGCGCCAACATGGGCGGATTCCTGATCCCGCCTCGCGTGATCGAACAGCTGCCGGGCTGGGCAAAGCAGCCGGTGCTGGGGCAAGGGTTGTGGAAGTGGTGCATCCTCGCCGTCGTGATCATCGCCGGGCTCGCGGCGGTTTTCGGAATCCACCGACTGGCGAGGGCCAACCTCTCCGGTCACGGCGTCGGCACGCAGCTGCGTCGCCTCGCGACGCCCGTGTCCCTGCTCCTCCTGACGCAGTTCCTCCCCTACCTGACGAGCTCCGTGCTCATGGCGGACGGCGAGCTGGCGGAGGGCCTGATCCTGGCAGCCGGCGCCGTCAGCTATCTCGCGGCTGCTTGGACAGTCTGGATCGGCGCGGCCACGGTCGCGGAGCTGATCATCTCCTCACCGCGGATAGGCGACCAGAGCCTCGACGCGCACATGCTGCGTCTTGTCGCCCGCGTCGTGGGAATCTTCTCGGCCGTGGCGCTGCTGTTCCACGGCGCGAACCAGATCGGGCTGCCGATCTACGGCGTCATCGCTGGCGTGGGCGTCGGTGGTCTCGCAATCGCGCTGGCGGCCCGCACCACGCTCGAGGACTTCCTCGGCAGCATCAACCTCTACCTCGACCAGCCGGTCCGCGTGGGCGACTTCTGCCGCTATGGCGAGGATCCTTCTGCGGGGTGGCTCCGAATCGGCAGCATCGAGTCCATCGGATTGCGATCCACGAGGATCCGCGGCATCGACCGCACCATCACCACCATCCCGAACAGCGATTTCGCGCGGATGCACATCGTCAACATGACGGCGCGCGACCGCATGCTGCTCAAAGCCAATCTGCATCTGCGCTACGACACGACGCCCGAACAGCTGCGGTTGGTCCTGGAAGAGTTGCGAGCGTTGCTCCGCGACCATCCCAGGGTCACGGACGTCCCGGCCCGCGTGCGCTTCATCGGCATCGGGGAATACTCGCTCGATCTCGAGATCTTCGCGTACGTCGACACGTCGGACCCCGACGAGTTTCTGGTCATCCAGGAAGATATCAACCTGCGAATCATGCAGGTCGTGGAGGAAGCGGGAACCGGCTTGGCGCTGCCGTCGCGAACGATCTACCACACGCGAGACAGCGGGCTCGGCCTCGAGCGGTGGGAGAAGGCCGAGGCGTAAGGCGCGCGTTCGCGCGGGCTAGGTCTTGCGCCCGCCCCCCCGGCTGCGGTGCAGCCCCCATTGCCGCCGCCGCATCCAGAGCGCCTTCCGGCCGATGCCGAGCGCGCGCGCGAGGTCGGTCTCGCTGTAGCGGTCCTGGAAGCGACGCACGACGTCCTGGATATAGGCCTCGACCGAGAGCGGCCGTTCGCCGCCCGCGGGACCCCCGCGCCGGCCGCCGGGCGCAGGACGCGTCTCCGCCAGCTCCTTGCACGTGAGGATGTCCGAGTCGGCGAGGATCACCGCGCGCTCGATGAGGTTCTCCAGCTCGCGCACGTTGCCCGGCCAGTGGTAGCGCCCGAGGAATGCGGCGAGGTCGTCGCCGATACCGCGGATCGGCTTGCCCAGCTTCCGGCCGTAGCTCTCGACGAAGTGATCAGCCAGCCGCCGGACGTCCTCGCCGCGCTCGCGCAGCGGCGGCACGTGAATGTTGATGACGTCGAGGCGGTAGAAGAGGTCCTCGCGAAAACCGCCTTTCTCCATCAGCGCCTTGAGGTCGCGGTTGGTCGCGGCGACGAACCGCGTGTCGACCTGGATCACCTGCTTGCCGCCGACTGGGCGCACCTCGCGGTCCTGGAGGACGCGCAGGAGCTTCACCTGCAGCGCGAGCGGCAGCTCCGCGATCTCGTCGAGGAAGAGCGTCCCGCCGTGCGACTCGCGGATCAGGCCGTCGGTCGCGTACGTCGCGCCGGTGAAGGCGCCTTTCGTGTGCCCGAACAGCTCCGACTCGAGGAGCTCGGCCGGGATTGCGCCGCAGTTGATCGCGACGAACGGGCCTTCGGCCCGGTGGCTCCCGCGGTGAATGCTGCGCGCGACCAGCTCCTTGCCCGTCCCGCTCTCGCCCCAGATGAGCACGTTGGCATCCGAGGGCGCGACCTTGCGCACGAGCTCGGTGATGCGCCGGATGCCGGGCGACTCGCCGATCACGCGCCGGTCCGCCCAGGCCTTGCGCAGGCTCTTTTTCAGGAACGCGTTTTCCCGCCGCATCCTGCGCTCGGCGAGGGCGCGCTCGACCGCGTGCAGGAAGTCGTCGTTGTTGAACGGCTTGATGATGTAGTCGACCGCGCCGTTCCGCAGCGCCTCGACCGCGCTCTCGACCGACGAATAGCTCGTCATCAGGATGATCGGGATCTCGCGGTCGAGCTCGCGCAGGGCCCGGATCGCGTCCAGGCCGGTCGCATCCGGAAGCTTCAGGTCGGTGATGACGAGGTCGACCGCCGCCGCGTGCACCGCCTTCAGCCCGTCGCGGACGGTCGCAGCCGTGTCGGCGCGGTAACCCTCGCCGGAGAGGAGCAGCTGCACGACCTCGGAGAATCCGGGGTCGTCGTCGATCACCAGGATCCGCTCCCGGCGTCTCACCTCGATCTTTTCGGCCGCGAGGTTCATGGCGTCGCGGCGGGAAGCTCGATCGTGAAGCAGGCGCCGCCCGCAGGGACGTTGGCCGCGGTGAGCTCGCCGCCGAGCCGGTCCACGATCTCGCTCGAGATCGCGAGGCCGAGCCCGGCGCCGGCGCCGTCCCTGGTAGTGAAGAACGGCTCGAAGATGCGCCCGAGGTGGCCGGCAGGGATGCCCGGACCTTCGTCGCGGATCGCGAGCGCGACGCGTGCGCCCCGCCGCTCGCCTGCGATCGTCACCCGGCCGCTGCCGTTCATCGCCTGAGCGGCGTTGAGCAGGACGTTGAACACCACCTGCTCGAGCTCGCCCGGGCGCGCGAGCACGACCGCATCCTCCCCCACCGCCACCTCCACCGCGACCGCGTTCGGGCCGGTCCGGTGCTTGAGGAGCGAGACCGCCTCCTCGACGACCTGCCCGAGGCCGGTCGGGCGCATCGGTTCGTCGTTGACCCGCGAGAAGTCGGTGAGCGTACGCGTGATCGCGAGGACGCGGCCGATGTTCGACGAGATGCTCGCGAGCCCGCGCTCGAAGATCTCCGGCGAGGCGCCGCGCTTCGACTGCAGGATCTGCACCATCGAATGGATGGCCGCGAGCGGGTTGCTCACCTCGTGGCAGACGCCGGCAACCATGAAGCCGAGCGAGGCGAGCCGCGTCGTCTGCGGATCCGCGCCGGGCAGGTCGTCGAGCACCGTGACGATGGTGTGCGCGCCGGACGCGCCGCACCGCGAGCCGCTCGCGGACGGCGCTGCCGTTCGTCGCGCGCACGACCTCCAGCTCGCGCGGCGTCGTGAAATCGCCGGCGAGCATGGCGTGATACTCGGGGAACCGCGTAGCGAAGTCGCCCTCGGCCGCCGATGCCCGGGCCTGCATCGCCGGATTCGCCGCGACGATCCGCCCGAGCGCGTCGACGATCGCGACCGGCACCGGCACGCGTCCAGGAGCGCCGCCGGGGACGGGGCCGGCCGGCTGGGCGCGCGAGGGGCCGGAGGCGCTTCATGCCGGGACGGGCCGCGCGCAGCGGCCGCTCGTCGATCGGCAGGCACATGGCCGCCGCGCCGACGCTCGCCGCGATCGCGATCATCCAGACCCCGAAGTAGGAGCCCGTCGCGTCGAACACGTAGCCGCCGAGCCATGCGCCGAGGGCCCCGCCGATCTGGTGCCCGAGGAACGCGATGCTGAAGAGCGTCGAAAGATACTGCACTCCGAAGATCTGCGCGACCAGGGCGTTGGTGAGCGGGACCGTCCCGAGCCAGGTGAGCCCGAGCACGACCGCGAACGCCCAGGTCGCCGCCGGCGACGGCGGCACGGCGATGAACGCCGCGATCGCGACCGCGCGGACGGCGTAGATCCAGACGAGGACGTGCTTCTTGCTGTAGCGGTCGCCGAGGACGCCGGCGCCGAGCGAGCCGGCGATGTTCGCAAGGCCGATGATCGCGAGCGCGGTCATCCCCTCGACCGCGGTCGCGCCCCGGTCCACCATGTACGCGGGCAGGTGCGTCATGATGAACCGTCTGGAACCCGCAGACCGCGAAGCTCACGGTCGCGAGCCAGAAGCCCTTGTGGCGGCCCGCCTCGCGCAGGGCGGCCGCGATCGGTGCTGCTGCCCGCCGTCCGCGCGCGACCCTGCCTTGCCGGCGAACGCCGCGGCGAGCGGCACGATGAGGAACGCCGATGCCGCGAGCACGAGGAGCGCGTTGAACCAGCCGAACTGCGAGATCAGCGGCTGCCCGTAGGGCAGCATCACGAACTGGCCGATCGAGCCGCCGGCGCCGACCAGGCCGAGCGCGGCGGTGCGGCGCTCCGGCGCGCACGGCGCGCCCGACGACGCCGAGCACGACGCCGAAGCTCGCGCCGCTCAGGCCGAGCCCGATGAGCAGCCCCGCCGACACGTCGAGCGCCGGACCGGTCGTCGAGTACGCCATCATCACCAGCCCGAGCGCGTACAGGAGTCCGCCCACGGCCGTCACGCGCGCCGCGCCGTACCGGTCCGCGATGATCCCGGTGAACGGCTGCGCGAGGCCCCACACGAGGTTCTGCAGCGCGATCGCGGCGGAGAACGTCTCGCGCCCCCAGCCGAGCGCCGAGCACATCGGGTGCAGGAAGAGGCCGAAGCCCTGCCGCGTGCCGATCGCGAGCATCAGGATGAGCCCTGCGGCGACGAGGACGAGCGCGGGCTGAGGTGCGACGGCTCACGCTTCCGACACGAGCGGGTTCGTCGCTCCGGCAGAACGCCGGAGCCCTGTCCGACGCCGGACTGGACCACGGCGTTCGCCGGGCTGACCGTCTGCGCGCTCAGCTCGTCAGCCGGCGGTAGACATCCGCCGCCTTCATCGGGAGCTTCCGCACGTCGTCGATCAGCACCCAGCTCGCCCTGCCCGTACATGTGCGGCAGGTAGTCGCGCGCCGCCTCGTCGATCGTGATGCAGAAGGGGTGAACACCCGATTGCCGCGCCTCGATCAGCGCCTGCCGCGTGTCCTCGATGCCGTAGACCCCGCGATAGCCGTCGATGAAGTCGTCCGGCTTGCCGTCGGAGAGCGTGAAGAGTATGCGGGTCTTCGCGTCGACCTCGTTCAGCAGCTTCGACAGGTGCCGGATCGCGACCCCCATCCGCGTGTAATCCTTCGCCTGGACGCCGGCGATGCGCGCGCGCACGTCCTCCGCATAGCGCTCGCCGAAGCGCTTGATGCGGTAGATCTCGCAGCGCTTGCGGCCCCAGCCCGAGAAGCCGTAGATCGCGTAGCGGTCGCCGAGCGCCTCCAGCGCCTCGCACAGCATCACGAGCGCGGTGCGCTCGCACTCGTTGATCCAGCCCATGGTCGAGCCGCTCATGTCGACCATGAACATCACCGCGATGTTGCGCTCCGCGCGCCGCCGGAGCGTGAACAGGCGTTCGGTCACCTCCATGCCGGTGCGGCGGTCGGCGTACGCCTCGACCACCGCGTCGAAGTCGAGGTCGTCGCCCTCGGGCTCGCGACGCAGGAGCTTCTCCTCGCCGCGCAGCGCCTCGAAGCGCCGCCGGAGCTGCGCGATCTGGCCGGCGTACTGCGCGCGCACGCCCGCGACGAACGACGGGTCGCCGCGCGGGACGTCGCTCTCGAACACCACGCACCAGCCCTTGCGGTAATCGCGGCGCTGGAAGTCCCACTCGTCGTAGAGGATGCCGTCCGCGGCGATGCGACTCGGCGTGCAGGCACCTCGGACTGTGCCTCCGGCTTGGCATCGGGCGCGTACGTCCCCGGCCCGGCGGCGACGAGGTATTCGGGCGGCACTTCGCCGAAGTCCTGCACGATCGACCGCACGAGCGCCGCCACCGCCGGCGGCGGCTCCACCCGCTCGCCCTCGACCTCGAGCTTGAATTGCAGCGTGTCGAAGGACGCGTCCACCTCCACCGCCGGCGCCGACTGGCGCTCGATCTCGCCCGCGCCTTCACGCGGAAGCCCCGCGCGGATCTTCGCGAGCTCGCGGTAGAGCGCACGGCGCTCCTTCGCCACGCGGGCGTCGCGCATCGCCTTTACCCGGTCCGGATGGAGGCTGCCGAGATATGGAAACGCCGGCGGCGGCGCGCTCCCCGCAAGCTCGCGGGCGAGCCGGATGCTGTCGCCGACCGACGCGTGCGGGCGCGCAAGCTCCACGCCGGCGCGCGCCAGTGCCTCGGGCAGCGGCGGGCGCAAGCCGGCGAGCAGTCGCGCGAGCCCGGGGTAGCCGCGCCGGAGACAGGCTTCCAGCCGCAGCGCCTCGAGGAGATTGATCCACGCGAGCCCGCGCTCGCCCGACGCGAAGCCCTCGAGCACGTAGTCCAGATCGGCGTTGAAGGTGCCGTAGCGCGTCTGCGCCCAGTGATGGACGGCCAGCGCCTTGTACAGCCGCTCGTTCGCCGCCCTGTCCGGCGCCGCGGCAATCGCGTCGGGCAGGAAGATCGTTTCGGTGTCGGTGTAAGTGTCGGGTCCGGGCTCGACGCGGAGCGCTCGTCCCGAGAGCCCCCGCAGGACGAGCTCGAGCACGCGCGCCAGGTCGGCGAGCCGCACACCGTGCGCATCGGCCTCGAGCCGGCGCGTGAAGGCGGGAAGATCGCGCGGGCGGCCACTAGAACACCGCGTTCACCAGCTCATCGAGCGCGGCCAGCATCTCGGGATCGTCGGTCAGCGCCGCGGCGACCGCGCCGCGGCAGGCGGCGCGCGGGGCGACGCCCCGCACCATGAGTTGCGCGGCGTGCACGAGCAGCCGCGTGCTCGCACCCTCGTCGAGTCCGCTCCCCTTGAGGTTCCGCGTCATGCCGCCGAGCTTGACCAGCCGCTCCGCCGCCGGCCGGTCGATGCCGGATCTCCTTCGACCACGATCCGCGCCTCGAGATCCGCGTGCGGATACGCGAACTCGATCGCGACGAAGCGCTGCCGGGTGGAGTGCTTCAGCTCTTTCAGCACGCTCTGGTAGCCGGGGTTGTACGAGAGGATCAGCATGAATTCGTCCGGCGCGCGCAGAAGCTCGCCGCGCTTCTCCATCGGCAGGCACCGGCGGGTATCGGCGAGCGGGTGGATGACGACGGTGGTGTCCTTGCGCGCCTCGACGATCTCGTCGAGGTAGCAGAAGCCCCCGGCTCGTACCGCCCGCGCGAGGGGCCCGTCGACCCACACCGTCTCGTCGCCGACGATGAGGTAGCGGCCGACGAGATCGGACGCGGTGAGGTCGTCGTGGCACGAGACCGTGACGAGCGGCCGGCCGAGCCGCCAGGCCATGTGCTCGACAAAACGCGTCTTGCCGCAGCCGGTCGGCCCCTTCAGGAGCACCGGCACGCGCGCCGAGTACGCCGCCTCGAAAAGCGCACGCTCGTCGCCGACCGGCTCGTAGTACGGCTCCGTGCCGATGCGCGCGAGCTCGGCGTCGAGGACCTTCAGCCGCCCGGCGTCGTTCATTCGCCGCCCTCGCCGCACCTGTTCAGGCCCTTGTGACACTCGTGGAGGTCCTTCGCCCGCATCTTGAGCGAGTCCTCCTTGAGCACCCTCATCGCGCCGAGTGGCCGGCGAGCTTCACCTCGACCCGCGCCGCGGCGTCGAGCCCGGCGTAGTACTCGCGCAGGATGTCGAGCACTTCGGGCCGGCTGAATTCCGCCGGCACCGACGCGCCCTCCGACAGCCACTTGCGGAGCTTCGTCCCCGAAACGAGCAGGCGGTCGGCGTCCTCGTGCGGACAGGTGCGGGCGGAGGCCATTCCGCCGCACCGGTAGCACCAGAACGTCCAGTCGATCTTCAGCGGTCGCGTCTCGAGCGCATCGCTCGGGATCTCGTCGAAGATCCGGTGCGCGTCGAACGGCCCGTAATAGCTTCCGACCCCGGCGTGATCGCGGCCGAGGAGCTGGTGCGAGCAGCCGTAATTCTGGCGAAAAAGTGCGTGCAAGAGCGCCTCGCGCGGACCAGCGTAGCGCATGTCGAGCGGATAGCCGGCGTGAATCACCGTGTCCCGGCGGAAATATTTCTCCAGCAGCACGTCGATGGCCCGCGCGCGCACTCCGGCCGGGATGTCGCCCGACTTCAATTGGCCAAGGAGGGAGTGGACGAGCACGCCGTCGCAGGTCTCGATCGCGACCTTCGCGAGATACTCGTGGGAGCGGTGCATGGGGTTTCGCGTCTGGAACGCCGCGACCCGCGACCAGCCGAGCTTCTCGAAGGCGGCGCGGGTCTCGGCGGGCGTCATGAAGAGCGCTCCGTACTTGGCCTTGAAGCCGCCGTCGGAGAGCACCTTCACCGGCCCGGCGAGGTTCATGTCTCCCTGCGCCATCACCATGCTCACGCCCGGATGCGCGGCGTCGTCGGTCCGGAACACCGAGCGGCACTCGTGCGCCTTGTCGATCGCATACTTTTCGGTCACCCGCAACGTCGCGAGGATCGCGCCGTCGTCGGGGTCGGCGAGCGCGATCTCCGCCCCCGGCGCGATCCGGTCGGCAAAGCCGCGGTCCGCCGACAAGGTGATCGGGATCGGCCAGAAGAGCCCGGCCGCGGTCCGGCAGTCGTCGCAGACGCCGCGCCAGTCCGCCTCGGTCATGAAGCCCTCGAGCGGCGTGAACCCGCCGATGCCGAGCATGATGAGGTCGCCCTTCTCGCGCGAGCTGACGCGGAGCGCCGGTAGCCGCCCGGCGCGGGCGCGCTCCGTCTTGCGCGCCGCGGCGTCGAGCGCGAGCGGTCTTAACCCTCCTCCGCCGTGCGGTCTGACCAGTCCCGGCATGCTTGGTGTGGTTTCTCCGCCGCGGGCGACGGGGCCGAATGAATCAATCTATTCTGGGCAGGGGTCCGGGCCTTCACAACGCAGAGATTTTGATTCGCCGATCAGGCCCGCTGATTCATGCCGCAGCGCGACAAATCGGCGATCCGTCAGGCCCTGCTCACGATCGGGGCATCGTCGACGGAAGGCTCGGGCTTGCGTCTCGACCCGCAGCTCGTCGACCGGCGGCTCCTCAGGCAGCTCGGTCGCCGTTTCGGTCGCGACCAGGTCGTGCCCGAGGAACCCGCCCGACTGGTGCCGCCAGAGACGCTCGTAGTGTCCGCGCAGCCGCAGCAGCTCGTCGTGCGTTCCCGCCTCGACGATGCGGCCGGCCTCCAGCACGACCAGGCGGTCCATGCGCGCGATGGTGGAGAGGCGGTGCGCGATCGCGATCACCGTCTTGCCTTCCATCAGCCCGAGCAGCTGCTCCTGGATCGCGAGCTCCACCTCGCTGTCGAGCGCCGAGGTCGCTTCGTCGAGGACCAGGATGGGCGCATCCTTTAGCACCACGCGCGCGATCGCGATGCGCTGGCGCTGGCCGCCGGAGAGCTTGACGCCGCGCTCCCCGACGTGGGCGTCGTAGCCCTTCCTTCCCGTCCAGTCCTGCAGACCGACGATGAACTCGTGCGCTTGCGCCTTGCGAGCGGCCGCCTCCACCTGCTCGTCGCTCGCCCCCGGGCGAGCGTAGCGAATATTGGCGGCGACTGACCGGTGCAGGAGCGAGGTATCCTGCGTCACCATGCCGATCGCCGCACGCAGGCTTTCCTGCGTCACGGCGCCGATGTCCTGCCCGTCGATGCGGATGCGCCCGAGCTCCGGATCGTGGAACCGTAGCAGCAGGTTGACGAGAGTCGACTTGCCGGCGCCCGAGCGTCCCACCAGGCCTACGCGCTCTCCCGGCCGGATCGTGAGGCTCAGGCGGTCGAGCACCGGCTGGCCGTCGCGCCGGCCGTAGCTGAAGCTCACGTCCTCGAAGCGGATCTCGCCTCGCGACACCTCGAGCCGGCGCGCGCCGGGACGGTCGGTACCGCCGTGCGGGACGGCGATCGTCTGCATGCCCTCCTGGACCACGCCGATGTTCTCGAAGATGCCGGTCACTTCCCAGCTGACCCAGCCCGCGACGTTCGCGATCTGCCAGGCGAGCGGCAACGCGGTCGCCACGACGCCGGCGCCCACCGCACCGTTCGCCCACAGCCAGATGCCGATGACCGCAGTCCCGGTGAGGAGCAGCGCGTTCATCACCGCCAGCGCGAACATGAACTGCGAGATCAGCCGCATGTGGGCGCCGATCGCCCGCTGGTGCTCGTCGATGACCTCGCGCACGTACGCGTCCTCGTCGGCGAGCTTGGCGAAAAGCTTCACGGTGAGGATGTTGGTGTAGCTGTCCACCACCCGCGCCATGACGTGCGAGCGCACTTCCGAGCTCGCTCGCGCGAGATCGCGCATGCGCGGCACGAAGTAGCGCAAGAAAACGACGTAGCCGACAAACCACAGCAGCGTGGGCAGACCCAGGCGCCAGTCCGCCAGGGCCATCAGCACCAGCGCGCTGATGCCGTAGGCCGCGATGTACCAGATGGCACGGATGCTCGCCATCACGCTTTCGCGCAGCGCGTTGGCGGTCTGCATGACGCGGTTGGCGATGCGGCCGGCGAAATCGTTCTGGAAGAACGGCCAGCTCTGGCGCACCACGTGCCAGTGGCTCTGCCAGCGGATCAGGCTGGTGGCGCCCGGGATGATCGCGTTGTGGCGGATCGCGACGTCGGCGAGCGTCACCAGCGGCCGCACGACCAGCACGAGCACCACCATGCCGACGAGCAGCGGCCACTGCTCGTCGAGCGCCGCCTTGCGGTCGATCGCTTCCATCAGCGCCACGAGCTTGCCGATGAACACCGGGATGGTGGTGTCGATCAGCGCCACTGCCAGGCTGGTGACGAACATGAGCGCGTACCAGCGCTTGGTCTGGCGCACGAAGTGCCAGTAGAACGCGAGGAGACCGGGCGGCGGCGCACCGGGCCCGGTGGTGGCCGTGCCGCGGATGCGCGACTGGAGGTAGCTGAACATGCGAGACCTGCGTAACGCGAACGCTCGCGCGGCGGCAGCGGCTGCCGCGAGCGCCCGATGCTACGCCGGTACGAGCCGGAGGTAAGTGATTTCCGACGGCGCGCCGAGCCGCTTCGGCGGTCCCCAGTAGCCGGTGCCGCGGCTGATGTAGACCCAGAGCTTCCCCAGGCGATGAAGCCCGGCGGTGAACGGCTGCTGCAGGCGCACGAGGAAGATCCACGGGAAGAACTGGCCGCCGTGCGTGTGGCCGGAGAGCTGGAGGTCGAAACCCGCCGGCGCCGCGGCGAACGCCGACCGCGGCTGGTGCGCGAGCAGCACCCTGACCCCGGCATCGCTCGGGGCGCCCGCGATGGCCGCGGCCGGGTCGCTCCGGTGTGCGGGATCGAAATGGTGCGCGCTGTAATCGGTCACGCCGGCCACGACTATCGCCGCGCCCTCGTGCTCGAGCACGACGTGCTCGTTCATCAGCACGGACAGGCCGAGGCGGCGCACCTCGCCCACCCACGCGCTCGCGCCCGAGTAGTACTCGTGGTTGCCGGTGACGAAGAAGGCGCCGTGCCGCGCGCAGAGCCGGGCGAGCGGCGCCGTGTGCCGCGCGAGCTGTCCGACGCTGCCGTCTACCAGGTCGCCGGTGACGGCGATCATGTCGGCTTCGAGATCGTTCACCGCGTCGACGATCCCGTCCAGGTACTCGCGCTTGATCGTCGCGCCGACGTGGATGTCGCTGATCTGGGCGATGCTGAAGCCGTGCAGCGGTGCCGGCAGATCGGCGATCGGCACGTCGACGCGTCGGACCCGGGCGCGCCGGCGAGCGTTGACGAAGCCCGCCAGCGTGGCGAGCGCGGCGAGAACCGGCACCGCAAGCGCGCTGTACTCGCGGAATCCTGCCAGCGACGCTGCGCCGACGAGCAGCCCGACGTCGCGGATCAGCGCGAGGACGAAGAGCGAGGAGAACGAGCCGATCGCCATCAGGCTCGCCCAGGTGAGGCGGTCGGCGAGCGGCTGGCGCTTCATCCGGCGCGCGTACAGGCCAAGGGGGATCGACGATCGTCGAAGCGACGAGCCACAGCGTCGTGGCCGCAACCGGCACCGCGCCGAACGGCATGTCGGAAAGCAGACGCCAGCCGACGAACGCGTGCAGCAGAAAAACGAAACCGAACAGTCGGAGCATTACGGGATGCATTCCTGGCGAGAAGTCGAGCGTCCCCGACCTTCGCGGGACGTGCGGCGGTAGATTGGGGCGGTTCCGGGTAAGGCAAGGGAATCGAGTCTAAGGCCTTTGCCGGGCCGCCGCCGATTCGATGCTACTTTCCGGGGACGCGAGGCTACGCGAGGAGCATGGACATGGAGCACGGAAAACTGGTCGCCGCCGTCACCGTCGTCGGGGAATCGGATGTCCCCAAGTACGTCCAGAAGATCCACGCCGGGAAACACGAGTTGCTGGCCGACGAGCATGCCGCACTCGGCGGGGCGGACGCAGGGCCGGTCCCCTTCGCGTACGTCCTGTCCGGGCTCGGCGCGTGCACGTCGATCACGCTCCGGATGTATGCCGAGCGCAAGGGCTGGCAGCTCGGCACGGTGACGGTGCGGCTCCGGTTCCTGCGCGAGGACACCGGGATCCGGATCGAGCGTGACGTCGCGCTCGGCGGCGCGCTGAGCGACGATCAGCGCGCGCGGCTCGCCGACATCTGCGAGCGGACGCCGGTGACACTCGCGCTCAAGGGCGGGATCCCGATCAAGACCACGCTCACGTCGTCCCGATCTCCAGCGCCGTGATCGGCGTTTCCCGGTGCCCGTGCGATCTGGGCGTCCTGCAGACGGCGCCCGCCGCGCCGGTCGCGGTCGGGCAGGCAGCCCGCACGCGTACGCTCGCCGCCACGGTGCTCGGCTCGAGCCTCGCGTTTATCGACGGCTCGGTCGTGAACGTAGCGCTGCCCGCGATCCAGCGGGACCTCGCGGCAGGCGCCGTGGCGACGCAGTGGGTGATGAACGCCTACCTGCTCGTGCTCGGGGCGCTGGTGCTGATCGGCGGCGCGTGCGCGGACCGGTTCGGACGCCGCCGCGTCTTCGTCGCCGGCGTGGTCGCTTTCACTGCGGCGTCCGTGCTGTGCGGGCTCGCGACCGGAACGTCCACGCTCGTCGCCGCCCGTGCGCTTCAGGGCGTGGGCGCCGCCCTCCTCGTCCCCGCGAGCCTCGCGCTGCTCGGCGCGACCTACCCGGAGGGCGAGCGTGGGCGCGCGATCGGCGCCTGGGCGGGCTACGGCGCGCTCGCAATGGCGGCCGGTCCGATGCTCGGCGGCTACCTGACCGACCACGTGTCGTGGCGCGCGATCTTCTATCTCAACGTACCACTCGCCGTGGCCGCGGTCTTGCTCGCGCTTCACGGCGCGCCCGATAGCAGGAGCGCGCACTCGCCCGGGCTCGATTGGCTGGGAGCGATCCTCGCCATCGCGGGCCTCGGCGGCGTGACCTGGGGCTTCACGGCCGCCGCCGAGCTCGGGTTCCGCTCGATGCCCGTCATCGCGGCGTTGCTTTGCGGAGTCGTTGCGATGGCGACGTTCGTCGTCGCCGAGACGCGCGTCCGATCGCCGATGCTGCCGCTGGCGCTGTTCCGGTCGCGGAAGTTCACCGGGGCCAACCTCGTCACCCTGCTCCTCTATTTCGCGCTGTCCGGGGTCCTCTTCTTCCTGCCCTTCGAGCTCATCCGTGGCCGCGACTATTCGGCGGCCGCCGCCGGCGCGGCGCTGCTCCCGTTCCCGGTCGTGATGGGTCTCCTTTCGGGGCGCGCCGGCGCGCTGGCGGACCGGTTCGGAACGAGGCTACCGCTCACCGTCGGCCCGCTCGTCGCCGCGCTCGGGTTCCTGCTGCTCGCTGCGCCGCTGCCGGGCGCGAACTACTGGATGACTCTGCTGCCGCCGCTCATTGTCCTCGCCGCCGGCATGACGATCACCGTAGCGCCGCTCACGACGGCGGTGATGAGCGCGGTCGGCAGCGACTACGCCGGTACCGCGTCGGGCGTCAACAACGCCGTCGCGCGGGTGGCGAGCGTGCTCGCGATCGCGGTGCTCAGCCTGCTCTTCATCAGCGTGTACGCGGTAGCACTCCGCGAAGCGGTGAGCAGCTCCGGTGTGTTGGGAGCGCTGCCCGCGGAGGTGCTCGAACCGCTGTCCGGCGCGCCATTGCCCACCGGGACGCTTGGCGAGGCGGTGCGCGCGGCGCTCTTTGCCGGCTTTCAGGCAGTTGCGCTGGTGGGCGCGGGGTGTGCGGCGGCGAGCGCGCTCATCGCGTTGCGGATGATGGGACCGGGCGAGAGCGGCTGACCAAGAGAACTCGTCGCTCGGTTCTGAAGCGGGACCCATGCGGGGCGAGTCGCCCTTGCGCGGCGCCTTCGATACTCACTGCACGCCGGCGCAGATCCGGCGCGGAAACCTGTCGGATGAGGTTCCTGGAATGCCGCATCGGATCGGGGAACGATGACGATCTGCTTCCCGGCCTTGACATTACTGCCACTCAAGCATGCTGAACCTGACCCGCGCGTCCCCTGCACGCGCCTTCTAACCCAGTCATGCCTTCAGCTCTCTTCGACTCGTTCAAAAAACCACCAGTCGGGCGCTTGTGCATGCAATGAGCTTGTTGGGATCTTAGGTTTCCAGCCTGCGGGAAGAGCGTCCTCGGCGATACGCCTAATGACATACGCACTTTGGCGTATTGGCACCGGATCGCCCACAAGTCAATACTGCGTCCCGACCAGCGAAATCTTGGCGGCCAGGTGCTCGCCGAGTTCTTGCTTTGTGCGATGAAGGCCGACGCGGCTCCTTGCTTAAGCGATACACCGACCTTGGGCTCTTATGCATATCTTGTTCATCACCACTGCACATAACAGTCTTAGTCAGCGCTTGTACATCGAGTTCACCGAACTCGGACACGCGGTTTCCGTTGCTCTTGCCACCAGCGAGCAAGCCATGCTGGACGCCGTCGAAACAACGCGTCCCGATTTCATCATCGCTCCGATGCTGAAAAAGCCCATTCCCGAGGCGATCTGGCGCCGTCACACCTGCATCATCGTCCATCCCGGTATCAAAGGCGATCGCGGGCCGTCCTCGCTTGACTGGGCCATTACTTTGGGCGAAAAGACCTGGGGTGTCACCAGCTTGCAAGCGGAAGCCGAGATCGATGCGGGCGCGATCTGGGCGTCGCGCAACTTCCGCATGCAGGAACGTCCCTATGCAAAAAGCAGTGTCTATCGCCACGAAGTGACTGAGGCCGCGGTGCGCGGCGCGCTCGATGCGTTGAAGCGCTTCGAGTCCGGAGATTTCACGCCAGAAGCGCTCGACTACGGCAAACCGGACGTGCGCGGCGAGCTGCGCCCACCGATGAAACAGCAACGGCGGGCGATCGATTGGAGCAAGGATACGACCACAGAAATCGCGCGCACAATCCGCGCCGCCGACTCCAGTCCCGGCGTGTTGGACTCGCTTTTTGGGGAGCCGCATTATCTATTCGGCGCGCACGAGGAAGATCGCTTGAAAGGCGCTCCCGGCGAAATCCTGGCGACGCGCTGCGGCGCCGTTTGTGCGGGTACGGTAGACGGCGCGATCTGGATTACGCATCTTAAAGCCAAGAAAGACGGCGCAATCAAGTTGCCGGCCACGCAAATGCTTGGAGAGCGCCTAAAAGACGTTCCCGAATCACCAATGGCGTTCGACGCGGTGGCCGACTATCGGTCATTCCGTGAAATCCGTTATGTCCAGCGCAACGAAGTCGGCTACCTCTACTTCGACTTCTACAACGGCGCCATGGACACGAAACAGTGCGGGCGGCTGCGCGAGGCGTATCGGGCGGTGGGGGCGCACGCCCCGAGAGTCCTCGTACTGATGGGTGGACGCGATTTCTTTTCCAACGGCATCAACCTAAGCACCATCGAAGCCGCGGGCAACCCGGCCGACGAGTCCTGGCGCAACATCGTTGCCATGAACGACTTCGTGCTGGAAATTCTCAACACGATGTCATACCTGACAATAGCTGCACTGCGCGGCAATGCGGGCGCGGGTGGCGCGCTCATGGCGCTTGCGACGGACACAGTCTACGCGCGCAGTGGCGTCGTTCTGAATCCGCACTACAAGGGCATGGGCGGACTGTACGGCTCGGAATACTGGACCTACACGCTGCCGCGCCGAGTGGGGCAAGACATGGCCTTGCAACTCACGCAGAGTTGCGCGCCGCTTGGCGCACGCGAAGCGAGAGCGATCGGTCTTATCGACGACGCCTTCGGCGCGGATGTCGCCGACTTCGACGCGCAAATCCGGGCGCGCGCCGAGGCTTTGGCGCAGCATCAGGACTGCTGGAACATGCTTCAGCAGAAACGCGAACGACGTCTGGCCGATGAGCGTAAGAAGCCGCTCGCCATTTATCGGCAGGAAGAGCTCGCGCAAATGCGGCTGAACTTCTACGGCTCGGACCCGAGCTATCACGAAGCGCGCCGCCGCTTCGTCTATAGAGGCCCGCCGCCTGCGGAGAGCCGCACCCATCTCAGGGAAGCGGTGTTCAGGAGGACCATGGCAGACTCAATGTGCCCCTGATCGGAGAAGGCGCATAACCCGCTCTGCCGGTACAACGAGCGATCAGCGCGTCGCTACTAGTCCCACTCACCAGACTTAGGGCCACCGCCAACGTTCGCGCGGCAGAACACATGATTCGCACGTGCGCGACAACCTAAGAACACAAGAAAAGGAGAAGGAATGGCGGTGGCTCATCTTAGGCATCGTTAGGCATCCAGCGAACGACGGCTTGTGGCCGGAGCCTGCCGATCCGTCAATCGCGGATTCCGAGTTCAGCGCGTGGGCCCGATCCACGTCTCCGACCACGCCAGGCAGCAGCTCGACGCCGGTTTCCCGAAACGGTCCTGCAGGAACACCTTCGCGGTCGCGGCCTTGCCGTTCACCATCAGCTGCGCACCGCGCGCCGGCAGGAACGTGCTGTAGACGCCGATCGGGCGGTTCATCGCGCCTGGCGGGATGGTGAGCACGAACGGCGCCATGAGGTCCCAATAGCTCAGCATGATGTCGTCATCGCGGGAGACGACCCGCTCCCGCACCGTGCTGAGCGAGTTGCCTGTGCGCTCGAACGCCGCGTCCATCACCGGCAGCGACTCGTCGGCGAACGGCGGGTGGAGAAGGACTTCGATGGTGCGCTGGAGGAAGCGCGCGACGCCCGCGTTGTCGGCGTAGACCCGCGGCGCCTTGGTGGTGAGGGGGCTTTCGATGAACAGCGCATGCCCCTGTCCCGCGGGCGACCACAGTACCCGCCAGTGGCTGACGCGGTCCACGAGCGTCTTGCCGTCATCGTCCGAGAGGCGAATGAACGAGTTCTCGCCGGTCATCACGACGTCGTGGGGATCGACCATCCGCGCTTCGGCCATCGTCTGCTCCCGAGTTGGACACAGAAAAGGTACCACCCCGCCCGCGTCCAAGCAGCGGGCAATGATCAGTGCGAGTATCGCAGTCGCGTTCCGGCAAAGAACTCCTCCATCAGGAAATCCTCGAGCCCCGCGTTGTCGCCCGGGCGAGCGGACAGCGTGACGTTTCGGCCCAGCCGGCGCGACACCCAGACGAAGTCCCCGGGCTCGTTGTCGCGGATGATGACGATCATCCTGCGGACGATCGCGATGCGGATGTCGCTGTTTTCGCCCTTGCGGACTTCGATCAGCTGCTTCGAGTTCCGGCGGATGTCCCTGTTCCAGCCGAAGAACACGAACTCTGCGGCGTCGTAGGTCATGCGCTGGATCTGGAAGACGCCACCGCCCGTGGGATCGGGACCGAACGTGGGCGTGCGCTCCAAGCCGAGGTTGGCGGCGACGATGCGGTTGTGGCGCTCGCGCTCGTCTTCGACCGGCGCGGGTGTGCTGTCCGGCGGTGAGGCACCGCGGGCGCGGCGCCGCGCCTCGAGGTGCGACGAAAAATCACCCTCGACCGGCGTCAGCGCCGGCGCGGCAGCCGACGGCGGCTCCGGCGGCGGTGCGGCGACGGGTGCTGGGCCCTCCCGGGCGATGACCGGCGGCGTGGGCGGCGGGCGCGACGCCGACTTCGGCGGCGATGCCCGCTTCGTGGCCGGTGCCTGGCGCAACGGAGGCGACTGCAGCGGAGGCGGAGGGCTCGTCTCCGGACCCGGCTCCGGAGCGAGTTGCACCATCAGCGGGCCGCTCGCCTTGCCGCGCTCGGAACTCTCGAGCGACCGGTCGCGCTCGCGCGGGACCCAGCCCCACAGCACCGCGGCGTGGAGCACGAGCGACAGCGCGAACGCCGCCCAGACGACGGGGATCGTCCTGCGACCGCGGTCGCTGCGAGGTTGGTTGAGCCAGTCCCTCATCGGTTGCTGAGAGCGGGCGGTTCGGAACCCGGACGGATGGGGATCCAAGGCGTCGACACCGGTCCGGGATATGCGAGTGAGCTCGGCTTCCCGCGAAGAATATACACGCGCGGTCGCCGCTCGACAGGGCGGCATGCTGCAGCGTCGCCTTGGCGTCGCCGGACTCGCCCGGCAGCTTTTGTTCCGATTTCCGCCCGCCCGGCCGCGGACTCGGCCGATGGCGCCTGATAGACTCCGCTGGAGCCGCAAGGATGCCATCAGCATGAACCGCAACTCGCGTGACCGCGCCCGCCGGGGCAGCGCCTGAGCCATGGCGCGCCCGACCACCCCGCCTGTCGAAGCACCCCCGCCGGCCGCACGCTGGCTCGCGTTCGTCACCCAGCTTCCCACCGACGACCCGGGCGGCCGGATGAAGGTGCTCCGCACACTCGAGACGCTCGGCTGTGCGCCGCTCCGCGACGGCGTGTACCTCCTGCCGGACTCGAGCGACAACCGCCGCGGCCTCGCGAAGCTCGCCGGCTTCGTGTCGAGCATCAACGGCAGCGTTCACGTGCTCATGGTGAAGAGCGCAGACGAGCCGCAGACGAAGCAGTTTCGCGGGCTCTTCGACCGTTCCGAGCAGTACCGCGAGCTCGTCAAGACCGTGGAATCACTCAAGGCCGGCTTCGGCATTTCCGACCCGGTCGCGATCAACCGCGTGCTCGGCAAGCAGCGCCGCGACCTGGAGGCGATCGCCGCGCTCGACTTCTTCGGCTCGCCGCTCCGCGACCAGGCCGAGCGAGTGCTCGCCGAGATGGAAACGCGCGTGCGCGAGCTGATGTTCCCCGAGGACGCACCCTCTTCGCCCTCGGCCGGCGTCGCCCGCGCGAACCGCAACTACTTCCGCCGCGGCTGGGCGACGCGGAAGCCGCTCTTCACCGACCGGCTCGCTTCCGCCTGGCTCATTCGCCGCTTCATCGACCCCGAGGCGGTTCTCGTCTGGCTCGACAAAGGTCGCGAGGCCCCCGTGACCGCGGTCACCTTCGGTTACGACGGTGCGACCTTCCGCAACAGCCGGAACCGGGTCACATACGAAGAGCTGCTCGCGAGCTTCAAGCTCGAAAAGGACACCGCCCTGGTCAAGATCGGACGGCTCGTGCACGCGCTCGAGGCCGGCGGAAGCCGGCTCGCCGAGGCTGCGGGCGTCGAGACCCTGCTCGCCGGCGCGCGGCGGCGCTCCACAACCGACGACGAACTGCTCGCCGAAAGCGAGAAGACGTTCGACCTCCTCTACGAAGCGTATTTCGAGCTGCCGGCCAAGGCGTAGCCCCGGGCCGGAATCCGGCGAGCTACTGGCGGCGGTCCTTGAGCACCTGCGCCTGCTGCGCCTTCAACTCACGTAGCCGCGCGTCGATCGCCGACAGGGTGTAGAAGTCGGTATCGGCGGCGGCCTGGGCGAACTGCAACTGCTCGATCGCCGCGGGCAAGCTGCCCTGGAGGAGGTAACCTTCGGCGAGGGCACGGTGCTGCTGCGTGCGCTGCCCGAGGGCGGCATACGATTGCGCGATCAGCTGGTAGATGCGCGCCTCACGCACGCGGCTCTTCGCCAGCTCGTCGAGCACGGCGACTGCCTCCTTGTTCCGGCCGAGCCGCTGCAGGATCTCCGCGTGCGCGAGCTTGACCGACACGGTGTCGGGGAACGCGGCGCGCGCCGCGGCGAGAATCCTCTCGGCGCCGTCGACGTCGCCGGCGCCGGCCTTGATGCGGGCGGCGAGCGTTTCGAACATCGGCTGCGGTGGCGCGAGCTTGCGCGCCGCGGCGATCTCGGCCTCGGCGGTCTTCCAGTCTTTCGCGCGCGCCGCCGCGACCGCGTAACCGTAGTGCACGGCCGCCTCGCTCGCGAACCGCCTCTCGGCGAGCGAGCGGCGGAAGAATGACACGGCCTCCTGCGGTGTCCCGTCCTCCGCGCGCACCTTTGAACGCACGAGCTGGAACTCCACGCTGTCGGGACGCTGCCGGTAGGGCGCGGTCGCCTGCCGGTTCTGCATGTCGGCGATGCGCTCGGTGGTGAGCGGATGCGTGCGGAGATACGTCGGCGCGTTATTCTCGTAGAGGCGGGTCGCCTTCTGCAGGCGCTCGAAGAAGCCCGGCATGCCCGCGGTGTCGAAGCCGGCCCCCTCGAGCAGCTGGTAGCCGACGCGGTCGGCTTCGCGCTCGAAGTCGCGGCTGTGGTTGAGGTACACGGCCGCCGGCGCCGCCTGACCCGCGACGATCGCGGCCTGCGCGACCTGCGGATTGGAGCGCGCCGCGAGCAGCGCGAGCGCCATGGCGAGCAGCGACATCTTCGAGACCTTGCTCTGTGCGTCGTACTGCCGCGCCATGTGCCGCTGCAGCACGTGCGCGATCTCGTGGCCGATCACCGAGGCAAACTCGGACTCCGTCTGCGCGGCGAGCAGGAGTCCGGTGTGGACGCCGATGAAACCGCCCGGCATCGCGAACGCGTTCACCGTCTTGTCCCGCACCACGAAGAAGTCGAACTCCTGGCGCGTCTCGCCGCTTGCCGCGACCAGGCGGTAACCCATCGATTCGACGTAGTCCTTGATCTCGGGGTCGTCGACGTATGCCGGGTCGCGCCGGATCTCGCGCATGATCGATTCGCCGATGCGGCGCTCGATCTGCGGGGTGATCTCCGACTGCGAGCTGTCCCCGAGATCGGGCAGGTTCTGCGTCCGGGCGGAAAAGCTCGGGGCAAGCAGGAGGAGGAGCAGGAACCAGCGGACGCGGTGCACAGCGTTATGATACCCGGAGGGCGGGGGTGGTTCCCTCAATCCCCCAATGGACAAGGGGGCAAAGTCCGCTTGTCGGTAAGCCTCAGGAGATCATCTGGGCGGGCTTTCAGGATGGTTTTGAGTCATTTTGACGCACAGGGCACCGCCCATATGGTTGACGTCGGCGAGAAGGCCGAGACGCGCCGCGTCGCGCGCGCGGCGGGCAGGATCGTGATGAAGCCCGAGACGCTCGCGCTCATCCGGGCGGGCAGCGCCGAGAAGGGCGACGTGCTCGGGATCGCGCGCATCGCCGCCATCCAGGCCGCGAAGCGCACGGCGGAGCTGATCCCGCTCGCGCACCCGATTGCGCTCACGCGCGTCGCCGCCGAGTTCGCCGACGACGAGCACGCCGCCGCGGTCTCGCTCACGGTGACGGTCGAGACCGTCGGCCGGACCGGCGTCGAGATGGAAGCGCTCACGGCGGTCAGCGTGGGACTGCTCACCGTTTACGACATGTGCAAGGCGGTGGACCGCGCCATGCGGATCGAGTCCGTCCGCCTGCTCGAGAAGACCGGCGGGAAGTCGGGGGCCTTCGTCAACCCGGCGGGCTGACCGGACGCCCTCGTCGACCCGTCAGTTGATCGCCGGGCGCGAGGTCTTGCTGTTCGCCGGGCCTTTTCGGTAGGCTACGGGCCCAACGTGTATATCGTATGCAAGCTGGTCGGGTCGCCGGCTGCAGCCGGCCCCGCAGCGATAGGAGCCAAGATGACCGAACCTTCCCGCAGGACCGCGCTCAAACGCACCGGCGCCCTCGCGGCGACCGCGCTGGCCGCGGGACTGCTTCGCCCGGCCGACGCGCTCGCCGACTGGAACAAGGGCGCGTTCGAGTCGAAGACCGTCGCCGATGCGCTGCGAAATCTCAAGGTCGGAGCGCCCGCCGACAGCAAGGACATCGCGATCCGGGCGCCGGACATCGCCGAGAACGGCGCCGTGGTGCCGATCGAGATCCAGAGCAGCATACCTGGCACGAAGTCGATGGTCGTGCTGATCGAGAAGAATCCGTTCCCCTATGCGGCGAGCTTCGACTTCGCGCAGGGCGCGGCGCTGCCGTTCGTCGCGCTGCGGGTGAAGATGGGCGAGACGTCGAACGTCCGGGTCGTGGTGGCCACCGCCGACGGCAAGTTCCACTCCGCCGCCAAGGAGGTGAAGGTCACCATCGGCGGATGCGGCGGGTAGAGGAGGACGCGATGGGCGATCCGATGAAGATCCGCGCGAAGCTCGAAGGCGACGTGCTCGATGTCCGCGTGCTGATGGCGCACCCGATGGAGACCGGGCAGCGCAAGGACGCCGCCGGCAACGTAATCCCGCTGCATTTCATCCAGACGATCACCGCGGAGCTCAACGGCAAGCCGGTCTTGCAGGCCGAGACGAGCCAGGCGGTGTCGCGCAACCCCGTGTTCGGGTTCAAGGTGAAAGGCGCGAAGGCAGGCGACAAGCTCACGATCACCTGGACCGACAACAAGGGCGACAAGCGCACTGACGAGACCACGGTAGCCGCCGGCTGACCAGCAGAAGCGGCGCTGCGGCGGGGGCGTCCCGCCCCGGCCCCGGAGTTTGGAGGAGCAATGACCACCCGCATCACGCCACGCGCGGCCCTCGCCGCCGCGCTGCTCTCGGCTGCGCTGCCCGCCGCCGCGCAGGACCTCAAGGGCTTGCAGATCTACCGCGACATGTCCGCGCAGGACAATCCCGGCGAGCTCTGGGCCGAGCGCGGAAAGGTGCTCTTTCACCAGCCGCGCGGGCCGAAGAACGCGAGCTTCGAAGGCTGCGACCTCGGCCTCGGCCCCGGCCGCGTCATGGGCGCGTACGCGCGGCTGCCGCGCTACTTCGCCGACACCGACCGCGTCCAGGACCTCGAGTCGCGGCTCCTGACCTGCATGGTGAGCCTGCAGGGCTTCAAGGAGGAGGACATCAAGCGCACGGCGTTCGGCACGCTCGACCGCAACTCCGACATGGAGGCGCTCGCGGCCTACGTCGCGTCACAGTCGAACGGGATGAAGTTCGACGTCCGCCTCGATCATCCGAAAGAGAAGATGGCGTACGCGATGGGCGAGACGATCTTTTTCCGCCGCAACGGCCCGCTCGACTTCGCCTGCGCCACCTGCCACGCCGAGGACGGCAAGCGCATCCGCCTCCAGGACCTACCGAACATGCAGGACCCGAAACAGATCCAGGAGATCATCGGCGGCTGGCCTGCGTACCGCGGCACGCAGAGCACGGTGCGGACGATGGAGCACCGCCTCTTCGACTGCAACTGGCAGATGCGGCTCCCGCCGCTCGAGTACGCCTCCGAGTTCCCGGTCGCGCTGACGACCTATCTCGCCTACAAGGCGAACGGCGGGCCGATCGAGGCGCCCGGCGTCCGGCGCTGAAAAGGTGGCGGCCATGACGATCATCCGCATCGCGACCGTTTCGTTGCTCGTCCTCGCCGCGGCGAGCTGCGCAACGCCGCCCGCGCCCCCGACGGCGGCCGACCTGCAGCGCGTGCTCGACCAGGCCTATCCCACCGCGACGCCCGAGCAGAAGCGCCGCAGCGTGCAGGACGAAGCGCAGGCGATCTGCTCCAAGCCCGCCGGCCAGCAGCTCGCCCCGGAGGAGGCCGAGAAGGTGATCGCGCTCTCGCGCGCGTCGATCAAGTACCCGGCCTCGGGCAAGCTCGTGGGCGACTGGAAGGCCGGCGAACGGCTCGCGCTCGACGGCTACGGCATGCGGCTCCTGCCGCGCGGGGGCGGCGACGTGACGCCGAACCGGCCGAACGGCGCGAATTGCTATGCCTGCCACCAGCTCGATCCGAAAGAAGTGAACGCCGGCAACCTCGGCGCGACCCTGACCCGCTTCGGCGCCGTGCGCGGCAACGGACCCGACGTGCAGAAATACGTCTACGAAAAGGTCTACAACGCCTGGGCCTTCTTCCCTTGCTCGACCATGCCGCGGATGGGCGCGAACGGGTTCCTCACGCCCGAGCAGATCGCGCACGTCGTGGCGTTCGTGCTCGACCCCGAGTCGCCGGTGAACAAGCCGTGACTCGCGCCGCGCCGCAGCCGTGAATCGGCGCGAGTTTCTCGAGGTACTGGCCGCGGGCGCCGCCGCCGGGCTCGCGCTCGACGCGCCCTCGGCGCTCGGGCAGGCCGATGGCGATGCGCTGTACCGCGTCCCGCGATTCGGCAACATCTCGCTCCTGCACGTCACCGACAGCCACGCGCAGCTGCTGCCGGTGTGGTTCCGGGAACCGAGCGTGAACATCGGCGTCGGGGACGCAGCGGGACGGCCGCCGCATCTCGTGGGTGACCATCTCCTGACGGCGTTCGGCATCGCGCCCGGCTCGCCTCAGGCATACGCCTTCACCCATCTCGATTTCGAGCGCGCCGCGCGCACCTACGGCAGGATCGGCGGTTACGCGCACCTCGCGACGCTGGTGAAGCGCATCCGCGCCGAGCGGCCCGGCGCGCTCCTCCTCGACGGCGGCGATGCCTGGCAGGGATCGGGCCTCGCGCTCTGGACCAAGGGCGCGGACATGATCGCGGCGCAGCTCGCGCTCGGCGTCGATGTGATGACCGCGCACTGGGAGTTCACCTACGGCGCGGAGCGGGTGCAGCAGGCGGTGGCGAAGGAGCTCGGCGGCCGGATCGAGTTCGTTGCGCAGAACGTCAAGACCCGCGACTTCGGTGACCCGGTGTTCGTGCCCTGGGTGATGCGCGAGATCAACGGCGTTCCGGTGGCGGTGGTCGGCCAGGCGTTCCCCTACACGCCGATCGCCAACCCGCGCCACTTCGTGCCGGAGTGGACCTTCGGCATCCAGGAGGAAGCGTTGCAGGACCACGTCGACGTTGCGCGCGCAAAGGGCGCGCAGGTCGTCGTCCTCCTCTCGCACAACGGCATTGACGTGGACCTCAAGCTCGCCTCGCGCGTGCGCGGGATCGACTCGATCCTCGGCGGTCATACCCACGACGCCGTGCCGCAGGCAGTGGTGGTGAAGAATCCCGGCGGCAGGACGATCGTTACCAACGCCGGTTCGAACGGGAAGTTCCTCGGCGTGCTCGACCTCGACGTGCGCGGGGGGCGGATCGTGGACTTTCGCTACCGCCTCTTGCCGGTGTTCGCGAACCTGCTGCCCGCCGACCCGTCGATGCAGACGCTGATCCGCGAGCTGCGCGCGCCGCACGCGGCAAAGCTCGGCGAGAAGCTCGCGGTCTCGGAGGAGCTGCTCTACCGGCGCGGCAACTTCAACGGCAGCTTTGACCAGGTCATCCTCGACGCGATGATGGCGGTCAAGGGCGCGGAGATCGCGTTCTCCCCCGGCTTTCGCTGGGGCACCTCGGTCCTGTCGGGCGAGACGATCACGATGGAGCACGTGCTCGACCAGACGGCGATCACCTACCCGCAGTGCACGTTGAACGAGCTGACCGGCGTGGAGATCAAGGCGATCCTGGAAGATGTCTGCGACAACCTCTTCAACCCCGATCCCTATCTGCAGCAGGGCGGCGACATGGTGCGCGTCGGCGGCCTGACCTTCACGTGCGCGCCGGGGGCGAAGATGGGCAGCCGCATCTCGGAGCTTCGCGTGCGCGGCAAGCCGCTCGAGGCGGGCCGTCGTTACAAGGTCGCCGGCTGGGCTTCCGTGCAGGAGCACCCGCAGGGCGAGCCGATCTGGGAGGTGGTCGCGACGTACCTTCGCGACGAGAAGGTCATTGCACCGCGGCGCCTGAACGTGCCGCGGCTGGAGGGGGTGGCGGGGAATGCCGGGCTGGGGTGAGCCGCCCAGCGCATGCGCCCCGCGCAGCCGCGCCAACTCCTGACCGTGCCGCCGCTGGCAGGCAGGCGTCACGGGATTTCCCCCGGCCTTGCCCAGAACGCCGCAGCTCAGTGGCTGAGGTACGTGCAGCGGTCGCACGGCGCCCCGGCCGAGCGACGCGACGCAAGCCGCTGCCGCAGCTCGCGGAGGTGCGGTTGGTTGTAGATCTCCAGCACGTGGTGCTTCGTCACGTCACCTTTCGGGTAGCGCACTTCGCCATCCATGCAGCACATCGCGACGACATTGGCGTTCTCGGCACCGGTGGCGGGCCGTCGGCACGTAGAGTGCGAGGCGCATCCATCGCCCGCGTGGGAAGCGCTTGCTTGATCGGTCCGGCAATCGGGCGGTCAGCGCTCCGCTCGCAACGCGCGGGAGGTCAATGCGCGATCGTCAGTCGAGCTCCGCCGGTGGCGGGTCCGTGTTGGCTACAATGCCGCGAGGCGAACGCATTCTCGCCATCGTTCTTCGTTTGCGACTACGCGTTGATGAAACCACGAGTCTTACCTGCCGGGCCGCATGCCGGCGTAGCGGCCCGCGTTGGATGCAGGTGCGCAACCGCAGCCGTTCAACGCGGGCGGGGCGGCGCGTCTGGTGACATTCAGCCATGCTTCGGCTGATTCTGCGCGTGCTGCAGCGCCTGCAGCGGCCGCACTGGGCGCAGGTTTTCCTCGATCGGTGGGCACGCCTCACGAAAGACCCACGGGCGTACCGCGAGCTCGCCGCCGTTTCTCTTGCGCTCGGCGACCAAAGTGCGGTGGTACGTGCCTGCGAAGCGATGGTAGCGCTCGACCCGCAAGACGCCGACGCCATCTGGAACCTCGCGCTCTTCAAGCTGCAGGGCGATACGCCGGCAGCGGCCGCGCCGCTCTTCGCCCGCCACCGGGCGCTCCGAACCGGCATCCTGCCGGAGATGCGCGCCTGCCGGGTCTCGCTGATGGACCCCGCGCGGGCGGCGCGGGGCGAGCCGTACGTTGCGACGCTGGAGGACGTCCTCGTTGATACCGGCTATTGGTCGGTCATCCACGGCGACCGTCTCTACTGCCGCGAGACTCACGACCGCACGATCTCCAACGCGCCGTTCGTTAGCGGGCGCATTTCACGCGACGGACAGGTAGTGATCGTGTCGGTCGCCGAACCGGCGGTGACGGTGGAGGAGTCTTGCGTGCTCCTGGGCGGCGACGACAATTATTCCCATTGGTTATCGCGCAACCTCCTGAAGCTCGCGCTGCTCGAGGGCGCGCCGGAGCAGAAGCTGCCGCTGCTCGTGAACGCGGACCTGCGCGGCTACCAGCGCGAGTACCTCGCGGCGCTCGGCATCGACGAGGCCCGTCTCGTCAAGGTGCCGCGCGAGCAGTTCGTCCGCTGCCGGCGGCTGGTGGTGCCTACGCTGCTGCGCAATCACCCGCGGATGCCGGTTGGCATCGAGTGGATCCGCGCCCGGCTTGCGCGCTTCCTGGCACCGCCCGACGAAGCGACCGATCTCGTCTACTTGTCGCGGCGCGACAGCGACGTGCGGCGGCTGCTGAACGACGCCGAGCTCGCGGCGGCGCTCGAGGCGGAGGGTGTTCGCACCCTGGTAGCCTCCGAGTTGCCCGTGAGCGAGCAGATCCGCGCGTTCTCGCGCGCGCGGGTAGTAGTGTCGCCCCATGGCGCGGGACTCACGAACCTGATCTTCGCGCCGCGCGGAGCGCTCGTGATCGAGATCGCGAGCGCGAACATCTCGCACATGGACGACTTCCGGGTGATCACCCGGCACATGGGCCAGCGCGTGGTGACGCTCGTCTCGAGCGACCTCGACCCGGAGTCGGACGACCAGGACTCGATGCACCGCGACTACCGCGTCAGCGTGGCGGAAGTGCTCGCTACGTTGCGGCGCGAGCTTGGGCGGGCAGCAGCGCGCTGAGCGCCGGCGTCCCGCCGCAGCCTGCGTTGCGATATCGGTGCGGATGTCGTCGTGTGCCGGCTGCAGACGTCGAAGGCCCCCGTGTCGAAGGTGAGCGACTCGCTCCGGCCGCGAAGCAGCACGCCGGGCGCACCCAAAAAAAAGAGAGCCCCTCTCGCGAGGGGCTCTCCGCCGTATTGTCGAACTATTTGTACCGATCCGCTTAGCGGCAGGTCGACGGCATGAACTTCGCCGGCGTACCGGTGCACGACCACGTCACGGTGTTCGCGGTCGCGTTCCACACCGGCGTCAGAATGATGGTGACCACCGTGCCCACCGAGGTTCCAGTGCCATCGCCGGAGAGAGTGATCACACCGCCATCGGTCACGGAACCACCGGTGACCTTGCCGTACGTCGTGATCGTCAGCCCCAGGCCCGCGGACGCGAGCCCGTTATCGGTCTGCGCCTTTTCGGTGACCGACGTGCGCTGGTTCGAGGCCGCCAGCACGAGCTCGGATACCTTCGCGCGGATGGTGTAGTCCTGATACGCCGGCAGCGCGACCGCGGCCAGGATACCGATGATCGCGACCACGATCATCAGTTCGATCAGGGTGAAGCCCTTCTGAATCGTCTTCATGCAATTTCTCCCAGAGTGAATGCGGCAGCAAATCTCCCGCCACGCCTGATCTAACGCAGACTCCGTGCCAATCGACGGTTCGCCCGGGATGGCACGTCGTAACCCTTTGTTCCGCCACGCCTTATCCTTGCAGAGCCGCGCGTGGCCAGGACGAACCGTGATATTTTCCGTCTTCTCGCGCCGGCCGGTGGCCGCAAGGGGTGACGTGCATCGTCAGTTCGAGGCGGTCACCGGCAGCGTGCGAAACTCGTCGGTCAGCGTGTCGCGAATACGACCGATCGCATCGCCCCAATCGCCGGGGTGCGCCTGGCGGAATAGCCGGACCGTCGGATACCAGGGCAAGTGATCGCCCATCAAGCCATAGCGCCATTCCGGGGACGCCGGAACGACCACCCGTACGGGTCGTCCGAGCGCGCCGCCCAGATGAATGATCGCCGTGCACACCGAGACGATAGCGTCGAGCGCGCACACGAGCGCTGCTGTTTCATCGTAGTCGTCGATCGCCTCCGCCCAGTGGTGCACGCGGACATCCCGGGCGGAGTGGAAAGCTTCGAGCTCGTCGGCAGCATCAGGGTGATACTGCAAGCTGACGAACGCCGCGCCGTCGATCCCGAGGACGGGGAGCCAATCGGCAAGCGCGATCGAGCGCAGCCGTGTCCGCGTGCGGCTGGACCCACCGCGCCAGGAAAACCCGATCTTCGGGCCGGGTCCGAGCGTAGCGAGCCGCTTGCGCCAGTACGCGATGCGTTGCGGATCGGCGCGGAGATACCCGGTGTGCGCGGGGAAGCTCGTGCTCGTCCGGCGAAGATAGCTCGCAACGGTGCCGCACGCAGCTTGGGCGTCGATCCGCGGCGCCGCGGCGAGCCAGTCGGGCGCATCCGCTTGGTTGCGGCCAAAGACGCTCGCGCCCGGGAATGAACGAAGGAAGAGCTTCTCGAGTTTGGGCGAGCATTCGATGGCGAGATGCCCGACCCTTCGCTGCAACTCGTGGTAACAGGACGCAAACATGATCTCGTCGCCGAGCCCCTGCTCCGCGTAGACGAGCAGGGTTCTGCCGGCGATATCGCCCCCGTCCCAGGCCGGAAAGTCAAACGGTCGCCGCACGACGTCCGGACTCTTCCAGCGATGCTCGTAGAACTCCCAGGCGTGCTCCCAGTCGGCGCAAAGGAGGCGCGCGCACGTGATGTTCCACAACGCCTCGTCGTCGAGCCCGAGGTCGCTCGAAAGCACGCCCTCGAAACATTTCATCGCCCGCTCAGGATCGCGCTGGTCGAGTGCGACGAGTCCGGCGTGGGTCAGCGCGTGGAGATACCCGGGATCGACCTCCAGAGCCCGGTCGAACGCTGCCCGCGCCTCGCCGTAGCGTCCGAGGTCCCGATAGACCTGCCCGAGCCTAGTCAAGAGCTCAGGCGAGGCTGGCGCAAGCTCGAGCGCGTGTTTGAACTGCACCTCCGCTTCCTCCAGGCGGTAGAGCTGCTGGAGCGCGCGGGCGAGCCCGGCCACCGCCTGCGGGTGGTCGGGCGCGAGCGCCAACGCACTGCCGAACGCCTCGGCGGCCTCGGTCCAGCGCTTGTCTTCCGCGTGCGCAACCCCGAGGTTCACGTGCGCGGCCACCAGAGCTCGGGTCGTAGTGCAGCGCGAGCTGCAGCGCGTCGACGGCGTCCTCGTATCCTGCCGGCACGTGCGTACGCGAGGCCGAGGTTGCTCTGGAGTCCGGCGTCTTCCGGTGCGAGGTCAGCGGCACGCTCGAGCCACCCGGCCGCCGCTACCGCTTCATTGCGGTTCAGCGCGAGGAGGCCGAGCGACTGCAATGTGGCGAGGTGTCTCGGATGACGCGCCGTGTTGCTCTCGAGGACCGCAACCGCCTCGTCGTTCTTCCCCTGCGCACCGAGCGCAACCACTAGGTCGTGCGCGACATCGGGGTCGTCTGCCGCGGCGAGTGCCGCGCGGAAGAGTTGCTCCGCGCCGGCGAAGTCTCCCAGCGCGCATGCTGCCCGACCGGCGTGGCGTGCCGCAGCCACGTTTGCCGGCTCGCGTTCCAGCACGCGCTTGAAGCGCGCGAGCGCGCTGCCGAATGCGCGCTCGGAGAGGTCGAGCAGCCCCAGGTTGATGAGCCCCGGCGCGAAGTCTGCGTCGGCCGCGAGCGCCTGCTCGTAAAGCCGCCGTGCGGCGACGGCCTCCCCCCCCGCGAGCAGGACATTCGCGAGGTCGCTCGCGACCCCGGGATCGGCAGGCCGAACGTCGAGGGCCCGCCGAAGGAAGCGCTCGGCCTCGACGGGCTGCCCGGCCGCAGCGAGCGCGACGCCGCACCGCTGGAGCAATGTCGCGTCGTCCGGCGCCGCGGCGGCAGCGTTCTCGAGTTCGCGCACCGCACGCTTCAGATCGCCTTCGCGGAGTGCGGCGAGCCCCGCCTCGAGGCCGCGCGGCACGTCCGCGAGCGCAGTCGCGCCGCCGCGGTTGAGCAAGCCTCGCAGTCGGCTCAGCACGGCGTTTCTTCGCTTTGCGGTCTCACCAGCGTCGCGACCACTTCGTCGATCACCGGCCCCCACTCGCCGGGACACTGCTGGCGCACGAGTCGCACGCTCGGGTACCACGGCATCGTGTCGCCCGCAAGGAGGTAGCGCCATTCGGCGCTGAACGGGACCATCACGATCACCGGCTTGCCCAGGGCACCGCCGAGGTGAACCGTTGCGTTGCACACGCTGACGATGACATCGAGCGCCGACGCGAGCGCCGCAAGCTCGGCGAAGTCGCCCTGCGCGTCAGGCCAATGTTCAACGCGGGCCGCGCCGCGAAGTTGGCCGAGCGCATCGAGATCGTCGGCCACTGGTTCGTGCTGCAGGCTGACGAACTGCGCCCCGGCAACTCCGAGGACCGGTGACAATGCCTGCAGGGGGAGTGAGCGGACGGCGCGGCGCGTCTTGCCCAGTCCTCCGCGCCACGTGATGCCGACCTTGAGTCCCCTCCCCAGCGCTGCGAGACGTCGGCGATAGATATCGACCCGTCCTGGGTCGGCGCGGAGGTAGCCGCTACGTGCTGGAAACCGGGCGCGGGAGCGGCGGTATCGCGACGGCAGGCTGCCGGCGGCGATCTTGACGTCGATCGCGCCGGCACGCTCGAGCCATGGATGCTCCGTTGCGTGCCGGCCCCCGAATACGGTGGCATCCGGAAACGATGAGCGGAACAGGCGCTCCAGCCGTGGGTCGCACTCGATCACGCACCGTTCCGCCTCGGCGAGAAGATCCGGGAAGCAACCGGCGAACATGATCTCGTCGCCGACGCCTTGCTCCGCATAGACGAGCACCGATTTGCCCGCGAAGGATCCACCGTCCCAGTCGGGAAAGGGAAAGGAGCGGCGCGTCGGCTCGTGGCTGTCGAGACGGGCCTCGTATTCGGGCCAGCCCTGCTCGAAATCCCCGGTCGCGAGCAGATGCATCGCGCGCGCGAGCCGGGCGTCCGCCGACGCCGGCTCGGCTGCGACCGCCGCGTCGAAATCGCGCCGCGCGCGCTCGAACTCGCCAAGGTCCTGCGCGAGATACGCGGCCGTGTAGCGAGCCTCGGCGTGCCCCGGGTGCGACCGCAGCACCGGATCCAGCACTTCGACGCCCTCGCGCGGACGTCCGAGATCGCGAAGCACCTTTGCGAGATTCACGCGCGCTGCGGGGGCCGCTCCTGGGGTGCTGCACGCGCGCCGCAGCGTGACTTCCGCCTCCTCGAGACGGTCGAGGTCGCGCAGGCAAAGCGCATAGTTGGTGAGGAACACGGGGTCATCCGGCCGAAGGCGGAGCGCCTCGCCGAAATGCTTGAGCGCCTCGTCCGGTCGACCCACGATGTGCAGGGCAATGCCGAGATTCCCGTGCGCCTCGGCGAACTCGGGCCGACGCTTGAGCACCCAGCGCAGGTTGGCGATCGCGTCCTCGCGGTGCCCGCTCTCGATCAGCAACGCTGCGAGGTCGTTCCGCGCTGCGAGGTGATCGGGCTCGAGCCGCAACGCCTCCCCCAGGACCTGCTGCGCGGCCCGTGTGTTGCCGGTCGCCCTCAGCGCGGCGGCGAGGACCGCACGGGCGTCAGCGCTCCGGGGCGCATCTGCGGCGGCTTCGCGCGCGATGCAGACGGCGTCCTCCGGGCGCCTCGCTCGCATGGCCACGTCGGCGAGCATCAAGCGCGAGTCGAGGTCGGCGTCGTCGATCGCCAACGCCTCCCGCACGCGGCGCTCGGCGCCCGCGAGATCGCCCACCTCCCGAGCGCGCACCGCCTCGGCAAGCGCTCGCGCGATCGATCGCCGGCGCCGATCCTGCACGGCGCTTGCCAGAAGGCCTTTCAGCATCGCAGATCGCCCGCGCGTTCACGACGCTGCGGCTCGAGCGCCGGCGCGCTAGCCGGAGATGCCGACCGCTCGCGGGGACGCACGCTGGGTAACTGCAACCATGCGCTCATACTCGCGGCGCCAGGCATCCGCGTAGTCGCAGTCGCGGTACTCGTTGAAATAGGGCCCGCCGAGCGTGTAGTGCACCAGGGCGACGTCGTTCGAGTGCTCGTAGTAGCCGACGAGGTGATTCCACCGGCGCGGCAGCTCGCCGATCAGCGCCTCGTCGGCGAGCCACTTGAACTGATGCAGCTCGAGCCCGGTCGCGGTGCTGACGAAATCCGGGGTCAGAGCGCCGCAGCGCGCGTTGTTGAACAGCACGACGCTCGACCAGTTCTTCTTCGGATACGTTGTCTGGGTCTGGTTGAGGAATTTCACGGTCTCGCGCGGACGGTGGTCATGCTTGACGACCATGGCCGCGAATCGGTCGTCGCGCTGGGCCCAGAGGTCTGCGACGTCGTCGAGCATCAGCATGTCGCAGTCCATGAAGATGCTCCAGCCTTCGTAGCCGGAGAGATACGGTGTCAGGAACCGTGTGAACGCGAAGTCGGTGGACTGCAACGGATCCCGAGCACGCGTGAAAACGCCTTCGAGCTGCGAGAGCATGAGCGGGGTGATGCTGACCGGGACGCTCGCGCGAGCGTGGATGCTATGCGCGAGCACGCTGAATGCAATCGCCTCGCGTCGATCGTAGCCGATGAAGACGCGGATCACGTCAAGACTCGATACCGTTGAACACCCGATCGACGAGCGGCCCACCGTCGATTCCGTCGGCCGGCGCGTGCGCGGCCAGCTCCCACTGGATGCCGGGATGCCGCGGAGCGATGCCGTCGAAGAGACTCCTCCACCATTCGGGCGCCCGGATGGTGCAGTGTGCGTTCTCGCCGTTCGGCAGGCGCTTCTTCGCCGGATAGCACGCGACGTTGGCGTACACGAACCGGCTGGCATAGCCGAAGAGCTCTTCGATGACCCAGGCTACGTCCTCCTCGGGAACATGCTCGAGCACGTCGGTGCAGATCACCCCGTCGAACTTGCCCTGCGGGAGGGTCGAAAGAGGAGGGTAGCTGGGATCGTAACAATGGACGTAATCGACGCCCCAGTAGTCGACGATGCTCTCGACGACCTCCCCGCCTGGGAGCCTGACGTCGCGCTGGTCGTATTGCCGACCCTTGCCGCTGCCATAGTCGAGCAGGTTGAGGGCGCCCGTCCGTTCGATGAGACGCTTGATGCGGGGCGCCTGCGGCGGAAGGCTAAAGCCGGGGAAGGTCTGCTCGGCCGGGACACCAAGGAACTTCTCGCCCTCGGCATGCATGCGACGGTACATCTCCGCCAATTCGCGATACCGAACGCTGGGGTTTGCCCGGCTGAAACTCACGTGCGCTTGCTCGATCGGGAAAGACAGTAACCTACGACGCTCGGCGCAAGGCCGCGAGTTCATTTTTCACGCGCCCGATCAGCTCCGGCCAACCATATGGCGACTTCTGCCTGAGGATCCTCACGGACGGATACCATGGCATGACGTCCCAGTAAAGCCCGTACCGCCACTCCGGGCTGAAGGGCGCCATCACCCACACCGGCCGGCCCAGGGCGCCGCCGAGATGGATCAGCGCGGTGCAGACGCTGACGGTCAGGTCGAGGGCGCAGAGGAGCGCTGCCGTCTCGTCGTAGTCCGCGATCGCTTCGGGCCAGTGGTGCACCTTCGCGCCGGCCGCGGCCGACAGCGCGCGCGCCTCGTCCTCGGTCGCGTCGTACTGCAGGCTCACCCACTCTATCCCCGGCTCACGGAGCAGATCGACCAAGTGCTCGGCGTCGGGACTGCGCAGCTTGCTGCGCGTCTTCGCGGTGCCGCCGCGCCACGACAGCCCGACCTTCGGCCCCGGCCCGAGCGCCTCGAGCCGCGACCGCCACACGCTCACTTTGGCGGGATCAGCCTTGAGGTACCCGCGGTGCGGCGGGAACTCGGTCAGCGACCGTCGAAATCGAAGCGGCAAGCTCCCCGCGGGGATGTAACCACCGAGCTCAGGGAACTCGGCGAGCCAACCAGGCACCTCCAGCGGCGTCCCCGGCCGCACCGACGCCTGCGGGAACGAACGGCGGAAAAGGCGTTCGAGCTTGGGGTGGCACTCGATGACGCAGCGCGCGCCCAGCGCCAGCAGGTCGGGGATGCAGGACGCGAACATGATCTCGTCACCGAGTCCCTGTTCCGCCGTGACTCAGAACCGCGCCGCCGGGCAGCGTCTGGCCGTCCCATCGCGGCAACGTCAAGGGTCGTTTCGGCGCGTCCTCCGAGATGAACCGGAGCTCGTAGTCGGGCCATCCCTCCTCGAAGCGACCGGCGAGCAGCAACGCGAGCGAGCGATGCCAACGATGGACCGGGTTATGCGGCTCGAGCGCGAGCGCTCTGTCATATGCCGCGAGGGCCTCCGGGATGCGACCCAGATCCTGCAGCGCGATGCCCATGTTGCCGTATAGGTCCGCGCCATCACCGCCCGCGCGGATCGCCCGCTCGAACGCGTCCGCGGCGCCAGTCGCGTCCAGGTCGCGCTTGAGGCGAGCGAACCCGAGGACCTCGAGCGCGAGGGCATGCGCGGGCGCGGCGCGCAGCACGCGATCCGCGTGCGACACGAGCCGGTCCCATAGCTCGGGATGTCTTGGCGCGAGGGGAACGTAGGCCCTGAGGGCGTCGGCGAACGACGGTTCGAGCGCAAGCGCCTCGTCGAGGCTAACGGCCGCGTCGGCAACCGCCCCCCTTTGCAGGAGCGCCAAGGCGAGGTTGTACCAAACGCCAGCCTGCGCGCGGTCCATCGCGAGCGACCGCCGGTACTCGGCCTCGGCCGCCACCGGATCGCCGAGAAGCTGAAGGACATTGCCCAGGGCCGCGCGCGCCACCGGAGACTCCCGCCGCGCGAGCGAGCGGGACACCATGACCCTCGCCTCTTCGAGGCGGCCGGTCCGAGCGAGCGCCTGGCCCGCGAGGTGCAGCGTTTCCGCCGGCGCGTCTTCTCGCGACGCGTGGGGAGCGAGGATCTGGACCGCGCGCTCGATCTGCCCCGCATCGAGCGCAGTCCGCGCCGACAGCTCCCACTCCGGGTCGCGGTTCCCGTGCGGGCCGCCGACGGCGCCGCAATGGCCGAGCTCTGAAGCGCGCTTCCGACCTGTTTCAGCAGTCGCGCCAGCACGCGGGAACCCGCCGGAGAAATGACACAAGGAACATGCAGCAAGTCTAGGTCGAACTGCGAAATCTTACTCGCACGAGCCGCGTTCGAAAGCGGACAAACCGCCCGATCGGCGATACTCGACTGTTAGAATCAGTGGCGGGATTGCGCGCGGGGTAGAAACGAGATCTGCCGCGGTGCCGCAGCGCCGGGTCGCCGGCACAACTCGCGAAGGAGACTACGGACATGGGGTTGCTCTCCCTGTTCTCCAACGGGAAGATCGCCAGCTTCGCCAAGGAGCTCGCGGAGGGCCTCTCGAAGCGGTATCCGCCGGCGCTGGACATCGGCCCGGAGAAGCGGGTTTCGCAGGCGCGCCTCACGCGCGTGCTCGAGGAAACGCTGATGAAGGCCACGGAGTTCCAGCGCGAACACAAGCTCGGCACGTTCGGCAAGGCCAAGCTCGGCAACGAGTTCAAGTGGCAGTTGAAGGAGCTCGGGTACACGGAGCGGTTCATCGAGATCGCCACCGAAGGCTTGATGGTTTACGTTACGCGCGGCCCCTCTGACCCGGGGCCATCGTCGGCCCCCAAGCAACAGTAGCCGCGTCGCGCCGCTACGGCACGTACCCCGGGATCTTCGACTCGTCGACGCGGTCGATCTGCTCCGCGTCGAGGAATTGCTCCGCGTACTTGAGGTACACACGCTTGCGGATGAAGATGTCGAAGAGATCCGGGTCGATGTGGCCGTTCAGCCGGAACTTCCCGAGGATATGGAGCGACTCGGAAAGGGTCTTGCCCTTCTTGTAGGGACGGTCCTTGGCGGTCAGGGCCTCGAAGATATCGGCGATGCCCATGACCCGCGCCTGCACCGACATCTGGTCGCGCGTGAGGCCGCGCGGATAGCCCTTCCCGTCCATGCGCTCGTGGTGGCCGCCGGCGTACTCGGGGACGTTGCGCAGGTGCTTGGGCCAGGGCAGCGCCTCGAGCATCTTGATCGTCGAGACGATGTGGTGGTTGATGATCTCGCGCTCTTCCTGGGTGAGCGTGCCGCGCGAGATGGTGAGGTTCTTCAGCTCGTCGTCCGTGAGGAAGTCCGCGGTGTTGCCGATCGGATCGCGCCATTTGTAGCCGAGCCCGATCTGGGCGACGCGGTCCTGCTCCTCCTTCGACATCGACTCGGCTCCGATATTGCACCGGCGCAGGAACTTGCGGTCCTCCTCGATCTGGCGCACCGTATCGCGCAGCTCCTCGTCGATGGCGTAGGTGCGGTCGCGGCGGGTGATCTCGTCCAGTCCGGCCGACCGCGCGAGCTCGAGTTTCTTGTTGAGCGCGTCGATCTCGGCGTCGCGCTTGAGGACCTCGAACCGGGTGTCGATCAGGTTGACGCGGTCGAAGATCGTCTCGAGCTTCGTCGCCTTGTCGACGACGTGGACGGGCGTCGTGATCTTGCCGCAGTCATGGAGCAGGCCGGCTATCCGCAGCTCGTACCTGTCCTTCTCGGTCATCGCGAACCCGCATAGCGGGCCCTCGAGCGTGTCGTTCACGGCCTCGGCCAGCATCATCGTCAGCTGCGGGACCCGCTGGCAGTGGCCGCCGGTGTAGGGCGATTTCTCGTCGATCGCCTCGTTGATCATGTTGATAAACGACTCGAACAGGTGCTCGAGCTGGTTGATGAGCGCGCGATTGGTCAGCGCGATCGCCGCCTGCGAGGCGAGCGATTCGGCGAGCCGCTGGTCGGAGGGCGAGAACGGGACGATCTCCGTCGTGTCCGGATCCTGGCAGTTGATGAGCTGCAGGACGCCGATGATCTCGGCCTCGTGGTTCTTCATCGGCACCGTCAGGAACGACTGCGAGCGGTAGCCGGTCTTCTGGTCGAACGCGCGCGTGCCGGAGAAATCGAAGCCCTCTTCGGTGTAGGCATCCGCGATGTTGACGGTCTGGCCGGTGAGCGCCGCGAACGCCGCCACCATCGAGGTGTTCGGATCGCCGTTCTTGAAGAGTTGGATCGGGTAGAACGGGATCGGGTTGCCGGTCGTGCCGCCCATCGCGATTTCGAGCGAGGCGGTCCGCACGATCTCGAACCGCAGCACCTGCGCGGCACCTTCGCTCTCGATCAGGTACAGGGTGCCGCCGTCCGCCCGGGTGATGGTCTTGACCGCGAGCAGGATTTTCTCCAGCAGCGCGTTGAGGTTCTTCTCGAGCGAGAGCGCGGCGCCGATCTCGTTCAGCTGGTCGAGCCGCCGGAAGAGATCGACGGGCGAGTCGGCGCTGCGCCGCTCCGGATCGCGGTCAACCGCGACGAGACTGGGTACGGTGCTCATGGGGAAGGGGCTGCCTGATCAGTTGGGTCGGCCCGACGACGCCGGGGACCTGCAAGGGGGCTTGCCCCTTGTTCCAGCGCGGGGATATGCACGGAAATCGTGGCAAGGGAAGGGTCCCACCTCTTCCCTCGTCTCCATGCTCGTACGAGCGCTCTTCTACCGCGTGTCATCGCTTCGCGGAGGCGGCTACTTGATGCACACTGCGCGGACCTGGGCCATGTCGGTGACACCCTGCATGACCTTCTCGATGCCGTCCATCTTCAGCGTGCGCATCCCTTCCTCGAGCGCGATCGCGAGCATCTCTGCCACGCGCGCGTGCTCCTGGATGTTCTTCTTGATCGCGTCGGTGCCGACGAGAAGTTCGTGGAGGCCGAGCCGTCCCTTGTAACCGGTGTTCGAGCAGGCGTCGCAGCCCGCCTTGCGATAGAAGGTGAACTGGCCTTTCTCGTCGGCGTAGGTCTTGGCGAGGTCCTTGTAGACGCGCTCGTACGCCGACTTCGCGTCCTTCTTGAAGTCGGCCGTGTTGAGCAGCTCCTGGCAATATTCCTGCAGCAGCCCCTTGATCTCGTCGGCCGCGGGGCTGTAGGGCTGCTTGCATTTCCCGCACAGGCGCTTCGCGAGCCGCTGCGCCAGGATGCCGAGCAGCGCGTCGGCGAAGTTGAACGGGTCCATTCCCATGTCGAGCAGGCGGACGATCGATTCGGGCGCGCTGTTCGTGTGCAGCGTGGCGAACACGAGGTGGCCGGTGAGCGAGGCCTCGATGCCGATCGAGGTGGTCTCCTTGTCGCGCATCTCGCCGACCATGATGATGTCCGGATCGGCGCGCAGGAACGCCTTCATCACCGTCGCGAAATCGAGCCCGGCCTTGCGGTTCACCTGCACCTGGCGCAGGCCCTTCTGCGTGATCTCGACCGGGTCCTCCGCGGTCCAGATCTTGGTGTCCGGGGTGTTGAGGTAGCCGAGCACCGAGTGCAGGGTCGTCGTCTTGCCGGAGCCGGTCGGCCCGCAGCAGAAGAAGATGCCGTAGGGGTTCTCGATGACCGCCTTCAGGCGCGGCAGGTTGTGCGGCGTGAGCCCCAGCTTGTCGAGCGGGATCGGCTCGCCCGCGGCGAGGATACGCATCACGATGTCCTCGACGCCGCCCTGCACCGGGATCGTCGCCACGCGCAACTCGATGTCGAGCGGCCCGAACTTCTTGAACTTGATCTTGCCGTCCTGCGGCTTGCGACGCTCCGAGATGTCGAGGTCGCACATGATCTTGAGGCGCGCCACCAGCGCGCTCCGGTACGAGGCCGGGACCTCGATGTAGGGCACGAGCGACCCGTCCTTGCGGAAGCGGATCTCGGTCTTGGCCTTGCCCGGATAGGACTCGATGTGGATGTCGGAGGCGCCCTGGTGGTAGGCGTCGACGATGATCTTGTTCACCAGCTTGACGAGCTCGTTGTCGGCCGCGGCCGATAGGTCGTCGGTCGCGCTCGAGTCGCCCTCCTCGTCGGTCCCCAGTCCCTCGAGCAGGTCGCCGATGTCGCCGAGGTCCGCCGCTGCGCCGAAGAACGCGTCGACCGTGTCCTTGAACTCCTTCAGCGTGGTGACGCAGTACTTGATCCGCGCTTTCGGGAAGATGTTGTTGACGACCTTGGACGCCTTGACCCGCTCCGGGTCCAGGCACATCACCAGCAATCCTTGCGGGTTCTCCTCGAGCGGGCACCACTGGTGCTCGGCGACGTACTCCCGCTTGAGGTTCCTCAGCAGGTCCACCGTCTTGACGCGGTCCGGCTTGAACGGCTCGTACGGGACGCCGAAGTACTTGGCGAGCGCCTGGCCGATCGAGCTCGGCTTGACGCTGAACTCCTCCACGAGGACGGTTTCGATGTCGAGTGCTTTTTTCCGCGCGTTGCGCGCCGCGGTCTCGAGCTCGGCCGCCGAGATCATCGCATCGGCGACGAGGAAGTCGTACTTCGACTTCGGGATCGCGAGCTTCGAGCGCTGCTTGAGCGCGATCGCGAGCGTCTTGCACAGCTCGATCATGCCCTCTTCGGCGAGCGGGCCGAACGGCACCCCGGCCTTGTTGTTGATCAGCTGGACGACGCCGAGAAGGTCGCCGGTGGGCGCGTCCAGGATCGGCGCTACCAGCATCTGCTTGGTCCGGTAGCCGGTGCGCTTGTCGACCTCCTGCAGGAAGCGCAGGTTGGGGTTGTGGCTTCTGAGCTCGCCCTCGTCGTAGACATCCCTGAGATTGAGCATCTTCCGCGACATCCCGGCGTAGCCGGCGAGCGAGTGCTCGGCGAGCGGGAGCTTGAGATCGCGGAAGGAATTGAGGCCGGTCTTGACCTTCGAGGTGATCGATGCCCTGTCCTCGCTGGTGACGTAGATCGTGAGCCGGTCGGCGGCAAAGAGGCTGCAGATGTCGGCCGACACCTCCAGCATGATCTCGTCGACGTTGTTGGTGGCGTGGATCCGGTTGGTGACGGTCTGCAGCGTCTTCTGGAATGCGAGCCGGCTGTTGACGTCGCCCGCGGCGGTGGAATGGGGGCTCAGCACTGCGCTCATGGCGTTACGTCCTGTCAGATGACCGTCGATACCGTCGCCGCGCCGCCTCGCCCGGACGACCGGACGCCGGCCGGGGGTCAGCGCACAGGCCGGGGCAAGTGCGGAATTTAGCGTCCGCTCCGCGCGCCAGCAACGACGCGGCGCCTGGGCTTGCGGCTTTTTTCAAGCGAAACAACGACCCTAGAGCATGGTCCGGACGCGGCTGCGCCCGGCATCGGGGCGCTCGCATGCAAGACCCGGGCCGGGCGCGTCTGGTCAGTCGTTGCCGACGGCGCCGCCCCGCAACCCGCCCTCGAGGACGAATGCCCTGAAGCCGCGCTGCGCGAGCAGAAATGCCGCGGCGGAGCTGCGACGGCCGCTCTGGCAGTAGAGGACGTACTCCCGGCTGCGGTCGAGAACCTTCACCGCATTCCGCACCTCCGAGAGCGGGATGTTGATCGCGCCAGGAAGCTTGTCGTACTGATACTCGGACGGGTAGCGGGTGTCGATCCACTGCCCGCCCGCGGCGACCTTCCGTCGCGCCTGCTCCAGCGTCACGCCCTGCAGCAGGGGCTTCTTGAGCAGCTCGTTGAAGTCCTCTTTCGCAAGCCGGAAGAGCGAGCCCTCGGCGAGCATGGTGACGGTCGCGTTGCGCTTCGCGTTCGCGACCAGGGCTTCCTCGCCGAAGGCGTCGCCGCCTTTCAGCTCCGCGAGCTTCATCGACACGCCGCCTACGTTCCGCTCGACAAGGCACTTGCCGGCCTCCACGACGTAGTAGTAGTCGCCGGCGTCGCCCTCGCGGATCACCACCTGCCCGCGCTTCGCCGCGACGCGTTGGAACCGCTTGAGCATCTCGTTGATGTGGGCGGTCGGCAGCTGCGCGAACGCGCCGGACTTGAGGTTGTTGATGCTGAAGACGCCCGACAGGATCGCCCAGTTCGCCATCGACGGCACGTCGCTCTCGGTCGCGCGCGAGCCGGTCTTCTCGGCGGCGGCGAGCTGGTCCCAGGTGACCATGATGTCGAGCAGGTCCTCGTCGATGCGCACCAGCTCGATGTCGGTGATCGCCTTGGCCGAGGCGAACGGGGTCTTGCGACCGAGCGGGTGGCGCGCCTCGGAGGTGGCGCCCACCACGACCTCGGAGCTGCCGTTGCCGAGGATGAGCGCGAGCTCGCCCTTCAGCAGGAAGACGAGCTGGCCGGCGACGCCCCTCACGCGGAACGGGTCGAGCGTCTTGCTCACGCGCTCGACCACGCACAGCTCCCCGAGCTCGGTCAGCCGGTGCGCCGACAGCGCCGAGAGCGGCTCGAGCCCCTTGAGGACCTTGATGCTTACGTTCTCGCTGGCCATGGCCCTCGTCCTAGAACTCGATGACCTGGTTGTTCTGGAGCATCCGCGGCCGGTACTGGCCGGCGTACTCCTCGATCTCTTCCATCGTCAGCTCGATCTCGCCCGGCTTGAGGTGGGTGATGAAGATCTCGCAGCTCCGCTCGAGCTTGGCGAGCTCCTCGGCGAGCATGCTCGGGCACAGGTGCTTCGACATGATCGCGAGCTGCTTCTCGCGGTTGCAGAAGGCGCACTCGATGATCAGGTGCTTCAGGTTCGCGATCCTGTTGACGATCGTCCAGAGCTCGTCATTGGTGGTGGTATCGCCGGTGAAGACGAGGCTTCCCTTGCCGCTGTCGAGCTGGTAGCCGATCGCCGGGACGACATGGTTCGCCGGCAACGCGGTGATCGTGCGGCCGCCACCGAGGTCTACGGAGGCGCCGAGCTCGATCGTTTCGTAGCGCAGGAACGGCCGGTCCGCGCTCGGGATCTGGGTGAAATCCGGCCAGATCGACCAGTTGAAGATGTGGTTCTTGAGGATCTCGATCGTCGCCGGGATCGCATGCACGGTCAGCGGAACGTCCCGCATCTGGCCCACGGTGTCGACCATGAACGGGATTGCCGCGACGTGGTCGAGGTGCGAATGCGTGAGGAAGACGTGGTCGATCGGGGTCAGCTCGGCGAGCGTGAGGTCGCAGACGCCGGTGCCGGCGTCGATCAGGATGTCGCGGTCGAGCAGCATCGAGGTGGTGCGGAGGTGCCGCCCACCGATCCCGCCGCTGCAACCGAGGACTCGGATCCGCATCAGGTCCTGGACAGGTCTACTTCATCTCGAACGCCGTCACGCCGTCCCAGCGCGGGAGGATCGGCACGATACCGCGCAACCCGCTGAGAGCAAAAGGAATAAAGTGGCGCCCCCGGCGCTTGCCGGGGCTTCATCCTTCGCACCCTCCGAGCGGGTGCTTCAGGTCTTGTAGAAGAACTCCATTTTCACCCCCGCCAGCTCGACGATGTCGTGATCGCCGAGCGGATGCGCCTGCACATCCAGGAGCTTGCCGTTCACGATCGGGAAGTTCGCGCCTTCCACGTGGGTGATGAAATACCCCTGGGGCCGCTTCGTGATCACCGCCACCTGCACGCCCGGCTTGCCGAGCGTGGTGAGCGCCTTGATGAGCTCCATCTCCTTGCCGGCGTTCGCGCCCGACAGGATCTGGATCGCCGCCACCTTGCCGCCGGTCGCGATCGGCTGCGATGCGGACATCGGCTGCGAGGGCGTCACCGTCGGCGCCGCCTGCGAGGTGGACATCGGCTGCGACGCCGAGGGGGGCGGCGCGGCGGAAGCCGTCGGCGCGGCCGGCCGCACCGGCTGCGAGGTGGCCATCGCCGGGGACGGTTGCGAGTTCGTCATCGGCACGCCCTGGGAGGTGGCGCCGGGCTTGGCGGCATCACCGGCCTTCGGCGCGGCGCCGGGACGCAGCACCATCGTCTTCTCGAAGTCCTGCGCCGCCGTGGTTTTCCCCGCCTGATCGTTGACGTACTTCAGCTTGTACTTGCCGAGCTCGACCACGTCGTTCGACTGCAGGAAGTGCTTCTTGATCGGCTGGCCGTTCACCAGCGTGCCGTTGGTGGAGCCCAGGTCCTCGAGGAACGAATCGTTGAGGATCGTCACGATCACCGCATGCTCGCCCGACACCGCCAGGTTGTCGATCTGGATGTCGTTGTGGGGCTTACGCCCGATCGTCGTGCGCTCCTTGGCGAGAGTGATCTCCTTGAGCACCAAGCCGTCCATACTGAGTATCAGCTTTGCAGGCATAGCCATGTCCCCGAAAAAAGCACCGGCTCCTATCGCAGCCAGCTGAAGAACCGCGCAAGCCAGCCGCGCGGCGCGGCATAGTCCTTCACCACCCGGACCAGAATCACGGACACATTGTCGCGCCCGCCGTTGTCGTTCGCCATCTGCACCAGCTGCTGCGCGGCGAGCCGGAGGTTCGCCGACAGCGTCTGCAGCGTCATGCCGATGTCCTCGTCGCTCACCATGTCGTTCAGCCCGTCCGAGCACAGGAGGTAGACGTCCCCGGTCCGGGTCGGATAGACCTGGATCTCCGGCTCGACCGTGGGGTCGATGCCGAGCGCGCGCGTGACGAGATTCTTGTTCTGCGAGAACTTCGCCTGCTCCGGGGTGATCATGCCGCTGTCGATCTGCTCCTGGAGCAGCGAGTGGTCGCGCGTGAGCTGCTCGAATGCCTCGCCCCGGAGGCGGTAGGCGCGGGAGTCGCCGATATGCGCGAGCGTCACCTTGTTATCGTAGAACATGGCCGTCACCAAGGTGGTGCCCATCCCCGAGTACTGGGGCTGGCTCTGCGCCGCCTGGAAGATCGAGGTGTTCGCCTTGGCGATCTGCTCGCGCAGCAGCCGGTCCGCGAAGGGCTTGCCGGTCGCCGGCTCGATCTTGTACGGCGGGGTGTCGTCGAGCAGGTGCTGCAGCTCGGTTGTGATGACGGTGGTCGCCATGCCGCTGGCGACCTCGCCCGCGTTGTAGCCGCCCATGCCGTCGGCGAGCACGACCAGCCCCTTCGACGCGTCGGCGGCGATCGAGTCCTCGTTGTGCGAGCGCACGATGCCGGGGTCGGTGCAGCTTGCGATTTCGAGGGCCTGGCTCAAGTTCATTCGCGTCAGAGGGTGATGTCGAGTTGCTGGCGCTTGCGCTCGAACTGGATGCTCGCGTCGTCGATGGTGATGACCGCGATGCGTTCCGAAGGGGTGCGGTCGGTCGCTCGCGCGCCCGCGTCATAGGCCTTGCGCTCGAGGCCGTGGATGAGATCGGAGCTGCCGAGCACGGCGAACACGAACAGGACGATCTCGACCGCGAGGCCGAGATACCAGTCCTTCATCCAGAAACCTGCCGTCTTCACCTGAGGCGCGTCCCCTGTGTTCTTGTAGTTGTTTTCGGCTCCGGAGTCGCTCGGCGGGCGTGCGGGGGGATTCTACGCTCGCGCTTCGCGCGCTCTGATCGACGCGGCTCGCAAACGGAACGAAGTCGTCGACTGCCGAAGGCGCGCGTGACGACGGGCCAAGCGCGGCCTCTGGAGCACCCCCAGCCCCCCTGTCGAAGCTCTAAGTTGCTGTAGAAACAGCAGCATAATCCCCATTCTTGCGGTCGGGTATGAAATCCGTCAACTTTTTTGCCGGGATCTCGTCACCCGCGCGGCGAGCGGGCTGCGATCCAAAAGCAAAGCCCCCTTCCGGGGGCCTCTGTTCGCCGCGACGCTTTCCGGCGTCAGGTACCTAGCATCGTGCCTGCGGCGACGCCGAGGGATGCGGCGACTTCGAACCCAGCGGCCTTCTTCCCGTCCTCGGACTTCGCTTTGAGGACCTCGATCCGCCCGCCCTGGGCGGTCACGAAGAAGCTCGTCGCCGTCAGCTCGGAGACTTCGCCGGGCTTGCCCTTCACCTCTCCGAACCTGCGGAAGAGATGCTTCCGGGCGTCGAAGATCTGCAGCTTCTTCCCGTTCAGAGTGGTCCATGCCCCCGGCGCCGGGTTCGTGCCGCGAATGAGGTCGTAGACGAAATCGGCGTGTGCCGCCCAGCCGATCTTCGCCTCCGCGGCCCGGCACCACCCTTCGTACGAGGCCTCCGCCTCGTTCTGGACGATCTCCTTGTGCTCCCCCGCCATGACGAGGTCGGCGGCTTCGAGCATCGCCTGCACGCCCATCGGGAAGAGGCGCTCGAAGTAGACCGAGCCGAGCGTGTCGTCGAGACCGATGGGGGTCTCCTTCTGGAGCACGACCGGGCCCTCGTCCAGCCCCTCGTTCGGGCGGAAGATGGTCAGGCCGGTTTTCTTCTCGCCCTTGATGATCGGCCAGTTGATCGAACTCGGGCCGCGGTACTTGGGCAGCAGCGACGGGTGATACTGGAGCGTTCCCCGCTTCGGGATGCGCACCAGGCTGTCGGGCGCGAACTGCAGCACGTAAGCCATCACGGCGAGATCGGCGTTCAGCCCCTCGAGCGCGGCGTGCGCCTCGGGTCCCCGCAGGCTTGGGAACTGGAAGACCCGCAGCCCTTTCTCTTCCGCCGCCGCCCGCAGCGGATCGGCTTTCGCGCCCGGCTTTTCCGGTGCGCAGAAAACGCCCGCGACCTCGTCGCCGCGGGCGAGAAAAGAGTCGAACACCGCCTTCCCGAAGTCCTGCTGGCCGATGATTGCGATGCGCATGGTTTTGCTCCGGGATGGCGTCGTTCAGGCTGCCTTGGCCTTCGCCGGCGCGCTGAACGCGCCGGCCGACTTCAGCGCCGCGACCGTCGCGTCGTCGTACCCCAGCAGCTCCTTCAGGACCTCCTCGGTGTGCTCGCCGAGGAGCGGGCTGCGGTCGATCTGCGCCGGCGACGCCGACAGCTTGATCGGCATGCCGACGTTGTACCACTTGCCGCGCTGCGGGTGATCGAGCTCGACCCACATCTCGCGCCCGCGCACGTGCTCGTCGTTCGCGAGATCCTCGGTCGACATGATCGGACCGCAGGGGACGTCGATCGGGTTCAGGATCGCCATGAACTCGCGCTTGGTGTGCTTCTCCGCGAACTTGTTGATGAGCGTCCACATCAGCGCCTGGTTCTTGCGCCGTTCCGCGATCGTGGCGAGACGCGGGTCGTTGGCGAGATCCGGCACGCCGACGTCGGGCCCGATGCGGTTCGCCAGCGGCACCCACACCGCTTCCTGGACGACGACGTACAGCCAGTCGTTCGCGCCGTGCGGCTTGCAGTGGATCGCGTTGCCGAGCTGCCCGCCGCCCGAGTCGTTTCCGGCACGCGGCACCTCGCCCATGCCCTGGTAGGTCGGCACCGAGTACTCCGAAAGGGACTGGCGCGTGAGGCGCTGATGGTCGCGGAACTTCACGCGGCAGAGGTTCATCACCCCGTCCATCATGGCCACCTCGACGTACTGCCCTTGCCCGCTCCGGTTCGCCTGATGGAGCGCCGCGAGCATTCCGATCGCGAGATGGAGCCCGGTCCCGGTGTCACCGATCTGCGCCCCGGTCACGAACGGCGGACCGTCGGGCACACCGGTCGTGCTCATCGCGCCGCCCATCGCCTGCGCCACGTTCTCGTAGGCCTTGAAGTCGGCGTACGGCCCGGAGGAGCCGAACCCCTTGATCGATCCCATCACGATCCGCGGGTTGATCTCGTGGATCCTCTCCCACGTGAAGCCCAGCCGGTCGAGCACGCCGGGACCGAAGTTCTCCATCACGATGTGGCACTGCTTCAGGAGATCGACGAATACCTGCTTCCCCTCGGCCGACTTCATGTTCACCGTGATCGACCGCTTGTTGCAGTTGAGCATCGTGAAATAGAGGCTGTCGGCGTTCGGCACGTCGCGCAGCTGTCCGCGCGTCGCATCGCCCTGCGGCGGCTCGAACTTGATGACGTCCGCCCCCATCCACGCGAGCAGCTGCGAGCACGTCGGACCCGCCTGGACGTGGGTCATGTCGAGGATGCGTATCCCTTTCAGGGCTTCCATTCCGGTCTCCAGTCGCCGCCAGCGGCTACTTCTTCTTCGCGCTCGGATTTAGGCTCGTGATACGACCGCTTTCGGTGCCAGCGGTCTCGTCGATCACGGCGTTGATAAGCGTGGGCTTGCGCGAGCGGATGGCTTCTTCCATTGCGTTTTGCAACTCGGCCGGGGTCGTAGCGTGCACGCCCACGCCCCCGAAGGCCTCGATCAGCTTGTCATAGCGCGCACCCTTGACGAACACGGTGGGCGCCACATCCGGCCCGCCGGTCGGATTGACGTCGGTGCCGCGGTAGACGCCGTTGTTGTTGAAGACGACCACGCAGACCGGCAGGTTGTAGCGGCAGATGGTCTCCACTTCCATGCCGGAGAAGCCGAAGGCGCTGTCGCCTTCGATCGCGATCACCTGCTCCCCGCTGACCACGGCGGCCGCGACGCAGAAGCCCATGCCGATGCCCATCACGCCCCAGGTGCCGACGTCCAGGCGCTTGCGCGGCTTGTAGATGTCCACGATGCTGCGGGTGAAGTCGAGCGCGTTGGCGCCTTCGTTGACGAGGTACGCGTCCGGGTTGGCCTTGATGATGTCGCGCACCACGGCGAGCGCGCTGTGGAAATTCATCGGCACCCGATTGCTGGCGAGGGTCTCGGCCATCTTGGCGATGTTCTTGTTCCTGCGCTCGGCGACGGCGGCGAGCCACTCGGCCGGCGGCCTGGCGCCAGCTCGCGCCGATGCCCGCGAGCAGAGCCGACACGCAGGACCCAATGTCGCCGACGAGCGGCGCATCGATGCGGACGTTGCTGTCGGCCTCCTGCGGCGAGATATCGATCTGGATGAACTTCTGGCCGCCCCAGTCCTTGTGGCCCTTGCCGCCCCAGGTCCTGCCTTTGCCGTGCGAGAGCAGCCAGTTGAGACGGGCGCCCACCAGCATCACCACGTCCGCCTCGGGCAGCACGTAGGAGCGCGCGGCGGCCGCGGACTGCTCGTGCGTGTCGGGCAGCAGGCCCTTGGCCATGGACATGGGCAGGTAGGGGATGCCGGTCCTCTCAACGAGCGCGCGGATGTCCGCGTCGGCTTGGGCGTATGCGGCGCCCTTGCCCAGCACGATGAGCGGACGCTTGGCGCTCTGCAGCAGTTCGAGGGCGCGTTGCACGGCGTCCTGGGCCGGGATCTGGCGCGGCGCCGGATCGACCACCTTGATGAGCGATTTCCTGCCGGCTTCCACGTCCAGGGTCTGGGCGAAGAGCTTGCCCGGCAGGTCGAGGTACACGCCGCCGGGACGGCCGGAGACGGCGGCGCGGATCGCGCGCGCGATGCCCACGCCGATGTCCTCGGCGTGCAGCACGCGGAAGGCGGCCTTGCACAGCGGCTTGGCGATCGCCAGCTGGTCCATCTCCTCGTAGTCGCCCTGCTGCAGATCCACGATCTCGCGCTCGCTCGAGCCGCTGATGAGGATCATCGGGAAGCAGTTGGTGGTGGCATTTGCCAGCGCCGTGAGGCCGTTGAGGAAACCGGGGGCGGACACCGTCAGGCAGATGCCCGGCTTTCGCGTCATGAAGCCGGCGATGGCGGCGGCGTTGCCGGCGTTCTGCTCGTGGCGGAACGAAATGACGCGCATGCCCGAAGCCTGCGCCATGCGGGTGAGGTCGGTGATCGGGATACCGGGCAGGCCGAAGATCGTGTCGATACCGTTGAGCTTGAGGGCGTCGATGACCAGGTGAAAGCCGTCGGTCACTCGTCCATCGGTTGTCGTGCTGAGGTGCTGCTGCACGCCACTGGCAGTGGAGACTTGAGGTTCGGCGGTAGCCATCCGGGGACCTCCTCTAGGGGATCGGGCGCCGGTCGCCGGCGCCGGGTTGCAAGGCGAAAAACCTGCGTCTAAACGGGACGTTAGGATAGGCAAATCGGCCGTCCGGCCACCTTGACTGCGGTCAATCATTCCAGCTAACTTGACGCCACATTCGGCACTTGCGAGTGCCCGGCTCACCCGATGTCGCACATCGCTTCTCATCCGCAACGCAACACCCTGCGCCTCGAGCTCAAGCGGAACCTGATCCTCGGAGGTATGAGCGCCGACGCCTGGGAAGAACTCGAGCCGCGCCTCGAGATCGGCGAGTACCGCAAGGGCGAGCAGCTCGTCCACCAGGGCTCGACCGAGATGGAGCAGCTCTTCATCCTCGAGGGGATCCTGAAGCGCGTGGTCGCGAACGCCGAAGGCAAGGAGATGATCCTGCGCTTCGCCGCGGAGACCGAGATGGACACCTCCTACGCGGCCTGGCGGCTCAAGACGCCGGTCCCCTACAGCATCGTGGCGGTGACCCGCGTGCGGGCCGCCAAGCTGTCGATGCCCCAATGGGTCGCATTTCTCGACCGGCAGCCCGACGTCAAGGCGCGCTTCGAGTACGAGGTGATGAAGCTGATGAGCGAGGTGATGGCGCATACGATCACGCTGCATCTGCTCGATGCGCCCGGACGGCTCGCGCGGTTCGAGCGCAAGCACCAGGCGCTCCTCGGCCGCATTCCGAGCAAGGAGCTCGCGTCCTTTCTCAATCTCACGCCCGAGACGCTCTCGCGGCTGAAGCACCGTCCTTCATAGCGGCGGGACGGCGTCAGCCGGCCTTCGCCTTCCGCATCCCCGACTGGATCAGCGGCCAGAAGAGCAGCACCAGCGCGAGCGTCGTCATCCCGCCGACGAGCAGGTTCGAGAACAGGATCGACATGTTCCCCTGCGAGAGGAGCATCGCCTGCCGGAACGAGCTCTCCGCGGCGTCGCCGAGAACGAGCGCGAGCACCAGCGGGGCGAGCGGATAGTCGAGCTTGCGCAGGACGTATCCGGCAACGCCGAAAACGAGCATCAGGTACACGTCGAACAGGTTGTTGTGCACCGTGTACGCACCGATCGCGCAGATGACGATGATCACCGGGGCGATGATCGAGAACGGGATGCGCAGGATCGCGGCGAAGAACGGCACGCAAGTGAGCACCACGATCAGTCCGGCGATGTTGCCGAGGTACATGCTCGCGATCAGGCCCCAGACGAACTCCTTCTGCTCCTGGAAGAGCAGCGGCCCCGGCTGCAGGCCCCAGATCAGCAGGCCGCCGAGCAGCACCGCCGCGGTGGGCGAGCCGGGGACGCCGAGCGTGAGCATGGGCAGCAACGCGCTCGTGCCGGCGGCGTGCGCGGCGGTCTCCGGCGCCACGACGCCTTCGACCTGGCCGGTGCCGAACTTCTCGCCGTCCTTGGAGAACCGCTTCGCCACCCCGTAGGCCATGAACGAGGCCGGCGTCGCGCCCCCCGGGACGATGCCCATGAAGCACCCCACGGCGGAGCTGCGGAGCGACGTGAGCCAGTAGCGGCGCAGCTCCCGCCACGTCTCGAGCACGACCTTGAGGTTGAGCTTCGCCGACTGGCCCTTGAACGCGAGCCCCTCCTCGAGCGTGAGCAGGATCTCGCCGATGCCGAACAGCCCGATCACCGCGATCAGGAAGTTGAAGCCCTTCAGGAGGTCGGTGACGCCGAAGGTGAGGCGCAGCGACCCGGTCACGGTGTCGAGGCCGACGGCGGCGAGCGCGAATCCGACCATCATCGACAAGATCGTCTTGAGCGCCTGGCCCCTGCTCATGCCGACGAACGCGCAGAACGTCAGGAGGTACACGGCGAACAGCTCGGGCGGGCCGAACTGGAGCGCGAAGTTCGCGACGATCGGCGAGAGGAACGTGATCACGATGACGGCGATCAGCGCGCCGACGAAGGACGAAGTGAACGCCGCGGTGAGCGCGGTGCCGGCGCGGCCCTTCTGCCCGAGCGGATAGCCGTCGAAGGTCGTCGCCACCGACCACGGCTCGCCGGGGATGTTGAAGAGGATCGACGTGATCGCGCCGCCGAACAGCGCGCCCCAGTAGATGCACGAGAGCATGATGATCGCCGAGGTCGGCGGCATCGTGAACGTGAGCGGCAGCAGGATCGCGACGCCGTTCGCGCCGCCGAGCCCCGGCAACACCCCGATGATCACGCCGAGGACGACCCCGACGAACATCAGCATCAGGTTGAACGGCGTAAGCGCCACGCCGAACCCCTGGATCAGTGAGCTGATCTCTTGCAACGCCCCCCCTATTTCCGCGCTCAGTCGCGGCGCGCGCTCAATCGAGCCTGAGCCACGATTCGAGCGGCCCCTTCGGCAGGGGAAGCTTGAACCACACCTCGAACAGCAGGAAAAACACCGCGCTCACGCCCACCGCCACCGCAAGCGTGCTCGCCCAAGGGTAGCGTCCCAGCCGCCGCATGAAGAACGCGATGAAGACCGTCGAGGCGACGTAGATGCCGACGAGCTTGATCAGCACGACGTACGCGATCGACGGCACGAGCATCCACATGACCTGCTTGAGCGCGCCGCGCATCACGAACGGCTTCGCGGCCTTCGCCCGGTCGCCGAGCGCGCGCACGAACACCACTGCCGCCGGAAGACAGATCAGGAGCCCGATGTAGAACGGGAAGTAGCCGGCCTGGGGACCGTCGTCCGCCCAGCGCGCGCCGAGCCGGATGCTGTCGGCGATGACGACGGCGCCGAAGACGAAGAGGAACGCCGCGACGGCGAGCTCCAGCGTGCGGGTCGACGCGGCGGGCCGGTCGTTCTTGTCGTGCATGTTCAGACCGCTCTGGGCAGGCACGCTGCCGGTCGAGCGCGCCCGAGTCGCCGCGCACCGGCCCGCGGGGCTCTGGACACCCCCTAGTTGGCGATGAAGCCCGCTTCCTTCATGAGCTCGCGGTGGCGCTGCTCCTCCTTCGCCACCCAGTCGCGATACGCATCGCCGGTGAGGGCGGTCTGGTTGAACGCGCCCCGCTCCATGAACTCCTTCCACTCCGGCGTCTCGCGCACCTTCTTGAAGAGCTCGACGTAGTAGTCCCGTTGCGCGTCCGTGACCCCACCCGGCATGAAGATGCCGCGCAGCATCAGGTAGTGCATGTCGACCCCGGCCTCCTTGCAGGTCGGGATGTCGCTCCAGGCCATCGCCTCGGTGACCTTCCCCTTGTAGATCAGTCGCTTCTCGTCGAACACGCAGAGCGGCCGGAGCTTCCCGCCGCGCCACTGCGCCACGGCCTCGATGGGGTTGTTCACGGTCGAGTCGACGTGCTTGCCCACAAGCTGGGTCGCGACGTCACCGCCGCCCTTGAACGGGACGTAGATGAACTTCGTGCCGGTCTGTCGCTCGAGGGCCACAGTGATGATCTGGTCCTCCTGCTTCGACCCCGTGCCCGCCATCTTGAACTTGCCCGGACCGGCTTTCTTGGCCGCCTCGACGTACTCCTTCGCGGTCTTGTAGGGCGCTTCCGCGTTCACCCACAGCACGAACTGGTCGAGCGCCAGCATGCTCACCGGCGTGAGGTCCCGCCAGTTGAACGGCACCCCGGTCGCGAGCGGCGTCGTGAAGAGATTCGACAGCGTGATGATGATCTTGTGCGGATCGCCCTTGGCGCCCTTCACGTCGAGGAAACCCTCCGCACCCGCGCCGCCGCCCTTGTTGATGACGACGATCGACTGCTTCATCAGGTTGTGCTTCTGGATGATCGCCTGGCTGAGCCGCGCCATTTGGTCCGCGCCACCGCCGGTGCCGGCCGGCACGATGAACTCGACGGTCTTGGTGGGCTCCCACCCCTGGGCCTGAACCGTGCCTGCGCCGAGCACGCCGGCGATCACGACCGCTCCAGCGCGCAATGAAGTTGAAGTAATGGCCATACGCTCCTCCAAAGGTAAGTCCGCCTCCTTCGCCGTCGCTCTCATTCCCATGCCCCGGCGCGGGGCGACGCTCTCGCTCTTCTATCGTGATTGTGGCGCGACATTGTCCGCGAAGTGCTTGACTCCGGTCAAGAAACGCGGCGGCGCGCTGTCCGCTCGCGTTTTCCCTCGCTGCGCCGAGGCCGGATCCGCTGCGCTTAGCGTCTCGCGGCGCATCATGGAAAGTCGTTTCGTGGCCCGCGTCGTTCGACTGGGCCTCGCCCACGAGCTCGGTCCGGGCTCAGGCAGCCGCGGTCGCCACCATCGCCGTCCGGCGCCGGAAATAGAGCTTGACGAGCTCCATGGCGATCGGGGAGGCGAAGAAGAAGGGCGCCATGAACAGCCAGTCATCCAGCGTCAGCGGCACGGTGTCGAAGAACGGGTTCAGGAACGGCACGTACACCACCAGCAGGACCAGCAGGAACGACGCCGCAACCGCCCACACCATCCACCGGTTGGAGAACACGCCGATCGCAAAGATGCTGTTGTACTCGGAGCGCGCCGTGAACGCCCGGAAGAGCTCCGAGGTGCACAGGGTGACGAAGGCGATGGTCTGGGCCGCCGCGAGATTGCCCGGGTAGCGCTGCAGGCCCAGATGGAACGCCAGCAATATGGCAACGGCGTCGACGATGGCGATCACGCCGATGCCGATGGCCATGTCGCGATTGATGACGGGTTCCTTCGGCGGTCTCGGCGGCTGCTTCATGATGTCGCGATCGCCCTTCTCCATCCCCAGGGCGAGGGCCGGAGCGCCGTCGCTCACCAGGTTCAGCCACAGCAGGTGAACCGGCCTGAGGGGGATCGGCATGCCGAGCAGCATCGCGCCGAAGATGATGAGGATCTCCCCGGCGTTGCAAGCGAGCAGGAAATATACGAACTTGCGGATGTTGGAATAGATGATCCGCCCCTGCTCGATCGCTTTGACGATGCTCGCGTAGTTGTCGTCGGTGAGGACCATGTCCGCCGTCTGCTTGGTGACGTCGGTCCCCGTGATGCCCATGGCGACCCCGATGTTGGCCCGCTTCAGGGCCGGAGCGTCGTTCACGCCGTCACCGGTCATCGCCACGACGTTGTCGCGCGACTTCACGGCGTCGACGATCCGCGTCTTGTGCTGGGGCGAAACGCGGCAGCACACCTGCAGCTTGTCCGCTTTGGCTGCCAGCTCCTGATCGCTCATCTTCTCGATCTCCGGGCCGGTGAGCACCAGGCCGTCCCGGGTCAGCAAGCCGATGTCCCTGGCGACGGCCTCCGCGGTGTCCTTGTAATCGCCGGTCACCATGATGCTCTTGAGCCCGGCCCCCCTCGCCACTTTCACCGCGTCCGCGACCTCGGGCCGCGGCGGATCGATCATGCCGAGGAGCCCGACGAAGGTGAGATCCTTCTCGATCTCTTCGGCACGCGGGCTGTCGGGAACCTGCGCCAGCGGCCGGTATGCGACGCCTAGGACGCGCAGCGCGTTGCTCGCCATGTCGCGGTTCCGATCGAGCACCTCTTTGCGCTTCTCGAGCGTCAGCGCGACGGCTTGCCCGGTCTGCTGGATGTGGCCGCAGAGATCCAGGATGACGTCGGGGGCGCCCTTCACGAAGGCGACGAACTGCGGATAGGCGAAGTTCGCCGCGGCCTCGGCCGGCGACCCATCGCGGCGATGGATCGTCGTCATTCGTTTTCTGTCCGAATCGAAAGGAATCTCCTGGACCCGGGGCAGAGCCTTGTCCATGTCGTCACGCCTGAACCCGCCCTTCACGGCGGCAACGACCATAGCGCCCTCCGTGGGGTCACCCACCATGCGCCAGGAGCGCGTGCCTTCGGTGTCGCTTCCTTCCTCCAGCTTCGCGTCGTTGCAGAGCAGTGCCCCGTGCAGCAGCACCGTCGCGTCCGGGTCGGTCCGCGGGTCGGCGGGCTGGCCGTCGAGGAAGAACTGCCCGGCCGGGTTATAGCCTTCGCCCGTCAGCTTGAGACGTTTGCCCCCCGCCCATCCCTGGACGACGGTCATCTCGTTCTGGGTCAGCGTGCCGGTCTTGTCGGAGAGAATCACCGTGGCGCAGCCGAGCGTTTCCACGGCGGGCAGCTTCCGGATCAGGGCGTGGTGCTTGACCATCTGCTGCATTCCGAGCGCGAGACAGATGGTCACGATGGCCGGGAGTCCTTCGGGGACGGCGGCAATGGCGAGACTCACGGCGGTGAGGATGAGATTGACGATGTCCTTCTTCTCGCCCTCCCAATAGGCAAGCAAGCCGATGCTGAAAACGTCGGTGAGGCGCGTGTCCCGGATCAGTCCGTAGCGAGCACGACCGCGCAGATGGCAAGGCAGACCGTTCCCAGGACCTTGCCGAGCTGCGCGAGCTTCTGCTGGAGCGGCGTGTCCTCCTCCTCGTAGGACTGGATCATCTCCGCAATCAGACCGAGCTGCGTGCGCATGCCGGTGCCGGTCACGAGCCCCTTGCCGCGTCCATACGTGATCAATGTGCTCAGGAAGGCGGAGTTCTTGCGGTCGCCCAGGCCTGCCTCGTTGTCGAGGACCAGTGTCGCGTTCTTCTCCACGGGCACCGATTCCCCGGTCAGGGAGGCCTCCTCGATCTTGAGATTGACGGTCGTGGCGAGGCGCATGTCGGCGGGCACGTAGTTGCCCGCTTCCAGCAGGACGATGTCGCCGGGAACCAGCTCTCGCGCCGGAACCGTGACCTGATGGCCGTCGCGGAGGACCTGGGCGCTGGGGGCTGCCATTTTCTTCAGCGCCGCGAGCGCCTGTTCCGCCTTGGATTCCTGAATCACCCCGATCACGGCATTCAGCACGACGATGCACATGATGGCGATGGAATCCACGTACTCCCCGAGCATGAGGGCGAGGCCCGCCGCGATGATCAGGATGATGACGAGGTAGTTGTTGAACTGGTCCCACAGGAGCGCCAAGAAACCGGGCCGGGGCTTCTCGGTGAGCTCATTGGCGCCGAATTTCTGCAGCCGCGCACGCGCCTCCGGCCCGCTCAAACCTTTGTCGAGCTCCGTCTGAAACTCCTCGACAACGACGTCGATCGGCTTGCCGTGGGATTGTTTGTCTTCCATCCGAGGTTCCTCTCCTCAGTTTCTCTCGCAGCCGGCGTCAGTTGACGCCGTCACTTCCCGAGCAGGACCGGTACCGGGCCGCGCTGCGCCACGCCCTGCGCGATCGAGCCGAGCGACCCGCCGGTGGCCCTCAGCGCCGTTCGAGCGAGGGTCGCCGCAGACACTCCTCAGAACAACCCGACGACCTTGCCGTCGACGATGTCGATCTTCTCGGCGGAGGGCACCTTCGGCAAGCCGGGCATCGTCATGACGTCGCCGCAGATCATGACGACGAACTCGGCGCCAGCGGCGAGGCGGACCTCGCGGACGTTCACGACGTGCCCGGTCGGCGCGGCGCGCGCTTGCGGATCGGTCGCGAACGAGTATTGCGTCTTCGCGACGCACACCGGGTAATGGCCGTAACCGTCGTCCTGGAGCCTCTTGATCTGCGCGCGGACCTTCGCATCCGCGGTGACCTCGCCCGCGCGGTAGACCGTGCTTGCGATCTTGTTGATCTTGTCCCAGAGCGTATCCGCGTCCTCGTACACGAAGCGGAAGTCCGACTTCCGCTCGCTCAAGGCCACGACGACGCGCGCCAGCTCCGCCGCGCCCTTGCCGCCGTCGCCCCAGTGAGTGGCGAGCACCACCGGCACGCCGTACTTCGACATGCGGCTCTTGAGCAGCTCGAGCTCCGCCGGCGTGTCCTGGTTGAAGCGGTTGATCGAGACCACGCACGGTATGCCGTAGTTCTTCTGCACGTTCTCGACGTGCCGCTCCAGGTTCGCGAGGCCCTTCTCCAGCGCGGCGAGGTTCTCCTGGCCGATCGTCTTGAGGTCCTGACCGCCGTGGTACTTGAGCGCGCGCACGGTGGCGACGATCACCGTGGCGCTCGGGCGCAGACCCGTCTTGCGGCACTTGATGTCGACGAACTTCTCGGCGCCGAGGTCGGCGCCGAAGCCGGCCTCGGTCACCACGTAGTCGGCGAGCTTGAGCGCGGCGCGCGTCGCGATGACCGAGTTGCAGCCGTGCGCAATGTTCGCGAACGGGCCGCCGTGGATGAACGCCGGGTTGTTCTCCAGCGTCTGCACGAGGTTCGGCGCAAGCGCGTCCTTCAGCAGCACCGTCATCGCTCCGTGCGCCTTCAGGTCGCGCGCCGTCACCGGCTTCTGATCCTTGGTGTAGCCGACGACGATGTTGCCGAGCCGCTGCTTCAGATCCTCGACCGAGGTCGAGAGGCAGAAGATCGCCATCACCTCGGAGGCGACCACGATGTCGAAGCCGTCCTCGCGCGGGTAGCCGTTCGCCGTCCCGCCGAGCGCGACGACGATGTCGCGGAGCGCGCGGTCGTTCATGTCGAGGACGCGCTTCCACTGGATGCGCCGGATGTCTAGCCCTAGCTCGTTGCCGTGGTTGATGTGGTTGTCGAGCATCGCCGCGAGCAGGTTGTTCGCGAGCGCGATGGCGCTGAAGTCGCCCGTGAAGTGGAGGTTGATGTCCTCCATCGGCACCACCTGCGCGTAGCCGCCGCCGGCGGCGCCGCCCTTCACGCCGAACACCGGCCCGAGCGAGGGCTCGCGCAGGCAGATCACCGCCCGCTTCCCGATCTGGTTCAGCGCATCGCCGAGACCCACGGTGGTCGTCGTCTTGCCTTCGCCCGCCGGGGTCGGCGTCATCGCCGTGACGAGGATCAGCTTGCCGTCGGCGCGGCTCTTCAGGCCGTCGAGATACCCGAGCGAGACCTTCGCCTTGTAGTGTCCGTACGGCTCGAGGCTCTCCTCCGGGATCCCGAGCTTCTCGAGCGCGACCTTGGCGATCCGCTGCAGCTTCGCGGCCTGGGCAATCTCGATGTCGGACGGCATGCGCTGGTCTCCTGTTCGGCGATAGGTCCAGGCTAGGTTAGGTGCCCGCGCGGCCGAGCGACATTGACTGCCGTCAAGCCGCGCATCCTAACGGCCAGACTGCTGCGTTTCCCGGAATTGCGGCAGCGCCGCGCGGCCGGCGAAATGTGCGTTCGACCCCTCCGCGACCTCGATCCGCAGCACCTCGTTCCACTTCGCCATCCGCTCCGACCGGGCGAACGAACCGACCTTGAGCTGGCCCGCGTCCCAGCCGACGGCGAGGTGCGCGATCGAGACGTCCTCGGTCTCGCCCGACCGGGCGGATACGATCGTGCCCCAGCCCGCGCGCTTTCCGGCATCGAGCGCCGCGCGCGCCTCGGTGACGGTGCCCGCCTGGTTCGGCTTCACGAGCACCGCGTTGCACGCGCCGCGCTCCGCCGCCGCGGCGACCCGGGCGGCATTCGTCACCAGCAAATCGTCGCCGATGACCTGGACCCGCCCCCCTACGGCACGCGTGAAGCGCGCAAAGCCGTCGGCATCGTCCTCGGCGAGCGGGTCCTCGACCGAAACGATGGGGTAGCGCGCGAGCCAGCGCTCGAGCATCTCGCCCATCCCGTCCGAGTCGAGCTCGCGTCCCTCGAGGCCGAGGCGGTAACGACCCCCCCGCCCGAATTCCGATGCCGCAATGTCGAGCGAGATCGCCATCTCCGGGCCCGGCGTGAAACCGGCCCGCTCGATCGCGCGCACGAGCCAGTCGAGCGCCTCGTCGTTCGTGGCGAAAGCGGGCCACCAGCCGCCCTCGTCGGCCACGCCGGCGAGCCGCCCCGCGTCGCGCAGCAGCTCGCCCGCGGCGCGGTAGACCTCCGCGGTCATCTCGAGCGCCGCGGCGAAATCGCGCGCACCGAGCGGCATCACCATGAAGTCCTGGACGTCGACGCGGCGCCCGGCGTGCGCGCCGCCGCCGAAAATCTGGATCTCCGGCAACGGCAGCCGGATCGGACCTTCGCCCGCCAACCGGCGGTAGATCGGCGTGCCTTCGGCCACCGCCGCGGCGTGCAGCACCGCCAGCGACACAGCGGTCGTCGCGTTGCCGCCGAGCCGCGACCGGTTCGGCGTGCCGTCGAGGGCCGCGAGTGCCGCGTCGACCGCTGCCTGGTCGGCTGCGTCCATGCCGGCGAGCGCCCGCGCGATCGGACCGCCCACGTTCGCGACCGCGCGGCCGACATCCATCCCACCGAGCCGTGCGCCGCCATCGCGGAGATCGACGGCCTCGTGCGCGCCGCGCGAGGCACCGGCGGGCGCGATCGCGCGCCCGCGCGCGCCGCAGGCGAGGCCGACCTCGGCCTCGACCGTCGGCCGCCCGCGCGAGTCCCAGACCCGGCGGCCCGTCACTGCGACGATCCCGGTGTCGCTCACGGCCGGCCGCGCGGCTTCACGTGCGGTCCGTCGCCTGCCGCCACGCCTCGGCGACCTCGGCGAGCCGCGTGCGCGGTCCGAGGAGCAGGGGCTTCGCGCACGCGCGCACCAGGTCGCGGTCCGCGTCCTCGGTGATGTACTCCACCGGCGACTTGCCGTCGACGCGGGCGAGCAGCAGCCCCGGAAGCAGCCACGCGCACCGGGCCTCGAACACGTCGCGCGGCTCCCAGGTCACGCCTGCGAGATAGGCGTCCGCGGCCGCCCGGAAAACCGCGAGGTAACGGGCGCGCCAGTGCGGCCGCCATGCGCACTTGAGCAGGAGGTGGTTGAGCAGGAACGCCAGGTCGAACGCCGGGTCGCCGTACCACGCGCACTCCGCGTCGAGGAACACGGGGCCGCGCGGCCCGGCAAGGATGTTCTTCGGGCTGACGTCGCCGTGCACCAGCGCGAGCTTGGTGCGCGCCGTCGTCTCCGCGAGCCGCCGCAACGCAGTGGCGCAATCGGGGTGGCGCTCGGCAGTCGCGAGGAGATAGGGCTCGAGGCGGATCGCGCGGAAGATGTCATCGTTCGCGAAGCGCGCCGCGATATCGACGCGGCCCGCGGTCGCGGCGTGCACGAGGACGATGCGGCGTCCGACTTCGGCAGCGACCGGCGCATCGATCCGGCCGTCCCGAAGCTCGGTCTTCCACACCGGGTTCGTTTCCGGGGCGAGCCACGCCATCGCGAAGAGCCCGGCCGTGCGGTCTTCGCCGATCAGGCGCGGCACGGCATCGGGGACGATCTCGCCGGCGACGCGGATCCACTCCGCCTCGCTGTGATTGCGCGCGACCGGCGCACGCCAGTCGGCGGCGACCTTGAGCTTCGGCAGCGCGCGCTTGACGCAGAAGCTGCGCCCCGCGACGTCGACGCGCGCGATGTCGGAAGAGACCCCGCCGGCAAGCGGCGTGACGGCGACACGTACGCCGGGAGGGATGAGACCGAGACGGTGGAGCGCGTCGAGCAGCTCTTCGGACGTCGGCGCTGCGGACATCCGGCGATTTCACCACGATTCGGTGACTGCCGTACGCGGGCCAGCCGCGTGCGGAATCCGGCGATCGATCAGGCGGCCGACGGCAGCGGCGTCTGCCCGCCGCCGTAGCTCGCCTGCTTCGGCTGCTCGCCGCCGCGGGTCAGGCGCACCGCGCAGTACTTGAACTCCGGGATCTTGCCGAACGGGTCGAGCACCGGGTTGGTGAGCTTGTTCGCCGCCGCCTCGTAGTAGCAGAACGGGATGAACACCGCGCCCTGCGGCGTGCCTTCGTCGACGCGCGCGTAGAGCGAGATCGCGCCGCGCCGCGATGTCACGGTCACGACCTCGCCCGGCTTGATGCGCAGCCGCGCGAGGTCGGCCGGGTGGATGCTCGCCACCGGCTCGGGCTCGATCGCGTCGAGCACGCCGGCACGGCGCGTAATCGCGCCGGTGTGCCAGTGCTCGAGCTGCCGCCCGGTGATCAGCACCAGCGGATACTCGTCGTCGGGCTGTTCGGCGGCGGGAATGATGTCCGCCGGCACGAACTTCGCGCGCCCGGTCGCGGTCGGGAAGTGCTCGGTGAACACGACCGGCTCGCCGGGGTCGCCCTCGTTCTCGCACGGATAGGTCACCGACGAGTCGCGCTCCAGACGCTCCCAGGTGATGCCGGCGATCGAGTCCATGCACTGGCGCATCTCGTTGAACACGTCGCGCGGGTGCGCATAGCGCCAGTCGAGCCCGATGCGGCGGGCGAGCTCCTGGATGATCCACAAGTCCTCGCGTGCCTCGCCCGGTGGCTCGAGCGCTTTGCGGCCGAGTTGCACCATGCGGTCGGTGTTGGTCACCGTTCCGAGCTTCTCCGGCCAGGCGGTCGCCGGCAGCACGACGTCGGCGAGATAGGCTGTCTCGGTCAGGAAGATGTCCTGCACGACGAGATGCTCTAGGGCGGCGATCGCCTCGCGCGCATGGTCGACGTCGGGGTCGGACATCGCCGGGTTCTCGCCCATGATGTACATGCCGCGGATCTCGCCGTTCTTCGCGGCGTTCATGATCTCGACCACCGTAAGGCCGGGTTTCCCGTCCAGCTCGCGCTCCCAGAGCCGCTCGAACCGCAACCTGGCTTCCGGGTCGTCGACGCGCTGGTAGTCGGGGTAGGCGATGGGAATCAGGCCGGAGTCGGAGGCGCCCTTGCACGTTATTCTGGCCGCGCAGCGGGTGCAGCCCGGTGCCCGGTCGGCCGATCTGACCGGTGACGAGCGTGAGCGCGATCAGGCAGCGCGCGTTGTCGGTGCCGTGGATGTGCTGCGAGATCCCCATCCCCCACAGGATCATCGAGCCCTTCGAGGTGGCGTAGAGGCGTGCGACCTCGCGGATCGTGGCCGCGGGGATGCCGCAGATGGGCGCCATCTTCTCGGGCGAGTACTTCCGTACGTTCGTCACGCAGCGCTTCGAAGTTCGCCGTTCGGTCGCGCACGAAGGCCTGGTTGACGAGCCCCTCCTCGACGATCGTGTACAGCATCGCGTTCAGCAGCGCGACGTCGGTATCGGCGTTGAACTGCAGGTAGTGAGTCGCGTGGCGCGCGAGATCGGTGCGCCGCGGGTCGGCAACGATCAGTTTCACGCCGCGCTTCGCCGCGTTCTTCATCCAGGTCGCGGCGACCGGATGGTTGCCGGTCGGGTTGGCGCCGATGAGGAAGACCACCTCGGCCTTCAGCACGTCGCGCACCTGGTTCGAGACCGCACCCGAATTGATGCCTTCCATCAGCGCGGCGACGCTCGAAGCATGGCAGAGCCGCGTGCAGTGGTCGACGTTGTTCGAGCCGAAGCCGGTGCGCACCAGCTTCTGAAAGAGGTATGCCTCCTCGTTCGTCCCCTTCGCCGAACCGAACCCGGCGAGCGCGCGCGGTCCGTCCCGGTCGCGGATCGCGGCGAGGCTGTTCGCCGCCAGCGCCAGCGCTTCCTCCCAGGTCGCCTCCCGGAACGCCTCCTGCCACCGGTCGGGATCGACGACGAAGTCTTTCGTCTTTGGCACGCCGGGCTTGCGCACCAGCGGTCTGGTCAGTCGCTGCTTGTGATGGACGTAATCGAAGCCGTAGCGGCCCTTCACGCACAGCCGCCCGCCGTTCGCGGGGCCGTTCGCGCCCTCGACATGAAGGATACGATTGTCCTTTATGTGATAGGTCAGGAGGCAGCCGACGCCGCAGTACGGGCAGACCGAGTCGACCTTCTTGTCGACTTCGACGAGACCGACCTCGCGCGCCGGCATGAGCGCGCCGGTCGGGCAGACCTGCACGCACTCCCCGCAGGCGACACAGGTCGAGGCACCCATCGGATCGTCGAGGTCGAACACGATCTTCGAGTGATCGCCACGGAACGCGTAGCCGATCACGTCGTTCACCTGCTCCTCGCGGCAGGCGCGCACGCAGCGCGTGCACTGGATGCAGGCGTCGAGGTTGACGGCGATCGCGGGGTGCGAAAGGTCGGCGCGCGGCTGCTCGCGCGCCGGGAAGCGCGATTGCCCCACGCCGAGGCGCTTCGCCCAGGAATCCACCTTGTTGCGCCGCGTGTAGCGCTTCTCCGGCATGTCGGAGAGCAGAAGCTCGAGCACCATCTTCTGCGACTTCACCGCGCGCTCGCTCTCGCTCGAGATCTCCATGCCGTCCTTCGGGTAGCGGCAGCAGGACGGCGCGAGCACGCGCTCGCCCTTGATCTCGACCATGCACGCACGGCAGTTGCCGTCGGACCGGATGCGGCCGCCGTGGCAGAGGTGCGGGATCACAGTGCCGTGCTTGCGCGCCGTCTCGATGATCGTCTCGTCGGCGCGCCCGACGACGGTGCGGCCGTTCAGCCTGAACTCGACGGGCAGTGCCGCGACTTCTTCCCTGGTGATCGCCGTCATTTCGGACCCGTCCCTTTAACCGCACTCCTGCGGGAAATACTTCAGCACCGACAGCACCGGATTCGGCGCGGCCTGCCCGAGGCCGCAGATCGATGCGTCCATCATCGCCTCGGCGAGCTCGGTGAGGAGCGGACCGTCCCACTGCGGTGCGACCATCAGCGCGAGTGCCTTCGCCGTCCCGACGCGGCACGGCGTGCACTGCCCGCACGATTCGTCCTTGAAGAACCGCATCAGGTTCCGCGCCGCGCCCGCGGCGGTGTCCTTGTCCGAGAGCACCACGACCGCCGCCGAGCCGATCAGGCAGCCGTAGGGCTGCAGCGTGTCGAAATCGAGCGGCACGTGCGCGAGCGACGCGGGCAGGATCCCGCCCGACGCGCCGCCCGGGAGATAGCCATAGAGCGTGTGGCCGTCGAGCATCCCGCCGCAGTGCTCGTCGATGAGCTCGCGCACCGAGATTCCCGCCGGGGCGAGATGCACGCCCGGCCTTTTCACCCGGCCCGATACCGAGAACGAGCGCAGGCCCTTGCGGCCGTTGCGGCCGAAGCCTGCGAACCAGTCGGGCCCGCGCTCGACGATGTCGCGCACCCAGTAGACGGTCTCCATGTTGTGCTCGAGCGTCGGATAGCCGAAGAGCCCCACCTGCGCGACGTACGGCGGGCGCAGGCGCGGCATGCCGCGCTTGCCCTCGATCGACTCGATCATGGCCGACTCTTCGCCGCAGATGTAGGCGCCGGCGCCGCGGCGGAGATCGATCTGTGGCAGCGCGCACGGCGGGTCGGCCCTGAGGCGTGCGAGCTCCCGCTCGAGGATCGCCCGGCAGCCGTGGTACTCATCCCGCAGGTACACGTAGCAGGCACCGGCCTGCACCGCCCAGGCGGCGATGAGCATGCCCTCGATGAACCGGTGCGGGTCGCGCTCGAGGTAGACGCGGTCCTTGAAGGTGCCGGGCTCGCCCTCGTCGATGTTGATCGCGACCACTTTCGGCTGCGGCTCGGCGCGCACGATCCGCCATTTCCGCCCGGTCGGGAACCCGGCACCCCCGAGGCCGCGCAGCCCCGAGTGCTCCATCGTCTCGATGATCTTCTCCGGCGCGTGCTTGCCTGCGAGGCAATCGGCGACGAGGCGGTAGCCGCCGGCGGCGCGATACGCGTCGTATCCCGCGTAGTCGGGACTGGGATCGAGTACCAGTCCGGGCGTGTTCTCCGGCTCGACGAGCGACGCCGGGCTGAAGCGTGCGCCGTCCTTCGCGGCGGGATGCTCGAGATCGCGCCGGGCGACGAGCGCACGGACGCCGTCGACCGTCGCGCACGCCACCGGGTGCTGGCCGACCACCGCGGCCGGCGCCTGCTCGCAGCGGCCGATGCAGGGCGCGGCGAGCACGCGGACGTTCGGGCCGAGGAGCTGCGGGAGCGAATCGAGCAGCCCTTGCGCGCCGGCGAGCTCACACGCGATCGAATCGCAGACGCGCACGGTGATCGCGGGCGGCGCCGTCTCGCCGTCCTTCACGACGTCGAAGTGGTGATAGAACGTGGCGACCTCGTACACCTCGGTCATCGCGAGCATCATCTCCTCCGCGAGCGCGACGAGGTGTCGGTCCGAGAGGCAGCCGTACCGGTCCTGGATCTTGTGGAGATGCTCGATGAGGAGATCGCGCCGCCGCGGCGCTGCGCCGAGGAGCGCCCGCACGTCGGCGAGGGCCTCCGGGTCGACGCGCCGGCCCTTCGGCGTCGCGCGGACCTTCGTTGCGCGGTTCGGTGGCGTCGCTCGGGGTCGGTCGTTCATCGCCGGGGTGCTGCGCCCTCGCCCTGCGCGCGAGATCGCGCAGGTCATTGACCGGTCAAGCGTATCACGCGCACTCGCCACGGCGACATTGACGCGCGTCAAGCGTCGCGCGGCGCTAGTCGCTGCAGCGCGGAATCAGCCGCGGAGGAGGAAGCCGCTCAACGATTGATTGACCGCAGCCGGGGCTTCCATGTTCGCCATGTGCCCCGCGCCGGCGATCGTCGCGCGGCGCGCGCCCGGGATCTCGCGCGCCACGGTCTCGGCCATGCGCTGGAAGTCGGGCAGATCGCGGTCGCCGACGAGGACGAGCGTCGGCGCGCGGATCGCGCCGAGCCGGCCCGCCGCGGGCGGCGCCACCGCCCGCTCGGGGTTCTGGTTGACGAAGTGCCAGCCCGAGTAGTCGTCGACCATTCGCTTGAGGCGCGCCGTGACCGCCGGGTTCTCGCGCGCCGGCGCGAAGAGCGGGAGCCCGAGCCACAGCGACTTCGCCTGGGCGACGTCGCGTCGCCGGCCGGCCTCGACGATCGGCGCGTACGCGGCGAGCCACTCCCGCGACCACTGCCAGCCGCCGATCACGCCATTGATCACCACCAGCGAGCGCAACCCGTCCGGATAGGTGACGGCATAGTCGAGCGCGAACCGGCCGCCCATCGACAGCCCCACGATATGAGCTTGCCGCGCGTCCAGCCGGTCGAGGAGGGCCGCGAGATCCTCGGCGTTCGAGTACGGCTCGCCCGGGTTCGGCGGCGCCGACTTGCCGAACCCCCGCGCGTCGTACCGGATCACCCGGAACTCGCGCGCGAGGAACTCGAACTGGTCGTCCCACATCCGGGTGTCGAGCGTGAAGGCGTGGACCAGGACCACGGGCTCACCGCTGCCGGCGACCTCGTAGTGGAGCCGTGTGCCGTTCACCTCGGCAATACCGGCGTCGCGCTTGGGCGCCATGCGATCGGTACCCCCCGGCCCGGCGCACGCGGCGAGCGCGAGCGTCGAGCCGGCGGCGAGGAAGCGGCGGCGCGAAGTCATCGGGCGGGACTCGGCCGCGCTGCGGCCTCGACCAGGCCCCGCAGCTTCGCGACTGCGGTTTCCGGGCTTGTGAGGACGGTCCCGCCGATCGCCGCCGCCACCGCGGGCGCCGCGCGCGCCATCGAGAACTGCGCGAGCAGGACGGCGTCCGGGCCGGCCAGCGACCGCACTGCGTCCACGATCAGCCGATCGTGCTCGGCGCCGTTGCCCGCATCGAGCGCCGCCATCGCCCCGCGTACGAATAGCGGCGTGATCTGCACGTCCACCCCCTGCGCCGCGGCGAGCGCCCCGAGCTCGCTGGTCATCGACGGAATCGTCGGTGCGAACGTCGCGACGAGCGCGAGCGATGAGCCGGCGGCGAGCGCCGCTTCGAGCATCGCCTCGTTGGGCTTGAGCACCGGGATGCGGACGCCCGAGCGCGCCGCGTCGATCGCCGCACCGAACGCCGAGCAGGTGTAGAGGATCCCGTTCGCGCCCAGGCCGGCGGCGTAGGTTGCGAGCGCGCCGATCCGCTCCGTCATCGGTCCCGCGAGCGTGCCGCTGCGCTCGAGGTCCCGGCTCAATGCGTCGTCGAGCAGGTTGACAATCTCGGCCTCGGACCAGCCGCGGGCGAATGCCGCGGCGATCGGATCCATCGCCACCCGGACGGCATGGATCAGCGCGATGCGGGCCCTCACCGATCAGGACTTCAGGACGGACTTGAGGAGCTTGCCCATCTCGGCCGGGTTACGCGTCACCTTGATCCCGCACTCCTCCATCACTGCGAGCTTCTCCTGCGCGGTGCCCTTGCCGCCCGAGATGATCGCGCCCGCATGTCCCATCCGCTTCCCCGGGGGGGCAGTCACGCCGGCGATGAAGCCGACGACGGGCTTCTTCATGTTGGCCTTCACCCAGCGCGCGGCGGTCTCCTCGTCCGATCCGCCGATCTCGCCGATCATGATCACCGCGTCGGTCTCGGGGTCGTCGTTGAAGAGTCGCAGCACGTCGAGGTGCTTCATCCCGTTCACCGGGTCGCCGCCGGTCCCGACCGCGCTCGACTGCCCCAGCCCCACCGCGCTGAGCTGCCACACCGCTTCGTAGGTGAGCGTCCCCGAGCGCGACACGACGCCGATACGGCCCTTCTTGTGGATGTGGCCCGGCATGATGCCGATCTTGATCTCGTCCGGGGTGATGACGCCGGGGCAGTTCGGCCCGACGAGCAGCGTTTTCTTGCCGGCTTTGCGGATCCGGTCGCGGACCTCGATCATGTCGCGCACCGGGATGCCCTCGGTTATGCAGATGACGAGGTCGAGGTCGGCGTCCACCGCCTCCCAGATCGCCGCGGCCGCGCCCGGCGGCGGCACGTAGATCACCGACGCGTTCACCCCGGTCTTCGCCTTCGCATCCGCGACGCTCGCGAAGATCGGGATCCCCTCGAAGCTGTCGCCCGCCTTCTTCGGGTTCACGCCGGCGACGAAGCAGTTCTTCCCGTTCGCGTAGTCGCGGCTCATCCGGGTGTGGAACTGGCCGGTCTTCCCGGTGATCCCCTGGGTGACGACCCTGGTGTTGCGATTGATGAGGATAGACATCGCCCGCCCCCGCTCCGCGCTACTTGCCCTTCGCCGCGGCGACGACCTTCTCGGCCGCGTCGGCCATGTCCGCAGCCGAGATGATCGGCAGCCCCGACTCGCCGAGGATCCGCTTGCCGAGCTCGACGTTGGTGCCCTCGAGCCGCACCACCAGCGGCACCTCGAGGCTCACCACCTTCGCCGCCTCGACGAGCGCGGTGGCGATCACGTCGCATTTCATGATGCCGCCGAAGATGTTGACGAGGATCGCCTTGAGCGACGGGTTGCGCAGCATGATCTTGAACGCCTCGGTCACCTTCTCGGTGGTCGCCCCGCCGCCGACGTCGAGGAAGTTCGCAGGCTGACCGCCGTAGAACTTGATGATGTCCATCGTCGCCATCGCCAGGCCGGCGCCGTTCACGAGGCAGCCGATGTCGCCCTCGAGCTGGATGTAGTTGAGATCGAACTTCGACGCCTCGACCTCGGCCGGGTCCTCCTCGTCGAGGTCGCGCATCGCGACGATCTCGGGATGACGGAAGAGCGCGTTGTCGTCGAAGTTCATCTTGGCATCGAGCGCGATCACCCGCCCGTCGCCGGTCAGGATGAGCGGGTTGATCTCGGCGAGCGACGAGTCCGTCTCCCAGAACGCGCGGTACAGCTCCTGCAGCACCGTGCGCGCCTGCGGCACGCTCGCCTCGGGAAGGCCGATCTTGCGCGCGATGTCGTCCGCCTCGGCGTCCTTGATCCCGGTGCCGGGATCGACGGCGAGGCGGTGGATCTTCTCCGGGTGCTTTTCCGCGACCTCCTCGATGTCCATGCCGCCCTCGGCCGAGGCCATCAGCGCGACCTTCTGCGTGCCGCGGTCGACCACCATGCCGATGTAGTATTCCTGCTTGATGTCGGCGCCGTCCTCGATCAGCAGGCGGCGCACCTTCTGCCCCTGCGGGCCGGTCTGGTGGGTCACGAGCCGCATGCCGAGGATCTCGCCGGCGAGCGTCTTCACCTCGTCGACCGAGCGCGCGAGCTTGACGCCGCCGCCTTTGCCGCGGCCGCCGGCGTGGATCTGCGCCTTCACGACCCATACCGGGCCGCCGAGCGACGCCGCCGCTTCCACCGCCTCGTCGACCGAGAAGCAGGGCACTCCGCGCGGGGTCGGTACCCCGTACTTGCGGAGGAGCTCTTTTGCCTGGTATTCGTGGATCTTCATGCCGTCTCTCCCGAGCGAACGCCTGCGCGCCGGTGCCAGCGCGGATAGTACCGCCGCACCGTTTCGCCGCGCGTATCGAGCGAGTGGCAGCGGTCGAGCTGGAACGGCATCGAGCCGTCGTCGTCGTTGTCCACCCGTTCGCCCGCCATCGCCTGGATCGCCGCGGTCGGGAACTGCGCGAGGATCTCGTTCAGATGCGTGCAGCCGGCGATGCCCGCGAAGCGTTCCTGTACGCCCTTCCGGAACCCGCGGCCGAGGTCGAGGCCGACAAGCCGCCGCACGTACTCCGGCGTGATCGTGGCGCACGAGTCGGGATACGGCATCGCCTCGGTCAGGACGAACGCATCGACCACCGCGAGCCGCCGGTCGACGGTCAGCCGGATCCACATGTCGTGCACCGGCGTGCCGGCCGCGCGGACGCCGCTCGACAGCTCGTAGTCGAACGGCTTGATGTCGGTGAGATGAGCCTCGAGGTCCCAGAGACCGTCAGCACGCTTGTAGGCCTCGAATCGATGCCGGCGGGTGTGCACGAGCGCGCGAGAGACTGACGGCGGGGGCAGCGGCATGGGAAAGAATGATGTTGCGGTGCGGCGATTCTAGCGCAGAACCGCCGGCGCAGAACGCGCTCGGTCGGGCTGCCCCGGCCTACGGGTCGTCATTCCGCATTCATAATCCCCGCCATGCCGTTCGTCCTTGCCCTCGATCAAGGCACCACGAGCTCGCGCGCGATCGTGTTCGACGAAGCGGGCGCGGTGCGCGCGATGGCGCAGGCGGAGTTCCGGCAGATCTTCCCGCAACCGGGCTGGGTCGAACACGATCCGGAGGAGATCTGGCGCACGCAGCTCGACGTCGCGCGGGAGTCGATCGCCAACGCGCGCCTCGCGGCGCGCGACTTCGCCGCGATCGGCATTACCAATCAACGCGAGACGACGGTGGTCTGGGATCGGCGCACCGGCGCGCCGCTCGCGAACGCGATCGTGTGGCAGGATCGCCGGACCGCGGACGAGTGCGCGCGCCTGAAGCGCGAAGGCCATGCGGCGCGGGTGGCCGCGAAGACCGGCCTCGTGCTCGACCCGTACTTCTCCGGGACCAAGCTCGCGTGGCTGCTGGACCATGTCGACGGCGCGCGCGAGCGCGCGGAGCGCGGCGAGCTCGCGTTCGGAACGATCGACACCTGGCTCGCGTGGAAGCTCTCCGGCGGGCGGCTGCACGTCACCGATCAAACGAACGCCTCGCGCACCCTGCTCTACGACATCGGCGCCGGGGTCTGGGACGACGAGCTCCTCGCCCTCTTCCGCGTGCCGCGCGCGGTGCTGCCCGAGGTGCGGCCGTCGAGCGGCGTCATCGGCGCAGCCGAGCCGCGCTTCCTCGATGCCGCGCTCCCGATCGCCGGGATCGCCGGCGACCAGCAGGCCGCGCTCTTCGGCCAGGCGTGTCACGCGCCCGGGATGGCGAAGAACACCTACGGCACCGGCTGCTTCATGCTGCTCCACACCGGCACGACCCGGATCGCCTCGCAGCACGGGCTGGTCGCCACGCGCGCGGCATCCGTGACCGGCGCGGCCGAGTTCGCGCTCGAGGGCAGCGTGTTCATCGCCGGCGCAGTCGTCCAGTGGCTCCGCGACGGCCTGGGACTGATCCGCTCGTCGCGCGAGGTCGAGGCGCTTGCGGCGAGCGTCCCCGATTCCGGCGGCGTTTACCTCGTGCCGGCGTTCGCCGGCCTCGGCGCGCCGCACTGGGACCCGTACGCGCGCGGCGCCGTGCTCGGGCTGACGCGCGGGACGACCGCGGCGCACTTCGCGCGCGCGGCGGTCGAGTCGATCGCGTTCCAGTCGGCGGAGATCCTAACCGCCATGCAGCGCGACGCGCACCTCGCGCTCGCGGAGCTGCGCGTCGACGGCGGCGCGACGGCGAACGACCTGCTGATGCAGTTCCAGGCCGATCTGCTCGGCGTCCCGGTCGTGCGCCCGCGCGTCGCCGAGACGACCGCGCTCGGCGCGGCCTATCTCGCCGGGCTGGCGACCGGCGTATGGCGGACGAGCGCGGAGATCGCAGTTCAATGGCAGCGCGAGCGCGAGTTCACCCCGCGGATGTCGCGCGACGATGCGCAGGCACGCCTCGCTCGCTGGCTGCGTGCGGTGGAACGAGCGAAGGACTGGGCCCGCGAGTAGGTCACGCCTCGGGCCGGGAACTGGTAAAGGTAGACAGGGGCGCCGCGGGCGTCTGGACGTGCTTGCAGGGCGCCCGCGGACACCGGTAGCGACGGCGGCGCGAAGACCGCCGATCTCGGCAGAGCGATCGCCTAGGTGCTCCGGGAAGCGGCTCGCCACCGCTGCGGCGGTTGGCATAAGATTCGACTCGAGAGGCGGTGCGCAATCCGCCTGCAAGACACAAGACACCCATTCGCTCGGTCCCGCTCGGGGCGCGGGCAGGCATAACTCGAAGGAGGACACATGGCGAAGTTCAGCACGGAGGCCCTTCGCACCGTCGCGCTCGTGGGTCACGGCGCGTCGGGCAAGACCACACTAACCGAGGCGCTGCTCAAGACTGCGGGGATGATCCAGGCGGTCGGCACCGTCGAGCGCGGCTCGACCGTGTGCGACTTCGATCCGATCGAGAAGCAGTACCTCCACAGCCTGCGCTCCGCGATCGTCCACCTCGACTACGCGAACACCCGCACCCATCTCATCGACACGCCCGGCTACCCGGATTTCATCGGCCAGGCGATCGGCGCGCTCGACGCAGTCGAGACCGCCGCGGTGGTGATCAACGCCCAGACCGGCGTCGAGATGATCGCGAGCCGGATGATGAACTGGGCGGCCAAGCGCAAGCTGTGCCGCGTCCTGATCGTGAACAAGATCGATGCCGAGAACGTCAACCTGCCGCAGGTGCTCGCGAGCCTGCAGGAAGCGTTCGGCAAGGAGTGCCTGCCGATCAACCTGCCCGCCGAGGGCGGCAAGCGCGTCGTCGACTGCTTCTTCAACCCGGCCGGCGAATCGGATTTCTCCTCGGTCGAGCAGGCGCATCGCGCCCTCGTCGACCAGGTGGTCGAGGTGGACGAGGAACTGATGGCGGTCTACCTCGAGAAGGGCGAGGTCGCGCCCGAGGAGCTGCACGCGCCCTTCGAGAAGGCGCTGCGCGAGGGCCATCTCGTTCCCGTGTGCTTCGTCTCGGCGCGGAACGGCGCCGGCGTGAAGGAGCTGCTCGACGTGTTCGTCAGGCTGCTGCCGAACCCGACCGAGGGCAACCCGCCGCTCTTCTACCGGGGCGAGGGCGAGAAGGCCGAGGAGTTCCGGTCGGTGCCGGATCCGAAAAAGCACGTGCTCGCGCACGTGTTCAAGGTCGTCAACGATCCCTACGTCGGCAAGCTCGGCGTCTTCCGGGTCCACCAGGGCACGGTCACCAAGGACACCCAGCTCTACATCGGCGAGGAGCGGAAGCCCTTCAAGGTCGGGCACCTGTTCGTGCTGCGGGGCAAGGACCACGTCGAGACGCCCGAAGCGGTGCCCGGCGACATCGCGGCGGTGGCGAAGGTGGACGAGATCGAGTTCGACTGCGTGCTGCACGACTCGCACGACGAGGACCAGATCCGCATGCGGCCGCTCGAGTTCCCGATGCCGATGTACGGGCTCGCGATCGAGCCGAAGAAGCGCGGCGACGAGCAGCGGATCTCGGACGCGATCCACAAGATCACCGCGGAGGACCCGACCTTCTATATGGACCACGACGCGACCACGCACGAGACGGTGATCCGCGGCCTCGGCGATCTGCACGTGCGCTCGGTGCTCGAGCGGATGGCGACGCAGTTCAAGGTCGAGGTCAATACCCGACCGCCGCGCATCCCGTTTCGCGAGACGATCACCGCAAAGGCCGACGGTCACGCGCGCCACAAAAAGCAGACCGGCGGCGCCGGCCAGTTCGGCGAGGTGTACCTGCGCGTCGAGCCGCTCGCGCGCGGCGAGGGCTTCGACTTCGTCGACGCGGTGAAGGGCGGCGTGATCCCGAACCAGTTCATCCCGGCGGTCGAAAAAGGCATCCAGCAGGTGCTCACCTCGGGCGCGGTCGCGGGCTATCCGATGCAGGACCTGCGCGTCATCGTCTACGACGGCAAGCACCACGCGGTCGACTCGAAGGAGGTCGCGTTCGTCTCCGCCGGCCGCAAGGCATTCCTCGACGCGCTCGAGAAGGCGCGGCCGATCGTGCTCGAGCCGATCGTCAACGTCGAGATCATCTGCCCCGAGGGCAACATGGGCGACATCACCGGCGACATCTCCGGCAAGCGCGGGCAGATCACCGGCACGAACTCGCTGTCGCCGGGAGTGGTGACCGTGAGCGGGCTCGTGCCGCTCTCGGAGCTGAACGGCTACGCGAACCGACTGAAGTCGGTCACCGGCGGTCAGGGCTCCTACTCGATGGAGCTCTCCCACTACGAGCCGGTCCCGCCGAACGTGCAGGCGCAGCTCGCGAACGAGTACCGCGCCTCGCGCGGACAGCAGGAAGAGGAGTAGGGCCGATCGTCACACCGTATCGGTCGCGCGCTTCCGCCGCCGGGCCGCCTTCTCCGGGCTCGGCGGGTGGTACCACTGCCGGTGCGGCGAGAACACCTTGCACGCCAGGCATTGGGTCATGGTCCACAGCTTGCTGCACCCGGGACAGAGCCCGCGCGTCCAGAAGGTGTTCCAGACCGTGCCGCACCTCGGCTCGCACGCCCAGCGATCTTCGGGCGCCGGCCGCCAGCGGCACTTCGGGCAGTAGATCTCGAGCTCGTCTCGGGCCATCGCCGTACCATGAACGCGGGATCACCCCTCCGCGATGACAAGAGCCTCGGCCAGCAGCTCGCCGCCCGGGCCGGCAAAGCAGATCAGGGTCATCGTCTCCCGGGCGCCTTTCCAGATCCGGTCGGCGCGCGGGCTGCGCTCCTCGGCTGACTTCCGGATCTCGCCCGGCGCGCCGAAACCCGCCCGCAATCGCGACTCGACCACCTTGCACTTTGGATAGCCGGGTCGGGACCCGCCCGGCCGCTCGAAGCTCACCCGCACGCTGCGCGGCTTCCTGGTGCCCGGGATCTGCACGCCGTAGACGTGGTCGCGGCTGTCCTGGTCGGCGACATGGACGTAATCGCCGGCGAACTTCGAGTTGGGGAACCTGGCCCTGAGGTTCGCCGCCGTCGCGTCCAGGCCGATGCCGGCGTACGCGAACGGCTCGGCCGCGAGCGCCGGCGCCGCCGCAAGCATGATGAGCCACCGGACCATGACCGCAGTGTCGCGCTTCTGTGCCGTGCCGGACGAATACTAGCGCGAGCTAGCGCAAGCGCGCGAGGTAATGGGCCAGCGCCCGGATGTCGGCGTCCGAGACGCCGTAGAGCGCCGCCGCCATGATCGTGTCGCCGCCGGTGCGGCGGTTGTCGCGGTAGGCGAGCATCGACTCGGTGAGGTAGTCCTCGCGCTGACCGGCGAGGCGCGGGATCTGCGCGCCGCCACGGAAGTCCGGCAGATGGCAGGAGCCGCAGTGCAGCTTCTGCGCTAGGGTGACGGCCTGCTTGGCCCGCTCGGGGTCGGCCGGGCCACTTGCGACGGCGCGCACCGGCACCGCGGCGTAGTGCTCGGCGAGGCGGGTGACCTCCTTGTCGGTCAGCCCGCTTACTGCCGGCTGCATCTCAGGCGATTTGCGCAGCCCTTCGCGGAACAGGACGAGCTGCGTCTCGAGAAACACCTTCGGCTGGCCCGCGATCGAAGGAATGCCCGGGTTCTGCGAGTTCCCGCCCGCGCCGTGGCACGCGTCGCAGAGCGCGACCCGGTCCTGGGCGGCTGCCACAGATACAAAAAGGGCGGTGACGAGCGCCCACCGCCCCGGGTGGGGTTTTGCCGCCACGCCTAGTTCTTGGCGGAGTAGCTCACGCGATAGATCGCCCCCAGCTGTTCGTCGGAGACGAGCAGCGCGCCGTCGGGCATCTGCAGCAGATACACCGGCCGGCCCCAGAAGGTGTTCTTCTTGGCGTCCATGAAGCCGGTCATGAACGGGGTGACCTTGGCATTCTTGCCGTCGGCGCGCGCTTTGACGTTCACCACGTCGAAGCCCGTCATCTTCGAGCGGTTCCACGAGCCCCTGCGCGCCACGAACATCGTATCCCGGTACTCGGCCGGGAACATCTTACCGGTGTAGAACAGCACGCCCATCGCCGCGGCGTGCGGGCCCATCAGCGCGACGGGCCTGGTCACGCCGTTGCACGGGTCGGCCTTCTTGATGTCCTGGTCGGGTACCCCTTGCGCATGGCAGTACGGGAACCCGAAGTTCGCTCCGGGCTGCGACAGGCGGTTCAACTCGTCCTGCGGAGTATCGTCGCCCATCCAGTCGCGACCGTGGTCGGTGAACCAGAGCTCGCCGGTCTTCGGATGCCAGTCGAACCCGACCGAGTTGCGTATCCCGCGCGCGAGGACTTCCATGCCGGAGCCGTCCGGGTTGTAACGCCGGAGCTGGGCGTACGGCTGCTCCGGCTCGCAGATGTTGCACGGCGCGCCGAACGGGACGTAGAGCTTCTTGTCGGGGCCGAACGCGATGTATTTCCATTGGTGGTGCTGCGCGGGCGGCAGGTTGAACTTGTCGGTCAGGTCTGCGGGCTGGACGCCGGGGTTGTTCTCGATACCGTCGAAGCGCAGCACCTTGCCGATCGCCATCACGTAGAGCGAGCCGTTTGCGAACGCCACGCCGGCTGGCTGGGTGAGCTTGTCGACGACGACGCGGACCGAGCGCCGGTCGCCGTTGTCGGTGACCTCGTACACCCGGCCGATGATGCGCGTGCCGACATAGATCTTGCCCTGGTCGCCGCGCGCCATCGCGCGCCCGCCGGGAAGGCCGTGCGCCCAGATCTGGACCGAGAAACCCGGCGGCAGGTTGATGCTCTCGATCGGGATGTCGGCCCGCCCTGTTTCGGTCATTTTCCCCGCGTGCGGCTTGAGCGGTGAGTTGACCATCGCCGGCGGTTTGCCTTCCGCCCCCACCGGCGGCGGCTTCGGCTTGTCCTGGGCGTGCGTGGACGCGAAGGCCGCAAGGGCGACAATGTCAGGAGCGGCGGGAGCGCGCGGAACGGACGGCGGCCGTACGTCGATGCGTGACGCATGAACTTTCTCCTTTGGTGTTGTCGACTGCCCCTGCGCCGCCGATCGTGCGGCGCGGAGATTATGCAATCGATTGTAGCCCACTCGCGTTAGGATTCACGCCATTGGAGGTCGGACGATGAAATCCTGGTGGATCCGCTCCGAAGCGGGCAAGACGATACTCGATCTGCGCGAGGTTGCGGCGCCGGACCCCGCTGCGGGACAAATCCTGGTGCGAACGCGTGCGGCCGCCCTTAACCGCGGGGAGTTCATCGCCTCGCTCGGCCTGCACGCCGCGGGCGCCGCGGCCAAGCCCGCGGGTCAGGAATGCGCCGGTGAGGTGATCGAGGTCGGCGAAGGGGTCACCGCCTTTCGCCCCGGCGACCGGGTGATGGGCCGGGCGCCGGGCGGCTTCGCGGAGCAGGCGCTTCTCGACGCCCGCGAAGCGATGACGGTGCCGGCGCGTCTGTCGTGGGCGGAAGCGGCCGCCGTGCCGCTCGTCTTCCTCGTGAGCTACGACATGCTCTATCCGGGGGGCACTCTCGCGCCCGGCGAGTGGCTGCTCATCATGGGCGCCTCCTCGGGCGTCGGTGTCGCATCGCTGCAGATCGCGAAACTGATCGGTGCGCGCGTCATCGGCACGTCGGGATCGGCGCGCGAAGCTCGACCGGCTGCGGACACTCGGACTCGACGTCGGGATTCAGGCCCGGGGCGGCGGGTTTCTCGATGCGGTCATGGAGGCGACCGGCGGCAAAGGTGTCGATCTCGTCGTCAACGCGGTCGGCGGCACGGTGTTCGCGGAGTGCGTCCGCGCGCTCGCTTTCTGCGGCCGCCTCGCGACCGTCGGCTATGTCGACGGCGTGATGCGAAGCGAGATCGACCTCGAGGCACTGCATTCGAAGCGGCTGCGACTCTTCGGCGTGTCGAACAAGCTGCGCACGGCGCCGCAGCGCGCGGAAACCGTGCGCGGATTCGTGCGCGATGTGCTGCCCGCGCTCGCCGACGGGCGCATCCGCCCGGTGGTCGACAAGGTGTTCCCGCTCGATGAGCTGCCGGCGGCGAAGGCCTACATGGAATCGGATGCCCAGGTGGGGAAGATCGTCGTCACCGTCGGGTGACGAGTCACTGCGCCTGGATCCCCGCCTCCTTCACTACCCTGCCCCACAGCGCGAGCTGGCTCTCGATGTGCTGCGCCAGCGCCTCGGGCGTCGAGGGCTCGGGCTCCATGCCGTTGTTCAGCAACTGCTCCCGCACCTCCGGCGTGTTGAGCGCCTTGACGAGGTCGCGATTGAGGCGTTCGATCAGGTCTCGGGGCGTCCGCGCCGGCGCCACGAAGGCATACCAGTTCGTGGCGTCGTATCCCGGGATAGCCCGATTCGGCGACCGTCGGCACGTCCGGCAGCGAAAGCGCGCGCGTCGGGCCGGTGGTCGCGAGCGCGCGGATCTTTCCCGACTTGATGTGCGGCAGCGCCGACGGGGCGGAGCGAAGCTCGCGAGAATCTGCCCGCCGAGGAGATCGGTCATCGCCGGCCCGCCGCCCTTGTAGGGCACGTGGACGATGTCGACCCTCGCCATCTGACGGAAGAGCTCGCCGGCGAGATGGCCGGCGCCGCCGACGCCGGACGTGCCGTAACCGATCATGCCGGGCTTGGCCCGGGCGAGCGCGACGAACTCGGCGACCGTCGATGCCGGGAGGGACGGATGCACGACGAGGACGTTGGCGAAGCTCACGCCCTTCGTGAGCGGCGCGAGATCGCGACGCGGGTCGTAGGGCAGCTTCGCCACGAGGTAGGGCGCGACGGTGAGCGAACCGATCGACGCGAGCGTGATCGTGTGTCCGTCGGGAATCGCTCGCGCCACCGCCTCGGTCGCGATGTTGCCGCCGGCGCCCGGGCCGGTTCTCGACGATCACCTGCTGCCCGAGGTCGGCCGCGAGCTGCTTCGCCACGATCCGCGCCGCGATATCGGTCCCGCCGCCCGGTGCGAAGCCGACGATGAGCGAAACGGGGCGCGTCGGGAACGCGGTCTGTGCCGCTGCTTCCGCCGCTGCGGCGAGCGCGAGCGCGGCGACCAGCACTCTCTTCATAGTGTCCTCCTCCGTCCTGGCTCTTTGCGCGTAGTGTATGGGCTTTCGGCGGTTTGCAGCGCACCACCCGGCGCGCTATGCCGTCTGCGGACGGCTTGGTACGATGCCGCGGCATTCGACTGGTGAGTCGCAATGAACAGACGTGACGTGTTGCGCCTGGCAGGGGCAGTGCTCGCCCTGCCGCTCTGCGCGCGCGCGCAGGAGAAGTATCCCGACCGGCCGATCCGCCTCGTCGTGCCGTTCGCGCCGGGCGGGGAGACCGACATCATCGGGCGCCTGTGGGCGCAGAAGGTCGCGCCCCAGCTCGGCGGCGGCTTCGTCGTCGAGAACAAGCCGGGCGCGGGCGGCTGCAGTGGCGACGGCCGAGGTCGCGCGCGCGAAGCCCGACGGCTACACCCTGCTGAGCGGCACGACGAGCGACGCACGTGATCAACCCGGCGGCGATGGGCGAGCCCGACCTACGACCCGGTGCAGGACTTCGTGCCGATCGCCATCGTGAGCACGACGCCGACCTCGATCCTGGTGCATCCGCCATGCCGGCGCAGAACGTGCAGGAGCTCGTGGCGACTGGTAGGGCCAACCCGGGCAAGTACTGCGTACGGCTCGGCGGGCGCCGGGCACGATCACCAACATGACCGGGGAGCTCTTCAAGATGCTCGCCGGCGGCCTCGATCTGACCCACGTCCCGTACAAGGGCGGCGGGCCGGCGGTGCAGGATCTCATCGCCGGGCACATCGCGGTCTCGACGCTGATCCTCAGCTCCGCGGTGCTCGCCCACCATCGCGCCGGACGATTGCGCATCCTGGCGGTGAACGGCGAGACCCGCCTCAAGGCGGCGCCCGAGGTCCCGACGGCGATCGAGTCGGGCATGCCGGATCTCAAGGTGGTCGTGTTCAACGCGATCTTCGCGCCGGCCGGCACGCCGCGCCGATCGTCGACGCCCTCCATCAGGCGACGGTGAAGGCCAAGATCGAGCCGTCGTTCGCGCAGGATCTCGAGCGCGCCGGCGCCGAGATGGACGCCGGCTCGGAGACCCGACAGCGCTGCGCGCTTCATCCGCGACGAGATCGCGCGCTGGACGCCGATCGTCAAGGCGAGCGGCTTCAGGATCGACTGATGGATGACCGCGCGCCGGGCTTCGATCGCGATCGTCGGCGCCGGGATGGGCGGCCTCGCGGCCGCGGCGACGCTCACTCGCGCCGGGTTCGACGTGCGCGTCTACGAACAGGCAGGCCGCTTCGCGCGCGTCGGCGCGGGCATCCAGATGATGCCGAACTCGATGAAGGTGCTGCGCGGCCTCGGGCTCGAGGAGCGGCTGCGCGGGATCGCGTTCGCGCCGCGCTCGCATCTCAACCGCACCTGGGACTCGGGCGAGGTCACCAACGAGCTGCCGATGCCCGAAAGCCTCTACGGTGCGCCGTACCTCTGCATGCACCGGGCGACACTGCACGACGGCGCTCGCCTCGGCCGTGCCGGCCGCGGCTGGTCGAGCTGGGCAAGAAGCTCGTCAGCCTCGAGCAGCGTGCGAGCAGGGTGACGCTCGCCTTCGCCGACGGCACGCGGGCAACCGCCGACGCAGTCGTCGGCGCCGACGGCGTTCACTCCACGGTGCGTGAGCTGCTGCTCGGTCGCGACGATCCGCAGTGGAAAGGCCGTATCGCCTATCGCGCCGTCTTCCCCGCGACGCTCGTCGGCCGCGACATCGGGCCGTCGCGAACGAAGTGGTGGGGACCCGATCGCCATATCGTCATCGTACTACACCACTGCCGCGCGTGACGAGGTCTATTTCGTGACCAGCGTGCCCGAGCCCGTCGAATGGCTGACGCGCGAGTCGTGGTCGGCGAAGGGCGACGTGAAGGAGCTGCGCGCGGCGTACGAGGGATTCCATCCCGACGTGCGCGCGGTGCTCGACGGCTGCCCGGACTGCCACAAGTGGGCGATCCTCGAGCGCGAGCCGCTCGCGCGCTGGAGCGACGGGCGGGTGGTGCTGCTCGGCGACGCCTGCCATCCGATGACGCCGTACATGGCGCAAGGCGCGGCGACCGCGATCGAGGACGCGGCGATCCTCGCGCGCTGCATGGCGGCGACCGGCGGCGCGGACATCGAAGGCGCGTTCGCACGCTACGAGGCGCACCGCAAGCCGCGCACCTCGCGCATCCAGTCGATCTCAAGCGCGAACACTTGGCTGCGCCGCGCCGAGGGCGACACCGCCTGGCTGTACGGCTACGATGCCTGGAACGTGCCCCTAACGGAGGAGGAGACTTCATGATCCGCAGCACAGTGGGCGCAGCTCTCGCGCTGCTCGTCGCCCTGCCCGCGCTTGCGCAGTATCCCGACCGGCCGCTCAACATCATCGCGGCCTACCCCGCCGGCGGCATGGTGGACATCGTCGCGCGCGCGTTGTCCGAGGGGATGAAGAAGCGCTACCCGAACGGCGTCGTGGTCGTGAACCGTCCGGGCGCGGGCGGTTCGGTGGGCATGTCGGAAGTGACCCGCGCCAAGCCGGACGGCTACACCATCATCCTCACGCCGCTCTCCGCGCTCGTCATCGTGCCGCAGGTGAGCGACGTCGCCTACAGGACCCCGGACGACTACGAGCCGTTCATCAACGTCGTCTCCTACTACCCGATGCTCGCGGTGCGCACCGAGTCCCCGCTGAAGAGCGGACCGGACTTCGTGGCCGAAGCGAAAGCGAATCCGGGCAAGCTTCGGGTCGGCTCGCCGGGCGAAGGGACCTCGAGCCATCTCAACCTCGAAGAGCTGATGTTCAAGGCCGAGATCCAGGTGACGCACGTGCCGTTCGCGGGGCTGGGGCCAGTCGGCGCCGGCGCTGCTCGGCGCGCACATCGACGCCCTGGTCGCGCAGCCGGGCGAGGTCAAGCCGCAGGTCGACGGCAAGCGCATGCGCCTGCTGATGGTGTTCCAGGAGAAGCGCCATAGCCTCTTCCCCGACGTGCCGACCGCCAAGGAGCTCGGGTGGGACGTCGCGAACGGCGTGTGGTTCCTGCTCGCTGCGCCGAAGGGCACGCCGGCGCCGGTGCTGCAGTATCTGCACGACACCGCGCGGGCCGCGATGGACGATCCGGCCTTCAGCGAGGCGATGGCGAGCCGCGGCATCGACGTCGACTATCGGCCGGGGACGCAGCTACGCGCCGACCTGTGGAAGGAGTACAAGCTCCACACCGACATCCTCAAACGCATCGGCATGATCAAGAAATAGGAAGCGATTTCGCACGAACAAGGGGCGATCCCTTGTAGATCCCCCCGCGAGCGAACGAGGGGAACTTCCCTCGTAGCTCCCCGGCGACGTAGCGGTAGGTGCGACCCGTCGCTCTTCAAACAGAGGCAGCTTCGATGAAGCTCTATATCAGCCCACAATCGCCCTTCGCCCGCAAGGCGCGTGTCGTCGCCCGCGAGACCGGGCTCGCGCCGCGCATCGAGGAGGTCCTCGCAACGGTGTCGCCGGTCAAGGCGAACGCCGACGTCGGCCGCAGCAACCCGCTGATGAAGGTGCCGACGCTCGTGCTGGACGACGGCTCGGCGCTGTTCGACTCGCCGGTGATCTGCGAGTACCTCGATAGCCTGCACGCCGATCGCAAGCTCTTTCCGCCGCCCGGCGAAGCGCGCTGGACGGCGCTCAAGCTCCAGGCCGTCGGCGACGGCATCCTCGATGCCGGGATCCTCACGCGGTACGAGCTGATCCTGCGCCCGAAGGAGCTCCAGTGGGCCGACTGGATAAAGGGGCAGCGGGAAAAATGGCACGGGGCGCTCGACCTCCTCGAGCGCGAGACGCGCGCGCTCGAGGGCGAGCCGACGATCGGCAGCATCACCGTCGGATGCGTGCTCGGCTGGCTCGACTTCCGCTACGGTGACGACGACTGGCGCGAGTCGCGGCCGGCCCTCGCGCGCTGGTACGAGGGGTTCTCGGGGCGCGCGTCGATGCGTGCGACCGTCCCGGTCCCCTGATCTCCCGGACCGGGCGCGGCGGCGCGGGCAACCCATCGCGGCGTTCAACATCATGGGACCGCTTCGCAGCGCAACCTAACTAAAACACGAGCCGCCTGATCTCTGCGATCCCTGCCTGCTCGAGAGCACCCGTTGTGGGGAAGCCGGACTGCTGCGTGGGCGGTCCCAGGCCGGCGACCGCCAGCCGGCGTGCCGTCACCGGTAGCGATAGACGGTGATCTTGTCGGCCGCGGACTCCGGCGTCCAGACTTCGCCCTTGCGGCCGTGAATCTGGCGCACGTTCGCGGTTTCGGTCGACGACTTGAACGATTCGAACTTCTCGGTGGCCGGGTCGAACCGCAACATCGCCTGCGCCGACCATTCCGAGACCCAGACCTTGTCCGCCTCGTCGACATACACGGCGTAAACGCGCGGCCGCTCGCCGGGCGCCTTCCACTGCGCCCACTGGCCGGTCCTCGGGTCGTAGCGGCTGAGCTGGCCCGAGTTCCATTCGCTCACCCAGATGCTGCCCTTCGAGTCCGACCACACGCGCCGCGCGCCCTGGCGCGACGTTGGCGGCTCGATCACCGCGGCGGCGGCCGTCGCGGCGTCGATGCGCGCGATGTGCGAGCCGGCGAGCGAAGCGTAGTACACGACGCCGTCCGGCGTCACGTGGATGCCGTAGGGGCCGCGGCCCTTCGGGGCGTCGAACACCTTCATGCTGCCGCTGGCCGGGTCGAGCCGGCCGTACACGCCGTTCTGACCGGTGAACCAGTGGATGCCGGCCTTGTCGAAGATCGCCGTGTTGAGGTTGACGGAGCCGCGGTCCTCGGGCAGCGGCCACTTCGTCACCGCACCGGTCTTCGGATCGACTCGCACGATGGCGTTCTGACCGCTGTCGGTGAGCCATGGCGCGCCGTCGGGACCGGCGATCACGCCATGCGGGGAGGAGCCCGGCCCGAGTACGATGAGCTCCACCTTGCCGGTCTTCGGGTCGAGGCGGCCGAGATGGCCGCTGCGCTGCGCGGAGAACCATATCGGTCCATCCGGCGCTGAGTCGGCCCACACGTCGTGAGCGCCGAGGCGCGGCGGCAGCGGATACTCCTGGACGGTGACCTGGGCCGAGGCAGCGGCCGCAGCGATCGCGAGCCCGCAGGCGACGACGGTCGAGCGCATCATGTGGTTCTCCTGGTATCCGCGCGACCGCGGGAGCGTAGCACTCCGGGACGGCGACGCGGCGCTACCCGCGGAACGCCGAGAGATCGAGTGGTCCGTCGAACGCGCGCCGCGCGAATGCAAGGAACTGCTCGGACCGCGCCTCGCTCCAGCCGCCGTACCGTGCGGTGCCGCGAAACTTGTCCTCGATGTCCGCGCGCGACAGCGGCTCGTGCACACCACCGCGGATGTGCGGCTGGCGCTCCTCGAACACGCGGCCATCCCTGAGCGCCATCCGGACGTGCCCAGTGTACGACTTCGGATAAGGGTTGGCCGGATCGACGACGTAGCGCACCTTCGACGCGAGCGCCAGGATGCGCGGATCGCGCATCGTCTGCTCGTTGAACGCGCCGAGCCCGACACCCCCGGTCACGAACGCGACGGCGATGTTGAACGGGGTGCTGAACTTGGCGGCGTAGTCGTTTGCCGGGCGATGCTTGGCGGCGAGCGGCTCCCACAGCCGCTTCACGTAGCCTTCGGCGGTCTCGCACAGCACGTCGACCACGTCGCCCGCATCGAACCCCTTGCGCGCGAGCCGCAGCGAGCAATCGATGTACGGCTGGTTCATCGTGCCGGTCGCGTAAGGCTTGAAGGTGATGCCTTCCATCAACCACTCGCACCCGAACCCGCGCGTGAGCGCGCCGAAATCGCCGGTCGTGGTGTGCGCGAAGCCGTTGAACAGCCCGTGGGTGCCCTCGAAGACGGTGCGCGGGCCGAGGAACCCCTGCTGCCCGATACGCGCGGCGTGGAGGCCGACGCGCGCGGCCCAACCGGCGTGCAAGCGCTTGGTCCACGCACCCTCGGCAAGGTACTCGATGATCCCGCCCGCCATGCTGCCGGCGACGCCGAGCGCATCGACGGTCTGCTTGCGCTCGAGACCGAGAGTCGCCGACACGCCGAGCGTCGCCGCCATCGCGCCGAGGACGCTCGTCGGGTGGAAGCCGGCATTGTGGATCAGCTTCGGCGCGACCAGGCTCGACCGGCAGAGCGCTTCGACGCCGGCGGCGATGCCGACGAGCGCAGCGCGCCCGTCCCGGCCGAACCGCTCGCATGCGGCGAGAATCGCCGGCACGATCACCGCCCCGCTGTGTACCGGGCCGCCCTCGAACGTATCGTCGAAATCCTCGCCGTGGGCCGCCGTGCCGTTGATCATCGCGGCGTCCTCGGCCGCGAATCCGCCCGTGTGCCCGATCGCCGTGCAGGGGCCGCCGCCGTCGACGCCGGCGACGAGCGCGCACACGTAGTCGGCGCTGCGCCCGGCGACGCAGAGACCCGCGACATCGACGAGCAGTTCCTCGCAGCGCGCTCTGACCGCGGCCGGAATGCGGTCGGCGCGAAGTGCGGCGACCTGATCGACGAGCTGCTCGGCGACGGACGGCGGGCTCATGCGTCAGCGGACCGTCTTGATCCCGGCGGCATTGAGGATCTCGCGCATGCGGTCCGCGAAGCCGTCGAAGAACACCGCGAGCTCCGCGCTCGTGAGATAGCCATCCTCGAACTGGTTGTCCTCGAGGTACTTCTTCCAGGAGGCGGTCTGCGTCAGTCGTCGGAAGACATTCTCCCAGTACGCGACGTTCTCGTTCGGGATACCTGGCGGCGCGACCACGCCGCGGATCTGCGGCACGATGGGCACGTCGAATCCGGCTTCCTTGAGCGTCGGTACGTTGGCGAAGCCGCTCAGCCGCTTCTCGCTCACCTGCGCGAGCACGCGCATGTTGCCGGCGCGGATGTGCTCGCCCGCCTCCTCCGGCTCGACTACCATCATCTGGACGTGGCCGCCGAGGAGCGCCGCGATGCGCTCGCCGCCGCCCGGAAAGGAGATGAACGACCACTGCGCGCCGGTCGAGCGCTGCAGGAGCTGCCGGACCACGTTGTCGCGGCTCGTGATCGAGCCGCCGGACTGCTTGAGCTGCCCCGGGCTACGCTTCGCCGCATCGATGAAATCCGCCAGCGTTCGGTACGGCGCATCGGCCTTGACCGTGATCACCGCCGGCTCGAGCACGAGGCGCACGACCGGGGTCAGGTCGCGGAGGGTGACCTTGACTTCGCTGCTGATCAGGAGGTTGCTGATCATGTTGCCGGTGAAGAAGCCGATCGTGTGCGGGTCGCCGCGCTTCTCGGCGACGTAGGCGACGAACACGTTGCCGTTGCCGCCGGGCTTGTTGGCGATCTGCATGCGCACCGGCAGCAGCTTCTCCTTCTCGACCATGACGGCGATCGCGCGCGCGAGCACGTCGTTCCCGCCGCCCGGACCGGTGTGGACCACGACCTCGATGGGACGTGTCGGCTTGAAGCCCTGGGCGTGCGCCACCCCGTCGGGGACGAGACCGAAAATCGCGGCCACCGCGATCGCGCGAAGCTGCGCGCTCATGAAGCGACTCCTCATGTGCCGTTCTGCTCGAGCGCCCGGAGACGCCACGCGTTGACCTTGCCCACGAGCGGAATCAGCAGGACCAGCAGCGCCAACGATAGCATCACCGCCGCGATCGGCCGCGCCACGAGGATCGAGAGGCTCCCGCCGGACATCATCAGCGACTGGCGGAGGGCCCGTTCCATGCCGGCGCCCAGCGCGAGCCCGAGGATGAGCGGCGCCGACGGGTAGTCGAGCTTGCGCATGAGAAACCCGAGCAGGCCGAAGATCGCGAGCAGCGCGAGATCGAAGAGGCTGCCCGAGACGCTGTAGACCCCGACCATCGAGACGCCGAGGATCAACGGGTAGAGGATGTAGGCCGGCATCCGCAGCACCTGCGCGAACGCCGGCACCAGCGGCAGGTTGAGGACGAGCAGCATTACGTTGCCGATGTACATGCTGGCGACCAGCCCCCAGAACAGCGCGGGATTCTCCGGGATGAAGAGCGGCCCCGGCTTGAACCCCCAGAGCACGAGCGCGGCGAGCAGGATGGCGGTCGTGCCCGAGCCGGGAATGCCCAGCGTCAGGAGCGGCACCAGCGCGCCGCCGGTCTCGGAGTTGTTGGCGCCCTCGGGTGCCGCGACGCCTTCGACCACGCCGGTGCCGAACCGATCGCGGCGGCGGGACACCGCCTTCTCCAGACCGTAGGACATGAACGACGCGATGGTCGAACCGGCGCCCGGCAGCACGCCGATCAGGAAGCCGACCACCGATCCGTTGAGGAAGGCGAACCGGCAGTCCCGCAGATCCTGCATGCTCGGCAGCAGGTTGCGGAGACCCTTCGGCACCGGCAGCGCCTGCGCCGCCTCGCGCGCCTCCATGTTGGCGAGCACCTCGCCGATCGCGAACACGCCGATGGCGACCACGACGAAGTCGATGCCGGACAGAAGCTCCATGCGCCCGAACGCAAAACGCGACGTGGCGCTGAAGAGGTCGGTGCCGACGCTCGCGATCCACAGCCCCGCGAGCGCCGCGAGCAGCGCCTTCACCATCGACCGGCCGGCGAGCAGCACCACCAGCGCCAGCCCGAGCGCCATCAGCGCGAAGTACTCCGGCGAGCTGAACGAGAGCGCGAGCTTCGCCAGCGGCGGCGCGACCAGCGCGAGCCCCAGCACGCCGACCGTGCCGGCGATGAACGAGGCGATCGCGGCGATCCCGAGCGCGGCACCGGCGCGGCCCTTGCGCGCCATCTGATAGCCGTCGAGACAGCTCACCACCGAGGCTGACTCGCCGGGCACGTTCATCAGGATCGCGGTCGTCGAGCCGCCGTACTTGGCGCCGTAGTAGATGCCGGCGAGCATGATGATCGCGCTCGCCGGCGTAAGCTGGAACGTCAGCGGCAGCAGCATCGCGATCGTCGCGGGCGGGCCCAGCCCCGGCAGGATGCCGACCACAGTGCCGAGGAGAACGCCCAGGAAGCACCACAGCAGATTGGCGGGCTCCAACGCAACGCCGAATCCCTGCGCCAGACCCGAAAGGATCTCCACGCCGTTGCCTAGAACCCGAGCGCGCCGGTGGGCAGCGGAACCCCGAGCACGACCGCGAACACGAGGTAGAACCCAGCGGCGCTCGCCGCGGCCACCGTCGCAGCGAGCGCGAACGGGCGGCGGTACATCACGGCGACGATGAAGAACGTGAGGAGCGCGAAGCTCGCCGCGAAGCCGATGAGCTTGCAGGCTGCCACCGCCGCAACGAGTGCGCCCCATGTCGCGAGCGCGCGGCCGGCTCCGCGCCAGTCGCCGCGTCGCCCACCCGGCGCGCGCGCGCTCGCGACGACGAGGGCGACCGACAGCACCACCATCGCAATGCCGTACCACAGTGGAAAGAAGCCGGCGCCGGGACCTTCCGGCCCGAGATACTCCCACTGCCACGCCTCGGCGACGATGTACGCACCGAGCGTGGCGAGCGCGAACCCGGACCAGAGATCTCCAGCCTTGTTGGCGTTCTCCGCCATGCCCGCCGCGTCAGGCACGCAGCAGCGGACGCAGCGCGCGAACGTCGCGGAGCTTCTCGAGGCTCCCGACGGCGTCGCACAGCTCGCGCGCCCGCGCCTTGCCGATGACCGGTGCCAGCAGATCGCAGCTCTTGGCTTCGACCTCGGCCCGCGTCATCGGGTTTTCGGCGGTCCCGTGCACCGCCTTCGTGTGGTGCCTCAGCTCGCGCCCGTCGCGGAGCTTCAGCTCGACGATGCCCTGCCGGCTCGGCATGGCCTTGCTCAACGCGTCGTCGCCAAGGAGCTCGATCCGGCTCCGCAGCGCGAGCACCGCGCGATCGCGCAGGCGCTTCGCGTCGTGTGACGATTTGAAGTTCACCGTCCCGTCGAGCAGCATCACGGCGCAGAGGTGCTGCATGCAGATGTCGGGCATGGTCCGGTCGTCGACGGTGTGCGCGCCCTGATGCGCGACGCGCACCACGAGCCGCTCGACGTCGTCCGCCTCGATGCGGTGGCTGCGGATCAGCTCGGCGAGCGAGTCGAGCGGCGCCTGGATCGGCGATCCGACCGACCAGCGCTTGATGTTGGTGTTCATGATCTCGTACGTTCGCCCGAGCCCGCGCACGAGCGCCGCAGGGTCCGGCGAGCGCCCGTAGGCGACGAAGAAGCTGCGCTCGCCGGCGAACACGTCCTCGACGCCGCTGAAGCCGTGGGCGACCATCGTCGCCGCCGCCACGCCGTTCCGCGCCGGCATGCCGCCGAAGTCGAACGCCTTTTCGACGTGCTCCTCGTCGCGCATCCAGCACGAGAGGCCCGAGGCCTGCTGCGCGGTGTACGACAGCAGATGGCGCGTCGCGCGCTCGCGCAGGCCTGCCAGCGCGCCCGCGGCCGCGGCGGCGCCGAACATCGGCCCGAAGCTGTGCGTCGAGTGTCCGTCCTCGCGGAACCGGTAGGCATCGAGCGACTGCGTCAGCCGGCAGCCGACGTCGTAGCCGAGCGCCACCGCGCGCACGAGCGCCGTGCCGTTGCGCCGTTCGCGCTCGGCCATGGCCAGCGCCGCGGGCACGATGCCGCAGCCCGGATGAGTCAGCGAGGGCGCATGCGAATCGTCGGTTTCGTCGGCGTGGGCAAGCATGCCGTTCGCGAGCGCGGCGTTCGCCGCCGCGGTGACGATGCGGCTGCCGATCACGCATGCCTCCTTCGCTCCGCCGAGCGTCCTCACGTACGCGATCGCTCTCTTACCCGGCAGCAGACGGGACCCCGAGACCATTGCCGCGATAGTGTCGAGCACGTGGTGCTTGGTCTTCTCGACCACCGCGGGCGGCAGTGGCGTGCGCAGCGCCGACGCGATATACGCGCTCAGCTCGCGCATCACCGGCGAGATCGGCGGCGCGGACGCTCCGCTCACGGCATGAAGCCGCCGCCGTTGACGTGTATCGACTGGCCGGTGATGTAACGCGTCTCGGGGCCGCAGAGCATGCGCACGATTGCCGCGACCTCCTCGGGAGCGCCGCGGCGCCCGACCGGGGGGAGCGCTCGCCGGTGCGCAGGGCGTTCCGGCGCGCCAGGCAGGCCGCGCTCGGTTTCGATCGTGCCCGGCACGACGCAGTTGACGGTGATGTGGTGCGGCGCCAGGTCGAGCGCGAGCGCCTTCGTCATGCCTGCGATTCCGGCCTTCGCCGTGACGACGTGCGCGCGGTCGGTTGCACCCCTGTGGCCGGTCTGGCCGCCGATATTGACGATCGCGCCGCCCCCGGCGCGGATCAGGTGCGGCAGACACGCCCGGGTGCAGAGAAACGCGCCGTCCAGCACGACCGCGAGCACGCGCCGCCATTCCTCGAGCCCGATGTCCGCGAACGGCGTCTCGACCCGCACGGCGGCGTTGTTGACCAGGAAGTCGAGTCTCCCGAATGCCCGCACCGTGGCGTCCGCCATCGCGGTGACGGCTGGCGCGTCGGTCACGTCCGCGAGGTGGAGGATCGCCCTGCCGCCGTCGGCGTCGATCATGGCCACCGTCTCCTCCGCATCCGGGCGCGAGGTGTTGGCGTTCACCACGACCGCGGCGCCGCCCGCGGCGAGCGACCGCGCGATCGCGCGGCCGATGTTCCGGGCGCCACCGGTGACCAGGGCGACCTTGCCGGCGAGCTCGGTGCCGGGTGTCATGCCGACGCTGCTGGGCACGTCGGGCTCGGGCCTCAGGCCGGCGCTTGCAGATCGTGGCGCGCGATCCGGACGCGGGTCGCGCGCATGTCGTCGCCGCGGATCTCGCGCAGCGCGTAACCGACGAAGCTCGCGACGACCTCTTTCCGCCAGTAGATGTCGAGGTCGGTGTTGTCGAGCGGCTTCGCGCGCGATGCGACCTTCGCGCCGGTCTCGGTGATCGCATCGTCGGTGAGCTGACGTCCGATGAGGACCTCGCCCCCCTTCGTCACGACCGGGCGCGACGCCACTGCGCCGAGCACGATCCGCGCGTCCTCCACCTTGCCGCCGGAGCCGATGCGCAACGCGGCCGCGACGCCGAGCACCGGAAAGTCGAACGCGCCGCGCCGGCGCAGCTTCCAGTAGCTCGACTGCCAGCCCGCAGCGTCCGGCAAGCGCACCTCGGCGAGGATCTCGTCGGTCCGGCGAGCGAGGTAGTCGATCCCGTCGTTCAGGTAGAGATCGGCGGCGGCGACCTCGCGCTCGCCTCCGGCCGAGACGAGCTTCACCTGCGCACCGAGCGCGATCAGCGCGGGCGCGCAGTCGGTCGAGGACACCGCGACGCAGCGCTTGCTCGCGGTCGCCACCCAGCAGATCTCGCCGTCCTTCTTCAGGCAGAAGTCGATCGCCTTCCGCCATTCGTAGTTCTGGTTGTAGTAGTTGCAGCGCGTGTCGAGGCAGAGGTTGCCGCCGAGCGTGCCCATGTTGCGCAACTGCGGCGTCGCGACCTGCGCCGCCGCCTGCCATAGCGCGCGGTAATGCTGGTGCACGGTCGTGGTCCCGACGACCTCCGCGAGCGTCAGCCCCGCGCCGAGCGTGAGGCCGTTCCCGTTCGAGACCCTCTTGAGGCCGTCGACGTGGCGGAGCGAAACGAGCGTCCCCGGAACCTGTTGGCGCCGTTTCATGTTCGGCAGCAGGTCGGTGCCGCCGGCGATCGCCATCGCGTTCGGCCCTTCGCAGGCGAGGATGCGGGCCGCCTCGGCCAGCGTGCGCGGCGCGTGATAACGGAACCAGGGCAAGCGCATCATGACGCGGGCGCTGGTTCCGGTTTGCGTTTTCGTTCTTTCACGGCGTTGCCATCGCCGCCTTCCCACGGCGGGGGCACGAACATCGCCTCGGGGTAAGGCACTGCCGGGAAATGCTCCGGGCCGACGCGCGCAGGTCTGCCCTGACGCTTCAGCTCGAGCGCCTTCAGCACCTTGTCCGGCGTGATCGGCAGCTCGTCGATGCGCACGCCGACGGCGTCGTACACCGCGTTCGCGAGCGCGGGCATCACCGGCAGGAGCGGTCCCTGCCCGACCTCTTTCGCGCCGAACGGGCAGTTCGGATCGGGATCTTCGACGAACTCGGTCACCACCACGGGCATGTCGAGCGCGGTCAGGCTCTTGTACTCGAGCATCGACGGGATCTTGTGCACGAGCGCGTTGGAGAGCTTCGGCGGGAGGCGCCTGAAGATCTGCTCTTCCATCAGCGCCTCGCCGAGCCCCATGTAGACGCTGCCTTCCACCTGGCCGCGCGCGAGCACCGGGTTGATCGTCCGCCCGATGTCGTGGGCGATCCAGATCTTCGGCACGGTGATCCAGCCGGTCGCTTCGTCGACCTCCGTCTCGACCACGCAGGCGGTATAGGAGTACGCCGGCGACGGCCCCACGCCGCCGCCCTTGTAGCGGGCCGGCGGCCGCGGCGGCGTGTACGAGCCGACCGCGCCGAGCGTGCCGAACTTGGCCTCGGCAAGCTCGACCACCTCGTGGAAGAGAAGCCCCTTCGACGGATCGTCGGCGAGGAACACGCGTCCCTGCGCCAGCACGATCCGCTCCGGCGACACCTCGAGATTCTCGGCCGCTGCCTCGGCGAGGAGCTCGCGCACGCGCTCCGCGGCCTGGATCGCCGCATGGCCCATCATGACCGTGACCCGGCTCGAGTAGGAGCCGAGATCGACCGGCGTGAGGCCGGTGTCGCCGGTGACGAGCCGCACTTCGTGAGCGTCGATCCCGAGCACCTCGGCGACGATCGCCGCGAGCACGTCGTCCGAGCCCTGGCCGATCTCGGTCGCGCCGCAGAAGACCGTCACCTGTCCGCTGCGGTCGAGGAGCAGCTGTACTGCCGACTGCGGCATCTTGTTCCAGTAGATCGGCAGCCCGGCGCCGCAGAGATACGAGCCGCAGGCGATCCCGAGGCCGCGTCCGGCCGGAAGCTTGCGGAACCTCTTCTTCCAGTCGGAGAGGTCGACGACCCTGCGGATGCACTCGGCGAGCCCGATCGATCCGATCCGGAACCAGTTCGCGGTCAGCGAGTTCGGCTTCGCGACGATGCTCAGCCGCAGCTCTGCAGGATCCAGCCCGAGCTTCTCCGCGATCTTGTCGAGCTGCACCTCCTGGCCGAAGCGCGGCTGCGGCGTCCCGTGGCCGCGCTTCGGGCCGCACGGCGGCTTGTTGGTGAACACCCGCGCGCCCTCGAACTTGTAGCACGGCAGCTCGTAGGTCACCGTTTGCAGCGCGCCGGTATAAAAGGTGGTCGCGACGCCGTACGAACCGTAGCCGCCGCCGTCGACCAGCGTCTGCAGATGCATCCCGGTCAGTCGTCCATCGTTGGTCACACCGGTGCGGAACTTCATCAGCACCGGGTGCCGGCCGCGGTGCATGTAGAACACCTCTTCCCGCGTGAGGCAGATCTTCACCGGCCGGCCGAGCATCAGCGCGGCCTTCGCCACCACCGCCTCGTGGTTGCACACGTCGCACTTCCCGCCGAAGCCGCCGCCGTTGGGCGTTGCGATCACGCGGACGTGCGAAGCCGGCACGCGCAGCACCCGCGCGAGCATCCGGTGGACGTAGTGCGGCACCTGCGTGCTCGACCAGAGCGTGAGCTTGCCCTCGCCGTCGACCGCGGCGACCGCCGCATGCTGCTCGATCGGCAGATGCGTGTTGCCTTCGAAGAAAAAGAGGTCCTCGAAGACGTGGTCCGCTTTCCCGAGCGCTTCGTCGATGTCGCCGAACTCGAACGCCTGCAGCCGGTGGATGTTGCCGCGCTCGCCGTAGTCATGGATGCGCGGGCTCGGGGTGGCGAGCGCCTCTTCCGGGGTCGCGATCGTCGCGAGCGGCCGGTACTTCACGTCGATCAGCTCGAGCGCCTCGAACGCGGTCAGCTCGTCCTTGGCGATGACCGCTGCGACCGGATCGCCGACATAACGCACGCGATCGGGGGCGAGCGGATACTCGTCCTGCGTCACCGGCAGGATCCCGAACGCGATCGGGAACGCCTTCCCGGTGAGCACGAGGTGCACGCCCGGCGCCGCCGCGGCACGCGACACGTCGATCGACTCGATCTCGGCGTGCGGGACCCGCGAGCGCAGCAGCCTGCAGTGGAGCATCCTCGGCAGCGCGATGTCGTCGGCGAACCGCGTCTGCCCGGTCACCTTCGCGCGGCCGTCGACGCGCCGGCGCGGCTTGCCGACGACGTCGAACCGATTCTTGGTCGCCATCGCTCCTTCACGCCTGTGCAACAACGGGGCGAAGGACGGGATGAGACTCCTCCCTTCCCGACGATTCCCCTTGTGGATGCGCCAGATCGGAGCGTTCCTCCTTGATCCGGCGCGCCGCCTCCTCGACGGCCTCGAAGATCTGCTGATAGCCGGTACAGCGGCAGAGGTTGCCGGAGAGCGCGTCCTTGATCCGGTCGCGGCCCGCGTCCGGCTCGCCATCGAGCAGCGCCTTTGCGGTCATCAGGATCCCCGGCGTGCAATAGCCGCATTGTGCGGCGCCGAGGTCGGCGAACGCCGACTGGAGCGGGTGCAGGTCAGGGCCGCACGCCAGGCCTTCGACCGTCTCGACGGCCCGGTCTTCGCACTCGAGCGCGAGTGCGAGACAGGACAACACCGGCACGCCATCGACGAGGACGGCGCATGCGCCGCACTCGCCGAGCTCGCAGCCGTGCTTCGTGCCGGTGAGCGCCAGGTCCTCGCGCAGGACCTCGAGCAGGGTCTTGTAGGGCGCGACGACGGCGTCGAACTCTTCGCCGTTCACACACAGGCGCAGCCGCACGTTCGTGCGGGAAACGGGGACGCGGCTCGCAGTTGCGCTCATGCTCCTGCTCCGGACGGGACCATGCGAGGCCCCAATTGTTTGGTCCCCAAACTATACTACCTCGCCGCCGGCGCGACAACGCGCCCCGCGGAGGCGGCTTCAGCTCGGGCTCCGTTCGGGCTTGCGCAGCAGGCACAGCATCTCGCCGCCGCGGACGAGGAAGCACCAGTCGTTCTCCCAGCTGACGAGCGGTCGCGGGACCCGGGCCTGGAACGGGCGGCGGTTCAGCCAGCGCTCGAGCCCCACCCGCCGCCAGAGCTTGCGGAGCTTGACGTACACGAGCCGCAGCTCGAGCACGCCCATCCCCGCCTCCTCGAGGCTCCGCGTGGCGAGGTGCCACCGGTGCTGGGGGTCGATCCACGAGCTCGCGTCGGAGAAGTGCGGCGTCAGCGCGAGCAGGTGCCCGCCGGGGCGCAGGATGCGCGCGCATTCCCGCACCGTGCGCGGGATGTCGTCCAGATGCTCGACGACGTGGCGCAGGACCACGAGGTCGGCGCTCGCGGCGTCGAACGGATAGGGCGTGCGGTTGAGGTCGTGCACGACGTCGACCACTGGCCCTGCGGTCATCTCGACGCCGATCGCCCCCGGGAACTTCCGCGCGCCGCAGCCGAGGTCGATGACCGTTGCGGCGCGGTCGAGCACCTCGGCCTCGAGCCGGTCGAGGATCCGCGGCGGATAGGCGAGGTCGAGCGCCATTCGGGGCACTGTCCCCGCCGCGAGCGCCGCCTAGGCCGTCCCGCCCACCGTCAGTCCGTCGATCCGGAGCGTCGGCTGGCCGACCCCGACCGGCACCGACTGGCCGTCCTTGCCGCAGGTGCCGACCCCGGTATCGAGCTCGAGATCGTTCCCGATCATCGCGACCCGGGTCAGCGCATCGGGGCCGTTGCCGATCAGCGTCGCACCCTTCAGCGGTTGCGTGATCCTGCCGTTCTCGATCAGGTAGGCCTCGGACATCGAGAACACGAACTTCCCGTTGGTGATGTCGACCTGCCCGCCGCCGAAGTTGACGGCATAGATGCCGTGGTCGACCGAGGCGAGGATCTCGCGCGGGTCGCGCTTGCCGGCGAGCATGTACGTGTTGGTCATGCGCGGCATCACGACGTGCTGGTAGCTCTCGCGCCGGCCGTTGCCGGTGAGCGGCATCTTCATCAGGCGCGCGTTCAGGCTGTCCTGGATGTAGCCGCGGAGCACGCCGTCCTCGATCAGCGTGGTGCACTGGGTCGGGTTGCCCTCGTCGTCGACGTTGAGCGAACCGCGGCGCGACGGCAGCGTGCCGTCATCGACCACCGTCACCCCGGGCGCGGCGACGCGCTCGCCGAGGCGGCCGGTAAAGGCGGACGAGCCTTTGCGGTTGAAGTCGCCCTCGAGCCCGTGGCCGATCGCCTCGTGCAGCAGAACGCCTGGCCAGCCGGGCCCGAGTACGACGGTCATCGTACCGGCCGGCGTCGGCCGCGAATCCAGGTTGACGATAGCCTGGTCGACCGCCTTCGCGGCGTAGTCCTCGAGCACCTGGTTCGTGAAGTATGCGTAGTCGAACCGCCCGCCGCCGCCGCTTGCGCCCTGCTCGCGGCGGCCATTCGACTCCGCGATCACCTGGAGCGAGAGGCGGACGAGCGGTCGAACGTCGGCCGCCAGGACACCGTCGGCGCGTGCGACCAGCATCACCTCGTACACGCTCGCGAGCGTCGCCATCACCTGCACGATGCGCGGATCGCGGCCACGGCAGATGCGCTCGAGCCGCTCGAGCAGCTCGACCTTGTCGGTATCGGCGAGCGAGGCGAGCGGGTCAAGCGCCGGGTAGAGCTTCCGCCGCTCGCCGGCGCGGGCGACGGGCAGGTTGCTCCTGCCGCCGAGTCGCGCAATCGCGCGCGTCGCGCCGGCCGCATCCTTCAGTGCCGCGAGGCTGATCTCGTCGGAGTACGCGAATGCCGTTTTCTCGCCCGCAATCGCGCGGACGCCCACGCCCTGGTCGATGTTGAAGCTTCCCGACTTGACGATGCCCTCCTCCAGGCTCCAGGCCTCGGTGCGCAGGTACTGGAAGTAGAGGTCGGCGTAATCGACGTCGTGGGTCATGATCGCACCGAATACCTGCGCGAGCTGCGGCGCTTCGAGATCATACGGCGCGAGGAGCCGCTGGCTGGCAGTCTTGAGGAGCTGGTCCTGGGTCGGCATGGTGTGGGCCTCGTTGGAAACCTTGCGAGAGTGGCTCAGAGCACCCGGTGTCCGAGGGCGGGCAGGCTCGCGCGCACTTCATCCGTAAGCTGGGGGTCGATCTCGGCCACCACAACCCCGGGGCCCCGGGCGAGGCTCCCCGCCACCTTGCCCCAGGGATCCACGATCATCGTGTGGCCGTGGGTTCTGCGGCCGCTCGCGTGCTCGCCGCCCTGCGCCGGGGCGATCACCCAGGCAAGGTTCTCGACCGCCCGGGCGCGGATCAGGATCTCCCAGTGCGCCGCGCCGGTCGTCGCGGTGAACGCCGACGGCACCGTGATGAGGTCCATCGGCGCGAGGCGCCGGTAGAGCTCGGGGAAGCGCACGTCGTAGCAGATCGAGAGCGCAACACGCCCGAAAGGTGAATCGATGGCGACCGGGATGTCGCCCGGCTCGATGGTGTTCGACTCCCGGTACTGCTCATCCGCGCCCGTGAAGTCGAAGAGATGGATCTTGTCGTAGCGGGCCACGCGCCGCCCGGCGGCATCGTAGACGACCGAGGTGTTGCGCACCTTCTCCGGGTCGTCGGCGAAAAGCGGCACGGTGCCGGCGATCACCCAGACGCCGTGCTTCGCGGCCGCGCCGGCGAGGAACGACTGGATCGGCCCATCGCCGTCGCGCTCGCGGATCGCAAGCTTGTCACGCTCGCCCCGGCCCATCAGGCAGAACCATTCGGGCAGTACGACGAGCCGCGCGCCCCGGCCCGCGGCTTCGGCGACGAGCGCGCCGGCCGCGTCGAGGTTCGCGACCACCGACGGTCCGGAAACCATCTGGATCGCGGCGACCTTGAATGCTTCCTTCATCGCGGCTCTTGCGGTTGCCCCTCGGCGCTCTCCGGCACGGCGGCGGCGCCCCCCTGCCCGGGGGTCGCGAGCTCGGGCGCCCGCACCCTGATCACCTTCGGATCCACCCAGCTGCCCGTGATCTGGTACTCGTAGGAGAACATCTGCCCGAGCGGATCCTTGAAGAGGCGCTGCGCGATGAGCGCGCCGGCGCCGACGAGCGGGTTGAGGAGCGCGACCCCGGCGGCGACCGCGATGCTGTCGCCGAGCACCGGCACCACGCGCACCTTGAGATCCTGCGTCTCGTTCGCGAGATCGGCTGTCCCGACGATCGCGACGTTCGCCGCCGGGCCGTTCATCGCGAGGTTGTCGGTGGTCGCGACGCCCTGCGCGATCTTCGCCGAGCCGTTGATGGAGTCGAAGGTGAACCCTTCGCTGAAGACGTCCCGGAAGTCGAGCGTGATCCGGCGCGGCAGGGACTGGAGCGACAGCACCCCGAGCAGGTTGCCGACGCCGGGCCTCACCTTCATGAACTGGCCCTTCTCGGCCTTGAGGTCGAGGCTGCCGGTGAGCGTGCCGTAGTCGATGCGGTAGACCGGTCCTGCCCATTGCACGTTGCCGTCGAGCGTAGCGGTGCCCTTCGCCACGGTTGCCGGATAGCCGAAGCGCTCGAGATACTTGCCGACATCCTTGACGTCCGCCTTGACGGCGAGCTGCGTGCGTCCGGCGCCGCGCGGCGCCGCCTCCCACAGCCCGGACGCGGAGAGCGTGCCCTCGGTCGAGGCGAGCTCGAGCTTGTCCAGCCGCCAACCCTTGGGCTCGTTCACTGCGCGCATTTCCAGCTTGCCGAGATCGTGGCCGTCGAACGAGTAGCGGTCGGCGATGATCGAGAGCCCGGGGAGCTCGCTCGAAAGTTCGTCCTGCGACACCGCGCCGGGCGCGCGCTCGGGATGGATCAGGTGCTTGAGCCGCGCGCGCACGAGACCCTGTCCTTCGGGTCGCCAGGCGATCTCGCCCGCGAGCTCGCGGGCAGTCACGTCGGCGCGCCAGGTCCGCCGCCCGTCGAACTGCGCGCGCACCGCGACGTCGTGGAACTGGCGACCGATCGCGACGAGCGTGCCCGCGCGAAGGCTCAGGCCGGTGACGTTGAAGTCGGCGTTGGCGGCCTTGTCGCCGGCGGTGGTTACCGCTCCGAGCAGCCGGTCGAGATCCAGCACCTTCAGGTTTCCGTCGATGAACACGCCGGCTTTCTCCGGCGCCGGCGCGACGACGTCCCCCACACCGACGCTCGCGCGCTCGACGACGAGCTTCCCGCCCTCGCGCCGCACCTCGCCGCGCGCATTGAGGACGCTCCCGAGCGTCAGCGCGATGCTTTCCCGCCGCGGGTCCGTGGCGCTGGCGGTCCGCTCGAGCCGCAGCGGCCAGCTCTCGGGCGCCGCCTTGGCGAACGGCGCCGGGAGGTCGATCGCAACGCCGGTCAGAGGTGACTCGAGCAAGCTTGACCCAGCGCTTCCCCGGCTTGCCTTCGTCGTGTACTTGAAGGTGATCGGACCGCGCAGCTCGGCGGCGATCGGGAGATCGACGCTCCGCGCGAGCTCGCGACTGTCGACCGTCCCCTGCACTGTCGCCGTGGTGACCCCACTGCTCGTTGCGATCTGCAGGTTGATGTTGCCGCCCAGGGTCTGCGCGGTGAGGCCGCGCGCCGAGGCACCGGCCTCGGTGAACTCCACGCGGCCGTTCACCTGGGCGAGCGTCGGCTCGCCGGATTCCATCGCGATCGAGTTGTTCGCGAACTGGAAACTCCCTGCGACCTTCGACTTGTCGAGCGCATCGAGCGGCAGATCGAGATGGAGCTTGAGGCTGGCGCGACCGTCCCCGGTCCACCGGTCGGTCAGTCCGTCGAGGAACCCATGGACCGGGCTCTGCGCGATGAACTTGAGGAATTCGCCCAGCGGTCCGCTCGCCTCCCCGTCGACGATCACATGGGTGTCGTCGTCGCGGTAGAGGTCCGGCAGCGTCACGACCGCGCCCGCGATTTGCACCCCGAGGGTGCTCGCCCGCGGGCTCGAGATCTTGAGCTTCGGCCCGTCGAACAGGAGGTCCGCAGTGATGTTCGTGAGTTTCGGCCAGCCGTCCGCGTACTCGAGGGTCCCGCCGGTCACCCGGCCGCCGATCCTGAACTCGCCGCTCCTGCCGTCCCGGAATGGGAAGTCGTGGAGATCGCCGCGGAGCCGGAACCTCGTCTCGCCCACCGTCCCGGACTGGATCCGGGTCCTGAGCCAGGTCGCGACCTTGGGGGGAAGGTCTGGGATGTACTTGTAGACATGCCGCCCCTCGGCGCGCGCGAGCCGGCCGGTCAGGTCGACGCCGCCGACACCTTTCGCGCCACCGCGGTAGGTGCCCGAAACCGAACCCGCTACGTCGGCGTTCGCGAACGCGACGTCGTCGAGCTTCACCAGGAGCGTGTCCTGCGGGAAGCTCCAGCTCACCCGCGCCGCGAGCGAATCAAACGCGATCGTCCTGTCGGCGAAGAGCTTGGCCGAATCGACGCTCGCGCCGTTGGCCTGGATCGTCACGGCGCCGCCCTTGTCGGTGACGTCGAGGCTGCCTGCGAACCGCTCGAATCCCGGCATGGCTCCGTACGGCCTCATTCCGAGGTCCGCGAACTTGCCGCGGGCGGTGTAGGTGGCGGGGCTTTCGATGTCGCCGGTCCAGGCGAACGTCACGTCGCTGACGCGGCCCTTTGGGGCCGCCGCGATCAGCGTCTTCCGCGCATCGCCGGGCAGCGGCAGGTATTCGCCGACGTGCGCGAGCGGCGCGAGCTCGATCGCGCGCGCGAGCACTTCGCCGCGCGCGGGGGCCTTGCCCTGCGCCGGCTTCCACTGCGCGGTGAAGTCGGCCGGCGCGAGCGCGGCACCGCCCTTCGGAACCAGCGCCAGCTGGCGCGCGAATGCGTCGTAGGCGATGTCCGCCTCGCCGTCGAGATCGATCAGCTCGAAGCGGGTGGTCTTCCTGACGCCGAACTGGCCGCGCATCGACTGCATCTCGAGCAGCGGCAGCTCGCGCGCGAACCGCGCGGCGACGTCGTCGAGCGCAACGCTCGCCGTCAGCTCGGTGAGCGTCCGGTCGGCGAACCCGAGCCACAGCCGCAGCGCGCCGCGGCCGCTCCGCACCTCGAACGGGTAGTCGATCCAGGCCTGCAAGACGGCGAGATCGACGTGATCGAAGGCAGCGTAGAGCTTCCCGTTCCAGCTCTCCAGCTCCGCGACGGTGCGCCCGACGAGGTCGCCACGGATATCGAGCGGCGAGCCGAGCTCGGGCGGCGGCTGGGCGCGCACCGCGAAGCGATGGTGGCGGCCGTCGTTCTGCAGCAGAAAGTCGACGTTCTCGAGCCGCAGCGGCGCGGCGCGCCGGGCCTCGTCCTGCCACTCGACGGTCGCGTTGCGGATGACGATCTCGCCCTGCTTGAACAGCCAGTCTCCGGCCACGCCGTCGGAGCGCTCCCCGGGCTTCATCTCGAGCCCGGCGACGAAGAGCTTGCCCTGCAAGTCGCGGCGGAGGACGAGATCCGGCCGCTCGAGCACGAGCGACGTGAACCGGGGCTCGCGGGCGACGATCGAACGCCAGGCGACCGTAGCGCCGACGTACTGCAGCCCGAGCGCTTCCTCGCCGCGTGCATCGAAGATCTTCACGCCGGCGAGCTCGAGCCGGGGATGGAAGCCGAACCACTCCGCGGTGATTTCGCCGATCTCGACCCGTGCGCCCAGCGCGCGCGAGACCGCGGCCTCGATCTGCGGCTTGTAATCGACCACCGCAGGTAGCACCCAGTAACGCAGCGCGAGCATCGCGATCGCGACGATGAAGTACAGCGCGACCAGCGTCCAGCCGGTGCGGCGGAGCCACTGCAGCCAGCGGCGTTCCTCGGGTGGAAGCTGGGCCTCGAGCGCCTCGTCGGTTGCGTCGTGGTGGAGGAGGCTCATCCCGGATGCGGTCTGCGGTCGCTTCGTCTCTTTACTCGCGTCGGGCGCCCGGTGCACGCTGGCCGGGGTGGAGGGGCACGCCTACAATGGCACACGCTGCTGACACACCAACCGCGGGCGCGCGCGTCCCGACGACACCGATTGTACTTCACCCGTTCCCGAGGCCGCGGTTTTTCATGACGACTCAGACGCTTATGTCGAGCCGGGACGACTCGCACGCGCCCCGCGCCGTCCTCGGCTTCTCGCGCTTCGCGGCACGGTTGCTCGCAGCGCAGCCGGCGCTCGCGGAAGAGATCGAGCACGCGGCGCACGCGACGTGGACTGCGGCAGCGATGCGCGAGTTTCTTGCCGCTCGCGAGCTTGCAGCCGACGCTGCGTTGGCGCGCGGCCTGCGCGAGCTCAGGTCGCGCGTGTGGCTCCGCGTCGCCGCGCGCGACCTCGCCGGGCTTGCCCCGCTGGCGGAGACGGTCGGCACGATGAGCGACCTCGCCGAGGTCGCGCTCGGGGCGGCGTATCACCACCATCGCGCCCGCCTCGAGGCGGAGCACGGGCGGCCAGCGGGCGCTACCGACCTCCTGATCGTCGGCATGGGCAAGCTCGGCGGGCGCGAGCTGAACGTCTCCTCGGACATCGATCTCGTGTTCGTCTATCCCGACGAAGGCGAGACCGCGGGCCCGCGGACGCTCTCGAACCACGAGTTCTTCGCGCGGCTCGGGCAACGGGTGATTCGCACGCTCGCCGACGTAACGCCCGACGGCTTCGTGTTCCGCGTCGACATGCGCCTGCGGCCATGGGGCGATGCGGGGCCGCTCGCGTCGAGCTTCGACGCCCTGGAGCAGTACCTCGTCGCCCACGGGCGCGAGTGGGAACGCTACGCCTGGATCAAGGCACGGGTCGTCGCCGGCGGCGATGAGCGGATGGTGGACGGCCTGGAGCGGATCGTGCGACCGTTCGTGTACCGGAAGTATCTCGACTACGGCAGCATCGACGCGCTCCGGCAGTTGCACGCGCAGATCCGCGCCGAGGTCGCGCGCCGCGAGCTCGCCGACGACATGAAGCTCGGCCCCGGCGGGATCCGCGAGATCGAGTTCATCGCGCAGGCGTTCCAGCTCATCCGCGGCGGCCGCGATCCGGATCTGCGGCTGCGCGCGACGCTCGCCGTGCTGGAGACGCTGGCGGCGAAGCGGCTCCTGGCCGCGAACGTCGTCCACGAGCTCGCGGCGGCGTACGTGTTCCTGCGGCGGCTCGAGCATCGTCTCCAGTATCTCGAGGACCAGCAGACCCACAAGCTCCCGTCGTCGGAGGCAGACCGGAGCCTCGTCGCCCGCAGCATGGGTTACGCCGACTGGCCGGCGTTCACCGCGGGGCTCGACGCGGAACGTGCCGCCGTGACGCGCCACTTCGAGAACGTGTTCGCCGCCGCCGACTCGCCGAACCCGGCAGCACCGGTGTGGCTCGGAACGCTGGAGGACGACGCCGCGCTGGGCGACCTCGAAGCGAAAGGCTACGTCGCTCCGGGGGAGACGCTCGCGCGCTTGCGCGGCCTGCGGACGAGCAGCCGCTATCTTCAGCTGCCCGCCGCGAGCCGCGACCGGCTCGATCAGCTCGTGCCCCGCCTGATCGACGCCTGCGCGCGTCAGGGCACCCGCGAGGGGCGCGCGCCCGCGGACGTCACGCTCTCCCGCTGCCTCGGTTTCGTCGAAGCGATCAGCCGTCGCGCCGCCTATCTCGCGCTCCTCGTCGAGAGCCCGGATGCGCTCGCCAAGGTGGCGGAGATCCTGGCGAGCTCGAGCTGGGCGGCGGAGTACCTGACCCGCCATCCCATCCTGCTCGACGAGCTGCTCGACCCGCGCGTGCTCGCGGAACCGCCCGACTGGAGCGCGTTCGCGGCGCAGCTCCGGCGCGAGATGGCGGCGCACGAGGGCGATGTCGAGCGTCAGATGGATCTGATGCGCGAGATCCATCACGCGCACGTGTTTCGCCTCCTCACGCAGGATCTCACCGGGCTCCTCTCCGTCGAGCGGCTCGGCGATCATCTGTCGCTCGCCGCGGATCTCGTCCTGCAGATCACCATCGAGACCTGCTGGCGGCTCGTGCGCACGCGGCACACCGAGAGCCCGCGATTCGCGGTGATCGGCTACGGGAAGCTCGGCGGCAAGGAGCTCGGCTACGCCTCCGACATCGACATCGTTTTTCTTTACGACGACCCGCACGAGGCAGCGGCGGAAAACTACGCGCGGCTCGCGCAGCGCATCAACTCGTGGCTCTCGAGCCGCACCAGCGCGGGCGTGCTGTTCGAGACCGACCTTCAGCTGCGGCCGAGCGGCGGCTCCGGGCTGCTCGTCTCGTCGGTCTCGGCATTCCGCCGCTACCAGCTCGAGTCGGCATGGACCTGGGAGCACCAGGCGCTCACCCGCGCCCGGTTCTGCGCCGGCGACGCCGCGATCGGCGCGGTGTTCGAGGCGTTCCGGCGCGACGTGCTCCAGGCCGAGCGCGATCCCGCGCAGCTCGCCGCCGACGTGCTCGCGATGCGCAAGCGCATGCTGGACTCCCATCCCAACCGGTCGGGCCTCTTCGATCTCAAGCACGACCGCGGCGGCATGGTGGACATCGAGTTCATCGTGCAATACCTCGTGCTCGCGCACTCGCGCAAGCACTACGAGCTTACCGGCAACCTCGGCAACATCGCGCTGCTGCACATGGCCGGCGCGCTCGGGCTGATTCCGGCAGACCGCGCGCACCGCGTCGCGGACGCCTACCGCGAGTACCGCCGGCTCCAGCACGCGTTGCGGCTGAACGGTGCGGAGTTCGCGCGGATCGACCCGGGGCGGGTCGCGCAGCACGTCGAGGCCACGCTCGCGCTGTGGCGCGCGGTGTTCGGCTCCGACTGAGAGCCGACGCTCTCGCGCGTAGACGAGCCGCGAATTCCGGAGCGCGGCGGGTGGATGGTGGCGGGCAGTCGTGTTTTGACTGCCGGCCGCGAGCCGGGACCCGCTCGACGACGCGCTTTGCGGCGCCAGGCGCCGCGTTGAACCGACTCGTCCCGACCGCGAGGCTCCTCGAGCCCGCTCAGGAACCGCGCTCCGCCGATGGCATCGCCACGCCGAGCTTCTTCGCCCAGGGCTCGAGCGAGGGCACGACGTCCACGTGCAGCGCGATGCCTTCGGCCAGCCGCTGCTCGCGCAGCTTGAGCGCTCGCTCGCCGGGCATTCGGACCGGCGGTGCGCCCGGTTTCACCGGCGCGGTGCGGCACGCGTCCGCGAGCCAACCCGCCTCGCGCACGAACGCTTCGCGCCCGCCGAACGCCGCCGGATCGATCAGCTGAACGAACAGCGACGCACCCCAGCGGCGCTCGCCGTCCGCTCGTCCGTAGCCGGCGAGCGCCGAGGTAAGCGCCTCGACGAGAAGCCCCAGCCCGAACCCCTTGTGACCGAGGTCCATGCCGCCGAGCGGCAGGATCGCACCCGGGGGATCGGCGAGGAAGGCGGCCGGATCGTCGGTCGCCTCGCCGCGGTTGTCGACGAGCCACGGCCCGGGTAGGCGCTCGCCCCGCCCCGCGCGGTTCAGCCGGGCGACGAGCCCGTTGGTCGTCGTCGACGCGCTGATGTCGATCAGCACCGGCAGCCCGTCGGTCGGGAACCCGAACGCGAGCGGATTCGGCGTATAGCGCCCGGCGATCGCCCCGAACGGGGCGACGGAGGCCACCGAGGGATCGGAGCAGAGGAGCAGCATGGCGAGCCCGCGGTCGGTGGCGCGCTTGAGGTACGCGGCGAGGCAACCGATGTGATGCGAGCGCCGGATCGCGATCGATACCACCGGGTGCTCGGGCAGGCGCGCAAATGCGACCTCCATCGCCCGCAGCACGAGCCACGGCCCCGGCAGGAAGTTGCCGTCCCAGGTCACGGCCGCGCCGCGATCCGCGACCACCTCCGGCTGCCCCGCCGCCGTCATGGTCCCCTCCTCGAGCGACCCGAGGTACGGCCCCAGGAGCTGCAGCCCGTGCGTCGTATGGCCCATCAGATCGCCCTCCACGAGAATCGCGGCGACGTCGTCGGCGCGTTCGGCGGCGAGCGCGGCGCGCTGGAGCAGTTGCGAGGCGAAGGCGCGGAGCGCCGCGGCGCCGTAGCGAGTGGTCATCTGGTCCTCCTGCTGCGAGGGTTCGATCATATCTTCCGCTAGAATCCGCGCTCCTTCACCTCTCGGGGAGACAGACACGATGGCCGCGTCCATGGCCGACCGCGACGGCTGGATCTGGTACGACGGCGAGCTCGTGCCCTGGCGCAACGCCACCACCCACGTCCTCACGCATTCGCTTCACTACGGGCTTGCGGTCTTCGAAGGTCTGCGCGCCTACAAGACTGTGGACGGCACCGCCATCTTCCGGCTGCAGGAGCACACCGAACGGCTGTTCAACTCCGCTCATATCTACATGATGAAGATCCCGTACAGCCGGGCGGTCCTGATGGAGGCGCAGAAGGAGGTGGTGCGCGCGAACGACCTGGAGTCCTGCTACGTCCGGCCGATCGCGTTCTACGGCGCGGAGAAGATGGGCGTGAGCCCGAAGGGCGCGACGGTGCACGTGGCGATCGCCGCCTGGCCGTGGGGCGCCTATCTCGGCGCCGAGGGACTGGAGAAGGGGATCCGCATCAAGACCTCGTCCTACGCCCGCCATCACGTCAACGTCTCGATGTGCCGCGCGAAGTATTCGGGGACCTACGCCAACTCGATCCTTGCCAACCTCGAAGCGACCGACCACGGGTACGACGAGGGGTTGCTGCTCGACGTCGACGGGTTCGTCGCCGAGGGTGCCGGCGAGAACCTGTTCGTGATCAAGAACGACCGCATCTACGAGCCGGAGCTGACCAGCGCGCTGATCGGGATCACGCGCGAGACCGTGATCGAGCTCGCGGCCGACCTGGGGTACGAGGTCACTGCGAAGCGGATCACGCGGGACGACCTCTACATCGCTGACGAGGCGTTCTTTACCGGCACCGCCGCCGAGGTGACGCCGATCCGCGAGGTCGACGGCCGCACGATCGGCGCCGGCCACCGCGGCGCGGTCACGACGCAGATCCAGAAAGCGTTCTTCGAGCTCGTGAACGGACGGGACAAGAAGCACAAGGCCTGGCTCACGCCGGTTCACGACGGAAAAGCGAACGCGCGGAAGAAGGGAAAGCGGTAATGGCCGAGCCCGTCCAGTCCGAGACCGTGGTGGAGGTGACCGAGCGCGACCTCCCGCTCCACTGCCCCACGCCGCAGACCCCGGTGTGGTCCTACCATCCGCGCGTCTTCCTCGACGTCGCCGACGCGGGCGAGATGCGCTGCCCGTACTGCAGCACGCTGTACGTGTACAAGGGGGCGAAGTCCAAGGGCCATTGAAGCCGCGGTTTCGCGCCGCATGACGCGCATCCTCATCGTCGCCCCGAACTGGATCGGCGACACGCTTCTCGCCCAACCGCTGTTCGCGCGCCTGCACGCGACGCGGCCGGGTATCGCGCTCGACGCGGTCGCGCCCGCCTGGACCGCGCCGGTCCTCGCGCGCATGCCGGAGATCGAGGAAGTGATCGAGACGCCGCTCGTCCACGGCCGGCTCCAGCTCGGCGCGCGGCTGCGGCTCGCGAACCTGCTGCGGCAACGGCGGTACGACGAAGCGATCGTGCTGCCGAACAGCTGGAAATCGGCCCTCGCGGCGTTCCTCGCCGGCATTCCGCGGCGGGTCGGCTTTATCGGCGAAGCGCGCTACGGCCTGCTCAACGTCCGCCATCATCTGGACGAGGCCGCGGTGCCGCTGATGGCCGAGCGCTATGCGCAGCTCGCCGAGCGGCCGGGGGCGCCGCCGCACCGGCCGCTCCTCGCGCCGCGGCTCGAGGTCGACGAGGCGAACCTCGCGATCTCCATCGCTCGCCTCGGCCTCGATCGCTCGCGGCCGGTCGCGGCGTTCTGTCCCGGCGCCGAGTTCGGGCCGGCCAAGCGCTGGCCCGCGCGGCACTTCGCCGCTCTCGCCCGCGCGCTTGCGGCGCACGGGCGCCGCGTGTGGTTGATCGGCTCGCCGGCCGACCGGCCGATCGGCGACGAGATCGCGAAGCTCGCGAACGGCGCGGCGATCAATCTCTGCGGGCGCACGGATCTCGGCGCCGCGATCGATCTTCTGTCCGTGGCCGAGGTGGTCGTCGCCAACGACTCCGGGTCAATGCACGTCGCTGCGGGACTTCGCCGGCCGCTCGTCGCGCTCTACGGCTCATCGAGCGCCGCGCACACGCCGCCGCTCGCGCCTGCGCGGCTCGTCAGCCTGAACCTGGAATGCAGCCCGTGCTTTCAGCGCGAGTGTCCGCTCGGACACTTCAAGTGCATGAACGATCTCACGCCGGAGCGCGTGTTCGCGGAGATCCGGCAGATCGATCCGGCGCTTACGTCCTGACGGTCAGGAGCCCCTGCTCCTCGACGAAACGGACGATCTCCGCGACGCCGTCGCCGGTCTTCAGGCAGGTGAACACGAACGGCCGCTCGCCGCGCTGTCGGCGCGCGTCGCGCGCCATCACCTCGAGCGAGGCGCCGACGTGCGGCGCGAGGTCGGTCTTGTTGATGACGAGGAGGTCCGACCGCGTGATGCCGGGTCCGCCCTTGCGCGGGATCTTCTCGCCGCCGGCGACGTCGATCACGTACAGCGTGAGGTCCGAGAGCTCGGGGCTGAAGGTCGCCGCGAGGTTGTCTCCGCCGCTCTCGACGAAAACGACGTCGAGCGCGGGGAAATCGGCCTCGAGCCGCGCGATCGCTTCCAGGTTGATCGAGGCGTCCTCGCGGATCGCGGTATGCGGGCAGCCGCCGGTTTCGACACCGAGGATGCGCGCCGGCGGCAGCGCCTTGGCGCGGAGCAGGATCTCCATGTCTTCCTTGGTGTAGATGTCGTTGGTCACGACAGCGATCTCGTAGCGGTCGCGCATCCGCTTGCAGAGCGCCTCCACGAGCGCAGTCTTGCCCGAGCCCACCGGCCCGCCGATTCCCACCCGCAAGGTCTGCGCTCCGGGCATCGCTTTCTCCTAGGAACGGAATAGCCGGCCGTCGAGTGTCTCGTGGCGGCAGCTCGCGATCGCGAGACCAGGCGCGAAGCCCGCAAGCTCGTCGTCCTCGAGCGCAGTGATGCGCTCAGCTAGCACCGGAACGAGAGACGCGAGCTCGCGCAGCATCCGCTGCCCGCTTGCCTGCCCGATGGCAGCCACCTTGAGCGCCGCGAGCACCTGGTTCTCGAGCCACGACCAGAGATAGCCGATTAGCATCGCCCGCGGTTCGACGCTCCACGCGGACGCGGCACAGGCGAACGCCGCCGGGAAGGTCGGCGGCAGCGCGGCGAGGAACTGCAGGCGTTCCGGCGTGGCCGCCTCGAGCTGGCCGAGGAGCCGCGCCGCCGAATGCCCCATCTGCAGCGTCTCGGCGCGGAGCTCGGCGGTATCGCGGCTCGCGGCGAAGTACTCGTTCCAGTGCGCGACCGCACCGAGCTCGCCCGCGTCCCACGCGCGGCGCAGGCGCACGAGCACCGGCGCCTCGCAGCGCGCGACGACGAGCTCCAGGTGATCGCGGATCCAGCCGCCGATCGCCTCCCGCTCGCCGGGCAGACCGTCGGCAAGCGCCGACTCGAGCCCCTGCGAATAGCTGTACGCGCCGACCGGGAGACTCGGGCTCGCGAGCTGCAGCAGCGCGAGCAGCCCCGGCGTATCGAGCGCGAGCGGCTCAGTCATGGTGGTGATCGTGCCCGCCGGCGCGATGGATCTTCGGCGCGTGCCCGCGATCGCCGTGATGATCGTGCCCGCCCCCGTACGCGCCGGTCTCGGGCTCGAACGGCGCCTCCTCCGGCGTCACGTGCGCGTGCAACCCCTCCAGCATGTCCTTCAGCACGGCGTCGGCTAGGATGCGCAGCGCGAAGTGCCCGCCGCTCGCCCCGAGGATCTGCACCGCCGTATGGCGGTTCCCGAGGTGGTAAGCGCAGCGCGCCAGCTCGTCCGCGGTGTGGCACTCGACCCGGTAGACGGGTTCGGTCGCGGCGACGATCTTCACGATGCGGCCGTCGTCGCCGCGCAGGCGCTCGCCGCCGCGAAGCACCGAGCCCCGCTCGAGGATGATCGCGACCTCCTCGCCGGAAGCGAGCCGCGCGCGCAGGCGACTCTTCTGACGGAGCTCGAATGGCAGCACCAGCTCGCCGTCGTAGCGACCGGCGCCGCCGATCCGTTCGGCGAGGGTGACCATCTTCAGAAGAGGAAGTAGCGCTGCGCCAGCGGCAGCACGTTCGCCGGCTCGCACCACAGCGCCTCGCCGTCGGCGCGCACCTGGTAGGTCTCGGGATCGACCTCGATCCTCGGCGTCGCGCCGTTGTGGATCATGTCGCGCTTGCCGAGCTTCCGGGTGCCGGACACGGCGGCGACCGCCTTTCGCAAGCCGAGCTTCTGCGGGATGCGCGCCCTCAGCGCCGCCTTCGACAGGAACGTGAGCGAGGTCGCGTGCCGCGCGCCGCCGAACGCGCCGAACATCGGCCGGTAGTGCACCGGCTGCGGCGTCGGAATCGACGCGTTGGGATCGCCCATCGGTGCCGCGGCGATCGCGCCGCCCTTGATGATCATCGCGGGCTTCGCGCCGAAGAACGCCGGCTTCCACAGCACGAGGTCGGCGAGCTTGCCGACCTCGACGGAGCCCACCGCGTGCGCGATGCCGTGGGTCAGCGCGGGGTTGATCGTGTACTTGGCGACGTAGCGCTTGACGCGGAAGTTGTCGTGGCCTGGCTGGTCCTCTTTCAGGGGCCCGCGCTGCGTCTTCATCTTGTGCGCCGTCTGCCACGTGCGCATGACCACTTCGCCGACTCTGCCCATCGCCTGCGAGTCCGAGGACATCATCGAGAACGCACCGAGATCGTGCAGGATGTCCTCGGCGGCGATCGTCTCGCGGCGGATGCGCGACTCGGCGAAGGCGACGTCCTCGGCGATGCCGGCGTCGAGGTGATGGCACACCATGAGCATGTCGAGATGCTCGTCGAGCGTGTTGACGGTGAACGGCCGCGTGGGATTCGTGGAGGACGGCAGCACGTTCGGCTCGCCGCACGCCTTGATGATGTCGGGCGCATGACCGCCGCCCGCGCCCTCGGTGTGGAACGCGTGAATGGTGCGGCCCTTGAACGCCGCGAGCGAAGTCTCGACGAAGCCCGACTCGTTCAGCGTGTCGGTGTGGATCGCGACCTGCACGTCGAGCCGGTCGGCGACCGCCAGGCAGTTGTCGATCGCCGCCGGCGTCGTGCCCCAGTCCTCGTGGAGCTTGAGCCCGATCGCGCCGGCCTCGATCTGCTCGACGAGCGGTCCGGGCAGGCTCACGTTGCCCTTGCCGAGGAAGCCGAGGTTCATCGGGAAGGCGTCGGCGGCCTGCAGCATGCGCGCGATGTGCCACGCACCCGGGGTGCAGGTCGTCGCGTTGGTGCCCGCGGCCGGCCCGGTCCCGCCGCCGATCATCGTGGTGACGCCCGACATCAGCGCCTCCTCGATCTGCTGCGGGCAGATGAAATGGATGTGCGAGTCGATGCCGCCGGCGGTGACGATCAGACCCTCGCCGGCGATGATCTCGGTCGCGCCGCCGATCGGCAGCGTGACGCCGGGCTGGATGTCGGGATTGCCGGCCTTGCCGATGCCGGCAATGCGGCCGTCCTTCAGGCCGATGTCGGCCTTCACGATGCCCCAGTGATCGACGATCAGCGCGTTGGTGATCACGGTGTCCATCACTTTCGCGCGCGGCAACTGGCCCTGACCCATGCCGTCGCGGATCACCTTGCCGCCGCCGAACTTCACTTCCTCGCCGTAGACGGTGAGATCCTTTTCGACCTCGATCCAGAGCTCGGTGTCGGCGAGCCGCACCCGGTCCCCGACGGTGGGACCGAACATCTCGGCGTACGCCTTGCGGTCGATCTTGAGCGTCATTTGCGTCCCCGCTTCTTCGCCTGCCCGCTTCGCGGCGAGCGGCCCCATCACCGCGGCGTTGAAGCCGTAGACCTTGCGGTCGCCGGCGAGCGCCACCAGCTCGACCGTGCGCGTCTGCCCGGGCTCGAAGCGCACCGCGGTGCCGGCGGCGATGTTGAGCCGGAAACCGCGCGCCTTCTCGCGATCGAACGCGAGCGCCGCGTTGGTCTCGTAGAAGTGATAGTGCGAGCCGACCTGGATCGGCCGGTCGCCGGTGTTGGTGACGGGGAGCGTAACGGTCTTTCGGCCTGCATTGAGCTCGATCTCGCCGAGCGCAACCCGCATCTCTCCAGGAATCATCGCCTGTCCACTCATCCGATCCTCGGGCGCGCTGCTTTTGCGCGATACTTGACCGCGATACCCGCCCGGGAGAAGACGCCCCTGGCGCGCCGTCGAGAATACCCAAGTCGCCGGCCTTGCGCGAGGGAGATCGCCGATGCGATGTCCGAGTTGCGGTCAGGCAAATCCGGCGGGCGTCCGGGTCTGCCTGAGATGCGGCGCTTCGATTGCGTCGCCGCCAGCACGCGGCCTGCCGCGAAGGCGGGAGGTCGCGGCCGGCGAGAGTCCGTTCATCGGGCGCCAGCGCGAGCTCTCGGCCCTGCGAGGGGCGCTGGAGCACGCGAAGGCCGGGCGCGGCCAGGTCGCGATGCTCGCCGGCGAGCCAGGCATCGGCAAAACGCGCACGGCGCAGGAGCTCTCCGACCACGCGACGCGGCAGGGCACGCTCGCGCTGTGGGGGCGCTGCCCGGAGGAGCCGGGTGCGCCGCCGTATTGGCCGTGGCTGCAGCTCCTCCGGCGATACGCGGAGCTGCACGACGACGAGACGATGCGCGCGACGCTCGGCGCGCATGCCAGCATCCTCCTGGCCCTCGATGCCGGGCTCGCGCGCCGGTTCGCCGAGCTGCCGGCGCCGCGCCCGGCGATGGATGCGGCCGAGGCGCGCTTCCGGCTGTTCGACGCGATGGCGGAGTTCTGGCGACGCGCGGCTACGGAACGGCCGGCACTCCTCGTGTTCGATGACCTGCATCGCGCCGACACTTCCTCGCTGCGGCTGCTCGAGTTCGTCGCCACTCAACTCGGCGGCATCCGGGTCCTGATCCTCGGCACCTATCGCGACTCGGAGGTGGTGCGGCGCCATCCGCTCTCCGACACGTTGGCCGAGCTCGCGCGCGATTCCTCGTTCCAGCGGGTTCGCCTCACCGGTTTCAGCTCGGCCGAGACCGCCGAGTTCGTCGAGGCGCTCGCCGGCTCGTCGTCTCCGGAGCTCGTGTCCGCGCTGCACGAGCGGACCGAGGGACACCCGTTGTTTCTCGCCGAGATGACCCGGTATCTGCGACAGCAGGGAAGGCCGACACCCCGGGCGGGAGGCGATGCGCGCGACCACGCGAGGCGGCTCCCGGAAGGCGTACGCGAGGTGATTGGGACGCGGCTGAACCGCCTCACGCCGCTGTGCAACCGCGTGCTCGGGAACGCCGCGGTGATCGGGCGCACGTTCGGGCTCGAAGTCCTGACCCGGCTTCTCGACGAAACCTCCGAGGAAGAATGCCTCGCGGCGCTCGAGGAGGCGGCGACGGCGAGAGTGATCGACGAACTGCCCAAGCCGGGGTCGTACCAGTTTACCCACGCGCTGATCCGCGACGCCCTGTACGACGAGATGCCGGTGCCTCGGCGCCTGCGTCTGCATCAGCGCATCGCCGCGGCGCTGGAAGAGCGGCATCGCGACGATCTCACGCCCTTCCTCTCGGCGCTCGCCTACCATTACGGTGCGGCCCGGCCCGCCGGAACGGGCGCGAAGGCGCTCGAATACGCGACTCGCGCGGCGGAGCGTGCCGGCGCCATGCTCGCCTACGAGGAGGCGGCGCGCCACTACGAGCTCGCGCTGCAGGCGATCGAACCGTCAATGCGGGCGCGCGGCTGCGAGTTGCTGCTTGCCCTGGGCGAGGCGCAAGCCAAGGCCGGCGACAGCGCGGCCGCGATGACGACGTTCCTCGGCGCCGCGGAACCGGCTCGCCGGCTCGCGGATCCGGTGCTGCTCGCGCGCGCAGCCAGAGGCTTCGAAGCGGTCGCATGGCGGGGCTCGGGGGTGGCGCAAAGCGGAGCACAGGCCGCAGCGCTGGTGAAGGAAGCCCTGGAACGGCTTCCGCCGGCAGACAGCCTCGAACGGGCGGCGCTGCTCGCGGCGTCCTGCCGCGCGCTGGTGTATTGCAACCGGATCGAGGAGGCCACGCGCGCGCACGAGCTCGCGGTGGCCATGGCGCGCCGGCTGCGCGACCCGGTCGTGCTCTTCGGCGCGCTCAGCGCCATCGTGCCGGCCAGGTGGGCGCCGGAGTTGCTCGACCTCCGGCTTGCCTCCGGCCGTGAGGCCACGGAGCTCGCGCGCTGTCACGGCCGCGCGGAGCTGGCGGTCGGGCATCTGAGCGGGTGGCACATCGGCGACCTGATGGAGTCCGGCGACACTCGAGGCGCCGCCGCGGTGGCCGACTTCGGGCTTGAAAGCCCCGAGGTGGCGCGCCAGCCCTACGTCTTCGGCGTGCTGCTCAACTGCCGCGCGATGCTCGCCATCCACGAGGGCCGGTTCGCCGACGCCGAGACGTCTGCCACCCAAGCGCTCCAATGCAACGCCCGCTTCAACCTCGCAAATGCGTCCGGCGCCTACGCCGTGCAGATGTTCACGCTGCGACGTGCGCAAGGCCGGTTGCGCGAGCTCGCCCCGGTGCTCAAGCAGTTCCGCGAGACGGCGTCCGATGCGGCCACCTGGCAACCGGGACTTGCCGTCCTCTACTGCGAGCTCGGCCTCGCCGACGAGGCCCGTGACGCGTTCGAGAAGCTGGCGGCGACCGACTTCACCGGCATCCCGCGCGATGGAGTCTGGCTCGGCGTCATCGCCTATCTCGCGGAAACCTGCGTCTGGCTCGGCGACGAAGCGCGCGCGCCGATCCTCTACGCGCTACTCGCTCCGTACGCGGAGCGCAACATCGTCTTCGGCGCGCACGTTGCCTGCCTGGGCGCCGCCGCACGGTTGCTCGGCATGCTCGCCGCGACGCTGGAGCGCTGGGACGACGCCGAGCGGCACTTCGAACGCGCGCTGGCGATCGACGCGGCGAGCGGCGGCCGCCCGTGGCTGGCCCAGTCCCGGTGCGAGTACGCCGCCATGCTGCTCGAGCGCCAGCGGCCAGGCGATCGCGAACGCGCCATGGAACTCGTCGCCGTCGCCCTGCTGGAGAGCCGAGCCCTGGGGATGCGCGGCCTCGAGGGGCGTCTTGCCGCGCTGCAGAGCCCCGGCGGGCGGGCGGACGGCGAGAGATATCCCGCCGGCCTGAGCGGCCGCGAAGTGGAGGTGCTCCGACTGGTCGCGGCGGGAAAGAGCAATCAGGAGATCGCGGCGATCCTCTTCCGCAGCGTGAACACCGTGGCGAACCACGTCCGCAACATTCTCGCGAAGACGAGCTCGAGCAATCGGACCGAGGCGGCCGCGTTCGCGGTTCGCCACCGCCTGATCGACCGGTAGTGTCGTCGTCCGGCTCAGGCGAACGCCTCGGGCCCGTGCCGACTCACCTCGACGATGACGTCGGCCGGGATGTTGGCGCGGCGGGCCGCCTCTCGAACCACCTCTGCGCTCGCGGCCTCGTACAGGCAGTAGGTCTTGCGCTTGTCGGCGCTCAGGAATGAGAACAGCCAGTGCACGCCGACCTCGTCGTTCACCAGCTTCACGGCGGCATTGCCCGCCGCGGTGAATTCGAGCTTCTCAGCCCAGTTGCGCTCGATCAGGAACAGGGGCATGGGCGTCTCCTCTCGAAACGCTGCGCCGGCGAGAAAGCCGCCGCGCGCACACACGGAGCTTTCCACAGTTTGCCGGCGCATGCTCTAGTCATTATTGATCATTTTTCCGGCACCGGCGGCGAATGACTCGTTCGGTCGATTCGGCCCGCTTCGGCCAGTCCTAGACTGGGCTCGTGATCCAACGCCACCCGAAAGGAGCAAGCCATGCGAGCCACCCTTCTTGCCGCGCTTTGCCTCAGCCTCTCGCCCGTCGGCGGCGCCTATGCCGAGAAGCTCGGCGACCATCCGGCCGTCATCGTGCAACGCCTGCACGCCAAGCAAGGCTATGACTACGCGTCGAAGTTCTACCCGCATCCAGCCTGGCTGTACCTCTACGCCGAGGCGCCCCGCCCGATGATGGACCACCCGGCGGTCATCGTTGCCAAGCGCCAGAAACAGACCGAGCCGCAGACGCCGGTGGCGGGCTCCTCGGCTTCGGCTCAGGACCCGGCCGCGCCCATCGCGTTACCGGTGAGCCTCCGGGACCCACGCTAAGGTCAGAGTGGAGAGAGGATCATGAACGAGACGAAAAAGCATCCGCTGAGTGCGTTGCTGATGGTCGCCGCCGGGTTGTTCGCCGGTCCAATGGCCCGGGCCGATGTCGTCACAGAGTGGAACGTCAAGGCCGGCGAGATCGTCGTCGAAGCGAGGCTGGGGCCGCCCCCCGCCAACCGGGTGCTGGCGATCGTCCAGACGGCGGTGTACGAAGCCGCGAACACGGTGACCCGGCGATACCCGGCGAGCGGCCTGAAACTGGAGGCGGCACCCCGAGCGTCGACCGATGCCGCGATCGCGGCGGCAAACCGAGCCACGCTCGCGAAGCTACTGCCGTCGCAACAGGCGGCGATCGACACCGCCTATCAGGCTGCGCTAGCGAACATCGTGGACGGCCCGGCGAAGACCGAGGGCATCGCGGTCGGAGAAAAGGCCGCGGCGGCGGTCCTCGCGCTGCGCTCCGATGACGGCGCCAGCCGGGCGGAGACGTACCGGCCGCACACCACCGCAGGCGTCTACGTGCCGACGGTCGTGCCGGTGGTCCCGCAGTGGCCGCAGCGCAAGCCGTGGCTGATGACGAGCCCCGCCCAGTTCCGTCCTGGGCCGCCGCCCGCGCTCACGAGCGAGTTGTGGGCGCGCGATTACAATGAGATCAAGGCGCTCGGCGGCAAGAACAGCACGCACCGCACGCCCGAACAGACCCAGATCGCCCTCTTCTGGGAGGCCACGCTGCCCCCGATCTACCACGGAGTCGTGCGCTCGGTCGCCAACGCTCCCGGGCGGGAGGTCACGCAGAACGCACGCTTGTTCGCGGCAGTCACTCAGGCGACGGACGACGCGCTGATCGCGATCATGGACGCCAAGTACCACTACAATTTCTGGCGGCCGGTCACCGCGATCCGCAACGGCGACATCGACGGCAACGACGCGACGGAACGGGAAACGTCATGGACGCCGTTCATCGACACACCCATGCACCCCGAGTATCCGTGCGCGCACTGCATCGTCGCCGGTGCCGTCGGCACGGTGCTGCGGGCGGAAATCGGCACCGGCCCGGTGCCCACGTTGACGACGACCAGTCCCACCGCCAAAGGCGCGGCGAGAAGTTGGACCAAGATCGACGACTTCATGCAGGAGGTGGCGAATGCGCGCATCTACGACGGCGTGCATTACCGCTACTCCACGGAAGTCGGCACCGCGATGGGGAAACAGGTCGGCGAGCTGGCCGCGACGAAGCACCTGCGGTCGCCCGAGTAGGTCGCTCATCAGTTCAAAGGGGTCTCTCATGAACAGGCTCGTGTATGGCTGCATCGTCGGCCTGGCCGTCCTCTCGGCTGGGTGCCAGATATCGTCGCCGCGTTCGAGCAGCGCGCCGGCGATCAAGCAAGCGAAGGTCGACGGAGCGACGTTGCCTTACCTCGAGCAGGGGCAGGGCGTGCCCGTGGTTTTCGTGCACCCAGCGATCGCCGATCATCGGACCTGGGACGAGCAGCGCGATCCGACCGCACGGAAGTATCGCTACATCGCGTTGGACCAGCGCTATTTCGGACCCGCGCCCTGGCCGGACGACGGCAAGCACTTCTCGGTCGCCACTCATGCGAACGACCTTGCGGTGTTCCTGCGCCGGCTTGACGTCGGTCCGGTTCATCTCGTCGGTTGGTCGTACGGCGCGGACGTAGCGCTCGTGCTCGCCGTGCAGCATCCGGCACTCGTGAGGAGTCTGTTCCTGTATGAACCAGCAATGACCTCGTTCGTCACCGACCCGGCCGATCTCAAGGCCATCACCGAGGATCGGAAGAAGATGTTCGAGGGGGCCATCGCTGCGGTGCGGGCGAAAGACGAGGTCGCCGCGGTCCGGGCTGTGTTGGACGGCGTCAATGCGCTGCCCGGCACCTTCGACGCTTATCCGCGCGCGCCGCGCACCGTCGCCCTCGAGAACGCGAGGACGCTGCCGCTTGCCTTCGCGGCACCCCCGCCTCCGCCGATCACTTGCGCGCAGCTGGGCGCGATCAAGGCGCCCACCGCCGTGGTGCGAGGGGCGATGACGTCGCAGTCCTGGCGGATCATTGCCGATACCGCGAGCCACTGCATCGCCGGCTCACGCTTGATTGTCGTGCCCAATGCGCGCCATCTATGGCCGGCGCAGGATCCGGACGCGTTCAACCGCACGCTTCTGGGCTTCCTGGCAGAGCAGGGGTCGTGACGGCAGCGGCGGTCCGACAAGGAGACCGACATGTTGAATCAGGCGCGATACAGGGACTGCGGGCGCAGTTGCGCGGCGAGCTGATCGAACCGGAGGACTCCGGCTACGACACCGCGCGCAAGGTCTACAACGCCATGATCGATCGCTATCCGCGGCTAATCGTGCGCTGCGCCGACGTGGCGGACGTCATCGCCTGCGTGCGCTTCGTGCGCGATCAGGATCTCCTCCTCGCCATCCGCGGCGGCGGCCACAACGGCGGCGGCCTGGGGGTGTGCGACAACGGTCTCGTGATCGACCTCTCGCGCATGCGCGGCATCCGAGTCGATCCCGCTGAGAAGACGGTGCGGGTAGAGGGCGGCTGCACATGGGGCGACGTCGACCATGCCACGCACGCGTTCGGCCTCGCGACGCCGAGCGGCATCATCTCCACCACCGGCGTGGGCGGGCTCGACGCTCGGCGGCGGGATCGGCCACCTCACGCGCAAGTGCGGGCTTGCCATCGACAACCTGGTCTCGGCCGACGTCGTGCTCGCCGACGGGACGTTCGTCACGGCGAGCGCCGAGGAAGAGAGCGACCTGTTCTGGGCGATCCGCGGCGGCGGCGGCAACTTCGGCGTGGTGACGTCGTTCCTCTTCCGTCTCCATCCGGTGGAAACGGTCGTCGCGGGCCCGACGCTGTGGCCGCTCGACGCCGCGGACAGACGTCATGCGCTGGTACCGGGACTTCATCGTCGCGGCGCCGAATGATCTGAACGGGTTCTTCGCGTTCCTGATCGTGCCGCCCGGACCGCCGTTTCCCGAGCCGCTGCACCTCAAGAAGATGTGCGGCGTGGTCTGGTGCTACACCGGCCCCGCGGACCGCGCCGAGGCGGTATTCGAGCCGGTCCGGAGGTTCGGGCCACCGGCGCTGCACGCGGTCGGGCCGATGCCGTACCCGGCGCTCCAGAGCGCATTCGACGCGCTCTACCCGCCCGGGCACCAGTGGTATTGGCGCGCGGATTTCGTGAACGAGCTGCCCGACGCCGCGATCTCCCGGCACGTCGAGCAGGGCGCGCGGCTCCCGACAGCGCAGTCGACCATGCACCTGTACCCGATCAACGGCAGCGGCGCACGAGGTCGGGCCGGAACGACACCGCGTTCAGCTATCGCGACGCGACCTGGGCGGAGGTGATCGTCGGCGTGGACGCGGACCCGAAGAACAACGCGCGCATCATCGAATGGACCAAGACCTATGGGAGGCGCTCCACCCCTGGTCGGCGGGCGGCGCCTACGTCAATTTCATGATGGACGAAGGCGAGGAGCGGGTGCGGGCGACCTATCGCGACAACTACTCGCGGCTCGCCGCGATCAAACGCAAGTACGACCCGGACAACCTGTTCCGCGTCAACCAGAACGTTCGGCCGGCGGCGTAGGCGGTTCAGACGATCGGGTTGTGCACGGTTACGAGCTTCGTCCCGTCGGGGAAGGTCGCCTCGACCTGGATCTCGGGGATCATCTCGGGCACGCCGTCCATCACCTCGTCGCGCTTGAGGATCGTCGTGCCCGCGCTCATCAGCTCGGCGACGGTGCGGCCGTCGCGCGCGCCTTCGAGGATCGAGGCGGTGATCAAGGCCACCGCTTCCGGGTAGTTGAGCTTCAGGCCGCGCGCCTTGCGCCGCTCGGCGACGAGCGCCGCGGTGAAGATCAGGAGCTTGTCGCGCTCCCGCGGTGTCAGTTCCATGCGTCCCTCTTCCTCGCTACGTCCGCCAGATCCGCGGCGTCACGCGCCTCGCGGCCGAGCATCGCCGGCCGCAGCACCGCCCACAGCGCGGCGAAGAACATCCGGCAGCGCTCGGTCGAACCCCCTAGGTAGCGCGCCACGAACACGTCGCGCAAGCTGCTCACGCCCGCGCGATCGTCGGCCGATAGGCCCGCCGCCAACTCCCGGCATCGATCCCGTACGTCGTCAGGCACCGCCGCCCCCGCCGCGAGCAGTGTGCCGGTGACGCTGCGCCCGTCGAACCCGAGCCGCGACGCGAAGAGCCGGTCACCGGCCTCGAGCATCGCGCGCTCGTTCCACACGAGCCGCCCGTCGATCCGGATCGCGGTCGCCTGGCGCAGCGCGCCAGCTGCAAACCGCTCGCCCGACGCGACGCGCCCGAACGCCGTGACCTCCCAGCCGAGGTATCGTGCGCCGGCCGAAAGGGTTATTTCCGTCTCGATCCGCGCCCGGGTCGCGTCGAACACGATCGTCTCCTGCGGCAGCCACTCGATCGAGCCGCCCGCCGCGACGTCGAGCCACACGCGCTGGCGCGCCTCGCGGCCGTTCGCCTTGTACCACCGCGTGGCGCCTGGGGTGGTGACCACGAGTTGCGCGCCCGCGCGGACGTCGATCGCGATCTCCAGCTCATCGCCGCCCGCGATGCCGCCCGGCGGATGCACGACGATCGTGTGGCAGATCGCCTCCCCCTCGGGATAGAGCGGCTTCTGCACCACGAGCGGCCCCTCGTGGCGACGCTCGGCGAGGACGCTGCGGCGTTCGCGACGCTCGCACTTGAGCGCGAGTCGCGCGCGCCACGCTGCCGTACGTTGCCAGGGCTCGAACGTGTTCACCGCCAGGGCCGCCAGGGAAGGCCACGATTAGACCCGATCTTCGCGCCGCGCGCGTCTACACGGCAAGATACCGGCGCACCCCGTCAGCGTCCATGTTCCGGCCTTCGCCCCGCGCCACGATCTCGCCGCGCGACATCACCGCGTAGTCGTCGGCGAGCGCCTTGGCGAAGTCGTAGTATTGCTCGACCAGCAGTATCGCGACATTGCCGCGCGCGCGGAGACGACGGATCACGCGCTCGATGTCCTTGATGATCGACGGCTGGATGCCCTCGGTCGGCTCGTCCAGGATCAGCACGCGCGGGTCGGCGACGAGCGCGCGCGCGATCGCGAGCTGCTGCTGCTGCCCGCCGGACAGGTCGCCGCCGCGCCGTCGCAGCATCTGCTTCAGCACCGGGAACATCTCGAACACCGCGGCCGGAATCGCGCGCGCCCGAGAGGCAGGCAGCGTGGCCATGCCGGCGAAGAGGTTCTCCTCGACCGTGAGGCGGGCGAAGATCTCGCGACCCTGCGGGACGTAACCGAGGCCGACCGCCGCGCGCCGGTGCGGGGGCAATCGTCCGAGGTCTTCGCCCGCGAACGAGACGCGTCCCGACGCGGCGGGCAGCAACCCCATGATGCACTTCAGCAGCGTCGTCTTCCCCACGCCGTTCCGCCCGAGGAGCGCGGTGCATTTCCCCGCGCTGGCGGTGAGACCCACGTCGCGCAGGATGTGGCTGCCGCCGTAGTACTGGTTGAGGCCGTCGATCCTGAGCGTAGTCATTGCCGCCTCTAGCGCCCGAGGTAGACCTCGATCACGCGCTCGTTCGCCTGGATCGTCTCCATGTCGCCTTCGGCGAGCACCGAGCCCTCGTGCAGCACCGTCACCTTGCGCGCGATCCGGGTGACGAAGTCCATGTCGTGCTCGACCACGACGACCGAGTGCTTGCCGGCGAGACCGAGCAGCAGCTCCGCGGTACGCTCGGTCTCGCTGTCGGTCATGCCGGCCACCGGTTCATCGAGGAGCAGGAGCTTCGGGTCGCCGAGCAGCAGGATACCGATCTCGAGCCACTGCTTCTGGCCGTGCGAGAGGAGCCCCGCCGGGCGACCCGCAACTTCCGTGAGCCCGATCAGCGCCAGCATGCGGTCGATCGCCGCCGCCTGCTCGCCGGTGAGCCGCGCGAAGAGCGTCGGCCGCACGCGCTTGTCGGTCTTCATCGCGAGCTCCAGGTTCTCGAACACGGTGTGGTTCTCGAACACCGTCGGCCGCTGGAACTTGCGCCCGATGCCGGCGTGCGCGATCTCGGCCTCGGTCATGGTCGTGAGGTCCAGCGTCTGGCCGAAGAATGCCCGCCCGGCATCGGGCCGGGTCTTGCCGGTGATGACGTCCATCATCGTCGTCTTGCCGGCGCCGTTCGGTCCGATGATGCAGCGGAGCTCGCCGACGGAGATGTCGAGCGAGAGCGCGTCGAGCGCCTTGAAGCCGTCGAACGAGACGGTGATGTCTTCGAGATAGAGGATCGCGCCGTGCGCGACGTCGAGCTTGCCGGGCTCGACGACCCGCCCGTACTGCGCCGTCGCCGCTGCCGCCGCGCCGGGCTGCTCGGGAACCGCGCTCATCGCCGAGCGCCCTTCAGCTGCGCCCACAGGCCGACGACCCCGCGCGGCAGGAGGAGCGTCACCAGCACGAAGATCGCGCCGAGGAAGAAGAGCCAGTACTCGGGGAACGCCACGGTGAACCAGCTCTTCGCGCCATTCACCAGGAACGCGCCGACGATCGCGCCGACGAGCGTGCCCCGCCCGCCGACCGCGACCCAGATCACCGCCTCGATCGAGTTGGCCGGCGACATCTCGCTCGGGTTGATGATGCCGACCTGCGGCACGTAGAGCGCGCCGGCGATCCCGGCGAGCACCGCGGAAAACGTCCAAACGAAGAGCTTGTACCAGAGCGTGTTGTAGCCGCAGAACGCGAGTCGCGACTCCGAGTCGCGAATTGCGGTCAACACGCGCCCGAGCTTCGAAGTGACGATGTAGCGGCAGGCGAGGAGCGCCGCGATCAGGGTCGCGGCCGTGATCGCGAACAGCACCGCCTTGGTCTCCGGCGCGGCGATGGTGAAGCCGAGGATGCGCTTGAAGTCGGTGAAGCCGTTGTTGCCGCCGAAGCCGGTGTTGTTGCGGAAGAAGAGCAGCATGCACGCGAAGGTGAGCGCCTGGGTGATGATCGAGAAGTAGACGCCCCTGATCCGCGAGCGGAACGCGAAGAATCCGAACACGAAGGCGAGGGCCCCCGGCACCAGCACGACGAGCGCGGCCGCGTACAGAAAGCTCTCGGTGCCGGCCCAGTACCAGGGGTACGCCTTCCAGTCGAGGAACACCATGAAGTCCGGGAGGTGGCTGCCGTACACGCCATCGGGCCCGATCGCGCGCATGAGGTACATGCCCAGCGCGTACCCGCCGAGGGCGAAGAAGAGACCGTGCCCGAGCGACAGGATGCCGGCGTAGCCCCACACGAGGTCGAGCGCGACGGCGAGCATCGCGTAGCACATGAGCTTCCCGATGAGCGCGATCCAGAACGACGACACGTGCAGCGGGTGAGCCGCGGGAAACGCGAGATGGAGCCCCGGCAGGAGGACGATCGCGACGAACGCGCAGACGCCGAGCGCGAGCCAGCCCTTCGGCCCGTAAAGGCCGGCGAGACGCGACGCAGTGCGCGGCTGCGCTGCAGCGGCCACTGCGATCACGGGCTCGGGCGCTGCGGCGTTCACGCTTCGGCGCTCCGGCCCTTGAGGGCGAACAGGCCCTGCGGTCGCTTCTGGATGAAGATGATGATGAACACCAGCACCGCGATCTTCGCCAGCACCGCGCCGGCGAACGGCTCGAGGAACTTGTTGACCTCGCCCAACCCGATCGCGGCGATCACCGTCCCGGCGAGCTGTCCGACGCCACCGAGCACGACGACCATGAACGAGTCGACGATGTAGCTCTGGCCGAGGTCGGGACCGACGTTGCCGATCTGGGACAGCGCGACGCCGCCGAGGCCGGCGATGCCGCAGCCGAGCGCGAAGGTGAGCGTATCGACGCGCGCGGTCGGGACGCCGACGCAGTCAGCCATCGCGCGGTTCTGGGTGACCGTGCGGACGAACAGGCCGAGCCGCGTACGATTGAGCAGCAGCCACACCGCGGCGAGCACCAGCGCCGCGAAGAAGATGATCGCGATGCGGTTGTACGGCAGGACGAGCCCGCCCGCGAGCGCGATGCCGCCCGACATCCACGACGGATTCGCCACCTCGACGTTCTGCGCGCCGAAGATCGTCCGCACCGTCTGGATCAGGAGCAGGCTCGCGCCCCAGGTGGCGAGCAGCGTCTCGAGCGGCCGTCCGTACAGCCACCGGATCACGCTGCGCTCGAGCACGACCCCGACGAGCGCGGCGACTAGGAAGGCGGCCGGAATCGCCGCGGCGAGATACCAGTCGAGCGCGCCGGGCGCGAGCGAGCGGAACAGGCCCTGCACGACGTAGGTCGCATACGCGCCGATCATGAGGAACTCGCCGTGGGCCATGTTGATGATGCCCATCAGCCCGAAGGTGATGGCGAGACCGAGCGCGGCGAGGAGGAGCACGCTGCCGAGCGACAGCCCGCTGAAGAGGTTCCCGACCACCTCGAGCCGCCCGAGGCGGGAATCGATCTCGCGCAGCGAGGACGCGATCTCGGCGCGGACGTCGGCATCGGGCTCGTTGAAGCTGCCGTCCGCCTTCTTCTCGAGCAGCGTGTTGAGCAGCAGCTTGATGTCGGGACTGTCGCTCGAGGCGAGGCGGCGGACCGCTTCGAGCCGCACCTTCGCGTCGGCGTCCTGGAGCTGCAGCGCGGCAGCGGCGACCACGAGCAGGCGCTTGATCTCCTCGTCGGTCTCGTTCTCCGCGGCCTTGGTGATGAGCGGCAGCAGGTCCGGGCTCGCTTCCTTCTGCAGCGCCTTGGCCGAGGCGAGCCTCACCGCGCGATCGGACGAGACGAGGCTCAGCACGGCGAGCGCGTCGGCGAGCGCGCGGCGCACGCGGTTGTTGATGGTGATCGACTCTCGATCGGCGTCTGACGCTGCGACCGGTGCCCCGGTCGCGGCGTCGCGCGCCCCCGTCCCCTCTATGACGATCACCCGGCCGTCCTTGAGAACGGCGAGGTTGTCGCCGGCGAGCGTCTTCAGCACCGCGAACGCCGCCGGGTCGGCGGACTCGACGAGCTTTGCGATCCCGGCGAGCTTGTCGTCGGCATCCTCGGCGCCGAGCTTCCTCACCGCGTCGGCGTCGAGCGCGGCAAGCGCCGGGAATGCACCGGCCGCAAACAGGATCGCCCCTACGACTCGGCGGACCCTGGCGAGATAGCGAGTCATCGGTTCGGGTCCGCCGGGTCGTCCCCGCGCCCGCCCTTCGCCCCCTTTCGGGCAAGGGCCGCGAGGGCGGCGGGAGGGGTCAGAGCTTCTGCTTGCTGTCGTTGCCGGCGAGGAACGGGCTCCAGGGCTGGGCGCGGATCGGCGCCTTGGTCTTCCAGACGACGTTGAACTGCCCGTCGGGACGAATCTCGCCGATGTAGACGGGCTTGTGCAGGTGGTGGTTCGTCTTGTCCATCGTCAAGAGAAACCCCGACGGCGACTTGAAGGTCTGGCCGCCCACGGCCGCGATCACGTTGTCGACATCGGTGGTCTTCGCCTGCTCGACCGCCTGCTTCCACATGTAGATCCCGACGTAGGTGGCCTCCATCGGGTCGTTGGTCACGACCTTGTCGGCGTTCGGCAGCTTCTTCGCCGCGGCATAGGCGCGGTACTTCTTGATGAACTCGTCGTTCTCGACGTTCTTCACCGACATGAAGTAGTTCCACGCCGCGAGGTGGCCGATGAGCGGTTTGGTATCGACGCCGCGCAGCTCCTCCTCACCGACCGAGAACGCGACCACGGGCACGTCGGTCGCCTTGAGGCCCTGGTTGCCGAGCTCCTTGTAGAACGGGACGTTCGAGTCGCCGTTGATGGTGGAGATCACCGCGGTCTTGCCGCCGCCGGCGAACTTCTTCACGTTGGCGACGATGGTCTGGTAGTCGCTGTGGCCGAACGGCGTGTAGACCTCCTCGATGTCCTTCTCGGCGACGCCCTTCGACTTCAGGAACGCGCGCAGGATCTTGTTCGTCGTGCGCGGATACACGTAGTCGGTGCCGAGCAGGTAGAAGCGTTTGGCGCCGCCGCCGTCCTTGCTCATCAGGTACTCGACCGCCGGGATCGCCTGCTGGTTCGGCGCAGCGCCGGTGTAGAAGACGTTCTTCTCCAGCTCCTCGCCCTCGTACTGCACCGGGTAGAAGAGGAGCCCGTTCAACTCCTTGAACACCGGCAGCACCGACTTCCGCGACACCGACGTCCAGCAGCCGAACACGACCGCGACCTTGTCCTGGGTAAGGAGCTGGCGCGCCTTCTCGGCGAAGAGCGGCCAGTTCGAGGCCGGGTCGACGACGACGGCCTCGAGCTTGCGACCCATGACTCCGCCCTTGGCGTTGATCTCGTCGATCGTCATCAGCGCGGTGTCCTTCAGCGCCGTCTCCGAGATCGCCATCGTCCCCGACAGCGAGTGGAGGACGCCGACCTTGATCGGCTCCTTCGATTGCGCGCCGGCGACGCCGGCCAATGCGACCGCCGCCGCGGCGACGCTTGCCTTGATGAACAGCCTTCTCGACATGGCGATGCCCCCTCTCGTTTGGGTCCGGTCGGACCTCGTTGAACAATCGAGTGACCGCTTAGCACCTCGTGTGCCATGGTCGGCATGGCACGCTAAGTTGCTGTTTTGCGGATTGGAACGAGCGGAGTGAGGCGTCACATCGGACGGCGTCGCGAGCGCAGCGCCCGTTTCCGCGCACCAATGCAGTGCGACCTCGACGTTATTGGTGCAACGGAAGAGCATCCAGGCCGCTCGTTCGGGTCGACCGGACGATGCAGGGAGTCGTTGAGCCCGAGCGCGTTCAATCGAACGAGTCGCGCAGCCGTGACGCCCGAAACGAAACGGCCGGTCCGTCCGGACCGGCCGTCGTAGAAATCTCCCGTCTTCTTCAGTGCTTGTGCTTGCAGTGCCCGAGCGCGCGGCCCTTGCCGGGGTGATTGCGGTTGCAGCTCACGCCCGTCGGGCTGGCCTGCCCTCCGGGCATGGCCACCGACTGCGTGTTGGTCTGCGGCTTGTCGGAATCGGCGGTCATCGACCCGCCGACGACCGCACCCGCGGCACCGCCGACGCCCGCGCCGATGATCGCGCCGTTGGCGCCACCGACTTCATTGCCGATCGCCGCGCCGGCGCCGCCGCCGATCGCGCCGCCGATCGCCGCACCGGTCTTTGCCTTGCCGGTCGCGCCGACTGCCCCGCCTACCGCGCCGCCGGCCGCGCCGCCGACGATCGCGCCGGTGGAGCCGCCGACATGGTTGCCGATCGCCGCACCGCCCGCACCGCCAAGGGCGCCGCCGATGCCGGTGCTGAGGTCGTTAGCCTGCGCCGATATCGCCGCGGCTGTCGCGGCGATGAAAAGAACCGTTTTGAACTTCATCTTTCGATACTCCCCTTCGTACTGGTGACGGGAGTGTTGCCGGTCACCCCGCTCGGTGCGAGGGCAGTGGAGACGTCAATGTGTCCGAAATCACGCGCGAAAGGGCGGGTGCGTGCAGCGCGTGACGGCGTTCACGGCCATGACGTTGTCGTGAGAACGACGCTCCCCGCGCGCGTGCCTCCGGCCAGGGCGGCCGGCCCTCTCGAGCCCCGCGACGAACTGCCCGCCTCCTCCGCGCCCGCCGCGCGTCCCGGTGCCAGCGGCGGCGCGGGGCCGTCCAGCCCCTGGCACACGACATCGACATCGCCTGCGCACCACGCCGAGGCGTGTTCGCCGCTTTGCGCACTACGAGCTTGCGCACGCGCCTTGCTAGCCGGGGCGGGCACCGGCGCTACGCGTGGCACGTGCGTTGCTAACGGGCACGCACACAACGCGAACAATGAGTCGAGGACATCAATGAGATGCTGCGACGACCTCAGCGCGAGAGGGGCTGCACGCCGATCGGTCGCGGTGCGGGGCGCGTGGTCCCGTGAGTGAAACGAGATCCACCTGCCGCTGTTGCGGCCTGGGCCGCAGGGCGATCATCGAGCCGCGGGGCGATGATGTGACGGGCGTGCGCGGCAAACCGAATCATCCCGCGAACTTCGGCCGGTGCTGCACGAAGGCTGCAACGCTTCATCTATCGGCGCGGCGCGACGCGCGGGCGCTCGATCCGGAGCTGCGTCGCAACCGCTCGGCGCGGCGCGCCGGTGCGAGCTGGCACGAGGCGCCCGACCATGCCGATGTCTTCTTCGTCTCGGACTCGAACGCCGGCGCGCGGGCGGTGCGGTCGTGAGCTACGCCGCGACAATCAAGACGCTCGCATGCCGCATCGACGCGCACGACCTCGCGCCGGAGGATGCCGCCCTGCTCTTCGGCGCGATCCTCGACGGCGGCGTGCCCGACCTGGAGCTGGGCGCGCTGCTCGTCGCGCTGCGGATGAAAGGCGAGTCGCCGGGCGAGTTGCTGGGCGCTTATGAGGCGCTCGCGGCGCGCGTGCACCAGCTCCAGCCGCCGCCGGCCGACGCGCGGACGGTCGTCATCGGCACCGGCGAGGGCACGCGCAGCCAGCCGAACCTGACGCCGCTCGTCGCGCTCGTGCTGCGGCGAATGGGTGTGCCGGTGCTGGTCCACGGCGCGCTCGAAGGCCACGGGCGCGCCGCGGCTGCGTACATCCTCCGGGAACTGGGCCTCTTTCCGTGCGCCACGCTCGCGCAGGCGCAGGCCGCGCTCGATCGCGACAAGATCGCGTTCGTGCCGACGGCCGTGTTCGCGCCCGGGCTGGCCGCGCTGCAGGCGTTGCGTAGCCGCCTCGGCGTCCCGAACACCGGACACCTTCTCGCGCGTCTGGTCGACCCGCTGCCCGGCGCGAGCTTGCGGCTCGTGGGCGTCTCGGATCCGGCCAGGCTCGCGCGCATGCGCGAGATGCTGCTCGGCACCGGCGAGCGCGCGATCGTGCTCAGCGGCACCGACGACGAACCGTTCGCCGATCCGCGCCAACGGCCGCAGATCGAGCTTGTCGACGACGGTGCTGGCACGGTGCTGTTCGGCGAGGAGCGCGCACCGGTCGACGCACCGGCCAAGGCACCGGAGGCGCGCGGCGCAAAGGCGACCGCGCGGTACATCCGCAGGATCATCGAAGGCGCGAGCCCGCTGCCGATGCCGATCGTGAACGAGGTCGCGTGCTGCCTGTACGGCGCCGGCCTGACGGCCGATCTGAACCAGGCGAAGGCGATTGTGGCGGTGGAAACGCACACGAGAAACGGACGGCCCGTGGCCGCCTAGCGGCCACGGGCCGGAGAACCTTGCGAAGCAGGCCTGTAAGCCGGGTTCTGTCAGGACGACGCGCGAGCACCGTCCCGGACGGTCATTCATCTGGGCCGCGGGTTACCCCGTGGCTCTAGCCACCTACCCGCAGGCTTGGACGGGCCGCCCTTCAGCGCCGGCCGCGACCGATTGCTCGCCACGAGGGCGATCGGGGTCGCGACCGACGCAACGCTTGCCTATTCGGTGTTGCTCCGGGTGGGGTTTGCCGTGCCGGCCGTGTCGCCACGTCCGCGGTGAGCTCTTACCTCGCCGTTTCACCCTTACCTGATCCCGATCATCGGTTTGCACCGACGTCCGGGCCATCGGCGGTCTGCTCTCTGTTGCACTTTCCGTCGCCTCGCGGCGCCTGGGCGTTACCCAGCACCCTGCCCTACGGAGCCCGGACTTTCCTCTACGGTGCCGGAGCACCGCAGCGACCGCCCGGCCGGCTTCGCAGGACGAATGATACCGTCGGCAGCCGAAAGTTCCCCCGCACTGCAGCTTGATTTCCACCCCCGTCAGGCCTAGAACGAAAGCGGGGGGAGGCATGACCCGGAGGAGAGCCGCATGCGACGCAGACTCTATTTCCTGCTCCCGGATGTCGCGAGCGCGCGGCATACCGTCGACGATCTTCTGCTCGCGAAGATCGAGGACCGGCACATGCACGTCCTTGCACGTCGCGGCGCCGACCTCGGCGACCTGCACGAGGCGAGCGCGCTCCAGAAGACAGATCTCGTGCACGGGGCGGAGGTCGGACTGGTGACCGGCGGCATCGGCGGGCTGCTGCTCGGTCTGTTCGTCGTGCTCACCCCGCCGGAGGGTCTGACGCTCGAACTCGCGACGGTGCTCGCGACGACACTCGGCGGCGCCCTGCTCGGCGCCTGGGTGGCGAGCCTGGTGGGCGCGTCGGTTCCCAACTCGCGCCTCAAGCAATACGAGCGCGACATCGAGGCGGGGCGCGTTCTGCTCATGGTCGACGTGCGTCCGTCGCGGGTCGAGGAGGTCCGCGAGCTCGTGCACAAGCGCCACCCGGAGGCGAGCGGCGGCTCGATGGAGCCGACCATGCCGGCGTTCCCATAGCGATTCTGCCGCCGGAGCACATGCTCCGGCATCCACGCCGCTACTGGCGGCGCGCAGGGCGCCGGGCTTGCCCAGGCGCTCGGAGGGCCCGGCGATGTCGGGCCCTCTTCTTCTCGGGCGGGTCGCGTGCACGAGAAGAAGAGTTTCGTACGAGCAGGAGGGAGATTCCCCCTGTATATCCGCCGCTCAGCGCGATCGCCCGGGGCGGAACACCGCGGGGTCGTCGTAGAACGCCGGGTCTTCGTTCGCGGGTGTCCAGCCGGGAATGCCGAGAGCCGGCAGCGGATGGAGCGCGCGCGTGGAGGCGAGCGATCCGACGCGCACGAAATGCGCCGCGGCCAGCGTGTCGAGTCGTTCGACCAGCGCCGGGTCTCCCAGGGACTCGGCCGCCACGTCGATCACGAGCGCCTTCGCGGTCACGCTCTTGAACGGCGCGAGCGCCCGTTCGAGGATCGCGTGGCCGAACACGCAGAACCGCATCGATCGCGCGACCTCGGCGCGATGTTCCCAGAATAGCGTCCGCCACCGGAACGCCCCGAGCAGCCGGCCGAGCACCGGGTCGGCGCACGCGATGAGGATCCCGCCTTCGTCGAAGAGCGTGAGCACGTCGCGAGCGGTGCCGCGCGCAGGCCCGTCGCCGCGCCGCGCGAGCTCGTCGCAATGCAGCCGGTTCAGCAGTCCCTTCGTGCGCGGGAACGCGAGCCACGCGAGCGCGTTGAAGAGGTCGTGCCAGCTCTCCGCCCGCGTCTCGACCTCGCCCGTCCGGAAGATCCGTTCCTCATAGCGCCGCGCCGGCGCCCGCGGCCCCGCCGCCGGGAGAACGAACGCGAGCGGCGCGTCGCCGCCGCTCCGCACGTCGCGCTCGCGCGCGAGCGTGTTCAGGTCATGGGGTTCGGGGAAGCGGTCGGCCGGCAGCCGCTCGAGAAGGCTGCGCACCGAGGCGAACCACGGCGAGCGGGCGAGCCCGTCGCGGTCCCAGGGAGGCGTCGTCACGTCAACGGAGCCGCCACGCGAGCTGCTCGCCGGCACGCAGGGGCACCAGCGTCGATCCGCCGAAGGCGAGTTCGCCCGGCGCCTCCCATTGTTCGCGCGCGAGCGTGACGCGCGATGCGTTCCGCGGCAGCCGGTAGAAATCCGGCCCGTTGAAGCTTGCGAACGCCTCGAGCCGGTCGAGCGCGCCGGCCCGGTCGAACGCTTCGGCGTAGAGCTCGAGCGCCGCGTGCGCCGTGAAGCAGCCCGCGCAGCCGCAGGCCGACTCCTTCTCGCCGCGGGAATGCGGCGCGCTGTCGGTGCCGAGGAAGAACTTCGGGCTCCGGCCCGTCGCAGCGCGCACGAGCGCCTCGCGGTGCGCCTCGCGCTTGAGCACCGGCAGGCAATAGAAGTGCGGCCGGATGCCGCCGCGAAAGATCGCGTTGCGGTTGTAGAGCAGGTGATGGGCGGTGATCGTCGCGGCCACGTTCGGACCCGCCGATTCGACGTACTCCGCCGCGTCGCGCGTCGTGACGTGCTCGAACACGATGCGCAGTCCGGGAAAACGCCGGGTGATCGCTGCGAGAACGGTATCGATGAAGACACGCTCGCGGTCGAAGACATCGATGTCCGGATCGGTGACCTCGCCGTGAACGAGCAGCGGAACGTCGTGGCGCGCCATCGCCTCCAGCGCGGGAAATGCGCGCTCGAGACGCGAAACGCCCGCGTCCGAGTTCGTCGTCGCGCCCGCGGGGTAGTACTTCACCGCGTGCACGAATCCGCTCGCCTTCGCCCGCGCGATCTCGGCGGTCGCGGTGTTGTCGGTGAGATAGAGGGTCATGAGCGGCTCGAACTCGCCCCCTGCGCCGGCGCGCGCGAGCGCCGCGAGGATCCGCTCGCGGTAGGCGCGCGCCGCATCGACCGTCGTGATCGGCGGCTTGAGGTTCGGCATCGCGACCGCGCGCGCGAACTGCCGGGCCGTGAACGCGACGACGCTCTCCAGCCCGACCCCGTCGCGCAGGTGAAGGTGCCAGTCGTCGGGCCGGGTGATGGTGAGCTCGTCCATGTCCGAAGTCTATGCCTTGCGTCCCTTGCGTTCTCTGCGCCGTTCCGGAGGATTCTTCTTGAGCGCCAGCGCCCGCTCGTAGAGTGAGTTCCGCGCGGCGCCGGTGATCGCCGTGGCGAGCCGGACCGCCGTCTTCACGGGGAGCTCCTCGAGCAGCAGGCCAAGGACGCGCTCGTCGTCCGCGCCGTGCGGCTCCCGTTCCGCCGGCGCGCCCGACACGATGACGACGAGCTCGCCGCGCGTCCGGTCCGGATCGGCTTCGAGCCAGGCGCGCGCCTCGCCGAGCAGACAGACGTGCACGCTCTCGAACACCTTGGTCAGCTCGCGCGCGAGCACGACGGTCCGTTCGTCCCCGAGCACCGTCGCAAGGTCACCGACGCATTGCAGGATGCGATGCGGCGCTTCGTAGAAGACGAGCGCATGCGGAAACTGACGCCAGGCTTCGAGCGCCTTCCGACGCGCCGCGGGTTTGGGTGGCAGGAAACCGGCGAACGCGAACGGTCCCGGCAACCCGGCCACCGAGAGCGCAGCGACCGCGGCATTCGGCCCGGGGATCGGGACCACCCGAAAGCCGGCTTCGCGCGCCGCCGCCACCGTGTACGCCCCGGGATCCGATATCCCGGGCGTACCGGCGTCGGTCACGAGCGCGACGACGCGGCCTTCCTCGAGATGCCGCACCACCTCGCGCGCTACCGCGCGTTCGTTGTGCTGGTGCAGGGGGGCGAGCTTCGCCGCAATGCCGTGGTGCGCGAGCAACGTGCGTGTGTGGCGCGTGTCCTCGGCAAACACGACGTCGACCGCGCCGAGCGTCGCGATCGCGCGGGCGCTGAGGTCGCCGAGATTACCGATCGGCGTGGCCACCACATATAATCTGCCGCGCTCCTCGTCCTCATGTCTTCCTGCCATCGTCGCTCGCGCGCCGTCGCCCTGGCACTCCTCGCCGCCAGCGCCGCATTCTCCTGTGCCTCGCAAGGCCCGGCAACTCCGGTCGGCCGCCCGCCGATCCAGACGCCAGTGGAGCCGCCCGCCGCAACGCCCGCGCCTCCCCCGACGGCGCCCGAGTCCGCGGCGCCGGAACCGCAGCCGCCCGGCCCGCCCGCGCCTGCCTTCACTCTCCTGTTGCCGCTCGATGCGGCGGAGTTCCGGCCGGCTGCCGAAGCAGTGAGCATGGGTTTCCTCGCCGCAATGGCAGTAGAGGGACGCAAGCGGCCGGTCGCCATCCGCCGCACCGACGCGACCGACGAGCGCGTGCTCGCCGAGTACCAGGCGGCGGTCGAGGCTGGAGCGCGGCTCGTGGTGGGCCCGATGACACGCAGCGGCGTGACCGCGCTCGTGCGCAGCCGCAAGATCGCGGTGCCGACGCTCGCGCTCAACCAGCCGGACGGCGGCGGCCCGTTGCCGCCGTCGCTCTACGTCTTCGGCCTCGGCGTCGACGCCGAGGCACGGCAGGTCGCGCGCCAGGCGTGGGCCGACACGATGCGCATCGCCGCCCTGGTGGGCACCGCGTCGCCGCTTTCGCAGCGGAGCCGCGAAGCGTTCGCCAACGAGTGGCTGCTCCTCGGCGGGCGCGTAACCAACGTCATCGAGCTTCGCGCCGGCGGCGATCCGGTGCAGATCCGGGAGATCATCGACCGAAACCCGCCCCAGTTCGTCTTCCTCGCCGAGTCGGGCGAGCGTGCGCGGCTCCTGCGACCGTACGTCGGCAGCCAGATGCCGGTCTACGCGACCTCGCAGGTGAACACCAGCGCGGACCCGGTGAAGAACCTCGACATGAACGGCGTACGCTTCGCCGACATGCCGTGGCTGGTGCGGCCGGAGGATCCGGCGATGGCGCGCTTTCCCCGGCCGGAGGGTCTCGAAGGCGACCTTGCGCGGTTCTATGCCCTGGGGATCGACGCGTATCGAATCGCCGAGCGGCTGATCGAAGGGGGGCGCGCGTTCGATTTCGCCGGCGTCACCGGCCGGATCGCGGTCCACGGCGGCGGCATCGTGGAGCGGCGCCCGGTGGCTGCGACGTTCCGCGACGGCCGGGGTGTCGCGCTCGAATGACGAGCAGCCGGAACCTTGCCGGCGGCGCGGCCGAGGATCTCGCCGCGCGTTACCTCGAGGGCCGGGGGCTCGCGATCGTCGAGCGCAACTGGCGCTGTCGAGCCGGCGAGATCGATCTCGTCGCGCGCGACGGCGCGACGCTGGTGTTCGTCGAAGTGCGGCTGCGCACCTCGGCGGCGTTCGGCGGCGCGCGGGCGAGCGTCGATGCGCACAAGCGGCAGCGCATCCTGCGGGCCGCTCGAACCTACCTCGCCGGACGCGCGGACCTGCCCTGCCGCTGCGACGTGGTCCTGCTCGACCGCCTCGACCCGGCCAGGGTCGAATGGATCCGCGATGCCTTCGGCGAGTAGGGCCGGCGGCGGACGCGCCCTGGCGGCGCTCGGTGTCGCGATGGCGCTGGCGCTCTCGCCCGTCCACGCGCAGAGCGTGCGGCTGCTGGTGCAAAGCTCGCCGCTGGCGGGCTTCCGATATCACGATGGGGCGGCGGTGTGGCAGGAGCTCGTTGTCGGCGATCGACTGGACCTCGTGCGGGAGCCGTCGAACCCGCACGACGCCGACGCCGTGCGGGTCGAGTGGCGCGGCCGGAAGCTCGGCTACGTGCCGCGGGCCGAGAACAGCGCACTCGCCTGGGCGATGGACCGCGGGGAGCCGGTCACCGCGCGTATCAGCGCCTTGCGGGAGCACCGGAACCCGCGTCTGCGCATCGAATTCGAGGTGTTCGTGGAGTAAACTACTCATCCGGGCGGGCCGTATCGGTGCGGTCCGACAAAGCAGACATGTCGATCGACCTCGCAGCCCGGGTGAGCCGGCACTTCTCGGACAGCGCGCAGACGAAGCTCGCTGCGGTGGAGGCGCTCGCGCAGCCGATCGTGCGCGCGACCGAGCTGATGGTCGGGTGCCTCATGGCGAACGGCAAGATCCTCGCCTGCGGCAACGGCGGCTCGGCCGCCGACTGCCAGCACTTCGCGGCGGAGCTCCTGAACCGCTTCGAGCGCGAGCGGCCCGGGCTCGCGGCGATGGCGCTCACGACCGACACCTCGACGATCACGTCGATCGCGAACGACTACGACTACAACCAGGTGTTCTCGAAGCAGGTGCTCGCGCTCGGCCAGCCGCGGGACGTGCTGCTCGCGATCTCGACGAGCGGCAACTCGCCCAACGTCGTCGCCGCGGTCCGCGCCGCGCACGAGCGCGACATGAAGGTGGTCGCGCTTACCGGCAAGGGCGGCGGCGAAGTCGGGAAGACGCTCGCCTCAGCCGACGTCCACATCTGCGTCCCGCACGCGGTGACGGCGCGCATTCAGGAGGTGCATCTCCTGACGCTGCACTGTCTCTGCGACGGCATCGACTGTCTGCTGCTCGGAACGGAGTGAAAACCGCATGATCCGGCTCGTCCTCGTCTTTTTCCCCGTCCTCACCGCCGCGGTCCTCGCCTCCGGGTGCGCCCCGGTCGTCGTCGGCGCCGCCGCTGCCGGCGGCGTAGCCGTCGCGGTCGATCGCCGCACCACCGATACCCAGGTCGCCGACGAGCGGATCGAGTTCACGGCCTCCAAATGGATCGGCGAAAAGATCCTCGAGCAGGGCCACGTGAACATCGTGAGCTACAACAAGACGGTGCTCCTGACCGGCGAAACGACGACCGAGGCGCTGAAGCAGGAGGTCGGCAAGCTCGCCGCCGCGGCGACCGGCGTTAAGGACGTCGTGAACGAGATCACGATCGGCCCGCTCGCGCCGCTCAGCTCGCGCTCGAACGACGCCTACCTGACGAGCGTGGTGAAGGCGCGCTTCGTCGGCGAGCAGAAGTTCAACCCGCTGCACGTGAAGGTGGTCACCGAGAACGGGACCGTCTACCTGCTCGGCCTGGTGACGCGCAAGGAAGCCGACGACGCGACCAACATCGCGCGCCACGTCAGCGGCGTCAAGCGCGTGGTGCGGGTGTTCGAATACATCCCCGACCCGCCGCCCGCGGCAGCGGCGCCGAAGAGCTGAACGCCGAGCCTCCACGCGCGCTCATCGGCGTCGCGGCGAAGCCGGGTTGATCATGCGGTCAGCGGCTGAGCAGTCGCTCGATCTCGCGCGTCAGCTTCGGGTCCAGCGGCTCAACCTGGGTCGTGAACGACGCCACCGGGGCGCCGTTGCGGTCGACCAGGTACTTGTGGAAGTTCCAGCGCGGCGCTGATCCGGTCTTCGCGGCCAGTTCGCGGAACACCGCGTTGGCGTTGGTGCCGGCGACCGACGACTTCGCGAACATCGGGAAGCTCACGCCATAGTTCACCTGGCAGAAGTCCGCGATCTGCTTGTTCGATCCTGGCTCCTGCGCGCCGAAGTCGTTGGCCGGGAACCCGAGCACGACCAGCCCGCGGTCGCGGTAACGCCGATAGAGTTTCTCCAGCCCCTCGTATTGCGGCGTGTAGCCGCATTCGCTGGCGGTATTCACGACCAGCAGGACCTTGCCGCGGAACTGGCAGAGCGACACGGCTTCGTCCTGCAGATTCAGGATCTTGCGATCGAGCAGCGACGGACAGGCCGCATCGGCGCCCGACTCCGGAGCCGTCATTGCGGCGGTGGCGAAGCTTCCGAGCAGCACGCTGAACGCGAGACGGCCGAGCACGTCGGTCCTAGTCATCCGAGGATATCGCTTGTTAAGGTAGTCCATCAAAGCAATATTTTCAACAGCTTGTCATGGACAATCCAGTGACGGAAACCGGCACGCCCGGGCCGCCGCCGCTATCGAATCAGCGCGCTCGAGACGGCGCGACCGGCGTCCCGCTCCCGCCGTCCGTTGCACGTCGCCCTCGCGGTTCGGCGGGCCGGCGCCTCCGCCTCAACCACGACGAGGGATCCGCGCCGGCGGATGAGTGCCGCGACGCCGTCCGTGGTCTGATCCTCGTGCTCGGCGACCAGCTTGCGCCCGCGTTCGCTGGCGTCGAAACCGCGCACGGTGCTCATGCGCGCGGCAAGGTCACGCGCCCCGGTTCGGAGGAGCGGCGACCTCTCCGCGCGGCCGCGACCGCGTCCGCGAGGGACCGTCCATGAGATGGGCAATCCGGCGCGTGCACGGCCTCGAAGCCGTTGCCAGATCGCTGTGCATTTGCTCTGATACACTTGCCGTTGTCATGGCCCTCAAGATGCTCTACCCCGAAATCTTCAAGTCGCTCGAGCGGCTCCGCTGGAGCCTCGAGGACGACGTGCCGTGGGGCCAGTTCGACGCCGCGAAGCTCTCCGACGAGCAGGCGCGGACGATCAAGATGAACGCCATCACCGAGTGGTCGGCGCTGCCGGCCACCGAGATGTTCCTCCGCGACAACATCGACGACAGCGACTTCTCGGCGTTCATGTCAGTATGGTTCTACGAGGAGCAGAAGCACTCGCTGGTCCTCATCGAGTACCTCAAGCGGTTCCGGCCGGCCTTCGCGCCGAGCGAGGCCGAGCTGCACGCGGTGCGGTTCCAGTTCGACCCGGCGCCGCCGCTGCAGACGCTGATGCTGCATTTCTGCGGCGAGATCCGGCTCAACCACTGGTATCGGCGGGCAGCGCAATGGCACACCGAGCCGGCGATCAAGGCGATCTACAGCCTGATGTCGCACGACGAGGCGCGCCACGGCGGCGCCTACCGCCAGTACATGAAGCGCGCGATCGAGCGTCGGGGCGACGAGGCGCGCGCGGCGTTCGCGAAGATCGGGATGCTGATGGCGAGCCCGGGCCGCACCGGCAAGCCTCTGCACCCGACCAACCTGCACGTGAACAAGGACCTCTTCCCCCACGACACGGTGCAGTCGAAGCTCCCCGACCCGGGATGGCTCGAGCGCTGGCTCGACGAGCAGATCCGTTTCGACGGGGCGTGGGAGGCCAAGGTCGTGCAGGCGATCCTCCGCAGCCTCTCGCTTCTCTTCCAGCGCACCATCGACTCGGTCCAGGACCTGAACCGCTACCGCAAGGAAGTCGCACAGCGCCTTGCGGAGGCGGCGCCCGGAAAGCTCAGGGCCGCCTGACGCCCACGCGCACGACCGCGACCAAGGGCCGGGCGACCGGCCCTTTTTCATTGTCTGGTCGCCGTCCCGTTTGCTCTGTCTGTTAGACGAAAGCGCGACACACCCCTGCGACCAAGCAAGTGCGCCTTGGCCTCCAGCGCAAAACAAGCTATCGTTCCTCGTCTCCTTGGCTCACAGAACATCGCTGCGGGCCAAGGCGCTCGGGGGGGACTGCAGCATGCTATTCGGCGCGCATTTGTACGCAGCGCTCTTGTCGACGAATCGTCGCGGATGATGCGCGCGGTTAGTGATGCGGATGTCCTGCGTATCGCGAAGGGCATCGATGAGGCGGGCTTCGCCGTTATCGAAGGCTGCTTTGCGGCGAAACACATTGAACAGATCAAAGCTTTCGCCGCGCGGGCGCTCCTGAATTGCAACGGGGGATACGCCCACTTCGTGGGAGCCGAGCCGTTGGCGGACACGTTCCTGCATTCGCTGGGAAGGGAGCCGAACTTCGTCGAACTGTGCCGCCGCCTTTGCGCCCACAAGGTCGGCGGCCAGATCACGGACGCGACATTCCACCAAGTGTTGAGATGCTTGACGGACACGTCGCCTCGCCAACATTACCTCGTTTTTCACTACGACTCTTTTGTGCTGACGGCGCTTATCCCAATCGACATTCCGCAGCGAGGAGGCGAACTGCTCTATATTCCCAACAGCCGGCCCTTGCGCCGCTTCTATCTCCACAATCTCATCGAAAAGATCATTGTCGATAATCCAGTCTCGCAACTCATATTTCGATCGCTGCATCGCCGGAAAAGCAAAGTCATAAGATATCTCCCCTTGACCCCGGGAAACCTGTACCTCTTCTGGGGCTATTGCACCCTTCACACCAATGAAGCCTGCCTGCCCGGCGTGACGCGAACCACGGCACTGCTTCACTTCTTCGACCCCCACGCCAACAGCGCTCTGAAGAAACTCCTCAGGCGTCGCTCCGACCGAACGGTCGGCCTCCCAGAACCTAGCGCAAGGCAAGTAACGAGAATCCGGATTGTGCGGATTCCCGTCCGCTGCAAGGGTCCGCACTTCCTATTCCGCGCGAGCTGCTCAGAGGCGCAGAACCGCGCGTGAGCCGGTCACGCCGATTTCTGACCGCATTCCGGGCCGCATCGGCGCAGCACGGAGAAGACAAGATCAACGTGATAGAGTGCAAATGGTGCCAATCTTCTACTACGGTGCTGGGTCGCCCTACGCTTGGCGCGTCTGGCTCGCCCTCGAGCACAAGGCGATCCCGTACGAGCGCAAGGTGCTGTCGTTCGCCGAAGGCGATCTGAAGAAGCCCGAGTTCCTCGCGATCAACCCGCGCGGCAAAGTCCCCGCGATCGTCGACGGCGACGTGCGCCTGTACGAGTCGGCGGCGATCGTCGAGTATCTCGACGACGCGTACCCCGACTACGGGAAGCGGCTCTTCCCGGGCTCGGTGCGCGATCGGGCGCTCGTACGGCGGCTCGTGTGCGAGGCCGACAACTACGTCGCCGGGGCGATGAATCGGCTGGTGCAGCGGGTGCTTTTCACGAAACCTCTGGACTGGGACGCCGCACGCATCGCGGCCGCGCGCGACGAGCTGGCGGCCGAGCTCGAGCGTTGGGCCCAGGCGCTCCGCGGCGAGTATCTTGCCGGCGCGGTTTCGGCTGCCGACTACGCGCTCTACCCGATGATCGCGCTCGCGCTCCGCTGCGAGAAAAAGCGGCCCGACCTCGCCTTGCGCGAGCGGATCCCGCCGCGGATCAACGCCTGGATGCAGGGCGTGGAGATCCTGCCGTACTTCCCGAAGACCTGGCCGGCGCACTGGAAGTGAATCCTGCGCCGGACTTCGAGCGGAAGCTCTGCGCCGCGGACGAGCTCGCAACCCGTGTCGCGCAGCTCGCCCGCCCGCTCGTCTTCACCAACGGCGTGTTCGACGTTCTACACCGCGGGCACGTCACCTACCTCGCGCAGGCGCGAGCCCTTGGCGCAAGCCTGGTGGTGGGCGTGAACTCGGACGCTTCGGTGAAACGCCTCGGCAAGGGTGACGACCGCCCCGTCAACCCGCTCGCCGACCGCATGGCGGTCCTCGCCGCGCTCGAGCCGGTGAGCCTCGTGACCCCGTTCGACGCGGACACGCCGCTCGCCCTGATCGTCGCGTGCCGGCCGGACGTGCTCGTCAAGGGCGGTGACTGGAAGCCGGACGCGATCGTCGGCGCACGGGAGGTCCGCGGCTGGGGCGGTACGGTCCACTCGATCCCGTTCGAGCACGACCGGTCGACGACGGCGCTGCTCGAGCGGATTCGGCGCGGCTGAAAAACGCGTCGGCGACGGGCGCGTCACTTCGGCCGCGGCCGCTCGAGCTTCGAATCGGGAACCGAGAGCCGCTTCGCACGTGCCTGCGCCACCGCGTTGGCTACGGCCCGCGCGACGTTGCGCACCTCCTCCTGCACCGCCCGGTCGCGGTCGAGGTCATCGTGGCTGGTGGCGTATGACTCCATGTAGCCGATGTAGCGGTCGAGACGCGCCTAACGGGAACGCCCGTCCTCGCCGGTGCCCCATCGGCCATCGGGCTCTCAAGCCGTGCGAGCCGCTGCGCCACGACACCGCGACGCCGGCGCTTTCTCCCGAAAAAACAGCAAGCTCCGCGCTTGATCTTTAGCATTTCCACGGTCAAGATTCGGGCCATGCGGTGGACGCCCGTTCACCGGCATCCCACGGGAGACCAGCGACTGAGAGCGCACCCGGCATCGAACTGGAGCACGGCCGAATCCGCCGAGCTGTACGGGATCCGGAGCTGGGGCGCCGGATACTTCGATCTGTCCGACGACGGGACGGTCGGCGTCAGCGTGCCGTTCAACGGCAAGCGGGCCCGCGTGAGCCTGCTCGACATCATCCGCGGAATGCAGCAGCGCGGCCTGCAGATGCCGGTCCTGCTGCGGATCGAGAATATCCTCGACGCTCAGGTCTCGCTCCTCAACGAGAGCTTCGGCCGGGCGATGCGCTCCCTCAACTATCGCGGCGTCTACCGCGGCGTGTTCCCGATCAAGGTCAACCAGCAGTGCCAGGTGATCGAGGAGATCGCTCGCTTCGGATCGCGGTACGGGCACGGCCTCGAGGCCGGCAGCAAGGCGGAGCTCCTCATCGCGCTCGCGAGCATGGACCCGGGCACGGGTTACATCGTCTGCAACGGCTACAAGGACACCGAGTTCGTCACGCTCGGCCTGCAGGCGCTCAAGCTCGGCTACCGCGTCTTCTTCGTCCTCGAGACCCCGACCGAGCTGCCGATCGTCCTCGAGACGAGCCGCGCCCTCGGTATCCGGCCGATGCTCGGCGTGCGGGTGAAGCTCGCCGCGCGCGTCGGCGGCGCGTGGAACGAGTCGAGCGGCGACCGCAGCATCTTCGGGCTGACGACCTCGCAGATCATCGAGCTGATCGACTCGCTGAAGCGGCACGAGATGCTCGACTGCCTGCAGCTCATGCACTACCACCTCGGATCGCAGATCCCCAATATCCGCGACATCCGCAGCGGCGTGCTCGAGGCCGCGCGGTACTACGTCGACCTCAAGCACGAGGGCGCCCCGCTCGGCTTCCTCGACCTCGGCGGCGGCCTGGCGGTGGATTACGACGGCTCGCAGACGAACTACGACTACAGCAAGAACTACTCGTTGGACGAGTACTGCCTCGACCTCGTCGAGGGCATCATGAGCGTGCTCGATCCCCTGGACATCGAGCATCCCGTGATCGTCACCGAGTCCGGCCGCGCGACCGTTGCCTACTCCTCCGTCCTCCTCTTCAACGTCCTCGACGTGACGCGCTTCGAGCCGGGCGAAATCCCCGGTCCGGACCCGGCGAGCGAGCACGAGCTGATCGGCAACCTGCGCGAGTCGCTGAAGAGCATCAACCCCAGGAACCTCCAGGAGTGCTACAACGACGCGGTCTACTACCGCGAGGAGCTGCGCGAGCTCTTCAAGCGCGGCCAGATCCGGCTGCGCGAGCTCTCGCTTGCCGAGGACATCTTCCTCGAGATCGTGCGCGGCATCGTCCGCGAGCTCCACGATGCGAAGCGCGTGCCGCCCGGCCTGGACGGCCTGGAGCAGGCGCTGTCCGACATCTACTACGGCAACTTCTCGGTGTTCCAGTCGCTCCCCGACGTGTGGGCGATCGATCAGATCTTTCCGATCATGCCGGTGCATCGCCACACCGAGCCGCCGACGCGACAGGCGATCATCGCGGACATCACGTGCGACTCGGACGGCAAGATCGACCGCTTCATCGGCACCCGCGGCATACGCAAGACCCTGCCGGTCCATCCGCTCGTCGACGGCCAGCCCTACTACATCGGCGTGTTCCTCGTCGGCGCGTACCAGGAAACGCTCGGCGACCTGCACAACCTGATGGGCGACACGAACGTGGTGAGCGTGCGCATCAACGAGGACAGCACGTTCGATTTCGTCCGCGAGATGAGCGGTGACAGCATCGCCGATGTCCTGAGCTACGTCGAATACCAGCCGCAGCAGCTCCTCGAGCAGTTCCGGCGGACCGCCGAGCAGTCGGTCCGCGACGGCCGCATCTCGGTCGCGGAACGGCAGGCGGTGCTGGAGGCGTTCTCCGCGAGCCTGCGCGGCTACACCTATTTCGAAGACTAACCGATCGGAAGGGCTTCCGGCATGGCCAAGGTCTTGATCGTCGGCGCGGGCGGGGTCGGCCAGGTGGTGACGCACAAGTGCGCCCAGGTGCCCGAGGTGTTCTCCGAGATCGTGCTCGCGAGCCGTACCGAGGAGAAGTGCCGGCGGATCGCCGCGCAGATCCGGCGGCCGATCAAGACCGCGCAGGTGGACGCAGACGACGTGCCGCAGATGACGGCGCTGATCGAGCGCGAGCGGCCCGCGATCGTGATCAACGTCGCCCTGCCGTACCAGGACCTCCCGATCATGGACGCCTGCCTCGCGACCGGCGTCGACTACGTGGACACGGCGAACTACGAGCCGCGCGACACCGCCAGGTTCGAGTACAGCTGGCAGTGGGCCTACCACGAGCGCTACCAGCGCCGCGGCATCATGGCGCTCCTCGGAAGCGGGTTCGATCCGGGCGCGACCAACGTGTTCACCCGGTATCTCGCGAAGCACCACTTCGACACGATCGAGGAGCTCGACATCATCGACTGCAACGCCGGCGACCACGGCCAGCCGTTCGCGACCAACTTCAATCCCGAGATCAACATCCGCGAGGTCACCGCGCCCGGCAGGTACTGGGAGGACGGCGCCTGGAAGACCACCGATCCGCTCTCGGTCAGCCGCATGTACGATTTTCCCGAGGGTATCGGCCCGAAGAAGATCTTTCTCCTCTACCACGAGGAGCTCGAGTCCATCGTCCGGAACTTCCCCACGTTGCGCCGCGCGCGGTTCTGGATGACCTTCTCCGACAACTACCTCACGCACCTGCGCGTGCTCGGCAACGTCGGCATGACCTCGATCAAACCGGTGACGTTCCAGGGTCGCAGTATCGTGCCCCTCGAATTCCTGAAGGCGCTCCTGCCCGATCCGGCGAGCCTCGGCCCGCTGACCAAGGGCAAGACCTGCATCGGCTGCCTGGTCCGCGGCCGCAAGGACGGCAGGGAAAAGCTCGCCTTCGTGTACAACATCTGCGACCACGAAGCCACCTATCGCGAGGTCGGGGCGCAGGCGATCTCCTACACCACCGGCGTGCCCGCCATGATCGGCGCCAAGCTCATGGTGACCGGCGAATGGCGGGGCGAGGGCGTGTTCAATCTCGAGCAGCTCGACCCGGACCCGTTCATGGCGGCGATGAACCGCCACGGATTGCCGTGGACAGTGGTCGAGCCCGACGCGCCGATGGCGTGAACGCGCGCACCGCGCGGTTCCGGCGGCTCGACCCGCGACGCGTGCCGTCGCCCTGCTTCGTCGTCGACGAAGCCGCGATCGAAGCGAACCTGCGCGTGCTCGACGCCGTCCAGCACGCGAGCGGCGCGAAAATCCTGCTCGCGCTCAAGGCGTTCGCGATGTGGAGACTCGCGCCGCTCGTCGCGCGGTACCTCCGGGGCACGTGCGCGAGCGGGCTCCACGAGGCGCGCCTCGGGCGCGAGGCGTTCGGCGGCGAGGTGCACACGTTCTCGGCCGCGTTTACCGCGGCCGACCTTGCCGAGGTCCTGGAGATCTCCGACCACGTCGTGTTCAACTCCCTCGCGCAGTGGGAACGGTTTCAGCCGCTCGTGCGTGCGGCGCGCGCGCGTCGCCCGGAGCTGCGGTTCGGCCTGCGAGTCAATCCGGAGCGCTCCGAGGGGGCGGTCCCGCTCTACGATCCGAGCGCACCGCGCTCGCGGCTCGGCATCGTCCGCTCGCAGTTTCGCGGCGACCTGGCCGGCATCAGCGGACTTCATTTCCACACGCTATGCGAGCAGGACTTTCCGCCGCTCGAGCGCACGGTCGCGGCGTTCGAGGAGAGGTTCGGCGAATTCATTCCGGGGATGGAATGGATCAACTTCGGCGGCGGGCATCACATCACGCGCCCCGACTATCAGCGCGACGATCTCGTGCGCCTCGTCCGCGAGTTCAGCGCGCGCCACGGCGTCCAGGTCTATCTCGAGCCGGGGGAGGCGATCGCGCTCGACGCGGGCGTGCTCGTGGCCGAAGTGCTCGACCTGCCATGGAACGGGATGCCGCTCGCGATCCTCGACACGTCGGCCACCTGCCACATGCCCGACGTGATCGAGATGCCCTACCGCCCGCGCATCATCGGCGCCGGCGAGCCCGGCGCGCTGCCGAACACATACCGTCTCGGCGGCCAGACCTGCCTGGCGGGCGACGTGATCGGCGACTACTCGTTTCACGAGCCGCTGCGGGTCGGCCAGCGGCTCGTGTTCGAGGACATGGCCATCTACACGATGGTGAAGGCGACCACCTTCAACGGGATCCGCCTCCCGTCCATAGCGATCTGGAACTCCGACACCGACGCGCTCCGGCTCATCCGGGAGTTCGGCTACGAAGAGTTCAAGAGCCGGCTGTCATGAAGCCCGCGCGCCTTCGGGCACGAGCGGGGAAACCGCGTGCGAAGCATGCGCCCGCGCCCCGTTTTCTCGACACCGAGCTCGACGACATCGCGCCGCACGCGGCGCACTTCCACGTGCTGCCCGTCCCGTACGAGAAGACCGTGTCGTACGGCCGCGGCACGGCAAAGGGCCCGGCGGCGATCCTCGCCGCATCGGGGCAGCTCGAGCGCTGGGACGGCTACAGCGACCCGGGCGCCGAGGGCATTTACACGTGGCCGGCGATCGACTGTCGCGGGAAGCCTGAGAAAGTGCTCGCTGCCATCGCGGCCGCGGTGGCGAAGATTCTCGGACTCGGCAGGATGCCGGTCGTGCTCGGCGGGGAGCACACGGTGACCGGCGGCGTCGTGCGCGGCTATCTCGACGCGGGCCGGCGCGACTTCGGCGTGGTCCAGATCGATGCGCACGCGGATCTCCGCGACCGCTACGAGGGTGACCCGCTCAGCCATGCCTCGGTCATGCGGCGGGTCGTCGAGGCGGGCATCCCGCTCTTCCAGCTCGGCAACCGCGCCTACTCCGAGGAGGAGCGCGAAGCCCGCGTGCGCTACAACGTCCGCTATCTCGACGCCGACCGGCTGGTGCCCGAGCGGATCGACAGCATCACCCTACCGCAGGACTTCCCGAGGGACGTCTTCTTCACGCTCGATGTGGACGGCATGGATCCTTCCGTGCTGCCGGCCACGGGCACACCCGTGCCCGGCGGCCTGGGCTGGTATCAGACGCTCGGCCTGTTCGAGTCCGTGGCGCGTCAGCGCCGGATCATCGGTTTCGACATCCTGGAGTTTGCGCCGATCCCCGGCTTTCACGCCTTCGATTTCGCCGCGGCGATGCTCGTGTACAAGCTGATGGGGATCGTGCAGCGGCAGCGCCGATCCGGCTAGAGCTTCCCTCTCCCCCGATCTTGGGGGAGAGGGTCGGGGTGAGGGGGGCAGCGCGCCGATAGGATGCTCGCGAGGCGCGCGGTCCGCTAGAGCTTCAGCTCCATATAGATCGCCCCCGGCAGGGGATTGCTGTAATACGCCGGGATCTCGCTGAAGCCGAACGAGCGATAGAGCTCGCGCGCCTCCACCATCGGCTCCAGCGTGTCGAGCATCAGGCGGCGATAGCCGATCGCCCGCGCCGCCTCGACGATCGCGGCAGCGAGCGCCTTGCCGAGGCCGCGGCCGCGCTCCCCCGGGCGCACGTAGAGCCGCTTCACCTCGCCCGAGCTCCTGTCGAACCGGCGGAGCGCGATGCAGCCGACCGCCTCCTCGCCGCGGACGAGGAGCAGCAGCCGTCCCGCGGGCGGCGCGTACTTTCCGGGCAGCGTCGCGAGCTCACGCTCGAAATCCTGGAACCCGAGGTCGACGCCGATCCACTCCGCGTAGTCGCGGAAGAGGCGCCGCACGTCGTCGAGCCGCGGCGGGTTCGTCGCGTCGACGATCGCGTACGGGGCTGCCAGGGAGGCGCTCACCGGTGATGCTTTCGCATCAGCTCGGCGGTCTCGACCGCCCAGCTGCCGTCGGCCCGCTCGAGCTCGGCGATGATGCGTTCGCGCTCCACCGGGAGCTTCTCCTGCGAGAGCTTGAACCGCCCGTCGAGCCGGGTGACGTCGATCGCGAACGCGACGATCGCACCGAGCATCCGGTCGACGTATTCGCGCGGCATGCCCGGGAACCGCGCGCCGTATTCGGCATCGTGCATCGCGATCAGCTTCGCCTGCTGGGCGTGCTTCGCGTCGCGGCCCTCGACGACGCGCGGGACGCCGTAGGCGTGGACGGCGACGTAGTTCCACGTCGGCACCGACTCGGCGCGCTCGTAGTGCCGCGGCGAGACATAGGCGTGCGGTTCGGCGAAGATCGTCATCGCCTCGCGGCCGTCCGCGAAATCGCGCCACTGCGGGTTCGCGCGCGCGACGTGGGCGAGGAGGCGCACGCGGCCGCCTTCGTCCTCGACGACGACCGGCAGGTGTGTCGCGCGCAGGCCCGCTTCGCCATGGGTGACGAAAGCGGCGAACGAGTGCGCGCGCATGAACGCGACCAGCGTCGGCTGGTCGTCGACGCGGTTATGAGGCGGGATGTACATGCGTTCCGTCTTGTGGCTTCGCCGTCACGCTCCGGGGCACTCCCGCACATCCGACCCGGGGAAACCCTGCTTCAAGTCGACGAAGCGAAGGCGCACCGGCTCGGGAGCATCGCGGAGCTGGACGTACACGCGCGCACCCCGCCCTTCGCGCGGCGCGGCCTGTGCGCCGCGCACCCCGCGTCGCTTCAGATCCTCGATATGCCGGCTCGCGGCATCCTCCGAGCCGAGCACCCCGAGCGAGATGGCGTTGCGCCACACCGGATCGTCGTTGATCAGCGACGAGTCGACGCCCTGACTCTTCAGCTCGGCGATGCGCTGGTTCGCCGCCGCGCGCGTCGGGAGCGGCGGAAGGTAGACCCACCACCGCCCCGCCTCGTCGACGCGGCGCTGCGATATCTTGAGGCCGTCCGCCAGCCCGCCGACGGCTTCCTCGGCGCGCGCCGCCTCGGCGGCGGCAACCGGGCCGAGCTCGATGCACGCCACGCCGCGACGCGAGGCCGCGAGCCGCGCCAGCTCGGCCGGCGGGATGATCCGGACCCGCTCCGGCTGGATCTGCTGTGCGATCGGATCGCCCTTGCCCGTCGCGTACTGCGTTACGTAGAACCGGTACGCGAAGAACGCCACGTTGGCGAAGAGGAGAGCGAGGAACAGCGTTCTCATGCGGCCAGCCTGAGGCTCACTTCCGCCGAGTGGAACCGCTCCGGCCCGCGCGGCGTGTCGACGATCAGCGCGCCGTCGTCGGCCACGCCCGCGGCGATGCCGTCGACCGTCTGCCGCGATGGCGCGAGGACGCGCACGCGCCGCCCCTGCCAGGCATGGCGACGCTGCCATTCCGCGCGGAACGCGCCGAAGCCGTCGCGATCGAATGCAGCGGCCGCGGCGGCAATCTCGCCGAGCAGCCGGGCCGCGAGCGCGTTTCGCGACGGCGACCCGATCGCGCCGGCGAGGTCGGCGACCGGTCGGCCGATCGCGCGCTCGGCCGCGGCGGGCAACCGCACGTTGATGCCGACGCCGATGACGGCCGCAGTCGCGTGTCCATCGCTCGCCGCCTCGACGAGGATGCCGCCGAGCTTGCCGGTTTCGCGGATGATGTCGTTGGGCCACTTGAGTCCGATGCCGATCGCCCCGAGCGCCTCGAGCGCGCGCGCGCCGGCGACGCCGACCGCGAGCGGCAGCCCGCTCAGGCCCGCGCTCGCCCGCGCGAAGCGCCAGAGCACCGAAGCGGTGACGCTGGTGCCGAGGCCCGAGTACCAACCCGCGCCGTGCCGTCCGCGCCCGGCGCACTGCAGCTCGCAGACGACCGCCGTGCCGGACGGCGCGCCGGCTGCCGCGCGGTCGGCGATGAAGGCGTTGGTCGACTCGCATTGGTCGATCACTTCCAGCCGGATCGCAGCCGCCGACGAACCGAGCGCGCCGCGGATCACCGCGACGTCGAGGGCATCGAAGGGTTCGGCGAGACGGTATCCACGCCCGCGAACGGCGTGCACTGCGAGCCCATGCGCCGCGAGCTCACGTACGGCTTGTGACACGGTCGCAGGGGAGAGGCCGAGGCCGACCGCGATCGCGGCGCCGGAGCGGAGCCGCCCGTCCGCGAGCGCCTTGAGGACGGCGAAGCTCGAACTGCGCACGGGGTTCGAAAGTGACGAGGCGAACGACGGGGCATGCTAGCACAGCAGGCAGAACCCGCCCGTGCTCAGTCGAGCGTTCTCGCGATGCGGTGCAGCCCTTCCAGGACCAGATTGTCCTGCAGGCGGAACGGAATGCCGAGCCGCGGCGCAAGCGCTCGCGCCGCCCCGCCAGAAAGCAGACAGCCGAGCGCCGGGTGCGCCGCGGCATGCATCCGGTAGAGGCGCTCCACCGCGCCCGCGAGCGCGTGCTGGCAGCCCGTAACGATTGCGTCGATGGTCTGCCGCGGATGATCGGTGTACTGCCCGTCGGCATCGGGCAGCGCAGCGGTGCCCTCGTGAAGCGAGCGGATCATCAGGCCGACGCCGGGAAGGATCACGCCGCCGGTGAACTCGCCGCCGGCGGTCACGAAGTCGATCGTCGTCGCCGTGCCGGACACCACCACGAGCACCGGCTTGGCGCCGACGAGCCCCCGCGCGCCGATCATCGCCGCCCAGCGGTCCGAGCCGAGCTGCTCGGGGTTGCGGTAGCCGTTCTTCACCCCGCACTGCTCGGGCTGCGCATGGAGCCAGAGCGGCGCCGGCACGTCGGGCCATACCTCGAGCACGCGGATCATGGTCGCGCGCGCGCGGATGCCGGCCACGTTCGAGACGACCACCCGATGCGGCGCCGGCAGCCTCCGCCAGGCGCCCGCGAGCTCGGGGATCTCCGCGAGCAGCGCGTGGCCCGACTCGAGGCAGTTGTCGGCCGCCGACACTTCCGCGGTCGCGCGGTAGCGGCCCCACTTGACGAACGTGTTGCCGATGTCGACCAGCAGGTTGTAGGGCGTCGTGGCCATCGCGGGGCCGGAGTGTACCCCACCGCCGCGTCGCGCCCTATCGGCTGCCTACTCCGGCTGGATCCCGGCCGTCTTGGCGACCTTCCCCCACTTCGCCATCTCCGACTGGATGAAGCCCGCGAACTGCTGCGGCGTGCCGCCCGCCGGTTCGATCCCGGCGTCGAGCATGCGCTGGCGCACGTCGGGGGCAGCGAGCGCCTTGTTCATCTCCGCGTTCAGCTTGTCGACGATGTCCTTCGGCGTTCCGGCCGGCGCGAGGACGCCGCCCCAGGTGCTCGTCTCGTAGCCCTTCAGTCCGGCCTCGGCCATCGTGGGCACGTCCGGTGCCGCCGCGGAACGCTTGGCGGTGGTGACCGCAAGCGCGCGCAGCGCGCCGCTCTTCACGTGGGGGTTGATCGCGGTCACCGTGTCGAACATCAGCGAGACGCGGCCGCTCAGCAGGTCGGAGTGGGCTGCGGTGCTGCCCTTGTAGGGCACGTGCAGCATGTCGATTCCGGTCATGCTTTTGAAGAGCTCGCCGGACATATGCGGCGCCCCGCCCGGGCCGCTGGAGGCGAAGGTGAGCTTCCCGGGATTGGCCTTGCCGTACGCGATGAGTTCCTGGACGTTCTTTACCGGCAGCGACGGATGCACCACCAGCATCAACGGCAGGACGTGCGTCAGCACGACCGGCTCGAAGCTCTTGAGCGTGTCGTACGGCAGCTTCTTGAACATGCTCGGATTGATCGAATGGCTGCTCGCGACCAGCACCAACGTGTGGCCGTCGGGCGCCGCCTTCGCGATGAACTCGGTGCCGATGATCCCGGTTGCGCCGGCCTTGTTCTCGACGACGACGGCCTTGCCCCAGGCGTCGGTGAGCTTCGGGCCGATCACGCGTGCGGTCAGGTCGATCGCTCCGCCGGGGGTGGCCGGGATGACGATGGTGATGGCCTTGCTCGGAAACGCCTGCGCCGCGCCCTGCGCGAGCGCGCCGCCAGCGGCGACAAGAGTCACGGCGGAAAGAGCGACGGCAACAACCGGTTTGGGCTTCACGGGCCTTCTCCTTTGGGTGTGCGGTGCGGGCACGCGCCTGCTCGGCCGTGATCCCCTTTTCCTGGATGATCTCCGCGGACCGGCGCGCCGGTCATGCCAGCGTATACGCCGTCTTGACGGTGGTGTAGAACTCCGCCGCGTACCGGCCCTGCTCGCGCGAGCCGTAGCTCGAGCCCTTGCGTCCGCCGAAAGGCACGTGATAGTCGACCCCGGCGGTGGGGACGTTCACCATCACCATGCCGGCCTGCGCCTGGCGCTTGAAGTGCGCGGCATGCTTGAGCGAGGAGGTGCAGATGCCAGCCGTGAGCCCGAACGGCGTGTCGTTGGCGGCTGCGAGCGCTTCGTCGTAATCCCTGGCGCGCACGACGGCAGCCACCGGCCCGAAGATCTCCTCACGGCAGATGCGCATCGCGTTCGAACAGTCGGTGAAGAGCGCGGGTGAAAGGTAAAAGCCGTCCTTGTCGCGCTTGAGACGCTCGCCGCCGGCGGCGAGCCGCGCGCCCTCGTCCTTGCCGAGCGCGATGTAGCGCTGGTCCTGCTCGAGCTGCCGCTCGTCGACCACCGGTCCGATCTGGGTCTTCGGGTCGCGCGCATCGCCGACAATCAGGGACTTCGTACGCTCGGTGAGGCGCTTTACGAAAGAGTCGTGAATCCCGTCGGTGACGATGATGCGGCTGGACGCGGTGCACCGCTGACCGGTCGAGTAATACGACCCCTGCACCGCCACCTCTACCGCCTGCTCGAGATCGGCGTCGTCGAGCACCAGCAGCGGATTCTTGCCACCCATCTCGAGCTGCATCTTGGCCATGCGCTTCAGCGCCGCTTCGGCCACCCGGCGGCCGGTGCCGACCGAGCCGGTGAAGCTGATGGCATCGACCCCGGGGTGGTCGATCAGCGCCTGGCCGATCACTGCGCCCCGGCCCATCACCAGGTTGAACACTCCGGCCGGAAGTCCCGAGCGGCTGAGGATCTCGGCCAGCGCCCAGGATGACCCCGGCACGAGCTCGGCCGGCTTGAACACGACGCAGTTCCCGTAGGCGAGCGCCGGAGCGATCTTCCAGGCCGGGATCGCGATCGGGAAGTTCCACGGCGCGATCAGCCCCACGACGCCCACCGGCTCGCGGGTGATCTCTACGCCGAGGCCAGGACGAACCGACGGCACGACCTCTCCGCCCGTGCGCAGCGCCTCCCCAGCGAAGAACTTGAAGATCGACCCGCCCCGAACCACCTCGCCGATGCCCTCGGGCAGGGTCTTGCCTTCCTCGCGACTGAGGAGCTCGCCGAGCTCGGCGCGGCGGGCGAGGATCTCGCTGCCGACCGCATCGAGCGCATCGAAGCGCTCTGCGGGGTGGCGAGCGACCATGTCGGGAACGCCGTTCGCGCCGCCAGCACCGCACGGTCCACCGCGGCGGCGTCGCCCACCGCGTACTCCTCGATCACATCCGACACGTCCGACGGGTTGATGTTCGGCGTCGCGTCTGCGCCGGCGATCCACTCGCCGGCGATGTAGTTGCTGCGCATGGCTATGGTCCCGATCGAACGTCAGTCGGCTTTGATGTTGGCGTCCTTTACGACCTTCGCCCACTTGACGATTTCGGCCTTCTGGAACGCGGCGAACTCGTCCGGCGTGTTGCCGACGGGGTCGAGGCCGAGCCCCTCCAGGCGCTCGCGCACGTCGGGCATCTTCAGGATCTTCACGACCTCGGCGTTGAGCCGTTGAACGACGTCCTTCGGCGTGCCCGCCGGCGCGAAGATGCCCTGCCACGAAACGAGCTCGTACCCCGGCACGCCGGCCTCCGTCATCGTCGGCACGTTGGGCAGGCTCTTGACGCGCTTCGCCGACGTGACCGCCAGCGCGCGGACCTTGCCGGACTGGATGTGCGGAGCGGCCACGACGGTCGTGTCGAACATCATCGGCACATGACCGGCCATCACGTCCTGGATCGCGGGGCCGCTCCCCTTGTAGGGCACGTGCTCGATGCTGATGCCCGCGAGCGACTTGAAGAGCTCGCCCGAAAGGTGCTGCGAGGTGCCGTTGCCCGCCGAGGCGAACGAGATGCTGCCGGGCTTGGCTTTCGCGGCTGCGATCACGTCTTTCACGGTCTTGTAGGGGCTGTCGGCGCCGACGACGAGCACGTTCGCGTTGGTACCGATCAGCGTGATCGGCTGGAACGACTTCATCGCGTCGTATGGCATCTTCGCGTAGATGCTGGGGTTGATCGCGTGCGAGCTGATGGTTCCGCCGAGGATCGTGTAGCCGTCCGGCTTCGCTTTGGCGACGAAATCCGAGCCGATGTTGCCGCCGGCGCCGGGCTTGTTCTCGACGACGATCGTCGTGCCCAGCGCGGGCCCCAGCTTCTGCGCGATGGCGCGGGCGAGGATGTCGGTCGTGCCGCCCGGCGGGAACGGCACGATGTAAGTGATCGGTTTCTGCGGCCATTTCGCGTCTTGCGCGGGCGCAGGACCCGGGGCGACGGCGCACACCGCCGCCAACATGCTCCAGAACAAACGCTTCACCGTGTTCTCCTTGTGATGAGTTGCCGCGTTACTGCTCGAGCTTGAGGCCGGTTTCCTTGATCAGCTTGGCCCAGCGCGCGCGGTCTTCGCGCAGGAAGCGATCCATTTCCTCCGGGGAGTTGCCGATCGGCTCGGCGCCGAGGTCGATGATCTTCGCCTTCATCTCCGGCGTGTTGAGCAGCTTCACGATGTCCGCGTTGATCTTGGCCACGACCTCGCGTGGCGTACCGGCGGTCGTGAGCACGCCCTGCCAGCTGCCGGCCGTGTACCCGGGCAGGAGCTCGTTCGCCGCGGGCGCGTCGGGGAACGCGCCGACGCGCTTCGGGCTCGTCACCGCGAGGAGACGCAGGCTGCCGCTCTTCACGTGCGGCGCGGTCGCGAGCATGCTGTTGAAGATCAGGTCGGCGTGACCACCGGCGACGTCCTGTATCGCCTGCGCGCCGCCCTTGCTTGGGATATAGGTCCATTGGATCCCCATCGCCGTGGCGAACTGCAAACCCGCGAGATGCACGTTGCTGCCGAGTCCGGGCGTGGCGTAGTTCAGCTTGCCCGGATTCGCCTTGGAGTACTCCACCAACTCCTTGAGCGACTTGGGTGGAAGGCTCGGCGTCACGGCGACGAGATATGGCGAGTAGGTGAGCGCGGTGACCGGAGCGAGATCCTTGTGCAGGTCGTACGGGATGTTCTTCACGAGCGACGGCATGATGGTCATCGTCCCGAGGTCGCTCACGACGAGGGTGTGACCATCGGGCGCCGCCTTCACCACGACGTCGGTGCCGATGGTGCCGCCTGCGCCGGTCTTGTTCTCCACGATTACCGGCTGTCCCCAAGGCTCCCGTAGCGACGTGCTGAGCAGCCGCGCGAGGATGTCGGAGGCGCCGCCCGGCACGAAAGGAACGATGATGCGCACCGGTTTCGTGGGGAACTTCTGCGCCTGAGCGGCGACGGCGAGCGGGATTCCGAGCCCCAACGCGAGCGCAACGATCAGTCGTTTCATGGATTTCTCCTTGAGGACGTTGATGCCATGCCGATGGTCAGCGCGCCACGGGCGGGTCCACCTTCAACCGTTCGGCCCAGCCGACGAGCGCGAGCCATGTCGGCTCGTCGTAGCGCACGCCGTTCACTCTGGCATCGGCGAGGTTCCGCGCCGCCTGGTCGCCCGGCATCCGGACGGGCCGCTCCGCGCGGATCGGTCTGTTCGCGCGGCAGCGGTCCGACAGATGGTTCATCTGGCGCTCGAATTCGGCACGGCCTGCGAACAGATCCGGATCGAGGACTTGCATGAAGACGTTTCCACCCCAGCGCTTGGGCGCGTCGTGCCGGCCATGCCCCGACAGGCCCTGCGACAGCGCCTCGATCATCAGCGCAAAGCCGAACCCCTTGTGGCCGTGATCCTGCCCGCCGATCAGTTGCAGCGAGCCGCGGGGCTCACTCTGCTCTAGCACGGCCGGGTCGCGCGTCGGAACACCTTGCGCGTCGAGCAACCATGGGTGCTCGAACTGCTCGCCCGCGGCGAACTTCTGCCGGGTCATCGAGGTGGTCGTGATCGACGCGGAGATGTCGATCAGTACCGGATGGTCAGCGCCAGGGTAACCGATCGCGAACGGATTGGGCGTGAAGAGCGCCTCGGTGCCGCCGTACGGCGCGACTCTCCGGCCCGACGGATCGGAGTTGGCGATGAGCGCGACGAAGCCCTTGTCAGCCGCCTGTTTCACGAGCGCCGCGAGGCAGCCGATGTGGTGGCTTTTCCGGATGGCGACCGACACTACACCGAGCGTTGCCGCACGCGGCAGCGCGAGCTCGATCGCGCGATCGATCAGCCATAGCCCCGGGAGATAGTCGCCGTCCCACACCACGGTCGATCCGGCGTCCCGAATCACCTCCGGCTCACCGGTGACGCGCATGCCGCCCTTCTCGATCTCCGCCAGGTACGTCGGCGCCATCGCGAGGCCGTGCGTGCGCCGTCCCATCATGTCGGTAAGCACGAGGAGACGCCCTACGGTGGCGGCCTTCCCATGCTCCATTCCGGCCGCCGCGAACAGCGCGGCCGCGAAGCCGGTGAGATCGTCGGTCGCGAAGGAACGGGGCGCGACGGCAGATGAGCTGCGGCTCATTGGCGGCGTCACTCCACCTTCAGGCCCTTCTCGCGGATGATGCGACCGTAGCGGGCGCGGTCGGCATCGATCAGCGTCTGAAGCTGGGCCGGCGTACTCTCTTGTGGCACAGCGCCTTGGGCTATCAACTTTTCGCGCACCTCGGCGTCCGCCACCACCGCCTTCACGTCGGCCGCAAGCTTGTCGACGATCGCGGTGGGAGTGCCTGCCGGTGCGAGCAGGGCGATCCACGAGCCCGACTCCGCGTTCTTGACGCCCGCTTCGGCCAGCGTCGGGACGTCGGGAAGCGCGGGCGAGCGCTTCGCGTGCGTCACGGCGAGGCCCTTGAGCTTGCCCTGCTTGATGCTGCCGGAGGATTCCAGCACCGACGCGAACAGCAGGTCGACGTGGCCGGCCATGAGATCGGTCATGGCGGGGCCGCCGCCCTTGTACGGCACGTGCAGCAGCCGCGTGCCCGTAGCCAGCTGGAAGATCTCCGCGGTCAGGTGCGGAGAGCCGCCGCTTCCGGAGCTGGCGTACGTCACCTTCTCGGGGTTGGCCTTGGCGAAGGCTACGAGCTCTTTGACCGTACTAGGCGCGAACGAGGGGCTCGCCATCAGCACAAACGGCAGCTCGCAAATGAGCGACACCGGCGCGAAGGCCGTGTCCGGGTTGTAGGGCAGCTTGGGGTAAAGCGACGGATTGATCGACTGGGTGCCCACGTTGGCGATCAGCAGCGTGTATCCGTCGGGGCGGGCCTTGGCAACCGCGTCGGCGCCCAGAATTCCGCCGGCACCCCCGCGGTTCTCCACCAACACGGTCGAACCACCTGACTTGCTCCACAGCGTCGTGAGCTTGGCCGCCACGGTGCGCGCCGTTATGTCGGTGCCGCCGCCCGGTGCGAACGGCACGATGAAGGTAACTGGCTTGGTCGGGTACCCGCCCTGGGCTTCAGCTCTGAAAGGCGACAGCGCCGGCAGCGCCGATGCGAGCGCAGTGGCAAGCACGACGGCGCGCCGCGGCAAGGCCGGAAAAGGAATGGATGTCATGCGATCTCCTGAAGTCAGAGTTCGAAGCTGGCCGCGGGCTGACTCGCCGCCGGCGACATCGCCCGACGGGAGCTCACTCCGGCTCGATGCCCGCCTCTTTGACGATCCGGCCCCACTTTTCGACCTCGGCCTTGATGACGTTGCCGAACTGCTCCGGCGTGCCGCCCTGGACCTCGATGCCGGCGCCCGTGAGCCGCGCGCGCACGTCTTCGAGCTCGAGCGCTGCATTGAGCGAGGAGTTGAGCCTTGCGACCACCTGCTTCGGCGTGCCGGCCGGCGCCAGGATCCCGCCCCAGGTGCTCGCGTCGTAGCCGGCGAGCCCGGCCTCGGCAATGGTAGGTAATTCTGGAAACGCGCTCGAGCGCTTCAGCGTCGTCACCGCGATCCCGCGCAGCGCGCCGGACTTCACGTGCGCCCGAATCGCGGTGACGGTGTCGAAGATGATCAGCGTGCGGCCGGAGATCAGATCGGGGTGCGCAGCTGAGCTGCCCTTGTACGGCACGTGCTGCATCTTCGTCTTGCTCATGTTCATGAACAGTTCCGCGGCCATGTGCAGCGAGCTGCCGGGTCCGCTCGAGGCGTAGATCGCCTTGTCCGGATTGGCCTTGATCCAGGTCACCAGTTCCGGAACGGTCTTCGCGGGAACCGATGGGTGAACCGCCAGCAGCAACGGCACGACGTGCGTGTATACGACCGGCTCGAAGTCCTTCACCGGGTCGTAGGGCAGGCTCTTGAACATGTGCTTGTTGGTGGCGTGGCTGGAGGCCACGATCACCAGCGTGTAGCCGTCAGGCGCGCTCTTGGCGACGAAGTCGGTGCCCAGGTTGTTCGACGCGCCGGGCTTGTTCTCGACGACGACCGGCTGGCCGAGCGAGCCGGTCAACTTCTCGGCGAGCGAGCGCGCGATCAGGTCGATCGCACCGCCCGGCGTTGCCGGGACAACGATTTTGACCGGTCTCACGGGATACGCCTGCGCCGCCGCGTCATGCGAACCTACCGCGAGACCCGCCGCTACGACCGCCAGCCTCAGCCACGTCTGCACTGCCATCGCTTGCCCTCCTCGGCTCGTCAGTCCGCGGTGATCTTTCCGGTCTCGATGACGGTCTTCCAGCGCGCGAGCTCCTGCGCCTGGAACTGGGCGAACTGCTCGGGCGTGTTCGCGACGACCTCGAAGCCCTGGTCTGCCAGCTTCGGCTTGACCGACGGATCGTTCAGCGACTCGACCAGCGCCGCGTGCAGCCTCGCCTTCACGTCCTTCGACAGGCCCTTGGGCGCGGCGACGGCTTGCCACGAGTACACCTCGAGGTCCTTCACGCCGGCCTCGGCCATCGTCGGCACCTGCGGCAGGACGGGCGAGCGCTTGTCGCTCGTGAGCGCGAGCGCCTTGAGCTTGCCCGCCTTGATCTGGCTCGCCACCGCGTTGAGGTTCTGGAACGAGACGTCCACGTGGCCGGCGATCAGGTCGGAGATCGCCGGTGCGCCGCCCTTGTACGGAATGTGGTTGCCGGTCGTTCCGGTCTTCTGCCAGAAGAGCGCCGCCGTCAGGTGATCGGAAGCGCCCGCGCCCGACGAGGCGAACGAGACCTTCCCGGGACTCTTCTTCAGCTGCGCGACGAGCTCGCCGACCGTGTTGGCCGGAAAGGCCGGCGTCGCGACGAGCACGTTCGGCGCACGGACCGCAACGGTGAGCAGGTCGAAGTCCTTCGACGGGTCGTACTGGAGCCCCTTCTGCAGGTGCGGGTTGACGGCATAGACGGCGATCGAAGCGACCAGGAGCGTGTAGCCGTCGGGCGGCGCGCGCTTGACCGCGGTCGCCCCGATCGCTCCGGTCGCACCGGGCTTGTTCTCCACGATGAACGGCTGACCGAGCTTCTCGCTCAGCTTCTGCGTCATCGCGCGGGCGATCGTGTCCGTCGAGCCGCCCGGCGGGAACGGGACGATCACCGTCACCGGCTTGTCCGGGTATCCCGCCGCGAGACCCGACGCGCAGAGGCCGATGCCGAGCGAAAGAAGCGTGAACAGGCGTCGCACGATGTCCCCGGTCACGTCAGGCGTTGCGCTTCTTGCGCCATTCCTCGTAGGCGGCGCGCGTGGCGGCGTTCGGGGGATAGGTTCCGGGCAGTGCGGCGCCGCCCTGGACGCGCTCGAGCAGAAAGACCTCGAGCTTCTCCTGCTCCGCGGCGTCGGCCGCGACCTCGTCGGCGAGATGCGCGGGAATCACGACCACACCCTCCTCGTCGCCGACGATCACGTCGCCGGGATACACCGCCACCCCGCCGCAGCCGATGGGCACGTTGAGGTCGATGGCGTGGTGATGGATGAGGTTGAGCGGCGCGCTGCCGCCGGCGCAGAAAACGGCGAAGTCCATCTTCGCGATCTCGCCGCTGTCGCGCACCGGGCCGTCGGACACCAGGCCCGCCGCGCCGCGCACCTTGAGGCGGGTGGTCAGGATCTGGCCGCCGGACGCCACGCGCTTCTCGCCGCGCGTATCGATGACCAGCACGTGGCCCGGCGGGATGCTCTCGATCGCCTTGCGCTGCGGGTGCTCGGGGTTGTCGAACGCGCTGAGCTGGTCGACGTCCTCGCGTGCCGGGATGTTGCGCACCGTGAACGCCGGGCCGACGAGGTTGCCGCCGGAAGGCGTGGTCAGGCGCTTGATGCCCTGGATGTAGACGTTGCGGAAAGCCGCGCTTGAAGAGCTGCGTGCACAGCGTCGCCGTGCTGACCTCGCGCAGACGCTTCAGGGTGTCGCTCTTGAGTTCCATGACTGTCCTCCGGTTAGTTGGGTGATGCGCCGGACTTCTTCACCAGCTCCGCCCAGCGCGGGATCTCGCGTTGCATCAGCGCCGTCAGCTCCTGCGGCGAGCTCCCGACGACCTCCATGCCCATCTGGGCGCCGAGCTTGTCGCGCGACGTCCGGCGTCTTGAGGATCTTGACGATCTCCGCGTTCAGCCGCTGCACGATCGGCTGCGGCGTGCCGCTTCGGCGCGTAGATCGCCTGCCACGAGACCAGCTCGAATCTTCTTTACCCCGGCCTCGATCATCGTCGGCGTGTCGGGCGCGAGCGGCGTGCGCTTCGGGGTCGTGACCGCGAGCATCTTGAGCTTGCCCGACTTGGCGAGCGCCGCACCCGGCGGTCAGCTGGTCGAACGTGATCGGCACCTGACCGCCCACGACGTCCTGCAGCGCCTGCGGGCTGCCCTTGTAGGGCACGTGCGTCAGCTCCACGCCGATGAGGTCGGCGAACAGCTCGCCCGCGAGGTGAGTCGAGGTGCCTGCCCCGGACGAGGCGAAGGTGCGCTTGGACGGGTCTTTCTTGAGCAGCGCGATGAGCTCCTGGACCGAGTTCACCCCCAGCTGCGGGCTGACGAAGAGGGCGTTCGGGACGTAGCGCGACGAGCGTGATCGGCTCGAAATCCTTGATCGGGTCGTACGGGAGGTCCTTGTAGAGGCTCGCATTGATCGCGTGCGTGCTGATCGTGCCGCCCAGCAGCGTGTAGCCGTCGGGTTTGGCCCGCGCGGCGGAGCCTGCACCGACGGCGCCCGCCGCACCCGGCTTGTTTTCGACCACCACCGGCTGGCCCAGCACCGTCGCGAGCGATTGCGCGACCGTGCGGCCGATCACGTCGGTCGATCCGCCGGGCGTGAACGGCACGATGTAGGTAATGGGGCGCGTCGGCCAGGCTTGGGCAACCGCGCCGAGCGGCAGGGATGCGAGGGCGGCAACGGCCAGTGCGGCGATCGCCTTGCGTCGGTTCATGAGCGTCACCCCCTAGTGGATCTCGGGCTCGGGCGTCGCGGCGCCCGCCTCGAGGAAGTCGAAGTCGCAGCCTTCGTTCGCCTGGGTCACGTGTTTCAGATACAGCGTGCCAAAGCCGCGAACATAATGTGGCTTCGGCTGCTTCCAGGCGGCGCGGCGCTTCTCGAGCTCGGCATCGCTCACTTTGAGCGTGAGCTTGCGGCCGGGAACGTCCAGCTCGATCGAGTCGCCGTCGCGCACGAGCGCGAGCGGACCCCCGACGAACGATTCGGGCGCGACGTGCAGCACGCAGGCGCCATAGCTCGTGCCGCTCATCCGCGCATCCGAAATCCGCAGCATGTCGCGCACCCCCTGCTGCAGCAGCTTCTTGGGGATCGGCAGCTGGCCCCACTCGGGGAAGCCGGGCGCCCCCTGCGGGCCGGCGCTCTGCAGCACGATGACCGAGTCCTTGTCGACCTCGAGCGCCGGATCGTCGATGCGCTTGGCCATGTCGTTGTAGTCGCGGAACACGACCGCGCGGCCGGTGTGGCGCTGCAGATGCGCTTCCATCGCGGCGGGCTTGATCACCGCGCCGTCGGGCGCGAGGTTGCCGCGCAGGACCGCGAGCCCGTCGCGCTCGACCAGCGGCTTCGTCCGCGGGCGGATCACGTCGTCGTTGTAGACGTCGGCGCCGCCCAGGTTCTCACCGAGGGGGCGGCCGTTGACGGTGAGCGCCGTCGTATCGAGGAGATCCGTGAGCTGCGCGAGCAGTCCGCGCAGTCCGCCGGCGTAATAGAAGTCCTCCATCAGGTATTTTCCCGACGGCCGGATGTTCGCCAGCACCGGCGTGCGGCGCGCGAGCGCGTCGAAGCGCTCGAGACCGAGCGGCACACCGGCGCGGCGCGCCACGGCAATCAGGTGCACGACCGCGTTGGTCGAGCCGCCCAGCGCGAGCACCGCGGTGACGGCGTTGTCGATCGCGCGGGCGTCGACGACGTCGCGCGCGCAGAGGTCTTCCCAGACCATCTCGACGATGCGCTTGCCCGACAGCGTCGCCATCTGCGCGTGGCGCGAGTCCGGCGCCGGGATGGATGCCGCGCCGGGCAGTGTCAGGCCCATCGCCTCCGTGGCGCTCGTCATCGTCGAGGCGGTCCCCATCGTCATGCAGTGGCCGGGCGAGCGCGCAATGCCGTCCTCGACCCCGCGCCACTCGTCCTCGGTGATGTTGCCTGCGCGCAGCTCCGCCCAGTACTTCCAGGTGTCGCTGCCGCTGCCCAGGAAGTTGCCCTTGAAATCGCCGCGCAGCATCGGGCCGGCGGGGATGAAGATCGTCGGAAGGTTCACCGACAGCGCGCCCATGACGAGTGCGGGCGTCGTCTTGTCGCAGCCGCCCATCAGCACGCAGCCGTCCGCGGGGTAGCTGCGCAGTAGCTCTTCGGTCTCCATTGCGAGCAGATTCCGGTAGAGCATCGTGGTCGGCTTCTGGAACGGCTCGGACAGCGAGATCGCCGGCATCTCGACCGGGAATCCGCCGGCCTGCCAGATCCCGCGCTTCACCTCCTCGGCGCGCTGGCGGAAATGGCTGTGACAGGGGTTGATGTCGCTCCAGGTGTTGACGATCGCGATGACGGGCTTCCCCGCGTAGTCCGAGCGGTGGTAGCCCATCTGGGCGGTGCGCGATCGATGGCCGAACGAGCGGAGATCGTTGACGCCGTACCAGCGATGGCTGCGCAGCTCTTCTGGTTTCTTGCGGGGCTTGGTGCTCATACGACCGCCTCCTCGTTCGATTGACGGACCCGGGAGCGGACAGGCCTTGCGTGCCCCCGCGTTCCGGCTGGGATGCTGAAGATACGCCTCGCGAGCGCCCCTGGAAGCGCGGACTTTAGTCGCGACTCGCTGGTGCGTCGCCTATCGAAAGTTAGGGGTCGCGGCGTCATGACCCGCCGGCAACAGCGCCCCGCTAGCCCGTGCCCTGGCGACGGCCTCGGTCCGGTTGCGCGCCCCGAGCTTCGCGAAGATCTGATGCAGGTGCCACTTGACCGTCCCGACGACAATACCCAGCTGCGCCGCGATTTCCTGGTTGAAGAGCCCGCGGGCCACGAGGCTCAATACCTCCTGTTCGGTGCGGGTGAGCGCGTCCCGGGAAGCACGAGCATCCGGTCCGGAGGATCTGACCGCGGCGACGTTCGCGGAGGTTAGGTCTGTTGCAAGTGGCATGGTAGCGCTACCTTTCGTGGCATAGATGGTAGCGCTATCATCCGCCGCTGTCAAGCAACAACGCTGCCGTACCCGGGCTCCTTACCGGCGTTGCCTACGCGCTCGCGCGCTCGATGATGGAGAAACCGATATCGATCACCGGCTCGGCCACCGGCCGACCCGCGGCGCGATCGACGATGAACCGCGCGGCTTGCCGACCGATCGCGGTGCCATCGATGCGGACAGTGGTGAGCGCCGGATGGGTGTCCGCCGCAAACCCCAAATCGCCGAACCCAAACACGGCCAAGCGCCCGGGCACGGGGATGCCCCGCGCCTGCGCCTCGGTGATCGCGCCGAGCGCGAGGACGTCCGAACTGCAGTACACGGCGTCGATGTCGGGACGACGCGCGAGCACATCGGCGAGCCCGGTGCGGCCGGTACCGAGCGTGCTCGGCGCCGGCACCATGCAGATCGGGACCTCGGCCATACCGAGGCGTCGTGCCGCCAGGACGAAGCTCGCGCGCCGGAGTCCGGCCCGCGGGTCGTCGGCGGTCACTATGGCGAGCCGCCGCCGGCCGTGCCCGTGGAGGTACTCGGCCACCGCGCCCCCCACTTTCTCATGGGAGAAACCCACCAGCATGTCGATTGGGGTGGGGGTCAGATCCCAGGTCTCGACCACCGGTATGCCGGCCGCGAGCAGGCGGCGGCGCGCCTCGGGCGAACGCATGATCCCGGTCAGCACGATGCCGTCGGGCCGGCGACCGATGATCGCGTCGAGCAGCGCATCCTCGCGCGAGTGGGCGTACCCGCTCTGGCCGAGCATCAGCTGATAGCCCGACTCGGCCAGCGCCTCTGTCAGCGCCTGGATGGTCTCGAGGAAAACCGGGCCGGCGATCGTCGGGACGAGGGCCGCCACCAGCCGGCTCCGGGTCGAAGCCAGGCCGCCGGCAAGCATGTTGGGTATGTAACCGGTCCGCTCGACCGCCTCGCGCACCCGCCGCAGGGTGTCGGGGGACACGCGCTCCGGGGTGTTGAGCGCGCGGGAAGCCGTGATCGCCGAGACGCCCGCGAGCTTGGCGACGTCGGCAAGAGTGATGCTCCCGCTTCCGCGCCGTGCGCGGCGCTCGCGAGCGGGGGCCGATTGGGGGTGCTGAGGCACGGCGCGATCATACCGCGCTCCTCAGGTTACCGCTACCATCAGGTCGCGACACTCTCCAGCTGGACGACGTAACGATCGTCGGAGGATCCGACGCTCGCGGTCGACGACCGCGCGGCGGAGAGCGGGCATCTCGTCCCATCGATCAGATCGGTCAGTCACCCGTCAGCCAGCGTGTCAAGTTCCGGGATCATCCCGCCTCTGATTCGCGCTGCACGGGTGGCCCGAACGGGTTGACCGCGCGAACCCCAGCATCCACGCACCGTTCCGGGCCGCGGCGCGCTAATGCACGCGCTCGCCCACCCTCGCTTCGACGAGCGGGCGATCCGTCAGCCACCGGCAAGCGCTCGGCAACGAGACTTGACTCTTCAGAGATGGACGTCGGCGTCGCGGCCCTGCACGCGGACGATTTCCTCCTTACCGACAGGCGATAGACGAATGTCCAAGAGACCGGTAGCGAAGCACGGTGATTCAAACTTGCGATTCGGGACCGCGCGACTCGAGACCGGGCCCCTGCTGCACTACGCAGAGCAGGGCGATCCGCGCGGCGAAGCGATCGTCTTCCTGCACGGATGGCCAGACTCCTGGTTCTCGTTCAGCAGGCTCGTGCCGCTGTTGCCGCAGCAGTATCGTGCGATCTCTCTGGACCAGCGCGGGTTCGGCGACTCGGAGCGTCCCGACGGTGGTTATGGAATCTGCGACCTCGCCACCGACGCCGTCGCCTTCCTCGATGCGCTCTCCATCGAGCGCGCCACCCTGGTGGGACACTCGTTCGGAAGCTTCGTCGCGCGACGGGTCGCGATCGCCTATCCCGAACGAGTCGCCCGGCTGGTGCTCATCGGCAGTGGTCTGTCGGCGACGAATCCGGTGACGCGGGACGTTCAGGCGGCCCTGCTGGAACTGGCGGATCCGGTGCCGGAAGCGTTCGCACGCGACTTTCAGGCAAGCACCGCCTACATCCAGCTGCCCGAGTCGTTCTTCGAGCGGATCGTGGTCGAGAGCCGCAAGCTGCCGGCCCGCCTCTGGCGCGACGCGCTCGAGGGCCTGCTCGCATACGAAGATGCGGAGCAACTCGTCGGGATCGCCGCGCCGACCCTCCTCATGTGGGGCGACCGCGACGCGCTGTTTCCGAGGGCGGATCAAGACCAGCTCAGGGCCGCCATCCCGGGCGCCCGTCTAACGATCTATCCGGAGACCGGTCACTGCCCGAACTGGGAGCGCCCCGAGCAGGTCGCCGCCGATCTCAGCGCCTTCATCCGGGACACCTGCCCCGCCGCGGTCGAGGAAGCGAGCACCTGGTTCACGCTTGCGTGCAGTTGAATGACGGTTACAGCGGGTCGAGCGGGTAGATCGGCCGTTTAAGTTTCTCGTAGCGGTAGACGGACAGGTCGGCGTTGGTCACACCCTCGCCCTGGCACTCCACGATGTGCGAGGCGATCGGCTTGAACCCGGCGCGGTAGTGGATGCGCGACTTGAGCATGAGGTAGCGCGACCGCGTCGGCTCGATCCCGCAGTGGCGGAACACGACCAGGTCGAACGGCTCATGGTGCCGCTCGGTGACGACGATCCGCGCCTGGCCGGTGTCTAGAACCGCGGTGCGCCCGAGGTACGACTTCACGCCGGTATACATCGGACCGGTGAAGACGACCTCGCCGTCGGTGATTGCGCGCACCCGGCCGGACACTTCGAGCGGCCTGCCGGCAAGGCCGATCGACGGCATGTCGGTCTTGCCGCCGAGCGCGAGCGTCACGTTCGCGCCCGTGCCTGCCTCGACCATCTTCGCCACCGCCTCGGCATCGCGGATCGGCGCAATAGCCACGTCCTCGAGGCCCTGCCGCAGGATCTCGGCCACCACCTTCATCACGTCCTGCGCGCCGCCCGAGCCGCAGTTGTCGCAATGGTCGATCAGCAGGATCGGCCCCGCAGGGTTGTGCCTGCCGAGCTCGTGCGCGCGCGCGATCGAGTCCTTGAGCGGCTGCGAGCGGTAGACGTATTCCTCGCGCCGATCCCACGCGATCCTCAGCATCGCGTCGCAAACGGCCTGCGCCGCCGATTTCCCGCCGCGACGCGCATCGCCCATGACGACCGCCGAGCACCCGGTGAACGGCGTGTCCGCGTGCGCGAACGCGGGCAGCAGCGTCGCGGCGAGCACTCTCGCCTCGCGCTCCGCCTCGCGCGCCAGCGCGACGATATCGCCGGACGGGCCGTCCTCGGGGGCGTGCCGCATGATCGAGGGGACGAGCGGCAGCCAGCCCCAGGCCATCACCGGTTCGACCTCCCCGCGCAGCGTCCGTGCCAGGATCTCGCCGGCAAGCCGGCCCGCCTCGTACATGTCGACGTGCGGATAGGTCTTGTAGCCGGTGATGATCGTCGCGTTGGCCACCGTCTCGGGCGACAGGTTGGTGTGGTAGTCGAAGGTGACCGCGACCGGCACCCGCGGCGCGATCGCGCGGACGCGCCGCAGGATCTCGCCTTCGGCGTCGTCGGCGCCGTCGACGACCATCGCGCCGTGCAGGTCGAGGAGCACGGCATCGCAGCCGCGTCGCACTGCGTCCTCGAGCGGGCGCACGAGCGCTTCGAACGTGGGGCGCGAGGCTTTGTTCGACGGCCACGACTCGGCCGCGATCGGCGTGACCGCTTCGGCGCCTTCGCGCGCCGCGACATCGAGGAACGCGGCGAACGGCGAGTTGGTGCCCGCGAGCGCCGTCTTCGCCCGATCGCCATAGAGCGGGCCCTCGCCGTGGCCGAAGAATGCGAGCGGCGTCGCGATCGGCGAGAAGGTGTTGGTCTCGTGCTTGATCTGGGCGATTACGAAGCGCTTCATGCCTGAGTCTCAACGAGAGACCACGCAGAGCATGCGGCGGAGGCTGTTGAATATCGGTTGACGACCGCCGCTCTGCGCCGGTTGCGTTCTTTGCGTTGGCATCCCTTCAACCGGCGAAAGCCGGACCGAGGGGCCGCAGCCGCATGCCCCGCCGCAGCCGCGTCCACTTGAACTCCGCCGGGTCGGCGAGCGCAGGACCCGGCGCGCGCACCACCAGCACCTCGCGCGCGATCGGCTGGAAGTCGGCGCGGAAATGCACCGAGCTCTTCAGCGCCACGATCCGCTCGCGAGCCGGCTCGATCCCGACGTGGCGGAACATCTCCTGGTCCGCGGCCTGGCACTTCACCGACGCGAGGACGACGCGCACCCCGGGCGCGGCGCGGCTGCGGAGCGCAGCCATCCGCCCGAGCCGCATCCGGAAGCCGTTGAACATCGGCCCGGTGCACGTGAACCGGCCCTCGCCGAGCGCCTCCACCGTGAACTCGCCGGCGAGCGGCTGCCGGCCGGGGACGCCCGAGATTTCGCCGAGCGCAAACCGCGCGGTCCCGCCGACACCCACCTCGTGCGCCCGCGCCGCCGAGAGCGGGTCGATCAGCAGGCCGAGCGTCGCGGCTTCGGGCCGGTGACGCATGAGCGCGTCGAGCAGCCCGGTCGTGTCACCGTTGCCGCCCGCGCCCGGGTTGTCCTGGGTGTCGGCGAGAATGACCGGCCGGCCGGGCTCGCCGCACTGCATCGCCCGCAGCACCGCGTCGTCGGGATCGCGGAGCTCGAGCGCGAACTCCGGTTCGGCATCGGCGATCGCGCCGCGCAGCGTGCGCGTCGCCGTGCGCACCGCGGTCTCGTCGGCACCGTAGCCGAACGCCGCCATGCCGCACTCGGGGATGTCGGCCATCGGGAAACCGGGCGTGAACGAGAGCGATACGCCGTGCGTGGCCTCGAGCGCGGAGAGCGTCTCGTAGAGCGCTTTCGCCGGCGTCATGAAGGTGCACTGAGACGGGATGCCGGTGAGGTAGTCGAGCGCGCCATGGCTCTTCGCGAACGGACGCCCGGCGCGGAGGGTCGCGTCGAGGAGCCGCGCGGCGCGCGCGCCCGTCTCGGCCATGTCGACGTGCGGATAGGTGCGATAGGCCACGAGCCCGTCGCAACGCTCCACCATCGCCCGCGTCACGTTCGCGTGCAGGTCGAGGCTCGCGACGACCGGCACGCGGCTGCCGGCGATGCGCCGCACCCGCCCGAGCAGCTCGCCCTCGCCGTCGTCGAGATGCTCGGTCACCATCGCCCCGTGCAGATCGAGGTAGATGGCGTCGAACGGACCTTCCGCCTCGAGCCGGCGGACGATCTCGCCCGCGATCCGCTCGTAGGCGTCGCGCGTGACGTGCGCCGAGGGGCTCGCGGCCGCCCATGCAAGTCCGACGCACCGGTGGCCGAGCGCCGCGAGCTCGCGGATCGCACCCGCCGCCGGTATGTTCGCGCCGTCCACTGCGGCGGCGATCGCGCTTCCGAACGAGACGCCCGGCCAGCCGCCGCCCTTCTCGAACGCCTCGTAATCGGCCTTGCTCGGCGCGAAGGTATTCGTCTCGTGCTGGAAGCCGCCGACCGCGATGCGGGCCATCTGGAACCGTCCGCCTGAAGCGAAAGTGGGCGAGCGTAGCGGAATCGAGGCGCCTTGTGGCAGGCACCCGCTTCGGCTATCGTCGTTGCCTTCGCGCCCCTGGAGGGGAGGTTCGTCATGTCCGCCGTCCGCATGCTCGCGCTCGTCCTCGCCGCCGCTGCCGGCCTCGCCCAGGCGCAAGGCGATCCGAAGGTGTTGCGCATCGTGCCGCACTCCAACCTGAACATCCTCGACCCGATCTGGACGACGCAGTACATGGCCCGCAACCACGGGTACATGATCTACGACACGCTGTTCGGGACGGACGAGAAGAGCCAGGTCAAGCCGCAGATGGTGGACGCGTGGACGGTGAGCCCCGACAACCGGCTGTGGACGTTCACGCTGCGATCCGGCCTCGAGTTCCACGACGGCGCCCCGGTGACGGGCGAGGACGTCATCGCGTCCGTCCAGCGTTGGGGCAAGCGCGACGCGATGGGGCAGAAGCTGATGACCTTCGTCGACCGCATGGACTCACCGAATCCGAAGACGTTCCGCATCTTCCTGCGCGAGGCTTGCGGCTTCGTCCTGGAGGCGCTCGGCAAGCCGTCGTCGAACGTGCCGTTCATCATGCCGAAGCGCGTCGCCGAGACGCCCGCCGACAGGCAGATCGAGGAGCACGTCGGCAGCGGGCCCTACGTCTTCAAGCGCGACGAGTTCAAGCCCGGCGACAAGGCCGTGTACGTGAAGAACGCGAAGTACGTGCCGCGGAAGGAAGCGCCTTCCGGCACCGCCGGCGGCAAGCACGTCTTCATCGACCGCGTCGAGTGGAACCTCGCGCTCCGCGATGCGCAGGCGCAGGTGAACGCGCTCGCGAAGGGCGAGATCGACATCCTCGAGCGTCCCGCGTTCGAAAGCTACGAGCAGCTGAGGAAGGCCGACGGCGTGGCGCTCGTCAACAAGGACCCGCTCGGCTTCCAGTACATGGGTCGCTTCAACCACCTGCACCCGCCGTTCAACAACCAGAAGGTGCGCCAGGCGGCAATGGCGGCGATGACGCAGGAGCCGTTCCTGCGCGCGCAGGTCGGCGTGAAGGATTTCTACCGCAGTTGCGCGTCGATGTTCACCTGCGGCTCGCCCTACGGCAGCGCCAAGGGGAGCGATATCCAGTCGAAGTCGAGCATGAAGAAGGCGCAGGAGCTGCTCAAGGCCTCGGGCTACGACGGCACGCCGGTGGTCATCCTGAAACCGACCGATCTCGCGTCGATCCAGAAGCTGCCGGACGTGGCGGCGCAGCTCCTGCGCCAGGCCGGTTTCAAGGTCGATCTGCAGGCGATGGACTGGAACACGGTCGTCTCGCGGCGCGCGAAGAAGGAACCGCCGGCGCAGGGCGGCTGGAACATGTTCCTCACCGCCTGGGTCGCGCCCGACATCTGGAACCCGCTCACCAACGCGGCGATCGGCGCGCAGGGCGAGAAGTCCTGGTTCGGCTGGCCGACCGACGCCGAGATCGAGAAGCTGCGCGACCAGTTCGCGCGCGAGACCGACGATGCGAAGAAGAAGGCGATCGCAGAGGCCATCCAGGCGCGCGCGTTCGAGGTGGCGACGCACGCGCCGCTCGGCGAGTACGTGAACCCGCTCGCCGCGCGGAAGAACGTCGCGGGCTTCGTGATCGGCCCGGGCGACATCTACTGGAACCTGAAGAAGGCCGGCGACTGACAGAGCGGCCGCGGATCGGCGGCGGGTGTAGATCCGTGGCGATCCGCTGATGTGGGCGTTCCTCGCGCGCCGCATCGCGGCGACGATACCGGTGCTCGCCGTCGTCGCGGTGCTGGTGTTCCTGATGCTCCGGCTCACCCCGGGCGATCCGGCGGCGATCCTCGCCGGCGACGCCGCCAACGCGGAGCAGATCGCCAGCATCCGCGCGAGCCTCGGTCTCGACAAGCCGCTTCCCGCCCAGTTCGCGATCTGGTTCGGCAACCTTCTCGCCGGCGACCTCGGCGAGTCGTTCTACTTCAGGATGAAGGTCACGGCGCTGATCGGACAGCGCCTCGAGCCGACGTTCGCGCTCGCGACCCTGACGATCCTCATCGCGGTCGCCGTTGCGGTGCCGCTGGGTGTCGCGGCCGCATGGCGCTTCGGCGGGTGGTTCGACCGCGCGCTGATGGGATTCTCGGTGCTCGGCTTCTCGGTGCCGGTGTTCGTCCTCGCGTACGTCCTCATCTACATCGTGTCGCTCAAGCTCGGGTGGCTCCCGGTGCAGGGCTACCAGCGGCTCGAGAGCGGGTTCTGGCCTTTCCTGCGGCATCTGGTCCTGCCGGCGATCACGCTGTCGGTCGTCTACATCGCGCTCATCGCGCGGGTGACGCGGGCGTCGGTGCTGGAGGCGCTCGGCGAAGACTACATCCGCACCGCGCGCGCCAAGGGATTGTCGGAGATCCGCGTGCTCGTCCGGCACGCTCTCGCCAACGCGGCGGTGCCGATCGTAACGGTGATCGGCATCGGCGTCGCCCTGCTGATCGGCGGGGTGGTGGTCACCGAATCGGTGTACGCGATTCCCGGCCTCGGCCGGCTCACGGTGGACGCGGTGCTCGCGCGCGACTTCCCGACCATCCAGGGCGTGATCCTCTTCTTCTCGTTCGCGTACGTGCTCGTCAACCTGCTCGTTGATCTCTCGTACGTGTTCTTCGATCCGCGGATCCGGTACTGATGAACGCCCCCGGCTACGACGCACTGTCCGTCGAATCGGCCGCGGTGCGCCCGCAGGACGGCGCCTGGCAGCGGCTCCGCGCCAGCTGGTCCGTGCGCCTGGGGGGCGCCGCGCTCGCGCTGCTTCTCGCCATCGCGCTCGCGGCGCCGTGGCTGGGCACGGTGGACCCGACGCTCTTCGACGCCGCGAGCCGGGACCTCCTGCCCGGCGAGTCGGGGGAGATCACGACGCTCGACGGCGAGCAGATCAAGCACACGTTCCTCATGGGCTCCGACTCGTTCGGCCGGGACATCTACAGCCGCGTCGTCTACGGCACGCGGATCTCGCTCCTCGTCGGCGTCTGGTCGGCGCTGGTCGCGCTCGTCTTCGGCATTGTGCTGGGCTTGAGCGCCGGCTACTTGCGTCGCCTCGACGGCCCGCTGATGCGCGTGATGGACGGCGTGATGGCGATCCCCGCGATCCTGCTCGCGATCGCGCTCGTCGCGCTATGGAAGGCGAGCCTCCTGACCGTCGTCGTCGCGATCGCGATCCCCGAGATCCCGCGCGTGACGCGGCTCGTCCGCTCGCTCGTGCTCACGATCCGCGAGGAGCCCTACGTCGAGGCGGCGGTCGCGCTCGGCACCCCGACGCTCAAGATCATGTTCGGCCACATCCTCCCGAACACGATCGCGCCGCTGCTCGTGCAGGGCACGTTCATCTGCGCCGCGGCGATCCTGGTCGAAGCGATCCTCTCGTTCCTCGGCGTAGGGCTGCCGCCCGACATCCCGACCTGGGGCAACATCATGGCCGAGGGGCGCGTGCAGTTCATCGCGTACCCGCACAACGTGTTCTTCCCAGGCATCTTCCTCGCGGTCACGGTGCTCGCGGTCAACATCCTGGGCGACGGCCTGCGCGACACGCTCGACCCGCGGATGGCGCGGCGGCTGTGACGAGCCCGGTCCTCGACGTCCAGGACCTCACGATCGCGCTGCCATCGGGCGCGGATCGGCCCGAAGCGGTCTCGCGCGTGTCGTTCGCCGTTGGGCGCGGTGAGATCCTCTGCCTCGTCGGCGAGTCGGGCTCCGGCAAGTCGGTGATCGCGCAGAGCGTGATGGGGCTCCTGCCGAAGCAGCTGCCGGTCACGGGCGGCGCGATCCGCCTGGATGGCGAGGATCTCACGCGCGTACCCCCGAACCGGCTGCGCCGCCTGCGGGCGACACGGATGTCGATGATCTTCCAGGAGCCGATGACCGCGCTCAATCCGGTCATGCGCTGCGGCGAGCAGATCGACGAGGTGCTGCTCGAGCACATCAAGCTGTCCCCCGCGGAGCGGCGGACGAGAATTCTTTCCATCATGCGCGAGGTGCACCTGCCCGACCCGGAGCGGATAGCCGCGTCGTATCCGCACCAGCTCTCCGGCGGCCAGCGCCAGCGGATCATGATCGCGATGGCGCTCGTGCTGGAGCCAGCCCTGCTCATCGCCGACGAGCCTACCACCGCGCTCGACGTCACGACCCAGGCGCAGATCCTGAAGCTCGTCGCGGAGCTGCAGGCGCGCCACGGCACCGGCGTGCTCTTCATCACCCACGACTTCGGCGTCGTGGCCGAGATCGCGCACCGGGTCGCGGTGCTTCGCCGCGGCGAGCTCGTCGAGGTCGGGACGCGCGACGAGGTGCTGCGGCGTCCGCAGCACGACTACACTCGCATGCTGATCGCGTCGGTCCCCGGCATGGCGCCGCACGAGCGCCCGGTGGATCCGGCGGCGCCGGTCATCCTCGCGACCCGCGGGCTCGCGAAGACCTATGCCGCCGGCGGCTGGTTCCGCAAGCGCGCGGCGGTCGCGGCGGCCGCCGATGTCTCGCTCGAGGTCCGTCGCGGGCAGACGCTCGGCATCGTCGGCGAGTCCGGATCGGGCAAGTCGACGGTGGCGCGCTGCATCGTGCGGCTCGTCGATCCGAGCGCGGGCGAGATCCTCATCGACGGCGAGGACATCGCGTCGCGGCCGCACCGGCGCTTGCGCGAGTTCCGCCGCCGGGTGCAGATCGTCTTCCAGGACCCTTATCGCTCGCTCAACCCGCGGCGGCGCGTCGGCGACGCGGTCATCGAAGGCCCGCTCAACTTCGGCGTCCCGCGCACCGAGGCGCTCGCGCGCGCGCGGCGGCTGTTCGAGCTGGTGCGGCTCGACCCCAGGTCGCTCGACCGCTACCCGCACGAGTTCTCCGGCGGCCAGCGTCAGCGGGTGTCGATCGCGCGCGCGCTGGCGATGGAGCCGGAGCTGCTCGTCGCGGACGAGCCGGTGTCGGCGCTCGACGTGTCGGTGCAGGCGCAGGTGCTCGCCCTTCTCGCCGAGATCCGCGAGCGGCTCCGCCTCGCGATGCTCTTCATCACCCACGACCTGCGCGTCGCGGCGCAGGTCTGCGACACGGTCGCGGTGATGTCGCAGGGTCGGGTGGTCGAGTACGGGCTGGCGCGCGAGGTGTTCGCGCACCCCCGGCACGAGTACACGCGGCAGCTCCTCGCGGCCGCGCCGGGGCGGAACTGGGCGTTCCGGGCCGCATCGCCCGCCTGACGGGGCGAGCGGTCGTCAGCTCATCTGCGACTGCAGATAGTTCTGGAGTCCGATCTCCTCGATCAGGCCGGCCTGGATCTCGAGCCAGTCGATGTGCTCTTCCTCGCTGTCGAGGATGTCCTCGAACAGCTCGCGCGAGACGTAGTCGCCGACGGACTCGCAGTGCGCGACCGCCTGCTTGAGCAGCGGATGCGCCTCGCGCTCGAGCTTGAGATCACAGGCGAGCGCCTCCGGCACGTTCTCGCCGACGAGGAGCTTGCCCAGATCCTGCAGGTTCGGCAGCCCCTCGAGGAAGAGGATCCGCGCGATCAGCTTGTCGGCGTGCTTCATCTCGTCGATCGACTCCGCGTGCTCATGCTCCCGGAGCTTCCTGTAGCCCCAGTGCTCGAACATCTTGGCGTGCAGGAAGTACTGGTTGATCGCGGTGAGCTCGTTTTTTAGGACCTTGTTGAGATAGTCGAGGACTTTCTTGTCGCCTTTCATCGCGCCTCCGGCCGTCGGCGGGCGTCGCGGTGGAGACGCTGGAGGCACGTCTCGCGGGGGGCCGTGACGTCGCGGAACCGCGACGACGATAACACGCGACGCCGCGGGCGGCGAGAACGGGTGTTCGGTGAGGTGGCCCGGCCGGGGCGTCAGGCGGTGGCGGCGGACGCCGCGGTGTGGTGGTCCCGCTCGACGACGATCTCGCGCGCGACCGGCTCGCAACGGCCGCAGCAGGTCGAAACGCCGAGGCACTCGCGCACCTGCTCGAACGTTTGCGCCCCGAGCGCCACGCACTGGCGGATTTCGCGGTCGGTGACCGCGTTGCAGACGCAGACGTACATAGGCTCTGGCTCGGCCGAGTGGCGTTTTTGAATGGGATCGATTCTCACTCAAATCCATGGTGCGCGCAAGAGGCATTTGCACATTGTTAGTGCACACTATTCCTAGTCGGCTGAGAATATGCACTTTCTAACAATCTGCATGTCTTGACGCCAAAAATGAGAATCGTTATCGTTCGTGGCCGTGGATAACAGGCCTACCCCACCTGACCCTCTTGCAACGGCGACCGAGCCGGTCGCTGCGGCGCGGTAGCAGGCCGCGCCGGGTCCGCAGCGAGGAGCTGCTCAAGGGGGGCGTCGAGATCCTCATCGAGCACCAGGGGCGCGAATACCGGTTGCGCGTCACCCAGAACGGAAAGCTGATCCTGACGGCGTAATCCCCTCCGGCGTCATCCCGCGCCGACCCGCCAGCCAGGCCACTCCGGGCCAAGCCAGCACCGTCTCCCCAGGGAGCTGGCCATGACAAGAAGAACCCTCCTCCTCTCGCAGCGGTCGCCGCGTCCCCTGCGGGGTCGCGCAATCGCCGACGGCTGCGCCCGCCGCGGTGGCGCAGGCGCAGCCCCCCGTCGGCGAGCCTCCGCGCCTGCGCGAGGTCTCGGTCAGCGCGACCCGCACCGAGCGGGACGCGGACGACGTGCCCGCGACCGTGACGACGATCAAGGCGGAGGACATCGAGCGCGGGCTGGTGCGCGACATCCGCGACCTGATCCGCTACGAGCCGGGCGTCTCGGCCCCGAACGACCCGGACCGCTGCGGCGCGACCGTGTTCCGCACCGGGATCGGTCCGAACACGACCGCGCCGGCGAACGCGCCGTTCGGTTCGATCGACCGCTACACGTCGCCCGGCCGCAATGCCGCCATCTCACTGAAGATCTGGTTTTGAGGAGCGAATCGATGAACATGCCGGACCCGCAGCTCAGCCGGCTCGAGACCGTGCTCGGCGCCGTGCTCTACCTGATGACGGCCTATCACCGCACCGGCTGCCCGCGCATCGCCGCGTGCATCGCGGCGCATCTCGACTGCCTGGCCGCGCATCCGCACGCCGACCCGACGATCCGTGAGGTCTGCGCCGGGATGCGCGAGGAATGGCGCGTGGCGGCCGAGGCAGCGCCCGCCCGCCGCAACCTTCACTAACCCGACCGAGGAAAGTCGCATGGCAGCAGCCGCCACCCGCGCGAACGAAACCGCACGACTCCGGGCAAAACGCAAGCCGGGCTCACCGGAGATACCGGCCTGGCAGGCGATTGTCGAGTGGCTGTTCCCGGTCGGTGCTACCGCCCGGTAGCCATGACGCCGTTCTTCAAGGCGGCCGGCGCAGCGCTCGCTGTCGCAGCGGCGGCTGCCGCAGCGCAAGGCCCGGCGCGGGTGATCACCGTGGGCGGCGCGGTTACCGAGATCGTCTTCGCGCTCGGCGCCGGTGAGAACTGCGACGACCCTTTCGGGATCGCGGATCCGCCGCGATCCGCCTGCCTAGGAGACGTTCATGCGTAGACGTTTGATGGCCGCACTCTTGCTCTCCTTTGCGCTCGCGTCAGCGGCGCTCGCGAACGGTTATGTTCAGACCAACCTCGTGGCGAGCAGCGAGACGTACGCACCCCAGATCGTCGACCCGACGCTCCTCAACGCTTGGGGCATCGCGATCCGGCCGGCTGGTCTCGGCGGACACTTCTGGGTGACCTCGAATGGCACCGGGGTCTCGACGCAGTGGGTTGGCGACGTCGCCGGTATACCCCTGTACCAGGACGATCTGCGCTTCGTCGGCGTGCCGGGTCCGGTGGTCGGCCCAGGAGCAACACCCACCCAACCGCGCATCCAGCCAGGTACACCGACCGGTGTCGTCTTCAACGCCGGCACGCACTTCAAGATCACCCAGGGCTCGATCGCGGCGAGCCCGGCGAGGTTCCTGTTCGCTACCGACAACGGCGTGATCTCGGCCTGGACGGAACGGAGGAACCCCGATGGGAGCTTCGATCGCCCGCACGACGCGCTCGCGGTCATCGATCGGTCGGCGGACGGTGTCCAGTTTTTCGGCATCGGCGTCGACGAGACGCGCGGCCGGCTGTATGCCGCGAACTTCGGCTCGAATCCCGGCCTGCTCGTCTACGACACGGCGTTCAAGGACATTACCGCCGCGGCCGGCTTCGAGAATCCATTCGGTCACGGCTTCCAGCCATTCAACGTGCAGGTCCTCGGCGGGAGCGTGTTCGTCGCCTATGCGCTTTGGGGCACCCCTGGCGAGGAAGTGACCGGCGAAGATCTCGGCCGCATCGCCGAGTTCGATCGCAACGGCCGGCTCCTGCAGAAATGGGGTCACCACGGCAGAGGCCTCAACGCACCGTGGGGCATGGCCATCGCGCCGGACGGTTTCGGGAGGTTCTCGCGCCATCTACTCGTGTCCAACTTCGGCGACGGGACCATCGCCGCGCTCGATCCGAAGACGCGCCGATTCAAGGACTACCTGCGCGATCCGCACGGGCAGGCGGATCGAGATCGAAGGTATTTGGGGCCTCCAGTTCGGCAACGGCGCGAGCCTCGGCGAAGCGACGCATCTCTACTTCGCCGCCGGGCCAGCGGAGGAGACCGCGGGCCTGTTCGGCAAGCTGGAGGTCGGACCTCGCGCTCGGCCGCCTCACAAGCGCGATGACGGACGTCGCGCAGGACCCCATCGCCTGCGCGGCGCGGCCACGCGTCCGCAACCGCTCCAATGATGCTCCGCGGTCTGATCGGGCGCCCCGACGTCATAGCGATGGACACCTGATGCTCGCCCGCTCGCCCTACGTCCTCGAGGACCCGCACGACACGCGCTGGCGGCGTCTGCGCACCAAGGCACCCAGCCTGATCGGAGTCGTCGCGCTCCACGTCGCCGGGGTCATCGCGCTGCTCCAGTACGCGCCGGTTCGCGAGGCGCTGTCGTCGGCGGCGCCGATCATGGTGAGCCTCATCACGCCGAAGCTCGAGGTGGAAAAGCCGAAGGTCGAGCCGCCCAAGCCGAAGCTCGAGCCGGTGAAGAAGAAGCCGATCACGCCGCCGCTCATCGTCGCGCCTGCTGAGGCGCCCTCACCGATCGTCGCGCCGGCGCCGCCGCCGGAGCCGCCGAAGCCGGTCGAGGAGGCTGCGCCGGCGGTGTCCGCGGCGCCGCCCGCGCCCGTCGCCGCTCCGGCGCCGCCGATCATCCCGCCGAACTTCAACGCCGACTACCTGCACAACCCGCCGCCGCCCTATCCGCCCGTGGCCCGGCGGCTCGGCGAGCAGGGCCGCGTCGTGCTGCGCGTGCTCGTCAGCGCCGACGGCAAGGCGGAGCAGGTCGACCTGCGCGCCTCGAGCGGTTCGCCGCGCCTCGACGCTTCTGCGCTCGAGACGGTGCGGCACTGGAAGTTCGTGCCCGCGCGGCAGGGCGACCGCCCGATCGCCGCGTGGGTGCTGGTCCCGATCTCGTTCAGGCTGGAAGGTTGACGTGCACATGGAACAGGCAGGCTCGCTCGGCTTCTCGCACTTCCTCGCGCAGACCGACACCCTCGGCAAGGCGATCCTCTTCGTCATGCTCGTGATGTCGGTGGCGACGTGGTATCTCATCGTCACGAAGGGCATCGAAGCGTTCGCCCGCAAGCGGCGGAGCACGCGCTTCCTCGCGCTCTTCTGGGATTCGCCGTCGCTCGCGGCGGTCGAGCGTCACCTCGAGGAGGTCCATCCCAACGACCCGTTCTCGCATCTCGCGTATCACGCCATCGTGTCCTCGCGGCACCACGCGCGCCACGGGCTGAACCGACTGAACGAGGCCGGGAGCGGCGCCGACTTCCTCACCCGCTCGATCCGTCGCGTCATCGACGAGGAGACGGCGAAGCTCGAGTCGGGACTGACAGTGCTCGCCTCGGTCGGCAGCACGGCGCCGTTCGTCGGCCTGTTCGGCACCGTGTGGGGCGTCTATCACGCGCTCGTCGCGATCGGGCTCTCCGGCCAGGGCACGCTCGACCGCATCGCCGGGCCGGTGGGCGAGGCGCTGATCATGACCGCGCTCGGCCTCGCGGTCGCGATCCCCGCGGTGCTCGCCTACAACGCGCTCGTCCGCTCGAACCGGCTCGTCCTCGCGCGCCTCGACGCTTTCGCGCACGACCTCTTCGCGTTCCTCACGACCGGCGTCCACTTCAACGAGACCGACGCGGCGAACGGCGCGCGCGGGACCGGGCCGCGCGGCGTGATCAAGGGAGCGGCATAGATGGCCTTCGGTGGATTCGACCGCGAGGGCTCGCGCCCGATGGCGGAGATCAACATGATCCCGCTCATCGACGTGATGCTCGTGCTGCTGGTGATCTTCATCATCACCGCGCCGCTCCTCACGCACGCCGTCAAGATCGACCTGCCGAAGGCGGCAAGTGCGCCGAACCCGACCAAACCCGACAACATCCAGCTCGCCGTCAACGCCGCCGGCCAGATCTTCTGGAACGGCGAGGTGGTGAGCCGTACCGTGCTGAACCAACGCCTCGCCGAAGCGGGGCGCCTGACGCCGCAACCCGAGGTCCACATCCGCGCCGACCAGACGGCCCAGTATCGGTGGGTGGCCGAGACGCTCGCCGACGCCGCAAAGGCGGGGTTGACGCGGATCGGCTTCGTGTCCGACCCGAACGATCGACCGTGACCTACCAAGGGAGCCCTGCCACGCCACTTGCCCGTCGCACTCTGACCGCCGTCCTACTCGCAGGCGGCATCGCGTTTCTCGGCGTGGCGGTGCGCCGCGCCCAGCTGCGCGCGTGATGCGGCTCGTCGCCGCGCTCGCGCTCGTCTGGGCGGGCGCGATCGGCCTCGCGCACGCGCAGGTCGGGCAAACCGCGCAGACGATCCTGCACATGCTCGACTACGTCGCGGTCGACTATCCCGAGGCGGTCGCGGACGGACGGGTCAGGAACGAGGACGAGTTCCGGGAGATGCTCGAGTTCACCGCGCGGGTAGCCGACGGCGTCGAGGCGCTGCCCGGGAACGCGGCCCGGGTCGCGCTGCGCCAGGATGCCGAAGCCCTTGCGGCGCTCGTGCGCGCAAAGCGCGCGGCGCCGGAAGTCGCGGCGGCGGCGTCGAAGCTCAAGTGGGCGCTGGTCGCGGCCTACGGGCTCGCGCTCGCGCCGGCGCGAGCGCCTTCGCTCGACCGCGCGCCGGCGCTTTATGCCGAGCATTGCGCTGCCTGCCACGGCGCGCGGGGCGCGGAGATGGCCCGGCCGCCAAGGGGCTCGAGCCGGCGCCGTCCGACTTCCACGACGCCGAGCGGATGGCGCAGCGCTCCGTGTACGGGCTCTACAACACGATCACGCTCGGCGTCGCCGGCACATCGATGGCCGCGTTCGGGCGGCTCGACGAGGCGGAGCGATGGGCGCTCGCGTTTCACGTCGCGACCCTCGGCGCGCCGCAGGAGCGGCTGCGCGAGGGCGGGGCGCTGTGGAAGGCCGGCGAAGCGCGCGGCGCGTTTCCCGACCTGACCAACGTCGCGACCCTGTCTGCGAACGAGGTCGGCGAGCGCTTCGGCGAGCGAGCGGCCGCCGTGCAGGCGTGGCTCCGCGCGAATCCCGAGGCGCTCGCCGCCATCAAGCCGGCCCCGCTCGCGTTCACCCGCGCGAAGCTCGCCGAAGCCCGGGCGCACTACGCGCAGGGCGACCGCGCGGCGGCGCGCGACGCGGCGATCCGGGGCTATCTCGAGGGGTTCGAGCTGGTCGAAGCGAGCCTCGCGAACGTCGACGCCGGGCTCGCGCGCGAGATCGAGCGGCGCATGCTCGACCTGCGCGCGGCGATCGAGCGCGGCGAGCCGCCCGGCGCGGTCGCGGACCAGGTGCGCGCGATCGAGGCGCTCCTCGCCGCCGCCGAGCGGACGCTGGGTGCCGGCGACCTGTCGCCTGCGACCGCCTTTGCGAGCGCGTTCCTCATCCTGCTGCGCGAAGGGCTCGAGGCGATCCTCGTCCTGGCGGCGATCCTCGCCTTCGCGGCCAAGACCGGCCGCCGCGACGCGCTGCCATACGTCCACACCGGGTGGATCGCGGCGCTCGCGCTCGGGGCGGTCACCTGGGCCGCGGCGACCTGGTTCATCGAGATCTCGGGCGCGAACCGCGAGCTGACCGAAGGCGTCACGGCGCTCGTTGCCGCCGCGATGCTGCTCTACGTCGGCTGGTGGCTGCACGGCAAGTCGTACGCACAGGCGTGGGCGCGCTTCGTCAGGGATCGCGTGGGGCAGGCGCTCGCCAAGCGCACGCTGTGGGCGATGGCCGCCGTGTCGTTCTTCGCGGTGTACCGCGAGATGTTCGAGATCGTGCTGTTCTACCAGGCGCTCTGGGCCCAGGCCGGCGAGTCCGGGCGCAGCGCCGTGCTGGGCGGAATGGCGGCGGCCGCGCTCGCGCTCGCGGTGATCGGATTCGTGATCTTCAGGTACAGCGTCCGCCTGCCGATCGGGCCGTTCTTCGCGGCGACGTCGTTCCTCCTGGCGCTGCTCGCGGTCGTGTTTACCGGCCACGGCGTCGCGGCCCTGCAGGAAGCCGGTGTGATCCGGGTGACGCGCCTGGGGTTCGAGCCGGTAACGCTCCTCGGCATCTACCCGACGGTGGAGGCGCTCGGCGCGCAGGCTGCGGTGCTCGCCGCCGTCGTGCTCGGCTTCCTCGCCACGCGCCGCAGCGCGGCCGCAAGCTCGTCCGCGTAGTGATGCGGCGACCGACCCGCCCGCTTCCGCGCGGTCCAAGAGCGCATCGTCGCCAGCATGGTGAACGCACCGCGGGCGCGATCGGTTGCCGGATCGCGCGGGGTATCCTTTCCGCTGGTTCGCCCCATGGGGCGTGCACGCCTTCTCGGAAGGAGGTCGGCAACGATGGCATCGACGTCGAACCCCGCATCCGCCCGGCTGCTCGCGGCTGCCGGCCTGCTGCTGCTCGGGCTCGCTCCGACCGCCGGCGCGGACAACGACCTCGCGCGAGGCCGCGATGCGGTTCGCAGCATGGCCGGCTGCTTCCTCGTCGACTACAGCTACGTCGAAACGGCGAGCCTCCGGCCGGGCTACGTCCGCGACGCCCGCGTCTACGACGTCAATCGGGACAAGTCGGTCAAGGAGTGGATCACGGTGGAAGCGCTGTCGCCGAAACGCCTGTGGCTGCAGCGGGTCCTGTTCTCCACCGATCTCGCCGGCACCGTGCGGCCGGGCAGCGAGATCAAGCACCAGTCGGAGGACTGGGAGTACGACGCGCCGTTGCTGTACGACTTCGTCGCGCCGGACAACTGGCAGGTCAGGAAACTGGCGGGCGCGTCCGGACTGTGGACGCGCAGGGTGACGAACCTCGACGACGGACCCCGCTACCAGTGCGCCGCGCGGTGGACGACCGACACCGCCTATCCCGAGTGGCGGTGCACGAACTACGCGCCGATTCCCGGCCGGGAAACGCGCGACATGAGCCGCAAGGACTACGACACGCTGGACCGCACCACGCGCATCGTGGCGTACGGGTCGAGCTGGCTCGAACGCCAGGAGAACGTCAAGACCCTGCACGGCGAGAGCGGCCGCAGCCCGCTCGCGCGAGAGGCGGGGAAGAACTGGTATGTGCGGCTGCCCGAAGCGGAGTGCGCGACCGCCCAGGCGTTCGCGCGGCCGCGCGAAGGCTTCTGGAACGTCCTGCGGGAGACCTGGGATGCGGTGCTGGACGGCACCGGACCCTTCGTCGAGCGGCCGCCGCCCGGCGCGCCGCCGCGCTTCGTCCGCATGCACGAGGTCGAGCGCGATTACGTCGGACGCGATCTCGCCGACCCGGCGCTCCAGAAGGCGGCGCGCGAGCGCATCCTGAAAGTCATCGAGGCGTATCGCGCCCAGTGACGCGGCCGCGAATAGCGCGCGCGCCGCCCGCACCGCCGGCGGTATCCTGCAGGCGGTGCACGCGGAGGAGGACGAGATGGAACCGGCGCTTCGAGCGCGCGTTGGATCACGCCTCTCTATTGCCCGTGGCGGTTGCAGGGCTCGTAGCCGCCTGTGTCGGGGCAGCGCCGGCCGAGCGCACGCCGCGCGAACGCGCGGTCAACTTCGCCGTGGAGGGCGTCGTCGGTGCGGTCGACGACGGCGACACGCTGACCGTGGTCGCCGCGAACGATGTCCGCTTCGTCGTGCGGCTCTCGGACGTCGACGCGCCGGAGCTCTTCCATCGCGGGGGCCCCGATCGCGCCTGCCCGGGCCGCGTGCTCGCCGACCGGCCGGGACAGCCGCAGGGGCGCGCGGCGCGGGAAGCGCTCGCGACCATCGCGCTGGGAAAGCCCGCGCGCGCAGAGTGCTACGAGATCGACCGATTCGGGCGCCCCGTGTGCCACGTCTTCGTCGGCGCGGTGAACGTCAACCTCGCCCAGATCGCGCAAGGCTGGGGAATGCTCCAGGACCGGGTCGATTGGGTGCGCGATCCGGCAAGCCATCCGGCGCAGGAGCAGGCACGCGCCCGCCGCGCCGGCGTATGGTCGTCGCCCGCGCCGATTCACCCGGCGACTTGGCGGGAGCAATGCTGGGGACGGGGCGAGTGCCCCGCGGCCGAATCCTGATCGGGCGATTCCGGCTACGGCGTCCGCGGCAGATCGGTGCGGAGCCAGTCGTCGAGCAGGACCTTCTCGTAGACCAGCGGGTCGCTCGGGTCGATTCCGACGCCCACCGGGTAACCGGTGCTGCGGAGCTGCCGTTCCCCCTCCCCCAACACCGTACCGTCGGCCCGCAGGAGCCGGAAGCTGAGGTCGATTCGCGCCGGCGTGACCTCGCGGACGATCCGGACGTTGGTGATGTTCGGCCGCCGCGCTTCATAGGTGCCGGCGAGCTGGACGTCGGTGATCGTCACCCGCAGCGACTCGCCTGCCGCCAGGCGGCGGGCCGCCTGCTGCTCGATGTACCGCCGGATCTCGGCGAGGAAGAAATCGCGCGCGGAATCGGTCTGGGTGTACCCGCTCGCACGTCGGTGAACTTCTGCGGGTCGACGTAGACGACCTCCACGCGCGGCGGGGTCGGCCGCGACCGCGGCCACCGCACCGGCTGCCGACGGCAAAGGCAAGGAACGCGACGGTACGTCTCATGACGCCCTCCTGGGGGACATCCTGAAACGTAAACACCCCCGGAACGGAAAGCTATACCAACCGCTTTACAAATGCAATTGAGAACGCTTACCATTTCTATGGCAGCACACTAAGTAAGCGTCAGACGGCCAGCCAGGGGACCCCCGTGTCCTGCCCAGCAAGCGCGCTCTGCGGCAGACAAACGCAACGACCAGGGGGAGTTCCATGTCGCGCTTCCAGAAGCGGCCGATCGCCGCCGCCGTCATCCTGATGCTGTCCGGAACCGGGCCAACGCTCGCGCAGCAGTCGCAGACCCTGCCCGAGGTGAAGGTCACCGCCCCGCCCGAAGGGCAGGGGTTCAAGACCGACACCACCAACATCAACCGGACCGAGATGCCGCTTCGCGACATCCCGCAGTTCATCAACACCGTGCCCGAACCGCTCATCCGGCAGCAGGCGATCACCTCGCTCCAGGAGGCGCTGCGCAACGTTCCCGGCGTCACGTTCACCGCCGCGGAGGGCGGCGTGTCCGCGTCGCAAATCTTCTGGCTGCGCGGCTTCCCGGCGGGGGGCGACCTCTTCCTCGACAGCGTGCGCGACATCGGCGAGTACAACCGCGACCTCTTCAACATCGAGCGGGTCGAGGTGCTCAAGGGTCCCGCCGCGCTGACCTTCGGGCGCGGCTCGACCGGCGGCGTGATCAACCAGGTGAGCAAGATCGCCGACCTGCGGCCGCGGAGCGAAGCGGCGCTGGTCGCTGGGCACGAACGGCGAGCTGCGCGCCACCGCCGACGCGAACTTCGTGCTCGAACCCGACCACCGCGCTCCGCTTCCAGGTGCTCGGCGAGAAGACCGACACCTATCGCGACACGATCCAGAACGACCAGATCGGGTTCGCGCCGTCGCCTGCGGTTCGGCATCGGCACCGACCTCGACATCTCGCTCAACTACGAGTACCTGCAGACGCAAGACCAAGACCGACTACGGCCAGCCCAACCTCGGCGCCGACGTTCAACTACCGCATGCCGCCGGTGCCGCTCACGCAGTACTACGGCTTCGCGAAGTACGACTTCACGAACTACTACACGAACATCGCGACGCTCAACGTCAACTGGAGGGTGAACGACGCGGTGAGCGTCCGCAACGTCACGCGCTGGGCGAGCTACAAGCGCGACATGGAAGCCTCGATCGGCACGCTGAACGCGACCACCCTCGGCGGCGCCCCGGTGACCGCGCGAACGCCGTTCGACCAGCTCGCCGTCACGCTCACCCACAACAAGGCGCGCGACAACGACGACCAGGTGTTCATCAACCAGACCGACGTCACCTGGAAGGTCGCCACCGGCGCGATCAAGCACACGGTGACCGGCGGGCTCGACCTCGCGATGGAGCGCCTCGACCGCGACGACCTACGCGTTCGACGGCAACCCGGCGACGGCGAAGATCGACGCGCCGTCGATCGTCACCTCCGTACCTCAACCCCGACATCAACGCCTCGCTCAACTACACGAAGACGCCGCAGAACCGCAACGTCTCGACCGCCGACACCGTCGCGGTGTACGTGCAGGACCTGATCGAGTTCACCCCGCAGTGGAAGCTGCTGCTCGGGATCCGCTACGACCACTACGACTCCAAGACCAACCAGACCGCGAACGAGCCCGGCTGGGCACGAACACGCGGCCCGTTCGAGCGCACCGACAACCTGTGGAGCGGCCGGGCCGGCGCTGATCTGGCAGCCGACCGTCGCGGCAGTCGTACTACGTATCGTGGAACAACGGCTACAACCCGTCGGGCGAGCTCGGGGTCTACGGCGCGACCGGCCACCAACCTGAGCGCGGTCAACGCAGAATCTCGACCCGGAGGAGACCTACAACTACGAGGTCGGCGGGCAGTGGGATCTCACGCCCGGCGCTGCGCCTGCGCTCGGCGATCTTCCGCACCGAGAAGACGAACGCGCGCTATCACCGACCCGGCGGACGGCCTCGTGAAGCTCGAAGGCAAGCGCCGCGTCGACGGCGTCGAGATGGAGCTCGCGGGCAGCATCACGCCGCAGTGGGATATCTACGGCGGCCTCGCCTACATGGACGGCAAGATCCTCGAGAGCGACCCGCTGACCGAGGGCAAGCACATGACGGTCGCGCCGTGGTCGGGCAGCGTGTGGACCGTCGTATCGCCTGGCGGGCGATCTCGTCGGCTGGCAGGTCGGCGGCGGCGCGTTCGGCTCGTCCTCGCGCTGGATCGACGACCAGAACCGCGCCAAGATCCCCGACTACCTGATCTGGAACGCGATGGTCGGCTGGTTCCAGCCGAAGTACGACGTCCAGTTCAACGTCATCAACATCTTCGACTCGAAGTACTACGTCGGCGGCTACCAGAACAACCCGAACCGCGTGCTGCCCGGGCAGCCGCTCACCGGGCTGCTCACGCTCCGCTACAGGTTCAACTGACCGGCGGGCATCCGCCCGCCAGCTACCCGAAAGGCAGCCAGCCCGCGTGCTCCTCCACATCAAGCAGGTCCTCGCGCCCGAGCAGGCGGCGCAGGCGCGCGCCCGCATCGAGGGCGCGCAATGGGTCGACGGCAACGTCACCTCGGGCCACCAGTCCGCCCAGGCCAAGTACAACGAGCAGCTACCGGAGGAGTCGCCGGTGGCGCAGCGAGCTCGGGCGCGACGATCCTCGCCGCGCTCGAGCGCAGCGCGCTCTTCATGTCGGCGGCGCTGCCGAAGCAGGTGTTCCCGCCGCTCTTCAACCGCTACGCCGGCGGGATGAGCTTTCGGCAGCCACGTCGACAACGCGATCCGCGTGCACACGGCGTCGCGCACGCGCCTGCGCACCGACCTCTCGGCGACGCTGTTCCTCACTCCGCCGGAGGAGTACGACGGCGGCGAGCTGCTCGTCGAGGACACCTACGGCGTGCACTCGTCGAAGCTGCCGGCGGGCGACCTGGTGCTCTATCCGGCGACCAGCCTGCACCGGGTGACGCCGGTGACGCGCGGCGCGCGCATCTCGTCGTTCTTCTGGATCCAGAGCATGGTCGCCGACGACGGCCGCCGGACGCTGCTCTTCGACCTCGACATGGCGATCGTCCGGCTCGCGCGCGACGCGCCGGGCCATCCGTCGCTCGTGTCGCTCACCGCCTGCTATCACAACCTGCTGCGGATGTGGGTCGAGCTTTGAGCGGCGCCGACGGCGGCTACATCACCGACGTCGAGTACACCGGCGACTTCTTTCCGCACCTCGCGCCCGCCCGGCTCGCATACATCGCGGCGATCAACGGCTACCGCCCGCCGGCGCTCGACGGCCGCTTCACCTGGTGCGAGCTCGGCTGCGGCCAGGGCATCACGAGCCTCATCCTCGCCGCGACCCATCCGTCGGGCGAGTTCCACGCCTGCGACTTCAACGCCGCGCACATCGAGCACGCGGAGCGGCTGCGCGCGGTCGGGCGGCGTCGACAACCTCCGCTTCCATGCGCGGAGCTTTGGCGCCATGCTCGACGAAGACCTGCCGCCGTTCGATTTCATCGTGCTGCACGGCGTGTACAGCTGGGTGCCGGAGGCGGTGCGCGGCGAGATCCGCGAATTCATCCGGCGCACGCTCGCGCCGGGCGGGCTGGTCATGGTGAGCTACAACGCGATGCCGGGCTGGGCGCATCTCCAGCCGATCCGGCGGATGATGCGCGCGTACGCCGAGTCGCTCCCCGGAAACTCCCTCGACAAGGCGCGCGCCGCGTTCGCGCGCGTCGAGTTCCTCGCGCGCAACGGCGCCGGCTACTTCGCGACGCTGCCGGCCGCGGCCGAGCACCTGAAGAAGATCGCCGCGCACGACATCCGCTACGTCGCCCACGAGTACCTCACGCCGCACGGCGACCCGTTCTGGTTCGACGAGGTTGCCGCCGCGATGGGCGCGGTCGGGCTCGCCTTCGCGGGCAGCATGACACCGGCGGACAACTATCCCGAGTTGATGATGCCCGAGGCGTTCCGCAGCCTCGCCGAGTCGGCCACGACCCGCGGCGCGCTCGAGGCGCACCGGGACATCGTCGCCAACACGGCTTCCGGCAGGATCTCTACGCGGCCCAGCCCCCGGCGCCGCTCAACCCGGAGATCGGCCTCGGCGCACTCGCCGGCACCGCGTTCTGCCTCGCCAATCTGCCCGAGTCCGCTGCCGCTCAAGCGCACGCAGGGCTGGCTGCAGTTCGACCTCACCGACCAGGCCGCCGCCGTCCGGGCGATCCACGCGCACCTCGCCGGCGGGCCGGCGAGCGCCGCCGAGCTCCACGCCGCCGCCCGGACCGGGAGCGAGGACGAGACCGCGTTCCTCATCCAGCAGCTCGTCGTGTCGGGCCACCTCGCGCCGTGCCCCCCGCGCCGCGCGCCCGCGGGCTGGATGCAGGTGAGCTCGGCGCTCGTGGACGCAGGAATTCGCGAGCAGCGCCAGCAGGTTCCGCTCGCCTGCCCGCTCACCGGCTCGGCGAGCTACAGCGAGGTCGTCAGCGCCGCCGCGATCGAAGCGGCGGCACGAGTCGACGACGCGGCCGCGGCGGGGCGGCAGGTGCTGGCACGGCTGCGCGATCACGGGCATCCGGTCAACCGGGTCGCCCCCTCGGGGGAACGCCGTCCCGCGACGGACGACGAGGTGGTCGAGTACGTCGCCGCGGACCTGGCGCGGTCTGCGCGACCCGGCCAATGCCGACCGGCGGCGCCTCCGCCTGTTCGGGGTGCTGCCGTAACCGCGCCGTCGACCCGCCGGCCCTACATCGAGTCGAAGTAGTCCGCCATCCGCGCGCGCAGCGCGGCGTCGGGAAGTCTCCCGCGCGCGGCGACGAGATTGTCGGCGAGGTGTCTCGCATTCCGCGTGCCGGGGATGACGCAGGTGACCGCCGGGTGGCCGAGGATGAACTTCAGGAATACCTGCGCCCAGCTCTCGCAGTCGATTTCGCGCGCCCAACCGGGCAGCGGCTTTCCCTTCGCACGCGCAAGCAGCCGGCCCTGCCCCAGCGGGCGGTTGACGAGCACTGCAACGCCTTGGCTTTCAGCGAGCGGCAGCAACCGGCGTTCGGCGTCGCGCTCTCCGAGCGAGTAGTTGAGCTGTACGAAGTCGGGGCGGTGGGCCTTGATCGCGGCTTCGAGCGCGGCGTGCCCGCTGGCGGTGTAGTGCGTGACGCCGAGGTAGCGCACCCGCCCCTCCTTCTTCCAGCCGGCGAGCGTCGCGAGATGCGTTTCTGCGTCGACCAGGTTGTGGACCTGCATCAGGTCGAGCCGCGCGACACCGAGCTTCGCGAACGACGCCTCCATCTGCCGGATCCCGGCGTCACGGCCCGAGGTCCATACCTTGGTCGCGACGAAGAGCTTCCCGGACAGGCCGAGCTCGGCCGAGAGCGCGCCCACCACCTGCTCGGCAGCGCCGTACATCGGCGAGGAATCGACGACCGTGCCGCCGAGCTCGACGAGGGTACGCAGCGCCTCCTTGGCCGCCGCGCGCTCCGGCCCGTCGCGCGGCACGTCGAAGGCCTGCCAGGTCCCCAGCCCCACGACCGGGATGCGCTCACCGGTGCGCGGGATCGGTCGGGTCTCGGGTGTCAACGCCAGTCCCACAACGGATACGGCCCACCGTAGGGAAAAGGGTAGAGTCCACGCTGGTACGGCCAGCCGTACAGGAAGTAGGCGTCGCGAGCGCGCAGGTATTCGTCGAACCGGACCGCGTCGATGTAGGTGCGCTGCAGGTAGTCGATGACCTGGTCCGGCACGCCCTGCTCGCGCAGCTTCGCGAGCTCGGACGCCGACAGCGGATACACCCCCTGCGACGCCTCGATGCGCTTGATGATCTCGTCCGGCGCGACGCCCTCCTTCGCCATCTTGACGATCTCGGCGGTCGTTGGCGGCGGGGGGAGCGGCTCGAAGCTCGCGCAGCCGGCGACGAGCAGGACGAACGCGAGGGCAGGAAATCCGCGGTGCATGGTCGAAACTTTCCGGTTACGGGCCTATCTTAGAAGCATCCTACGGCACGGCGTTCCTTGCGGATGACATCCCGTCGCGCGGCGCTGCGCGCCCTCGCCCTCGCCCCTGCGCTGCTCGCGCTTCCCGCCCGCGCCCGGGCGTGGGTCTCGCGGAGCCTCGTCGACCACCCGCTGGTCGGCTCGATCTGGGACGCGCGCGACCGGCGCTTCATCACGCGGGGCGACCTCGATGCCGCATGCGCTCGCGCCGATCTCGTGCTCATCGGCGAGACGCACGACAACCCCGACCACCACCGCCTGCAGCTCGAGCTGATCGAGGCGATGGTCGGCGCCGGCCGCAAGCCCGCAGTGGCGATGGAGCAGCTCGACCGCGAGCATCAGGCGGCGCTCGACCGCGCGCGCGCCGAGCAGCCGCGCGATGCCGGGTACGTTGCCGACGCGGCACGGTTCGACCGGCGCGGCTGGCACTGGCCGTTCTACGAGCCGATCGTCGCGTTCGCCCTCCGCAACGATCTCCCCCTCGTCGCCGCGAATCTCTCGCGCCGCGACGCCTTCGCAGTCGTCGAGCGCGGCTACGATGCGCTCGGCCAGGATGTTGCCGTCCGTCTCGGCCTGTCGCAGCCGCTCGCCTCGGCGCCGGCGGCCGCGATCGAGACTGCGGTGCGCGACGGCCATTGCGGCAAGCTGCCGGAACGCGTCGTGCCGCGAATGGCCGCGGCGCAGCGCGCCCGCGATGCCGTGATGGCCGATGCTCTGCTCGCGCGGGCGTCGGGGGGCGCGGTGTTGATCGCCGGCAACGGCCACGTGCGACGCGATCTCGGCGTGCCGCTCCAGCTCGCGATGCGCGCCCCTGAGCGGTCCGTGCTCGCAATCGGTATCGTCGAGGTCGCGGACGGCGCGGCGGCGGCCGAGGACTACGTCGCCCCCGCGGCGGGCGCTGCGCCCCGGTTCGACGTTGCGGTCTTCACCCCGCGGACCGAGCGTCCGGACCCCTGTGCGGACGTCGCGCCGCCGCGTGGTGCGGCGGCGCGGCACCGGGTCAGGGCCATGACGTTGGCATCGGCGTGACTTTGTCCGCAGCGCCGCCGGCGGCGGCGCCTCGCCCGGGCTTGTCGGACCGCAAAATGGCGAGGCTATAATCGCCCTCCAATAACTTCACAAGGGGCCGCTGCCCGCTTCGCGGCCGTACAGACTCCGATGAAGATCGTGCGCCTCCTCAGCCTCAGCCTATTCGCCGCCGCCGCAATCGCGTCCTCCGCCGTCCGCGCCGCGACCGAGATCCAGTTCTGGCACGCCATGGACGGCGCGCTCGGCGACCACCTGAAGACGATCGTCGACCGGTTCAACGGCGCGCAAAAGGACTACGTGGTCGTTCCGGTGTTCAAGGGCAGCTACGACGAGACGCTCGCCGCGGGGATGGCGGCGTCCCTCGCGGGCAAGGGACCGCACGTGCTGCAGGTATACGAGGTCGGCACGGCGAACATGATGTCGGCGAAACGCCTCGTGAAGCCGCTCCACCAGCTCATGCGCGACGCCGGCGAGCAGTTCGACCCGAAGACCTACGTGCCGGCGGTCGCGAGCTTCTACTCCGACGCGAAGGGCAACCTGCAGTCGCTGCCGTTCAATACCTCGACGCCGGTGCTGTACGTCAACCGGAACGCGCTCCGGGACGCGGGCGTGAAGCCCGGCGCCGAGCTCAAGACCTGGTACCAGCTGCAGGAGGTGCTGCTCGAGGTGCGCGAGAAGTTCCCGGAGGGCTGCGGGCTCACGACGACCTGGCCGTCGTGGGTGATGCTGGAGAACCTGCTCGCCTGGCACAACGAGGAGTACGCCTCGCGCGGCAACGGCTACGAGGGGCTCGACGCGCAGCTCACCTTCAACACCCGGCTCGCAATCCGGCACGTCTCGCTGATGACGGCATGGACGAAAGGCAAGATCTTCAGCTACTCGGGCCGGCGCGACGAAGGCGAGCGGCGGTTCGCGCGCGGCGAGTGCTCGATGCTCACCGCGTCCTCGGCGTCCTACGGCAACCTGGCGCGCGACGTGCGGTTCGAGCTCGCCGTCCTGCCGCTGCCCTACTACGACGACTTCAACGCTGCGCCGTACAACACGCTGATGGGCGGCGCCAGCCTGTGGGCGATGAGCGGCAAGACGCCGGCCGAGTTGAAGGGCGTGGCGCGGTTCTTCTCCTACCTGTCGCGGCCCGAGGTGCAGGCCGAGTGGCACCAGAACACCGGCTACCTCCCGATCACCCGCGCGGCCTACGATCTCACGGTCAAATCCGGCTACTACCAGAAGTTCCCCGGCACCGAGGTGGCGCTGCGGGAGCTGCTGGACACGAAGCGCGTGCCGCAGCCGTTCTCGCGCGGCATCCGGCTCGGCAACCATCTGATGATCCGCGCCGTCGTCGACGAGGAGCTCGAGCAGGCGTGGGCGGCGGTCAAGCCGCCCAAGCAGGCGCTCGACGACGCCGTAAAGCGCGGCAACGATCTCCTGCGGCGGTTCGAGCGGGCGAACAAGTGACGTCGCGTTAGCGACGTCATCCCGGCGCAAGCCGGGATCCAGTTCAACCGAGCGACGTCATCCCGGCGCAAGCCGGGATCCAGCAGGGCTCTTGCCTCCGCCGGAGTGACGCCTAAAAGGGCAGCGCGGCGCCGGGCTTCGCGGCGAAGAGCACGCGCCGGAAATCGTCCTGGATGCGCTTGAGGCCGGCATCGTCCTGCGCCTCGAACCGCAGCACGATCACCGGCGTCGTGTTGGACGCACGGGCGAGCCCGAAGCCGTCGGCGTACTCGACACGCAACCCGTCCAGCGTGATCACCTCCTGCGCGTCGGGGAAGCGCGCCGTGCGCTGCAGCTCGGCGATCAGCCGATGCGGCTCCCCCTCCGCGAGCTGCCAGTGCAGCTCCGGCGTCGCGAGCGATTCGGGCAGCGCATCGAGCACTGCGCCCGGATCGGCGGAGCGCGAGAGGATCTCCAGCAGCCGCGCGCCCGCGTACAGGCCGTCGTCGAATCCGTACCAGCGCTCGACGAAGAAGGTGTGCCCGCTCATCTCCCCGGCAAGCGGCGCGCCAAGCTCCTTCAGCTTGGCCTTGATCAGCGAGTGGCCGGTCTTCCAGAGCACCGGCCTCCCGCCGTGCCGCCGGATCCACGGCGCGAGGTTGCCCGTGGACTTCACGTCGTACACGACCTCGGCGCCGGGCATCCGCGCGAGCACGTCGGCGGCGAACAGCATGAGCTGCCGGTCCGCATACACGATGTGGCCGTCCTTCGTCACCACGCCGAGCCGGTCGCCGTCGCCGTCGAAGGCGAGGCCGAGCTCGGCATCGGAGGACGCGAGCGTCGCGATGACGTCCTGCAGGTTCGCGGGCTGCGTCGGATCGGGATGGTGGTTCGGGAACGTGCCGTCGACCTCGCAGAAGAGCTCCCGCACCTCGCAGCCCAGGCGCCGGTAGAGCTCCGGAGCAGTCGCACCGGCCACGCCATTGCCGCAGTCCACGACGAGCTTCATCGGCCGCGCGAGCCTCACGTCCCCTGCGATGCGCGCGAGGTAGGCCTCGCGGATGTCGGCGGTGCGGTAAGCGCCGCTCCCGGTCGCGAAGTCGCCCCGCTCGATCCGCTCGCGCAGGCGCTGCACCGCGTCGCCCGCGAGGGTCGTGCCCGCGACAACCATCTTCAGCCCGTTGTAGTCGGGCGGGTTGTGGCTACCCGTGACCGCGACGGCGCTGCCGCAGGCGAGGTGATGCGCGGCGAAGTAGGCCATCGGCGTCGTCACCATGCCGATGTCGAGTACGTCGACGCCGCTCGCCCGCAGCCCGCGGGTGAGCGCCTGCGAAAGCTCCGGTCCGGAGAGCCGCCCGTCGCGGCCGACCGCAACGCCGGCGCCGCCCGCGCTCCGCACCTCGGTGCCGAGCGCGCGGCCGATCAGCTCGACCACCGGCACCGAGAGCTGGCGGCCGACGACGCCGCGGATATCGTAAGCCTTGAAGATCTCGGGCGGGACGCGGCTCATCGGCCTGCTTTCTCGAAAAACGCCGCGATCCGGCGCGGCAGCCAGTCGTAACGGCCGGGGAACGGACCGTGCACGAACCCGACGTGCCCGCCTGCCTCAGGCAGCTCCAGCGTGACGTGCGACGACACATCGTCGGGGCGCGGGAGGTGTGGCGCCGGGAGGAACGGGTCGTTCCGTGCGTTCAGCATGAGAGTCGGCACGGCGATCCGCGCGAGCCAGGGCTTGGCGCTCGCGCGCAGCCAGTAGTCGGCTGCATCCCGAAAACCGTGCAGCGGGGCGGTCACGATATCGTCGAACTGGCGGAGCGTGCGCGCGCGCGCGACCAGGGGGCCGTCGAAAAGTCCGGGGAAGCGCTCCAGCTTCGCCGTGCCCTTGCGCTTCAGCGTCAGGAGGAAATTTTTCGTGTACACCATGTTGAACCCTCGCTCCAGCGCATCGCCTGCCGCAGTGAGATCGACCGGCGCCGACACGGCGGCCGCCGCGCGCACGACGGTCGCCGCCTCCGATCCGCGCTCGCCGAGCCACTTGAGCAGCGCGTTGCCGCCTAGCGAAATGCCGGCCGCGTAGACCGGTGCGCCGGACTCGCGAGCCAGCCGCCGGAGCATCCAGTCGATCTCGTCCGAGTCGCCCGAATGATAGGCGCGCGGCAGGCGGTTCAGCTCGCCGCCGCAGCCGCGGAAATGGGGCAGCGCCGCGCGCCACCCGCGGCTGCGCGCCGCGGCGAGCAGCGCGCGGGCGTAGTGACTCGGGGTGCCGCCCTCGAGGCCGTGGAAGAGCACGAGGAGTGGCGCCCCGTCGGGGCCGTCGACGCGGTCCACGTCGACGAAGTCGCCGTCGGGCGTATCCCAGCGCTCCCGCCGCACGGGCGGCAGCGCGATCGGCGTGAAGAGCGACGCGTAGATCGTTTGCGCGTTCCCGCCCGGCAGCCACCACGGCGCACGGTAAGGGCCGGGGTCGACGCTCGCCCCCACCGCGGGGCTCAGATGGCGCCCCGTACGCGCCGGCCAACCGGGACGGTGGATCGGGTGCGCCTGACGCGCCCGGCTCAATGCAGCACCTTCGGCGCATCGGACGCCCCCGGGGCGGGAGCCGCGGGCGCCGGCGACGCGTGATGGACCAGCAGCCGCCAGCCGTTGCCGGTGCGAAGAAACACGTTCGTCGCCACCATCGGCGGCCGCGCCTTCGATTCGCCGGCGACGGCGATGTTCTCGTGCACGCTGTGAATCGAGAGCATCATGCCCTGCATGTACACCTGGTTGGAGAGATGGACCTGCAGACGCTGGCGCGACTTGAACATCTGCGACCAGCTCTCGCGCACCCGCTCGTAGCCGGTCAGCCGCGGGCCCGCCGGGTGGATGCAGACGATCTCCTCGTCCTCCGCCCAGACCTCCATCATCGCCTCGAGGTCGGCGCGCTCGAGCGCTTCGTAGAACGCGGTCTCCGCGTCCTGCGGCGTGGGGAACGTCGAGCGCTTCATCGGCGGCGGATGGTAGCCGAATCGTCGGGGCCCCGCCAACTGCGCTATCGCGTCCCGGCCGCAATCCAGGCCGCCATCGCGTCGATCATCGCGTCCGCCTCCCCGAGCGTCGGGAGTACACGCAAGGCGAGCTTCGGATGGCGCGCGCGCAAGGCATCGACCATCAGCGGCAGATCGCGGCGCACGTGACCGCCCGGCGCGAGAAACACCGGCACGACCGTCACATCGCGCGCGCCCCGACCGACGAGCGCTGCAACGGCCTCCTCGAGCGTCGGCGGCATGAGCTCGAGATACGCGATGGCGACGTCCGCCTCGGGCCGCCGCTCGCGCACCCGCGCCGCGAGCCGCTCGAACGGCGCCGCCCAGCCGGGATCGCGGCTGCCGTGCGCGAAGAGGACGATGCCGGCGGTCACTCCAGCCCGTGGAACCGCAGCACGCCCTCGCACCATCGCGCGATACGCAGGAGGTGCGCGTCGCCGCCGGCGTCGCGCGCCATCTGCAGGCCCAACGGGAGCCCGTTCCGCGCGAGGCCGCTCGGCACCGTGATCGCGGGAACGCCGAGGAGCGACCACAGCGTGCAGAAGCTCGGGTCGCCGGTGATGTCGCGCCGGCGCGGCGCCGGGCCGGGCGCCGCCGGCGAGATGATCACCTCGCAGCGCGCGAAGAGATCGTGCGCGCGCTCGGCGAGGGCGGCGCGCATCGCGACCGATGCGCGATAGGAGGCGGGGGCGATTGCGGCGCCCTCGTCGAGAGCCTTGTTGAGCGTCGCGCTGAGGAGCGACCGGGCGCGCGCCTGCACCGTGCCGAGGTTGCGCGCGCCCTCCGCGAGCATGATCGTGCGGTGAACGATGTTCGCGTCGGCGAACCCCTCGGGGAGCGAGAAGCGCTCGACACGCGCGCCGGCGGCGCGCAGCGAATCGAGCACGAGCTCGAAGTGGCTCTGCGTTTCCGCCTCGGCGTCGTTCCAGGGGAAGCGCTGGAGAGCGCCGATCCAGGGCGGGCGCTCGAGCCGGGGCACATCGGCCGGGATCGACTCGGCGCCCCGGGCGAGCTGCGCCGTGAAAAGCGCCGCGTCGGCCACGCTCCGGGCGAACGTCCCGAGCTGGTCGAGCGTCTCGCTGAACTGCGCCGTACCGGCGAACGGCAGCGTGTCGGAGGTCGGCTTGAAGCCCACGATCCCGCAGAACGCCGCCGGCCGGATCACCGAGCCGTTGGTCTGGGTGCCGATCGCCGCCGGGACGAAGCCGGCGGCGACCGCCGCCGCCGACCCGGACGAGGAGCCGCCGGGCGTGTGCTCGGCATGCCACGGGTTACAGGTCTTACCGGGATGCATGAAGGCGAACTCGGTCGTCACGGTCTTGCCGAGGACGAACGCACCCACGCGTTTCAGGCGCTCGACCACGGCCGCGTCGCGCGCGGGGCGATGGCCGGCGAACGCCCGCGAGCCCATCTCGGTCGGGAGGTCGGCGGTGTCGATGATGTCCTTCACGCCGACCGGCACGCCGTGGAGCGCGCCGTGCTCGGCGCTCGCACCGCGGCGCCGGTCGCAGTCGTCGGCGAGCGCGAGCGCGCGCGCCTCGTCGAGCGCGGCCCAGGCGCCGATGCTCGCATCGCGCTCGCGGATCCGGCGGAGGTAGTGCTCGGTGCAGGCGCGCGCCGGCATCGTTCCAGAGGCGAGCGCCCGCGCTGTTTCGATCAGGCTCAGGCTCATCGTCGGCGCCGGTCCCAGACCTCGGGATTGAGCAGATTCCGCGGCCCGTTGCACACGGCCTTGAGCCGTGGGCAACCCTCGAGCAGCTCGCCGTCGATGCGATCGAGGCCAGTGATCAGCGCGCCGTCCTTGTCGGCAAGCCGCTCGCGCAGCGCTGGGGGCGTGAACGGGGTGTCGCCGTGGTTGTCCTCGACGTCGAACCGCTCGGCGAGGCGCGCGAGGACCTCGGGGAAGTTCTCGCGAGTGACGAGGATGCGTGGTTTCATGTCCGTGACGCCGCGAACGATACTACGCGGGAATCAGCCCGCTCGCGGGATCCCGCGCGCCCGCGTCTCGCGGACGAAGAGCGCCGAAGCGAGCCCGAGGAGCGAGAAGCCGAGGATCACCCACAGCCCGCGCTGCCATTCCGCGATGGTGTGCGCGCCGGGTGTTGCGGCGGCGCGATCCCAGTCGAGCACCCAGCCGAAGACCGGCTGCATCAGCGCCGGACCGAGGAAGCAGCCGGTATTGACGAGCGCGGTCGCCATGCCCGAATACTGCGGCAGGTTCACCTCCTTCGCGCAGGCCCAGCTGATCGTGAGACCGGCGGCCGCGAGGCCGATCGCGACGCAGAGGAAGTAGCCCGCCACCGAGGGCAGCTTCATCCCGGCGAGAAACGGCGTCCACGCGAGCGCGAGCAGCCCGGCGCCGAGCACGAACACCGGCCGGCGCAGCCGCAGACGGTCCGAGAGCGCGCCCCACAGGAAGCCGCCGCAGGCGAAGCTCGCGAGCATCAGGCTCGTGTGGTTCGCCGCGTGCACCCGCGTCATCCCGTGGACTTCCGCGAGATACGGCACGCCCCACAGCCCGGCGAAGCCGAGGAAGGCGCCGCCCATGCCGAGGTTGGCGAAGAAGCCCGGCCAGCTCGCCGGATTCGCGAGCACCGCGCCGAGGCCCTTGCGCCAGTCGCCCGCGGCGAGCCGTACCGGCGCCTGACCCGGCGGCGAGTCGCGGACGAAGACGAGCGCGCCAGCCGACGCCACGAGCGACAGACCCGCCAGAAGCAGCATGACGGTGCGCCACGGCAACGCCTGCAGCACCCACGCGAACGGCCCGCCCGCGGCGGCCGACGAGAGATTGCCCGCCAGCACCACCACGCCGGTCAGCGTTGCGAAGCGCCGCTCGTCGAACCACGTGGCGATCAGCTTCAGCGCCGCGACGAACGCGACCGCGGTCCCCAGGCCGACGAGCATCCGGCCGAATGCGGCCCAGCCGAACGCCGGCGCGAGCCCGAACATCGCCGCGCCGGCCGTGGCGATCAGCCCGCCGCCGAAGAGGAGCCGCCGCGGGCCGAGCGTGTCCGCGAGCACGCCGCACGGGAGCTGCATCGCGGTGTAGACCCAGAAGTACGTCGCCGCCAGCACGCCGAGGGCGACCGCGCTGATCTCGAATGCCTGCACCAGGTCTGCCGCCAGCGCCGCCGGCGCGACGCGGTGGAAGAGCCCCAGCATGTAAGCAAGGATTGCCAGCCCGAGGACGAGCCAGCGCCGGGCCGCCGCGGGCGAGACCGCGTTCACGGCCTCACGCGAGCCGCCGACTCCGCCTCAGGCCTCCGCAGCGGCAACGGCGGCCTTGCGCCGGCGCTGCTTGTCGGCCGCGGCCCGCGCGCCCTCGGTCGCGGTGAACAGCTCGAGCGCGTCGAGGTCGGCGTCCTGCACCGGCTGCATCGCCACGTCCATGTCGGGCCCAGGCCCGCGCCGGACACGTTCGAGGATGCGCTTGTAGCGCCAATAGAGCGCACCGTACCGCGCGATCTTCGACACGATTTCCGCGCCATAACGCGCGTAGAACACGAGCGGATTCTCGAGACGCATCCCGGGGCGGCGATCCCGGCGGTACTTGCGCCGGAAGATGCCGCCCTCCAGCGGGTGGATCCCTTCGATCGTCGCCGGCGCCTCGAAACTGAAGAGCTTGGAGCGCATGTTGTCGAGGTCGTAGCCCCAGGCCTTGGTCCGGCGCAACACCCGCTCCACGTGCTCCGGCGAGTAGTAGAGGTTCCACGCCTTGCGGTAGATGGCGAGCAGCTCGTCGTCCGACATCGTCCCGTGGCGCGGTGGTGACGTGCACCACGTCGTAACGATTCAGATCCCGCTCCATCGGCACGCCCGCGAGGTACAGCTTCTTGTGGTCGGCGGAGCCGGGCAGCGGCGTGAGGATGAAGAACTCGAGGAGATCGATCGGCAGCTCGCGCTGGATGATGCGGATCTCGCGCTCGATCGAGGCCGGCGTATCGCCCGGGAAGCCGAGGATATAGCCGGCGTAGGTGAGCGCCCCCACGCGGTGCCACGCCTGCAGCATCGCACGGTACTCGGTGATGCGGTTCTGGCCCTTCTGGGTGTGCTTGAGCGTTTCCGGGTTGATGCTCTCCAGGCCGATGAACACCCGGTTCACGCCCGGCGCGCGCCGCCTTCTCGATGAAGCCACGGATCTTGTGCACCGCCGTGTCGACCTGGGCCACCACGTAGATCCGCTCGCCCTCGACTTCGCGCATGTGGATCAGGCGATCGAAGATCGCCTCCCAGTTCTGGTTGCGCGCCAGGTTGTCGTCGGTGATGAAGAAGTTGTGCACGCCCTGGGCGAGGTTGGCGCGCACCAGCCGCTCGACATCGTCGGCGTTGCGCGCGCGCGACTTGCGTCCCTGGACGTTGATGATCGTGCAGAAGCTGCACATGAACGGGCAGCCGCGGCCGGCGTCGAAGCTCGTCCGCATACCCGCGGTCCGCGCCACGACCTCGGCGGGGAGGTACGGCGTCGGCACGCCCTCCAGCCCCGGGAGGTCGCTCATGTAGTTGTAGAGCGGCTTCAGCTCGCGGCGATCGGCGGCTTGCAGCAGTTCGTCGAGGCGTCCCTCCGCTTCCCCGGCGAAGAGCGTGATGCCGAGATCCATCGCGTCGCGAAGCTCCGGCGGCACGTCCGGCAGCATCGCGAGGCAACCGCTGACGTGAAACCCGCCGATGCAGACCGGGATCCCGGCGGCGATCAGCGGCCGGGCGATGTCGACGGCGCGCGGAAACTGGTTGGTCTGTACGCCGACGAGCCCTACCAGACCCCGCCCGCCCGATGCGCGGATCTGCCGAATGATCGCAGCGGGTCTGATTCGCGTGTTGGTCTCGTCCTGGACCGTGATCCGGATCTCGACATCCGCGCCGAGCACCCGGCGCTCGGCGCAGTCGAGCGCGAGGCCGTTCAGCGTCGCCAGCGTGTTCGCCGGAATCGACGATCGAATCCACTGGATGACATAACCCTCATCATCGTAATGGGAAGGCTTGATCAGGAACAGCTCGAAAACCCGGGCCGTGCGAGCCGCTGCGGTCTGAATGACGCACCTCCTTGACCCGCGCTCGCGGGAACGATCTGGGCGGAAGCGCCCAAAGCCGCGTAGTCTACGGCAGTTCGCCCGCGGTCGTGCTGGACGGCGATCGTCGATCTATGCCCGTTCCCTCCCGTCAGTCTTTCTCCTTCAGCGACTGCAAGAGGTCCACGATCGCCATCGCGAGACCGATGAACCCCACGGCGAAGAGCGCGGGGTCCTTGAGCTTCGTCGCGATCGCGCCGATGTAGGCGACCATCAGCGCGATCGCGAAGATGCCGGCCAGGATCTTGAATGCCATCTCGACGTCCTCCCCTGTTCCGCCTCAGTCCGCGGCGGCGACCCGCGCGGCGAGCCAACGTGCCGTGCGCAGCAGGCGCGCATCGCCCTCGCGCGGTCCGACGAGCTGCACGCCGAGCGGCAAGCCGTTCGCGCCCCGCATCAGCGGCAGGCTGATCGCCGGCATCCCGCAAAGCGTCCAGAGCGTGCAGAACGCCGGGTCGCCCGTGGAGTCGAGGCCCCGCGGCGCGGTTCCCGGCGCCGCGGGCGTCAGGATCGCGTCGAAGCGCGCAAACAGATCCTCGAACCCGGCGTTGAGGAGCGGAATCCGCGCGAGCGCCTGCTGGTAGTCGAGGGCGCGCACCTCGCGACCGCGGGCGAGCAGCTCGCGCAGCCGCGCGGACAGCCGGTCGCGTCCCTTTTCCCACTCGGCGTCAAGGTTCGCCGCCATCTCCGCTGCCATGATCGTGCGATGCCAGTCCCACGCCGCCTGCGCCGACCCGGGCAGCTCGAGCTCCTCGACCGCGTCAGCGAGCTCCGCCGTCAGCTCCCCGAACGCTTCCCCGGTCTCCGCTTCGGCACGGTCCCAAACCGGGGTCTTCACGAACGCGAATCGAGGCGGAAACGGCGGGTCCTGGGCCGCGATCTCCCGGAACGGGATGCGACGCGCGCGGCCGGGTGTCGGGGTCGCGCTCGTCGTAGCCGGTGAGGCTCTCGCACGCGAGCGCGACGTCCTCGAGCGTCCGCGCGAAGACGCCGACGTGGTCGAGGGCACGGGACAGCCTGAGGATGCCGTGGCGCGGGATCAGTCCGTGCGTCGGCTTGAACCCGTACACGCCGCAGAATGCCGCCGGCCGGATGGTCGAGCCGTTGGTCTGGCTGCCGAGCGCGAACGGCACCATTCCGGCGGCGACCGCGGCGGCCGAGCCCGAGGACGACCCGCCCGGCGTGTGCTCGGGGTGGTGGGGGTTGCGCGTCTTGCCCGGCGAGAAGTACGCGCACTCGGTGGTTACCGTCTTCCCCATGATCACCGCGCCGGCGGCCCGGAGCCAGGCAACCACGGTCGCGTCCCGCACCGGCGTGCGCCCCGCGTGCAGCACCGTGCCGTCCTCGGTCAGCATGCCGGCGGTGTCGATGATGTCCTTGATCCCGACCGGAACGCCATGCAGCGGGCCGCAGGGCCGCCCCTCGCGCCGGTCGGCATCCCGCGCGCGCGCCTGCGCGCGCACGTGCTCGGGATCGAGAAACTGCCAGGCCTGCACCTGCGGCTCGGCCTCGCGCACGCGCGCGAGGCACGCCTCCGCGAGCTGCTCGGCGCTGATCGCGCCGTCGCGGATCGCCCGCGCCGCATCGGCGGCAGAGAACCAGTTGAGCTGGGTGACGTCCATGGCCTCAGTTGCCGTAGATCGCCTTCGGCAGCCACAGCGCGATGCCGGGGAACACGTACACCACCAGCATGGACAGCAGCACGATGTAAAGGAACGGCATGCAGCCGCTGAAGATCTGCGTCAGCAGGACGTGCTTGGGGGCGATGCCTTTCAGATAGTAGGCGGCCATCGCCATCGGCGGCGACAGGAACGCGGTCTGCAGGTTCAGCGCGACCAGCAGCCCGAACATCAGCGGGTCGATCTCGAAGTGCTTCAGCAGCGGCAGGAAGATCGGCACGAAGATGATGATGATCTCGGTCCATTCTAGCGGCCAGCCGAGCAGGAAGATGATGAGCTGCGCCACGATGAGGAACATGATCGGGTTCATGTTCAGGCCGAGCACGAACTGCTCGATGATCTTCTGCCCGCCGAGGTAGCCGAACACGCCGGCGAACGTCGCCGAGCCGACGAAGAGGAAACAGACCATCGCCGAGGTGCGCGCGGTGAGGTACACCGATTCCTTGAGCCGGCCCCAGGTGAACGAGCGGTAGGCAACCGACAGCACCATCGAGCCGAAGGCGCCGACCGCCGCCGCCTCGGTCGGCGTCGCCAAGCCCGAACATGATCGCGCCCAGCACGCACAGGATCAGCAGCGCCAGCGGAACGAACGACGTCACCAGCATCATGAACACTTCGCCGACCGGCACGTTGCCTTCCTCCTTGGGCAGCGGCGGCGCGAGGTGCGGCTTGAAGATCGCGAGGATCATGACGTACACGCAGTACATCCCGGCAAGCAGGAAACCCGGGACGATCGCCGCGGCGTAGAGCTGCACCACCGACATGCCGGCCATCGCCGCGTACACGATCAGCATGATCGAGGGCGGGATCAGGATGCCGAGGCAGCCGCCGGCGCAGATCACCCCCGAAGCGAGCCGGGCGTCGTAGCCCGCCTTGAGCATCTGCGGAAAGGCAAGCAGGCCCATCAGCGTCACCACCGCGCCGACGATGCCGGTGGCGGTGGCGAACAGCGCGCAGGTGATCAGGGTCGCCACCGCGAGCGAGGCGGGCACGCGCTTGAGCGCGAGCTGCACGCTGAAGAAGAGCTTGTCGAGCAGGTTGGAGCGCTCGACCATGTAGCCCATCAGCAGGAACAGCGGAATCGCCACCAGCACGTCGTTGTTCATGGTGGTGAAGGTGTTCTGCGTCAGCAGGTAGAACACCCGGTTGTCGAAGAACGCCTGGTGCGGCAGGAAGTAGGCGTAATAGCCGAACCCGACGCCGAGCGCCATCAGCGTGAAGGCGACCGGGAAGCCGATCATGATCGCAGTCACCAGGATCCCCAGCATGATCAGGGCGACGGTGCCGGGATCGATCATCGCGCGGCTCCTGCCGGCCGCTTCCATGCTCGGCCTTGCGCGCATGCTCCTCGAGGATCTGCTTTTCGAGCTCCTCGACGTCGTGGAGCCGCGCCGGCCACTGGTTCTCCCGCAAACACACTATGCAGCGCAGCACCTCGGCGACGCCCTGGAGGGCGAGCAGGCCCGCGCCGAACGGAATCAGCATCTTGAGCGGCCAGATCGGCACGCCCGCGGGGCTGTTCACGCTGGATTCGCGGATCCGCATCGATTCAAAGCCGTAACTCCAGCCCGACAGCACGAGCGCCAGCACCCCCGGGAAGAAGAAGATGACGTACAGCACCAGCTCCACCATCGCCTGCGTCCGCGGGCGCCACAGCCGGTAGAACATGTCGGCCCGCACGTGGCCGCCGCGCGAGAGCGTGTAGGCGCCGGCCATGTAGAACATCGCGCCGTACATGAGGTAGCTCATGTCGAACGCCCAGGGTGTGGGGTCGTTCAGGACGTAGCGCACGAACACCTCGTACGAGGTGCCGAAGGTGAGGATGATCAGGCACCATGCGAAGGCGTGCCCGACCGTCCGGCTCAGGAGGTCTACGCCGTAGATGAATCGGTTGACCATCGGCTCTCTCGAATGGGCAGAAAAATGGGGCGGCGCTCCACGCACCGCCCCAGTCCTTCCGACTCGCCCCGCGCGCCTGCTCAGGCCGGGACCTTGGTCTTGAAGACGTGCTCGTAGCCGAGCCGGTAGTCCGCTTCGTTCACGTTGACGTAGTACGCCGCGCGCTTCGCGAAAGCGCGCTGCGACTCCACCACCTTGGCGAAGAACGGGTCTTCGTTGCGAGAGCCTGGGCGTGATCACGTCCCAGGCCTTGAGCTGCTCCTCGAAGACCGACTTCGGCGTGCGGATCACCTTCACCTTGTGCTGGTCGACGAGCAGCTGCAGGTCGCGCGAGTAGTTGTCAATCGCCGTCCAGTAGTTCGAAGAATTCGCCGCCTCGACCCCGTACTGCAGGATCGCCTGCAGGTCCTTCGGCAGCGAGTTGAACTTGGGCTTGTAGAAGACGATCTCGAAGAACTCCATCGCCTGGTGGTAGCTGCCCATCATGTAGTTCTTGATCACGTCCTGGGCGCCGAAGCGCATGTCCGAGGTCGGGTTGTTGAACTCGAACGCGTCGATGACGCCGCGCTCGAGCGCCGGGATGATCTCGCCGCCTGGCAGCTGGGTGACCTTCGCGCCCATCTCCTGGAAGAGATCCGCCGCGAGACCCACGGTGCGGTACTTGAGGCCCTTGAGCTCCTTCGCGTCCGTGATCGGCTTCTTGAACCAGCCGAGCGGCTGGGTGGGCATCGGCATGGCGAAGAAGCCGACCACGTTCAGGTTCAGCTTCGTGAGCAGCTCGTTGTAGAGCTGCAGCCCGCCGCCGCGGTAGATCCAGGCGAGCGTCTGGTGCGCGTCCATGCCGTTGATCGGGCCGGAGCCGAACAGCGACGCCGCCTTGCTCTTGCCGTACCAGTACACCGGGACGCTGTGGTTGGCGTCGAGCACGCCCTTGCTCGTCGCGTCCATGACCTCGAACGGCTTCACGACGGCGCCGGCGACGAGGTAGTCGATGCGGAGCCTGCCACCCGCCATCTCGTTCACCCGCTTGACGTACTCCTCGGCCATCTCGTTGAAGATGTCCTTTGCACCCCAGGCGCCCTGCATCTTGATCACGACCGGCGATTGGGTGCGGCCGATCATCGGGAAGCCCAGCGTCGCCGTGCCGGCAGTGGCGGCAGCGGCGCCGGCGCCGGTCAGGAACCGGCGGCGGGCTGGCGGGGCGGATTTCTTCGTCTGCTCGTTGCTCATGGAGATGCTCCTTCGGTAGTGAATCGCTATTCGGTTGTCGCCGGGACGCTGCCGCGTACGTTGCGCAACAGCGTCGGGTGAATCGGATATTCCGCGCGGCGCTGCTGCTGCAGCGCGGAATGCCTCAATCCCCCCGGTAACAAGGCTCGCGAATGGTATTCCCGAAACGCCGGGGGCAGCAAGCAAATAGCCGCTACTTTCCGGGTGCCGGAATCGTCACGGCGGGCGGCGCCGCGCTCGGCGCGGATGCGCGTTTGGGCGACGGATGCCAGCCCGTCAGCGGCGAGCATCACCGCGAAGCCGACGACGTACGCAATCGTGACGTGCCAGCCGTGCTTCAGCCACCGGCCGACCGACTTCGCTTCGGAGTACATGTTGGAGATCGCGACACCGGCCGAGGAGCCGAACCAGATCATCGAGCCGCCGAAGCCCACCGTGTAAGCGAGCATTCCCCAGTCGTAGCCGTCCTGCTTCAGGGCGAGCGCGGTGAGCGGGATGTTGTCGAACACCGCTGATACGAAGCCGAGCGCGAACGCCGTCTGCCAGGATGCCGGCGGCAGCTTCTCGACCGGCATGAGCGAGGCGCAGGTCACGAGCGCGAGCAGGAAGACCGAGCCCTTCACCGCGCCAGGGATGAGACTCCAGTCGGGCCTCCGCAGCGGGATCGACACGAGGATCGCGGCCCAGACCGCGAGGCCGATCACCGGAATGCGATCGGCGAGGTGAGGCGCCTTGAGGTTCAGCGTCACGTTCGCGCCGATCGCGGCGAGAAGGATGAAGGCGACGATCCCGACCCGCGCCCAGTCGACGTGCGTGCCGGGCGGCGTCTCCTTCATGATCGGCGAGTGCTTGTGCTGTTGCAGCGCGGCCGGGATGCCGCAGACGACGAGCGCGACCACCGCCGCGACGTAGGCGTCGAGCACCGCGAGCGGGCTCACGCCGTCTAGCCACATCATCGTGGTGGTGGTGTCGCCTACCACGCTCCCCGACCCGCCGGCATTCGAGCACGCGACGATCGCGGCGAGGTAGCCGATGTGCACCCTGCCGCGAAAAACGGTATGCGCCATCGCGCCGCCGATCAGCGCCGCCGCGATGTTGTCGAGGAAGGCCGATAGCACGAACACCATGGCAAGCAGGATGAACGCGCCCTTCCAGTCGTCGGGCAGGTACTTCGGCAGCACCTTGGGCACCTCGCTGTCCTCGAAGTGCTTCGAGAGCAGCGCGAAGCCCACCAGCAGGCCAAGCAGGTTGGTCAGGATCACCCACTCGTGTCCCATGTGCGCGGCGAGGCCGCTCAAGCCCGGGCCGGTCTTGAAGCCGGTAAAGGCAAGCTTGTAGAGGATGATGACTGCGAGACCGATCAGCGCGACCTGGAGCGTGTGGTGATGAAAGAGCGCGACACCGGCGAGCGTGAGTCCGAACAGCACGAACTCGAACGGCACGCCGAGGGCGGCCGCGACGCCCGCAACGACGATCGCGCCGGCGAAAAGCCCCTTCTCGTGCGCGACGAAGCGCGCCAGGATCCTGAGCGGCGACGGCATTCCTCTTTCCTTCCCCTGTCGTGCCGCTGTGGCGGCGCGGCGATCCCGCGCGAGCGGGCTCGCGATTATACGTGCGCGCTTCCCGTAGAATCCGCGGCCGTGATCACACCCGACCTCGCGCTGCCGCTCGTGATCGGATTGCCGCTCGTCGCCGGCACGGTGCTCGCGGTCGTCGCCGGCCGGCGCTCGGCGTCGGCCGCCGCCTGGGCGCTCGGCGTCGTGGTTGCCGCGTCGCTGGCGCTCGTTCTCGCCGAGTTGCCCACGGCCCTCGCCGGCGAGGCGCCGACGGCATTCTGGCCCTGGGTGCCCGACCTAGGGCTCAACGTGTCGCTCCGGTTCGACGCGCTCGCGGCGCTGTTCGCGCTCCTGATCCTCGCGATCGGGCTGCTCGTGATCCTCTACGCGCGCTACTACCTCGGTGACGCGGATCCGCCGGGAAGGTTCTACGGGCAGCTCGCGTTCTTCATGGCGGCGATGCTCGGCGTCGCGCTCGCCGACAACCTGCTCCTGCTCGCGGTGTTCTGGGAGCTGACGAGCGTCGCCTCGTTCCTGCTGATCGGCTACTGGCACACCCGGGGCGACGCGCGCCAGGGCGCGCGCATGGCGCTCGCCGTCACCGCCACCGGCGGCCTCGCGATGCTCGCCGGCTTCCTCCTGATCGGCGAGATCGCGGGGACCTATGAGATCTCCGCGATCGCGGGGATGCACGACCGGATCGTGGCCGACGCGCGCTACCCCGCCGCGCTCATCCTGGTGCTGCTCGGGGCGTTCACCAAGAGCGCGCAGTTCCCGTTCCACTTCTGGCTGCCCGAGGCAATGGCGGCGCCGACACCGGTATCGGCATACCTCCACTCGGCGACGATGGTGAAGGCGGGCGTGTTCCTGCTCGCTCGCCTCTACCCGATCCTCGGCGGCACGGCGCTCTTCGCGGAGATCGTCGCGACGGTCGGCCTGGTGACGTTCGTGTTCGGCGCCTACGTGGCGGTGTTCAAGCACGACCTGAAGGGCCTGCTCGCCTACTCCACGATCAGCCACCTCGGCCTGATCACGTTCCTGATCGGGCTCGACTCGCCGCTCTCGGCGGTCGCGGCCGTGTTCCACGTCGTCAACCATGCCACCTTCAAGGCCTCGCTCTTCATGGCCGCGGGGATCATCGACCACGAGTGCGGCACGCGCGACATGCGGCGGATCAACGGCCTGTGGAAGTACATGCCCTACACCGCGACGCTCGCGATCGTTGCGGCCGCGGCGATGGCCGGCGTCCCGCTGCTCAACGGCTTCCTGTCGAAGGAGATGTTCTTCGCCGAAGCCCTCGAGCTGCGCGAGCTGGGGCTCCTCGGCGCGCTGGCGCCTGGCATCGTCCTCGCCGGCGGTGCGTTCGGCGTCGCGTATTCGATCCGCTTCATCCACGACGTCTTCTTCAACGGCGAGCCGCGCGACCTGCCGAAGACGCCGCACGAGCCGCCGCGGTTCATGAAGGTCCCGGTCGAGATCCTGGCCGTAGTGTGCCTCGCGGTCGGCGTGCTGCCGGGCCGGACGGTGGGACCGCTCGTCGAAGCGAGCCGCGCGTGCGGTCTTCGGCGGTCCGCTGCCCGCCTACTCGATCGCAATCTGGCACGGCTTCACCGCACCGCTCGCGCTGAGCGTGCTCGCGTTCGCCGGCGGCGCCGCGATGTACTGGGCGCTCCAGCGCAAGTACAACCTGCATCTCCACGCGCCGTCGGGATGGACCGCGCGGCTCGCGTTCCAGAAGCTGATGGACGCGCTCGCGCGGGCTGCCGCCAGCGTCACCACCCGGCTGGAGAACGGGTCGCTGCAGCGCTCGCTCGTCTGCCTCTTCGCCGCCGCGCTGGTGCTCGGCGCGACGCCGCTCCTCGGCAGCGGCATCCCGGCCGGCGGCCGCCCGCTCGCGCCGCTCAACCCGGTCGCCGTCATCGCAGCCGTCGTGCTCGCCGCCGCCGCGCTCGGCTGCACCGTGTTCCACCGCAACCGCCTCGTATCGGTCATCCTCGCGGGCACCGTCGGCCTCGTGGTGTCGGCGGCCTTCCTGTACCTCTCCGCGCCGGACCTCGCGCTGACGCAGCTCGCGGTCGAGGTCGTCACGACGGTGCTGCTGCTCATGGCGCTCGCGGCGCTGCCGCGGACGAGCCCCGCCGAGTCGTCACCGCTCCGCAAGGTGCGCGACGGGATCCTTGCCGCCGCATTCGGTCTCGGCGCCGGCTTCGTCGCGCTGGCGGCGATGACCCGCCATCCCGAGAACATCTCGTGGTACTTCCTGGAGAAGAGCGTGCCGCTCGGCGGCGGCGCGAACGTCGTCAACGTCATCCTCGTCGACTTCCGCGGCTACGACACGTTCGGCGAGCTCACGGTGCTCGCGATCGCCGCGCTGGGGGCGACGGCGCTGATGACGGGGTTGCGCCTGGCGCAGCCGACCGAAGACTCTCGGGCGCTCGGCACCCCGCTCCTCCTCGCGGTCGCCGCGCGCTGGCTCCTGCCGCTCGCGCTTCTCGTGTCGCTCTACCTCTTCGTCCGCGGGCACAACGCTCCCGGGGGAGGGTTCGTCGCCGGGCTGGTCACGGCCGCGGCGCTCTTGATGCAGCAAATGGCGCGCGGATCCGCGCGCGCCGGCCCGCAGCTGCGGCTCGACTACGCGCGCATCGCCGGCGCGGGCCTGCTCGTTGCCGGGGCGACCGGGGTCGGCGCGTGGCTCTTCGGCAAGCCGTTTCTCACGAGCGCGCACGGCGCGTACGCGTTGCCGGCGATCGGCGAGCTGCCGCTCGCCTCGGCCATGCTGTTCGATCTCGGGGTCTACCTCACCGTCGTGGGCGCGACCATGCTGACGCTCGTGGCGGTGGCCGACGCCACGCGCAGATAGGCGGGCGTGGAATTCCTCGTTGCCGGAGCGATCACCATCCTCACCGCTTGCGGCATCTACCTGATGCTGCGCGGGCGGACGTTCCCGGTCGTCCTCGGACTCTGCCTCCTTTCGTACGCGGTCAACCTGTTCATCGTGGCGTCGGGCCGGCTGTGGGTCGCCATGCCGCCGCTCGTCGCCGACGGCGCGGCCGGCTACGCCGATCCGCTGCCGGAGGCGCTGGTGCTCACGGCGATCGTGATCGGCTTCGCCGCGACCGGGTTCGCGATCGAGCTCGCGCTCGCCCTGCGCGGGGCCGCCGGGACCGACCATGTGGACGGCGGAGAGGAGGAGCGGTGAACCACGCCGTCATCGTCCCGGTCCTCGCCCCTGCAGCCTGCGCGGTGCTGATGGTGCTCGCGGGGGACCGACGGCTGTGGCTGCAGCGCGCGCTTGCGGTCGGCTCGTGCAGCGGGCTCCTGCTGGTCGCCCTCGGCGCGGTCGAGCACACCGCGCTCGGCGCGATCGAGGTCTACCGCATCGGCGACTGGCCGGCGCCGTTCGGCATCGCGCTCGTCCTCGACCGGCTCGCCGCGCTCATGCTCGCGCTCACGGCGGTCGTCGCGCTCGCCACGCTCGCCGCCGCGACGACCGGGCCGGACCCGTGGGACCGCCGCGGCCGGTTCTTCCACGCGTTCTTCCAGTTCCAGCTGATGGGCCTCAACGGCGCGTTCCTGACCGGCGACCTCTTCAACCTGTTCGTGTTCTTCGAGGTGCTGCTCGTCGCGTCGTACTGCCTGCTGCTGCACGGTCGCGGCACGGAGCGGTTGCGCGCCGGCTTCCACTATGTCCTGGTGAACCTCGCGGCCTCGGCGCTGTTCCTGCTCGCGATCGCCGCGCTCTACGCCGTGACCGGCACGCTGAACCTCGCGGACCTCGCGCTGCGCATGCCGCGCCTCGCGCCCACCGACGTGCCGATCGCGCGTGCCGCGGCGCTCGTGCTGCTCGTGGTCTTCGCGGTGAAGGCCGCCGTCTTCCCGCTGTACCTCTGGCTGCCGCGCGCCTACGCCGCCGCGCCGCCCCCGGTCGCGGCGCTGTTCGCGATCATGACGAAGGTCGGCGTTTACGCGATCCTCCGCGTGCACGGGCTCGTCTTCGGCCCCGACGCGGGTGCTGTGGCGCTCGTGGCGGGCCCGTGGCTGCTCGTGGGCGCCCTCGCGACCGCGGCGCTCGGCTCGATCGGCGCGTTCGCGGCGGCGAGTCTCGCGCGCATGACCGCGTATCTCACCGTCGCCTCGGTCGGGACGCTGCTCGTCGGCGTTGCCGTGTTCTCGACCGCGAGCCTGGGCGCCGCTCTTTACTACCTGCTCCATTCGACGCTCGCCGTCGCGGCGCTGTTTCTGCTCTGCGAGCGCATCGCCGCGCAGCGCGCCGGCGACGCGTTGCGACCCGGTCCGCGAGTCGCGCAGCCGGCGGTGCTAGGCGCCGCGCTCCTCGTCGCCGCCGCCTCGATCGCCGGCCTGCCGCCGCTCTCCGGCTTCATCGGCAAGGTCGCCCTGCTCCAGGGGACCGGGAGCCTGCCCGCCACGCCGGTGCTGTGGACGGTCCTGCTCGCCGCCGGGCTTGCCGCGGTGCTCGCGCTCGCGCGCGCGGGGAGCATGGTCTTCTGGAAGACGGCGGAGGGCGACGCGCCACCGGCCAGGGCGTCCCTCGCGTCGCTCGTGCCGACCGGGTTGCTCCTCGCCTGCGGCGTCGCGCTCGCGGTCTTCGCCGCGCCCGTCAAGCGCTACACCGACGCGACGGCCAAGCAGCTCGTCGACTGGCGGCTGTACGCGCCGAAGGTGTTGCACGAATCGGGACCGCAGACCACCCGAGCGTTCCCGCCGGAGCGGAAACCGTGAAGCGGCTGCTGCCCCATCCGATCGTGTCGTTCTTCATCGCGTTGGTGTGGCTCGCGCTCCACGCGAGCGCCGCACCCGTCGACCTCGCCGCCGCGGCGATCGCTGCGCTCGTGCTGCCGATCGCGCTCGGCGGGTTGCTCGAAGATACGGTGCGGATCCGCCGGCCCGGGGTGGCCGTGCGCCTCGCGCTCGTCGTGCTGTGCGACGTCGTGGTGGCGAACCTCAAAGTCGCGCGCCGCGTCCTCGGGCCGCTCGCGCGCCTGCGGCCGGCCTTGGTCGAGGTGCCGCTCGACACCTCGCATCCGGACGCGGTCGCGCTGCTCGCGAGCATCATCACGATGACGCCGGGGACGGTCGCGGCGGACGTGGACGACGCGCGGACCCGGATCCTCGTGCACGTCCTCGACCTCGACGACGCTCCCGCGCTCGTCGCGGAGATCAAGCGCCGCTATGAAGCGCCGCTCAAGGAGATTTTCGGATGCTAGACCTCGCGCTCGATTTCGCATCGCTCGCGTTCGCCGCCGCGATCGCCCTCGCCGCGATCCGTCTCGCGCTCGGCCCGAGCGTCCCCGACCGCATCCTGGCGCTCGACACGCTCTACGTGAACACGGTCGCGGTCGCGATCCTGCTCGGGATCCGGTACGACAGCCTCGCGTACTTCGAGGCGGCGCTCGTCATCGCGCTCCTCGGCTTCGTCGCGACCGTCGCGCTCGCGCGGTTCGCCGCGCGCGGCGACGTGATGGATTGACCGGTGATACGCGTCGCGATCGAGGCAGCGATCTCGTTCTTCCTCGTGTCCGGCGGGGCGTTCGCGCTCGTCGGCGCGATCGGCCTCCTGCGGTTACCCGATTTCCTCATGCGGCTGCACGCGCCGACCAAGGCGGCCACGCTCGGGGTCGGCGGGGTGCTCGTCGCGTCGGTCCTCTATTACGCGGGGAGCGGACGGCCGGTCGTGCACGATCTGCTGATCGCGCTGTTCCTGTTCGTGACGGCGCCGGTCTCAGCGCTGATGCTCGCGCGGGCCGCGCTCCGGCTGCGGCTGCCGTCGCGCGCCGAAGCGCCGGACGAAGCGCGCTGAGCCGCCGGCCTCACCGCCCGGCGAGCATCGGCCGGTCGCGGAAGATCCGCTCGTCCATCGGCTTGAGGTCGGGCGCCACCGCGATCTCGGCCAGACACTGCTCGAGGACATCGCGCCGCAGATCCACGCCCGGCGCGATCTCGGTCAGGGTCAGCCGGCCGTCGCGCAACTCGAACACCGCCCGCTCGGTGACGTAGCGCACCTCGATGCCGAGGCTCGCGACGTACGGGCCGTTGAAACTGAGGTGCCCGACCGTGGGCACCACCTTCTTGATCGCGCCTTCGCGCACGATCCGCATCCGCCCGTCGCCGCTCGCGATCTCGAGTCCGACAGTTGTCAGCGCGCCCATGAACACGAGGTGCTTCGCCGTCTGGGTGATGTTCACGAACCCGCCGACCCCGGCGAGGTGCCGGCCGAAGCGGCTGACGTTCACGTTGCCGTGACCGTCCAGCTCCGCCAGACCGAGGAACGAGATGTCGAGACCGCCGCCGTCGTAGAAGTCGAACTGCGCCGCATGGTCGACGATCGCGTCCGGGTTGGTGGCGGCGCCGAACGAGAGGTGCTGCGCCGGCGTGCCGCCGATCGGGCCAGACTCCACGGTCATCGTGAAGGCGGTGAAGCCCTCCTCGCGCGCGATCTGGCCGACGCCGGCCGGCATGCCGGTGCCGACGTTGACGATCGGGTGGTCGAGCCGTGCGAGCTCGAAGAACGCGCGCCGCTGGATGATCTTGCGCAGATCGAAGGGCGGCGGGACGAACTCGTGCTCGGGCTCGCGCACCGCGCCGGTGTACGCGGGGTTGTACGCCTCGGCGAAGGTCTGCCAGTGGTCCTCCGGGCGCTCCGCGACCACGACGTAGTCGACGAGGATCCCCGGCACGCGCACCAGGTTCGGATTGATCGAGTGCGCAGGGACGAGCCGTTTTACCTGGACGATCACGATGCCGCCGGAGTTGCGCGCGGCCTGCGCGAGCGCCAGCAGGTCCTGGTGGAAGGCTTCCTCCTCGGTGCCGATGTTGCCGTCGGGATCCGCGCTCGTGCCGCGCAGGAGCGCGCAGTGGATCGGCAGCGACGGGTAGAAGAGGTACTCGCGGCCGCGCAAGGTGACGAGCTCGACCAGGTTCTCGGTGGTCCGGGCGTTGAGGCGCCCGCCGTCCTGGCGCGGATCGATGAACGTGTGCAGGCCGATGGTCGTGATCACGCCCGGCTTGTGGCCGGCGATCGCGCGGTAGAGCTGCGCGATGACGCCCTGCGGAAAGTTGTATGCCTCGACCTCGTTCGCCATCGCGAGCGCGCCCAGGCGCGGGGCGGCGCGCCAGTGGCCGCCGATGACACGCTTCACGAGCCCCGCGTGGCCGAAGTGCCCCGCCCCGCGCGTCTTGCGGTCGCCCTGGCCCGCGGCGTAGATCAGGGTGAGGTCGCGCGGCTTCTGCTCGGCGATGAACCGCTGCTCGATCGCATCGGTGAGCGCCTCGGGGTGGCCGGCGCCGACGAAGCCGCTCGTCGAGACCGTCCAGCCGTCCTGGACGAGCGCCGCCGCTTCGCGTCCGGTGATGATCTTCATGCCGCGCGCTCAGCTGTCGGGCTTGATGTTCGCTTCTCTAACGATCCGGCCCCACTTCGCGATCTCGGCCTGGAGGAAGGCCGTGGCCTCCTCGGGGGTGTTGCCGACCGGCTCGACGCCGAGCGCGGCGAAGCGCTCGCGCGTCTCCGGCATCCGCACGATCTTCGCGACCTCGCCGGACAGCCGGTTGACGATGTCCCTGGGCGTGTTGGCCGGCGCGAGGAGAAGCGCCCAGGTGCCGGAAACGAAGCCCGGCACCCCCTGCTCGATGACGGTCGGCACGTCCGGTGCGAGCGGGCTCCGCTGCTCGCTCGTCATCGCGAGCGCGCGAATCTTCCCTGCTTTCACCTGCGGCAGCATCACCGATCGGAACGTCGAACATCAGCCCGATCTGGCCACCGATCAAGTCGGCGAGCGCCGGCGAGGTGCCCTTGTACGGCACATGGGTCATCCGGGCGCCGGTAAGGATCATCAGGTACTCCATCGTGAGATGCGCCGACGCGCCGACGCCGCTCGAGCCGAAGTTCACCTTCCCCGGGTTGGCCTTCGCGTAGGCGATGAGCTCCTGGATCGACTTCGCGGGGAAGTCGTTGTTCGCGACGAGGATCAGCGGGGAGATCCCGACGAGCGAGATCGGCGCGAAGTCCCGCAGCGAGTCGAAGGGCAGCTTCGGATAGAGCGTGGCGTTCACCGAATGCGCGGCGATCACCATCCCGAGCGTGTAGCCGTCCGGCGCCGACTTCGCCACGAACTCGGCGCCGATGATGCTGTTCGCCCCCGGCTTGTTCTCGACCACGATCGGCTGCCCCAGCGCCTTGCCGAGCCGATCGCCCACGGCGCGAGCCATGGTGTCGGTGAAGCCGCCCGGCGTGTACGGCACGACGAGCCGGACCGGCTTGCGTCGGATAGCCCTGCGCGGAGGCGTGGCCCGGGGTGAAGAACAGAGCCGCGGCGCAGATCGCGGCGCCGGCGAGCCGGAACGGGGTGCGCATCGCTTGCTCCTCTCGCGTGCGAGCGTACCAGCTTACCCCTGCGCGCCGCAGCGGACAAAATGGAACCGGGCCCAGCGGGCCCGGTTCTCCGTGACCCCGTCACCCCGGCGAAAGCCGGGGTCCATGAAACGCCGTGCTGGCTCCCGGCTTACGCCGGGATGACGTTGCGCACGCGGCCGCGGACGCGGCCGCGTCGCCACGTCACTACTTCGCCGCTGCTGCCGCCGCCGCCGCTCCAGGCTTCGACTCGGGGAAGTAGTAGTTCGCCGCGAACGAGTACGGCGGGAACATGAAGCGCTTCGCCGGCACGACCTTCGCCGCGTAGGCCTTCTGCGAGTCGAGCACCTTCTTGAAGAACGGGTTCTTCGCCGACTCCTCCGCCGCGATCTCGTCCCAGGCCTTGAAGAACGCGATCAGGATCTCGGGCTGCGTGCGCGGAGAGCTGCGTGCCGTGCTTGGTGCGCATCTCCTCGATCGCGTCGGCGTTCTGCTTCTGCCACTTGACCCACCAGCGCAGGAACGTGTCGTTGACCGACACGCGCACCGCCTCCTGCTGCTGCGGCGTGAAGCTCGCCCACACCTCGGAGTTGATGATCAGCTCGCCGATCGAGGCGCTCTCGTGCATGCCCGGCGTGTAGTGGTACTTCCACACCTGCGGCAGGCCGAGGCGCAGGTCCTCGATGCCGCCCACCCATTCGGCGCAGTCGATCACGCCGCGCTGCGCCGAGGGCACGATCTCGCCGCCGGGCATGTTGACCGTCTGCATGCCCATGCGCTGGTAGATCTCGGCGACGATGCCGGTCTGGCGGCACTTCATGCCCTTGAAGTCGGCGAGGTTCTTGATCGGCCGCTTGAACCAGCCGAGCGCCTGCGGGCTCGCGGGCAGGATCGGGAACGCGACGACGTTGAGCTTGAGCTCCTTCTGGTAGAACTCCCACCACAGGTCGAGACCGCCGCCCTCGTAGATCCACCCGAGGTAGTCCATGTGGTCCATGCCGACGATGCCGGCGGGGGTGTTCGAGAAGAGCGTCGCGGCCTTGTTCTTGCCGACCCAGTAGTAGGCGATGCCGTGGCCGCCGTCGATCACCTTCTTGCTGGTGGCGTCCAGGATCTCGAACGCGGGAACGATCTGTCCGGCGGCGAGCGCCTCGATCTTGACCTGCCCGCTCGTCAGCTTGTCGACTTTCTCGGCGAAGTACTTGAAGTTGTCCTGCAGGGTCAGGCTCGCGGGCCAGGTGGACTGGAATTTCAGGTTCTTCGGACCCGCCGCCGGCTGTTGCGCGGCAGCGCCGCCGGCGAGGAACGCCGCGGCGAGGCCCGCGACGGCAGCTTTGAGGATCGGTTGTCGCATGCTCCTTCTCCTTGTGGATGGTCGGACCGCGTGTGGACGCGCGGCTCCGCGTCGCATGGTAGGAACGGCCCGCTCGCCCTGTCAATGAGCGCGCGTAAGCCTTACAACCGGCTCGTCCGGACGGTCGCGTCGGGACGGCGGACCAGGTCCGGGAGGAGGTCGATGCCGAGCCCCGGACCCGCCGGCGCGGTGATGAAGCCCTGGTCGAGCGGCGGCAGGGCGGTGACGAGCTCCCGGTACCAGTCGGAGTAGAACGCCCGCACCACCTCCTGGACGAGCGTGTTGGGGCAGTTGAGCGCGAGATGCACCGAAGCGGTGAGCACCACCGGGCCGGTGCAATCGTGAGGTGCGATCGGGAGGTGGTAGGCCTCGGCCATGGTGGCGATCTTCTTCGCCTCCGAGATGCCGCCGCACCACGCGACGTCCAGCATCGCCACGCTCGTCGCCTGCCGCTCGAAGAGCTCGCGGAAGGCCCAGCGCGTCCCGAGCGTCTCGCTCGCCGTCACGCGGACGTTCGTCCGGCGGCGATAGTCGGCGAGCGCGTCGAGGTTCGTCATCTTGATCGGGTCCTCGAACCAGTACGGCCGGTACGGCGCGAGCGCCTGCGCGATCTCGATCGCGGTCGGCAGGTCCCAGAGCGAGTGGAACTCGACGTGGATGTCCATGTCGTCGCCGACCGCCCGCCGGATCTTCTCGAACGGGACGAGCGCCCGCTTCGAGGTCCGCCGGCGCGATCCGCGTCCCGTTCGAGCTCTCCGCGTACTCGTCGAACGGCCAGATCTTCATGCCGGCGTAGCCCTCGCTCTGCAGCGAGAGCGCCAGCTCGTCGGCGCGATGGAGGAAGGCATCGAGGTCCTCGTAGGGCCTGTCGGTCGAGTTCCCGCCCGCGGGCAACCCCCAGTTCGCGGTCGTCTGCACCGGCTTCGCCCGCACGTAGCGGTAGCCGGCGCAGGTGTTGTAGACCCGGATCCGGTCGCGGCACTTGCCGCCGAGCAGCTGGTAGAGCGGCTGCCCGGCCGCCTTCCCGAACAGGTCCCAGAGCGCGATGTCGATCGCGGAGGCCGCGCGGATCTCGACGCCGACCGATTTGAAGCCGAGGTAGCCCTGCAGGAAGTTGCGGCTGTGGCGCTCGATCTCGAGCGGGTCCTTGCCGAGCAGGTACGGCGCGCAGGTCTCGTGGATGTGCGCCTCGACCGGCGCGACCGCGTAGAAGGTCTCGCCCAGGCCGACGAGGCCTTCGTCGGCGTGGACGCGGACCCAGAGGACGTTCGGGAACTCGCCGAGGCGGATCGTCTCGACAGCGGTGATCTTCATCTACCGAACGTGCCCTCTCACGGATGCGCGAGTTAAGCGTCAAGGCTCTGCTTGACGCTTCAACTCGCGCAGTTATCCCGTCACCTCGGTGACGGGATAACTGGGCTTGTCGCCGCCCTTCTCGAGCGTCCTCGCGCTCCTTCGCGTCCGCGTCCGACTTCTCCTGCATGTTCTCCATCGTGTCCTGCTCGAGGCTCGGGGCGTCGTCCTTGATGATCTCCACCGGCGCCCTGCGCGCCACCTCCTGCAGATACTCGGGGAACGAGGTCGCGATCTGCGGGAAGATGATGATGAGCGCGATCGCGACCACCTGCAGGATCATGAAGTGGAACATGCCCTTGTAGATCGTCGCGAGCGACCAGCCCTTGACCACCTGCTTGAGGTAGTACGCCGACATCGCGACCGGCGGCGACAGGAACGCCGTCTGCAGCGTCACCGCGACGAGCGCGCCGAACCAGACGAGGTCGAACTTCAGCGCCGCGACCACCGGATAGAAGATCGGCAGGAAGACGAGGATGATCGCCGGCCACTCGAACGGCCAGCCGAGCAGGAAGATCAGGACGATCACCATGACCAGCATCGCGATCGGCGGCAGCGGCAGCGCGAGCAGCGTGCTCGGTGATCCAGTTCGCGGTGCCGAGCCGCGCGAACACCGCGCCGAAGACGTTCGAGGTGGCGGCGAGCAGCAGCACCATGCTCGAGGTCGCCATCGTGCTCAGCAGCGCACGCTTCAGGCCCGCGAGCGTGGCTTTGCGGTAGGCGACCGCCAGGATGAGCGCACCGAACGCACCGATCCCCGAAGCCTCGGTCGGCGTCGCCCAGCCGGCGAGGATCGTGCCGAGCGTGGCGGTGATCAGGCCGATCAGCGGGAGGACGCCGACCGCCACCTCCTTGAGCATCGTCGGGAGCGAGTGGACCCGCTCCTCTTTCGGCACCGGCGGGCCGAGCTTCGGGTTGATGAAGCTCCGGATCATCAGGTAGAGGATGTACAGGCCGGCGAGCAGGAACCCCGGCCCGAACGCGGCCGCGTAGAGATCGGCTACCGACACGCCGAGCACCGGCCCCATCACGATCAGCATCACCGACGGCGGGATGAGGATGCCGAGCGTGCCGCCGGCGGTGATCGTGCCGGCCGAGAGCGCCGGGTCGTACCCGGTCTTGATCATGATCGGCGCGGCCATGATGCCGAGCACGGTCACCGCCGCGCCGACGATGCCGGTCGCCATCGCAAAGACGGTGGCGGTGAGGATCACGACCAGGAACAGCGCCCCGCGCACCGGCGCGAGCAGGAGCCGGAACGCGGTGAACAACCGCTCCATCAGCCCGGCCTGCTCGGTGATGAAGCCCATGAAGATGAAGAGCGGCACCGCTGCCAGCAGCTCCTCCTTCATCATGCCGATGATCTGGAAGTAGGCGAGGTCGAACACCGTGTGCCCGCCCAGGCCGAAGTAGCCGAACGCGAGCGCGAGGAAGAGCAGCGTGAAGCTGATCGGGAAGCCGATGAAGATCGCGCCGATCATCACGACCAGCATGACCAGGCCGAGAAGTGCGCCGCCGGTCATATTTCCACCTTCTCCTTGTGCTCGAGCTCGATGCCGGTGCGCGCGGCCCAGACGCTCTTGATCGTCTCGGAGACGCCCTGGATCAGGAGCAGGAGACAGGTGAGCGGCACCACCATCTTGAACGGCCACAGGATGGGCCGCCAAGGCGTCTGCTCCGAAGTCTCGCCGATCGTGAACGAGTACCAGCCCTCGTTCCAGCTGATGAAGAAGAGCAGGATGAACGACGGGAAGAAGAACACGAGGTACGCGATCGAGTCGATGAAGCCCTTGGTCCTGACCGACCAGCGCTCGAAGAAGAAGTCGGTCCGGATGTGCGCGCCCTTGTGCAGCGCGTACGCGCAGCCGAGCATGAAGAGCGTGCCGTACAGCATGAACGTCACGTCGAACGACCAGATCGTCGGCGCGCTGAAGAAGTAGCGCGCGATGACCTCGTAGGTCACCGCGCCGACGAGCGGGATCGAGATCCAGGAGATCCACCCGCCCGTCGTATCGGTGAACTTGTCGATCGCCCGGACGAGCTTGATGAGGGTTGGTGACGGCTCACGCATGAAAGGCCTCCCCGTGGATCCTGGCCTCGCCAAAAAGCCGGCCCGCCGCTCGCGCGACGGGCCGGGGTGCATTCAGGCGGGGGTGGAGCCCCCGCGCGATGTCCGGGCCGCTACTTCGTCGCCGCGGCCGGTGCCGCCTTGGCCGGCGCTGCCCCCTTCTCGGGGAAGTAGTAGTTCGCCGCGAACGAGTAGGGCGGGAAATAGAAGCGTTTTGCGGGCACGACCACGCTCGCGTAGGCGCGTTGCGACTCGAGAGTCTTCTTGAAGAACGGGTTCTTCTCCGACTCCTCCTTGGCGATGATGTCCCAGGTCTTCAGGAACTCGATCAGGATGTCCGGGGGAGTCCGCAGGATCTGGACGCCGTGCTTCTCCTGCAGCTCCCTCACCGCGTCGGCGTTCTGCTTCTGCCACTTGGCCCACCAGCGATAGAAGGTTTCCGTCGCGGCCGACTTGATGATCTCCTGGTGCACTGGCGAAAGCGACTTCCAGACGTCGCTGTTGATCAGCAATTCCGAAAGCGTCACGCTCTCGTGCACGCTCGGCGTGTAGTGGTACTTCCAGACGACGTGGAAACCGAGGCGCAGGTCCTCGACCCCGCCGACCCACTCGGCGCAGTCGATGACGCCGCGCTGCGCCGACGGGATGATCTCGCCGCCGGGATGTTCACGGTCTGCATGCCCATCCGCTGCCAGATCTCCGCGGCGATCCCCGTCTGCCGGCACTTCATCCCTTTGAAGTCGGCGAGGTTCTTGATCGGCCGCTTGAACCAGCCGAACGCCTGCGGGCCCGCGGGCATGATCGGAAACGATACCACGTTGAGCTTGAGCTCTTTCTGGTAGAACTCCTGGTAGAGCTCCCAGCCGCCGCCCTCGTACATCCAGCCCATCGCGTCGATCATGTCCATGCCGAACGTGCCGCCGGGCCCGCCGCTGAACAGGATCGCGGTCTTGTTCTTGCCGACCCAGTAGCCCGGCCAGGTGTGCGCGCCGTCGAGCACCTTCTTGTGCGTCGCGTCGAGCACCTCGAACGCCGGCACGACCTGGCCGGCGGGCATGGTCTCGATCTTGAGCGAGCCGCCGGAGAGCTTGCCCACCCGCTCGGCAAAGTAGGTGAAGTTCTCGTAGAGCGTGAGCGACGCCGGCCAGGTCGCCTGCATCTTCAGGGTCGTCGTCTGAGCCTGGGCCGACGGGGCGCCGAACAGGAGCGCGGCAGCCACCGTCGCGCAGACACGCGACCACCTTGGCAAACGGATCATGACTTTCCTCCTCGAATGGACAGTAGCGTTCTTCGCCCGCGCCGCCTTGGGTACCCGGGTTCCCGGCGGTCTCTCGGCGGGGCCGGTGCGTGTCGCGAGATCCCCTAGCCCCGCGCTGCTCCAGCTCGCCGCGCCAGGACGCATCTCGAGCGCGGGCCGAACGCGTTAAGTAGGCCCGACTTCGCGGGGAGTGTCAACTGCTCACGGGCCTGCCGCCCGGCGTGGGCGAGTGTCAGGATCCCTGCCAGGCCGCGCACGCCGCGCGCACCACATCGGGGAGCGAGCCGCGCTTCTCCAGCACCTCGCGGAGCGTCTTGGCGTCGTTTGCGCGCGCTGCAGCAGCCGTGAGCAGCCGCCCGAGCGCCTCTGCCCCGCCGAGGCGCTCGGCGTGCGGCATCACGCGGGTGAGCGTCGCGACGATCTCCTCCACGAGCGGTCGCTGCTCGCGGGTCGACGGATCGACGATCGTCGCCCCGAACCCGAACCGGCAGGCCTGAAACCGGTTGTAGCTGTAGACGAGGGACTGGCTCGGGTGCAGGGACCATCCGGGGTCCTCGCGCACGCTCGCTGCGAGCGCCTGCGCGTACGCAGCGAGCTCGGCCGCGCGCGCCACGGTGAGCGGCGTGTCGAAGACGCGGATCTCGATCGTGCCGTACTCCGGCTTCGGCCGGATATCCCAGTAGAAGTCCTTCATGCTCTCGACGATGCCGAAGGCGCGCATCTCGCCGAAGTAGTGCTCGAACTCGGCCCAGTCCGCGACGTAGGGCATGAACCCCGCCAGGGGAAATGCGTTGACCACGTTCAGCCGCGAGGAGTCGAACTGCGTATCGGCCCCGCCCGCGAAGGGCGACGAGGCCGAAAGCGCGATGAACTGCGGAACGTACCGGGCGAGCGCCTGCGTGAGGTGCACCGCCTCGTCGCCGGAGCGTACGCCGATGTGGACGTGCTGGCCGAACACGGTGAACTGCTTCGCGAGATAGCCGTAGAGCTCGGAGACGTGGCGGAAGCGCGGCGTGTCGTAGATCCGCCGCTCGCTCCACTGCTGGAACGGGTGCGTGCCGCCGCCTGCGATGCCGAGGTTCAGCCTGGCCGCCGCGTCGACGAGCACCGCGCGCATGGCCTCCAGCTCCGCGCGCACCTGCTCGGGACCGGAGCAGACCGAGGTGCTGATCTCGATCATGCTCTCGGTGATCTCGGGCTTGATGTCGCCAGGGTGCTTCCGCTTCTGCACCGCGGCGAGCAGATCCGAGGCGCCGCGCGTCAGGTTGTAGTCGCGAGTGTTGACGAGCTGCAGCTCGAGCTCGACGCCGAGCGTGAGCGGTTCCGACGACTTGAATTCGAGCATGCGCTACACCCTCTTGACACAGAGAACGCAAGGATCGCGGCGCGCGGCTTTCGCTTCCGTCGCAATCGGCGCGTTGAGTCTGTTTGCGCTCAACTCTCGGCTCCTGCCTCGCCCGCCTGCTTGATCGCGAACTGGGTCGCGATCGGTCCGAGGAGCTCGAGGATCACGACCGCGGCGAGCACCACCGGCGCGATGCTCGCCCGGACCTCGGGATAGAGCGAGGCGGTCTCGTAGACCATGACCACCGCGAGGCCCGACATCGGCATCAGCGCGAGCGCGACGAGCCCCGCGTGGCGAACCTTGAGCCCGAGGAACGGCGCGACCGCGAGCACTCCCAGCGCCTTCCCGGCAAAGCGCACCAGCACGAACGCCAGCCCTGCCGCGCCGGCCGTGGCGACCAGTCCGAGCTCGAGGCGCGCGCCGGTGAGCACGAAGAGCAGCAGGTAGAAGAGCTGTCCGGCGTTGCCGGAGTCGACCACCATGAAATGACGCTCCCGATCGGCGTTGCGCACCATCGCCCCCACCACGAGCAGCGTGAGCAGGACCGACAGCTTCAGCGCGACCGCCACGCCCACGGTGAGCACGACGACCCCGATCACCACGATGAACTGGCGCTCGGCGTGCTTCCCGACGAGCTGCACGAGCTTCAGCGTCGCCTGCGCAGCGAGCGCCGCCAGCACCAACGATCCGGCGAGAAGATAAAGCGGCTGGGTCAGGATGGTCAGCCACCCGCCGCGGTACTCGAGATGGAGCCAGGGGATCAGCACCGTCAGCGCGAGGAACGCGACGACGCCGTTGATCGCGGTGAGGATGAGCGCGCGTTCGGTGACCTGTCCTTCGGCGCGCAGGTCGGCGGCGACGCGGATCAGCACCGCCGGCGAGGTGGACATCGCGATCGCCGCCGCGACCGCGGCGACCAGCGGCTCGTGGCCGAAATGGTAGCTCAGCGTGAGGAACACCAGCACCGCCGCGCCGAGCGCCTCGGCGACGCCCATCAGCGCGAGCCCCGGCGAGCGCCGCAGCCACGCGAGGTCGAGCCGCGTCCCCAGCTCGAACAGCACCAGCCCGATCGCGATGTCGGCGAACACCGAGAGCTCGTCGAGCAGCGGTTTGCCGATCAGCTCCCACCCGCCGGGACCGAGCGCGAGCCCCGCGGCGGCATAGCCGGTGATGCGGGGCAGTCGCAGGAGCCGCTGCACGAGCTCGCCGCCCGCGGCGCCGGCGACGAGCAGCACGCCGACCCAGATCATCTGGTTCGCAAGCAACGGCCAGTGCGGCAGGAAGGCGAGGTCGCCCATGTCTCAAGCGTGGTCGAATGCGCGCGGGGCGCGCCGGAGCGCGGAGCAGCGGCCCCGTTTGGCGGAGGTGCAGGTGGCCCGCTGGATTATCCGGCACGCCATCGCGCCGAGGAAGGGTGGGGGCCCCTTCCGTTCCCCCACTGCCGGGTCGCACCTACACCCGGTATGCAGGCGCTCGTGAGCCTTGGAGCGCGGATCCGAGGGCGGGGTTCCGCTGCCTCCGTCTCCGTCAACCGTCCCCGCGGAGGATCACCATGTGCAGGCGATAGGGTCCGTGCGCACCGACCACGAGCGTCTGGTCGATGTCGGCGGTGCGCGAGGGCCCGGACACGAAATTCACCGCCCGCGGGAGCTCGCCCAGCTCGGCGCGCGCGAGGTCCCAGCCGTCTTCCATCCGCTTCACGATGCGGCCCGCGGGCACGATCGCGACGTGGGTCTCGGGCAGCAGGCTCGCGGTCGCCGGTGCATCCGGAGCGGACGCGAGCATGAGCGTGCCGGTCTCGGCGAGCGCGGCGAACACGCCGGTCACCCCGACCGCGTCGCGGTCGTTCGCGGCGCGCGGTTCGAGCGCGAGGCCGGCGCGGGCCCAATCGAGGTGGGCAAGCCGCGGCCACACGCAGCCCGCGAGCGGGAGCCCGTTCGCCCGCAGGTACCGCGCCACCGCGAACGGCGCTTCCGCGAGCTCGCCCAGCACCTCGGTCGTGCTCTGCATCGCCTCGGCGCGGCTGCGGAACCACGCCAGCAGGTCGTCGTCGATCTCGGGCAGCGGCCCCGCGGGGTGGCGCGAAATGTAGGTCTCGATCGCCTCGAGCTCGGCCTGCGAGGGCCGGCTCGACGCGCCGCGGCCCTGCTTGTCGCGAATCCGACCCAGGATCGCCGCGCGTGCCCGGTCGCTCGCCCCGATCGTCACTCGAGCGCCTTCACGATGTCCTCGACGACCTTCTTGGCGTCGCCGAACACCATCATCGTCTTGTCCATGTAGAAGAGCGGGTTGTCGAGCCCGGCGTAGCCGGCAGCCATCGAGCGCTTGTTCACCATCACCGTGCGCGCCTTGTGCGCCTCCAGGATCGGCATGCCGTAGATCGGGCTGCCCTTCTCCTCGGCGAGCGGGTTCACGACGTCGTTCGCGCCCAGGACGAAGGCGATGTCGGTGGTGCCGAAGTCGGAATTGATGTCCTCCATCTCGTGCACCAGGTCGTAGGGCACCTCGGCCTCGGCGAGCAGCACGTTCATGTGGCCGGGCATGCGGCCGGCGACCGGGTGGATCGCGTAGCGGACGGTGACGCCCTTGTGGATGAGCTTCTCCACCATCTCCGCGACCGCGTGCTGCGCCCGCGCCACCGCCAGGCCGTAGCCGGGGATGATGATCACGCTCTCGGCGTTGCCGAGGAGGAACGCGACGTCCTCGGCGGAGCCCGACTTCACCTGCTTCTGCTCCCCCCCGGTCGTCACGGTGCCTTCGGCGGCGCCGAAGCCGCCGAGGAGCACGTTGAAGAACGAGCGGTTCATCGCCTTGCACATGATGTAGGAGAGGATCGCGCCCGAGGAACCGACCAGCGAGCCGGCGATGATCAGCATGAAGTTGTTGAGCGAGAACCCGATGCCGGCCGCCGCCCAGCCCGAGTAGCTGTTCAGCATCGAGATCACCACCGGCATGTCCGCGCCGCCGATCGGGATGATGATCAATACCCCCAGCACGAACGCGATCGCGGCCATCGCGATGAACGGCGACCACTGGGCCTCTTTCGGGGCGAGGAAGAACGCGATCCCGAAACCGATCATCACGATCGCGAGCAAGAGGTTGAGCAGGTGCTGGCCCTTGAACACCACCGGCGCGCTCGAGAAGAGGCGAAACTTCTTCCCCAGGCCGGCGAGCTTGCCGAAGGCGATCACCGAACCCGAGAACGTGATCGCGCCGACGAAGGTCCCGATGAAGAGCTCGAGGCGGCTGCCGGTCGGCAGCGGATCGGGCAGGTTGAACGCCGCCGGATCGTAGACGACCGCGACGGCGATCGCCACGGCGGCGAGGCCGACGAGCGAGTGCATCGCCGCGACGAGCTCCGGCATCTGCGTCATCTGCACCCGGCGGGCGACCACCGCACCGATCGTCCCGCCGATCAGGATCGCGACCAGGATGAGGTCGAACCGCCGGACGATCGCGAGCGTCGTCGCGACCGCGATCAGCATGCCGGCGATGCCGAACCAGTTGCCCCGGCGCGCCGACTCGGGGTGCGAGAGCCCCTTCAGCGCCAGGATGAAGAGAACGCTCGCGACGAGGTACCAGAGCGCGACTTGGCTGGCGGACATGGGCTAGGCGCCTTTGGGAGCTTTCGGTTCCTTGCGCTTGAACATCTCGAGCATCCGCCGCGTCACCAGGAAGCCGCCGAAGGTGTTGATCGCGACCAGCCCCACCGCGACCGCGCCGAGGATCGAGCCGAAGTCGATCTCGCCCGGCCCCGCGGCGAGGATCGCGCCGACCATGATCACCGAGCTGATCGCGTTGGTGACGCTCATCAGCGGCGTGTGCAGCGCCGGGGTGACGCCCCACACCACGTGGTAGCCGACGACGACCGCCAGCACGAACACGGTGAGATTGATGACTGTCGGGTCGATCGTTCCGGTCATTGGCTCTAGCCTTTCCTCACCACGGTGCCGTCGATGCACACCAGGCTGCCCGAGATGATCTCGTCCTCGCGGTCGAGCTTGAGCTCGCCCGACTTGGGGTCGACGAGCAGCGCGAGGAAGTTCAGGAGGTTGCGGGCGTAAAGGGCGGAAGCGTCGGTCGCGACCATCGCCGCTAGGTTGGTATGGCCGACGAGCTTCACGTCGTGCTTGACGACGATCTTGTCGCGCTCGGTGAGCGGGCAGTTGCCGCCCTGCTCGGCCGCAAGGTCCACGATCACCGACCCGGGTTTCATGCCGCGCACCGTCTCCTCGCGGATGAGCACCGGCGCCGGCCGGCCGGGGATGAGCGCGGTGGTGATGATGATGTCGGCCGCTTTCGCCCGCTCGTCGATCAGCGCCGCCTGGCGGCGCTTGTAGTCCTCGCTCATCTCGCGCGCGTAGCCGCCGGCGGTCTCGGCCTGCTTCCTCTCCTCCTCCGACACCGGCACTTCGACGAACTTCGCCCCCAGCGATTCGACCTGCTCCTTTACCGCCGGGCGCACGTCGAAGGCCTCGATGACCGACCCCAGGCGCTTCGCGGTCGCGATCGCCTGCAGACCGGCGACCCCTGCACCGAGCACCAGGACCCGCGCCGCCTTCACCGTGCCCGCGGCTGTCATGAGCATCGGCATGAAGCGCCGGTACTCGTCGGCGGCGACGACGACCGCCTTGTAGCCGGCGATGTTCGCCTGCGAGGAGAGGACATCCATCGACTGCGCGCGCGTGATCCGCGGCAGCCATTCCATCGCAAACCCGGTGACGCCGGTTTTCGCGAGCGCCTCGATGCCCGCGGCGTCGTAGGGATTGAGCAGCCCGGCGAGGATGGCACCGCGTCGGACGAGGGGTAGCTCCGCTGCGTCGGGCGCCCGAACTTTCAACACGATATCCGACTGGGCGTAGACGTCCGCCGCGGCGCCGACGATGGTCGCGCCCGCGGCCGTGAACTCGCGGTCCGGAATCGCCGCCGCGTCGCCGGCACCCGCCTGCACGAGGAGGGTGTGCTTGCCGCCGGTGGCGAGCTTCTTGACGGTCTCCGGGATCGCGGCGACACGCGTCTCGCCCGGACGAATCTCGGCGGGAATGCCGATCCGCATTGGTGCCCCCTTGTCGTTCGAATACCGGCGTGGTGTTGGTAGAAGTCGCCGGCGCGACCGAGCGCGGATCATACCCCAGGGCACGCGGCGGTGACGCTCGCGCGTACCGGCGAGCGCGAGCCGGCGCTACAGACCGCTAACTTCCGGCTCGGCCAGGCGTTCGCCAGCGCCGCTCCGCCAGCTCGAACGCCCCCTGAACGACGAGCGCGAGGGCGGCGGCGGGCACCGCACCGGCGACGAGCAGCGCGTTGTCGTTCAGCGCGAGCCCCTGCACGATGCGCTCGCCATAGCCGCCGGCGCCGATGAACGCGGCGATGGTCGCCGTCCCCACGTTGATGACCGCGGAGGTCTTCACGCCGGCGAGAATCGTGGGGGCGGCGAGCGGGAGCTCGATCGAGAGCAGGGTGTCGCGCGCCGACAACCCGAGCGCGAGCGCCGCCTGGCGCATTCCGGGGCGGATGCCCGCTAGCCCGGCGTGGGTGTTGCGGACGATCGGCAGCAGCGCATACAGGAACAGCGCGACGAGCGCGGGCAGCGTGCCGATGCGGTCGAGCGCGGCGATGAGGAACGCGAGGAGCGCGAGCGACGGCACCGTCTGGATCACGCCGACCGCGGCGAGGATCGGCTGCTCCGCGCCGCGAACCTTGAATGCGAGCACCCCGAGCGGCACGCCGAGCGCGACCGCTAGCACGAGCGACACCACGACGAGCACGAGGTGCTCCCGCGTGAGCTTCCAGAGATCCGGTCCGGCGAGCGCGGCGAGATAGCCACGGTTCGACGCCACGCGGACGGCGCCGGCGTCGAAGAACGACGCCGCCGCCTCGCGGAACGTCCGGCCCTCGAGCTCGGCGGCGGCGTTGAGCCGGATCATGCGTCGCGCATCGATCTTCCCTTCGAGTGCGGCGAGCGCCTGCCAGGTCTGCGGCGCGCGCTGCGGGAGATCGCGGCGGTAGAGGAGCACGGCGTCGTACTTCGGGAAGAAGTCGCGGTCGTCCTCGAGCACGCGCAGCCGGTAGCGCTCGATCTTCGCGTCCGTCGAGTAGACGTCCATCGCGTCGATGCGGCCCGCGGCGATCGCCTCGTACGCGAGCCCGTGATCGAGACCGGACGGCGTGGCGTGCGGCAGGCCGTAGACGCGCTTGAGGCCCGGCCAGCCGTCGGCGCGGGCGATGAATTCCTGCGAGAGCCCGAGCTTCAGGCCGGGATGCCGCGCAAGATCCGAGAGCGTCCGGATCCCGAGCCTCTCCGCCTGGTCGTCGCGCATCGCGAGCGCATAGGTGTTGTTGAAGCCGAGCGGCACGCCGGCGCCGAAGCCCATCGGCGCGAGCCGCCGGTCGATCTCGGCGAGCGCAGCGTTGCCGTCGAGCTTCAGGATCTCGCGGGCGATCGTGCCGGTGTACTCGGGGTAGACGTCGATCGCGCCCGACTTCAGCGCCGCGAACACGATGCCGGTATTGCCGAGGCCCGGCCTGTGCTCGGCTTTCGCGCCGGCCCGCGCCGCCGTTTCCCGCAGGATCTCGCCGAGGATGTAGGACTCGGTGAAGCGCTTGGAGCCGACGACGACCGTCTCGGCGCCGGCCGGCGCGGCGAGCAATGCGGCCGCGGCGGCGAACGCGGCCGCGCGCACTATGCCGCCTCGCCGACCCGTTCCTCGCCGCCGAGGAACTGGAGCTCGGCGAGCCGCGCGTACAGCCCGCCCTGGCGGACGAGCTGGGCGTGGGTGCCCTCGGCGACGATGCGGCCGTGGTCCATCACGACGATGCGATCGGCGCCCTGCACGGTCGCGAGCCGGTGCGCGATGATCAGCGTCGTCCGCCCGCGCATCAGCCCCTCGAGCGCGAGCTGGACGTAGTGCTCGCTCGCGGCGTCGAGAAAGCTCGTCGCCTCGTCGAGCAGCAGCACCGGCCGCGCCGCGAGCAGCGCGCGCGCGATCGACAGCCGCTGGCGCTGGCCGCCGGAGAGCCGCACGCCGCGCTCGCCGAGATGCGTGTCGAAGCCGTGCGGCAGCCGCTCGATGAACTCGAGCGCGTACGCCGCCTCGCACGCGGCGCGCACCTCGGCATCGGTCGCGTCGGGGCGGCCGTACCGCACGTTCTCGGCGACGCTCGCGGCGAACAGCACCGGCTCCTGCGGCACCAGCGCGAACCGCCCGCGCAGCTCGTGCGGATCGCATTCGCGCGCGTCCTCGCTGTCGACGAGCACGCGGCCGGCCTCCGGATCGTAGAAGCGGAGGAGGAGCTGGAAGACGGTCGACTTCCCGGCGCCCGACGGGCCGACCAGGGCGACGCGCTCGCCGGGCGCGACCGCCAGCGTGAACTCCGCGAGCGCAGGCGACTTCGGGCCGCGCGGGATAGCGGAACGTCACGCGCTCGAGCTTCACCTCGCCGCGCGGCGGCGCCGGCAGCCGACGGGGCGATGCGGGCACGGCGAGGCGCGGCTCGGTGTCCATCAGCTCCATGAGGCGCTCGGTCGAGCCGGCGGCGCGCTGCAGCTCGCCCCAGGTCTCCGACAGCGCACCGGCCGCGCTCGCGACCACCATCGCGTAGAAGACGAACGCCGAGAGCTCGCCCGCCGTGATGCGGCCGGCGAGGACATCGTGGCCGCCGATCCAGAGGATGAGCCCGACCGCGCAGAAGGCGATCAGCATCACCGCCGAGATCAGGAACGCCTTGTTGCCGATCCGCTCGACGCCGGAAGCGTACGCGGCTTCCGCGCGCTCGCCGAAGTACTGGCGGTCGGCATCCTCGTGGCCGTAGGCCTGGACGGTGCGGATCTCGTGGATCGACTCGTCGACGTACGCCGACACGTCGGCGACGCGATCCTGGTTCGCGCGCGAGAGGCGCCGCACCTTGCGGCCGAGGAGCAGGATCGGCACCAGCGTCGCCGGCACGCCGAGCACGACCAGCGCGGCCAATTTTCCGCTGGTCAGGACGAGCATCGCGAGCGCGCCGACGCCCATGAGCGCGTTGCGGAGGAACATCGAGATCCCGAAGCCGATCACCGCCTGCAGCTGCGTCACGTCGTTCGTGAGGCGCGAGATCACCTCGCCGGTCCGGATCTCTTCGAAGAACGCCGGCTCGAGCGCGAGGAGATGCCCGTAGACCGCGCGCCGGATGTCGGTGATGACGCGCTCGCCGGTGGTCATCATCAGGTAGAAGCGCGCCCACGTCGCGGCCGACATCACCACCGCGACCGCCACGACGCCGGCGAGCGCGCGATCGAGGAGCCCCGGGTCGCCGCTCGAGAAACCGGCATCGATCACGAGCTTGAGCCCCTGGCCGAGCGCGAGCACGCTGCCGGCGGCAACCACCAGCGCGGCGAGCGCGCCCGCGATGCGCAGCTTGTAGGGGGCGAGGAAGGTGATGAGTCGGCGGAGTGCGCCGACCGGATGAGAAGCCACAGCGGGCACAGAGGTCACAGAGCGAAAACCTGATTCTAATCTCTGTGTCCGCTGGGTCCTCTGTAGCTTGTTTCTTCAGGCGCTCCGGAACCGCGTCGTCTTGACGAACGCGATCGCCAGCAGCGGCACCACGAGACCGAGCACCGTCGTGGTGATCAGCAGGTCCCCGAGCTGGCTGTAGTCGGCGGCGACTTTGACCGCGCCCGTGGCCGGGTCCTTCACCTCGCGCGTCACGATGAGGATCTGGTTGAGATACTTCGTGCCGAGCTGGGCGGCCGACAGCGCGAGGTTGGTGAACGAGGCCATCACCGCGAAATACGTCGCCTTGAGCTTGTCGGGAGCCGAGTTCGCGATCCAGGCGAGCATCGGCACCATGGCGATCTGGCCGAGCGGCGACTCGAGCGCAGTGTCGATCAGCGCGATGAAGCGCGCATCCACCACGCCGCCGGTGTGCGCCGCGGTCCATTCGTGCAGGCCGTAGTACATGCCCACGATCGGCAGCGAGAGGATCGTGCCGACGACGGTGAGGAAGCCGACGACGTAGGCGATCGAGCGCTCGCCCATGAAGCGCCGGAAGAGGAAGAGCCCCGACAGCGTCAGCACGCTCCCGATCAGCGAGAGCCCGGCGAGGAACTGCTGGTCGAACCCGAGGACGTCGATCATCCACCACGTCGAGCCGGCGCCGGGTCCGGGCAGCGCGCGGAACACGAAAACGACGAGCGCGGTACCCACGAGCGTCGTGCGCGCGACCGGCTCGAGCTCGCGTACGAGCTTCCACATCAGGAACAGGACGATCGCCATCGATGCGCCGAACACGATCTCCTGCGCAGCCGGCACATTCCCGAGGCCCACGCTCAGGCTGACGGCGGCGAACGCGAGCCCGCCGCCCGAGGATCCACCAGTTGACCGGCGGCCGGCCCGGGTGCGGGTTGAGCACCGCTTCGGCTTCGCCGGGCGGGACGCCGCGCGCGACGAGCCGGCGGGTGTCGCGGCGGCGGATGAAGCCGGAGAGCATGACGCCGAGCACGGACACGACCGGGATCACGAGGGCGAGCTCGTAGAGCCGCAGGATAGGTGGCCACCTTCTGGGCCTCGGGCATGGCCGCGGCACCGGCGAACATCCAGACGTTCGCGCCCGCGACCAGAACGCCGCCGCCGATGATCGCGACGCGGCCGAGCGTCTGCACGGTGGTGTTCATCAGCCGCCGTTCCTCGGGCGCGATCGGCTGGCCCGCCTGGTCCACGCGCGGAACGGCCTCGACCGTCATCGCATCGGCAACGACGTCCTGCAGCACGTAGCCGATGGGTGCGAGCAGCGCGGCAAGCACGAACCACCCGTCTGCCGGCATGACGCGCTCCATCCCGGCACGGTCGGCGAGCAGCCCCACCATGACGAGCAGGCTCGCCGCAGTGAGTGCGGCACCGAGGTACACGAGCCCCGCCTTGTGCTTCCAGATGAGGTCGACGAGATGGCCGAGCGGCACCTTCAGCGCCCATGGGATCCCCGCCCAGAACCCGAGCGCAGCGAGGAACTCGGCGGAAAGGCCGAGGTACTCCTTGACGAAGAACGTGCCGGCGATGGCGGTGAGACCGGAGATCCCGTACGCCATGTACACCATGAGCGGCGGCAGGTACGAGAGCCGCATCTCGCGGCCGAGCTCGAGGATGTTGCGGTCGATCCAGCGCCAGACCGCCGCGAGCGGAGCCGGGAGCGAGGAAGCCTGGCCGTCCGCCATCGGCTCAGTCGTCAGGGAAGATCAAGGGAATCGCCTGCCGGCCGTGGCGCCGGTAGACTCTGAAGTCCGCGTCGAGCGTCATGATGCGGCTGTCGGCGAAGAGCTCCGACATGCGCACGAGGCTGGCATCGGCGAGCGAGATCGGAACCGAGGCATAGCGCTGGACGAGCCGCTGGATCGCAGGAACGTGTTGCTCGAGGTCGAATGCAATGCGGACAGCGCCGCGTCGCAGGAGTTCGAGCAGCGCCGCCTGTCCGCCCCCCACCCTCCGCAGCAGATGCCAGGCCTCCGCGACGGTCGACTCGCACGTGAGCAGCGGTTGCGGCAGTTCGCCCAGCCGCACCTTGGCCCACTCGTGGTAGCCATCCGCGCGGTTCAGGAATGCAACGAGCGGCCCCGCGTCAACGAGGGTCGCGGTGCTCACTCCCCGAAGTCCCGCAGGTGCCCTTTGTTCGTGGAAAGGTCACGCGGCCCTTTCACGATCCCCGCGAGATCATGGTTGGCCGCGAGAAACGAGTCGGGTTTGACCTCGGGGTGGCCGGACAGGTACGCCTCGAGCGCCTCGCGCATCAGCTCCGAACGCGTCGTGCGACGGCGCGAGGCTGCCGACCCGAGTCGTGCGACAAGCGCTTCGGGCAGCTTGATGGAGACCGTTTTCACCGTCCTGATTCTCGTAATACCGCTCTGCCAAGCCTATCCTACCGGGCGTTGACGGTCAACCGGCCGCGCGGTTACTTCGCGCACTCACCCACTCGCCGGTAAGCGATCGTCATCGTGCCGCTTTGCGCCTTGCCGCCCTGGGCCACGCTGTAGTTCTGCGTCATCGTGAAGTTGTCGGGTCCGTTGACCGTGAGGCTGATCTTCGCGTCGTACTTGTTCGGCCTGGTGCAGGAGACGTTGAAGGTGCGCGTGTTGCCGGCGACCGACTCGCCCGAGGACTTGCAATCGCTGTCGGGCGTCTTCTGCTGCGACAGGCTCTTCATGTCCCTCACCATCTCCGGCGTGAAGCAGATGGTCTGCTTCTGCGGCATGCCGCTCAACGTCATCTCCCACAGCCCGGGGCGGATCTCCGGGCCCGGCTGCGCGAACGCGGGCGCGGCAAGCATGAGAACGCCGGCGGCGAATACGGGTCGGTGCTGCATTGCGGGGCTCCGGGAGAGTTCGGGACGCCCCGAGCCTAGGCGGGATCCGCGGCACCCGCAATCGACGACCCGGCGGCTTCGTGACGGGGTGCAGGTCGCCGCCTACGCGCGCGCCAGCCGCTCGTCGATCTCGACGATCCAGTGCTTCACCGGCACGCTCGCGCCGGAGGCGAGATGCGTCTGGCAGCCGACGTTCGCAGTGAGGATGAGATCGGGCAGGCCGGACTGCAGGGCGGCGACCTTGTTCTTTTTCAGCTGCGCGGAGAGCTCCGGCTGGGTCAGCGAGTAGGTGCCCGCCGAACCGCAGCAGAGGTGCGAATCGGGCACCGGCATCAGCTCGTAGCCGAGGCGCGCGAGCAGGCCCTCGGCCACGCCGGCGAGCTGCTGCCAGTGCTGCATCGAGCACGGCGGATGGAATGCGACTTTCGGCAGTTTCTGCGTCGCGGCGAGCGGCTCGAGCGCGCCGCTCGCCGCGGCCACGACCTCGGACAGGTCCTTCGTCATCTCGCTGATCCGCCGCGCCTTCGCAGCGTACTTCGGGTCGTGCTGGAGGTGGTAGCCGTATTCGCGCACGATCGCCCCGCAGCCGGTGGCGGTCATGACGAACGCTTCCACGCCTCGCTCGACGTGCGGCCACCACGCGTCGATCACGCGGCGCATGTCGTCCAGCCCCTCGGCCTGATAGTTCAGGTGGTAGCGCAACCCGCCGCAGCAGCCCGCGCGCGGCGCTTCGACGAGCGAGATTCCGAGGCGGTCGAGCACGCGGGCCGCGGCGGCGTTCGTGTCGGGCGTGAGCACGGGCTGCACGCAGCCCGCGAGCGCGACCATCTTCCGCACGTGACGCGGCGCAGGCCATTCGCCGGCGTCCGGAACCTCCGCCGGAAGCTTGTCCCGCAGCGCTGCGGGGAGCAGCGGGCGCGCGAGCCGGCCGAGCGAGGTTGCGAGACCGAACGCGCCCGTCATCGGAAAGAGCGTCGCCGCCGCGCGCCGCAGCGCGCGCTCCTCGACCGTCCGCCCGACCTTCTCTTCGACGAGCTTGCGGCCGATATCGACGAGATGGCCGTACTGCACGCCCGACGGACACGTCGTCTCGCAGTTGCGGCAGGTCAGGCAGCGGTCGAGGTGTAGCTGCGTCTTCGCCGTCACCTCGGCACCCTCGAGCACCTGCTTGATCAGATAGATCCGTCCGCGCGGCCCGTCGAGCTCGTCCCCCAGGAGCTGATAGGTCGGACAGGTCGCAGTGCAGAAGCCGCAGTGCACGCACTTCCTGAGGATGGCGTCGGCCTCCTTGCCCTCCGGCGTGTCCTTGACCCAGTCGGCGAGATTCGTCTGCATGAGCGGCGCTAGAACTCCGGGTACAGCCGCGCGCGGTTCAGCACCCCGTGGGGATCGAACTCCGCCTTGAGGCGTCCGTGAATGCGCGCGAGCGCCGGCGCGAGCGGATCGAAGACGCCCGCCGACCTGTCGCCGCCGCGGAAGAGCGTCGCGTGCCCCCCGGCCTGCGCGCACCGCTCGCGGATCGTGCGCGCCTCGGCGCGGCTCTTGAGCCAGCGCAAGGCGCCGCCCCACTCGACGAGGTCGCGGCCCTCGAGGGCGAGCGGCGGCGTCGTCGACGGCACGGACAGCCGCCACAGGGGCTCGTCGGCCGCGAAGAACGGATCGGTCTGCTCCCGGATGCCGGTCCAGAACCTCACCGCCTGCCCGTCGTCGACACGCTCGCCCCCGAGCGCCGCGCACGCTTCCCTCACGGCCGCGGCCGCGCCCGAAAGCCGCACGCCGAGATCGCCGTCCGTATAGGCGGTCGCGCTGATCGGAAGCGCCCTGCCGGCCCACCGGTTGATCGTCTCGAGCGCCCGAGCCTCCGGCATTTCGAACTTCAGCGTCGCTTCGGCGACCGGAATCGGCAGCACCTTCAACGATGTCTCCAGGATCACGCCGAGCGTCCCCAGCGCGCCCGCCATGACGCGCGAGACGTCGTAGCCGGCGACGTTCTTCATCACCCGTCCGCCGAAAGTGAGATCCGCGCCGCGGCCGTCCATGATCCGCACCCCGAGGACGAAGTCGCGCACCGCACCTGCCGCCGCGCGGCGCGGGCCCGAAAGACCGGCGGCGACGGCGCCGCCGATCGTGGCACCGGCGCCGAAGTGCGGCGGCTCGAACGCGAGCATCTGCCGCTTGCCGGCGAGCACGCCTTCGACCTCGGCGAGCGGCGTTCCGCCGCGCACCGTGATCACCAGCTCGGTCGGGTCGTACGCGACGATCCCGGCGTACGGGCGCGTATCCAGGATCTCGCCCTCGAGCGCCTGGCCGTAGAAATCCTTCGTGCCGCCGCCGCGGATCCGCAAGCGCCTGCCTTCCGCAGCCGCGGTGCGGATCGTCTCGGCGAAGGCGTCGAGTGTGTCGACCGCCAACTCTAGAACCTGGGCAGATCGGGATGAGGCAGCTGCCCGCCCCGCACCACCATCCGCCCGAACTCTGCGCACCGGTGCAGCGTCGGGATGTTCTTGCCGGGGTTGAGCAGTCCCGCGGGGTCGAACGCGCGCTTGACGCCGCGGAAGCGCTCGAGCTCCTCGCCGGTGAACTGCGCGCACATCTGGTTGATCTTCTCGATCCCGACGCCATGCTCGCCGGTGATCGTGCCGCCGACCTCGACGCACTTCTCGAGCACCTCGCCGGCGAACTGCTCGGTGCGGTGAAGCTCGTCGGGATCGTTGGCGTCGAACAGGATCAGCGGGTGCAGGTTGCCGTCGCCGGCGTGGAACACGTTCGGGCAGCGCAGGCCGTATTTCCGCTCCATTTCGGCGATGAACTTCAGCATCGCCCCGAGGCTCCGGCGCGGGATCGTGCCGTCCATGCAGTAGTAGTCGGGCGACATGCGGCCCACGGCCGGGAACGCCGCCTTGCGGCCGGCCCAGAAGCGGCTTCGCTCCGCCTCGCTCTCGGACACGCGGATCCCGGTGGCGCCGGAGCCGCGGAGCACGCCGATCATGCGCGCGATCTCCTCCTCGACTTCCTCCGGCGTGCCGTCGGACTCGCAGAGCAGGATCGCTGCGGCCTCGAGATCGTAGCCGGCAGCCACGTACTCCTCGACCGCGCGCGTCATCGGCTTGTCCATCATCTCGAGACCGGCCGGAATGATCCCGGTGCCGATGACCGCGGCGACGGCGTCGCCCGCCTTCTCGACGTCGTCGAACGACGCGAGGATGACGCGTGCGGCCTGGGGCTTCGGCACGAGCTTGACGGTGACCTCGGTGATGACGGCGAGCATGCCCTCGGAACCGGTCACCAGCGCGAGCAGATCGTACCCGGGCGCATCCAGCGCCTCCGATCCCAGCTCGAGCGGCTCGCCCTCGATCGTGAAACCCCGCACGCGCAGCACGTTGTGCACGGTGAGGCCGTACTTGAGGCAGTGCACGCCGCCGGAGTTCTCGGCGACGTTGCCGCCGATCGTGCAGGCGATCTGCGACGAGGGGTCGGGCGCGTAGTAGAGGCCGTAGGGCGCGGCGGCCTCGGTGATCGCGAGGTTGCGCACGCCCGGCTGCACGCGCGCGAGCCGCGCGACGGCGTCGACCGCAAGGATGCGCTTCATCTTGGCGAGCGAGAGCAGCACCCCTTCACTCGACGGCAGCGCACCGCCCGAGAGCCCGGTGCCCGCGCCGCGGGCGATGACTTGCACCCCGAGCGCGTGGCAGGTCTCGAGGACGAACCGCACCTCGTCCTCGTTCGCGGGCAGCGCGACGACCATCGGCAGCTCGCGGTAGGCGGAAAGCCCGTCGCACTCGTAGGGCCGCGTATCTTCCAGCTGGTGGAGCACCGCCTCCATCGGCAGCCGGGCCTTCAGTCGGCCGACGACCTCCGCCTGCCGGATGAAGTCGACGCCCTTCGCCCGGACGTTCACTTCAGCCCCTCGCGACCTCGTGCTTGCCCATCAGCTCCAGCGCCTTCACCATCCCGGAGTGATCCCACGCCGCGCCGCCGTTCGCGACGCAGGCGCTGAAGAGCTGCTGGGCAGCCGCGGTGTTCGGCAGCGCAAGCCCGAGCGCACGCCCGCCGGCGAGCGCGAGATTGAGGTCCTTCTGGTGCAGCTCGATCCGGAAACCGGGCTGGAAGTTGCGCTTGATCATGCGCTCGCCGTGGACCTCGAGGATGCGCGAGGCGGCGAACCCCCCCATCAGCGCCTGGCGCACCTTCGCCGGATCGGCGCCGGCCTTCGACGCGAACAGCAGCGCTTCCCCCACCGCCTCGATCGTCAGCGCGACGATGATCTGGTTCGCTACCTTGCACGTCTGGCCGTCGCCGTTCCCGCCGACCAGCGTGATGTTCTTGCCCATCAGCTCGAAGAAGGGTCGCGCGCGATTGAATGCGGCCTCCGGCCCGCCGACCATGATCGTGAGCGACGCGCCCTTCGCCCCGACCTCGCCGCCGGAGACGGGCGCATCGAGATAATCGCAGCCGAGCTCGTTGATGCGCTGCGCGAACTCCTTGGTCGCAAGCGGCGCGATCGAGCTCATGTCGACGACCGTCTTGCCCTTCGAGAGGCCCTCGGCGACGCCGCCCGGGCCGAACAGCACCCTCTCGACGTCAGGCGTGTCGGGCAGCATGAGGAAGATCACGTCGGCGTTCTGCGCGACCTCCTTCGCCGAAGCGCAGGGCTTGCCGCCTTTGTCCTTCAGCTCCTGCGGCACGCCCGAGCGGCTGTGGAGGTCGACCTCGTGACCTGCCGCGATGAGATGCCCTGCCATGGGCCTGCCCATGATGCCGAGACCGATGAATCCGAGCTTCGCCACTTTTCCCTCCAATGAAAGGGTCGCGCGCCTGCCGGTGGACGGGGCGCCGTGTTCCATGCCCGCGCGGCGTCCTGAAACCCCGCTCCCGATCGACGCGCTGGGCCCTCACCCTACGCTCTCCCCCAACCTCGGGAGCGATGGAACAACACTATAGATAGGGTTTGAGCCAGCCGAGACCCTCGGCGGTGCTCCGGGCCGGAATGTACTCCGCGCCGATCCAGCCGCGGTAGCCGACGCGGTCGATCCAGCCGAACAGCCAGGGAAAGTTCACCTCGCCCGAGCCCGGCTCGTGCCGATCGGGCACGTCGGCGAACTGGATGTGCCCGATGTCGCCGAGCTCCGCCTCGATCGTCTTCGCGAGGTCGCCTTCCATGATCTGCATGTGGAAGACGTCGTACTGGATTTTCAGGCTGTCGGCGCCCACCTCGCGGATGATCTCGAGCGCCTGGGCGGTCCCGTTCAGGTAGAAGCCCGGCACCGAGCGGGTGTTGATGGGCTCCATCACGAGCGTGAGCCCCGCCTCGCCCGCGGCCACGGCTGCGTAGCGCAGGTTCTCGACGAAAGTCGCGAGCACCTGCTCGGGATCGGCGTCGCCCGGCGCAATCCCGGCGAGGCAGTTCACTCGCGGGCAGCGCAGCGTACGCGCGTACTCGAGCGCCCGCGCGACGCCCTCGCGAAACTCCGGCACCCGGTCGGGGTGGCACGCGATGCCGCGCTCGCCCCTGTCCCAGTTGCCCGCCGGCAGGTTGAACAGGACGATCTCGACACCGGCATCGCGCGCCGCTCGCTCCAGGTCCTCGTGCGTCCAGGCATACGGAAAATGGAACTCGACGCCGCGAAACCCGCTCTTCCGCGCTGCGTCGAAGCGCTGGAGGAAATCGACCTCGGTGAAGAGGAAGCTCACGTTGGCGGCGAAGCTGGGCATGGGAGGGTTCCGGCGTGGAGCAAGATGCTAGACGCGCGGCGCGAATGCCGTCAATCCGCTTTTGCTTCGCACTGCTAGAGTCCGGGATGCCATGAGCGGGCTCGAGCGGTTGCTGCCCTTTCTCGCGTGGTTCCCGATCGCGCGCGCCACGCTTCGCGCCGATCTCGTCGCGGGCATCACCGTGGCGCTCATCCTCGTGCCCCAGTCGATGGCCTACGCGCAGCTCGCCGGGTTGCCCGCCCACTACGGACTCTACACCGCGTTCGTCCCGGTGCTCGTCGCAGGGCTCTGGGGCTCGTCCGGGCAGCTCTCCACCGGGCCGGTCGCCATGGTATCGCTGCTTACGGCCGCGGCCCTGACGCCGATCGCCGCGCAGGGCTCCGAGGGCTTACGTTGCGCTTGCGATAGCGGCTCGCATTCCTCGTCGGCTGCATCCAGCTCGCACTCGGCCTCTTCCGGCTCGGCTTCGTCGTGAACTTCCTGTCGCATCCGGTGATCGCCGGGTTCGCGAGCGCGGCGGCGATCATCATCGCGCTCTCGCAACTCAACAAGCTGCTCGGCGTGCCGATGCCGCGGAGCCAGATCTTCCTCGCGGACGTCTGGGGCGTGCTGCAGCAGGTCGGCGACGCCCACTGGCCCACGCTCGCGTTCGGCCTCGGTTCGCTCGCCGCCATGCTCGCGTTCCGGCGCTGGTCCCCGCGCCTGCCCGGCGTGCTGATGACGGTGGCCGCGGCCACGGCCGTGAGCGCCGCGGTCGGGTTCGACCGGAGCGCGACCGCGACGGTCGCGACCCTCGCCGACCCCGAGGCCCGCGCGCTCGCCGCCGACGTGCTCGAGTCGCGCGGCCGCCTCGCCGCGCTCGCCGCCAACCGCGCGGCGAAGCAGGCCGAGCTCGCGCGCACCGATCGCGCACCGGCCGGCGGCGGACAGCATGCGCTCGCGCTCGGCTACCAGATCGAGCTGCTCGGGTTGCAAATCGCGGACCTCGAAGACGAGAACGGCCGGCGATTGCGCCTGCTGCGCAAGCTCACGTTCGAGCTCGGGCGGGCAGGGGATGGCGCCACGCGCTTCTACCCGTTCGGCGCGGCCCCCGCCGGCGACGGCGTCAGGTGGCGGATCCAGTCGATCGACGACCGGGGCCTGCGGCTCGCGGGCGGGGGCGAGGTCGTCGGCGCGATCCCGCCGGGTCTCCCCGGCCTGCGCGCGCCGCACCTCGACGCGTCGACCATCGCGCTCCTCCTCTCGACGGCGCTCGTCATCTCGCTCGTCGGCTTCATGGAGGCAATCTCGATCGCGAAGGCGATCGCGGCGCACACCCGCGAGCGCCTCGACGTGAACCAGGAGCTCGTCGCGCAAGGCCTCGCGAACCTCGCCGGCAGCTTCGCGCAGTGCTATCCGGCGAGCGGCTCGTTCTCGCGCTCCGCGGTGAACCACGAGGCCGGCGCGCGCACCGGCCTCGCGTCGGTCGTCGCGGCGGTGGTCGTGATGCTCACGCTCCTCGCGCTCACGCCCCTGCTATACCACCTCCCCCAGGCGGTCCTCGCCGCGGTGATCATGCTCGCCGTGATCGCGCTCATGCGGTTCGGCGACATCGCGCAGGCCTGGCGCGTCCAGCGGCACGACGGGATCGCGGGCGCGGTGACGTTCCTCGCCGTTCTGGCGCTCGCCCCGCACCTCGATCTCGGCATCCTCGCGGGCGCGGCGCTCTCGATCGGTCTCTTCCTCTACCGGACGATGCGGCCACGCGTGGCCGTCCTCGGGCGGCATCCCGACGGCGCGCTGCGCGACGCCGCGGTCCACGGGCTCGCCTTGAGCGAGCACATCGTCGCCGTACGGTTCGACGGCCAGCTCTACTTCGCGAACGTTCCGTACTTCGAGGACTCGCTGCTCGGCGTCTCGGCGCGGTTCCCGAAGGCGCGGTTCATCCTGGTCGTCGCCGACGGCATCAACCAGATCGACGCCTCGGGCGTCGAGGCGGTGAGGGTCCTCGCAGAGCGCCTGCGCGCGAGCGGCGTCATGCTCGCGTTCAGCGGGCTGAAGAAGCAGGTGCGCGACGTCTTCGACGTCGCCGGTCTCGCCCCGCTGGTCGGCGCGGAGAATCTGTTCGTCGACGAGAACCAGGCGCTCGCAGCGCTCGCGGCGCGAGTGCCCGATCCCGATTTCCACCGCACTGGGTTCCCCTTGCTCCAGGCGCCGGACGCCGCGCCGCGCGGCCGTAACCTCGCCCCGGAGCAGCCCGGGTAATCGGCCGCGCCGATGAAGACAAGCTATCCTGAGATCGAAGCCTACGTCACCAAGGACGGCTCGGAGATCCGGGAGCTGATGCATCCGGCCGCGCACGGCAACCGCGCGCAAAGCCTCGCCGAGGCGACGGTGCCGCCCGGCGCCGAAACGCTGCTCCATCGCCACCGCGTCACCGAGGAGCTGTATCACGTGACGGCCGGCACGGGGCTGATGACCCTGGGCGAGCGCACGTTCGAAGTGCGCGCCGGCGACACGGTGTGCATCCCGCCCGGGACGCCGCACCGCATCCGCAGCGTTGGGGCAGAACCGCTGCGGATCCTGTGCTGCTGCAGCCCGCCTTACTCGCACGAGGACACGGAGCTCGTCTAGAAGGTCAGCGCGCCCGCGCTCACCCGCGGCGCCGCGAGCCAGCGCGGGATCGTCGCGAGCGCCCGCAGCAGGCACTCGCGATAGCCGACCTCGCCGGTGACGACGCCGAGGAAGAGCGGGCTCGCGAGCGGTGAGCGCGCGATGCGCTCGAAGAGAAAGCGCTGGTGCGCGTAGCAGGCGCGCGCGAGCCGCTCCGCCGCCGCGAGCTCGGGCAGGACCGCTGCGCGCAGCAGCCGTGTGTACGCACCGGCCTCGCCCGTGAAGAACGCCCGCGCAGCGAGGTCGGCGCTCTTCAGCGCGAAGTAGATTCCCTCGCCGAGCACGCACTCGGCGAGTCCCGCGGCGTCGCCCAGCAGCCATACCGGGCCGCGCTCGAAGCGCCGCGCGCGGTTTCGCACCGGGATCGGGTGGCCGAGATAGCGGATCCGCTCGCAGCGCGCGAGCGACGGGTGCCGCGCGAGGAACGCCGCGAGGTGGCGCCGGATCCCGCCCGCGCGGCAGATCGAGTACACGCCGGCGTTGAGGTGGTCGCGCTTGCCGAAGATCCAGCCGTAGCCGCGCGGCATCCCCGCGAGGTCGAGGAAAACGCGGTCGCCGAAGCGCGCGATGACGTCGCGCGGCGCGTACACGAGCGCTTCCATCGCCGGCGCGTACTCGACGACGTCGCTGCCGAATGCCCGGCGCCGCACCGCGCTCGCGACGCCGTCGGCGGCGAGCAAACGGCGCCCGGCAAGATCGCCCTGCGACGTCGTCACGATCACCTCGGCGTCGCGGATCCGGAGATCGAGGAACGCGGTGTGCGGATGGAACCGCGCGCCCGCGCGGACGGCATGCTCGAGCAGGAAAGCGTCGAGCTCGGCGCGCAGGGTCATCGCCGCGACCACGCCGCGCGTGTCGTAGAACGCCGCGCGCTCGCCGTGCGCGAGCCAGGCCCCGGTCACCCGTCCGTGGATCACCGGCGAGAGGTCGAGGCCGACGAGGTCGAGGGCCTTGCGCGAAAGGGCACCGCCGCACGGCTTCTCGCGCGGGAACGCGGAGCGCTCGAGGAGCGCAACCGCAGCGCCCGCCTTCGCGAGCAGATATGCGGCGTAGCTCCCTGCCGGACCGGCACCGACGACGATCGCGTCATAACGCATTTCGCGCATAGCATAAGCCGCTCCGAAAATCCATTAAGCTCCCCGGCCCGGCTCCCGCCGACAGGAGGCTCAGCATGGCAGGCAGACCGAACGTGGCGCTCGTCGCCGGGGTAGGCGACGGGCTCGGCGGCGCGGTTGCGCGCCGGTTCGCGCGCGCGGGGCACCCGACCGTGCTCGTCGCGCGGACGAGCGACCGGCTTGCCCGCATCGCGGGCGAGATCGAGCAGGCCGGCGGCCGTGGCATCGCCTACGTCGCCGACCTCCGCCAGGAGTCCGCCGTCGGCAAGCTCTTCGACGACGTCGAGGCCGAGATCGGGCCGATCGGCGTCGCGGTCTTCAACACCGGCGCCAACTATCGCGCCTCGATCCTCGACACGCCGGCCGACATGTTCGAGAAGGTCTGGCGGCTCGGCTGCTACGCGGGCTTCCTCGTCGGCCGCGAGGCGGCGCGACACATGGTGCCGCGCGGCCGGGGGACGATCATCTTCACCGGAGCGACCGCGAGCCTGCGGGGCGGCTCGGAATTCGCGGCGTTCGCCGCGGCGAAGGGCGGCGTGCGGCAGGTTGCACAGGCGATGGCTCGCGAGCTGGGGCCGCAGGGCATCCACGTCGCCTCGGTGATCATCGACGGCATGATCGACTCCGAGCGGGTGCGGGAGCGCTTCCCCGAGCGCGTGGGGCAGCTGCCGCCCGAGGGCATGCTCAAGCCGGCCGACATCGCCGAGGTGTACTGGCAGCTCCACCAGCAGCCGCGCTCGAGCTGGAGCTTCGAGGTCGACGTGCGGCCCTGGACGGAGAAGTTCTGACGACGAATGAGGTTCGCGGACGTGACGGGGCTCGTCGCCGTCGCCGCCGCCGCCGCGGGCATCGCGGCCCTGTGCTGGTACATGGTCGCCGTGCCGGGCCGCTCGTGGTCCGGCCCGCTCGCCCCGCTCGACGACGAGGACCGGCGCGTCGCCGCGCGCTTGCGCGCGGACGTGCAGGCAATCGCCTCGCGCGAGCACAACGTCTGGACGCTGGGCGAGCTGGAGGCCGCCGCGCGTTACATCGAACACCAGCTCGAGTCCGCAGGCCACGCCGTCCGCCGCGAGAAGTTTCGGAGCGATATCGCACCGGTGCGCAATCTCATCGCGGAGATCGAGGGTGCGGCGCGGCGGGATGAGATCGTCCTGGTCGGCGCGCACTACGACTCGGTGCGTGGCGCGCCGGGCGCGAATGACAACGGGTCGGGTGTCGCAGCGGTGCTCGCGCTCGCGCGCTCATTCCGCGACTGGAAGCCGGCGCGTACCTGGCGTCTCGTGCTGTTCGTGAACGAGGAGCCGCCCTTCTTCAGGACCGGGCAGATGGGGAGCCGCGTGCACGCGGAGCGTGCGCGCGCGGCGGGCGAGCGCATCGTCGCGATGTACTCGCTCGAGACGATCGGCTACTACTCGGACTCGCCGGGCAGCCAGAGATATCCCCTGCCGTTCGGCTGGTTCTACCCCGATCGCGGCAACTTCCTCGCGTTCGTCGCGAACCTCGCGTCCCGCGCGCTGGTGCATCAGACGATCGCGACGTTCCGCGCCGAAGCGCAGTTCCCGTCGGAGGGCGTTGCAGCGCCCGGGTGGATACCCGGCGTCGACTGGTCGGATCAGTGGTCGTTCTGGCGCGAGGGCTACCCGGCGGTCATGGTCACCGACACGGCGCCCTACCGGTATCCGCACTACCACACGGCGGATGACACGCCCGACAAGGTCGATTACGAACGGCTCGCGCGGGTGGTGCGCGGGCTGGACCGGACGTTCCGCGCGCTGGACGAGCGCCTCTAGGCCCGTCGCCGCGGCGCAGGTGCGCGCTTGCGCGCGGGCGGCGCGGCGGCGTGAGCACCGTCGCGCATCAGCTCGGAGACCGTCTGGCGCAACCACACCAGCGCCGGGTCGCGGTGCGTGCGCTCGTGCCAGATCTCGGCGATCGTGAACGGCGGCATCTCGAACGGCATCTCGAACACGCGGAAGAGATCGCTGTAGCCCCGCGCGAGGCGCTCGGGGAGCACCGCGATCATGTCCGAGCGCGCGAGGATCGCCGGCGCGAGCAGGAAGTGCGGGACCGATAGCCGCACGCGGCGGTGACGGCCGAGCGCCGCGAGCACGTCGTCGGTCTGGGCGGTGAAGGAGCGCCCCGACGGCGCCACGAGCAGGTGGTCGAGCGCGCAGAAGTCATCGAGCGTGAGGCGCTCCTTCACCTGGCGATGGTCGCGACGGACGACGCATACCTGGCGCTCGAGATAGAGCGGGCGCGAGCGCACGTTCGGCGGCGCGAACCCGGCGCCGAGGATCCCGAGGTCGACCTCGCCCGCCTCGAGCTGTCGGCCGACGGCGTCGAAGTCCATCGGCCGCACCGCGAGGCGGGCGAGCGGCGCCGCGGCCTCGAGCCGGTCGACGAGCTGCGGCAGGATCGCGTACTCGACGTAGTCCGACGCCGCGATCGTGAAGGTCACCTGCGCGGTCGCCGGATCGAAGGCGCCCACCTGCTGGACGAGCCGGCCGATGTCGGCCAGCAGCTGCTTCACCGGGGCGGCGAGCTCGAGGCCCTTCGAGGTCGGCAGCATGCCGCCCGCCGTGCGGAGCAGCAGCGGGTCGCCGAAGAGCGCGCGCAGCCGACCGAGCGTCGCGCTCATCGCCGACTGCGAGAGATTGAGCCGGCCCGCGGCGCGGGTGACGTTGCGCTCGCTCAGCAGCGCGTCGAGCGCGACGAGGAGGTTGAGGTCGACCGAGCGAATATCCACGAGACGAATGAAGCAAATCGGAAAGATCGATTTGAAGGATATCGACTCGCAGCTTATTTTTGCGTCAGAGCCGCCGCGGGCGGCCGCAACAGGCGAATCCCCATGAAGTTCGATTTCCTTCTCGGCGCCGTGGTCTATGCCGCGCTCGCCGTCGCTTCCCTGGGCGGCGTGTGGCTGCTCGTCGATGCGCTCGGCGGCGCCGTGGCGGCGACATTGCCCACCGTCGCCACGCGGTTATTCTGCTGAGCGCGCGCATACCGCCGCACCGCGGATGACGCGGACATTATCCCGTGGATCGATGACGAAAATCCATCCGATCGATTGGACGAATATCTGGCGGCGCACTAGACTGGGTTTAAGGATGGGCTGGGGCGGTGCCCCGGCCCGGTAGAAGCACTTCATCGTCCCCGGCAGGCGTTCCCCACAGAGCGCGACCGGGTTCCTCCTCTCCTGTGGACCCTCGGGGCGGCACCCCTCCTCCTCAGCTGCCCCGAGGAATTTTTTTCTGGCGGAGCCAGAAAAAAATTCCCGGGGCGTTGCCCTCCAAGTACGAACAAGGGGAGATTCCCCTTGTATATCCCCCAACGAACAAGGGGGACTGAAGTCCCCCTTGTAAATCCCCCGCCTCCGTGCAGTTGATTAAGTTGCGGCGAGCAGCTTTGCGGTCTTGTTCGCATCGCGCGGCTCGACCCAGAAAATCGCGCCGTAACGACCCATGCCGGCGGTCACCGCCTGCGAGGCGATGACATTGATCTTCGCCTCCGCAAGGCGCATGAACGTATCGGTCAGTGCGCCCACGCGGTCGTCGCCCTGGATGACGAAGCATGTCTTGGCAGGGCCGAGCTTGAGCTTCATCTTCTTCGCGGCCGCCTTCAACGCGGCGGGATCTTCCGGCACCACGTCGATCTGTGCCTTCCTGCCGGTCGGAAAGCCGCTGAACGCGGCGAGGTTGATACCCTCGTCCCTCAGCCCCTGCAGCAGCCGGGCGCCCTGCCCCGGCTGGTCGGGAACCTGGAGCGCGAAATACGTGAGCCTGCGGATGGTGTCGGCCATGGCGTTCCTCCTCATTGCACGCTTGGGACGGGAGTCCGAGTCTACGCCGCGGGGGACGCCCCGCCGCTAGACGGCCTCCGGCAGCCGGGCGACGCCGATCAGGCTGTCGCGGGTCACGAGGTCAGCGAGGCGTTCCTCGCCCCATCCTTCGGTGCCGGCAGGCCGCATCGGCAGCACCATGTAGCGCATGTCGGCGGTCGAATCGTGGACGCGGATGCGCGTCTCGACGGGGAGCCGTGTGCCGAACTCGGCCAGCACCGCGCGCGGGTCGCGGACCACCCGGGAGCGATAGGCGCGGCTCTTGTACCACTCCGGCGGAATGCCGAGCAGCATCCGCGGATAGCAGGAGCAGAGCGTGCACACGATGATATTGTGGATCGAGGGCGTATTCTCGACGACGATCAGCCGCAGCGGCCCGATCTCGAGCCCGAGCTCCGCGGCCGCGGCCGAGCCGTCGGCGAGGGCGCGTGCCCTGTAGGCCGCATCGACCCAGGCGCGCGCGACCATCCGCGCGCCCCGCTCCGGGCTGCGACTCGCCATGGCCTCGACCTGGCGATCGACCTCGGCCGCAGTGACGACGCCTTTGAGGATCAGCAGCTCCTCGACCGCGGCTTGCATGCGCCGGTAGTAACCACGGGTGTCGGTAACGGCGCTCATGCTGCCCTCTCCAGCCAGTGCTGGTAGATCTCGATCTCCACCACGTCCTCCGGATTCTCCCGATAATCGGGCCACAGCTCGGCCGCCCTGAAGCGCACGCGGTAGAGCGGCTGGGCCGGCAGGCCCGCACGGTTGTACGCGAGCTCCTCGGGATTGGCGAAGGCGCCGCAGAGCCGTTCGATCACCCCGACGTGCCCGCGGCAGTAGTACGGCGTCCGCACGTGCCCCGGCGGATGCGTCTCCCTGACGCGCACGCGGTCGCCCGGGCCGAACCGCAGCGCTGCGCGCTCAGCGCTCATCGCCTGCGTCCTCGCCGGCGAGCTTGCGGCCCAGCTCGTCGATCGAGAGCACGCCGCGCTGGATCAGCGTCTGCGCGATCGCGTGCATCCAGCGCTCGTAGTAGCTCATGCGGTCGTACGCGTCGGCCCCCAGGCTCTCGATGTTCCGCCGGAGCTCGTCCACGCTCATGAGCTGCCGGTCCTGGTGCGAGAGCAGCATCCTTCAGCGCGTCGACGCGCTGCTCCCACTGGTCGTAGGCGTGCTCGTCGCGCTCGACCGCCCCGGCCGGCAGGCCGCCCATGTCGTGATGGCTTCTCAAAAGCTCGCGCCTCCGGCGCCGGGCAGCGTGCGGTCGGCTGCGGCGAGACCGCGCTGCATCAGCACGCTGTCCACCCAGCGCCCGAACTTGAAGCCGACCGAGGGCAGCATCCCGACGCGCGTGAACCCGCACGCCTCGTGCAGGGCGATCGAGGCGCGGTTGTCGCTGTCGCCGATCACGGCGACCATCTGTCGGCAACCGCGCGCCGCGCAAGAGTCGATGAGCTGCTCGAGCAGCGCGCGCCCGACGCCACGCCCGACGGCTTCCGGGGCGACGTAGATCGAGTCTTCGACCGTGTACCGGTAGCCCACCCGCGTCCGGTACGGCGCCGCGTACGCATACCCGAGAATCGCGCTGCCGTCCTCGGCCACGAAGTACGGCAGTGCCCAGCCGACCACGTTCGCGCGCCGGCGCGTCATCTCGGCGCCGTCGGGGGGCACGACCTCGAACGTCGCGAGCCCGGTGCGCACGTGATGCGCGTAGATCGCGGTGATCCGCGGCACGTCGTGTTCCTGTGCGTCGCGCACGACCAAGGCCGCGTTCCTGGCGTTCACTTGCCCGCCTCGCCAGCGAACCCGATCGTTATCCGTTTGTTCCGCTTGCCTTCGCTGCGGATCCTCAGGATCACGACCGGCCCGATCTCGGCGGTGTTCGCGACATGCGTGCCGCCACAGGCCTGCAGGTCGACGCGGTCCACCTCGAGGAGTCGCACGCGCCCCTGCCCCATCGGCGGCGCGACCGACATGGTGCGCACGAGCTCCGGGCTTGCCGCCAGCTCGTCGTCGGTGATCCACCGCGGCGTCACGCGATGCCCGGCCTGCACGAGCGCGTTCAGCTTCGCCTCGACCGGCTCCTTCTCGACCGAGGCGCCCTGGAGGTCGAAATCGAGATGCGCCTTGTCGGCCGCGATCCGCCCCCCGGTGACCGGATACGGCACCGCGGCGCACAGCAAGTGGAGGCAGGTGTGAAAGCGCATGTGGCGATGGCGACGCTCCCAATCGATCTCGGCGGCGACGGCGGTGCCCGGCGCCGGCAGCGCATCGCCCGGAGCGGGGATGTGCAGCACCTCGTCCGCGCCCTCGCCTTTCACGGTGTCGACGATCTCCGCCTCGCCACCGTCGAAGCGGAGCGTGCCCGTGTCGCCCGGCTGCCCGCCCCCCGCCGGATAGAACACCGTGCGAGCAAGTCGAATGCCGCGCTCGTCGACTGCCGTCACGGTCGTCTCGCAGCGGCGAAGATACGGATCGTCGCGGAACAGGAGCACGGTCGCCACGGTCGAAGTTTGGCGAATCCCCGGCCCGCCCGCAACGCGCGCGATAATCAGCGCATGACGCTCGACGAACTACGCGGCTCGCTCGAGGCGCCCAGGCCCCCCGGAGGCCTGGGCAAGCCGCTCGAAGCCCTCTGGCACGCGGGACGCGGCGACTGGGAGCGCGCGCACCGGATCGTCATGTCCGCGAAGAGCCGCGACGCTGCCTGGGTGCACGCCTTCCTGCACCGTCAGGAAGGCGATTTCGACAACGCCCGGTACTGGTACCGGCAAGCGAAGCGCCCCGAATTCGCCGGGTCGGTCGAGGCCGAGTGGACGTCGATCGCGGTCGATCTGCTCGAGCGCAGCCGATAACGTGTCACAGCGCATGGCGGCGCACGAACCGCCGGTCTATCCAGTCCTTCCAGTACCAGACCCACGCGCCCTCCGCCGCCCGGCGCCCGCGCGTGGCGACCGCGTACTTGTTTCCGGCGGAGATCAACGCAAGCGCGTCGTTCTGCGGGATGTAGCGCACCAGCGGCCGGTCCTCGAGCGCAGCCCGGAGGTTGGCGGCGAGCGGCGGCCCCTGCCGTACCGCGTACACACCCGAGCGCGGGCGTGGATGCCCGATCATCGTCGCGCAGTCGCCGACCGCGAAGACATGGCCGTGCGAGATCGACTGGAGGTGTTCGTTCACCGCGATGAAGCCGGCCGGGTCGAGCGGGACCCCGAGCTCGCGCAGCCACGGCAGCGCCGCCGGCCCGGTCGCCCACACGATCGCGTCGGCATCGATGCGGTAGCCGCTCGCTGCAACCATCGCACCCGGCTCGATGCGCGCCGCGGGGCTCCCGAGGTGAACTTCGATACCGCGCTCGCCGAGAATCCGCGTCAGGATGTCCTGGACGCGCGGGGGGTGGCTCGGCAGGAGCCGGTCGACGTCGGTCGCGAGGAGGCACGCTACCCTGCCGGCGCGGCCCGTATCGCGCCCGAGCCGGTACTCCATCGCGAGCAGCGTCTCGACCCCGGCCGCGCCGCCACCTACGACCAGCAACCGCTTCAGCGTCCCGCTGAGCGCGCGCTCGCGCAACGCTCCCCACGCATGCAGAAACCGGTCGACGGGCTTGACGCCGATCGCGTGCTGGGCGGCGCCGGGAACGGCCGCAGTCGCGGGCGCCGAGCCGACGTCGAGCGAAACGAGGTCGAATTCGAGCGACGCGCCGCCGGTGAGCCTCACCGTGTGCTGACGCGGATCGACGCCCGTCGCCATGGTTTGCAGGAAGCGCGCCCGGGCGAACCCCGTCACGCGCTCGAGGTCGATATGCACGGCATCGTAAGCGTAGTGGCCGGCGACTAGCCCGGGCAGCATTCCCGAGTAGGGCGTGAGCCGGTTCGGGCTGACGAGCACGAGCTCGACGCCGGGCAACGACGCGAGCCCGAAGCGGCGCAGCACCTCGACATGCGCATGGCCGCCGCCGACGAGGACGACGCGCTTCACGGCGCGCGGCGCACGTCGCTAGCGTTGGAGCCCGTCGACGAGCACGGCCGCACCGGCGATCTCGCGCCGTAGCCGCGCAAGGTCCTCCGGCCGGTCGACGTCCCACAGCGCTCCCAGCTCGAACCAGCGCCAGCCGAGTGCGGCGAGGCGCTCGCGGGTCTCCTGCATCACCGTCGGCTCGCCCCAGCCGATGCGCTCGAACAGTCGGCCCGTCGCCCGCGTCAAGCCGATCAGCACGTAACCACCGTCCTCCGCCGGAGCGACCGCGGCATCATAGCCGCCGGCGAGCGCCGCAGCCACCTCGCGCAGGTGCTGCGGCGTCAGCGCGGGGCAGTCGCAGCCGATCGCGATCGCGGCCGGCGCGCTCGGCGAGCGCGCGCCGGAACGCGGCGTGCATCCGGTCGCCGAGGTCGCCGGCACCCTGCGCCGCGAGCGTCGCGCCGTGCGCGCGTGCGAGCGCGACGAGGACGGGATGCGAGGTATCCGGTGCGCACCAGAGCTCGACCGGGCCCACTGCGGCGGTCGTTGCGGTCGCGAGCGCCCGATCCGTGAGCCGCTCGTGCAGCGCGGCGGCTCCCGCGGCGCCGAGCGCCGGCATCAGGCGCGTCTTCACCTCGCCGGGGACCGGCGCCTTGGCGAAGACGAGAACGGGAGTCGTCAACCGTAGTAGATCCGGCGCAGGCGCTCCGGCGACCCGCCGAGGAAGTAGCGGAGCCGCAGCCACCACATCAGCACGATCGTACGCACGACGCCGCGCGCCTCCCAGCGACGTCCCGAGGTGATCGCGCGCTCGCGCAGGCAAAGCGGCGGCGACACCCGCTTCAGCCGCTTGCTCAGCGCAACGTCCTCCATGAGCGCGACCGCCGGAAACCCGCCCGCCGCCGCAAACACGGCGCGCGTGACGAACATCGCCTGGTCGCCGGTCGCGATCCCGGTGAGCCGGGAACGGCGGTTCATCAGCCAGGCGACGAGCGCGAGGAGCGGACTGCGACCCTCGATCCGCACGTCGAAGCGCCCCCAGCTCGCGCCGGATGCGGCGAGGCCGCCCGACACCGCGCGATCGGCGCCCGCCGGCAGGCGCGTATCAGCGTGCAGGAAGAGCAGGACCTCGCCCGAGGCCACGTCGGCGCCGGCGTTCATCTGGTTCGCGCGGCCGCGCGGCGCCGCGAGGACGCGGTCGGCGAGCGGCCGCGCGGCCTCCGACGTGCCGTCGCGGCTCCCGCCGTCGACGACGATCACCTCGTGGCCCGCGGCGCGGAGCGGCTGCAACACGGCGAGCGTCGCCCCGACGCCGGCGGCCTCGTCGAGCGTGGGGATGATGACCGAGAGCCGCATGCGCTCTAGCGCTTCGCGTCGTTGAGCGTCCAGTCGTAGTCGAGGAACACGATCGCGACCCTGCCGTCCTCGATGAGCTTCTGCTGCGCCGGATCGTCGGCGAGGAGGTTCGCATACCGCCCGAAGTACTGCTCGCGCGAGCCGATCGCCGGGTGCCTCCCGTCGAAGCCCCGGTAGCCGCTCTGCCAGTCCTCCTTGAACCAGTCGAAGATCTTCGAGACTTCGAGCGCGCCCTTCGCGCCGAGGCGATTGCGAGACCGGTCGGAGAGGAAACGCCGCGTCTGCTCCTCGAGCTGCGCGTCGAGCCGGTCGGCAATGTAGGCCTCCTCCCGCAGCATCGGGCACCCGACCGACGCGCAGTTGACCGCGAAGTGCACGCGCGGCTCGTCGTACGCGCCCTTCGCGCGCAGGGTCTCGTGCTCGATCCGGTCGAGCGAGCCCTCGCGGCCGAGCAGCGTGAAGAACCGGTCCTTGAACGGGTTCCCGAACACCTTGCCGAAGTCCCAGATCGACTTGACGTCGGGATAGCGCGTCAGGATCTTCTCGACCGTGTACGCGTTGTAGGCGTTGATCAGGAACGCGAGCTGCTGCGGCTTCGACCAGCCCTTGAACTCGGCTTCGGTCACCTTCGACAGACTGTCGAGGTACGTCTTCAATTGTGCGCGGTCCTGCGCGAAGCCGGCGTAGCGGACCTGCGACGCCTTCCCGCCGTCGATCACGACGACGTGCTGCTTCAGGAGCGCAGTCCACCCGGCGTGGCCGTGGTCGAACTGCGCGAAAACGGCACCCCAGGGCGCCGTCGTCAGCAGGATCGTCGCGACCCACCGCCTCATGCATGTTTCTCCGCCGCGCCGCGCGCCGGCTCGGGCGCGGGCGCTGGCGGCGGCCCGCCGCGGCCCCCACGCATCCAGCCGTGATAGCGCTCGAGCCATCGCAGCACGCGTTGAGGCGCATGCGCGCGCTTCCAGTTGCCGGCTGCGTACTTGTTCGCTTCCGTGAGCGTCGGGTAGATGTGGATCGTGCCGAGGATCTTGTTCAGCCCGAAGCCGTGCTTCATCGCGGCGACGTACTCGGCGATCACGTCGCCCGCATGGTCGCCGACGATCGTGACGCCCAGGATGTGGTCCTTGCCCGGCACGGTCAGCACCTTGACGAGCCCTTCCGCCTCGCCGTCGGCGATCGCCCGGTCGAGGTCGTCGAGGCCGTAGGTCGTGACCTCGTAGGCGATGCCGCGCTCCTTCGCTTCGGTCTCGTTGAGGCCGACCCTCGCGACCTCCGGCTCGGTGAACGTGGCCCACGGGATCACCGAGTAGTCGACCTTGTACTTCCTGAACCGCCCGAACAGCGCGTTCACCGCGCAGTACCACGCCATGTGCGCGGCGGTGTGGGTGAACTGGTAGGGCCCGGCGACGTCCCCGCACGCGTAGATGTTGGGGTAGAGCGTCTGGAGGTGCTCGTTCACCTCGACGGTGCGCTGCTTCGTGACCGGGATGCCGAGCTCTTCCAGCCCGTAGCCCCTGATGCGCGCGGCGCGCCCCACCGCGCAGAGCAGCACGTCGAACGGGATCTCGACGTCTTTGCCGTCGTGCTCGGCGAGCATGATCTTCTCGCCCTTCACGACCTTGAAGCCCTTCGCCTTCGTGTTCACGCGCACGTCGATGCCTTCCGCACGGAAGCGGTGCGTGACCATCCCGGAGATCTCCGGATCCTCCTTGATCATGATCCGCGGCAGCATCTCGACCTGAGTCACGCTCGAGCCGAGGCGCGCGAACGACTGCGCGAGCTCGGAGCCGATCGGACCGCCGCCGAGGACGATCAGGCGCTTCGGCAGCTCGCGGAGCTCCCAGACCGTGTCGGAGGTGACGTAGCCGACGTCCTCGATGCCGGGGATCGGCGGCACGAACGGCGCTGCGCCGGCGGCGATCACGATCGAGCGGGTCGTGAGCGCCTGCTTCCCGCCGTCGGCGCGCCGGATCTCTACCGACCACGGCGAGGTGATCTTCGCCTCGCCCTGGACGACGTCCACGCCGAGGCTCGCGTAGCGCTCGGCCGAATCGTGCGGCTCGACGGTCCTGATCACGCGGTGGACACGGTCCATCACGTCCTCGAACTGGAAGTCGGCCGACGCGCTCCGGATGCCGAACTCGCGCGCGCGCTTGACGTGCGACAGGAACTTCGCCGAGCGGATCAGCGCCTTCGACGGCACGCAGCCGAAGTTGAGGCAGTCGCCGCCCATCTTGTGCTTCTCGACCAGCGTCACCTTCGCCTTCACCGCGGCACCGATGTAGGCCGACACGAGCCCGGCGGAGCCGGCGCCGATGACGACGATGTTGCGGTCGAACTTCGCGGGCTTCTGCCACCTCGCGTACACCTTGCGGGCCTTCAGCCAGTCGACAATCTTCTTCGCGATCAGCGGGAAGATTCCGAGCAGCACGAACGAGCCGATCAGCCCGGGCGAGACGAGCCCGGCGAGCGAGTCGATGCGCGCGATCTGCGTCCCGGCGTTCACGTACACGATCGTTCCGGCGAGCATGCCGAGCTGGCTCACCCAGTAGAACGTTCGCGTCTTCATGGGCGTGAGGCTCATGACGAGGTTGATGACGAAGAACGGGAACGCCGGCACGAGCCGCAGCGCGAACAGGTAGAGCGCGCCTTCCTTCTCGACGCCGCGGTTGATCGCGGCGAGCTTGTCGCCGAACTTGGCCTGGATCGCGTCGCGGAAGAGGTAGCGGCTGGCGAGGAACGCAGCCGTCGCGCCGATCGCGGACGCGAACGACACGATGACGGTGCCCCAGAGGAGCCCGAAGACGGCGCCGCCTACGAGCGTCATGATCGCCGCGCCGGGAAGCGAGAGCCCGGTCACCGCAACGTAGATCGCGAAGTAGATCGCCGCCGTCTGCAGCGGATGCGCCTGGAAGTAGGCGTCGATCGCCGCCTGCTGCGCCTTGAAGTAGTCGAGGCTGAAGAGGTTCTTGAGATCGAAGTAGAAGAACGCGGCGATCAGCGTGGCGATCGCGATCAGGACGATCAGACGGCCCTTGCCCATGCTACCGCAAGCGGATCTGCAGCGTCTCGAGGCGATTGCGCGCGATCGCCGGGAAGTCGCGGTTGCGGAGGAGCGGGAGGGTTGCGTGCACCGGTTGTTTTCCTCCGTGTGGGCGAGCGGTTCGGGCGGTGTCGGGGTTGGTCGGCGCGCGGCGCGCGGCCGCGCAACCCTTGCAACGGACATCGCGTCCGTTCCCGGGCCGGGTACGGCCGAGGTTGCGGATCGGATGCGCGCACCCGGCGAGTGTAGGCGTAAGGCCGCTCGCCCGCAGCCGACGAACCGCCGGCGTCCGTTGGCGCGGGCGCCGCTGCAAGCGTAGGCTCGTGCGAACCCGAAGACCGGCCATGAAACCCGAGAAGACGATCAACCTCGCGCTGCAGGGCGGCGGCTCGCACGGCGCGTTCGCCTGGGGCGTGCTCGATCGCCTCCTCGAGGACGAGCGCATCGGCATCGAGGGCGTCGTCGGGACCAGCGCCGGCGCGATGAACGCGGCGGTGCTCGCGTACGGCCTGTCGGTCGGCGGGAACCGGGGCGCGCGCGAGAAGCTGCGCGAGTTCTGGACCAGGATCGGGGAGGTGGCCGCCTACTCGCCCCTCCAGCCCTCGTGGCTCGACAAGGCGACGAGCCCCGGCAGCATGGACCAGTCGCCGCTGTGGATGATGTTCGACGCCATGACGCGATTCCTGTCGCCCTACCAGTTCAACCCGCTCAACCAGCACCCGCTGCGCGACGTCCTGATGGAGGTCGTGGACTTCGATCGGCTCCGCCGCGCGTCGAAGGTGCGTCTCTACACCTGCGCCGCAAATGTGCTGAGCGGTCGCATCCGCGTGTTCGAATGCCACGAGATGTGCATCGAGGCGGTGCTCGCCTCGGCGTGCCTGCCGTTCATGTTCCAGGCGGTCGAAGTGGACGGCGAGCATTACTGGGACGGCGGCTACATGGGCAACCCGCCGATCTTCCCGCTGATCTACAACTGCGACTCGCGCGACGTGCTGTTGGTGCTGATCAACCCGATCGTGATCGACGAGGTGCCGAAGACCGCACAGGCGATATTCGACCGGATCAACACCTTGTCGTTCAACTCGTCGCTGATGCGCGAGATGCGCGCGATCAACTTCGTGACGAAGCTCGTCGACGCGGGCTTCGACGACGGCGGGCGGCTCAAGCGGATGTTCATCCACTGCGTCGACGCCGAGGAGGAGATGCGCAAGCTCGGCACGTCGTCGAAGCTGAATGCCCAGTGGGACTTCCTGATGTATCTCCACCGGCTCGGCCGCGAGCGCGCCGGAAGCTTCCTCGAGGCGAACTACGACAAGCTGGGCCGCGAGTCGTCGACCGACCTCGGATCCCGGTTCCTGTAACGGGTGCATCCAAAGCGCGCGCGGCGTCGTATCTTCTCCCGACGGTTCTCCCCTCAAGCAGTACCGTCCTTGCCCGTCCCCCGGACGGGTACCTACGCCCCGCGCGAAACGCGGGGCTCTTTCTATGTCCGGGCGGGTCGGGTGATGTGCTGCGGCGCGGGAGGCGGAGCCCGGCTGATATATATTCCGCCCCTATGGGCCATCGGCTGTCGAAGATCACGACGCGCACCGGCGACGCCGGCGAGACCGGGCTCGCAGACGGCTCGCGGGTGCCGAAGGACAGCCCGCGGGTCGCGGCGCTGGGCGAGGTCGACGAGCTGAACTCGACCCTCGGCGTGCTGCTCACCGAAGACCTGCCAGCCGAGGTGCGCACGGCGCTCACCGGCATCCAGCACGACCTTTTCGACTTGGGCGGCGAGCTCGCGATTCCGGGGCGCCCGATGATGACCGACGCGCAGGTCGCCAATCTCGAAGCGCTCGTTGTCCAGTTCAACGCCGACCTCGCCCCGCTCAAGGAATTCATCCTGCCGGGCGGCACGCGCGCCGCCGCGCTCGCCCATCTCGCGCGGACGGTGTGCCGCCGCGCCGAGCGCTCGCTGGTCGCGCTCGCGCGCGCGGAGGAACTCCCGGCGACTGGCCGCGTCTACCTCAACCGTCTCTCCGACCTGCTGTTCATCCTCGGGCGGGTACTGAACCGTGCCGGCGGCGGGGCTGACGTGCAGTGGCAGCGAGCCAAGAAACCTTGAAACTCCTGGCCGGGGCCCAGGTCTGAGGCGTGGACCCCGCCCAGAACCAGCTCCTCGCCGGCCTCCTGACCGCCTGCGCGCGGAAGGACGAGGCGGCATTTTCCCGGCTTTATCAGAGCACTTCCTCGAAACTGTTCGGGGTCGCCGTGCGTATGTTGCGGCGGGAGGACTGGGCGGAGGACGTTCTTCAGGACTGTTACGTAAGCATCTGGAACCACGCCGGGTCGTACGAGCCGCGGCTGTCCGCGCCGATGACGTGGATGACCAGTATCGTGCGCAACCGCTGCCTCGACTGGCTGCGAAGGCCCAACCTCGAGGTGGCGTTGTCGCGCCCCGACGATGACGGCGAGGATCCGATCGACAGCGTGGCGAGCGACGATCCCGGCCCGCTCGACGAGCTCGCCCGGTCCGCCGAGGCGAAAGCCCTCGCCGACTGTCTCCGCCAGCTCGAGGTGAAGCAGCGCCAGGCGATCATGCTGGCGTTCTACGAGGGGTTGTCGCACTCGGAGCTCGCGAGCCACATGCGACAGCCGCTCGGAACGGTGAAGACGTGGGTGCGACGCGGGCTGGAGCGGCTCAAGGGCTGTCTTGGATCGGCATAGGACCAGACCCAGAACGATATGAAGTACCGCGGAAAACCGGAATTGCAGGACAAGCTGGCTGCGGAGTACGTGCTCGGCACGCTCCGGGGCCGCGCGCGCCTGCGCTTCCAGGCATGGCTCCGCGAGGATGCCGCGCTGCGGCGGGCGGTTGCCGAGTGGGAAAGCCGGCTTGCACCGATGGCCGCCAGCGTCACCGAAGTCCGCCCGCCGCGGCGGGTGTGGACCGCGATCCAGTCTCGCATCGTGGGCGGCGCGCGCGCGTCAAGACCGGGGTTGTGGGAGAGCCTCGCGTTCTGGCGCAACTGGGGTCTCGTGGCGACCGGCTGTGCGGCCGCACTCGTCGCGGCGCTCGCGCTGCGGGCGCCGCAGACGATCGAGGTGCCGGTCGTGAAGACGGTCGAGGTGCCGGTTCAGGGCATGCAGCCCTCGTACATCGCCCTGCTCCATGCGACCCAGGACGGCCAGAAGCTCGTCTTCGTCGCCTACGCCCCCCGCAATTCGGACGAGTTGTGGGTCAGGAGAGTCGCACTCGGCGACGCGCCGCCGGACCACGGTTACGAGCTGTGGGGCCTCCCGGCCACGGCCGGGGAGGCGCCGAAGTCGCTCGGCATGCTGCCGAAAGACGAAAGAGGCACGATCAGACTGGCTGCGGCGGCCGAGCAGTCGCTCAAGGACTTTCCCGCGCTGGCGATCAGCATCGAGCCCGCGGGCGGCTCGAAGACCGGACTCCCGACCGGCCCGGTCGTCGCCAAGGGTGACTCCCACAAGCTCTGGTAGAGGCCCGCCGGGTCTCCGGCCCGGAGCAGGGCAAGAGGCCTTGCGTATCCCCCCACCGTTCGACGAGCGACCGTGCCGTTTGTCAGCCCGCTGGCGCCGCGCGTCCCGGCACGGGGGGAAAGCGGAACGAGTGCCGCGCCCCGCCGCTGCTATGCCATTAGCATTTCGTCCACCGGCCGCCGCACTGCTTGCGCGGCGCGGACACCTGGAACGACCATGGACGCCGGCTCGCCCACCCTCTTCGCCGCTGCAGCGCTCGGTGCGATCGCCGCACTCACGCCGGCGGCGGTGTGGCTCCTGCGCCGCCGGAGCGCCCCTGCCGACGACCCGCGTGCGCGCGAGCGGCGCGCCCGCGAGCTCGGCTGGCAGTACGACGAGACGACGGTCGGCGACACCGTTTTCACGCTCCGCGGCGAGACCTCGGGCGTCAAGTGGAAGGTCCGATACCGCGAGGACCCGACTCGGCCCGAGCAGCGCCCGGCCCTCACCTGGGCAACGCGCAGCGTGCAAGGCTCGGCGACCGAGTTCCGCCTGATCGGCAAGGAGCGCTACGACCGCGGCAAGGCGCTGGTCGAGCCGGTGATCGAGCAGCTCACCAGCCTCATCCTCAGCCCGCGCGAGATCGCGCTCGCGCAGGCGCGCGCGGAGTTCGTGGAGCGGACGCCGCCCGCCGACGTGGGCAGCCGCACGTTCCGCAAGCGCTACGTCGTTCTCGCGCGGAACCACCGGCTCGGCCGCGCGCTCCTCGACGACAAGACCGAGTCGCTGCTCCTCGATTGGGGGCGTGTGACCCCGGTGCCCGAGGAGGTGGTGTCCATCTGGATCGACTGGCAGGGCCTGCGGATCGACGTCGACGCACCCTGGACGGGCATCCGCGAGATCGAGCACCTGGTGGCGCTCGGGATGTGCCTTGCCTCCGGCTTCCGGCGCCATGCCGCCGCACCCGGCGTCACGCGCTGGATGGAGACCCGGCCGGGCAGCGCAGTCTAGGCACCCGCCATCCTCAAGCGATCCGGCGCAGGCAATCCGACCGCGCAGCCCGCGCCCCACGCCGACTTTGCCCGGCCCGATAAGATCGGCGCATGGGACGTCTTCGTGACTGGGCGCGCCGGCTGCAGAGCGAGACGCTCGCGCTCTATCTTGCCGCGCGCGACCGGCGGACGCCGTGGTACGCGCGGCTGCTCGTCGCCGCGATCGTCGCCTATGCGCTGTCGCCGATCGACCTCATCCCCGACTTCGTGCCGGTGCTGGGGCTGCTCGACGAACTCGTCCTGGTTCCGCTCGGCATCGCGGTCGCGCTACGGCTGATCCCGGCCGAGGTGATTGCCGACGCCCGCGAGCGGGTGCGGATCGAGCTCGCGGAGAAGCGTCCGCGCAGCCGCGCCGCCGCGGCAGTGATCCTCGGGATCTGGGCCATCGCGTTCGTCGTCCTCGCCTTCGGCGCGCGGTACGCCTGGCGCGTGGCCCAGGTCGGCACAGGATTCGCCGCCAAGAGCGTCTGCTCCGGCGTCTTCGTGTCGGGCCGCGCGCCAGAGGCGGTGATCACGGAGGATCTCGCCGCCTATCGCAACCCCGTGGTCGACCTCGTGCGGGTGGAAGTGGACCGCGCGCGCGGCGTCGCGACGGCCAGGCTGCTCGGGCTCGCCGAGCGCCAGGCGGTGCACCGGGAGGGTCTCGGCTGCACGCTCGCGATCGGCGCCACCGTCGCCGCGCTAAAGGACACTGCACCGGATCTCCCACCCGTGCCGCGAGCGCAGGCGCTCGTCGACGGCCCGCCCGAGGCCGCGCTCGAGCAGGCGCTCGACGACGCATTCGCCGACCGCGGGCGCGGACAATCCCGGCGTACCCGCGCGGTCGTCATCCTCCACCGCGGCCGCATCGTCGCCGAGCGCTACGCGCCCGGTTTCGGTACCGACACCCCGCTCCCGGGCTGGTCGATGACGAAAAGCGTCGTCGGCGCGCTCGCCGGGGTACTTGTCGCGCGCGGCCGTTGGCAGCTCGACGCGCCGGCCCCGGTGCCCGAGTGGCTCGCGCCGGGCGACGCGCGCGGCGCCATCACGCTCGATCAGCTGCTCCGGATGTCGAGCGGCCTGGCGTTCGGAGAGCGGTACGCCGACCCGCTCTCCGACGTGAACGTCATGCTGTGGGCAAGCGGCGACACCGGCGCGTTCGCCGCCGCGAAGCCGCTCGTGCATCCGCCAGGCACGCACTGGCACTACGCCAGCGGCACGACCAACATCCTTTCGCGCGCGATGCGCGAAGTGCTCGGTGCGGACTACGCCGCGTTCCCGCGCCGCGCGCTCTTCGAGCCGCTCGGAATGGCGAGCGCAATCCTGGAGCCGGATGCGTCGGGTACCTTCGTCGGCTCGTCGTTCATGTACGCGACCGCGCGCGACTGGGCGCGGCTCGGCCTGCTCTTCCTCAACGACGGGATGTGGAACGGCCAGCGCATTCTGCCGGCGGGCTGGGCGCTTGCGGCGGCCGTCCCGGCGGTTCCCGGCAGCCGCTACGGCGCGCATTGGTGGCTGCGGCTCAAGCGACCGGGGGGTGCACCACCCCTCGCGCTCCCCGGCGACGTCTTCCATGCCGGCGGTCATGCCGGTCAGTATGTGAGCGTCGTTCCCTCGCGCGCGCTCGTGATCGTGCGGCTCGGCCACTCGGTCAACGACGGGGCCTGGGACCAGGAGGCGTTCGTCGCCCGTATCGTAGCGGCCGTTCCGCCATGAGCCGCAATCCGCTCGCCAGGTTCGCCCGGCTCTCCCGGAGGACCGCCCGCCGCGCTCCGCACCCTCGCGTCGGGCTGAAATGACGGCGCGCTCGCTCGTCAAGTTCGCCAGCTTCGGCTCGCGCTCTCGCGGAGGACGCGGCACCGCCCGCGCTCCGCACCCTCGCGTCGGGCTGAAATGACGACGCGCTCGCTCGTCAAGTTCGCCTGGCTCTCCATCCTCGCCGCTATCGCGACGATCGCGCTGAAAGCCGCCGCGTGGTGGCTCACCGGCTCCGTCGGGCTGCTGTCGGACGCGCTCGAGTCGTTCGTGAATCTCGCCGCCGCGGTCGTGACGCTCGCGATGCTGACGCTCGCCGCGCGCCCGCCCGACGACGAGTACGCCTACGGCTACTCGAAGGCCGAGTATTTCGCGAGCGGCTTCGAGGGCACGCTGATCGTGGTCGCCGCGGCGCTGATCGCGATCGCCGCGGTCGAGCGGCTGTTCGCGCCGCAACCCCTCGAGCGCGTCGGCGTCGGGCTCGCGATCTCGGTCGCCGCTTCGATCGTGAACTTCGGCGCCGCGCGCGTGCTCGCCCGCGCGGGCCGGCACTATCGCTCGATCGCGCTCGAGGCCGACGCACAGCACCTGATGACCGACGTGTGGACCTCGGCCGGTGTCGTGGCCGGGGTCGCGCTCGTCGCGCTCACCGGGTGGTTGTGGCTGGATCCGGTGATCGCGCTCGCGGTCGCCGCGCACATCGTCTGGGCGGGCGTACGGATCGTCCGGCGCTCGGTGGTCGGGTTGCTCGATCGCGCACTTCCGGAGGCCGAACGGCGCGCCATCGAGGCCGCGCTCGACGCATTCCGTGAACGCGGGGTGGAGTTCCACGCGCTGCGTACGCGCGCGGCCGCCGGCCGGTCGTTCGTCTCCATGCACGTGCTCGTTCCCGGCGCCTGGAGCGTCCAGCGCGGCCACGACGCGCTGGAGGAGATCGAGGCGCGGGTGCGCGAAGCGGTGCCCAACGCGGCCGTCTTCACCCACCTCGAGCCGCTCGAGGACCCGGCGTCGTACCGCGACGAGCCGCTCGACCGCGGCCCCTAGCTCGGGGACACGCGGCAAGGCAGACGGTCACCCCCAAGGAGCGGCGCCGGTCATCGGAGCCTTTCCGGAGCCGGAGCTTGGCCGAGGCCGCGGGGCGTCTCAGCCGCAGCCGGCCGACCCTGGTTTTCTTGACCCGGATCATTGTCATCGGCAGCCGGCCGGATGCGTTGACCCTACCATGCGGCGGATCGCCAGGGCTGTCCGCCTCCGCCGCCAGTCGCTTGAATAGGCGCAGCTTTTCCTGTGATCCCCCCAAGAGTAGACTTACGCTCCAGAAACGGCGACCTGCCTGCCGTGGCCAGGAGCTAGCCAGGCGCGGTGCAAGAAGCGGGCGCTTTGTCTGGAGGTGGAGTGAAGCCAACCGATATCGGCAATCCCGATTACTTTCACAAGGTCGTCGATTGTCAGTGGGCATGTCCCGCCCACACTGCCGTCCCCGAATACATTCGGTTGATCGCCGCAGGCCGTTACGGCGATGCGTACATCGTCAACTGGAAGTCGAACGTCTTTCCCGGAATTCTCGGTCGGACCTGCGACCGGCCCTGTGAGCCCGCCTGCCGACGCGGCCGTGTCGAGGACGGGCCGGCGGGAGAAGGGAAGGGGTCCCACGCTTCCGCCGGCAAGGAACCGGTCGCGATCTGCCGCCTGAAGCGCGTCGCCGCCGACTACAAGGAGGACATCCGCCCGCGCCTGCCGAAGCCCGCGGCGCAGAGGAACGGCAAGCGCGTCGCGTGCGTGGGCGCGGGTCCGGCATCGCTCACCGTCGCGCGCGATCTCGCCCCGCTCGGCTACGCGGTCGTCGTGTACGACGGCGACGCGCGGGCCGGCGGCATGATCCGCAGCCAGATCCCGAAGTTCCGCCTTCCCGAGGAGATCATCGACGAGGAGGTCGGCTACGTGCTGGATCTCGGCGTCGAGTTCCGCGGCGGCGCGTACGTGTCGTCGATGCAGCAGCTGCTCGGCGAAGGGTACGACGCGATCTTCGTCGGTTGCGGCGCGCCGCGCGGGCGCGACCTCGATCTCCCCGGCCGGAAGGAGGCGGCGGCGAACATCCACATCGGCATCGACTGGCTCTCGAGCGTGTCGTTCGGCCACACGACGAAGATCGGCAGGCGCGTGATCGTCCTCGGCGGCGGCAACACCGCGATGGACTGCTGCCGCTCGTCGAAGCGCCTCGGCGGCGAGGACGTGAAGGTGATCGTCCGCTCCGGCTTCGAGGAGATGAAGGCGAGCCCCTGGGAGAAAGAGGACGCGATGCACGAGGGCATCCCGATCCTCAACTACCTCGTGCCGAAGGCGTTCACCCACGCGAACGGCAGGCTCACCGGCCTGACCTTCGAGAAGGTGCAGGCGGTCTACGACGCCAAGGGCCGCCGCAGCCTGATCCCCACCGACGAGCAGGACGTGCACTTCGAATGCGACGACGTGCTGGTCGCCGTCGGGCAGGAGAACGCCTTCCCCTGGATCGAGCGCGACTGCGGCGTCGAGTTCGACCGGCACGGGATGCCGAAGCTCGACCCGGTGACGCTCCAGTCGAGCCTGCCGAACGTCCTGTTCGGCGGCGACTCGGCGCTCGGGCCGAAGAACATCATCTGGGCGGTCGCGCACGGCCACGACGCCGCGATCTCGATCGACCGCTACTGCCACGGCGAGGACGTCACGAAGCGCCCCCCGCCCGGCGTCTCGATGATGTCGCAGAAGATGGGCATCCACGAGTGGAGCTACGACAACGACATCGCGCTCGACCCGCGCTTCAAGGTGCCGTGGCGCGACGTCAACCAGACGCTGAAGAACATCAAGGTCGAGGTCGAGCTCGGCTTCGACCCGGCCACCGCGTTCAAGGAGGCGCAGCGCTGCCTGAACTGCGACGTCCAGACAGTCTTCACCGACAAGCTCTGCATCGAGTGCGACGCCTGCGTCGACATCTGCCCGATGGACTGCATCAGCTTCGTCCCGAACGGCGACGAGCAGGACCTGCGGGCGCGGCTCCGCGCCCCGGCAAAGAACCGGGAGCAGGACCTCTACGTATCCGCGCCGCTGAAGACGACGCGCGTGATGGTGAAGGACGAGGACGTCTGCCTGCACTGCGGCCTCTGCGCCGAGCGCTGCCCGACCGGTGCGTGGGACATGCAGAAGTTCCTGCTCGACCTCACCCACGCCGGGCCGTCCTGCCGCGACCCGCGCAAACGCCCGCTCAAGGCGGCATGATCGTCGGGAACTGAAACCGAGCAACCATGGCAAAACCCATCGAGGCGACCAACGACTTCGTCGTCAAGTTCGCCAACGTCAACGGCTCCGGCTCGGCGTCAGCGAACACGCTGTTCGCCAAGGCGATCATGCGCATGGGCGTGCCGGTGAGCCCGCGCAACATCTTCCCGTCGAACATCCAGGGGCTGCCCACCTGGTACGAGGTCCGCGTGTCCGAGCACCGCTACCTCGGACGGCGCGGCGGCGTCGACCTGATGGTGGCGATGAACCCGCAGACCTGGGACAACGACCTCGCCGAGGTCGACCCCGGCGGTTACCTCTTCTACGACTCCACCAAGCCGCTGCCGAAGGCGAAGTTCCGCGACGACATCACCGTCATCGGGATGCCGCTCACCGCGATCTGCAATGACACCTACACCGACCCGCGTCAGCGCCAGCTCTTCAAGAACATCATCTACGTCGGCGCGCTGTCGGCGCTGCTCGACATCGACCCCGGCGCGATCGCCGAGCTGATCGGCGAGCAGTACAAGGGGAAGGAAGCGCTCCTCAAGCCGAACGTGCACGCGCTCCAGCTCGGCCGCGACTACGCGCTCGCCAAGCTCGCGTGCCCGCTCGGCGTCCGGGTGAAGCGCGCGGACGCCGTCGGGAAGCGCATCTTCATCGAAGGCAACAATGCCGCGGCGCTCGGCTGCGTCTACGGCGGCGCGACCGTGGCGGCGTGGTACCCGATCACGCCCTCCTCCTCGATGGCCGAGGCGTTCCAGCGTCACTGCAAGCGGTTCCGTCACGAGCCGGAAACCAACAAGGCGCGCTACGCGATCATCCAGGGCGAGGACGAGCTCGCCTCGATCGGCATCGTGATCGGCGCGGCGTGGAACGGCGCGCGGGCGTTCACCTGCACCTCCGGCCCGGGCATCTCGCTCATGCAGGAGTTCATCGGCCTCGCCTACTTCGCCGAGATCCCGGCGGTGCTGTTCGACGTGCAGCGCGGCGGCCCGTCGACCGGCATGCCGACCCGCACCCAGCAGTCCGACATCCTCGCGTGCGCCTACGCGTCGCACGGCGACACCAAGCACCCGCTGCTCTTCCCGGAGGATCCGAAGGAGTCGTTCGAGTTCGCCGCGCTCTCGTTCGATCTCGCCGACCGGCTGCAGACGCCCGTGTTCGTGATGCTCGACCTCGACATAGGCATGAACGAGCGGCTCTGCGAGCCGCTCACCTGGGACGACGCGACGCGCTACGACCGCGGCAAGGTGATGACCCGCGACGACCTCGAGTCGGGCAGGGAGTTCGGCCGCTATCTCGACGTCGACGGCGACGGGGTGCCGTTCCGGACCTATCCCGGCACGCATCCGACGCGCGGCGGGTACTTCACCCGCGGCACCACGAAGAATGCGTACGCGATGTACTCCGAGGCGGGGCCGGACTACATGTACAACATGCAGCGGCTGCTGAAGAAGTTCGAGACGGCCAAGTCGCTCGTCCCGCAGCCGGTGCTCATCCCGGCGGAATACCCGGCGCGCTTCGGCGCGATCTTCTACGGTTCGACCAGCGCGGCCATGCACGAGGCGCTCGAGGCGCTCGCGGCGCGGGGCATCTACGTCAACGCGCTGCGCGTGCGCGCCTTCCCCTTCCAGGACGAGATCGCCGATTTCGTCGCCTCGCACTCGAAGGTGTTCGTGGTCGAGCAGAATCGCGACGCGCAGCTGAAGACGCTGCTCGTGAACGACGCCGGCGTGAACCCGGCGAGCCTCATCCCGGTCCTGCACTACGACGGCACGCCGATCACCGCGCGCTTCATCACCGAGGCGATCGCGGAGCGCGTGCGGCGGCTGAACGTGCAGCCGCTCCGCAAGGTGGCTCAATGACGTACATCGCGAAACCGAAGCTGCACCACCCGACCCTGCCGAAGAACCGCCTCGGCTACACCCGCCGCGACTACGAGGGCAAGATCTCGACCCTGTGCGCCGGCTGCGGCCACGACTCCATCTCGGCGGCGATCGTCCAGGCCTGCTGGGAGCTCGCCATCGAGCCGCACCGCGTCGCCAAGCTGTCGGGCATCGGCTGCTCGTCGAAGACGCCCGACTACTTCCTCGGGAACTCGCACGGCTTCAACAGCGTCCACGGCCGCATGCCCTCGGTGGTGACCGGGGCGAACCTCGCGAACCGCGAGCTGCTCTACCTCGGCGTCTCGGGCGACGGCGACTCGGCCTCGATCGGGCTCGGCCAGTTCGCGCACTGCATGCGCCGCGGCGTGAACATGGTCTATATCGTCGAGAACAACGGCGTCTACGGATTGACGAAGGGGCAGTTCTCCGCGACCGCCGATCGCGGCTCGAAGTCGAAGCGCGGCGTCGCCAACACCGACGCGTCGATCGACATGATCATGCTCGCGCTGCAGCTCGGCGCCGGCTTCGTCGCGCGCGGTTTCTCCGGCGACAAGGACCAGCTCGTCCCGCTCATAAGGGCGGCGATCGAGCATCGGGGCGCCGCGTTCATCGACGTGATCAGCCCGTGCGTCGCGTTCAACAACCACGCCGGGTCGACGAAGAGCTACGACTACGTCCGCGAGCACAACGACGCGGTCAACTTCCTCGACTTCATCTCGCCGCGCGCGGCGATCACGGCCCAATACGACCCGGGCACGGTGCAGGCGGTGACGCTGCACGACGGCTCGACGGTGCTGCTGCGCAAGCTGCACGACGGTTACGACGCTCACGACCGGGTCGGGGCGATGAACTACCTCGCCCGTCATCAGTCGAAGGGCGAGATTCCGACCGGGCTGCTCTACGTCGAGCGCGAGCCCGAGGATCTGCACGCGCACCTGAACACGGTCGACGTCGCGCTCAACCGGCTCGGCGAGCGCGAGCTGTGCCCGGGCTCGGCGGTGCTCGAGAAGGTCAACGCCAGCTTGCGCTGACGACACCGTCATCCCGGCGAAAGGCGCGCAGTCTGCCGCCCGTGCGAGGCGCGGGAAGTCGCGTGCGCGACGGGCTCGGCCCGATGCCCAACTAAGCAGCGTACACTTGTTTGGCCTGATCGAACGACTCGGTATCGCCGCAGTCGTATATCCGGCGAGGCCGGGGCGGTTGGCGCACTGCCGGCGGTGATGAACGCGGTCATCGACGCGCTCGCGCAGGCCGGTGCGCCCGCGATCGGCATCGCCCGCGAGCCCTGCGCGGGTGTCTCACCCGCGGTCAAGCGCCCTGTTCGCCCCGGAGATTCGCATGCTCATCACTGGCAAGTGCCACTGCGGCAACATTGCTTTCGAGCTCGACTGGGAAGGAGACCCGCCGGAGATACCGGCGCGCGCGTGCGGTTGTTCCTTCTGCGTAAAGCACGGTGGCGTCTGGACCTCCAATCCGAACGCCACGCTGGCTGTCGCGGTTGGTGACGCGAGCCTCGTATCGAGGTACGCCTTCGGCACTCGAACTGCCACGTTTCACGTCTGCTCGCGGTGCGGCACCGTGCCGCTCGTTACCAGCGAGATCGGGAACCGCCGCTACGCCGTTGTCAACGTCAACGCATTCGACAACGCCGATCAGTCGTGGCTTCGCCGAGCCACCGCCAACTTCGAAGGGGAAGACGTCGAGTCCCGCCTCGCGCGCAGAAAACGCAACTGGATCGCCAATGTTCGGGGCGTCGAATAGGATGCCTAAACCCGGTTCGTTCGACCGGCCCCTTTCCGGTCGACGACAGCGTCGGGCGTCGACAGCGCGGCGCCGAAGTCAGTAAGGAATGCGCGTGGCCATTCGAGTCGTGCGACTCGGTGCCGAACGATTCCCTGGCGAGGGTCTTCGTATCGGAACGGTCAGGCGCCCTCCACGCGGGGTTCCGAAGAGTGACTATTCCTCGAAGAACTTCTACGACGTCTGGTTGCCGATGCTTGCGCCCAGCGCCGAAACGGTGAAACTCGCGCAGAAAGCGAAGTCCGAAGGTGACTGGGTCAGGTTCATGAAGAAGTATCGCGCCGAGATGGCGAGACCCGAGAACCGTGCAACGCTTGATCTCCTCGCTGCTCTCTCCCATCACGCGAACTTCTCCGTCGGCTGTTATTGCGCCGACGAATCTCGGTGTCATCGTTCCGTGCTTCGCGCCCTGCTACGGGAGCGCGGCGCATTGATGACATGAGCGGTGCGCCGATGCCGGAATCTGTCGTGAAGGCGGCGTTGTGTCGTCAGTTCGGCGGTCCTGGCGTCCTCAGGCTCGAGGATGTCCCGACGCCGACGCCCGTAAGGGTGAGGTTCTCATCGGTGTTGCTGGCGGCTGGTATCGGTCGCCCTGCGCTCGAATCCTGGATTGCCGGCCGGGAAGGTGCTCGACGCAATGAAGACGCGCCGGGTCAAGCCGGCGAGCACGCTGCGATTCCCGCACTACGATCAGGTCATCCAGGCGGCGCTCGAGGGTAGCGGCGTCGCGATCGGCAAGCGGCCACACCTGGCGCGCTATCTGCGCGAAGGACTCCTCCGCGCCCCGTTCGGCGGCGATCGGGTGGCGACGCCCGGCAGCTTCTTCATCGTTGTCGCCGCCGGGGCCGCCGAGCGCGAACCTGTGGCAGCATTCGTCTCGTGGCTCCGCGATGAGATGGCCGAGGATGAAAAGCCGGCCGGCGCGCCACCTCGCGCCGCCAAGCGTCCATCTCGCTCGCGTGCCGTTTAGGCTCACACCGCAGTCACCGTGCGGCGAGCCTCGTAACGCGACGATGCGCTCCGGCGATCGTCAGGGCGAGTTTGTCAATGTCGTCATTGAGTGGAGAAGAAGATGCGAATGTCCAATCGCCTCGCTGCGGAGTTTATCGGCACCTTCTGGCTTGTCCTGGGTGGCTGCGGCAGCGCTGTCCTGGCGGCAGCGTTTCCCGGTGTGGGGATCGGGTTGCTGGGCGTGGCGTTCGCATTCGGGTTGACGGTTCTGACGATGGCGTACGCGATCGGACACATCTCGGGCTGCCACCTCAATCCGGCGGTATCGGTCGGGCTCGCGGTAGGGGGCCGCTTCAAGACCTCGGAGCTGATTCCCTACGTGATCGCGCAGGTTCTCGGTGCGATCGTCGCAGCGCTCGTCCTGTACTTCATCGCGAGCGGAAAGGCCGGATTCGATCTGGCGTCCGGCCTGGCGTCCAACGGCTACGCGGATCACTCGCCCGGGAAGTATTCGGCCGCCTCCGGTTTTGTCACCGAGGTCGTCATGACGTTCATGTTTCTGATCATCATCCTCGGCGCAACGGACAGGCGGGTACCGGCCGGGTTTGCGCCGATCGCCATCGGTCTGGCCCTGACGCTGATCCACCTGATCAGCATCCCTGTGACCAATACATCCGTGAACCCCGCACGAAGCACGGGCCCGGCCGTCGTCGTCGGAGGGTGGGCATTGGCCCAGCTGTGGATGTTCTGGGTGGCACCGCTGATCGGCGCGGTGCTGGCCGGCGTTGCCTATCGCTGGCTAGGCGACGAGAAGAACGGCTGAGTCGCGCCGGCGGTAGCGCAGGAACCATGGGCGCAAGGCATAGCGACGGCTCGACCGGAGCAGGTGGTCGCCTGGAATGGCGAAACCCGGGCGGGGGCTCCCCGCCGATCCTTGAAGGAAAGACAGCATCCCATGAGCGCTGCCTGGCGGGCCGCTCCCAGGGGACCGCTTGCCAGCGGCCCGGGCGTTGGGGGTAAAGTTGCACCGGTAAAGCAGGGAACACGAACCTGTCTGCCACCCTTGCGGAGGTCCAATGGACGACTTGATCCGCTTCCTTCTGCAGAACTTCACGCTGACGCTGCTGGTCCTGGGGCTGGTTGCCTCGGCGGTATCGCTCCTGCAAGTGCCCCGCCCGTGGACGGCCGGCGCGGTGGTCGAGGCGCTCTTTTCGTACTTCATTCTCTTCTCGATCGCGCTAAGTCATCTCTACAGCTTCGTTGCTCACGTCTTCTTCGGCGAGACGACCGCGCGCTTCATCGGTTGGGCGGACAGCCCGTTCCAGACCGAGATCGGGTTCGCGAGCCTGGGCTTCGCGGCCGTCGGCTTTCTCGCATTCCGGGGCAGTTTCGACATGCGCACGGCTGCCGTTTTGGGGCCCGCGTGCTTCCTGCTCGGCGCGGCAGGCGGCCACGTCCTGGAGATCCTCAGAGCGCACAACTTTGCGCCGGGAAATGCGGGCGTGATTCTCTACACCGACATCCTGCTTCCCGTGATCGGCCTCACCCTGCTCTGGCTCGAGCATCGGTGCTACCCAGGAGAGCGCCACGGCGCCGAGCACGGGGCACGAAAACGCGGCCCCCACGTGATCTGCCGGGAAATCCGACGCTGAGCGCACGATTCACGCAGCTCGGGAGCGAGCGTTCGTCGCGGATCCAGCCCGAAGTCCAGAGCCCGGAACGTCGCCCCCGACCCGCGTGCGGGCACGGTTGCATCTTGCGCGCCGCTCGCGTAGGGTGCGCGGCCATCGCCGCGCGCCGATGACCGCACCTTGCAGCAGGACCGGGAACAGCCGCACTCCTCCCGCGCGGCGCTGACGCTCGCCGCGCTCGGCGTCGTGTACGGCGACATCGGGACGAGCCCGCTGTACGCGGTGAAGGAGACGTTCGCGCCCGGACGCGGGATCGAGCTGAACGCGGCCAACATCCTCGGCGGCCTGTCGGCGATCTTCTGGACGCTGATGCTCGTGGTGTCCCTGAAGTACGTGACCCTGATCATGCGCGCCGACAACAAGGGCGAGGGTGGAATCATGGCGCTGCTCGCGCTCGCCTCCTCGTCGGTGAAAGAGCGGCCGCGGCTGCAACGCACAGTCGTCGTGCTCGGGCTCTGCGGCGCCGCGCTTTTCTACGGCGACGCGGTGCTCACGCCCGCGATCTCGGTGCTCTCGGCGGTCGAAGGCCTCGAGGTCGGGACCATGGCGTTCAAACCCTACGTCGTCCCGATCGCGGTGGGCGTCCTCGTCGCGCTCTTCGCGGTGCAACGACATGGCACTGCGGCGATCGGCGCCCTGTTCGGGCCCATCTGCGCGCTATGGTTCCTCGCGCTCGGCGCGGTCGGTGCGTGGAACATCGCGCAGAATCCGCTGGTCGCGCATGCGCTGAACCCCGTCCACGCGCTCGGCTTCGCCACCGGCCACGGGTTTGCATCGTTCGTGGTGCTCGGCGCGGTGCTGCTCGCGGTCACCGGCGCGGAGGCGCTCTACGCCGACATGGGGCACTTCGGCAAGTGGCCGATCCGCGCCGCCTGGTTCGCCCTCGTGCTGCCGGCGCTCCTGCTCAACTACTTCGGGCAAGGCGCGCTCCTGATGGCGAGCCCGGCCGCGATCGACAACCCGTTCTACCTCGCGTTTCCGGGCTGGGCGCTCTACCCGATGGTCGGGCTCGCGACGGCGGCGACGGTGATCGCCTCGCAGGCGACAATCTCGGGCGCCTACTCGATCACGAAGCAGGCGATGCAGCTCGGATTCCTGCCGCGCACGATCATCGTCCACACCTCCGCGAAGGAGATCGGCCAGATCTACATCCCGGCGGTGAACTGGCTCCTTCTCCTCGCGGTGCTCGTTGCCGTCGCCGGCTTCGGCTCGTCGTCGCAGCTCGCCTCGGCCTACGGCGTGGCGGTGATGGGGACGATGCTGACCACGACCGTCCTCACGTTCTTCGTGATCCGGTTCGGCTGGGGCTATCCGCTCGCGCTGTGCGTCCTCGCCACCGGGTTCTTCGCCGCGATCGACGGCGCGTTCCTCTCGGCGGCGCTGCTCAAGGTCGCCGACGGCGGCTGGTTCCCGCTCGTCCTCGGCGCCGCGGTCCTCACGCTGATGCTCACCTGGCGGCGCGGACGCGAGATCCTCTTCGAGCGGCTCCGGACGACCGGCACCCCGCTCGACGTCTTCCTCGAATCGATCGCGCGCGACCCGCCGCTCCGGGTGCCGGGCACCGCGGTGTTCATGGTCGCCAACCCGGACGCGGTGCCGCACGCGCTGCTGCACAACCTCGCCCACAACAAGGTGCTGCACGAGCGGGTGGTGTTCCTCACGGTGGTGACCGAGGACGTGCCGTGGGTGCCGTTCGACGAGCGGGTCGCGGTGACCCCGCTCGGCCGCAACTTCTTCCGGATCGTGATCCGCTTCGGCTTCAAGAACCGGACCGATGTGTGGCGAACGCTCGAAGTCTGCCGCGATCACGGCCTCGATTTCGCGCTGCTCGAGACCTCGTTCTTCCTCAGCCGCGAGAAGCTGATCCCGACGACGCGCGTCGCCGGCGGCATGGCGCTGTGGCGCGAGCGGCTGTTCGCCGCGATGGCGCGCAACGCCGCCAGCGTCGTCGACTACTTCCACCTGCCGCCCAACCGCGTGATCGAGCTGGGGACCCAGATCGAGATTTGACGAACTGCGCTACGATCGGGGAACCATGATCGCCATCACGCCCGCAATCCGCTCCAGTCTCGCTCCGACCGGGAAGCTCCGCGTCGGCCTCAATTTCGGCAACTTCCTGCTGACGAGGAAGCCGGCGACGGGCGGCGAGCCCGGCGGCATCGCGCCCGACCTCGGACGCGAGATCGCCCGTCGGGCCGGTCTCGCCATCGAGTTCGTCCACTACGATCAGGCCGGGAAGCTCGCCGACGGGGGGAAAGCCGGCGACTGGGATGTCGCCTTTCTCGCCAACGAGCCGGTACGCGCGCAGGAGATCGACTTCTCGCCGGCGTATCTCGAGATCGAGACGAGCTATCTCGTCCCGGCCGGGTCGCCGATCCGCACGATCGACGACGTCGACCGCGAAGGCGTGCGAATCGCCGTATCGGACCGGGCCGCGTACGACCTCTATCTCAGCCGCTCCCTGAAGCACGCGAAGCTCGTGCGCGCGGAAGGGATCGAAGGCTCCTATCAGCTATGGGTCAAGGAGAAGCTGGACGCGCTCGCCGGCCTGAAGCCGCGGCTCGTGGCCGACGCCGAGAAGCACCCGGGGGCGCGCGTGCTGGACGGACGATTCACCGCCGTCCAGCAGTCGATCGGAACGCCCAAGGGGCGCGACGCCGCCGCGCAATATCTCCGCGAGTTCGTCGCGGAGGCGAAGGCATCCGGGCTCGTCGCGAAAGTGATCGAGGCGAACGCGGTGCGGGGCGTGTCCGTCGCGTCGTAGTCAGGGTCGGCCACCCCTCCTCATGCGGGGAGGGAGCGGACGCGCCGGCTAGCCGACGAATCGCCGCCAGCTTCCGAGCGCCGAGATGTCCTGCGCGCCGGCGGTGGCGTAGCTCTCGCAAACGAACCCGCGCAGCAGCTCGCCGTCCTCCAGCTCGACCGTGCCGATCGCGAGCGGCGGCGGGATCCCGTCGACGAAGCTGCCAACCGTTTCCGCGGGCAGCGCCCAGACCTCGACGTCGATCGCGTGGCCGTCCGTTTCGGACCGGACCATCCCCGGACGCGGGGGCGTGAACCCCGCCAGCGCATAGAGGCGGTAGCGCGGCGCGGTCCGGCACGCGCGGACGAGCCGCCCGCCCCGCTCGGTGAGCTGGTGATTGAGCGGCAGCCCCGACATGTGCGCGCCGCACACCGCGATCCGCACGAACCCGGGCGTCGATACGGCCGCCTCGCGCGCCGCCGGAAGCGGCGTGTTCGTCGCACCCATGCGCTGCGCGAGCTTCCGGTGCACCATACCGCCCAGCCGGCACAGTGCCTCGTCGGCGAACGCCGGTGCCGCGAGCGTGATCCCGAACGGCAGACCGTTCGCCTGGAACCCCGCCGGGACCGCGATCGCGGCGAGATCGAGCAGGTTCATGAAGTTCGTGTAGTAGCCGAGATTGGTGTTCAGCTGCACCGGGTCGGCGTCCACCTCGGCAACGGTGTAGATCGTCCCCGCGGTCGGCGTGACAAGGAGATCGATCGCCCTCCACACCGGCTCGACCGCGCGCCGGATCTCCTGCAGGCGGTATTCCGCGGCGAAGGCGTCGGCCGCGCTGAACTTCGCTCCCCGGCGAGGATCTCGCGCGTGACCGGGAAGAGCGCGTCCGGGCGACGATCGAAGAAGTCGCGGATCGCGAGGTAGCGCTCCGCCACCCACGGACCGCCGTAGAGCAGCCGCGCCGTCTCGGCGAACGGCGCGAAATCGACCTCGACGCGGCGCGCGCCCATCCGCTCGAGCTCCGCGACCGCGGCCGCGAACAGGCGCTCGGCCTCGCCGTTGCCGAAGAACTCGAGCTGCGAAGCGTGTGGCACCCCGAATCGACAGCCCCCGAGCGTGTCCGGCAGCGGCGCGGCAGCCGGCCGTCGCGACCACGGGTCGCGCGCATCGAAGCCGTGCGCTGTCCCGAGCACCGCGCGCGCGTCCTCCGCCGTGAGCGCGAAGATCGAAACGCAGTCGAGCGAGCGGCATGCAGGCACCATGCCGCGCGTGCTCAACAGGCCTCTCGTCGGCTTGACACCGACGATGTTGTTGAACGCGGCCGGCACGCGCCCCGAGCCGGCGGTGTCGGTGCCGAGCGCGAAGCTCACCAGCCCTGCGGCAACCGCAACGGCCGATCCGGAGCTCGAGCCGCCGGACACGTAGCGCGCGTCGAACGTGTTCGCGCACGCGCCGTACGGCGAGCGCGTGCCGACGAGCCCGGTAGCGAACTGGTCGAGGTTCGTCTTGCCGATTGCGATCGCACCGGCATCGACGAGCGCCTGAACCACCGGCGACGATTCGGTGGGCGAGTACGCGAACGCCGGGCAGGCCGCAGTCGTCGGCTGGCCGGCGACGTCGATGTTGTCCTTGATCGCGAAGGGGATACCGTAGAGCGGGAGGCCTTCGGGCCCGCGCCGCTCGAGGTCGTCCGCGCGCGCCGCGAGCACCTCGCGCGAGGGGACATGGATCCATACCTTGTCGTCGCCGCGCGCACCGATGCGCGCGAGCACGCCCTCGACGACTTCGCGCGGGCGCACGTCGCCCGCACGCAGTCGCGAGCCGAGCGCCGCGAGATCCAGACTGTCCTCGGAATGCAGCATGGCGGTCGGCCGACACTAGCAGATTGATGTAGAAGCGGCCACGGCCCTGGCGCTCGTGCTCCGCATCGTCATCAAGCCAGCGCCGGGCCCCGAGAGGGCCCGTGCGAGAATCGCGGCGCCCGCCCCCGAGGATCATTCGCGATGCCCGCCGCCCGCCCCGCCGTCCAGTCGCTCCGCGCCTCGAAGATCCGCGAGGTCGCGAACGCCGGGATGGGCGATCCCGACGTGCTCGCATTCTGGTTCGGCGAGCCCGACGAGGTGACCCCGGCGTTCATCCGGGAAGCGGCGATCGAGGCGCTGCGGGCCGGCGACACGTTCTACACCCACAACCTCGGCATCCCGCCGCTGCGCGAGGCGATCGCCGGGTACGCGTCGCGGCTGCACCGTCCGGTCGACGTGGAGCGCGTCGCAGTCACCAACTCCGGGATGTCCGCGCTGATGCTCGCCACGCAGGCGATCGTGGGGGCCGGCGATCGCGTCGTCGAAGTGACGCCGCTGTGGCCGAACCTGGTCGAGATCCCGAAGATCCTCGGCGCGTCGGTCGAGTGCGTGCCGCTCGCCTTCGGGGCGCACGGCTGGACGCTCGATCTCGACCGGCTGCTCGCTGCGCTGACGCCTGGCACGCGCGCGCTCTACGTCAACTCGCCCAACAATCCTACGGGCTGGACGATCGACCGCGAAGCGCAGCGCGCGCTGCTCGACCACTGCCGGCGCCGCGGCATCTGGATCGTCGCCGACGACGCGTACGAGCGGCTGTACTACGGCGAACCGGGGACCGCGGCAGCGCCCTCGTTCCTCGATCTCGCGGCGAGCGACGACCGCGTGATCAGCACCAACACGTTCTCCAAGAACTGGCTGATGACCGGCTGGCGGCTCGGCTGGCTCATCGTGCCGCCGTCGCTCCTCCCCGCGATCGGCAAGCTGATCGAGTACAACACCTCGTGCGCGCAAGGGTTCGTGCAGCGCGCCGGCATCGCCGCGGTCACGCACGGCGAGCCGGTGGTCGCGCGCTTCGCCGCGCGGCTGCGCGGCGCGCGCGACTTCCTGGTCGCCCGGCTCGCCGCAGTTCCCGGCGTGACGGTCCACTCGCCGCCGGGCGCGATGTACGCCTTCTTCCGCGTCGACGGTGTCACGGACAGCCTCGCCTTCTGCAAGCGGCTCGTCACCGAGGCGAAGCTCGGGCTCGCGCCAGGCGCGGCGTTCGGCGCCGAAGGCGAAGGCTTCGTGCGCTGGTGCTTCGCGGCGAGCGAGACGCGGCTCGCCGACGGCGTGGCTCGGCTCGCCCGCTCGCTCGAGACGGCACGCGCATAGGCGGCATCGGCGCGGCTTCGCCATCGCCGCCGCTGTCGGTCACTCGACAGCGTCCGGCAGGAACAACTTCACGTCTGGCGCGAGGCGGCCCGGGCGTTCGTCGCGGGACTGCGGCAAATTTCTCACTTAGTACGATGCGCGAAACACCGGTCTTCGTCGTCTGCCCGGGGCCCGTGTACGGCTGGGCCGTCACGGCGAAGGGCAGCACCCAGAATCATTTCTTCTCGGACAAGAAAGTGGCGGTGAGCTACGCCCGCAGCTGGGCGGAGGCCAATCGTCCGGCCCGCGTGCGCATCGAGAACCGCGACGGCCGGATCGAGGCGGAGTGGTTCTACGCGCCCTACGCCAGAGGGTAGACGGACCGCGCGCCTCGCGCAGCGCCCGATCGGCGCGGACGGCGCACTCCTATCGCTTCCGGGCAACCAACAGCACGTTGGCGAACGGTGTAGCGCCGTTCATCGGCTCGGCCGTGACCGTGAACCCGTGCCGCTCCAGCGCGGCGGTCCAGTCCGCGATGCTGCGGCGGTGAAACCGGTGCATGCCCTGCCCGCGAGCGATCGCGACCAGCTGATCGACCGTCCAGGTCAGCGCAGCGGCGAAGCCGGCCGAGGGATCGCCAACCCGTGTCAGGAACAGCCGTTCCGGACCGAGCGCCTGCGCGATGCGCGCGAGCAGCGACTCCTGCGCGTCGGGCGTGAGGTAGTGGAGGACGTCCATCAGCACGATCACATCGCTCGACGGCAGCGCCGCCGCGCGGAGATCGCTCAGCTCGATCGTTGCCTCGCCCCCGACCGCGACGCGCGCGCGCCCGACGTCCTTCGCCAGGAACTCGATGCCGCGCAGCGCGAGGCGCGCGGGTGGCGGCGGCCATCCGGCGGGCCATTCGCCCGCCCGATGCTGATCGCGCGCAGCGAGGAGGTACGCAAGCAGGATGCCCTGCCCGCAGCCGAGATCGAGCAGGCGCACGCCGTCGGGAATCACCCCGCGCCGCAACAACTCGGCGAAGAGCGGGTCGCTGCGCAGCTTGCCATGGGCGAAGTGGCGCGCGAACCGCCCGGCCGGTTCGAACCGCCGGGCGGTGACGTCGAACAGGTGCTCAATCGCCGGGTCCGTCACCGCAGGCGGAGCCGAGGCTGACCGGCCTGAGCCCCCGGCTCGCCGCGAGTTCCAGCAGCCTTGGGAGCACCTCGAGCACCGTCGGCTGCGCGCGGCGCCCGCTGGTCGCGACGCCGTCGTGCAGCACGAGCACGTCCCCGGCCGCGAGCCGGGCCGAGAGGCGGCGCAGCACCCGCGAGACGTCGCTGTCGATCGTGTCGTAGCCACGCCGCGTCCACGACACATAGTCGAGCCCGAGGCGCGCGAGCACCGGGTCGGCGAACGGGCTGCGCACGCCGAACGGCGCGCGGAAGAACGCCGGCGCGCGCCCCGCAAGCTGGGATAGGGTGTCCTGAGCGGCCTCGATCTCGCGCCGCAGTCGCCGCGGCCCGTACCAGGCGAGCGCAGTCGAATGGCGCTGACTGTGATTCTCGACCGAGTGGCCGCGCCGCACGATCTCGCGGATGACCGCCGGGTGCGCCGCTGCGCGGCTCCCGACGCAGAAGAAGCTCGCCCGCGCGCCGCTGCGGTCGAGAAGGTCGAGCACCCGCGGTGTGAGCTCGGGATCGGGGCCGTCATCGAAGGTGATCGCGATCTCGCCGCGACGCGCCGCGGCGTCCGGCAGCCGCGTCATGTTGGGGCCGAGCAGCCCGCTCCGCGGCGCGAGACCCGCGCCGAACAGCGCCACGTGGTTCGCCGCGACCACACCGAGCACGGCGACCCATGCCTCGGGCGCCGCGGCGAGCACGCCAATGCCGGCCGCGTGCAGGACCGCGCTCGCCTTGAGCGCGGCGGCGGGACGCCAGGGACGGGCTCGGACAACCTCGCCGGTTGCCGGGATCGAATCGGTGGACATGATGCCCGGGGATTATTCCAGAGCCGCGCCGCCGCTTCCACGCGAGTCGTGGTAGATTTTCGGCGCATGTCCGAAGGTATTGCCCGGCAGGCGTCCGTATCTTCCACCCCGATCCCCGGTCCCGCCCCAGCCAACCGCTGCGATGTGCTCGTGATCGGCGGCGGCACGAGCGTCCCCGCCTGGCGCCGGCGGCGCGAAGCGATCCGCCCGGTGGAAGCGGCGTAGCGGTGCGCGCCGCGATCGTCGCGCTCGCGCTCGCCGCGGCGCCGTGCGCCGCGCCGGCGGTCGAGCGGCCGCTGTGGGAGCTCGGCATCGGGCCGGTCGGGCTCTACCTTCCCGACTACCGCGGCGCCGATCAGAGCCGCGGCTACGTCTACCCGTTTCCGTTCATCGCCTATCGCGGCGACTACTTCCGCGTGGACCGCGAAGGCATCCGCGGCATCTTCTTCCAGTCCGACCGCGTCGAGCTGGACGTCAGCCTGTACGCCACACCGCCGGTGGACGCGAGCACGGCGCGCGAGGGCATGCCCGACCTCGACGCGACGGTCGAGGTCGGCCCGGTCATCGACATCGTGCTCGCGCGCGACCGGAAGATCGACTACAACTACCGCCTGCGGCTGCGCCTGCCGGCGCGCGCGGTGTTCGCCTTCGACACGTCGCCCCACTGGCAGAACCAGGGTTGGGTGTTCTGGCCGAACCTGAACCTGGACGTGCGCCCGGACTTCCTCGGCGGCCGCTGGAACGTCGGCTTCAGCGCCGGGCCGCTGTTCGGCACGCAGAAGTATCACCAGTACTTCTACGGCGTCGCGCCGCAGTACGCCACGCCTGACCGTCCGGCGTACGAGGCGCGCGGCGGCTACTCCGGCACGACGCTGCTCGCCTCGCTCAGCCGGCGCATCGACAAGTTCTGGGTGGGCGCCTACGTCCGCTACGACGCGCTGAGCGGCGCGGTGTTCGACTCGAGCCCGCTCGTCAAGCAGAACTACGCGCTCGCCGGCGGGGTCGCGATCGCGTGGGTGTTCGCGGAATCGGGGATCAAGGTCGAAACCCCCGATTGAGGACGCTGCGTCGCGCTTGAGGTTTCGGCTAGCCCGGTTCGTCCGCGGTGACGGAGTCGTCGCGCGCGCGGCGGGCAAGGCTGCGGTACAGGCCCACCGGATACATCCCGCGGCGCAGGAGTTGCCACGCGACCATCCGCGAGATGCGCGCGATGTCGAGCACCGGGCGGAAGTGGCTCGGCCGCGCGTTGGCCGGGTAAACGGCCGCGATCGCGACGCTGCGGCAGCGCACGCCCAGCCGCGCCGCGATGATGAGCGCCTCGCTCTCGAAAACGAAGCCGCGTCCCGGGCCGTGCCGCACCTCGAGGCGCCGCAGGAGCGACGCCGGGTAGACGCGAAACCCCGACTGGCTGTCGTCGAGCGGCTGCCCCGCGGCCCAGCCGATGCAGAAATCCGCCACGCGGTTCGCGGCCCGGCGCGCGCGCGGCGCCGTCTCCCGGCCGAGGAGCCGGGCGCCGATCACGATGTCGTCCGGATGAGCGCGGGCGATGCGCAAGAGGCGTGGTATGTCCTCCGGCGCGTGCTGGCCGTCGCCGTCGAGCGTCACGACACCGTCGGCGCCGAGCGCGAGCGCGTGGTGCATCCCGCGCCACAGGCTCGCGCCTTTGCCGCGGTTGCGCTCGTTCCGCAGGAGCACGACCGGCAACCCGCCAAGCCGCTCGTGCGTGCCGTCGGTCGAGCCGTCGTCCACGACGATCACGGTTGCGGCAGCCTGCAGCGCTCGCGCGGCGATGTCGGCGATCGTCGCCGCCTCGTTGCGGGCGGGAATCACGATCGCATAGCGCCGCTCGGCGCCGCTCACGCGAGGCCTCCCGCGACCGCGACGATCTGCGCGGTGATGTAGCCGGCGTCGTCGGAGACCAGGAAACCGACGAGCGCGGCGACCTCTTCCGGCGTTGCGGCGCGCTGCATCGGCACCAGCGTCTTGATGCGCTCCGGCGGGAAGACCTGCGCCGTCGCCGGCGACTCGACGACGCCGGGCGCGACCACGTTCACCGTCACCCCGCGCGCGGCCACCTCCAGCGCGAGCGATTTCGTCGCGCCGTGGAGCGCCGCCTTGGCCGCGGCATAGTTGGCCTGTCCGCGATTGCCGATCAGCGCGGAGACGGACGAGATGCTGACGATCCTGCCCCACCGCGTCGAGAGCATCGGCAGCAGCAGCGGTTGCGTGACGTTGAAGAAGCCGTTGAGGTTGACGTCGATCACGCTGCGCCACTGCGCCCGCGTCATGCCGGGCATCGGCGCATCGGCGTGCGTACCGGCGTTGTTCACGAGAACCTGCACCGGTCCGCGCGCGAGGAGCCGCTCGAGCGCGTGCGCCGCCGCGTCCGCGTCGGTCACGTCGAACGCGGTGGTCTCCGCGGCGCCGCCGGCCGCCGTGATCTCGCGGGCGAGCCGCTCGGCCGCCTCGGTGCGCTTGTTCCCGTGCACGATCACGTGCAGACCGGTGCGCGCGAGCCTGCGGCAGATTGCCGGGCCGATCGCGCCGGTCGCTCCGGTCACCAGGGCGCGCTTCGTCACGACGGCGCCGGCTCAATCGGTAGCGCGCGGCGCGGCGGAAACCGCGAGCCACAGGCCGGGCAACCACTCGAGCGTGATCCGGTCGGCGCGCCCGGCCGCCAGCGCCGCGACCACCGGCAGGCCTCGCGCGGCGGTGTTGCCGGTGCGCAGCCGCTCGAGGGCCGGGTCGGCGAGCGTCGTCGCCTCGCCCTCGTTCGCAACGCCCACCTCGATCGAGCCGAGGCTCGCCGCGCCGGGGCCCGGCGAGAGCAGCAATGCGATCCCGCAAGGCAGCGTGATCGGCACGACCGCGGCGAGCGGCGGCGGCGGCGGCAGATCGTAGGCGACGAGGAGCACCGGGCGGCGCTGGGAACCGACCTGCACGAGGGCCTCGAGCAGGCCGGCGGCGAAGCTGCCCTGATCCGCGCACAGGCTCGTCGACGAGGCGCGCGCGCCGGTCGCGATGCTCCAGTAGCCGGCCGCCGCGTTGTGCACGGAGTTGTGGAACCGCGTCGGCGACACGTCCCGCTCCGCGCCGGCGAGCGTCTCGCAGATCTGGTGCAGCACCTCGCCGTTGCCGGTGGCGCAGGTGAACACCGTCGCGAGCTCGCTCGCCCGGGCGCCGCTCGGTGCGAGCGCCTCGGTGCCGATGTGCAGCGCGAGCTTCACCAAGTCGCCGCAGCGACGCCGCTCGGCCGCGGGGAGGATGTCGGCGGCCGGGCGCGGCATCTCGCTAGGCTCGTAGCGCGCCTCGCCGGCGAGCACCGGGCGCGCCGCCCGCCAGCCCGCGAGGCCGGGGGCGAGGAGTCCGACGCCGTCGACGTACGCCTTCATCGTCAGGGTCGACCGAATATCACGCTGCAGTTGTTGCCGCCGAACCCGAACGAGTTCGACAGTACGTAGCGCGGCGCGGCCGGCTCGCCGTCGAGCAGCACGTTGCAGCCGCATTCGATATCAAGCACGCGGGTGTTCGCGGTCCCGGGCAGGAACCCGCGCTCGAGCGCGAGCAGCGCGACGATCGCCTCGGTGATGCCCGCGGCGCCGAGCAGGTGGCCGTGCGCGCCCTTGGTCGCGCTGCAGGGCGTCCGCGGCCCGAACACGTCGCGCACCGCGCGCCCTTCCGCGACATCGTTGGTGCGCGTCGCCGTCCCGTGCATATTGACGTAGCCGACCGCGCCCGGCGCGAGCGCCGCCGCCGCGAGCGCGCCCTCCATCGCGAGCCGCGCCCCGAGGCCCTCGGGATGCGGCGTCGACATGTGATAAGCGTCGCAGCTCTCGCCCACCCCGGCGAGCACCGCGCCCTCGCCCGTGCGCTCGAGCAGCGCGAACCCGGCGCCCTCGCCGATCGAGATCCCGTTCCGCTCGGCGTCGTACGGGCGGCACGGCGCACCCGACAGGAGCTCGAGCGACCGGAACCCGTACAGCGTCGTGAGACACAGGCTGTCCACGCCGCCGACGACGGCCGCGTCGACGAACCCGGTGTCGATCAGCCGCGCCGCGCTCGCGAACACCTTCGCGCTCGACGAACAGGCGGTGGACACGACGTGCGCCGGACCTTCCAGCTCGAGCGCCGCGCGCACGAAGGCCGCGAGCGAGAACGTGCTCTGGGTCTCGGCAAAGCGGAAATCGTCCGGCAGCGCGACGGTGCCCGGAGCGCGCCGCTGATAGGCGCGCTCCGTCGACAGCACGCCGGAGGTGCTGGTGCCGACGATGACGGCGATGCGGCGCGGCCCGTAGCGCGCGCGCGCCGCGGTCACCGCGTCCCGGAACCCGTCCTGCGCAAGTCCCAGCCAGGCGAGGCGGTTGTTGCGGCAGTCGAACGCCGCGAGCTCGCCCGGCAGGCGCGTCTCCTCCACGCCCGCAACCCGGCCGATGAACGTGTCGAGGGCGACGTCCTCGAAGTCGCAGGGCACGAGCCCCGAGCGGCGCTCGCGCAGGCTGCGCCACCATGAATCGATGCCCCTGCCGAGGCAGTTGACGCCGGTGTAGCGGGTGACGATCGGGGAGGTCAAGGTCGGAGCAGTGCCGGAGACCGGCGAAACGCCAGGCTCGCTCAGTTCGGCCGATTCTATCAGCCCCGGCCGCGCGCGATCAGCGTCGCGAAGGCGAAGCTCGCCACCGCCCCAATGGCCGCGGTGGCGCCGATCATCTTCAGCACCGGGATCTGCGACCAGGCCAGCAGCCCGAAGGCGAGCGCCGTCGTCGTGGCGCAGAACGCAACCGCGAACACCGTGCGCCGCCGCTCGCCCTCGTCTGTCGGCTCGCGCTCGAAGAACAAAGCGTAATTCGATCCCACGCCGGCGACGAGGAGCAGCGCCACGAGGTGGAACAGCGTGAGCTTGGTGCCAGCGGCAAGGAGGATCGCGGCGGCGCCGGCGACCGCAGCGGCGATCGGGGCGAGGACTTGCAGCACGCGCACGGCCGAGCGCAGGTGGATCGCGAGCAGGGCCACGATGATCGCGAGCCCTGCGCCCCAGAGCGCGAGCGCGCGCTCGCGGTACGTGGCGAGGAGCGAGGTCGACTCGGCGCGGATGTCGAGGAGCGACGCGCCCGCGGGCGCCAATCCTGCGATGCGCTCGGCAAGTGCGGCCGGATCGCCGACACCGCGAACCGGCAGGAGCGCGTGCCAGCGCCCGTCGCGCCGCACGAGGAGCGCCTCGGTCTTGAGGCCGAACGCGGTGCCGGCGAGCTGTGTGCGCTCGAGGGGGCGTGCGGCGCGCGCCGCGGCCACGTCGCGCACGAACGGCTCGAAAAGATCCGGCTTGAACGGCGACGATGCCACGACGGCGGCGAGGTCCGCGCGCAACGTCGCCTCGTCGGGCAGCGCCGCGCGACGCGCTGCCTGCGCGCGGCGGCTCGGGAGATATGCTGCGGGCGAGTCGAATCCGGCGATGACCTTGGCATCGACGAGCGCGGCAAGCGGGCCGGCGAGCGACTCCGCCGCCTCGAGCGCGGCGTCCTCGGTCTCTCCCGACACGACGACGAGCCAGCGTGCGTCCGGCGCACCGAGCGCCGCCCGCAGGCGTCCATCGAGCCCCTGCGCCGCCGCGCCAACGGGGTTCAGTCGCGCGAGGTCGTCGTCCCAGACCGGCTGAGCGCGCCAGATGACCGCGGCGGCGACCAGCGTCACCAGCCCGAGCGCCGCAAGCCGCGCGCGAAGCGACCACCGCCAGCGCGGGACGAGCCGGGCGATGCGGTCTGCTCCGTGGGGCACGCCGGCCCGGACCGGAATGCCGGGCAGCACCCAGCGCGTCACCGCGGCGGCAACGACGAGCCCGACGACGGCGAAGAGACCGAGCTGCGCGAGACCGGGGAACCCGGCAAACAGCATCGCGCAGAAGCTCGCCGCGGAGACGGCAAGCCCGAGGCGCAAGGTCGGCCAGATGCGCGCGAACGAGGCGGCCGGCGGCTCGTCGCGCGAGCGCTGGGCGTAGAAGTAGATCGCGTAGTCGATCGCCTCCCCGATCAGCACCACCCCGAAGCCGAGCGTGATGCCGTGGACGGTGCCGAAGGCGACCGCGACCGCGGCCACCCCGGCGAGCGCGCCGGTTGCGACCGGGACGAAGGCGAGCACGAGCACGGGGAGCGACCGGAACGCGAGGAGCAGCAGGCCGGCGACGAGCGCCGTCGCAACGCCCGAGAGGCGCCGGACGTCGCCGCGGATCGCCTCGCGCGAGAGCACCGCGAACACCGCGGGACCGGAGCGGTGCAACACCGCGTCCGGCACGCCGGCGTCGGCGCGCGCCGCTGCAAACGCCTGATCGATCAGCGCCAGATTCGCCTGCTGCGCGTCGAGATCGAAGCCCGGCGCCGCGGTCTGCACGAGCAAGACGGCGGTGCGCAGGTCGCGGGACATCCAGACCCCGCGGTGCGTCGGCGGCCGCGCTTCGCCCTCGAGCCCCGCGAGCACGCGCAGCGATTCTCCCGTCGGATCGGCGGGCAGATAGCGCCGCACGAGCGCGCCCGCCGGCGAGGCGAGCGCTTCGTAGCCGCGCTCGAGCGCGGCGGCGAGGGACGTCCGGTCGAAGCGCCCCGGCACGATGCCGGGGCTCAGCACGTAGCGGTGCGCGAACAGGAACTCGCGATCGGCCTGCGCGGCCGCGGCATCGCCGTTCGCGACGTAGACGAAGTCGGGTCGGCCCTGCAGCCGCTTCGCGAGCGCGCGGCTCAGGGCTGCGAGCGTTTCAGGCTCCGCGCCTTCGATGCCCAGCAACAGGAGCCGCGCAGCGACGCCTTCGCGCAGCTCGCCGACGAGCAACCGCTGCGCCGGCGTCGCGGCCTCCGGCAGGAACGCCGACATGTCGGCGGTGAAGCGGGCGTGCCCCGCGACGAGTCCGCAGGCGGCGACGAAGACGAGAAAGACGAGGAGCGGGCCGCGGCGGGCGCTCAACCGCGGTCCTTCGTGATGGTCATCACCGAGCGGTCGCCGCTCGCCTCGAGGATCTCGATGCGCCGCACCTCGCCGCCCGTGCCGCCGATCAACACCTTCTGCACGAGCTCGGCCATCTGCGGGTCGGACGGCAGCAGGTGCAGCCGCCAGTCGGACCAGGTGCCGTCCACCTCGACGCGGTAGTAGCGTCGCAGCGCCGCAAGGTCGCCGGCGAGCGTGCCGCGGATGCTCTCGACGAACGCCCGGATCGCGGGATAGTCAGCGAGGCGCAGCTCCAGCCGGCTTCGCGCCGCGCTCTCGATCAGCACCGTGTCGCCGTCGACTGCGAAGCGCTCGTCGCGCGGCGCGAGCGTGCGCTTCTCGAGGCGCGCGGGGGCGGCGTAGGTGAGCGTCCCGCTCGACTCGATCGGCGCCTTGAGTAGCGCGCTCGACTTCGTCTCCGTGAAGCGCACCGTGCCCGGCCCGTTCTTCGCGAGCGCCGCCATCAACGGCTCGAGGGCGAGCGGCGGGTCGGCCGCCCGCACGGGAAATGCGGCGAGGCTCGCGAGGAAAACCAGAAGGGCAGGGACACGCATGGCCGCGAAGGATAGCAATTCGGCGCGTGCCCGGGTCCGCGTTACTCCGCGTTACACTCGGCGGGAGCCGCTCACATGCCGCCCGCATCGAACCGCGCGCAACCCGACCGCCGCTCGAGCCTGATCCCGCCGGAGATCCTGCCGCTCTTCGACGATGTCTTCGCGCGCTCCTGCGAGCTCGTCGAGGAGTACGTCGCCCGCCTCGCGCTCGCCGCGTTCCGATCGACCGGTCTCGCGGAGGCCTGCGCCGAACCCGCCACCGTCGAAGAGGCGATCGCCCGCGCGGGGCTCGCCGCGGGCGTCGCGCGCGTGCCCGTCGCGTGGCTGCTCGCGACGCTCGCGGCGCGCGGGTGGGTCGAGCGGGTGTCGGGCGCAGGCGACGGGGCGCGCTTCCGCGTGCGCCAGCCGCTCCCGGCGCTCGACCCCCAGGAGATCATTGCCGCGCAGGCCGCGAACGACGAGCGGTGCCTGCCGTCGTATCGCATCGCCGCCATGGCGGCCGAGCGCTATCCGGCCGTCCTTCGCGGCGAGCTCACCGGCGAGCAGGCGCTGTTCGACCCCGAAGGCATCGTCGTATGGTCGAAGTACTTCTCGAACGCGAACCCGGCATATGCGGTCAGCAACGCGATCGGGGCGGTCGCGGCGGAACGTGCGCTGTCCGAGGCCGGGGGCGCGGTGCTCGAGCTCGGGGGCGGGCTGGGCAGCGGCGCGGAGGCGCTGCTCGAGCGGCTCGCCGCGGGTGCGGCATCGTCCTATCGCTTCACCGAGATCTCGCCGCTCTTCCTGCGGCGCGCCGAACGGTCGCTCGGCGCGCGTTTTCGCGGCCGCGGGCTCGAGTTTGCGCCGCTCGACATCGACCGGCCGTTCGCCGCGGGCGGCATCGCGCCCGGCACCTTCGCGCTCGTCTACGGGGTCAACGTGCTGCACGTCGCGCGCGATCTCGCGGCGACTCTCGCCGAGATCCGCACCGCACTCGCGCCGGGTGGCGCGCTCGTGATCTCGGAATGCGTGCGCCCGTTCGCGGGCGAGCCGGTTTACGTCGAGTTCGCGTTCAACCTGCTCGCGGCGTTCCGCGACCCGGTCCTCGCCCCCGGCTGGCGACCGAACGGCGGCTTCCTCACGCCGGAGCAGTGGACCGAGGCGCTCGCTGCGAACGGTTTCGGGGAGGTGAAGATCTATCCCGACATCGGCGCGATACGCGAGACCTTCCCCCAGTTCGTCGTCGCGGCAATCAGCGCGAGGCGCATGTGAAGGCGACCATCACCCTGGGGCCGGATGCGCCGTATTTCGCTGGCCACTTCCCCGGGCGCCCGATCCTGCCGGGCGTCATCGAGCTCGCGCTCATGGCGGAGGCGGCTGCGCGCGTCTCCGGCCGCGACGCCCCGTTGCACACGATCCCGTTCGCGCGGTTGCGACACCTCGTCGTTCCGGGTGACCGGCTCGAGCTGTCCGCCCGGACGGTGGCGGGCGGCCAAGTGCGGGTGGAATTGAAACGCGGTGATACCGTGGTCGCGAACGCGGCGCTCGAGCTCGGCGCGCCACGCCCCGCCTTGGGCGCGGCGCAGCGCACCGATGTGGCCCCACCGCCCGCGGACGCGCCACCACCCGCAGTACTCCTCCCTCAGCACCCGCCGATGCGGTTCGTGACCGCGATCGCCGGCGAGATGGCGGACGGCCTCGTGGGCACCGCGCGCGTCCCCGCGGCGTGCGCGCTCGTCACGGACGGAAGGGCCCCGGCGCTCGCCGCGCTCGAGGCGGCGGCGCAAACCGCAGCGGTGTGGGAGGGGTTACGGCGCTGGCGCGAGGCTCAGGACGCCGCCCCGCGGGTCGGCTACCTCGTCGCGATGCGCGACGTCGTGTTCTTCGCGACGCATATCCCGGCCGACGTCGACCTGATCGCCTCGGTCCGGCTGGCGGCCGCGGCGCCGCCGCTCACGCACTACGCGGTCGAGGTCGAGCACAATGCGCAGCGGATCGTGCGCGGCACGATCGCGACGTTCCTGGCTTGACTTCGAGTCGCGGCGTCCGCCAACGAGATCATGGTTAGGTGGTCACTTCCACCGGATCGCCTCGACGACATAGTGGCTCAGCTTCCCGACGCCGTCGTAGCTCGCTGAAAGACCGATGACCTTCAGCTTGAAACCCTCGACCTCGATCATGTCGGCGACGTTCGCAGTGGTGGTTATGGGCAGCAGAAGCACGGTATCCGCGACCGGGTCCGACGAAGCCGGGTAGTCAGGCGTATTGCGGATTCCGTCGATCACGGCACGGTCGTCTCCGAAGAGCTTGAGCACGGCGCATCGCTCATCTCGCGATTCGCCGAGTACCGGCTGGCCGCGACCGTCCGCGGCCGCGACCTTCGTGACGATGCATCGAGTCTTGAGAGCGTCCACGGAGGCCGCGCTTGCTGGTGTCGCCGGCTTCTACTCTACGCCAGAGGACGCGATTCTACCCAGCGAATGCGGGAGCGCGCGGCGTCGCGCGCATGCAGAAATCAAGAGCGGGCCGGGCTGGACATATACCTCCTCGCGCCACTCCTCGAGCTGACGCGCGAGGTCGGCCCGGCCCAGCACCTGGATTTCGTGTCGCTTGAGCATGTCGATCCGCCTTTCTCCACTCGGATCCGTGGCGCGCGTTCTGGCCCGGTGCCTCGGCCAGGACACCGAGGTGGACAATCGTCAGTGCTATGGCGAAGTGGAACCCAGGGCCATAGTGCATACCACAGCTCGCGAAATACGAACCACTGATGCGGCGCACGCCGGACCGGGGTCGCGCCGACTCCGGAAAAGCCGACCTTCGCGTTCGACAGCCGATGCTGCCCCGCCTGCGGCGCGAGGCGAGGGGAGACGGCCAGGCAAGCTCCACTGCGAACTGGAGGCGTAACGAAAAACGGGGCCGCAGCCCCGTTCGATCGTGCGCGAGACGCGCTACTTCTTCGCGTCGTCCACGGCGTCGCTAGCAGCCTTCCCTGCCGCCTTCGCGGCGTCCTTGGTCGCGTCCCAGGCTTCGCCGGCGACTTCGGCGCCTTTCTCGGCAGCGCTCGCCGTCGCGGCGGCCGCGCCGTCGGCCATCTTGGCCGCGGTGCTGCCGGCCGCCTTGGTCGCTTCTACGGTCGCGTCCCACGCCTTCGAGCTGACCTCGGCGGTCTTCTCGTAGGCGCCCGTAGCGGCGGCGGTCGCGCTTTCCGCCATCTTTGCGCTCGCCTCGCTCGCCGCCTTCGCCATGTCGATGCTCGAATCGACCGCCTTGCTCGTCATCTCGCTCGTCTTGGCCGCCACCTCCGCCGCCTTGTCTGCGGCCGCCTTGCCCGCATCGGCCGCCGCCTTGGCCGCCTCGTTCGCAAGCTCCTTCGCCTTGTCCCACAGATCGCTCATGGCCATATCTCCATCGGGGTGAGGGGGGTTGGAAGGTTAGCACTTTCGAGTCGCCGGTGGCCAGCCAGCGCGCGCCTCGTATCGACGGCAGCGTCCAATGACGTGCAGTACGCAGATTCATCGCACGGGCCCGCTGGGCGAGCCAGTGGACCGTCAACTCCGCGGCCACAGCTCCCGGAACACGAACCACTGATGCGGCTCGCGCCGGATCGCGCCTTCGATCTCGGCCGCGACGCGGGCCATCGCGTCGGCGAGATCCGCGCCCCGGTCCGCGGTGCGCGCCACCTCGATCGGGGGACGGAACACGAGCCGAAAGCGGCGCCGTCCCTCGCGTAGCGCGAACACCGGCAGCAACGGCACGCCCGCGGCGCGGGCGAGCACCGCCGGGCCGGCCGGCAGCGGGAACGGGCGGCCGAACAGCGTCGCCGGCACGGTCTTGCCGCCGGCCGGCGGGCGATCGGCCTGGATGGCGACGATCTCGCCGCGCTCGAGCGCCTCGACGAGCACGACCGCCTGGAGCGGGTCGCCGGTCTGGAAGTGCATCCGGTAGTGCGACCCTTCGACCGCCGCGACGGTGTCCTCGATGAAGGCCTGCGCGCGCGGATCGATCTCGGGCTCGCGCACGAGGTGGACGCGACGCGCCTCCTTCGCCACCGGCACCATCGAGCCAGCCTCGTAGAGGCCGAGGTGCGCCGTCACCATCACGACCCCGCGACCGCTTTCCGCCACCGCGCGCCAGTGCTCCATCGCCTCGACGTCGACCGCGAACGGACGGTCGGTCGCGAACCGCTCGTAGCGCTCGACCAGGCACATGCCGAAGGTGCGCACGGTCCGGAGGCATCGCCGCTGCCGCTCGACGAATTCCGCCGGGCCCAGCGCCACCGCGAGGTTCGCCCCGATCGCGCGGCGGACGCGGATCAGAATGAGGTAGGCGAGCGGCGTCGCGAGCGCGATCAGCGGGGCCATCAGCCAGTCCGGCGCCGCCGTCACCAGCCACCGGTTTGCGCGGTACCAGAAGACGCCGGTGAGGTGGAAGCGGCCGAGCAGCCGCGCCGACCAGCCGGTCTCCGGCGCGTGCGGCGGGCGCTCGGCCGCGCTCATGGGCGCCTGCCTCATCGCCGCGAGCGGTCGGCGGCGAACGCGCGGAGGTTCTCGAGGGAGATCTTGCCGGTCGCGCTGCGCGGCAGCCGATCGACGAGACGCAGCGGCCGCGGCAGAAACGCCGGGTCGATGCGCAAGCGCAGCTTGGCGAGCAGCTGCGGCGGCGTGAGACCCGGTGCGACGACGAGCGCCGCGAGGCGCGTGATGCTTGCGCTGGCGGTCTCGGGCAGGTAGAAGGCGCCGTCCACGACGCCGGGGATCGCGAGCAGCTCGGCGTTGAGCCCGGCGAGCGAGGCGCGCTTGCCGGCGACATTGACGACGTCGGCCGCGCGCCCGCGCACCACGAACCGCTCGCGATCGATCACTTCGACGAGATCGGTGAACCGCGCCGGGTGCGGAACATGGCCGCCTTCGGCCCAGTAGTTCTCGCCGTCGGCGCGCAGCGTGACGCCGGGGAGCAGCCGCCAGACCGCACCTTCGGTCGTCCGGCGGGAGGCGACCATGCCGGCCTCGGTGAAGCCGAAGATCTCGCGCACCGGCGCACCGTAGCGCGCCTCCGCGCCCGCCGCGGCACCGGTCGCGAGCGGTGCGGTCGCAGAGAGGATGAGCTCGAGCGGGGGCAGCGTCGTTCCGTCGAGCTCCAGAGCGCGCAGGTGCACCGGCGTCGTAACGAGCACGCGGGGTGCGGGGACCGCTGCGAGCGTCGCGCGCACGTCCCCGGGATAGAACGGGCGGCCGCCGTGCAATGCGAGACGGTTCTGGAGCGCGAGCAGCACGGTCGACTCGAAGCCGTACATGTGCTGCGGCGGCACGGTGCCGACGATCGTCGCGCCGGCGAACCGGTCGAGCCCGAGCGCGCGCGCCTCGGCGACGGCGCCGCGTGCAAGCGCACCCCAGAGCTTCGGGTGAGGCGTCGGCGCGCCGGTGGTGCCGGAGGTGAACGCGATTGCGGCCACCTGCCCCGCCGGCAGCACGGGGATCTCCGTCTCGCCCGGCGTCGCATCGAGACGGTCGGGGTAGCGGATCGCCTCAAGCCGGCACCAGTCGACGGTTTCGTCGGCGAGCACGTAGAGGTCCGGATAGCGCTCGGCGAGCCGTGCGAGGAATTCGGGCGCGCGGCTCGGCGGCAGCAGGCTTACCTGCCGCCGCACGAGCGCCGCGGCGAATGCGACCGTGAACCGGTAGCGGTCCGTACACAGGTTTATCACGTGCGCGCCCGCGGGCAGACGCGCGGCGAGCGCGGCGACTTCGGCCACGAAGTCGATGACCGCCACCCGCCTGCCGCCGCACCAGGCGAACGGCTCGGCCGCCGGTCGCTGCGCGACCAGCGGGATGCTATCGGTCTCGCGCGAGCCGGTCACTTGGCGGACGGCCGAGCGGCGGAGAAGCCGGCGGCGGCGAGCCGGCGGAGCACCACGGCGAGGGGTACGTGCTCGTAGCCCGAGAGCCGGCGGCGCCGGTAGACATACTCCGCGGCAAACATCGCGGCCACGAGCGGCACGGCCAAAACGTTGGCGAACAGCGACCAGACGGCGAGTGACGAAAACGCGGCGAGCGCGGCCGAGATCGCGATGTTTGCGAGGAAGAAAAGGCACCACGCCCACGTCACCTGCCGCGCGTAACGCTCGCGCTCGGGGGCGAGCGTCGGCGCATCGTGAATCAAGCGCGCGAACGACGTGACGAGCGGGGTCCGGCCAGGCGCTAGCGTACGCGCGAAGAACCAGAGCAGGAGCAGGTTGACGAGGAGCGACGGCATAACGACCGCCCACCGCGTGCCCGCGCCGAGATACCACGCGAGACCGAGGACACCGGTGACGGCAGCGCCCTCGACGAACGCGACCCCGGCAGCGCGCGCGAGCGCGACCGCGAGACCGGCGGCCGTCAGCCACCCGATCGCCATCGCGAGCGGCCGCGCGCCGTCGGCGACGGTCAGCAGATGAAGGGCGACCGGCGAGGCGATGAGCGCCACCGCCCCCAAGAGCACGCCCGGACGCGCCATGGCGCCCCGCGCCAGCTTACTTTGCGCGCCGCGCCTGGACGTGCGCGGCGAGGCTCCGCAGCGAGCGGAAGATCCGCTCGTTGTCGGGGTCGTCGGAGCGGAGCTGGACGCCGTAGATCTTGGATATGGCGAGCGACATTTCGAGGATGTCGATCGAGTCGAGCCCGAGCCCTTCGCCGTAGAGCGGCGCCTCGGGGTCCATCTCCTCGGGCTTTGCATCCTCGATGTTGAGCGTGCTGACGATCAGCCGCGCAAGCTCGAGCTCGTCGGCGGACAGGGCGCGCGCATCAGCGATGGGGCTGTCGGTAGAAATTACCTTGAGACTCTGCATTTTGGTGTGAGAAAGCGTCCTGTGTCCTGGCATGCCGGGGGCCTCCCTGCCCACGGCCGCCGATTTCCCCCCGTGCCAGGCACGACCTTGAACCCGGCGCGCCTTATATAACACAACCGCGAGCCGGCCCATCGGACGGATTCCTCAGGCCGCTCGTCGAGTGCCCGCCATCAGGCGCTCCGCCGCAGGCTCGGCACGCCCGCCTTCTGCTTCGGCGCCGCGTGCTCCGCGATGAACGCAGCCAGCACTCCGGCGTCCCGTCCGAGCGCCGCCGCCGGACGCGACACGAGCGCGATCGTGCGCGCCGGCACGCGCCTTGCGAACGGCCGCGCGATCAGCGACGTGCCGCTGAGGATGCCCGCCTTCAGCGTCATCTCGGGCAGCAGGGTCACGCCCAGGCCGCCTTCCACCATCTGCACCAGCGTCGCGAGGCTCGTCGCCTCGACCGCCGGCGCCTCGCCGGGCGCGCGCACGCCGCAGGCGACGATGGCGTGGTCGCGCAGGCAATGCCCCTCCTCGAGGAGCACGATGTCGCGCGGCTCGAGGCGCTCGACCGCCACGGCCTTCTCGCGGGCGAGCGGGTCGTCGCTGCGCGCGACGAACCAGAACTCGTCGCGAAACAGCTCGCGGACGGCGAGCTCGCCGGTCTCGTAGGGCAGCGCGATCAGCGCCGCGTCGAGCTCCGCCGAGCGCACGCGGTCGAGCAGGCGCTCGGTCAGATCTTCGCGCAGGTACAGCTTGAGCCGCGGGTACGCCTCGCGCAGCTTCGGCGCGACCCGCGGCAGGAGGAAGGGTGCGATGGTGGGGATCACGCCGAGCCGGAACGGTCCTGCGAGCGGCTCGGCGGCGCGCCGCGCCGTGTCCACGAGGTCATGCGCCTGCGCGACGAGCGCCCGCGCCTTGGCCACCACCTCCTCGCCCGCGCGGGTGAGACGGACGTGCCGCTTGTCGCGCTCGACGAGCTCCACGCCGAGCTGGTTCTCGAGCTCCTTGATGCCCGCAGAGAGCGTCGACTGGGTTACGAAGCAGCTCTCCGCCGCCGCGCGGAAATTGAGCCGATCGGCGACCGCGACGAGATAGCGGAGCTGGCGGAGGGAGGGGAGCGCGTTCATCTGCTGATCGTGCCAGGCGATCACTCTAACCCAAAAATTCCGTTGGATCGATCACTCGACGGACGTCAGACTCGGCCCCAGACAAGTTTCGAACCCTCTTCAAGGAGACAGCAATGTTGACCGTTGGCGACCGCATTCCGCAATTCGACCTCCAGGCCGTCGTGGCGCTGGAGCAGGACAAGGCCTTCGCCCGCATCACCGACAAGTCCGACGCCGGCAAGTGGAAGGTGATCTTCTTCTGGCCGAAGGACTTCACGTTCGTGTGCCCGACCGAGATCGCCGCGTTCGGCAAGCTGAACCGCGAGTTCAACGACCGCGACGCGGTCGTCTACGGGGCGTCGACCGACAGCGAGTTCGTCCACCTCGCGTGGCGACGCCAGCACCCGGACCTGAAGAACCTGCCGTTCCCGATGCTCGCGGACATCAAGCGCGAGCTCTCGGCGGCGTTCGGCATCCTCGACAAGAAGGAAGGCGTGGCGCTGCGCGCGACGTTCATCGTCGACCCCGAGGGCGTCATCCGGTTCGTGTCGGTGCACGACCTCAGCGTCGGGCGGAACGTCGAGGAGGTGCTCCGCACGCTCGACGCGCTCCAGTCGGACGAGCTCTGCCCGTGCAACTGGCAGAAGGGCGACGAGTTCCTGAAGGCCGCCTGAGCGCAGCCGTGCAAGGGGGCACGGCCCCCTTTGCATATCCCAGATCAGAGAATCGAAAGGAGCACGTCATGTCGATCCAGGCACTCCGTGACCGCCTGCCCGAGTACGCCAAGGACCTCAAGCTGAGCCTGGGCACGCTCGCGGGCGAGACGGTGCTCGACGACACCAAGAAGGCCGGCACGTTCGTCGCCGCCGCGATCGCCGCTCGCAATCCGGCGGTGATCGAGGCGGTGGTGGCCGAGTTCGGCCCGCGCCTCGAACCGGCGGCGTTCACCGCCGCCAAGGCCGCGGCCGCGGTCATGGCGATGAACAACGTCTACTACCGTTTCCTGCACCTCGTCGAGGACGAGGAGTACTCGAAGCTCCGGGCCGGCCTTCGCATGAACGTCATCGCGAATCCCGGCACCGCGCGCGAGAACTTCGAGCTGTGGTCGCTGGCGGTGTCGGCGGTCAACGGCTGCGGCAAGTGCATCACCGCGCACGAGAAGGTGCTGCGCGAGGCGGGGCTCACGCGCGAGCAGATCCAGGCCGCGGTCCGGATCGCCGCGGTGGTACACGCGGTCGCGGTGACGCTGGAGACCGAGCCGGTCGCTACGTCCCAGCCGTTCGCTGCTGCGGCGTAAAGGGCGCTAGTTGACGAGGTAGCGGCTCACCGCCTCCTCGTTCCAGGCGAGGCCGTTCCCCGGCCGCTCGGAAATGATCGCCGCCCCGTCGCGGATCTCGAGCGGCGCTTCCAGGATCGGGCTCGCCCAGTCGACGTACTCGAGCCACTGCGCGGTGGGCGTCACCGCCATCAGGTGGGCGGACACTTCCGGGAAGAGGTGCGTCGACATAGGCATCCCGCGCGCGTCCGCGAGCGCCGCTGCGCGCAGCCAGCCCGTCACGCCGCCGATCTTGCAGAGATCGGGCATGAAGTAGTCACAGGCGTTCGCGTCGAGCGCTTTCTGCATGTCGTGCGGGCCCCAGCAGTTCTCGCCGATCTGGATCGGCGTAGCCGCCGACGCGGCGACGCGCGCGCAGCCCGTGTAGTCGTCGAACCGCACCGGCTCTTCGATCCATGCGAGCCCTTCGCCGTCGAGCGCGCGAGCGCGGCTCTCTGCTTCGGGCGGCAGCAGCAACTGGTTGTAGTCCGACATCAGGATCATCGTGTGGCCGACCGCGCGACGCACCGCGCGCACGACGGCCAGGTCTTCGGCGACGCTCGGGTAGCCGAGGCGGACCTTGATCGCCTTGAAACCGGGCGCGGCCAGCTCGACCGCTTCCTTCGCAGCGCGCTCGGCGCCCATGATGCCGAGGCCGTTCGAATTGTAGGCCGGGATCGGCCGCGGGTTTCCCCCGAGGAGCCGCGCGAGCGGCATGCCGGCCGCCTTCGCGGCCACGTCCCAGCACGCGACGTCGACGCCGGAGAGCGCGAGCGCCTGTAGTCCTTGCGGCCCGAGCAGCGTGAGGCGCTTGCGCAGCTTCTGCTCGATAGCGACTGGCGCGACCGGATCTCCTTTCAGGAGCTCCCCGAAAGCCGCGACGAGCTGCGCGACCGGCTTCGCCGCGTACGGCGCCGGCGTCCAGACATAGCTCGCGCCGCGAATGCCCTCGTCGGTCTCGAGGTCGATCAGAACGATCGGCGAATGCGTCATCGCGCCGGTCGCGACCGCGAGCGGCCGCTTCATCGGGACGTTCAGGGCGCGCGCCCGGATCGCGCGCAGCTTCGGAATCGCATTCGTCATTTTCAGTCCACCTTCACGTTGGCCTGCTTGATCACTTTCGCCCACTTCTCGGTCTCGCTCTTGACCACCGCGGCCAGCTGCTCTGGTGTGCTGCCCACCGGCTCCGCTCCCTGCCGGCCGAGCTGCTCCTTCACGTCGGCGCTCTGGACCGCCTTCACCAGCTCGCGGTTGAGCCGCGCGACAATCACCTCCGGCGTGCGCGCCGGCGCGAAGACGCCGAAATAGGTGTCGCTCGCGAAGCCCGGCAGGCCCGACTCGGCGACGGTCGGGAGGTCGGGCACGAGTGCGGACCGCCTCGGGCTCGAGATCGCGAGCGCCTTCACCTTCCCCGACTTGATGTGCGGCATCGCCGAGACGACGCTGTCGAAGATCATCGCGACCTGGCCGCTGATGACGTCGGGGATCGCGAGCCCGGTCCCCTTGTACGGCACGTGGACGATGTCGATTCCCGCCATGCTCTTGAACAGCTCGCCGGTGAGATGCACGATCGTACCGCTGCCGCTCGAGGCGTAGTTGAGCTGGCCGGGCTTCATTTTCGCAGCAGCGATCAGCTCCTTCACCGCGTTGACGCCAAGGCCCGGCGTCACGATCAGCACGTTGGTCGCCGTCGCGGCCTGGCTCAGGGGAGCGAAGTCGCGCTCCACGTCGTACGGCGTCTTCGGGTTGAGCGCCGGCCCGATCGAGTGCGTGCTCGTCGTCGCCATCAGCAGCGTGTAGCCGTCCGGCGCGGCCCTGGCGACGGCCTCGGAGCCGATCGCGCCGCCCGCGCCGGGGCGGTTGTCGACGATCACCGGCTGCCCGACCTGCTCGGCGAGCTTCTGCGCGATGACGCGGGTGATGGTGTCGGTCGCCCCGCCCGCGGGGAACGGCACGACGAAGCGGATCGGTTTCGACGGGTACCCGAGCTGCGGACAGACCGCGGCCGGGACGAGCAAGAGCGCCGCCGCGAACAGGATGCGCAGCATCGGAACCTCCTCTCCTCGTTGATCCCGGTTAGCCTAACGCATCCCCCCGATCGGGTCGACGCCGGGCCGCTCCACCCCTGCAACCTGCTATCCTTCGCGCGGCTTCGCATCGAGTGAGCGCCGCGCCGATGACTTCCTTCCGCCTCGCAGCCATTGCCGTGCTCGTCGCAGCCTGCGGCCCCGTCCACGCCCAGAACATGGGGTTTCTCACCGACTCGCCGATCCAGAAGATGACGAAGGAGGATCTGGCGCTGCTGCAAAAGAACTCGACCGAGGCGCTGTCGCGCAACGCCGACGGCGAGACGAGCGGCTGGACGAACCCCAAGACCGGCGCCTCGGGCACTGCGACGCCAGTCAAGACATTCACGCAGAAGGGCATGAAGTGCCGGCTCGTGCGATACACCAATCACGCCGGCGGTTTCAACGGCGGCGGCGAGTACACGCTCTGTCGGCAGCCCAACGGCGCGTGGAAGATCGTTTAATGAGCGCCGCACCGGCCTGACACCGGTGCACGGTCCGATGACGCTCGACCCGCTGCTCCTCTCGCGGATCCAGTTCGCGTTCGTCGTCGCGTTCCACTTCCTGCTGCCCGCGTTCACGATCGGGCTCGCGTCGTACATCGCGGTGCTCGAGGGTCTGTATCTCGCGACGCGCAAGCGCGTGTACCTCCGGATATCGGTGTTCTGGATCAAGATCTTCGCCATCTCGTTCGGCATGGGCGTGGTGTCCGGGATCGTCATGCCCTTCCAGTTCGGCACCAACTGGAGCCGCTACTCGGACGCGACCGCAAACGTCGTCGCGCCGCTCATGGCCTACGAGGGACTCACCGCCTTCTTCCTCGAGGCGGCGTTCCTTGGCGTGCTGCTTTTCGGCCGCAAGCTCGTCCCGCCGTGGGCGCACTTCGTGGCGGCGATCATGGTCGCGCTCGGAACGCTGTTCAGCACGTTCTGGATCCTGATCGCGAACAGCTGGATGCAGACGCCCGCAGGGTTCGAGATCGTCGACGGTCGGTTCGTGCCGACCGACTGGCTGGCGGTCATGTTCAACCCCTCCTTCCCTTACCGGTTCATGCATACCGTCGTCGCGGTTTACCTCACCACCGCGTTCACGGTGATCGGCGTCGCGGCGTGGTATCTCCGGCACGGGCGGTACGTCGACGAGGCGAAGGTCATGATCGCGATGGGCGTCGTCCTCGCCTCGTTGCTGGTGCCGGCGCAGGCGCTGATCGGCGACGCACACGGGCTGAACACGCTCGTCCACCAGCCGCAGAAGCTCGCCGCGATGGAAGGGTTCTGGGAGACGCGCGCCGGGCAGCCGGCGGTGCTGTTCGCGATCCCCGACGAGGCCGCCGAGGCGAACCGCGCCGAGATCTCCATCCCGAAGCTCGCGAGCGTCTATCTCACCCACGACCCGGACGGCGTGGTGAAGGGGCTCAAGGACTTCCCGCGCGACGAGCGACCGCCGGTAGCCCCGGTCTTCTTCGGCTTCCGCGTGATGATCGGCATGTGGGTCATCATGTTCGCGCTCACGGTCTGGGCATGGTGGCTCGCGTGGCGGCGGCGGCTCTTCGCGAGCCCCGCGTATCTGCGCGCTTCCGCCTGGGCGATCCCGGTGGGCTACGTCGCGGTGACCGCCGGCTGGATCACGACCGAAGTCGGGCGGCAGCCCTACGTCGTCTACGGGCACATGCGCACCGCGGACGCGGTGACGCCGACGCTGACCGGACCCGACGTCCTCATCTCGCTCCTCGTCTACATCGCGGTGTACCTCGTCGTCTTCGGCGCCGGGGCCTATTACCTGATCCGGCTCGTGCAGCGCGGCCTGCCCGAGCAGCTCGCGGGGCACGATCTGAAGCCGCAGGAGCGCGCGGCGCGCCCGCTGTCCGCGGCGACCGAGCACGACGGCTGAGGCCGCGCCATGGCCCTCGACCTCGTACCGATCTGGACGCTCGTGCTGGCGCTTGTGCGTCTTCATGTATCCCGGAACGAACAAGGGGGCACGGCCCCCTTGTAGATCCCAGATTAGTCTCGCTACCACCATGGCCCTCGACCTCGTACCGATCTGGACGCTCGTGCTGGCGCTTGTGCGTCTTCATGTATCCCGGAACGAACAAGGGGGCACGGCCCCCTTGTAGATCCCCAGATCAGTCTCGCTACCACCATGGCCCTCGACCTCGTACCGATCTGGACGCTCGTGCTGGCGCTTAGTGCGTCTTCATGTATCCCGGAACGAACAAGGGGGCACGGCCCCCTTGTAGATCCCCCAGATCAGTCTCGCTAGCCACCATGGCCCTCGACCTCGTACCGATCTGGACGCTCGTGCTGGCGCTTGCCGTCTTCATGTATGTATTGCTCGACGGCTTCGACCTCGGCGTCGGCATCCTCTTCCCCTTCGCCCCCGATCACGCGAGCCGGGATCTCATGATGGCCTCTGTGGCGCCGATCTGGGACGGGAACGAGACCTGGCTAGTGCTCGGCGGGATCGCGCTTTTCGCCGCGTTCCCGCTCGCGTTCGCGATCATCATCCCGGCGGTCTACTTCCCCATTCTCTTCATGCTGCTCGGGCTCATCTTCCGCGGCGTCGCGTTCGAGTTCCGGCCCACCGCGCGCACGAGCCGCAAGCGCTGGGACGAGTCGTTCTTCTGGGGCTCGCTCATCGCCACCTTCGCCCAGGGGTGCGTGCTCGGGAAGTTCGTCCGCGGGTTCGCAGTGGAGGGCCGGCAGTACGCCGGGACGAGCTGGGACTGGGTCGAGCCGTTCGTGCTCGCGGTCGGGGTGGGGCTCGTCTTCGGCTACGTGCTCCTCGGGGCGACATGGCTCGTCATGAAGACCGAAGGCGCGCTGCAGGAGTGGGCGCGCGGAAAAGCGCGGATCGGGCTCTACGGGGTGCTCGCGTTCATCGCGATGGTCAGCATCTGGACGCCCTTGCTCGACGCGCGGATCGCGGCGCGCTGGTTCGCGTGGCCGAACGTGGCGTTCCTCGCGCCGGTGCCGGTCGCGACCGCGGCGATCGCGTGGTGGCTCTGGCGCTCGCTCGCGCGCGGGCGCGAGGTCGCGCCGTTCGTGGCGGCGCTGGGTCTCTTCGCGATGTGCTACCTCGGGCTCGCGATCAGCCTCTTCCCGTACGTCGTGCCGCCTTCGATCACGCTTCGGGACGCGGCGGCGGCGCCGCAGTCGCAGGCGTTCCTGCTCCTCGGCACGCTGTTCCTGCTGCCCATCATCCTCATGTACAGCGGCTGGTCCTACTGGGTCTTCCGCGGCAAGGTGCGCGCGGACGCGGGGTATCACTAGCGCCGTGCCCGGCCGCGTCGCGCGCTCCGCGCCGGTGACGCTCCGGCACAGTGCTAGGATGCGGGCCGCAACGAACCCGCGAGGCACCGATGGCCACTCCCGCCGACACCAGCATGGCGCTCTTCTGCGACTTCGAGAACATCGCTCTCGGCGTGCGCGACGCGAAGTACGAGAAGTTCGACATCAAGCGGGTGCTCGAGAAGCTGCTGCTGAAGGGCCAGATCGTCGTCAAGAAGGCCTACTGCGACTGGGACCGCTACAAGGAGTGGAAGCGCGGGATGCACGAGGCGGCCTTCGAGCTGATCGAGATCCCGCACGTGCGGCAGTCGGGCAAGAACTCGGCCGACATCCGGATGGTGGTCGACGCGCTCGACCTCTGTTACACGAAGAGCCACGTCGACACGTTCGTGCTGATCACCGGCGACTCGGATTTCTCGCCGCTCGTCTCCAAGCTGCGCGAGAACGACAAGACCGTCATCGGGGTCGGGGTCAAGAATTCGACCTCCGATCTCCTCATCGCCAACTGCGACGAGTTCATCTACTACGACGACCTCGTGCGCGAGCAGCGCAAGGCCGCGGCGAAGCGCAGGCCCGAGAAGCCCGCGCTCGAGCAGAAGCCGAAGGACGCGGCCGACGACTCGAGGAAGCAGGAGGCGCTCGACCTCGTGATGGAGACGATCGAGGCGCTCGCCGCCGAGCGCGGCGCCGAGGAGAAGCTCTGGGGCTCGATGATCAAGCAGGCGCTGAAGCGCCGCAAGCCGGGGTTCAACGAGTCCTACTACGGCTTCAGGTCGTTCGGGAAGCTGCTCGAGGAAGCCGCGGCGCGCAAGCTGATCGAGGTCAAGGAAGACGAGAAGTCGGGCGGCGTGATCGTGAAGCGCTCCAACGCCGATTGGTAGCGGCGCATTCCCTCACAGGCGCTTCGCCCGCTCCCGCAGCACGAACTTCTGGATCTTGCCGGTCGCGGTCGTCGGCAACGGCCCGAAGACGACCTTCTTCGGGAGCTTGAACCCGGCGAGGCTCTCGCGGCAGTGCCGGATCATCTCCTCCTCGGCGACGGTAGCGCCGGGCTTGAGCTGCACGAAGGCGCACGGCGTCTCGCCCCATTTCTCGTCGGGCCGCGCGACCACCGCCGCCAGCGCGACCGCCGGGTGCCGGTAGAGCGCGATCTCGACCTCGACCGACGAGATGTTCTCGCCGCCGGAGATGATGATGTCCTTCTTGCGGTCCTTGATCTCGACGTAGTTCGTCGGGTACCAGACCGCGAGGTCGCCGGTGTGCATCCAGCCGCCGTCGAACGCTTCCGCGGTGGCCCGCGGATCCTTGAGATAGCCGAGCATCACCGTGTTGCCCTTGACGAGGATCTCGCCCACGCTCGCACCGTCCTGCGGCACCGGCTCGCAGGTCTTCGGGTCGGCGACGATGTGGCCGTCCACGACCGGATAGCGCACTCCCTGGCGCGCCATCTGCACCGCGCGCTCCTCGAGCGGCATCGACGCCCACGCCTCCTGCGGCTCGCACAGCGTCGAGGGGCCCTGCAGCTCGGTCATGCCGTAGATGTGAGTGACGCGGAAGCCGAGCTCCTCCATGCCCTTGATGACCTTCGCCGGCGGCGGCGAACCGCCGGTCTGGATGTCGACGGCGTGCGGGAACTTTCGCTTCTGCTCGTCCGGCGCGTTGACCAGCATCGAGAGCACGGTCGGCGCGCCGCACATGTGGGTGACGCCGTGCTCGACGATCAGCGGGAAGATCGCCGCCGGGTCGACGGCGCGCAGGCAGATTTGCGTCCCGCCCATCGCGACGACCGACCAGCCGAAGCACCAGCCGTTGCAGTGGAAAAGCGGCAGCGTCCACAGATACACCGGCCGCGGCGGCAGCGGCCAAGCCATGATATTGCCCACCGTCTCGAGGAACGTGCCGCGGTGGTGGTAGACCACGCCCTTCGGCCGGCCGGTGGTGCCGGACGTGTAGTTGAGCGCGATCGGCGCGGACTCGTCCGCCGGCGGCGACCAGGGCGAACGCCGGGGTCGCCGCCCTGCAGGAAGTCCTCGTACTCGACCTCGCCGAGCCGCTCGCCCGGTCCGGTGTAGAGCGGGTCGTCGTTGTCGATGACGAGGAGCTTGCGCTTCAGGCCCTTCAGGGCCGGTCCGACGACCGCCGCGAACGCGCGGTCGGTGATCATCGCCTTGGCCTCGCCGTGCTCGAGAATGTAGGCGACGGTGTCGGCATCGAGGCGGGTATTGATCGTGTTCAGCACCGCGCCGAGCATGGGCACGCCGAAGTGCGCCTCGATCATCGCCGGCACGTTGGGCAGCATCGCCGCGACGGTGTCGCCCTGCCGATGCCGCGCTGCGCAAGCGCGGAGGCGAGCCGCCGGGCCCGGGCGTAGAGCTCCGCGTAGGTGAACCGCCGCGTCCCGTGCACGACGGCAATCCGGTCGCGGATGGATCTCCGCCGACGCGCGGAAGGAACGACACCGGGGTCAGGCGGCGCGAAGTTGGCGGGGCCGGGTTTCAGCGCCCGCCCAGAGATTCGCTGGCCGCGCTGTCACCGCCGGCCGCCGGCGGGCGCGCGCCGGAGACTTCGCGGCCGTCCGGCGCTTCGCGGCGCGGACCATCTTCGGGCGCGATGCCGCAGTGCGGCGGACCTTTGCTGCCATGTTCCCTCCTTCCGATCGGCTCGTTGACACCCCCGACCGGGGGCCACTAGACTGCATCGAGGCGTTTCGGCCACGCCCTTTCTGCCGACGATTCTATAGCCGATCCACGAAGGAGGAACGCATGAAAACCATTGCCACGGCCGTCGCTGCCGCGCTCGCGGCAGTCGTGCTCGGGCGTGCCGTCCGGCACCGCCGCGCAGGAGCGCAGCGTGAAGATCGCCGGCTTCGGCGCGAAGTCCGGAGTCGTGCGCTCGTTCGGCGTCAATAGCGAGGCCGCGTTGCTCGCCGCGGCCGAGGAGATCAACAAGGCGGGTGGCATCAAGCTCGGCGACGGGGCGCGCGGCAAGGTCGTCGTCGAGTTCTTCGACGACCGCTGCAACGCCGAGGAAGGGATCTCGGTGCTCCGCCGCATCGCCTCGGCCGACTGGATCGTCGCCGTCGGGCCGACGTGCTCCAACGTTGCGGAGCCGCTGTTCGGCATCCTGCAGAAGAAGGTCGGCGACGCGGGCGACTCCGGGCTGCAGATGCCGGTCTTCACCGACGTCGCGATCAAGGTCGGGCTGGCGAAGATTTCGGAGTGGGCGTTCCGCAACGTCCCGAACGAGCTCACGATGTACTCGTCGCTCTTCAACTACGTCCGCACCGAGTTCCCGGAGGCCAAGTCGGTGTACGGCGGCGTCGAGGAGGATTTCGCGCACTCGCGCGCCTCGTGGTACGTGGTCATGAAGGACCGCGCCAACGCGAACGGCTTCAAGGTGCTCGGCGAGTCGAAGTGGCTGCTCAACGACACCAACTTCGCCACCCAGGTCCGCGAGATGAAGAAGGCGAATCCGGACGTGATTGCGATTTCCGCGCACCCGTTCACGACCTGCGGCGTGCTGAAGGAGATGCAGCGCCAGGGCGTGAAGCCGAAGCTGCTGATCGGCCTCACGAGCTCCTCGAGCCTGGAGACGCTCGAGGGCTGCGCGAAGCAGGCCGAGGGCATGATCATCCCGACGAGCTTCGCACCGGTGAACGCGCAGGCGACGGCAGCCGCGAAGACCACGGCGAAGTTCAAGGGCGCCGCCGATCTGCACAGCATGGCCGCGTGGGAGAACATGTTCATCCTCAAGGGCGTGATGGAGAGCGAGAAGGTGCTCGCCAAGCCCGACACCGTCCAGGCCGACCGTCGCAAGGTTCGCGAGGGGCTCGCGAAGCTGAAGACGACCGAGGGCCTGCTCGGCACCACGAAGCGCACCGAGGACCGCGAGGCGGAGAAGCCCTACGTCTTCGTGCGCGCGAAGAGCGGGCAGTGGACCGTCTACCACAATCCGCTTTAGGACTGCTTCGCAGGATTCTCCCGCCCCCCGCTTGACGCGTTTGCGTCGCGCGAGGGGGCGACCGCGATAACAACAAGAAGGGCGGGTTTCAGCCGTCGTGCTCGACCTCGTCCAAGCCATCCTCGACGGCGTGATGTTCGGCGCGACCTACGCGCTGATCGGGATCGGCTTCACCCTGGTGTTCGGGGTGATGCACAAGATCAACATGGCTTACGCCGCCGCCTCGGTGGGCGGCGCCTATTGCGGGCTGCTGGTGCTCGCCGCGTTCAAGGCCGCGCCCGCGTGGGCGGTCTTCCTCGGCGCGTTCGCCGCCGGCGGGATCGTCGGCTACCTCGTGTACCTGACGTGCTTCCACTTCATCCCGCTCGCGAGCCCGCTTGCGACGCTCATGTCGACCGTCGGCATGCTGCTGCTCATCGACGAGATCATCGTCCACACGACCGACGGCATGCCGCAGAACTACCCCGCGATGTTCGACGACGTGATGCTGCAGGCGGGAGAGCTCACCATTCGCGGCGATCTCGCGCTCATCTTCGCTGTCGGCGTCGTGTGCATGGCCGGTCTCCTCCTGCTCCTCTACCGGACGCGGCTCGGGCTCGCCACGCGCGCGGTCTCGCAGCAGCCGGTCGCGGCGCAGCTCTGCGGCATCCGGGTCGCCCGAGTGAACGCGGCGACTTTCGTCATCGTCGGCCTGCTCGGCGGACTGGCGGGCGCGCTGATCGGCGCCTCGGTCGGAGCGCTCTCGCCGCTCCTCACCGTGCCGCTCACGGTGAAGGGACTGATCGTCACCGTGATCGGCGGCCTCGGCTCGATCCCGGGCGCGATCGTCGCGGGCATGCTCGTCGGCGGTTTCGAGAATCTGTTCCAGCAGTTCCGCGGCGTGACCGAGCGCGACCTCTACGTGATGCTGTTGCTGTTTGCGTTTCTGATCTTCCGGCCGCAGGGGATCTTCGGCTCGACGGGCGGACGCGACTGAGAGATCGATGGACTTCTATTACGGCCTCGCGCAGATCATCGGCGTCCACACCCTGCTCGGGCTGTCCGCCTACATCGTTCTCCTCACCGGGCAGGTGAGCCTCGCCCAGGCCGGTTTCTTCGCGATCGGCGCCTATACCGCTGCGATGTTCACCGTGCTCGCCGGCTGGGCGCTCGTCCCCGCGCTCGCCGCGGGCGGGCTGCTCGGCGCGATCGTCGCCTGCGCGATCGGCTTTCCGGCGCTGCGCGTGCGCGGCCTGATGCTCGTGATCGCGACGCTGGCGTTCGGCGAGGGCGTGCGCCTCTTCTTCTTCAACTTCGACTACCAGATCGCGCGCGGCGACGTGCGGGTCGGGCCGCTCGGCGGGGAGGGCTTCCGCCAGATTCGCTACTTCCCGGAGAACGGCTGGACGACGCTCGAGGTGATGCTCTTCATCTGGGTGATCGTCGCCGCGGTCATGGCGTTGCTGTGGTGGTTCGACCGCTCGCGCTACGGTGCGGTGCTGCGCGCCGTCGGCGAAGACGAGCTCGCGGCCCAGTCGGTCGGCGTCAACCTGACCGCGGTCAAGGTGAGCGCGATGACCGTCGGCGGCGCGATCGCCGGCATCGGCGGCGGGCTCTACGCGCACTACACGACCCACATCGAGCACACGAGCTTCAACATCCTGGTCGCGACCTTCGCCATCGCCTACCCGATCGTGGGCGGGCTCGCGAGCGTGTTCGGAACGCTCGCCGCGGTGGTGTTCGTGCAGGGCTTCCTCATCGAGGGCCTGCGGTTCTTGGGCGACTGGCGGAACCTGCTGTTTGGCGCGCTCATCGTGCTGGCGATGAACCTGCGGCCGCACGGTCTGCTCGATGCGCCGGCGCTCGCGCACCTGAAGCGCCTCCTGGGACGCTGAGCATGCTCGAGCTGCAGCGCGTCTCGCGGCACTTCGGCGGCGTCCGCGCGGTCGACGGGCTCGACCTCGCCGTGGGGGAAGGCCAGATCTTCGGGCTCATCGGGCCGAACGGCTCGGGCAAGAGCACGACCGTCAACCTCGTCACCGGCCTCTTCCCGCTGACCACCGGGCAGATCCTGTTCCGCGGTGCGGACCTCGCCGGCGTGCCGGTGCACAAGCGGCTCGGCCTCGGGATCGCGCGCACGTTCCAGAACATCCGGCTCTTCGGGCATCTCACCGTCTGGCAGAACCTGTGGGTGGCGCAGAACTCGCCCGAGGACCGCGCGCGCAAGGGCTTCTTCAAGCGCTGGCTGGGCGGCTCGTCGGGCGTGCGCGCCGAGATCGGCGAGCTACTCGAGTTCGCCGGCCTCGCCGTCAAGCAGAACGAGCTCGCCGGCAACCTCGCGTTCGGCGAGCAGCGGCGCCTCGAGCTCGCTCGCGCGCTCGCCGCACGGCCGAAGCTCCTCCTGCTCGACGAGCCGGCCGCGGGCATGAACACCGAGGAGATCGGACAGCTCCGCGAGCGGATCCTCAGCCTCCGCGGCCGCGGCGTCACGATCCTCCTCGTCGAGCACGTGATGGAGCTCGTGATGGGCGTCACCGACCGCATCGCGGTGCTCAACTTCGGCCAGAAGATCGCCGAAGGGTCACCGGCCGAGATCCAGGCCGATCCTGCGGTGCGCAAGGCCTATCTGGGCGGCGACGTCAAATGACCGCGCCGCTCCTCGAGGTCGCCGACGTCGTCACCGCCTACGGCAAGATCGAGGCGCTGAAGGGCGTCACGCTTGCCGTTGCCCAAGGGTCGATCACGTGCCTGCTCGGGCCAAACGGCGCCGGCAAGACGACGCTCATGATGACGACGAGCGGCATCCTGAAGCCGCGGCGTGGCTCGATCCGGTTCGGGGGCGAGGAGATCGCGGGCCGGGCCCCGCACGACATCGTCGCGCGCGGCGTCGCGCTCGTGCCCGAGAACCGGCTCGTCTTCCCGCACATGACCGTCACCGACAATCTCGCCGCCGGCGCCTACCAGCGCAACGACAAGGCGGAGATCGCCGCCGACGTCGAGCACCTCTACGGCCGCTTCCCGCGTCTCAGGGAGCGGCGTGCCCAGGAGGCGGGCACGCTCTCCGGAGGCGAGCAGCAGATGCTCGCGGTCGCGCGCGCGCTGATGTCGCGGCCGAAGCTGCTGCTCATGGACGAGCCGTCGCTCGGGCTCGCGCCGCTCGTGGTCGAGGAGATCTTCGCGATCGTCGCCGAGCTCAACCGCGACGGCACCACGATCTTCCTCGTCGAGCAGAACGCGCACATGGCGCTCAAGGTGGCGCACCATTTCTACCTGATGGAACAGGGGCGCGTGACTTTCAGCGGCTCGCCCGGGGCACTCGCGGAGGACGAGGTGATCAGGCGCGCCTACCTCGGTTCCGCGCGGCACTAGTACCATTGCCGCAGATCCGCACCAGACACGGAGGGTGACCATGGCCTACGACCTCGAGGACCTCTGCCGGGACTGCCACGAGATACTCACCAGGGGCTCGGGCTCCGCCGAGCTCGTGGCGGTACGCCAGTCGCTCGCACGCCTCCTCGCCAACGCGGCGTTCGTCGAGCGGACCTGCGGTGCCGCGGCCGAGCAAGGGCTGCACCTTCTCCACGAGGACCCCGAGCTCGGCTTCCAGGTGCTTGCGCACATCAACGAGAAGCCGCGCGTCTCGCCGCCCCACAACCACGGCGAGTCTTGGGCGGTCTACGGCCAGGCGACCGGCTACACCGACATGACGGAGTTCCGGCGCGTCGACGACCGGGCCGATCCGGCGCACGCGAAGCTCGAGATGACGCGGAAGTACCGCCTCAACCCCGGCGAGGTCGGCGTCTACCCGAGCACGGCGATCCACTCGATCGACTACCCGGCGAAGTCGCGCTTCATCCGCATCACCGGCACCAACCTCGACCGGATCTACCGCGACGCGTTCGACCCGGCGACCGGCGCGATCAAGCGCATGACGCCGCAGCAGGCGTCGTAGCGCCGCTACCTCATCGTCTCGTCCGCGCGCGCAGCAGCAGCGCTTTGGGCAAGTTCAGTCCGAGCGTCGCCGCGGTCTTGAGGTTGATGACCAGCTCGAATCGCATCGACTGCTCGATCGGCAGCTCCGCGGCTTGCCGACCTCGGGCGCAACTTGCCAGTAGCTGTCCGCAACCCGCTCCCCGTAGCTCATGAGCCCCCCGGCCACGAACTCGCGATAGCCGAGGAACGACGGCAGACGCAGCTCATTTTGCGGCGGCGTCAAGACCAAACCTGCGTCAACCAATTGAAGCTAAACGAGGTCCTCAAGTAAGTAAACGATTGATGCCCCCAGACGTGCCCCGCTTATCTGCCGGCTGTTAATGGACGACCGCAATCGGCCCATGAGCTGTCGGTTGAGATGCCCGACGCTACTACCGCTTCACCCTGAAACTTGACGCTCGCCAGTCGTCGAGCAGGTGGCAGCCACCTGCCCTCAACGTTGACCGCCCAACGGCTGCATTCGAAGCCAGCGAACTGTCACTGTCGACCCCTTGCAGCCGTTGGCGGCTTCCAGCTGAGCGGCAGTTGTGCAGCGGGTCCGGTCATTCGCGGCCACAGCGTGAACTCACGGTCTCGGCCACATTCCGGTCATCCAGGCGCCAGAGAGATCGTGACGCCGATGACCGCTCTCAAGGTAGTGCAGACGTAGCCCGCCGCATGTGCGTGGCGAGGTGGTTTCCAGAGCGCCAGCTCAATCGATGCCGTGGCCATTGGGCATCGAAAACCAATCGAATGTCTGCTGCCCACGGCGCCGGACTCACGCACCCGACCCACAGGAGCCTGTGGGCCTTGTCAACTCGATACCTCAAAGCCGACGCTCGGCGTTCGAGCTCGTCAGAGGAAAGTCAGGCGCGAATCGAACACCGAACTCCGCCGTGCGTGTCGGTAAGCCTTCACATCACTCGGGTAGAAAGCCGGAATCCTTGATCGTTTTCGTCCAGCGATCGACTTCGCTCTCGAAGAATCTCTTGTGCTCCGCAGGCGCCAGCCGCCCATCGGTCACCACCGTGATCCCGAGCGCCTCTTGCCGCTTGATCAACTCGGGGTCTTTGAGCGCGGTACGCAATGCAGCGTTGATCCTGTCGACCACCTCCGGCGGCGTGCCACGCACCGTATAGAGACCGTGCCAGACAGTGAAGTTGAATCCCGGCAGACCGCTTTCCGCGAGTGTAGGTAACGCCGCGAGCGCAGGCGCTGTCATGCGCCGGGCGCTGCTCACGCCGTAGGCCTTGACCTTCTTCGCTTCGATCTGCGGCGCGCTGTTGGTCGCCTGCTCGCACATCAGGTCGACCTGCCCTCCCAGGAGATCGTTCATCGCGGGCCCGCTACCTTTGTAGGGCACGAAGACCATTTTGCTCTTGAGCGCGCTCTGCAGCAGCAGGCTGCAGAGGTACGAGGCCGAGCCGATACCTGCGTTGGCGAGGTTGACCTTGCCGTCGTTGGCAGCAATGTACGTGCGCAGCTCTGCGAACGTTGATGCGGGCAGCGATTGCTTGCCGATCAGCGTGGACGGTGCTTCATTGATCAACCCCAGGAACGCCAGATCTTCGTTCTTGTAGCCGAGTGTCTTGTACAGCGCGGGCGCGGTCGCCAAGCCAATGTGATGGATCAGCAGTGTGTAGCCATCTGGCCGCGCGCGCAGCACCCGCGCCGTGCCGATCGTGCCACCGGCTCCGCCAGTGTTGTCCACCACGACCGTTTGCCCCAGCGGCTTGCGCAAGGCCTCTGCCACATCGCGAGCAATCTTGTCGGTTGGGCCGCCCGCGGAGAACGGTACGACCAGCATGATCGGCTTATCCGGGTAGGCAGCATGGGCGGTCGCAGGCACGGCAACGACGGCGCAGACGAGCAGCGCTTGGGAGGCGCGAGTGATCGCGCGCTGAAGAAAAGCCATGGCATTGTCTCCTGTTGTCGGAAGCGATGCGTCAGGCCGACAGGGCCTTCATCTCGCTGTGCAGGTCGGCCTTGCCCTCGAACCCGATGCCAGGCAGATCCGGCAATGTGACGAAGCTGTTTTCGACCTTCACCCCATCGGGGAAGCCGCCGAAGGGCTGGAACAGGTCCGGGTAGCTCTCGTTACCGCCCAGGCCCAGGCCTGCGGCGATGTTCAGGGACATCTGGTGGCCGCCGTGCGGGATGCAGCGGCTGGCCGACCAGCCATGTTCCTTGAGCATGTCCAGCGTTCGCAGGTACTCGACCAGCCCATAGCTCAGCGCACAGTCGAACTGCAGCCAGTCGCGGTCCGGGCGCATACCGCCATAGCGGATCAGGTTGCGCGCGTCCTGCATAGAGAACAGGTCTTCGCCCGTCGCCATCGGGTTCTTGTAGTAGTTGCGGAGCGTGGCCTGGAGCTCGAAATCGAGCGGGTCGCCCGGTTCTTCGTACCAGAACAGGTCGTACTGAGACAGCGCCTTCGCGTAGGCAATGGCGGTATCCAGATCGAAGCGGCCGTTGGCATCGACGCAAAGCTTCTGGCCGTCCTGCAGCACGCTCAGGATGGAGTCGATGCGGCGCAGGTCTTCGTCGAGCGATGCCCCGCCGATCTTCTTCTTGACGACGGTGTAGCCACGGTCGATGTAGCTGCGCATCTCGTCTTTGAGCTTGCTTATGGTCCTGACCGGGGTAGTAGTACCCGCCGGCGGCATATACGAAGATCTTCCGATTCGGCTTGCCGTTGCCATAGCGGTCAGCCAGCAACTGGAACAGGGGCTTGCCCTCGATCTTCGCCACCGCATCCCACACGGCCATGTCGATGGTGCCGATGGCGACCGAGCGCTCTCCATGCCCGCCGGGCTTCTCGTTGGTGAACATGGTGGCCCAGATCTTGTGCGGATCCAGGTTCTTGCCGCTGGCGTCCACGAGCGACTCGGGCTTAGCCTCCATGACGCGCGGGATGAATCGCTCACGCATGAGCTTGCCCTGGCCGTAGCGGCCGTTGGAGTTGAACCCGTAGCCCACCACCGGCTTACCATCACGGACCACGTCGGTGATGACTGCCACCAGGCTTAACGTCATCTTGCTGAAGTCGATGTAGGCGTTGCGAATGGGCGAACTGATCGGGATGGTTTTCTCGCGGATTTCGACGATCTTCATAGATGCCTCTGCGGAAGTGTGTGGATGACGAAGCGAAATGATCGTCTCGACGTGTTTGAAACGCCAATGCTGTTTTTTTCGACTTTGATGCTCTGAAAGCACCGGCCCCATATGTCGATGAACCTGTCGTGGCTTGATGATTTTCTGGCGCTGGCGGCTAGCGGGAACTTCTCGCGTGCGGCGGAGGAGCGGCACATGACGCAACCTGCCTTCAGCAGGCGAATCCGCGCGCTCGAGGAGTGGCTGGGTACGGAGTTGTTTGACCGTAGCAGCCAGCCGGCCAAGCTCACGGCGGCCGGCGAATGGTTTCGGGACGCAGCTCATGATTTGATGGCTCGGGTGGCACGTGTCCCGGGTGAGGCAAAGGCGGTGGCCGAGGCTCAATCGACGACGCTGCGCTTCGCCGCAACGCACGCCCTATCGTTCACTTTCATGCCGGGGTGGTTGCGCGGGCTCGAATCGCGCATCGCTGTCGGCCCAGTGACGCTGGTCTCCGACGTGTTCGCTCGATGCGAGGCGATGCTGTTACAAAGCCAGGTCCAGTTTGTGCTGAGCCACGCACACGCACTGTCCTCAAGCGAGCTTCAGTCGCAAGACTATCCGTTCGTGTCCATCGGAACCGACGTCCTCATGCCGGTGTCGGCGCCCGACTCTGAAGGGCGACCACGTCACGAACTGACGCGTGCCACGGCAGCCTCTCCTGTGCAGGTACTGACCTACAGCTTGGAGTCCGGCATCGGCCGCATCCTGCGTGACGTGCGCGGCTTGGCGCTTAATCGCTGGCCGACCCAGAGCGTCGTCCAGGCGCACCTAGCATCGGTGCTGCGGACCATGGCGCTGGACGGTCGCGGTATGGCGTGGTTGCCACAAATCTTGATCGTCGAGGATCTGGCCTCGGGCCGCCTCCTCGATGCCGCGCCCGAGGAGTGGCGCATCGAGACGGACATTCGTCTCTACCGTGACCGGTCGCCACTGGGAAAGGCAGCGGAAGTTTTTTGGGCGAATGTGCCCGGCGCGAAGCTGTAGCCCGGGAAGCTTCGAAGCGCGGTGTCCACCGTCGCCCCGCCCGAGAGCGGACGCTCGCGAACCACCGCTCCTGGCCGACAGCCGCGGTTCCCTATGTTCGCCGAAAGCGGGTTTTGGAAGAATCAGGCTCTTGCCGCGAAGGGCAGCTTACGAGCTTAGTTGCGAACTTACGCAACCGGCCACGTGCAGACGATCGACACGCGCGCCTAACTCGCCCGGGAGCAGACGTTGGACGCGCGGTGCGGGAGTCCGCCGTACTGTCGTTCTCCGTATTGTCGGGTGTCGGGTCGCCCGCGAAATTCGTGGAGACGGCATCGACCGTCTCTCGCTCCTCGCTTGCCGCGGCAGCTCCCATCTCCACGCCACCCGTCACGGCCGCACATCGTCACGTCTTGTGGTCAGGGTGAACCCGAAGAGGTTGTGGCAGGATGGGAGGCTGGTGCCGCCGTGACCCACTTACCCGCCCCTTCTGCAGCCGCCTGGACGCTTCTCGTGGCGATGCTTTCGAGGCTTCCGAAAGGCATCATGCCCACACGATTGCTGCCGGATCAAGACTCTCAGTTGGCGAAGCCCATCGGGCCGTTGCTGTGAACCGCACCTCAAGGAGGTTAGGGACAGCATGTCCATGAGCAAAGCACAACATCGTAAGAAGCGCATCCGCCGGCAAGCATCGCGCAAGGCCGCTCGGCGCGCAGAACGTGCGCTGCGGCGCCTTCGGGCGTCGTTTACGCTTTGAGTCGCTCCACCTGAGCGCCGAGCTCGCGGAGCTTCTTCGCGATGTCGGTCAATTCCTTCGACTTGAATCCTTCGGCTGACGGTCGCTGACCGGCCATCAGCAGCCGGTCGATCGTGGTGGCGCTCGGCGCTCGCATGACGTCAGGTTGCAGGCCGTGGCTCTTGCGTCGCCCCCGGCAGGCCGGTTGAGCATTCGGACCGGATGACACTCGAGCAGCTCGTCTTGGCGAGCATGGAGGAGCCGGCGGCGACGCAGAGGAAGGACAACGAGTCCGAATGAACTCCGGAGCGTAGGCGCTAGCGATCCGGGCATCCTTCCCTTCTCCGGTGCGTCGATGCCGGCGAGGCGGATCGGCGAGACGATGAAGCTCGCCTACGTCGGCCAGAGCCGCGACGCTCGATCCGAGAAAGTGGCATGGGCGGAGATCCCGGACCGACTGCAGGAAGCGCCTGGGCGAAGATGCCGACAAGCCGCACCGCATCCGCTACAAGCCCCTTGAGCGTGTAACGGCATGTACGAGAACTAGCGAATTGGGCTCCGTCGAAATGGCAGGCCTGGTCTGTCCACATGGTCGTCGCGTTCTACTAACGCAGGAACCTGGGTGTTCTAATAACGCTGGAACTTTGCCGATTAGCCGTAAGGTGGCGAGTGCAAGGCGTCCGTTGGACCGTCACGTCTGTCCCGGCCTGCAGCGGCCAATGAACACGGGTGCGGCCGTACGCTCCGAACCGGCGCCGCGAGAGATTCGACAAGATGATGCCCGCGGCCGGCTTGCGATCAGAACCGAGATCGCGAGCTTTCGATCCCCGTGCGCGCCACGCACGGTCACTCTTGATTCGGCTCCGGAGCGCGCATCCGGCCGACATAAGTCGGCACGATTTCCTCGATCGCTTTCGGCTGGATGTCGAGCGCCCCGAAACCTGGCAGGGCCCCGCTCGCCACGTTGTCCGACCTTGAGAAGGTCAACTTGGCTCGTGGTGAGTGGCGGGCTTGAGAGGAGCTCGAAGAGCTGCGCCAGAACCTCGGCGACGGGGAAGGGCACCCCCACGACCCAAGTCGGCCTACCAATGAGTCGCTGCACGAAGCCGACCAGCTCGCGCAGCGTGTACACGCGGGGGCCGGCGAGCTCGTAGGTCCGGCCAGCGTTCCCGCGGTCGGCAAGCATGCGAGCGATCGCCTCTGCCACGTCCTCCACGTAAACCGGCTGCAGGCGGGTGCGGCCGCCTCCGATCAGCGGCACTACGGGGAGAAGCCGGGCGATGTCGGCGAGCGTGCCGAACAGGGCGTCGCCTGGACCGAACATCGCACCCGGGCGAACGATGGCGGCGCCTGGAAACTCCCGCTGGACGACCAATTCGCCGCGTCCGCGCGCCCGGATATAAGGAGACGCCGACTCGGGATCGGCGCCGATCCCCGAGACGAGCACGAGGCGGGTGACGCCGGCACCCGCTGACTCCCGAGCGACCGTCCCGGCGCCGCGCTCGTGCACGGACTCGAAGGTCACCTTGCCCTTCTCGACATAGGCGGACACCGCGTCGACCACGGCATCGGCCCCGGCGACGGCGGCGGCGACTGAGGCCTGGTCAAGCACGTCCGCGCTGAAGATCTCGACTCGGTCCAACCGGGCCCCGCGCAGGGCGCTCTGCGCCCGCTCGGGATGTCGGACCGCAACGCGTACCGTCGCCCCTTCAGCGGCTAGGCGCCCCACGAGCCGCCGGCCGAGGAACCCCGTGCCACCGAACACGCTGACGGTGCTCATACACCCTCCGACAGGCTGAGCAAGGCGAACGATTTCGCTCCCACCGACCGCAGTTTGAGTCACTCTCAGCGAGTGACCGATTCATATTGGTGCAGCGGGAGAAAAGCGCATGCGTGAAGTCTCGCCGGCTCAGGTAGGACATGCCGTACACGGCCGACGATGCCAGGCCGACTCAAGCGGGACGACGACCAATACGCGGGACCAACGCGATAGCGCGCCAATCTCGGAGCTCGAGGGAGCTGACGGGTGAGCGCTAGAATCGGCCCAGAGCGCTCGCATAGGAGACGCCACCATGACACTCTCCGTAACCTCAACCGCCTTCACCGCCGGCGGCGCGATACCGAAGCGCAACACTTGTGAAGGCGACGACGTGTCGCCGCCGCTCGCGTGGACTGGCTCGCCCGCGGGTACCCAGAGCTTTGTCCTCATCGTCGACGACCCCGACGCGCCCGATCCTGCAGCGCCGAAGCTGACGTGGGTGCACTGGGTTCTCTACGACATCCCCTCGACCGCGGCCGGTCTGGCCGAGGCCGTGAAGCCGTCAGCACTGCCCCCGGGAACCCGTCAGGGACGCAACGACTGGGAGCGCACCGGCTACGGAGGACCCTGCCCGCCGATCGGCCGGCATCGCTATTTCCACAAGCTCTATGCGCTCGACGCCGTGCTGGGCGACCTCGGGCAAACGACCAAGGCGAAGCTCGAGGCCGCGATGAAGGGTCATGTGCTCGCGCAGGCGGAGCTTGTCGGGACGTATCAAAAGGGACGGTGAGCACTAGCAGCGTCCTAGCCTGGCATCGACGCTCTAGGATCGCTCGAGCGGCCGGGCGAAGCTCAGCTCGTGGCCGTCCGGATCGCTGATATGGAAATAGCGCTCGCCCCACGGGGCGTCCTCGGGCGCGGTCGTCGGCGCCAGCCCCTGCTCCAGGGCGCGGCGATGGAATGCGTCGACGTCGGAGACGTGAAGGATCACCCGCCCCCACCATGACCAACGGCGATCGGCCGGCTGCGAGATCAGATTGAGATAGCAGGAGCCCGCGTGTAGGCTGGTGAATGCAGCGTGCTCGCCGCCATAACGCACGGCAAAACCGAGCGCGGTGTAAAAGCGCACCGACCGGCTCATGTCGTGCACCGCCAGCGTCACGGCGTTGATCGACTCGATATGCATTTCTGCGATGGCAACTGCGCTTGAGAACGCCCTGCTTGCCCTCCAGGGCCTATCCGTGGGCGACGCATTCGGCGAGTGCTTCTTCTCCGCCCCGCGCGAGCTCTTGCGAAACAGAGAGCTTCCCTCCCCCCGTGGGTATGGACCGATGATACCCACATGGCGTTATCCATCGTAGAGACATTGCGAGCCCATGGCGAGATCCAGCAGGACGCCCTGGCCGCAGCGTTTGCCAAGCGTTTCATGGCCGACCCGTATCGGGGCTACGGAAAGGGTGCTTTCGCACTGCTCGGCCGGATCGCCAAGGGTGAGGATTGGCGCATCGCAGCTCCGAAGCTGTTCGGGCATGGATCCTACGGAAACGGAGCGGCGATGCGCGCAGCGCCGATCGGCGGCTTCTTCAGCGGCGACCCATCCCGCGCCGCATCCGAGGCGCAGCTCTCTGCCGCAGTGACCCACGCACATCGCGAGGGGCAGGCCGGCGCCATGGCCGTCGCTGCCGCCGCGGCGCTTGCCGCCGGCCGCGGCGATCTCGCAGCAGGGCGCACGCTGATACAAGAAACCCTCCCGTACGTCCCCGATGGCGCGACGCGCAACCGAATCGCGGCTTCGCTCGATATCCCTGCCGAAGCGTTCGAGGAAGCGGTTCGCGTGCTCGGGACGGGCTGGGAAGTCTCCGCTCAAGATACCGTGCCGTTCTGCCTGTGGTGTGCCGCGCATTGCCTCCGCGACTTCGAAGCGGCTATGTGGCGTACCGCCGCGGGAATGGGCGATCGCGATACCACCTGCGCGATCGTAGGCGGTATCGTCGCGTTGTCTTCGCGACAGGTGCCCGCTGCTTGGATCGCACGCCGTGAGCCTCTTCCGGAGGGTTTTGAGCGGGCATGAGGTAGTCCGAACAATGGCGGTAGCGAACTTCAGGTTCTACGAAGAGCTGAACGACTTTCTTCCTCCTCGAAGAAGGAAATGCGCCTTTGCTTGCGTATGCGCGCGTGGTGCGACGGTGAAGCATGCGATCGAGGCGCTCGGCGTGCCGCATACCGAGGTCGAGCTGATTCTCGCGAATAGCGAGTCGGTCGACTTCTCCTATGTCGTGCAGGAGGGCGACCGAATCAGCGTCTATCCGGTGTTCGAGTTGCTCGACGTCACGCCGGTGCTGAAAGTCAGAGCCCAACCGCTGCGGCGCACGCGATTCATCGCGGATGCGCAGTTGGGCGGGCTGGCGAAATACCTTCGCATGCTGGGCTTCGATACGCTCCACGAGAACGGTTGCACCGATGCCCAAGTTGCGCAAGTCTCAGCCGACGAGCAGCGCACGGTGCTGACGCGCGATCGTGCTCTTCTCATGCACAAGCTGATCAGCCACGGCTGCTACGTGCGGGCGACTCGGCCGCGGCAGCAACTGGAAGAAATCGTTTCGAGGCTCGATCTTTATCGCGCCATGAAGCCCTTCAGCCGGTGCCTGTGCTGCAACCTGGAGCTCGAGCCGGTCGCGAAGGAAGCGATCGGCGATCGACTGCCGTCCGGGAGCGCACGGTTCTATGGCCGCTTCTGGATTTGCGACAAGTGCGACCGGGTCTACTGGGAGGGCTCTCATTGGCGCCGGATGGAGCAGGTCGTCCGCGACCTCGTGCGGCGAAGCGATGCCGAAAGCGGCCAGTGAACTCGCCCTCCCTCGTGCTCCACGTCGCAAGCAATCACCTCGGTGAGCCGTCGGCAAGCAGCTCGGGCCGCACCATCCACGCGAGCACCCATCGGTTGCCTGCATCGCGCTCCAGGCACGCGACGGCTCCCTGCCGGTAGTCCACCACCGGTGGCTCGGCGCGGCCGGCGATGAGCAGGGCAACGAGCTTGCCCATGAAGGGCTGATGCCCGGCGACCAGCGTGTCGTCGTCCCACCCGCTCAGCCGCTCGGCGACCGTCTCGACCGGATCGTTCGGATTGATGCCAGCGAGAGGCTCGGGTGCCACACCCCGCGCGAGGCGCGCGGCGAACAGCTCGGCGGTCTGCCGCGCACGGGTCTTGCCGCTGTGATAGACCTTGGCGACGCGCACGCCGCCGTTCGCGAGCAACGCGGCTATGCGTTCGACATCGCTGCGGCCACGCGGTGTGAGCTCGCGTTCTGGGCTTACCTCTTCGGGATGCGCCTCACCATGCTGAACCAGATACACACGCATCGCTCAACTCCTCTCCGCATCGGAGTGCATGAGCTGCTCGTTTGCCCACTGGATCACCTCACGCGGAAGGCGGTCGCGGTTCTGCGGCGTCACCCCGCGGGACCCAGCTCCGGGCAAGCGCTTCATCTCCTCGATCAAACCACCCCCTTTAAACGCCACGGTCGCCACGATCAATCGATTGGCCGCGAGCAGCCGCCGCACTGCCTCAACGAACGCGATCGAAAGGCATTCCATTTTGCCGATCTCGTCTATCAAAAACACATCGGCGCCGTGCGGCGCGAGCGTCGCTTCAGCGATCGCGTCGACCGCTGAGACGTAGACTGAGACGTCCACGCCATACTTGCCGACGCGATGAGGCGAACCGATTGCAATGCTCGCCATTAGCCGCGAGCATCCGTCGAGCGTCACGATGCGAAAACCGGTGCGCTCGCCGCGAGAACGCAACTCTTCGGTGTAGAAGCCGGCGGTTCGCTCACCCTTCAGTGCGTCGGCGACGCACCGGATGACGGTCGTCTTGCCGATGCCGGGCCGGCCCGTGAGAAGGAGCGCTTTCATGGATGCCGGAGATCACAGCCCTTGGAGCGGGCGTCGCTTGATGTACTTGAGCCCTTGGAGCGCAGGCAAAGACTCCGGGTCGTGCTCGAGCGCGCGCTCGAAGGAACGCTTCGCCTCCTCGACCTTGTCTCGCTCGAGCAGCACCCGTCCCAGGTTGAAGTGCGGCAGCGTGAACGCTACGCCGCCTTGGCGAAGTGCCCGTGCGGGCAGTCGCCGAGGACCCGCACGAAGTCCTGCGTGGCCATACGTACGAGGTGCTCGTGGTCGCCGGCCTCGAAGTACACCTCGGGCTCGGCGAACAGGCGGTCCTCGACGATCGTGTCGATGCCGTAGGCTGGCCCGAGGGCCGGGATGGCGCCGGCCTCGCAGTCCGCGAAGAGCATGGCCGCATCCTTCTCGGTCGCTAGATGTACCTTGCGCCCGAGCTTGCGTCCGGCGTCGCCGAGCTGGAGCCGACACGCCGCCGGTAGCACGGCCACCACGTAGTGGCTCTGCTCGAGGTCCTCCTCAAGCAGGACGGCCTTCGCGACGCGGGTCGGGTCGACGTGCGCCGTGCCGGCCGAGCGCAAGCTGGTCGCGGTGTGGCGGTGCGCGATCAGCTCGTAGGGAACCTGCCTGCTATCGAGAAAATTCCTAAGGGTGTGCGCAATCGTCATGGCAGGACCTCCTTGACAGCCGCGGAGTCGTTCCTATTCACAACCTTTGTATAGCAGACCCGCGCCGGATTGCGCGCAGAGGGCACTCACTGCCGGGACGCGGCTTCGTGCGTACGCCGGCTTGGTGCCGCTGGACGGGCTCCGACCACTGGTTCGCAATGTACGCCAGGACCGCCCGGATCACCTCGTCGGAGAACGTACCGCCGCCCAGGCTCTTTCCCCTGCCGGAAGGCGAGTAAAGTCGATGCAATCAGCGGATGTTGTCAATTCGGAAACACTAGCCGTGATGATCTTCAAGCACGGCGAGTACGGGGGATCTTACTTGGCCTCAAGGTCCGGCTACGGCCCAGGAGCCGACGGACTCGAGGTCGCCGGATACCGGCCCCTCAGAGCCGGTGCTGTCGAAAATGCCGGACGTGGTTCGACTACCGATGGAGCGCGACGCAACCGCCTGCGCTCTGAGTCCACCCTCGAAAGGATTACCATGCCTCAACTGAACCCTTACCTGTCGTTCGACGGCACCTGCACGCAGGCGATGAAGTTCTACGAACGCGTGCTCGGCGCCAAGTTGGACGCGCTCATCACCTATTCGCAAATGCCGATGGGTGACCAACCTGTGCCGCCCAGCCATGCCGAGCGCGTGATGCACGCGTACCTGGTGCACCCGGACTTCTCGCTGATGGCCGGGGACACGCCGCCCGGCGTACCGCACACCGGCATGCAGGGAATTATGCTGGCCCTGACCTACCCCACGGCTGAAGAGGGGCGGCGCGTCTTCGCCGCGCTGGCCGACGGCGGTACGATCACGATGCCGCTGGCCGAGACCTTTTGGGCCGACGTATTCGGCATGGTCACCGATCGCTTCGGCACACCGTGGGGGGTCAACGGCGGCATGAAGCCGCGCCCGAAAACCTGACCATTTCACGCTGCCCGCACCCTCTTCCAGTAGCGGGTCGGACACCAGCCGCGAGGATTGAGGGGACTTAGCTGCCGTGAACGGCCGCTATTGCAGGAGGTGGCGGTCCGCAACGGGTCGGCTTGAGCCCTTCGGCTGACGGTCGCTGACCGGC
>CAVUSZ010000024.1:0-148063 GCA_963744255.1 uncultured beta proteobacterium
CGATCCGGCCTCGTTCGAGGTGCGGAAGTGCACCCCCGCCCAAAGCCGGGAGGCTGCGCACTCTTCTGCGATAGCCATCAACCCCGGATACTCACGGGCCGGGGTACCGTCGCTGTCGATCGCGACATAGCGAATGGGCTGCCGGCCGAGCGTCAGCAGTTTCTCCAGCACGTGCGCTCCCGTACTGCAGTCGGCGGCATGACCGCTCGGGTGGTCAGGGTGCGCCGGGGTCGTTACCAGCGGTCGCCAGTCGGGATCTGGGACGACACCAAAGCCGCCCTCGCGAATCGCCGTGATCGGGCGCCAGAAGCGGAAATGCTCCTTGGCGGCCCACGCGAGCACGAAGGAATCCGTCATGGCGAAGGACAACAGGGCCATGCTCCGAGCGCTCTCCCACAGATCGTGCGGCGGCGGCCGGGACGCCAGCAGGCGCGCTGCGAGCGCATGAAAATTGCGCTGCGAGTTCTGGTCCGCCCAGAACAGCGCCGCATGCGTTTGCGCGGCCGTGCGGCGCGCGGAATCTCTCGCGCCAAGCTCCCGGACCTCGGCCACCGCCTCCTGGTACGCCGCGCTCCCGAGCGCCGGCGGGGGCGGCAGCGGCGCCTCCTCGCCGGCGGCGAACGCGAACGGCTCGTATCGGCCAGTCATCGCGATGCGAAGGAAGGGTGGCGTGGGCCGCCAGACACCCGGCTCGCTTCCGCTCGGAAAGGGCATGACCGAGATCTCCCGATCGCCGGCGCGGCGGTTCACCGTGGCCGTGCCGATCGCGCGCCCGAGCGCGATCCCGGCCGACTTGCCGGGGCCGTCGGGGATCACGGCCAGCGCTTTTCCGAGCATGACATCGATCGCCTCGCGCTGGGTCTGGCGCTCGAAAACCAGGACCGCATGCGCCGCGGCGGCGACCGCGGCCTCCGGCGACGCGGCGGCGGCTGGAGCTTCGTCCGGCTTCCGTGCGGTCCATCGGCCGTAGCGTGGCCGGATGGCGTTCAAGCTGTCGTGCATCGCGGCATGCATGAGCACGACGCTGTGCCAGTGGGATCCCCGAGCTGCGGGTCGATCGCGAAATCGCTCCACTGCGTGACCGCATCGGCAGCCCGTGCGGGCTTCTGCGGTACGCCGAGGCCGCACGCGAGAACCACGAGTGCGACCAGGAGCGGGCGCGCAGCGCGAAAGGACGGTGGCATCGTCGATTCCGGTCGCGGGCCTGGGCGCTGTCCCGACGCCAGTACAGCGATGTTCCGGCGTCCCGTGGGCGGCGCCGCGATCCGCCGACGGGCCTCGGGACCCGTTACGGGGCGTAGCCGAACTGCTTGCCGATCGAGTCGATAACCTGCTGGACCTGGGCCGCCGTGAGCCGGCCGGTCTTCGCCTTGTCCATGGCGTCGAACTGCGCCTCCATCATCCGGAGGAACTCGGGCTTGGAGATCATGCCGTCCTTGTCGGCGTCCATCGTCTTCACGCTCTCCAGTCCCTTGCTCTGGCCACCGGTCTGGGCGTGGGCGATGGGCGCAAGGCCCATGGCGACGACAGTGGCGATCAGCACTGCGATTTTCGAGGCCTTCATGTCAGAATCTCCTAGTCGGGTTGATTAGTCCACTCGCGCGCCGTGATGATTGCCAACGCCCCGGTCGAGATGAATTGGTGGGCACGTCGACCCATTCGCTGGATGGCACGCCGAAATCCGCGATGGTCTACCGTCTGCCACGTGATTGGAGCATCCGGCTGAGACCGAGTCACCAGACGATGGTATTGGTCGATACCATCGTCTCAGGAGCGCGCGACGAGACGAGGGCTCGATCAACCCTTGGCGCCCGAGGCCGCGCGGATCGCGGCCCGGACCTGCTGTGCTTCCACTCACATCGCGGCAAGTGCCGAAACGCACTTCGCCGTTGAGGCTCCTCGCGAACTGTCTTAGTGTATTGGGGAGGCGAGAGAAGCCGGAGATAAAGACCGGGCGGAGAACGATCGGTCGGTCGGGGTATCAGCCTTCGGAGCGGGCGTGAGGCGCAGTTTCGCGGCCATATTCACGAGCTCGGCGAGAGAGTCGGCCTTCATCTTTCGCATCACTTGGCCGCGGTGCGCCTTCACCGTGATCTCGCTGATTCCGAGCTCGCCACCGACCTGTTTATTCAACAGTCCGGAGACCACCAGCGCCATGACCTCCCGTTCGCGACGGCTGAGGGTAGCGTGCCGCTCCCGGAGGGCCCGCATCTCCGCCTCGTGGCCAAGTGCGGTGTGGCTGCGCTCGATGGCGTGCCGGATGGCGCTCAGCAGCACGCCGTTGTCGAATGGCTTCGTCAAGAACTCGACAGCTCCCGCCTTCATGGCCTGGACCGCCATCGGCACGTCGCCGTCTCCCGAGATGAAGATGATCGGCATGTCGATCCGGTCGACAGCGACGCGCTTCTGCAGTTCGAGACCATGGAGGTCCGGAAGAACAACGTCAAGCACCAGGCAGCTCGGGGCAAGGACTCGTGGGCAAGACAGGAACTCCTGTGCGCACGCGAATGTCTCCGGCTGCCAGCCTGCGGAGCCGATCAGCGTTTCCAGCGATTCGCGCACCGCGACGTCGTCGTCAACTACGAACACGATTGGTGTGGCGTGCGACATGGGTGATGACCTCGATTCATGGTCAGGTGCGTTTGCTCATCAGTAGCCGCCGGCGACCGCTATAGCGGGTTACGTCCGGCGATTGGCGCCATCCGACAGCGCGGCAAGTCCGGCCAGCGCAAGCGCAATGGCGGACAGGATGCGCGCGCGCATCTTGCGTGCCGCCCTGTCCGGGCGGCTGTTGGCCGAAGGTGGCCAGGCGCACTCCACGCCAAGCGCCACGCCTCTATAGGTGTCCATGCCGCCGTCCTCGTCAGCCGAACACTTCGTCGCCGGCTTGATCGAACGGCCGATCGGCCGCGACAAGCGCGGCCGCCTCATTGCGCGTGTAGAACACACCCGCCCGCACGAACCCGGAAATCACGGAAGGGTTGATCGCGGCCACGCGCCCGCTGGTGGTCCGTCCGAGCACAAGCTCCTCGGGCAATCCGTCGAGGGTGTGGAACGGTGCCATCCGGCCATCGGCGAAGCAGGACAGGTAGACAGCGCGCGTCCCCGAGTCCATGAAGGCCGGGCTGAAACCCGCACCCCGGCTATTGCTGCTGACGCCGCCCGTTCCACGGTAATGGCTGTTCTCGAGCTGCAGCTTCAGTTCGGTCATCGCACTCATTTGTGTGGCCCTTGCGAGCGGCGGTGAGGCCGCGGTACCGGGGTGCGCCCCCGGCGCCGCGGTGAGGCCCTTAGTTGACGTACTGAGGGAAGCCGGCGTTATCGAGGCGCGATTTCTCGGCTTCGTTCGCCGCCGCAATCCCGTCGTCGGTGGCACGAAATTCGACGGTCGCGTCGGTCATCGTGTCGCGCGGGCCGGCTGCAAACCGGGCGAAGACGCTCGGCTCGCTGCTGCGGTCAAGCTGCTGCTTCCAATAGGGGTCATCGAACGCGAAGCTGCCGTGCGCGAGCGCCCGTGCTGGCGGCGGCGAGGGTGGCGCCGGCGGCCAGAGTGAGAACGAGTTTCTTGAACATGACGTGGTTCCTTTCAGAGGTTGAGGTATGCATCGATTGCTTACGACGCGCCACCATCCTCCCGCCGCCTGCTCTCGGCACCGTGTCCGGTCAGGCGCTGTGTGTCGCAACCGTCACATTGGCGCTGCGATCGTCAGCGCGGAGGCGGGCCGCCGGGACGCGGCGCAGGGAAGCATCCAACGCAGGTGTCGATGGGGCTGAGGTTGTCCCACCGATCCGAAGGCGACCTAGACCACGTGAAAGCCGCGCGCAACATCTGACAGGAAAGGTTGCAACGTCGACATCGGGACGAGAACTGCCCGCGCCAGCATGAGGGCGTCCGAAGACTGCAGGAGGCCCAGAATGCGCGTGATCGACACCCGGGAACTCGAGCGGCTGGTGCGCACGAGCTTCCCTGCGAAGGAACGGTTCTCGGCCGAGTTGGATCTGGGCCTCGGCCGCCGGGGCCGGGGACTGCCGGCGGTCGCGTTCGTGCACGGCGGACCCGACCCCTATCTCGACCGCCCGCTCGATGCGTGGCTCCAGGACGGATCGGCGTTTGTCTCGCTCTACGCGCTGTTGAACCGGCTGTGCCGCACCGGGGCGCTCGCCCCCGGCGAGTACGCTGTCACGCGCACCGCTGCCACGGCTCTCGCCCTCTAACCGGTCGGAACCTCCGACGCATGGTCGCGGCAGGAGACGAGCCCGTCCCGGGCCCTCGGCCCGAGCGCACCGGCGCTCGGGCCGCGCTCCCGGACTAGAAGAGCGCCTTCGGGTTGTACACCTGCTTGGCGTTCTCCGGGGTGACGATGACCACCGGCGGCGACGAGTCCTTCTGCGCGGGCTTCTTGCCGGCGAGGAGATCCATCATCGTCTTGAAGCCGATCTTGGCGATCATGTCGGCCGAGTTCACGCCCGTGGCGACGAAGTTCGAGTCCTTCATGATCTGCTCGATCGCGGCCTTCTGACCGTCGAAGCCGAAGATCAGGATCTGCTTCGAGCGGCCGGCATCCGCGATCGCGCGCTGGGCCCCCAGGCACATGACGTCGCCTTCGCAGAAGACCGCGTCGAGGTCCTTGTGCTTCGCAAGCATGTCTTCCATGACCCGGATACCGCCGTCTTCGGTCCACTTGCCGAACTCGGGAGCGAAGATCACCTTGATCGGGCTGTTCTTCACCTTCGACAGCACGCCGTCCCTGCGGGCGTTGCCCGTGCTGTTGTCCTCCGGGCCGCCGCGCATCATCAGCAGGGTGCCCTTGCCGCCCATCCGCTTGACGATGTATTCCCCGACACCCGCCGCGGTGTTGAAGTTGTCCACGCCGATCCAAGCGTCGTACTCGCCGCCCTTCAGCCGGCGATTGACCAGGACGAGCGGCTTGCCGGCCTTTTTGATCGAGGCCATCGGCCCCGGCAGCGCCTCCAGCGGGCTGATGTTCATGATTAGGCCGTCCACGCCCTTGGAGAGCAGGTCCTCGATGTCGGCGCTGACCTTGGCGACGTCGCCGCCGCCGTCGGCGACGAAGGTCTTGACGTTCGGGTAGTTGGCGGCTTCCGCCTCCAGGGCCCGCACCATCGCGATGAAGTAGGGGGCCTTCATCTGCAGGGTGACGATCCCGATCCTGGTTTCCTTCGCCTGTCCGAAGCTCGGCCCGGCGAACGCCAGGAGACCGCAGAGGCAGGCGGCAAGTGCTAACAAGCGTTTCATTGGTGATCCTCCTTCGGTTGAGCGATTGGCTGCGGCTGCGCGGTAACGCGCGGGCCGTTCAGGCAGTGCGACACGGGTTCATCGGGTCCTCCTTTTCGCGACGAGTAGCACGGCGAGAATGATGACGCTGCCCTTGACGATGTCCTGATAGAAGCTCTTCACGCCGACAAGGTTCAGCAGGTTGTTGATCAGCCCGAGCGTGAAGACGCCGAACAGGGTGCCCGGGACACCGCCGGCGCCGCCGCCGAGCGCGGCGCCGCCGATCACGCATGCGGCGATGGCGTCGAGCTCGTAGGCGATGCCGAGGCTCGGCTGGGCGATGCCCAGCCGCGATACCAGAATCGCGCCGGACAGCGCCGAGAACGCGCCCGAGAGCACGTACGCCAGGACGATCGTGCGCCCGACGTGGACGCCCGCCAGGCGCACCGTCTCCTCGTTGCCCCCGATCGCCACCGTGGCGCGACCCGGCGGGGTGCGGTTGAGGTAGAACCAGACGAGCACATAGCAGCCCAGCATGATGATCATGCTGAGGGGCATCGGGCCGACCAGGGTCGCGCCCAGGTCGCGGAAGGCGGGATGGGCCGGAGAGATCGGAATCTCGGTATAGAGAAAGACGCAGCCGCGCACGATGCCCATCGTTGCGAGGGTGACGATGAAGGACTGCAGCTTGAAGCGCGCGATGATCACCCCGTTCACCATCCCGGCCGCGGCGCCGCCGGCGACCGCGATGCCGAGCGCGGGACCGATCCCGAGCCGGTCGCTGATTCCGGCGAACAGCACGCCGCCGAGCGCCACCACCGAGCCGACGCTGAGGTCGATGCCGCCGGTCAGGATGACGAGCAGCATTCCCAGGCTGATGAGGCCGTTCGCCACGATCTGCCGCAGCAGGTTGCTGAGGTTGCGCTCGGTGAAGAAGGATTCGGCGAGCCAGGTCCCGACGAGCAGCATCGAGACGAAGCACGCGATCAGACTGACGTCCAGCACGCTCAGGCGCGGTTCGCCTCCGGCGAACCACCACCGCTCGACGCGGGCCGCCAGCCCCGGCACGGGGCCCGCGGTCCGGTTGCGCGCGCCCGCCGGGTCAGCCCGCATTCGCCCCCCCGCCGACGCCCGCCGCGCAGGCGAGAATCCGCTCCTCGTTGGCCTGCGCCCGCGCGAACGCGCCCACCAGGCGGCCCTCGCGCATGACCAGGATCCGGTCGCTCATCCCCAGCAGCTCCGGCAGTTCCGAGGAGATCAGCAGGATCGCCATGCCGCGGTCCGCGAGCCCGGCCACGGTCGCGTAGATCTCCTTCTTGGCGGCGACGTCGACCCCGCGCGTCGGCTCGTCGAGCAGGAGGATCCGCGCCCTGGTGAGCAGCCATTTCGCGAGCACGACCTTCTGCTGGTTGCCGCCGCTCAGCGTGCGCACGAGCCGCTCGATCTCAGCGGGGCGCACCTCCACGTCCCTCACCTTCGACTGGACGAGCGTGCTCTGCCGGCGACGATTCAGCACGCCCCAGCGGCTCATCGCGTCGAAGCTGGCGAGGCTCACGTTGTCGCGGATCGAGAGCCCGAGCACCAGGCCGTCGCCGATCCGGTCCTCGGTGAGCATCGCAATGCCGGCGCGCAGCGCATCGCGCGGCGACCGGGGACGCAGCGCGCGCCCGTCCAGGCGGATCTCGCCCGCGGTGGGCTGGTCGGCGCCGAACGCGCAGCGCGCGACCTCGGTCCGACCGCTTCCGATCAGTCCGTACAGCCCGACGATCTCGCCTTCGGCGAGCGCGAACGACACCTCCCGGAAGCGGCCCGCGCGGCTCAGGCCTCGCAGCGACAGCACCTCGGCGCCGATCCGCGGTTGTCGGCGGGGAAAGACCTCCGCGAGCGTCCGGCCGACCATGAGCCTGATGAGGCCGTCCTTGTCGGTCTGCCGTGGATCCACGGTGCCGACGAGCGTGCCGTCCTTGAGCACGGTGACCCGGTCGGCGATCGCGTACAGCTCGTCGAGGCGATGCGAGATGTAGAGCACCAGGACGCCTTGGTCCCGCAGGCGACCGACCAGCGCGAACAGGGTCTTCAGGTCTTCCTGAGCGAGGACGGCGGAAGGCTCGTCCATGATCAGGATCCGCGGCGTGACGGCCACCGCCTTGGCGATCTCCACCACCTGCTGCTGCGACGCGCTCAGGCGGGCGACGCGCGCGCGCACATCGATGCCCTGGAAGCCAATCGCGGCGAGGATCTCCTGCGCCCTGCGGTGGGCGGCCGGCCAGTCGATCCACCAGTTGACCCGGGCGGTCGGCATGCTGCCGAGGAGGATGTTCTCGGTGACGCTCAGGTGGGGCACCAGGTGCACGTGCTGGTGCACCATGCGGATGCCGAGCTGCTGCCCGCGCAGCGGGCTGTCGATCGCCTGGGGCTCGCCATCGAGCAGGATCTCGCCGGCGTCGGCCTGGATCGCGCCGGTCAGGATCCGGGTGAGCGTGCTCTTTCCGGCGCCGTTCTCGCCGACGATCGCGTGCACCTCTCCCCGCCGCGCGGAGAAATCCACGTTGCGCAGCGCCTGCGTCCCGCCGTAGCGCTTGCTGACGCCGCGCATCTGCAGGTGGTGCGGCGCATCGCCGTGCATCGCGGCCGCGTTTCCCATTCCTCGCGCCGGCTAGCCGGGATCAACCGCGACGCGGTGCGTCGCCCAATCCGCCACCGATCAGCATCCGCATGGCGACCTCCTCCTCCGCGAAGAAGTATCACACGATGCAAACAAATATTCCAAGCGACTTGCCGCCGCGGCAGGCCAGTTGATCCGTTGTGGCAACGCGGCGCTCCCGTAAAGGCCCCAGCCGCTTCTGTGTTTCTTATTCGATCTTCACGTTCGCGCTCTTCACCGCATCGCGCCATTTCGCCATCTCGCTCTGGATGAATGCGCCGAATTCCTTGCCGTTCATCGGGGTGACGAGGGTGCCCATTTCGGCGAGGCGCTTGCGGACTTCGGCCTGGGCGACGGTTTCGGCGAGGGCCTTCTCGAGCTTGCCGATGACCGCCGGCGGGGTGCCGGCCGGGGCCATCAGGCCGAACCAGTACGCAGCGTCCAGCGGGTAGCCGGCTTCCGCGGTGGTGGGCACGTTGGGAAGGGGCTCGAGGCGGTGGTTCCACGCAACCGCGAGCGGCGTGAGCCTGCCAGCGTCGATGTGCGCCTTGCTGATCACGAGCGAGGTCATCATGAGGTCGATGTGCCCGCCCACCAGATCGGTGAGGGCGGGTGCGCCGCCCTTGTAGGGGACGTGGGTCATGCTGACGCCTGCGGCACGCGCGAAGAGCGCGGTGCTGAGATGCGGCAGGCTGCCGGGCCCGACCGAACCGTAGGTGAGGCCGCCGTTCTTCGCCTTCGCCATCTCCACCAGGTCCTTGATCGACTTCAGGCCCAGCCCCGGGTAGGCGTTGAACACCAGCGGCGTGCTGCCGACGAACCCGATCGGCGCGAAATCCTTGACGCTGTCGTACGGCACCTCCTTGAGGATGTAGGGATTGAGCGCGTGGTTGTCGTTGATCATCATCAGCGTGTAGCCGTCGGGCGCCGACTTGGCGAGCGCGCCCGTGGCGATCAGGCCTCCCGCGCCGGCACGCGCCTCGATGATGAACGGCTGGCCGAGCAGCGCCGCCATCCGCTCGCCGACGATGCGCGATACGGTGTCGAGCAGCCCGCCCGGCGGGAAGCCGATGAGCAGCTTGACCGGCTTATTCGGGTAGCTGTCCTGCGCGCGGCCGTCGGCGGCCACGCCGAGGGCAAGGGTGAACGCCGTGCAGGCTGCGACGATCGATCGTGCTTTCATTGTGCCTCCTCCTCGTACGTGAGAAGGGCACAGTGTTGCCCAGGAGCATGCACACGATCAAGCGGCCGCCAAGGGACTCCGCGGCGCCGCTGCAACGGATTGATTCAATGGTAGGGCGTGCAGGATTCGAACCTGCGACCAACGGATTAAAAGACAGCCCTAGTACCGTCCGTCGCCGTCGACCACAACACCTCACCGCAAGCAAAATCAGCAGCGTAGCGCAGTGTACCGTCTGTCGGCTGTTGCCGAAAGCGGTGTGCCCTTGTGGGGGAGTGTCCCAGGAGTGTCCCACGACCAGCGGAGCAGTCGCGGGCTCAATCCGAGGTCCTCTGAGTTGGCGCGTGCCCGCGCGCGAGTTCGCTCGAAGCGAGCGTCTGGCGAAGTCCGCTTGAAGCCCAGCGGTGGATGCCCCGCCGGGAGAAATCGGTTCAATGCGCGGTTCAAATCGGTCATCGGCCCACCGATTGAACCGATCGCGGGAATCGGGGAATTTACCGTTTCTAGCCGTTGCGGCACGCCGCAGCCGCAACTTTCGAGATGCAACCGGACCCGCTGTCGCAGCCCGCAGCCGCCCCAACGTCCCCGACGAGGCGGCGCTCGTGCGCCGGGTCGCGGCGAAGGACCGCCGCGCCTTCGACGTGCTGTACCGGGCTTACTACCGCCGCCTGACCCGGTTCCTCGAGCAGCTCACGCGTCGTCCGCACCTCACCGAGGAGGCGCTCAACGACACGATGCTCGTCGTCTGGAGGAAGGCGCACACGTTCGACGGCTCCTCGCGCGTCTCCACGTGGATCTTCGGGATCGCCTACCGGAAGGCGCTGAAGGCGGTCAAGCGGTCGAGCGATCCCTCATGACGCGGACGCGGGCGGGGAGACAGGATCAGGGACCGAGGGGCCGGAAACCGAGGCGATCCGCAGCGAGTCCCGCGCGCGGGTGGGCCGTGCGCTCGCGGCCCTGTCGGTCGAGCATCGGGCGGTCGTGGAGCTCACCTATTACCACGGCTACGCGTACCGGGAGATCGCCGGCATCGTCGGCTGCCCGGTCGACACGGTGAAGACCCGGATGTTTCACGCGCGACGGCAAGCTCAAGTCGCTGCTCTCGTCCGAGCGCGGGGAGCCGACTATGAACGCCATGCGTCTGTTTCGCACCGATGACCCGGCGCACCGGACGACCGAGGAGCTGCTGCCCTGGTACCTGAACGGAACGCTCGCCGCCGACGAGCGGCAGCGGATCGAGGCGCATCTCGTGCAGTGCCTGCGCTGCCGGCGCGAACTGGAGTCGCAGCGAGCGCTGCAGGCGGTGCTCGCGGGCGACGAGCCCGAGCGCGCAGTGGAGCGCGCGCTGGAGCGCGCGCACGCCCGAATCGACGAGCTGGAATCGGGATGGCGCCCGGGCGCGATCGGCGCGCGGCTCCGGCGCGGCTGGCGCGAGGCCCGGCCGTGGCTGCGCGGTGCGCTGGTCGCCCAGCTCGCGCTCGTCGTGGCGCTGGCGGTCGCGCTGATCGGCGAGCGTCGCGCGCCGGACCTCTACCGGACGCTCGGCGCGCGCGAGCGCGCCGCCAGGCGCCGGCGGGGCGCGGCTCTCGATCGTCGCTCGACCCCGCCGCGTCGGAAGACGAGTTGCGCGGCGTGCTCGCGGAGCATCGGCGCGCGCATCGTCGAGCCGACACCCGGGCGAATACACCGTCGAAGTCGCGCCCGGGCGCGAAGAGGAGGCGCTCCGGAAGCTGCGCGCGAGCGCGCCGTCAGGTCCGCGGATCGCGCGGCGGGCGCGCCGGACGGCGCGCGATGAACCTATGGCTTGCGAACCTCGCGCTCGCCGCAGCGATCGGGCTGCCGGGCTGCGCCGCGCTCGAGCGGATCGCCCCGCTCACGACCGATGCGAGCGACCCCGAACGCCAGCTCCTCGTGATGATCGAAGCCGCCGCGCCGCACTATCAGCCCGGGGCCGCGGGGGCTGCCGGCTACGCGGCGCACGCGGCGCGCGTCCGGGCCGAGTCGATCGCGGCGGCGATCGCCCGCGACCACGGGGTGAAGCTCGTGCACGGTTGGCCGATGCCCGCGCTCGCGCTGCATTGCTTCGTCATGGAGGTCGCGCCAGGCGCGTCGACCGCGGGCGTCGCGGAGCGCATCGCCGCCGATCCGCGGGTCGAGTCGGCGCAGCCGGTCCAGGTCTTTCGCACGCTCGGCCGCATCGACGCGGACGCAGGGCACCGGTCGAGCGAGCGGCAATTCGAGCTCGCGCAGTTGCACCGCACCGCGACCGGCCGCGACGTTCGCATCGCCCAGGCGGATACCGGCGCCGATCTTCGTCACCCGCGACCTCGCGGGCCGGCTCGCCGCCGCGAGGAACTTCGTCGACGGCAGCGCCTACGCCGCCGAAGTGCACGGCACGGCCGTGGCGGGGATCATCGTCGCCCGGTCCGGCAACGGCGTCGGCGCGGCCGGCGTAGCGCCCGACGCGACGCTGCTGCCGCTCCGCGCCTGCTGGCAGGACCCGGCGAACGCCGATGCCGCGCTGTGCTCGAGCTTCACGCTGGCGAAGGCGATCCAGTTCGCGCTCGAGCGAGCAGGTCCGGGTGCTCAACCTGAGCCTCAGCGGGCCGCGCGACCGCCTGCTCGAGCGGCTCATCGACCGCGCGGCGGAGCGCGGGGTGGCCGTCGTCGGCGCAGTTGACCCCGCGGCGCCCGACCGGAGCTTCCCGGCGTCGCACCCGCGCGTGATCGCGGTGGCGGTCGGCGATGACCCGCGGCTCCCCGACCATGCAATACTTGCCCCGGGCCGCGCGATCCTGACCACGGTTCCGGCCGGGGGCTGGGGATGGTTCTCCGGCGCGTCGTTCGCGGCGGCGCACGTCGCCGGCATCGCCGCCCTGCTGATCGAAACGCGACCGAGCTTGAGCGGTGAAGAGATCCGAGCGGTGCTTCAGAGCCGCGGCGAGCGCGCCTCGCCCCGCCGGCGGCGCGCCCCGGCTCGATGCCTGCGCCGCGCTCGCCGCGGTCGCCAAGACGCGCAGCTGCGCGCCCTGAACGGCCGCTCAACCGGCGGCGCTCCGCCGGCATCGTCGTGAATACCGGACTGAATCGCCAAAGTGCGGGTCGTTCTCGCGCTGCTGGGCGCCGCGCTGCTGGCGAGGCGAAGCCACGCGCAGCTTTCGGGCAGCGTCGCGGCCGTGTCCGACTATCGTTTCCGCGGCATCTCGCAGTCCGATCGCCGGCCGGCCCTCCAGGGCAGCATCGCCATCGATCATCCGACGGGGTTCTTCGCCGGGACTGTTCGCGTCCACGGTCGACTTCGGCGCCGCCTCCAACGCCCGGGTCGAGGCGTTCGTCACAAGCCGGCTACGCGAGGCGCGTGAGCGCGGAGCTTTCTTGGGAGCTGGGGGCCGGCTACTACACCTACCTCGGCCCGGGCGGGACCCCGGACTGGAACTACGCGGAAGGCTTCGTCGGCGTGACGTGGCGAACGCTGAACGCCCGCGTCAGCTACACGCCCGACTACTTCAACAGCGGCGCGCGCGCAACCTACGTGGAGGTGAACGCGAGCCACGCGCTGAACGAGCGCACGGCGCTCTTCGCTCACGTCGGCGTGACCTGCTCGCGGGGGCGCCGCCCGGCCGCGCCGCGCTCGCGAGTCGATGCGCGCGTATCGGCGTGAGCGTCGATCTGCGGGTGGTGAGCCTCGAGCTGAGCGCGGTCGCAACCGACATCCCGAACGACGAGTGTCCCGGCGGCCCGAATCGCTGCAGGCCGGGGGTGGTCGTCGCGATCTCTCGCAGCTTCTGACTCGCCCGGTTCCGGGCCGCCCTCTCCCGCTACGGCGGCGTGCACGCCGACTGCAACGCGGTCGGCACCCGCCTTTTCGTGCAGTCAAGCCACCCAAACCGCCACGCCGCGGTCGTCAGGAACGCAAACATCAAGATCGAGCAGTAGCCGGAGCCGGGCTCGAACGCGTAGGCGTCCATCGCCAGCGCGCCGCCCTCAATCGCGTCGTAGACGCGCGCGGGGCGGGACGCTGTTCCCGCCGCGCCGAGCGCGAAGAAGAGCGGCAGGAAGTGCTCGTCGGTCGGATGGGCGCGCGCCGCGTGCGGCGCGCGGCTGCGGTACTCGATGAGCGCCTCGTGGTCGCCGGCCTCGATGCGGTCGTGCACCCAGGACTGGAATTGCTTCGCGTAGGGCGCCGGCGCGGCGCGTCGTGCGCGCCGCGCATCCAGTCGCGCAGGTTGTGCGTCATGTGGCCGGAGCCGACGAGGAGGACGCCTTCGTCCGCGAGCGGCGCGACCGCCCGGCCGAGCCGATAGTGGTGCCGCGGCCCGAGCTCCGGCTGGAGCGAGAGCTGCACGACCGGGATGTCCCCGTCCGGATACATGTAAAGCAGCGGGGACCACGCGCCGTGATCGAGCCCGCGGCAGCCGTCGATCGCGGCGGTGAACCCGGCCTCGCCAAGCAGCCCGCGGGCGCGCTGGGCGAGCTCGGGCGAGCCCGGCGCCGGGTAGCGCAGCCGGTAGAGCGGCTCGGGGAAGCCGGAGAAGTCGTGGATCGTTTCCGGCCTGCGCGTTGCCGGTCAGCATCGGGACGTTGGTCTCCCAATGCGCCGAGGTGATCAGGATCGCGCGCGGCCGGGGAAGTGAGCGAGCGAGCCCCGCCCACGCTTTTCCGGCCGCGCCCGGCTCGAGCGCGTGCATCGGCGAGCCGTGGGAGATGAAGAGGCTCGGCAGCATCCCTTCCTCCTCAGGCGGCCTTCTTCAGCAGCCCTTCGGCACGCAGCGCCTCCTGCACCTTCGGCCGCGCGCCCACGCGCTTGTGGAATGCGGCGAGGTTCGGCCAGCGCGCGAGGTCGATCTGCGTCGGGCCGGTCCAGCCGAGCAGCACGAAGAGGTAGGCGTCGGCCACGCTGAACTGATCGCCCATCAGATACGGCTTGGCGGCGAGTTGCTGTTCGAGCCAGTCGAAGCGCGTCGCGATGTTCTGCTTCGCGATCGGCTTGTAGTCCTCGGGCGTCGTCGGCTTGAAGAGCGGCGAGAACTGCTTGTGGATCTCGCTCGTCAGGAAGTTCAGCCACTCCTGCAGGCGATAGCGGGCGAAATCGCCCGCCTTCGGCGCGAGCCCAGCCTGCGGCACGAGGTCGGCGAGGTACTGCACGATCGCCGGGCCCTCGGTGAGGATCTCGCCGTTGTCCAGCTCGAGCGCGGGCACGTAGCCGCGCGCGTTCACCTTCAGGTAGTCGCCGCCGCCTTCGATCGTCTTCGCTTTCGTGTCGACCTTCCTGAGCTCGATCGGGAGGCCGAGCTCGCGCGCCACGATGTGCGGGGACAGCGAGCAGGCACCGGGGGAGTAATAGAGTTTCATGCGTAGGCTCCTTGCAGTTTGCGCGTGTTGAACAGGCTCGAGACCGCGAAGCGGCCGTCACCGAGCAGAGCGAGCGCCGCCGCCGCCACGGTGAGAAACGCGGGGTATTCCCAGCCGCCTTTGGCTGCCGTGAACACCCAGCCGTTGCCGGCGTGCGCCCATGCCGCGCCGATCAGGATCGGGAGCAGGGCCACCGCAACCCAGCGCGAGTAGGCACCGGCGAGGATCAATGCCCCGCCCGCAAGCTCGGCCCAGAACGTCGCGTAGGCGAGCGCTCCGGGCAGGCCGAGCGACTGGAAGAATTGCGACGTGCCGGGGAGCGTGAACACGTAGTACTTGAGCAACGCGTGTGCAATGAACATTGAGCCGATCGCGACGCGAAGCAAGAGCGCGGCGTAAGGGGCGGTACGGGAATCGATCATCTGTGTCTCCTGGAAAAGTTGGTGGACGGAGCGAAGTGTGAGCGTCGCCCGCTCCGGGATAAACTGGCGGGACGACAATTGATATTCCCGGTAATCGGGATAATGATGCGCCATGGATCGCTTCAGCGCCCTTCGGGTCTTCGCTCAAGTCGTTGAGTCCGGGGGGTTTTCACGCGCGGCCGAACGGCTCGGCCTGTCGACCACGGCGGTATCGCGCCAGGTCGCAGAGCTCGAAGCACACCTTCGGACCAGGCTCCTCAACCGCACGACGCGCCGGCTGAGCCTCACCGAGAGCGGCCAGGCGCTCTACGGCCGAGCGGTGCAGCTGCTGCAGGATCTGGAGGAAGCCGAGCAGGAAGCGACGCAGGCGGCAATCACGCCCCGCGGCACGATCCGGCTCACGACCTCCGTGACCTTCGGCGCGCGACACGTCGCCCCGGCGATCGCCGGGTTCCTCGCGCGTCACCCCGACGTGAAGTTCGACGTCCAGCTCTCCGACCGGATGGTCGACCTCATCGAAGAGGGCTTCGACCTCGCGATCCGCATCGGCGGCGCAGGTTCGGAGAACCTCGTCGCGCGCAAGCTCGGTGAGACCCGGCTCGTCCCCTGCGCCGCGCCGGTCTACTTGGCGCGGCACGGCACGCCCGCAACCCCCGACGACCTCGCCCGGCACAACTGCTTCACCTACGAGTACGCGTCGCCGCGCGGCCAGTGGCGCTTCCGCGGTACCGGCGGACGCGAGCACGCGGTGCGCGTCGCCGGGACTGTGCACGCGAACAGCGGCGACCTCAATGCCGCGCTCGCGGCGCTCGGTGCAGGGATCGCGTTCGAACCCGACTTCATCGTCCGCGATGACGTGCGCGCCGGGCGCCTCACCGCGCTGCTACCGAACTACTCGGCGCCGCCCGCGCCGATCTACGCCGTCTATCCGACCCGCAAGCACCTCTCGGCCAAGGTGCGCCTCTTCGTGGCGTATCTCGTCGAGCGCTTCGCCGCCCCGGGCGGGCTGGCGGGGTAGCCGTCAGCGCCAGTACCCGTGCCGGATTGTCCGCCAGCACGTTCCGGCGAACCGCCTCGTCGGCCGATTAGCTCTCGAGCAACGACGGGCCCAGCTCTGCGACGAGCCCGACGGTTTCGGCCGCCATGCGCGTGAGCGGCCGCTGCGCCGAGGTCGCGATCGACATCATGGTGCGCAGCGCCGGCGCGACGATCGGCCGGGCGACCAGCCGCGTGGCATCGCCGGCTTCGATGAGCGCATAGCGCGCAAGCACCGCATGGCCGTGGCCGCGCGCGACGAGATCGAGGATCGCGCGGACGCCGTCGACCTCGAGCGCGATGTTCGGCTTGAGGCCGACCGCCGCGAGGCGCGATTCGACGAGCATGCGGATCGTATGCGGTCGGCTCGGGATGATCAGCGGGTAGTCGGGCAGGCGGCGCAGTGCCACGCCCGCAGGAGACTTAGCGGGACGCGCAGGCGGCGAGCTGATCAGACAGAGCTGCTGCGCCGCGAGCGGCCGCAGCTCGACGGCGGGGGATGCCGGCGGGTTGTAGACGATGCCGAGGTCGACGCGCCCGAGTGCTAGCCACTCGAGGATGTGCACGGTGAGGCCCTCTACGATGCTGATGTCGGCACGCGGGAAGCGCGTGCGGAACTCTGCGACCAGCGGCCCTGCCAGCACGCGCCCGACCGTCGGCGGAATGCCGAGCGCGACGCGCCCGATCGGCGCCGTCCGCGTCTCGTCGAGGTCGGCACGCGCGCTCTGCACCTGCTGAAGGATGCCGCGCGCGTGCGCGAGCAGGCGTGTCCCCGCGGGCGTGAGCGTGACGCCGCGCCCGTTGCGCAGGAAGAGCGCTTGCCGCAGCTCGACTTCGAGGGCGCGGACCTGCCGGCTCAACGCCGGTTGCGCGATCGACAGCAGCTCGGCGGCCTTCGAGAAGCTGCGCGCGTCGGCGACGTGCACGAAGTAGTCGAGCTGGCGGAAGTCCATGGTAGACGCGGCTAGCGAGCGGCCAGTCTAAGGCGGTCGCCCGGGATCTGCAATGCCGAACTGCGATAGCAGTTATCCAAGAAATGCCGTTCCATTCTGGCTCCGATCACCAGACAATCCCTGACCATGCACCGCTACTTCTCGCGATCAACAAGATTCGCATGACCGACAGGAAAACACCGAACGTGAACCACGGCAGATACGCCGAGGCGTATCGTCGCGTGTCTCCCACCGTTTAAGAAGGAATCTGCCGCCATGGCGAGAATCATCGGCGCGATCGGTACCGCCCACACTCCCACGATCGGCTTCGCGTTCGACAAGAACAAGCGCAACGACCCGGCGTGGTCGCCGATCTTCGATGCGTTCGCTCCAGTGCAGGACTGGCTCCTAGCCAAGAAGCCGGACGCGATGATCTACATCTTCAACGATCATGTCACCTCGTTCTTCTTCGATCACTACTCGGCGTTCACGCTCGGCGTGGGCGAGTCATTCGCGGTTGCGGACGAGGGCGGGGGAGTGCGTGCGTTGCCGCCGGTCGACGGCCATCCCGCGCTCGCGCAGCATATCGCGGCGTCGCTGATGACCGACGAGTTCGACATGTCCTTCTTCCAGGACCGGCCGCTCGACCACGGTCTGTTCTCGCCGCTCAGCATGCTGATGCCGCACCAGCCCCGATGGCCCATCCCGATCATTCCGTTGCTGGTCGGCGTGCTGCAGCTTCCGGTGCCCTCTGCGCGCCGCTGCTTCAAGCTCGGCCAGGCACTGCGGCGAGCCGTCGAGAGCTATCCGGAGGATTTGAACGTCGTCGTCGTCGCGACCGGCGGGCTCTCTCACCAGGTCCACGGCGAACGTGCGGGGTTCAACAACCCGGAATGGGACAAGGCGTTCCTCGATCTGATCGAGAACGACCCCGAGCAGCTCGCGGGGATGGCGCTCGCCGAGTACGCCCGCCGCGGCGGCTGGGAGGGTGCGGAGGTGATCATGTGGTTGATCATGCGCGGTGCTCTGCCGGGCGGCGTTCGGGCCTTGCATCGCAGCTACTACCTGCCCTCCATGACTGGCATTGCGACCGTGGTGTTCGAGCCCCGTACGGAATCCCCGGACGCGCATGCCGCGGACGATCAGCGGCGACGCATCGCGTGGCAGAGCGCCGGGGCGGAGAGCCTCGAGGGGACCTATCCCTTCACCCTCGCCCGAAGCCTCAAGGGCTATCGACTCAACAAGTTCCTGCACAGCCTTATCGATCCGCAGCGACGCGCGCGCTTTCTCGAGGACGAGGAAGCCGCGTACGAGGAGGCGCGACTCACGCGCGAGGAGCGCGACCTGGTCCGGCGGCGCGACTGGCAGGGCCTCATTCGCTACGGCGTCATCTTCTTCATGCTCGAGAAGCTCGGCGCGGTCATCGGCGTTTCCAATCTGCACATCTATGCGGCGATGCGCGGCCAGTCGCTCGAGGAGTTCCAGAAGACGCGCAACGCGCCGGGTGCCCTGTACTCGGTCGCCGGGAGCGACGCCCAATCGGCCGCTTGGGATACATCCGGCACGCGGCCCTCGTACTGAACCCCGTCTTTTCCTTTTTCACCAGACCCAAGGAGACCCACCCGATGCAAGCGAAGCACCTCGTCGCCGGGCTGGCCGCCGCGCTCCTCGCCGCGGCCGCGGAGATGGCGGCGACCATGGAGGCGGATCGGAAGCGCTATGGCGAAGTGATCAAGCGGCTTAACATCTCGCTCGATTAAAGCGCACCCTCACCGTCCGGAGAGATACCCATGAACGGCATAGCTGTCCGCAACGTCAATCGCGCCGACGCCGCCGCGGTGGCCGAGCTCGCACGCTTCGGCGTCGCAACGATTCACGAAGCACAAGGCCGCATCGGCCTCATGCGCCCCTTCATGCGTCCGATCTATTCCGGCGCACGCGCGTGCGGCACCGCCGTGACGGTGCTCGCGCATCCCGGCGACAACTGGATGCTGCACGTCGCCGCGGAAATGATCCAGCCCGGCGACGTGGTCGTCGTGGCGCTGTCGGCGGAGAACACCGACGGGTTGTTCGGCGAGCTGCTCGCGACGTCCTACCGGGCGCTCGGCGCCAAGGGACTGGTCATCGAGGCCGGCTGTCGCGACGTCCAGGCGCTCCACGAGATGGGCTTCCCGGTCTGGTCGCGCGCCGTGTCCGCGAAGGGAACCGTCAAGGCCGCGATCGGCTCCGTCAACATCCCCGTGGTCTGCGGCGGAGCCCTCGTCCATCCGGGCGACGTCGTCGCCGCGGACGACGACGGGGTCGTCGTCGTGCCGCGCGCGCACGCGGCTCGCGTGGCGGCCGCCGCAGCGGCGCGCGAGCAGAAGGAAGCCGCCACCCGGAGCCGACTCGCGGCGAAAGAGCTCGGGCTCGACATCTACGGCATGCGCGAGGCGCTTGCCAAGGCAGGTCTGCGCTACGTCGACCGCGCGGACGAGATCTGAGGAGAAGACATGAACCGCGCCTACCGCGCCATCGCAGGTTTGCTGATCGCCGTTGCCGGCCTCGCCGGAAGTCCCGCCGCCTTCGCCCAGGACTACCCGACGAAGCCGGTGAAAATCGTCGTCGGCTTCGCTCCGGGGGGAGTCGCGGACATCACCGCGCGGATCGTCGCCCAGAAGCTGAGCGAGCGGCTCAAGCAGCAGTTCCTGGTGGAGAACCGGCCCAGCGCAGGCGGCATCATCGCGGCGGAGGCGGTCGCCAAGGCCCCGCCGGACGGCTACACCCTCCTTCTCATCAGCAACGGCAATGCAGTCAGCGTTTCGCTGTTCAAGAAGCTGAACTACGACCCCGTCAAGGATTTCGCAATGGTCTCCGAGATCGGGTATTTCGGGCTCGCCGTCGTGACGAGCAACGAGTCCAAGCTGAAGACGGTGAAGGACGTCATTGCCACGGCAAAAGCGAACCCGGAAAGCTCACGGTCGGAACCATCGGGATCGGGAGCACGCAGCACCTGTCCGCGGAGCTGTTCAAATCGCTCGCGGGGATCGACTTCACGGTCGTGCCGTTCAAGGGATCGTCCGAAGTCCTGACTGCGCTCAAGGGCGGCGATCTCCAGCTCGGCTTCGAGATTCTCGCGCCCGTGATGGCGCAGTTGAAGGGGGGCGGGCTGCGTGCTCTCGCGGTTACGACGCAAAGTCGCTTCCCGGGCCTTCCCGATGTGCCGACCGTGATCGAAAGCGGCTTACCCGGTTACGAGGTCGCCTCCTGGAACGGTATCGCCGCGCCGGCGAAAACGCCTCGGCCGGTGGTCGACCTGCTCAGCAAGGAGATCAACGCGGTGCTCGCACTTCCCGAGGTGAAGCAGCGCTTCGGCGAGCTCGGCGTCGTTCCCAAGGGCGGTACCCCCGAGGAACTCAGCGCGCTGCTCACGAGGGAGATCGCCAAGTGGAAGGACGTCGTCGCTAAAGCCAAGATCGAAAAGCAGTGAGCGCTGCCGATTCTCTCGAAGATCACCGGCATCTCGTCGATGGCGACCCGCGAGGTTCTCGCGGAGCTGGTGCCGGCGTTCGAGCGGCAGTCCGGTCGCGTGGTCGCTTTCGAGTCGGTCGGCGGGGTGGATGCTGCGAAGCGCGTGGCCTCGGGCGAACCCTTCGATGTGGCGGTGCTCGCGTCGGACGCGATCGACAAGCTGATCGACGCCGGCCGCATCCTCGCGGGAAGCAAGGTCGATCTGGCCCGTTCGGGCGTCGCCGTAGCGGTCCGATCGGGCGCACAGCGCCCGGAGATCGGCTCGGAAGAGGCGGTCCGGCGGGCGGTGTTGTCCTCGCGCAGCGTCGGCTGCTCCACCGGACCCAGTGGGGTCGCTCTGGCCGGGCTTTTCGAGCGCTGGGGCATTGCCGCCGAGATCAAGGACCGGATCGTCCAGGCGCCGCCCGGCGTGCCGGTGGGCGCCCTCGTGGCCCGCGGCGAGGTCGAGCTCGGCTTTCAGCAGCTGAGCGAGCTGATGCATCTGAGCGGCATCGATGTGATCGGACCGCTGCCGCCGGCCATCCAGATCATCACCACGTTCTCGGCCGGCATCTGCGCCACCTCGATGCAAGGCGATGCGGTGCGCAGCCTGCTCGACTTCCTGACATCGCCGTTGTCCGCCGATGCGAAGCGTCGCCATGGCATGGAGCCGGCCTGACTGTCCGGACGCGGCTGCCAACACAAGGAAAAGGAGACGACCGATGATCATCGATTGCCACGGCCACTACACGACGGCGCCCAAGGCGCTGGAGAACTGGCGCAACCGGCAGATCGCCGGCATCAAGGACCCGGTAGTGATGCCCAAGGTCGGCGACCTGAAGATCGGCGACGACGAGCTGCGGGAGTCGATCGAGTCCAACCAGCTCAAGCTCATGCGCCAGCGCGGCTCGGACCTGACGATCTTCAGCCCGCGCGCCAGCTTCATGGCGCACCACATCGGCGACTTCAACGTGTCCTCGACCTGGGCGGCGATCTGCAACGAGCTGTGCTTCCGCGTCGCGCAGCTCTTCCCCGACAGCTTCATCGGCGCCGCGATGCTGCCGCAGTCGCCCGGCGTCGATCCGAAGACCTGCGTTCCGGAGCTGGAGAAGTGCGTCAGGGAGTACGGCTTCGTCGGCATCAACCTGAACCCGGATCCTTCAGGCGGGCACTGGAAAGAGCCGCCGCTGTCGGACCGGCACTGGTATCCGATCTACGAGAAGATGGTCGAGCACGACATCCCGGCGATGATCCACGTGAGCACGAGCTGCAACGCGTGTTTCCACACCACCGGCGCGCACTACCTAAACGCCGACACGACGGCCTTCATGCAGTGCCTGACCTCGGATCTGTTCAAGGACTTCCCGACGCTGCGCTTCATCATTCCGCACGGCGGCGGCGCCGTGCCCTACCACTGGGGCCGCTTCCGCGGCCTCGCGCAGGAGCTGAAGAAGCCGCTGCTGAAGGATCACCTGCTTCGCAACGTCTTCTTCGACACGTGCGTCTACCACCAGCCGGGCATCGACCTGCTGACCCGCGTGATCCCGGTCGACAACATCCTGTTCGCGAGCGAGATGATCGGCGCCGTGCGCGGGATCGACCCGGAGACCGGCCACTACTACGATGACACCAAGCGCTACATCGAGGCCTCGACGATCCTGAGCGCGGCCGACAAGCACAAGGTGTACGAAGGCAACGCACGGCGGGTGTTCCCGCGCCTGGACGCGGCGCTGAAGGCAAAGGGCCGCTGACGTTGGACGCTGATTGAAAGCGTTGGCGGGTCGAAGCGTGGCGGGTCAACGTGATCGGCCCGGACGGGCTCGGACGCATCCTCGCCCAGGTCGAGCCGGTGAAGAAGGAGTGAGAGACGATGCAATTCCAGAAGACCCCCGGTTGGCTTGACTGGTACGCCAGCCCGTCGAAGCCCAAATTCAAGGTGCCGGCCGGCAGCGTCGACGCGCATTGCCACGTGTTCGGACCGGGCGCGGAGTTCCCCTACGCGCCGGAGCGGAAGTACACGCCCTGCGACGCGTCGAAGCGCGAGCTCTATGCGCTGCGCGATCACCTCGGCTTCGCGCGCAACGTCGTCGTGCAGGCGACCTGCCACGGCGCCGACAACCGCGCGATGGTCGATGCGCTCGTCCATTCGGGCGGCAGGGCGCGCGGGGTAGCGACCGTCAGACGATCGGTGACCGACCAGGACCTGCAGGCGCTGCACGCTTCCGGCGTGCGCGGCGTGCGCTTCAACTTCGTCAAGCGGCTGGTGGACTTCACGCCGAAGGACGAGCTGATGGAGATCGCCGGCCGCATCGCGCCGCTCGGCTGGCACGTGGTGATCTACTTCGAAGCGGCCGACCTGCCCGAACTGCGGGACTTCTTCACCGCGCTGCCGACCACGGTCGTCGTCGATCACATGGGTCGCCCGGACGTGGGCAAGGCGGTCGACGGCCCCGAGTTCGAGCTGTTCGTGAACTTCATGCGCGAATACCCAAACGTGTGGTCGAAGGTGAGCTGCCCCGAGCGGCTCTCAGTCACCGGGCCGAAGGCGCTGAATGGCGAGCGCGCCGCCTACCGCGACGTCGTGCCCTTCGCGAAGCGCATCGTCGAGACGTTTCCCGACCGCGTGTTGTGGGGCACGGACTGGCCGCACCCGAACCTGAAGGACCACATGCCCGACGACGGACTGCTGGTCGACTTCATCCCGCACATCGCGCCGACCGCCGAGTTGCAGCGCAAGCTGCTCGTCGACAACCCGGTGCGGCTCTACTGGCCTGAAGAAGCGCGCTGATGCCGCAACAGAAATAGGAGCAAGTGGTGAGGGAAACAAACATCGGGATCGTCGGCTATGGCGAGGTCGGCAAGATCTTCGCGCAAGGCTTGCAAGGCAAGCCCGGCGTCGCATCGCATCAGCGCTTGGGATCTGACGTTTGCCGACCCCGCATCGAGCGCGCAGGAGCGCGCTCATGCGCGCCGGGCAAGGCGTGAAGGCCGCATCCGGAATGGCCGACTTGTGCGCGCAGGCCACACTCGTGATTTCGGCAGTCACAGCATCGAACACGCTCGCAGCGGCCGAAGAGGCGGCGGGCTCGATTCGCCCGGGAACGCTGTTCCTGGACCTGAATTCGGCATCGCCCGGCACCAAGCAACAGGCGGCTGTGGCGATCGAAAAGGCGGGCGCGCACTACGTCGAAGCGGGCGTGATGACCTCGGTGCCGCCGTACGGGATCGCCGTGCCGATGCTGCTGGGTGGCGAGAAGGCCGAAGCCCTGGCGGAACAGTGCCGTGGCTGGGGCATGGATGCGAAAGCGATCGCATGCGCGATCGGCGTGGCCTCGGCGGTCAAAATGTGCCGCAGCATCATCATCAAGGGGCTCGAAGCACTGGTCATCGAAAGTTACGGCACCGCACGGCACTATGGCGTCGAAGACTACGTGTTGCCCACCCTCGTCGAGACGTTCCCGCAGATCGACTGGGCTGCCCAGGGCGCGTACTTCTTCAGTCGCGTGGTGCAGCACGGCAAGCGACGCGCCGAGGAGATGCGGGAGGCGGCGCGCACGGTCAAGGAGGCGGGGTTCCCCCCGCTGATGGCGAGTGCGACCGCCGAGAAGCAGGACTGGGTGGCGACTCTCGCGCGGCAAGGGGTATTCGACGGCGTGCCCAAGGATGCGCGGTGGCATGCCTATGCCGACCGGCTGATCCAGCATTTCGCGCCAAAGGGATCGGAACTTCGGCACCGCGAGGAACGATCGCACGCCTGACAACGCGGTGCGGCGAGTCGGCGCGCTACAAGCCGGCCGTCGAGTTGAAGCTGATGCGCGCCGCCAAGGGCGCGCTTGATCCCCTGAACCTGATGAGCGCCGGAAAGGTATTGCCATGAAGATGCTTGACGTTGCCCGCTCGCCCGATCACCGCATCGGCGGGCCACCCGTTGCCTCGTTGCTGCGGGGATTGATGTTGTGCGTGTCGCTTGCTTGCGGCATGGCGACCGCGCAGACCTATCCGTCAAAGCCGATCCGCATGATCGTCCCGTTCACGCCCGGCGGATCGACCGACATCCTCGCGCGTTCGCTCGGCCAGAAGCTGAGCCAGGCCTGGGGGCAGCAGATGATCGTCGAGAACCGACCTGGCGCCGGCGGCTCGATCGGTGCGGAGCTCGTCGCGAAGGCGCCTCCCGACGGCTATACGCTTCTGATGGGTCACATCGGCACGCTCGCCGTCAATCCCACGTTCTATCCGAAGCTTCCTTACGACGCCGTCAAGAGCTTCGCGCCGGTCGCGCTCATCGCGAGCGTTCCGAACGTTCTCGTCGTGCATCCGTCGCTGCCTGCGACGAACGTGACGGAGCTCGTCGCGCTGGCAAAGGCGAAGCCGGGGCAGCTCGCTTACAGCTCGGGCGGCAACGGGAGCGCCGCGCATCTCGCGATGGAGTACTTCAAGCTGCAGACGGGGACCGACATCGTGCACGTGCCCTACAAGGGCACGGGACCGGCGGTGATCGATCTCGTCGCCGGCCAGGTCTCGATGACGATGACCGGTGCGCCTGCCGTGATGCCGCAGGTGCAGGCCGGCAAGCTGCGCGCGCTCGGCGTCTCGAGCACGAAACGGCTCGCTGCTTTCCCGCAGCTGCCCACCATCGCGGAGGCGGGCGTGAAGGGATTCGACGCCACGCAGTGGTACGGCGTGGTCGCGCCTGCGGGAACGCCTGCGAGCATCGTGAACAAGCTGAACGGCGAGATCCGCACGATCATGCAGTCGCCGGAGATGGAGGAGCGCCTGCGCACCGAGGGAGCGATCGCGACCGTGAGCACGCCCGAGGAGTTCGGAGGACTCATTGCGAGCGAGATCGCGCGCTGGGGCACGGTGATCAAGACCGCGGGGATGAAGCCGGACTAGCGAAGCAGCGCGACGAGGCCGCGGGTTGCCCGCGCGAGCCGCGGTGCTTCACGTGCGCTGATCCTGATTTCCGGACTGGCTGCTGTAGCGATTTGTGCTACTCATGCACCGCGGCCGGTCAGATCCCCGGTAGCAGCACTTTCAGTTTCGCGAGAACCTCCGCAACGACTTTCTTCGGCGCACGTGCGGCAAGGTCAGCGTTACGGGAGCGCCAGTCAAGCGCCTTGATCTGGTCGGCCAGCACCACACCTTTGGCGCCAGCGAGGTCGGTCTCCGCGTCCACTTCGAACGGCCAGCCTTTGACCCGGGTGGTAAGGGGGCAGCAGAGCGCGAGGTTCGCCGTAGCGTTGTAGGCGCGGGGCGAGAGGACGAGGGCGGGTCGGCGCCCGGCCTGCTCGTGCCCTGACTGCGGATCGAAGTCGAGATAGACGATGTCGCCCTGATCGGGCGACCAGTCCGGGTCGGCCGGGCGCCGGCCCGCCATTACCACACTTCAACCCCGCGCCGCGGGCCCCAATCCGCTTCGTCGTGCCGGGCGTGACTCGCGGCGTCGGCGAGCAGATCTTCGAGTCGGTAGGCCGGCTTCTTGCGCACGCGCTCGATACGGATCGCCCCGTCGACCACGCTGATGCGCACGCGCTGATCCACGGCGAGACCCGCCTCGCTCAGCAGCGAACTAGGCAGGCGAAGCGCCGGGCTGTTGCCCCACTTCCGGATGACTGATTCCATGGTGATTGCCCTCGGTCGAAAGTAGACACATTGTATCTACGCCGGAGGGCGCCGACAAGCAGCCCGCGACCGCGCTCACGAACGGAACCGTGCGACCTCGCCCGGCTTACGCAGCATCTTGTCGACGTCGCCGGCGTGCATCTCCTCGGCCTGGATCATCTGCCGCGCGTACTCCTCAAGCGTCACGGAGCGGTCCTTGACCAGCTCGTGGAGCTCGCGGTAGAGCGCGAGGGCCTCGCCCTCATTCTCGAGCGATTCGCGCAGGATCGAGCCGATGTCGTGCTGGTGGGAGTCGAGCAGCGGACCGATCGCGAGCGAGGGGTAGCCGCCGAGCATCGTGATCATCTCGCCCGCGGCCTGCGCATGCGCGAGCGCCTCGGTCGCCTGCTCGTGCAGCCACGAGACGATCGGGATCCGCCCGTACCCGAAGACCATGAGCGAGTAGTGCGTGTAGCGGACGACCCCGGCCAGCTCCTGCTCGAGGATGCGGTTGAGCGTGGCGATCGCCTTGTCCTTGTCGAGCTCGGGCATCTCGCGCCTCCGTGTGGGGTGCGCGCGGGAACGCGCACCGGCTAGCCTAGCACGCCGCTCACCGGAGCACGCCGCGCCGGGCGAGGCTCCGCATCAGGTGGCTCGCACCGAAGCTCCACGGCGCCGCGTCGGATGACCGCACCATGCGGTTCGTGAGCGCGCCCAGCTCGGGTGCCGAGATGGTCACGATGTCGCCGATCTTGTGCGTGAACCCCTGACCCGGGGCGTCGCGGTCCTCGACCGGCGCGAACATCGTGCCGACGAACAGGACGACCCCGTCCGGATACTGGTGGTTCGCGCCGATCATCTGCCCCACGAGGTCGGCCGGATCCCGGCTGATGCGCGCGATCGACGACGTGCCGCTCATCCGAAACCCGTCGGGACCCGACACCTCGAGCTTCACCGTGATCCCGCGTACGGTGTCGAGCGAGAAAGCCTCATCGAACAGCCTGACGAACGGTCCGACGGCGCACGAGGCGTTGTTGTCCTTGGCCCGGCCGAGCAAGAGCGCCGAGCGGCCCTCGATGTCGCGCAGGTTCACGTCGTTGCCGAGCGTCGCGCCGACGATCTTGCCGCCCGACGAGACGACGAGCACGACCTCGGGCTCCGGGTTGTTCCAGGTCGAGTCCGGGTGCAGCCCCGCGTCCATGCCGTGGCCGACCGCCGACATCGGCTGCCCCTTGGTGAAGATCTCGGCGTCGGGCCCGATGCCGACCTCCAGGTACTGCGACCACAAGCCCTTGGCGACGAGGAGCTCCTTCAGCGCGGCTGCCTTGGCCGACCCGGGCTTGAGCGCCTGCAGGTCGGTGCCGATCGTAGCGAGCATGTCCTCGCGGATCGCCGCGGCCCGCTCCGGCTCTCCGCGCGCCTGCTCCTCGATCAGCCGCTCGAGCAGCGAGGCGATGAAGGTCACGCCGGCCGCCTTGATCGCCTGCAGGTCGATCGGCGCGAGCAGCCACGGCCGGCCCGGATCGCGCACCTCGGCCGGGGTGTTGGCGAGAATGTGGTCGAGGCTGCCGAGCCGCTCGCCGCGGGCGGCGCGCAGAGTCGCGGCCGGTTTTTCTGCTTCGCACAAATCGCGGATCGTCGGCGCGGCCTCGGTTACGTCGTAGACGCCGTCGGCGCGGACCGCTACCACCGCCGGTCCCTGCACGTCCGGGCGCCAGACGCGGCCGGCGAGGGCTGCAAGCGTCGCGTCCGCAGGGAGGGTGGCTTCGCTAAGGAGACGCACGACCGAATGGTAGAGTGTGCGGGGCGGCGGGGCAATGCGAGAAAGGGCTAGACTTCCCTTCCCCGCGCGGCAGGAGGCCCGCCATGCCCCAGCGAACCGTTCGCAGCATCATCGAGAACCAGAATCTGCTTACCGCGTCGCCCGAGACGACGGTGGCCGAAGCGGCCGGACTGATGAAACGCAGCCGGGTGGGCGCGATCATGGTCGTGGAGCGCGGGCGCCTCGCAGGCATCTTCACCGAGCGCGACGCACTCTTCCGCGTCGTCGCGGAAGGGCGCGATCCGCAGGCTACCCGCCTCGTCGATGTGATGACCCGCGATTGCCAGACGATCGATGCGGACAAACCGCTCGGCCATGCGCTGCACATGATGTACGAGGGCCGGTTCCGGCACGTGCCGGTGGTCGAGAACGGGAAACCGCTCGGCGTCGTCTCGGCGCGCGACGCGCTCGGGCCGGAGCTCCTGGAGTTCGAGGCGGAGCTCGTCAAGCGCGAGCACATCCGGGAGATTCTCTGACCTGCGAGGTTCACCGGCCACCCGGCCGAACCTTGCGTTTCCACAGCTCCCAGGGGCGGCCGATCACCCGGTCGTTGGTCGCGGCCGCGAGCCGTGCCTCCTCGGGCTCCAGGAAGTTGATCGCACCGAGCCGCGCCGCATCCATCTGCAGGCGGGCGTTCGTCTCGGTGTAGATCGCGCGGTACACCACCTGCTGGATCGAGCCGCCGACCGCGACCGAGCCGTGGCCGCGCATCAGCGCCACCGTCCGGTCGCCGAGGGTCCGCGCGAGCGCGTCGGCGAGCGCGTTGTCGCGGATCAGCATGTCCGTCATTCCACCGGCGGCGCGGATCTCGAAGATCGGGGCGCCGGCGCCCAGAAACGCGCTCATGTGGTAGACCGGCCGCAGACTCGCGCCGGTGACGCCGAACGGGATGACGCTCGGCGAGTGGCTGTGGACCACCGCCATCACGTCCGGGCGACTGGCGTAGATGGCGCCGTGGATGAACCGCTCGAGATAGGGCGTGCGTGTGTCGCCGCCCATGGCATTGCCGTCGAGATCGAACTCCATGATGTCGCCGGCTGTCACCAGCGCCGGGGCCATGCTGCGCGCGAGCAGAAAACGGTCCGGCCGCTTGTCGTGACGCGCGCTGATGTGGCCGAAGCCGTCGACGACGCCTTCGGCGTACAGGATGTGATTCGCTACGACGAGATCGTCGACGAGCGCTGGTTCCGCCGCGCTCATTGCCTTATCCGAAGCGCTCGCGCGCGAGCCGCGCCCCGGCCCCGAGCGCTTCGAGCTTCCGGAGGGCGACGTCGCGGTCCATCGGCGCCATGCCGCAGTTGGTGCAGGCAATGATGCGCTCTTTCGGCAGGTGCTTCGCCGCCTCGGCGATCGTGGCGGCGACCTGCTCGGGCGTCTCGACCGCGTCGGTCGCGACATCGATCACCCCGACCAGCACGTCCTTGCCCTCGAGCAGGCCGATCAGGCGGGTCGGCACCTTCGAGTTCGCGCACTCGAGCGACACCTGGCCGATCCGGCTCTGCGCGAGCGCCGGGAAGATCTCCTCGTACTGGCGCCACTCGCTTCCGAGCGTCTGCTTCCAGTCGAGGTTCGCCTTGATGCCGTAGCCGTAGCAGATGTGCACCGCCGTCTTGCACTCGAGGCCTTCGGCGGCGCGGTGCAAGGCGGCTATGCCCCAGCGCTTGACGTCGTCCATGTAGACGTTGAACGCCGGCTCGTCGAACTGGATCACGTCGACGCCGTCGGCGGCGAGCGCGCGCGCCTCCTCGTTGAGGCACTCGGCGAACGCCATCGCCATCTTCACCTTGTCGCCGTAGTGGCTGTCGGCGATCGTGTCGACGATCGTCATCGGGCCCGGCAGGGTGAACTTGAGCTCGCGTTGCGTGTGCGCCCGCGCGAGGCGCGCTTCGGTCGCGTGCACCCGGCCCTTCGGACGCAGGCGCCCGACGACCGTCGGCACCAGCGCCTCGTAGCGGTTGTTGCGGATGCCGAGCTTCACCTTCCGATCGAAGTCGATGCCTTCGATCGCCTCCAGGAAGCCGTGCACGAAGTGCTGCCGCGACTGCTCGCCGTCCGCGACGATGTCGATGCCGGCGTCCTCCTGCGCCTTGAGCCAGAGGAGCGTCGCGTCCCGCTTCGCTTCCGCGAGCGCCGCACCCGCGAGCTTCCAGCGCGGCCAGAGCTTGTGCGTCTCGGCTAGCCAGCCGGGCTTCGGCAGGCTGCCGGCGATCGTCGTCGGGAAGAGCGTCATACCCACACCTGGAGGACGTACTCGTACGGCGCTTGCGCGTTCACCATGTCGACGCGCTGCAGCTTGATCCTCAGGCCGTCTTTCGTGCGCTTGAGATGGTGGCGATAGGAACCGGCGAAGTGGCGAAGCTCGTCGCGACGAAGCTCGACCATGTGGAAGCGCGAGCGGACATGCACGTCGCCCGACCGCGGATCGACTTTCTCGACCACGACGTTCGACACGACGTGGTTCGTGCCCCACTCGGGCTGCTGCGACCACGCATGCGGGTGCGTCACCCGCTTCATCCGCACCGTCATCATGTCGCGATCCTCGGCGAAGATGGACGGGACGCCGTCCCACGTCGTGTAGTGCGGCGCCGGCGGCATCCAGTACATCCCGTCCGCCGCGAAGAGATCGATGAACGCCTTCCACTCCTTGCCGTCGAGCGCCTCGGACTGGCGGTAGAGCAGCGCTTCGACCTCGCGCTGCAGCTCGACGCCGTTCGGCTTGCGTGCGGCCTTCTTCGCCGGCGCCCGCTTCCTCGTCTTCTTCGCCGCCACGGTCACGCCTCGGCGGTCAGGTACTTCAGCCACGCGCGGAACTGGTTGCGCATGGGCACCTCGCTGCAGCCGTTCGACGACCGCATCACTTCGCCCTCGATCCTGTCGCGGCCGTAGTCGCGGTGGAAGCTCACCCAGTCGCCGCCCCGGGAGGCGAGTCCCCACTGGCCCTTCTGCCAGTTCTCGAGGTCGTCGGCGTTCACCATCGTCGCCGGCGAGTTGACGAGGTTGTAGTACGAGAGCGAGCGCCGGTAGATCGCCTCCGGCGCGCCCTTCAGCCGGAAATGCCAGATCTCCGAGAGCGTGCGATCCGGCGCGATGGGCCGGATCGCGCGCAACTGCTGCAGCGGCGACTGGATCGAGAGACAGGGGTAGACGAGGACGTGGTGGATGTTGCGCGAGAGGAATTCCTCCTTCTTCTGCTCGCCGTACGCCTTCGCGAGAAGCTTCTCGTACGCCACGGTGTCGGGGTCCTGCGGCCGCAGGCCCATGTAGCCGCCGAGGATCGTATGTCCGTGCGGATAGCCGATCGTCTCGAGCGAGTCCCATTTCTCGAACGGGATCACGAACGCCGACAGCATGTGGTAGTGCAGCGGTTTCTCGCCGGTACGGCGCTGGATCTGGAACTCGACGTCGGCCGCCGCGCGCCCGGTGGATTCGTGCGTGACCGAGGGATGGACCGCGTCGAGCTGATTCTCCATGAAGAACTTCCAGTTCGAGCGCTGGACGACGCGATAGCAGTTCATCACCACCTCGACCTGCCCTTCAGGCGACCGGTCGCAGATGTCGTCGAACGCGACCTTCGCCGGGCCGAGCCACTCGAGGAGCGACGGACCGTCGGCGGCGAGGCTCGCGAACACGAAGCCGCGGTACGACTCGACCCGCGGTGCGCGCTTCATGTTGCGGTCGTAGTTCCCGAACGTCGTGTCCTCGTAACCACGAGGCAGCGGCACGGACTCGTTCGTGCCGTCGTAGCGGAAGCGCCAGGCGTGGTACGAGCAGGTGAGCGCGTCGCCGGCGTTGCCGTGGCGCGCGCCGCAGACCTGCGTGCCGCGGTGCGGGCAGCGGTTGTAGAGGACGTGGATCGCGCCGCGGTGCCCCCGGACCAGCACCATCGGCTGCCGCCCGATCTGGAACGTCCAGAAGTCGCCCGGTTTCTTCACCTGCGACGCGTGGCCGGCGTAGATCCAGCACTTGTCGAAGATCCTCTGGATCTCGAGCTCGAACAGGTCCGGGTCGGTATAGCAGAGCCGATGCACCCGGTCGGGCTCGACCAGCGCCTTCAAGTTGGGGATGCGCTCCTGCAGCACGGCGGCCTCCGAAGGGATTCTCTCGCGGGAACGCGGAACATAGCGCCGGCCGCGGGCGGCGGCAAGTCGCGCGCAGGTCCCTGCGGCCAAGCGCCGCGCCGTCGCCTCGACGACGCGCCCGGTATGGGTTGTCGCATGCATGCGATGCAAATACTATCGGGGAGTGCGCTTCGAGTACGATCCCAAGAAGGCTGAGGCGAACCTCGAGGCCTTGCGGAACATCTCTCGGAAACGGGGGAGCCAGTCACCGGGACCGCTGCGCCAAGTCTTGCGACAGGAAATGCCCGGGTATCTGCGCGGGTTGACTGCGCGACCGATCCGGACGACCCGCGAACGGCCGGGTGCTTGAGCGCGCCGCGCGTCGTGCCGGCGCATCTGGAGCCGAGATGACCCGGCCGTCGCGCATCCTGCCGCTCATCATCTTCTCGCAGTTTGCGGGTACGTCGCTCTGGTTTGCCGGCAACGCCGTGCTCGCGGACCTGCAGCGGGAGTGGGGCCTCCCGGCCGAGGCGCTCGGCTATACGACGTCGGCGGTGCAGTTCGGCTTCATCGCCGGGACGCTCGCGTTCGCGTTTTTCGCGGTGGCCGACCGCATGTCGCCGCGGATCGTGTTCTTCGTCTGCTCGCTTGCAGGCGCGGCGGCCAACCTCGCGATCGATGCCCTCGCGGAAGGGTTCTGGTCGCTCGCCGCGCTGCGGTTCGCGACCGGGTTCTTCCTGGCCGGCATCTATCCGGTCGGCATGAAGATCGCGTCCGGCTGGTACCGGAGCGACCTCGGCAACGCGCTCGGTTTCCTCGTCGGTGCGCTGGTGGTCGGCACCGCCTTCCCTCATCTGATCAAGGGGCTCGGACAGGCCTTTCCCTGGTCGGTGGTCATCGTCGCAACGTCTGTAGTCGCCGCGCTGGGCGGCGTCGCGATGCTCGTCGGCGTGCCGGACGGACCCCACCTCGCCAAGGGGACGAAGTTCGATCCGCGGGCGCTGGTCGTGATCTTCCGGTCGTCGCGCTTCCGCGCCTCGGCGTTCGGATACTTCGGCCACATGTGGGAGCTGTATGCGTTCTGGGCGTTCGTGCCGTTCTTCCTCGCCGCTCACTTCGCTGCGCGCGGCGAACCGGGGCTGAACATGTCGCTATGGTCGTTCGCGGCAATCGCGGCCGGCTTCCTCGGCTGCGCGGGCGGCGGGCTCGCCAGCCTGCGCGCGGGCAGCGCGCGGGTCGCGTTCGCCCAGCTCGCGGCCTCGGGCGTCTGCTGTGTCGTCTCGCCGCTCCTGTTTCACGCGCCGACGCCGGCGTTCCTCGCGTTCCTCGTCTTCTGGGGCGTCGTCGTGGTGGGCGACTCGCCGCAGTTCTCCGCGCTCAACGCGCAGAACGCGCCGCGCGAGCTGGTCGGGTCGGCGCTGACGATCGCGAATTGCATCGGCTTCGCGATCACCATCGGCAGCATCCAGCTGCTTAACTCGCTCGCGGTTTCGATGAGCGCGTCGCTCCTGTTTCTCGCTCTCACGCCCGGACCGGTGCTCGGCTTGATCGCGCTCGCCCCGCTGCTATCGGGGTCAAGCGGGCTCAAGCCGGCGGCATGACGCGACGGCGAGCAGCACCACCATCGCGCCGGGCGCCGCGAGTGGACCGAAAGTGAGGAGCAGCGGGAGCGGCAGGGCGCTGCCCGCCAGGAAGAAGTCGGCGCGATTGGCGTGTCGGTTCATGGCCAACCTCCCACGCTCGCCGCCCAGACACTGCACCGTGCCGTCGTACCTGATGACGGTGGGTGGACCCGGCCGGCTGCGGGCGCGCACGTCGCGATCGTCGAGGATGACACGCAGCTGGTGCGACTGGCTGACGGCCGCGGCCACCTGCTTCCAGACCACCCGCGCGATGCGATCTATGCCCGCCCGGCCGAACCCGGATGACCGTTCAAGACGGCGGCGGCTGAGGAACGACCTGCTGCCAGCCGCCCGAACACTCCTTGACGTAGGGATAATAGGCCAGGGCTTGGGGGCAGTAGTACCAGTAAGCGGGAGCTGGCTGCTGCTGCGGCGCTGGCTGCCAGACCCCTTGTTCGATGTAGGTAGGAGGGTAGTACGGCGCCGACGGGTAGAAGACCGGGGGAGGATAGAAGAAGGGCGACGTGTAGGCCCAGCCGCCGAAGATCACGGGCGCGCCGACGAACACACCGACTCGGCCGTGGCCCTGGTGGAAGTGCTTGCCGCCGTGGCCATGGTGGAAGTGCTTCCCGCCTTGCCCATGGTTAAAGTGTTGGCCGCCGTGAAAACTGCCGCCGCGATGCCCCCCGCCCTGAACACCGGCGCCATGAGATCCCCCCCCACGGCCGCCGCCGCGAGCAAGCAGGGACTCGCTCGCAAGGGTGCCGAGCAGGAAGAGTACCAACGCAAACGTGCCGCCGCGCCGCATCATGATTCGCAAGCCGCTGCTGATAACAGGCGACACTTGCAGAATAGTCCCGATCGTTCGCCGGCGCCACGTTGTTTCAGGCTGTTACAACTCCGGAGCCCGGCGCCGTCGGCGTCGACCCGACTGTGTCGTTATCCCTCGATCCGGTCGCAGGCGCGATCGGCGAGGGACCGCCGCAAGCGCCGCGCGGAGAGCGCACCGGGCTGCGCCGTCACGCTGTCCTCCCGTCGATGGGTGTGAGCAGGGACTGCCCGGCGAAGTGCGCGCGCAGGTTCCCCCGCACCAGCTCGAACGCTCCCCGGAACGCCTCGTGCGTGAAGCCGGCGACGTGCGGCATCAGCACGACGTTATCGAGGCGCCGCAAGGCTTCGGGCACCGCGGGTTCGTCCTCGAACACATCGAGCGCGGCGCCTGCGATCGCGCGGCGCTCGAGCGCGTCGACGAGCGCCGCGGTGTCGACGATGCTGCCGCGGGCGACGTTGACGAGGTAGCCGGCGGCCCCGAGCGCCGCGAGCACGCGCGCGTTCACGAGGTGCCGCGTGGCGGGGCCCCCCGGGGTGCACACGACCAGGAAATCGCTTTCGGCCGCGAGCGCCTCGACGCTCTCGACGTAGCGGTAGTCCGTGTCCGCAGCGCGCGTCGGCTTCGAGTAGGCGATCGTCACGTCGAACCCGGCGCCGCGGCGGGCGATCGCCTGCCCGATGTTGCCGAGGCCGAGGAGGCCGAGTCGCTTGCCGGTGAGCGTGTGCGTGAGCCCCCGAGCCCCGGTGAAGCGACCGGCGCGGACCTCGCGGTCGCGCCGCGGGATGTCGCGCTGGAGCGCGAGCATCATCCCGAGCGCAAGATCGGCGACGGAGGCCGCGTTCGCGCCGGGTGCGTTGGTCACGGGGATGCCGCGCTCGACCGCCGCGGCGAGGTCGATGCCCTCGTAGCCGGCGGAGAAAAGCGTGATGATCTCGAGCCGCGGCAGGGAGGCGATCAGCTCACGGCTCGCGCCCGAGGACGAGTTCGTGACGATCGCGCGGATGTTCGGTGCGACGGCGCGGATCGCCGCGGCGCGATCCGGGGTGCTGGCGACGGGACGGACCGTGAACTCACGCTCGAGCTCGCCGTGCCATGGCGCGACGAACGGGGTGAGGATCAGGAGCTCCGGTTTCGCGTCGGACGCCATGCGGCAAGCGCGGGCGGTGGTATGTCAGGTGATTCACGGACAGCATAGCATCGTCCGTTTCGAGGGTGGACAACCGCCTTGTAAGCGTTTAGCTGGGCCTTGTAAGTCGAGCCTTGGGGGATGAGGCTCCGGCCGGCGGCGAGCTTCTTCGCCTCGTCCAGGACGACGCGCTGGGCTTCCGTTCGGACCGGGAGTTCCCGATCCCGCCCGCCTTTGGTCCAGGAGTCCTTCAGGCGCAGGGCGTTTCCCTGGTCGGCCCAGCCGGGCCGGATCTTGATCGACTCCTCCCGCCGGAGCCCAAATGCCTCCTGCAGCCGGAGCGACATGGCGACGTATGGGGAGCGAATCCGCTCGACCTGCCCATGGTCGAGGTCCTTGCCCTTGTCGCGGTTGGTGACGTACTGGCGCCGCTCGATGCCGTAGGCGTCGTAGTCCTTGCCTTCCTGCGTGAACTCGAATTCGACCTTCTTGTCGGTGGTCAACCTATCGAATAGCACCTGGTCCTTGACCTTGAAGGTCATCGTCATCGCGGGCCAGTTCATGCTCTTGACGGGCTCGTGCGCGAACGTGACGGTTCCCGCCTTGGGATCGACCTTCTTTACGACCCCGATTGCCTTGTGCGCCGTTGGTTTGGTGGCTGTTGGCTTGCTAGGCATCTCCATGCCTTTCATGTCCTCCATCTTTTGCTGGGCCAGCACGCCGGTGGAGAGCACGGAGCCGAAAACGAGTGCGGCCAGTAGGCTTTTCATCTGAGTCTCCTCACGAGAGGTGTTAAGGGAACGGGAAGGAATCGATCTCTAGTCCGGCAAACGATCCTCGGGTTGAACGGTTCTAGGGGTGCTCCTTTCAACGCTAGGTCCAGCTCGCTTGCGTGGGCGACGGATGAGCAGATACGCGGCCGGGATTACGAACATGGAAAGCAGCGGTGCGGTGATCATCCCGCCAATCATCGGCGCCGCGATCCGTTGCATGACCTCGCTGCCCGTGCCGGCCGACCACATGATCGGCGCCAGGCCGGCGAGAATCACCGCCACCGTCATCGCCTTCGGCCGCACACGGAGTACCGCCCCCTCTTCGATTGCTTCGAAAAGCGTCGCCTCGTCCGCCGGCGCCCCGGCGGCGAGCCGGCGCTCCAGCGCCTGCTTGAGGTAGATCAGCATCACCACGCCGAACTCGGCGGCGACCCCCGCGAGTGCGATGAACCCGACCGCGCTCGCGACCGACAGGTTGTGGCCGAGCGCCCACACGTACCAGAACCCGCCAACGAGCGCGAACGGCACCGCGGCCATGATCAGCGCCGCCTCGTCGAAGCGGCGGAAGGCAAGATAGAGCAGCACGAAGATGATCGCCGCCGTGAACGGAATGACGACGGCGAGCCGCTTCATCGCGCGCTCGAGATACTCGAACTGCCCCGACCACTGCACAGACACGCCCGGTGGCAGCTTCACGCCGCCCGCGACTGCGCGTTGCGCGTCGTGCACTACGGACGCGAGGTCGCGCCCCCGGATGTCGACGTAGATCCAGCCGGCGAGGCGCGCGTTCTCGCTACGCAGCATCGGCGGGCCGTCGGTGATCCCGATCGCTGCGACTGCGCCAAGGGGGACCTGCGCGCCGGTCTCAGTCACGATCGGAAGCATCTTCAGCTTCCCGACCGAGTCGCGCAGCTCGCGCGGGTAGCGAACGTTGATCGGGAAGCGGCGGCGGCCTTCGATCGTCTCGCCGACGTTCTCCCCGCCGATCGCCGCCGAAACGACCGACTGGACGTCGGCGACGTTCAGGCCGAAGCGCGCCGCGGCCGCGCGGTCGACGCGCACGTCGATGTAGCGGCCGCCAGTGACGCGCTCCGCGAGCGCCGAGGTGACGCCGGGGACGTCCTTCATCAGCCGCTCGATGTCTGCGGCCGTGCGCTCGATCTCTGCGAGGTCGTTGCCCGACACCTTGATCCCGAGCGGGCTCTTGATCCCGGTCGCGAGCATGTCGATCCGGTTGCGGATCGGCGGAATCCAGATGTTGGTGAGCCCCGGGAGCTTCACCAGCCGGTCCAGCTCGTCGACGAGCTTCTCCGGCGTCATCCCCGATCGCCACTCCGCGCGCGGCCGGAGCTGCACCGTCGTCTCGACCATCTCGAGCGGCGCCGGGTCGGTCGCCGTCTCGGCCCGGCCGACCTTGCCGAACACGCGCTTCACCTCCGGAACGGTGGCGATGAGCCGGTCGGTCTGCTGCAGGAGCTCCGCCGCCTTCGCCGCCGAGATACCGGGCAGGGCCGAGGGCATGTACAGCAGATCGCCCTCGTATAGCGGCGGCAGGAACTCGCCGCCGAGCCGCGAGGCGGGAATCAGGGTCGCGAGGAAGACGAGCGCCGCGACGGCTAGCGTCGCCTTTGGCCAGCGCAGGACGATGGCGAGACACGGCCGGTACGCCGCGATCAGGAACCGGTTGATCGGGTTCCGCCGCTCCGCGGGGATCCGCCCGCGGACGAGATAGCCCATCAGCACCGGGATCAGCGTCACCGCAAGCCCGGCGGAAGCTGCCATCGCGTAGGTCTTGGTGTAGGCGAGCGGCGCGAACAGGCGGCCCTCCTGCGCCTCGAGCGCAAACACCGGGACAAACGAGAGCGTAATGATGAGTAGCGAGAAGAAAAGCGCGGGACCGACTTCGACCGCCGCGTCGCCGATCACGCGCCAGTGCTCGTCGCGACCGATTGCGGCGCCCGGATGCTCGTGCGCCCAAGCTTCGAGCTTCTTGTGCGCGTTCTCGATCATCACCACCGCCGCGTCGACCATCGCGCCGATGGCGATCGCTATGCCGCCGAGCGACATGATGTTGGCGTTCACGCCCTGGTACTGCATGACGATGAAGGCCGCCAGCACGCCGAGCGGCAGCGTAATGATGGCGACGAACGCCGATCGCAGGTGGAGCAGGAAGATCGCGCAGACGAGCGCGACGACGGCGAACTCCTCGGCGAGCTTGTCGCGCAAGTGCCGGACCGCGCGCTCGATCAGGCCGGAGCGGTCGTAGGTCTCGACGATCTCGACACCGTGCGGCAGGCTCTTCCGCAGCTCGGCGAGCCGCGCCTTCACCGCGCCGATCGTCTCGAGCGCGTTCTTGCCGGCGCGCATGACGATCACACCGCCGGCTACTTCGCCTTCGCCGTCGAGCTCGGCGATGCCGCGCCGCATCTCGGGACCCATCTGCACGCGCGCGACGTCCGCGAGCGTCACCGGCACCCCGCCCTTGCCGACGAGGAGTGGGATCGTGCGGAAGTCGTCGAGCGTCTTCAGGTAGCCGCTCGCGCGCACCATGTACTCGGCCTCGGCCAACTCGAGCACCGAGCCGCCGGTCTCGCGGTTCGCGTTCTGGATCGCCGCGATCACCTTGGAGTGCGGGATACCGTAGGCGCGCAGGCGATCCGGGTCGAGCACCACCTGGTACTGCCGCACCATGCCGCCGACGGTCGCGACCTCAGCCACGTTGGGCAGCGCCTTCAGCTCGTACTTGAGGAACCAGTCCTGGAGCGCGCGCAGCTCGCCGAGGTCGAGCCGGCCCGAGCGGTCGAGGAGGGCGTACTGGTAGACCCAGCCGACGCCCGTCGCATCGGGCCCGAGCGCCGGTTTCGCCTGCGCCGGCAGCCGCGACTGCACCTGGTTGAGGTACTCGAGCACGCGCGAGCGCGCCCAGTACGGATCGGTGCCGTCCGCGAAAAGGATGTAAACGAACGAATCCCCGAAGAACGAGTACCCGCGCACCGTCTTCGCGCCGGGCACCGACAGCATCGTCGTCGTCAGCGGGTAGGTGACCTGGTCCTCGACGATCCGGGGTGCCTGCCCCGGCCAGGTCGTGCGAATGATCACCTGCACGTCGGAGAGATCGGGGATCGCGTCGAGCGGTGTGCGCAGCACCGAATGGACGCCCCAGGCCGTCACGAGCGCCGTCGTCATCAGCACCAGGAACCGGTTCGCAATCGACCAGCGAATCAATCCTGCGATCATGGCTGTTTCATCCGACTCGGGGGATCTGCAAGGAGGTGTGCCCCTTGTTCCAGCGGCGCACGACGATCATCTCAACGGCTCCACCTTCGTCGCCTGGAACTCACCGTCCTTCATCGTGAACTCGAAGCGGATGCGGTCGCCGGCCTTGACGCCCGCCGGCAGCCCCGACTTCGGCGCGGCGAACTCCATGGTCATCCCGCCCATCCCCGCGCTCGGGATCGGCCCGTGCTTGATCAGGAGGGACTTGTCGTTGCCACTCACGAGGACGCCTTCGGCCTTGTGGACGGACGCGGACGCTTCGGCACCAACTCCTTCCAGCCGCGCGAGCGTTGCGCGCAGGCTCGCCTCGGAGTCGATCAAGAACTGGCCCGACACCACCACCCGGTCGCCGGCCTTGAGCCCCTTGCGGATCTCGGAGTCGCCGCCCGTCTCCATCCCGACCTCGACGTCGACGGCGCGGAACTTCCCCTCGCCCGCGGCGAGGATCACGACGCTCCGCTCGCCGGTCTTGATTACTGCTTCGGCCGGGATCAGGAGCGCTGCGCGGCCGCGCCCGCCGAGCGTGACCGTCGCATACATCCCCGGCTTCAGCTGGCCGCCCGGGTTCGCGACCTCGATGCGCGCGCGAACCGTGCGCGTGACCGGGTTGACGTCAGGGAGGATGGCGCTCACCCGGCCGGTGAACACGTCGTCGGGATATGCCGGGACCCGCGCCGCGGCGCGCTCGCCGGGGACGAGCATCCCGGCCTGCGCCTCCGGGACCTCGGCAACCACCCACACGGTGCTCAAAGCCGCGATGCGGAAGAGTGTCGTGCCGCCGGCCACGGTCATCCCCTCGCGTGCGCCCAGCTCGGCGACCACGCCGGACACCGGCGCGCGCAACGTGACCCGCGCCTGCACCTTGCCTTCACGCTCCACGGCCACGACTTGCTCCTCGGTCATCCCGAGCAGCAGGAGCCGCTCGCGCGCGGCGCGCTGGAGCGGCTCCACGTCGTGACCCGCGAGACGTCGCACAGCGAGGTACTCGGCTTGCGCGCCTGCCCACTCGGGAAAGAGGATCTCGACCAGCGGCTGGCCTTCGCGCACCGGGTCGAGCGGTGCCCGGACGTGCAACTTCTCGACGAAGCCGGCGGTGCGGGGCTGCACCAGGACCACGGACCGCTCGTTGTACTCGACGTTGCCGACCGCGGTGAGCTTCGGCGCGAGCGATCCCGACCGCGCCTCGGCGGTGCGAACGCCGAGGTTCTGCACGACGCGCGGGCTGATGCTGACGCCGGACTCGTCGCCGCCCGCGTCGGCGTACTTCGGCACCAGCATCATGTCCATGAACGGCGACTTGCCCGGCTTGTCGAAGCGCTGCTGCGGGTACATCGGGTCGTACCAGTACAGCACCTTGCGGTCCCCGGCTCCTTCGGCGACGGGCGCTCCCGGCGTCGGCGCGTGCGGCTGCGACATCCCGAACCAGTAGCCGGCGGCGGCGGCGAGGCCGAGCACCGCGACTGCCAGCGCTGCATAGAGGAGGCGGCTCACGACTTGGCCTCCTTGAGCAGCAGGTAGTTGATCGCGGACCAGGCCCGCGCGCGCTCGGCGAGCGCCTGGGCGAGGCTCATCTGCGCCTCGGCCTCGGCGCGGCGCGCTTCCAGTACGCTTCCGAGCGTGCCGCGTCCGCCGCGGTAGGCGGCGAGCGCAACCTCCACGCGCTCGCGGGAGAGGGGCAGTATCGAGCGCTCGTACCGGGTGACGCGAGCGGCGGCGGTATCCCAGTCGGCCAGGAACCCGCGCGCCTCCGCCTCGGCCGCGCGCCGCGCGTCTTCGGCCGAATTGCGCGCGCGTTCGACGAGCGCCTGCTTGGCGGCGATGTCGCGATCCTGGCGGCGTTCGGCGGCGATCGGCAGGTCGATTGCGACGAGCACGCTCACCATGTTGGAGAAGTTGGGGCTGCGCTGGCCGTAGGAAACGATCAGGGACCAGTCCGGGGTCTTCGTGCTGCCTGCGACCGACAGGTCCGCGCGCGCGAGCGACGCCTGCCGGTCGCTCACCTGCACGGCCGGATGCGAACCCACTCGCGCGAGCAGCTCGTCCGCGGCGATCGGCAGACGCGCGGTGTCAGGCGCCGCGCCCAGCGGACGCGATGTGGCGCTGCCGAGGAGCTGGGCGAGGACGATCCGCGCCCGCTCGAGCGAGCGCTCGTGCATCTCCAGCCGGTCGCGCGCCTGCTCAACGGCGGCGCGCGCGGCGAGCGCATCCGCCGGCGCCAGCCGCCCGCCCGTGACCGCCGCGGCCGCCGTCTCGGCCTCGAGCGCGGTTTCACGCACCAGCGCCACGAGCGCTGCGTGCTCCTCGTGCGCGTAGCGCAGGTCGAACCACGCATTGGCGACGTCGCGCTGCAGCTGCAGGCGGCTCGCGGAAAGGGCAGCGCTCTCGACGCTGCTCTCGGCCTGCGCCCGGGCGCCGAGCGCGCGCCGCTTGCCCGAGTTCGGGAAGCCCTGCTCGACGCCGATGCGCTTCATCGTCATGGAATCCTGATCCGTGCGCCACGCCTCCGAACCGCTGACCGGCAGGTTCTCGATGCCGAAGACGAGCTTGGGATCGGGCAGCTCTCCGGCGCGCGCCGCCATTTCACGGGCGGCGCCCACCGCGGCCGCCTGCGCGGCGAGCTTCGCCGAGCGCGCCTCGGCGAGGCGGATCGCCTCGTCGAGCGTGAGGGGGGCGGTTTGTGCGAGCGCCAGGGGCGCGGCGGCGAGCAGGGCGCCGAGCGCGCTCGCGCGAATGAATCGGGCAGACGACATGAAACCTCCGCATTTAAGGAATCCTGGATGCGGCCGCGGTCGCGGCCGGGATTCGCGCGGAGGCTAGTTCCGGAAGCGCTGGTAGAGGATCGGTATCGGGGGCGAAGCCGCGTGCGCGAGCACCGGCTCGGACCGGACCGCGTGCGGCGGCGGCACGGCGATGACAACCTCGACTACGGCGAGGAGCGGTGCAACCACGTCGCCGGAAGCGAGCGGTTTCGCCTGATCGACGGTCTGCTGGTCGGCCTGGCAGTGCGCCTGGCAGAGCGCGGATGGAGCCGGAGACGGCTCGTCGTGACACGGCATCGCCGTCTCATCGGGCACCGGGATCACGCACCCGTGCATGGCCACCGCGGCCTGCGCGAATGCGAGCGCGGCCATCGCGAGGATCGCGATCACGTGACGGTACCGGCGTGCGGGCTTCACGATCGGGAGCTTATCCCATTCCTGAAGCTCAACGGGGTTGGGCCCGAGGGTTGGTGCTTGCAACGAGGGCTGGCTATGTCTTTGGCCGACTATCGGAGCCGCCAGGGTTGGGGGCCATCGGGTTTGTTGCTCGGCCGCGCGCTATCGGTCAGTTTGCCGACGCGCGCCGCGTGAATGAGGCGCTCCAGCTCGCAAACCTGAGTTAGGGCAGGTCTTGCGGAGTTGACAACGGCTTATATTTTCATAATAGTGGAAATATGGAAACGAAAGACGCAGTCACTGCCCTCGACGCGCTTGCCCAGGAGACACGGCTTTCAATCTTCCGGCTACTGGTGCAAGCAGGGCCGGAGGGCGTAGCAGCCGGCGGCATCAGCGACGCTCTCGAGGTACCCCCGGCGACGCTGTCTTTCCATCTGAAGGAACTGGTCCACGCCGGCATGGTGACATCCCGTCAGCAAGGACGGTTCATCTACTACAGCGCCGATTTCGAACGCATGGCCGCGTTGATGACGTTTCTCACCCAGAACTGCTGTCAGGGAATGCCGCAGGAGTGCCTGACGGTCATGGAAACCGCGCTTGGCCGCTGCTGCCCGCCGCAGCCCAAGCGCAAACCCGCAAGGAGCCGATCGTGAAGCGCTTTCATGTCCACGTTGCCGTTGACGACCTCGCCGCCAATATCCGCTTCTACTCCACCGTGTTTGGCATGCCGCCCACCGTCGAGAAGAGCGACTACGCAAAATGGATGATGGACGACCCGCGCATCAATTTTGCGATCTCCAGGCGCGGGCTCAAACCCGGCATTGACCACCTCGGACTGCAGGTCGACACCGACGACGAGCTCACGCAGATGCGCGCACAGGTCGGCAAGGCGGAGATTGCCGCGCTCGACCAAAGCAATGCCACCTGCTGCTATGCGAAGTCTGACAAGTACTGGATTGCCGACCCGCAGGGGATCGCCTGGGAGACGTTCCGCACGCTCGATTCCGTGCCGGTCTACGGGGCGACGGTGCGCGAGCAGCCTGCCGGGAAGGCCGCGTGCTGCGACTCCCGTGGCCAATAACGCCATGGAACTGGCCAAGACGGGCGGCGAACGCCTTGCGCAGGGTAACGTCGCCCTCGCGCTTCTCGCCAATTCAGCAGCGACGGGCGCAGGGCTCTATACGCTGATCGCAATGCTGGGGCCTGTCTCTGGGGCGCACCTAAATCCTGTCGTCTCCGCCGTGAGCCTATGGCGTGGGGCGATGCGCGGCCGCGAGTGCGCCCTCTACGTGCTCGCTCAGGTGATCGGGGCCTTTGCCGGCGTCCTGATCGCTCACGCCATGTTCGGCTTGCCGTTGTGGCAAGTCTCGGAACATGTCCGTCCGACTGCCGGCGAAGGATTGGGGGAGATCGTCGCGACCTTCGGGCTCGTGCTCACAATCCTTTTCCTATCGAAGTTTCGCCCCGATGCGATACCGCTCGCCGTTGCCACCTTCATTGCGAGCGCCTACTGGTTTACCTCCTCGACCTCGTTTGCCAATCCCGCGGTGACGCTAGCGCGAGCAGCAACCGACACGTTCGCGGGCATCTCCCCGCACAGCGTCCCGCTCTTCGTCGGCGGACAGGTCGTCGGAGCCGCCGTGGCCGCCCTGATTGCACGCTGGCTGCTGCGTCCCGAATGAGCGTCTTCCCAATCGCGGCGGCGCGTCCGAGCGATCTGGCCGATGTGAAAGGCCTGCTCGCCGTCTGCAACCTGCCGCACGAAGACCTGACACCGGCGCACCTGGCGTTTTTCCAGATCGTCAGGCACGGCAGCGAGCTCGTGGCAGTTGTAGGTCTGGAGCGTTTCGGATACGACGGCCTACTGCGATCGCTCGCAGTCATGTCCGACTATCGGGGAAAGGGGCTAGGTGGGAGTCTGGCCGCGGCGCTGTCGACGAACGCTTCCGCGACTCGCATGGGTCCGAGCGTGTTGACATCGAGCACCTTCGCCCAGGAGGCGTAGTCGATGTTTCCGATCGTCTGGCGCGGCATTCCGATGATCCCGGCGCCGTTGAGCAGAAGGTCGATCGCCTGACCGTCGAGCTTTGCGGCGCCGCCTTGACCGTGGCGAGGTCGGTTACGTCGAGGGCCAGAATCTCGACCTTCCCGCTGCTCGCTTCGGCCAGGCGCTGCAGCGCCGATGCGGAGCCCGGCTCGCGGCAAGCGGCGTAGACCCGCCAGCCCCCGGCCGCAAACTGCCGGGTGAACTCGAATCCGAGCCCGCGATTGGCACCTGTAATCAGAGTATTCGGCATGGGATGCGTGCAAGTTCAGCGAAGGGGATCATCTTCGTTCGGTTCGCTCAAGTCCGCACGCGGTGCGCCCCGATAAGCGCGGTGGCACCGCGCGGGCAAGCCCAGTGCCCCGATCGGCATACAGCCTGGCGACGCGCCCTGAGTCGAACGGCATGCGGCTCGCGCCGCCGGCGGTTTCGAGGTTTTCGGCCACGCGACAGCGTGCTTCGCTCACGCGACCGCCTGCTCGCCCAGATAGGCCCGCTTCACCTCCTCGTTCGCGCGGATCTCCACCGGCGCCCCGCTCGCGATCAGGCGCCCGTTTACGAGCACCGAGATGCGGTCGGCGAGCCGGAACACCGCGTCCATGTCGTGCTCGACGAGCAGCACCGAGAGCGCGGCTTTCAGCGTGCCGATGAGCGCGATCATGCGCTCGGACTCCTCCGCTCCCATGCCCGCCATCGGCTCGTCGAGGAGAAGCAGTCGTGCGTTCGTCGCGAGCGCGAGGCCCACTTCGAGCTGGCGCTGCTCGCCGTGCGCGAGCGAGCCCGCGGGTACGCCGGCGCGCGCGCCGAGGCCGACGCGCTCGAGCACGGCGCGCGCCTCCTCGAAGAGCGCCGATTCCGCCGCGAGCGGGCGCCAGAACGAGAGGCTCGAGCCGCTGCGCGCCTGCACCGCGAGCGCGACGTTGTCGAGGACGGTGAAGCGCCGGAAGATGCTGGTGATTTGGTAGGAGCGCGCGAGCCCGAGCGCCACCCGCGCGTGGAACGGGACGCGCGTGACGTCGCGGCCCTCGAGCACGATCCGCCCTGCGTCCGGCGCGAGCGCGCCGGAGAGCTGGTGGATGATCGTCGTCTTGCCGGCGCCGTTCGGTCCGATCAGCGCGTGGAGCTCGCCGCGCGCAACCTCGAGCGACACGGCGTCGACCGCGACCACGCCGCCGAAGCGCTTAGCGAGGCCTTCGATCGCGAGGATGGTCTCAGCCATTTCTCGCAACCAGCCCGGCCAGCCCTTGCGGCGCGAAGAGCACGATGGCGAGCAGAATCGCGCCGACGCCGAGCTGCCAATGGATCGTGTAGACCGAGAACACCTCCTCCAGCAGGAGCAGCGCGACCGCGCCGAGCAGCCCGCCGTAGAGATGGCCGACACCGCCGAGGATCACCATGATCATCAGGGTGCCGGACTGAGTCCAGTAAAGGAGGTTCGGATTGACGTACGAACTGTGGCTCGCCAGCAGCGCGCCGGCGAGGCCTGCGGCCGCGCCCCCGATCGCGAAGCACACGAGCTTGTAGCGGTAGGTCGGGAAGCCGATCGCCTCCATCCGCGTCTCGTTCTCGCGGATTGCTTCGACGACGCGCCCGAAGCGCGCACGGGCCAGGCGATGCAGGCAATACAGCGCGACCGCGAGTATCGAGAGCACGAGGTAGTAGAAGGTGATGTCGTCCTTGAGATCCAGGCCCAGCCCCACGGTCGCGCGCGAGCCGAGCCGCAGGCCTTCCTCGCCGCCGTAGGTCTTCATGCCGACGGCGACGTAGTACATCATCTGCGCGAACGCGAGCGTGATCATGATGAAGTACACGCCGCGCGTGCGAAGCGAGATCGCGCCGATCACGACCGCGAGCGCCGCGGCGACCGCCACCGCGGCCGGCCAGCCGATCCACGCGCTCGCGATGCCCTCCGTCAGCAGGATGCCGGCGGTGTACGCGCCTGCGCCGACGAATGCGGCGTGCCCGAAGGAGAGCATCCCGCCGTAGCCGAGGACGAGGTTGAGGCTCGAGGCGGCGAGCGCGTAGATCATGATCCGGCTCGCGAACCCGACGTAGAACTCCCAGCCGAGCGGCTGGGCGACGAGCGGAAAGGCGATTGCCGCCGCGAGGATCGCAACCGTGAGCCCGGCGCGCATGCTCAGCCGCGCGCCGGGAAAAGGCCCTGCGGCTTCCAGGACAGGATCGCCGCCATCAGCAGGTAGATCAGTATCGATGCGAGTGCCGGTCCCAGGGCGGATGCCACCGGCGGTGAGAGGAACTCGCGCAACGCCGCCGGGAGAAACGCGCGGCCCATCGTGTCCACGACGCCGACGAGGATCGCGCCCACCAGCGCGCCGCGGATCGACCCGATGCCGCCGATCACGATCACCACGAACGCGAGGATCAGGATGTCCTCGCCCATGCCGACCTGGACCGCGAGGATCGGTCCGAGCATCGCACCCGCGATCGCGCACAGCGCGGCGCCGAGCCCGAACACCAGCGTGAAGAGCCGCTTGATGTTCACGCCCATCGCGATCGCCATCTCGCGGTTGGATGCGCCGGCGCGCACGAGCATCCCGGTTCTCGTCTTCGTCACCGCGAGGTAGAGCGCCAACGCCACGGCGAGCCCGACGGCGATGATCACCAGCCGGTAGGACGAGTACTCGAGTCCGGGCAGAAGCCGGACGGGACCCGACAGCGCCGCGGGCGTGCTGAGCGGTACCTGGGGTCCCCAGGCGATGCGCACCAGCTCGTTCGCCATGAGGATGATCGCGAACGTCGCCAGCACCTGCGACAGATGGTCGCGCGTGTAGAGGCGCCGCAGGACGCTCATCTCCAGAAGCATCCCGATGACCGCCGTGCCGGCCATCGCGAGCAGGACCGCGAGCCAGAACGACCCCGTGAGCTCGGCGGACTTCGCGGCGAGGAACGCCCCGATCATGTAGAGCGACCCGTGCGCGAGGTTGATCATGTCCATGATCCCGAACACGAGCGTGAGCCCCGCGGCGAGCAGGAAGAGCATCAGGCCGAACTGAAGGCCGTTCAGCGACTGCTCGAGGATCAGGATTCCGGACATCAACGGATGCTCGATTCCGGGTCGCGCCGGAGCGACGGGCTCAACGTATCTCTCCGGCGCGCGCCTCGCGTGGACAGCCGCTTCGGGCGCGAAGTACCTTGGGCACGACGCATTTAATCCGATCGGGTCCGGGCGTCAAGGCCCGGCACTTCGCCGACCGGCGGCAATGATCGACCTCGGGGAGGATGCAATGCTCGAGCGGGCAGCCTGATCGTGGCGCTTCTTGTCGGCCATGGTGTGCACGCTTTCGGGCGACCGCGAGTCGACGTGCGACAGACCGCGGTACGGGCGGGAGGGCGTCGTCGAACGCGGTCGGGTTCGCGTGCTTACCATCCGGCGGACGCGACCGTGCACGCCAGCCGAACCGGCCCCGGCCCGAGCGACCCCGCGCGCTGCCGGGTGACGGCGACGCTGCGGTCGACTTCTTCTGTCACAGTCTGAACATCCGCCGGCCTCGTCGGATTGCTCAGAGCGTCGGCCGAGGCGGCCAGTCTGGACTTCACCCGGGGCATGGTTCCGGTCCTGTGACAGGAATTGACAATCGATCGCGCGCGCGCCGGCGGCGAGAGTGGTTTCAGGGAAGACAGCTTCGCGAGTGGCGGTCGCGCGTGATTCGGGTCACGCCCAGCCATGCGGTCTGGCGCGATCTCTGCTCTGCAGCATGACTGATCGAGTCGCGCAAGAGGGAGACGCATGACCCAGGAAGTCGTCACTGTCAGACCCGGAATCCGCAAGGGGTGGGTCGTCTCGGTCGAGAAAAAGGACGGCGAGCTTCCGTTCTCGACGCGGCAACTTGCCCTGGACTTCGCTCGCGCATATGCGCGGCTGCGCCGCGCCGGCACGGTGCAGATCGTGAACGAGAAGGGCATTCTCGAGCATGAGGAGTGCGTCCGGCTCGCAGCCGAGCGATCCGGTTAGCTCCGCTCAGCGCGTCTCACGCGCGCGCCGCTTGATCTTCGAGTCGGGGCATCTTCGCGGGGTGCCCCGTTTCAGCCGTCGGTACGCCTTACACCCGCCCGGCCTCGACGCAAGATGTCCCTTCCAAGAGTGGCTTCGGTTCGCGCGCCGCTACCTCATCTTGCAGTCCTGCACGTACGCGTCGCCACGCGCGGTGAGGATCTTGCCGAGTGTCTTGTGCGCGATCTTGCCGTCGACGCCCTTGCTGATGACCTGCAGGTAGTAGTCCTGCACCGGGAACTGGTTGGCGTTGAACTTGAAATCGCCGCGCACGCTCTTGAAGTCGGCCGACTTGATCGCCGCGCGCAGGGCTTCCTTGTTGTCGAGGTTGCCCTTCACCCTGCGAATTGCCGCGTCGAGCAGGAGGGCGGTGTCGTAACCGCTCGCCGCATACCCGGTCGGCAATCGCTTGTACTCCTTCTCGAACGCGGCGACGAACTTCCTGTTGGCCGCATTGTCCAGGTCGATCGTCCAGTGGCCCAAGCTGAAGAGGCCGAGCATGGGATCGCCGACCGCGCGGATGATGTCCTGGTCCGAACCCCAGAGCGGCACGACGAGCTGGATGTCCTTCGACATTCCCGAGGCCACGAACTGCTTGATGAAGTTGATCCCCATTCCGCCGGGGAGGAACACGTAGAGCACCTCAGGCTTCGCGGCACGGATCTGCGCGAGCTCGGCGGCATAGTCGAGCTGGCCGAGCTTGGTGTACATCTCGTCCGCGAGCTTGCCCTTGTAATAGCGCTTGAAGCCGTTCGAGGCGTCCTTGCCGCCCTGGTAGTTGGGCGCGAGGAAGATCACGCTCTTGAAGCCGCGCTCGGTCACGTACTGACCGGCCGCTTCGCTGTAGGCCTCGCTCGGCCAGGAGGACACGAAGAAGAACGGATTGCATTGTGCACCGGTGTATTGCGCCGGCCCGGCGTTCGGACCGATGAAGAACGTCTTCGAGTCGGTGATCTGCGGGGCGATCGCGAGCACGACGTTCGAGAACACCGTGCCGGTGACGAAGTCGACCCGGTCGCGCTTGACCAGGCGGTCGGCGTGCTGCTTGCCGGTATCCGGGTTGAGCTGATCGTCGGCGACGATAACATCGGCCGCCAGCCCCCCGAGCTTCCCGCCATTCAGCTTCACCGCCAGGTTGAAGCCGTCGCGGATGTCGCCGCCGATGGCGGCGTTCGGCCCCGAGAGCGTGCTGATGAAACCGATCTTGACCTTGTCGGCCGCTTGGACGGCAAGAGTGGTCGAGCAAGCCACTGCCAAAAAAAGCAGGCGCACAGACATGACGGCGTCCCCCGTTACCTGGTTTACGGGTGCCGGGCCCCCGATTAGTGTTCTGCTGCCGCACTAGGGGCGCGGCACCGCTGCACTCCGGAATTCTAAGCTGAAGAGTTCTCTCTGGCGCACTCGTCACGGGGACGGAAAGTGAGTGAGGAATGCTCGGCCGCGCTGCCCGCTAGTTGACGAGGAGCTCGAGCTCGTCGCCGCCGATCCATCTCACGCGGTCCCCGACGCCGTATAGCGTGGCGTCGGCGCGCCGCACGAAGCGATAGGAGCCGTCGTCCAGCCGCACGGTGACCTCGTAGGTGGTCTCGCGCATGCGTGCGTACATCTCCGGCGTGCCGACGCCGCCGATGTAGGGCTTGTCGGCGCCTTGCCCGCCGAGCGGGAGGTAGATCACCGCGCCGATCAGATTCTGCTGGGTCGGGTTGCCGGGGCCGCCGCCACCGGGCACCGGGCTGACCGCGCCGGACGGGAGCCCGCGCTCGGTGTTGACCTCGCGGATCGAGACGATCCGGCCGCAGGCTTCGCACGGCTCGCCCGCGCGCGGCGCGGGCGCCACACGGGGCGGCGGCGGCTTCAGGTCGGGGATGCGATACGACTGCGCCGAGGCGGCCAGCGCGATGCCGCCGGCCAGCGCGGCGGTGAGCCGGCGGATGCCGCTCGCGCGCGGCCAGGGCGCGCTCCGTGTCGCGCGCGCCGGCATGCGCTACTCGGCGATGCCCTGGACGAAATAGGTGGCCGAGAGCAGCGCGCTCGGCGGGCCGAGCGGACCGAGCCAGCGGTCGTACACCTTCGCGATGTCGCCGCTGCGGAAGAGGCGCGCGAGCACGCGGTTGACCGCGAGGCGGTAGTCGTGCTCGCCGCTCGGCAGCGCGAACGCGTAGGGCTCGATCGAGAAGTCCTCGTCGAGCAGCCGGTACGCCGCCCCGCTGCCCGGCTTGGCGAGGAACTGGCCGACGAGCGTGGTCCGGTCGGCGGCGAACCCTTCGACCTTCGATTCCTCCACCAGCTTGAACCCCTCGGGCCGCGTGCTCACGGTGAGCACCTCGGCGTTCGGCGCATAGCGCGCGAGCGAGGCGCGCAGGGCCTGCTCGGTGGTGGTGCCCTTGATGACCGCGACGCGCTTGCCGTTGAGGTCGGCGAGGCGGCCGAGCCCGGAGCCGGCCTTGGTGAGGACGCTCCCGCCGTCGACGAAGGTGATCAGGCTGAAATCGACGTTGCGCTGGCGCGCGAGCGTCCAGGTCGTCGTGCTGCACTCGAGGTCCACCCGCCGTGCGCTCACCGCTTCCAGGCGGTCCTGGATCGTCAGCGCGACCCAGCGGTGCTCCAGCTTCGCGAGGCCGAGTTGCGCGCCGATGCCGCGCGCGATCTCGCGGCACAGGTCGACCGAGTAGCCCTGCGGCTCGCCCTTCGCATCGACGAAGGAGAAGGGGGCGGCGTTCTCGATGTATCCCAGCGTGATCGCGCCGTCGCGGCGGATCTTCTCGAGCGTTCCGGTCTGCGCAAACGCCGGCGCGGCGAGTGCGCACGACAGGGCGATGACGAGCAATGTCCGGGGGAGCATAGTGCTCGCATTCTATGTGTTCGCGGAGCGGTGCGCAGGCGGGGCCGTGTGGAGACGGCCTCGTGTCCGTCATCGCCAGAACCCATGTTCGGCGTGGCCATGGCTGTCCCGGCCTGGCGGAAATATTCAGGCTCCCACTTTGATAGTCGCGACGGCGCCCCCATCTATCACTAAATGGGCAACGGGTGCACAGGCATTCACAGCCGATTGGTTTGAATTTTTGAAGGAGAACAGAATGGTAAACATCACACGCTTTAATCCGCTCGAGGATGCATTCGAGAACTTGTTCCGTGGCGTCCCCGTGTGGCTGCCTAACCCGGAGGCGCGTGCGCCCGCGCCGATGCAGTTCCGCATGGACGTAACCGAGAACGACAAGGAGTATCGAGTGCTGGCCGAACTGCCCGGCGTCAAGAAGGAAGAGATCAGCATAACCATTGACGGCAACGAAGTTGCGGTCTCCGCGGACGTGAAGGACGAAAAAGACGTCAAGAACGACGAGACGGTGCTTCGCTCCGAGCGCTATTACGGCAAGATTCAGCGCGCGTTCGCGCTCGGTCATGAGGTCGACGAAGCGACCGCCCAAGCCAAGTACAACGACGGCGTGCTGGAACTGACGCTGCCGAAGAAAACCGCAGCGGCGGCGAAGAGGCTCGCGGTGCATTGAGCGGCACCTGGAACAGCCGGCATAGTATGCACCCTGGAATCAAGGTGGCCGTCCGAGATGTCGAGTATTCCGCCACCCGCAGTTGAATCGTAGGTACACAGACCCCGCTTCGGCGGGGTCGTTGTTGATTGAGAGAGCACTTCGATCCCGAAGCTGGCGAAGTGCTCCCCCACGAGGCGGATGGTCTGGGGAATCACCCCTGTCGAGCCCGACCCTTCAGTGACTGACCCACGCTAGAAATAAGCCGGCCTATGTTCGGTAGTGAACAGAGGGCCTAGCGCGAAAGGCGGAGGATCGATCCACCAAAGCGCCCGTTGGTCCGAGGTCGCGAAACTTGCCGATGAGCGCCTGTAGCTACGAGTATCCGCTCGGCGCTGAGTTCACAACGGTAATTGGAGGTACGTTCCATGAAACGAGAAACTTCAGAGAAGGTCAAGTATGGAGTTTGGGGCCTCATAGGCGGGGCGGCGGTCGCGATGATCGTCGGCTTTGGCTGGGGCGGCTGGGTAACCGGGGGCACCGTCAAGGGGAAGACCGACGAGGCGGTATTGGCGAGCCGGGCTGCGATCTGTGTTGCCCAATTCATGAAGGCACCGAACCACGATCGGGAGCTCGTAGCATTCAAAGCGGCAGATTCGTGGAAGAGAGGCGAACTCATCGGGAAAGGGGGCTGGGACAAGATGCCTGGGCAGGGAGAGGCCGGCGTTGCTGTGGCTGACGCCTGCGCCAGGGGGATTGAGCTTGCCGCAAGATAAACCGGCTGTGCGACGCGATCCATCTTCCCTGCGAAATGGAAACTGGATGAGATAGCGTAGCTCACTGGTTCCGACTGCACGACGCACGGGCCGCCCATTGGGTGGCCCGTTTTGCTGAAGGGGAAGCAAACTGCTGAAGGCTGGGTGCCGCTCGGCGGCCAAGGGGCCTTCGGTGCCTCTTCCTATACCCAAGGCGATCTACCGGAGGCATTCGAGCGGAGCTGCAAAAGACAAAAGGCCGGCCACAGAGACCACGGAGAAAAGCGAGGACACAGAGATGGGTTTCATCTAGCAGGTCTCTGTATTCGCTACGCTCTCTGTGTCCTCCGTGGTCACTTCCGATGTTTTACTCTTCTAGCATCTTCATCGCTTGAACGAGGCTCTTCTTCATGCGGTTGAACGAGTCGGCCAGCACGCCGATCTCGTCCTTGCCGCGCGCATGGAAGTCGGGCACGTCCATATTGCCCAGGCTCAATTGGTCGGCGAGCTTGGAGAGCCTGGTGACCGGCCGGATCACCATTGCGAACAGCATCAAGTTCAGCGCAATGCCGATGAGAATGAACACGACGGCGAGCGACAGCATGAAGGTCCGATACGCCGCGGTCGCACGCTGGTGCGGCACTTCCGTCGGCACCGAGACCACTTGCGCGCCGATGATCTCGTTCAGTTGCCAGCCGAAGCCGTTCGCCGGACCATAGCGGTCGATCAGCGTTCTCGGCGCGGCCTCTACGGTGCTGTGGCAGACCAGGCACGCGGGGTCCTTGATCTGGATCGGGCGCGCGATGTAGAGCGAGCGGCCGGTCGGCGTCTCGCGCTCGCCGATGATCTCGCCCCGGTCGTGGCCGCTGCGGAACTGGTTGACGATGTCCGTCTCCCAGTCGACCGCGCGGTTGCGGGGATTGGTCGGGTTGAGCGTCGCCTCCTTGTAGGCGTAGTCGCTGAACTTCTTGCGCAGGCCGTTCAAGACCTCGGCGGCCGAGTAGGCCGGTATCGACTGCGGCAGGAAAGCGTATTTCATCTGCGTCTCGAGCAACGGCCCGACCTGGCCCGCCGTGTACGCTCGCGTCGCGAGCGCGGTCTCCATCACCAGCCGCGCGTTTTGCAGAATCTCTTCGCGGGCGTTTTGCTGCAGCAACTGATTGGACGTGTACCCAGCGACGCCGAGCCCGATCAGAAAGATCGCGACGAACACCAGGTTGAACTTGAGGATCAGCTTCATTCTCGTCTACTCCTGCGGCCTGCGTCGATCCGCGGTCGCAAGGGATTGTTCTGCGCGTGATGCGCGCGGAACATCGGACGGACGGGCGCGCCCTCGCGCGGCGAGGCGTTCGTGGCATCGCCAGCCTGGCCGCTCAGGTGTGCAAGTCGCTGTTCCTCCTGAAGGATCTGCCCGGTGCGCTACACTTGACCTAGTGGAAAGGGCTAGCCCAAGAGGGCCGGATTGAAGCTCCTGGTCGTCGACGATCACCCGCTGATGCGCGAGGCGAGGCGGTCACAACCAGGGCACAGGGGCGCTGCTGGCGATTGATGCCGTTGGGAAACGCCTCGGTTCGTAGGCCGTTGAGGCTGATTTTCGCGGCTTCTTAAACCAGACACTTGCAGCGCTTGCCAATCTCGACACCAATCTATCCCAGTCACGGTTTGGTCACACCCAATCAGAGTTGGTCACAAACGGGTCACAACCCCGCGAATCGGGCGCTAGCTCGCTCAACGGCTGGATCCGATCCGCTTTGCGATCTCTGTTGGATCGTCGCTGAGCGGTCATTTGCAGATCTTCGTGTCGCCCAAACGCCCCCGATCAAGGACGCGCCGCTTGCGCCGCGTCCGCTGGAGCGCCTCGTTGGGCCAAGAGTCTCAGGCGCAGAGACAACGGCAGGGCCGTACGGTAGCCCTCGAGATCGTCCGCATCCATCTCGGTGGAGCTGTGCCGACCGCTCTCGGCAGTTGTGCGCGGCGTGGCGCCAACCGAGAAGGTCGTCCCTAGGCCAGCATAGAGATACCGATCACCGAATGCCTTCTTGAGCGCCGTGAAAGTCGGCTCGCCGGTGCAGTGGCCAGGCGCGACGAACGCGACTTTGAAGGTCTCGCGCAGAGTCGCGACGATCTTTTCAATCTCCTGGTCGTTGGATACCACCAGATGGAAACCGCCGGCGATGAAGTGGATTCGTGGGTTGATCGCGGCCGCGGCCGCGACGATCTTGTCGATGCCCGGGTGCGAGCAGCCCACCACGATCACCATGCCGTCTGGCGTGCTGATGGCGAGCGACAGCTCGCGCAGCTCCAGCGTCCCGGGCTTGTCAGAGACCACGGCAATCAGATGGATGCCGGGGGCGATCTCCGTGGTCTTGTCGATCAACTCGAAGTTGGCGCCGGGCCAGGCGGCGCCGAACCGCATGACTGCCGGTGGCGCGCCGTCGTAGTAGCGCTCCGCCGGGGGCAGGGTGGCGTCCTTGCGATAGAAGGTACTCGGCAGGTCGGCGCCATACACGCCGAAACCCTCCTTGGGCGCATAGATCTTCACCTTGGGATTCACACTCAGCAGATGGGCCATGCCCCCCATGTGATCACCATGGCGGTGCGACATGACGACGAAGTCGAGCTGGGACAGGTCGATGCCTTTCGCCTTGGCGTTCTGCGCCAGGATGTCGCCGTTGTTGCCGGTGTCGAAGAGGATGCGCTTGCCCCCGTATTCGATGAGCGCGGCATACCCCCAGTCCTTCTGCATCGCGGAAGACTTGCCGAAGGCGTCGTATAGGACGGTGATGTGCACCTTCGTCGGGTCGGGGGTCGCCGCCGGTGGCGAGGGAGAAACCGCGGCGCATCCGGCGAGAATCATCGACAGTGCTCCAATGAAACAGGCTACCCAGGATTTGGCTTTCATCTCTGGCCTTTCTCTCAGCTGCCGTTCAGACACGCCGAGTCGGCTGATCTCGCGCAGCCGGGCGGGCAGAGCGGCCGCCGCGAGGAAGAGCATCGCGGCGGCAGCAAGCTGCTGATGCGGTCGTCTCATGGACCTGCGCTTTGCGGTGCGGGCGGCTCGCTTTGGCGAGGGCGGCGACGGATTGTTTGCCGAGTGATGCGCGCGGAACATCGGACGGAGGGGCGTGCCCTGCGCGCGGCGAGGCGTTCGTGGCATCGCCAGCCTGGCGCGATCAGGGTGCAAGTCGCTGTTCCTCCTGGAGGATCTGCCCGGTGCGCTACACTTGACCGGGTGCAAAGGGCTAGCCCAAGAGGGCCGGATTGAAGTTCCTGGTCGTCGACGATCACCCGCTGATGCGCGAGGCGATGCAAGGCGTGGTCACGCGGCTCGAACCGGGAGCGATGGTGCTCGCCGTCGGGGACTCGGAGCGGGGGTTCGCGATCGCCGACGCCGAGCCCGATCTCGACCTCGTGCTCCTCGACCTGAATCTCCCCGGCCTCGCGGGGATCCCGGCGTTGAAGGCGTGGCGGCGCCGCTACCCCGAGGTGCCGGTGGTGGTGCTGTCGAGCGCGGACGACCGCCCGACCGTGCTCGCGGCGATCGCCGCCGGGGCGGCGGGCTTCATCCCGAAGTCATCGCCGAATGAGGTACTGCTCAATGCGCTGCGACTCGTGCTCGCGGGCGGCAGGTACCTGCCGCCCGAGGCGCTGGCGCCGGTCGCGGGATCGGGCGCGCGGGCGGCACGCGTGGCGACGGAGCGAGCCCTCTCGCTCGAGACGCTCGGCCTGACCGATCGTCAGGCGCAGGTGCTGAAGCTCCTCGCCGCAGGCAAGTCGAACAAGCTGATCTGCCGCGAGCTCGATCTCGCCGAGCGTACGGTGAAGGCGCACATCTCGGCGGTGTTCCGCGCGCTGGGCGTCACGACACGCACGCAGGCGGCCCTCGCCGCAGTCAAGCTCGGCCTGGATGCCGCCGACGAGGCGAAGCCGTCCTAGCCCGGGACGCGCTCGCGCAGGAGCTGCTCGACGAGCGCCCGCAGCTTCGCCGGCCGCACCGGCTTGTGAAGCAGGGGGTAGCCGCGGGCGTGCGCGTCCGCGATGCGCTCGGGGGACGCATCGGCGGTGACGATGATCGCGTGAAGGCTCGTGCCCCAGCGGGCCTTCAGCCGGTCGAGGACGTCGAAGCCGCTCCCGCCTTCGTCGAGGCGCAGGTCGCAGAGCACGAGATCCGGCGACGCGCGGCCGGCGGAAAGCGCTTCTCCGCCGCTTGCCGCGGTCTCGACGCTGCAGCCCCAGCGCTGGAGCAGGCCGTCGAGCGCCGCGCGCACGTCGGGCTCGTCGTCGACGACCAGCACGCGCAGGCCCGCGAGCTGCGTGCCCGTCTCGGGCGCGGCCGACGCGGGCTCGCCGGGGCGCGGCGGCACGATCGGCACGCGCACGCCGAATACCGAGCCGCGCCCGACCTGCGACTTCACGGTGATCGCATGGCCGAGCAGCCGCGCGACGCGGTCGACGATCGCGAGTCCGAGCCCCAGGCCCTTCGCCCGGTCGCGTTGCGGGCTGCCCGCCTGATAGAACTCCTCGAAGATGCGCGCCTGGTCGGCCGCGGCGATGCCGATGCCGGAGTCGGCGACGACGATCTCGGCCTCGCCGCCGTGCCGCCGGCAGCCGACGACGACGCCGCCCTCGCGCGTATAGCGGACCGCGTTCGCGGCGAGGTTGAGCAGGATCCGGCCGAGGAGCGTCGGGTCGCTCTCGGTCCAGAGCGACGTCGGCACGACGCGGAAGCGCAGTCCTTTCTCCTCGGCGGCCGGCCCGAGCTCGTCGGCGAGCCGCTCGAGGACCGACTGCAGCGGGAAGGTTTGCTTCTCCGCTGCCATCGCGCCGGCGTCGAGCTTCGAGATGTCGAGCAGCGCGTCGAGCAGATCCTCGAGGGCGGCGACCGAGCGGTCGATGCGCCGCGTCAGCGCCGCGAGCTCGGGCGCGCGCGCGGTCTCGCGCAGCTCGCCGACGGTGAGGGCGAGCGCATGCATCGGCTGGCGCAGGTCGTGGCTCGCGGCGGCGAGGAATCGCGTCTTCGCCTGGTTCGCTCGCGCGAGCTGCTCGGTGCGCTCCGCGATACGGGCCTCGAGCGTCGCGTAGGACTCCTCGAGCCGCTCGGCCATACGGTTGAACTGCGCGCCGAGCGCGTCGAGCTCGTCGCCGGTGCCGACATGGATGCGTTCGCCGAGCTGGCCGGCGCCGATCCGCTCCGCGCCTGCGCCGAGCGCCTCGATCGGCCGCGCCATGCGCCGCGCGAGGAAGTAGCTCGCGGCGAGCGCGCCGAGCAGGCCGAGCGCGCCGAGGAGCGCCGTGCGGGCGACGCCCGCGTACACCGGCGCGAGCGCCTCGCCCGCCGGCAGCTCGGTGAACGCGGTCCAGCCGAGGCGCGCGATCGGCACACCCGCAGCGAGGACCGCCGCGCCGGCGAGGTCATGCGAATAGAGCCGCGCCGCCGGCGCCCGCGTGATCGCGTCGCTCACGTGCGGAAGCCGCGAGAGATCGGTGCGGGCGAGCACGAGGCCGAGGTCGGGGTGCGACACGAGCTGTCCGCGCGAATCGACCACGTACGCGAGCCCGTTCTCGCCGATCCGCACGCGCGACACGACCTCCCACACGAACTTGAGGTTCACCTCCGCGATAAGGACGCCGGCCCCCGGCGCGGAGCTGCCGACCGCCAGCGACATGAACGGCTCGCTCTCGCGCCGGAAATAGACCGGGCTCGTGTGGATGCCGTCGCCACGCGCGCCGATGAAGCGGGCATCGGCCGAGAAATCGGCGCCACTCTCCGCCGTGTCGCGCGCGACGCGCGAGACGAAGAGCCGCTCCCGGCCCGCCGGATCGATCCAGCGCAGCTCGGTGACTTGCGGCAGGCGCCGCAGGAGGGCGACCATTTCGGCCCGGCGGTCCGCGCGCTCGACGCCCGGAAACGCCGGGGCCGCGAGCTCCCACGCGAGCGGCTCCTCGATCCCCCAGAAGAAGCTCGCGATGTGGATCGCGACCGCGCCGGCCTTCTCGCGGAGCAGCACGCCTTGCGCCGCCTCGGCGTCGCGATAGGCGAAGTAGCCGGTGACGGTGCCGACCGCGACGAGCACGGCGGTCACCAGGGCCGCGGAGTACGCGGCGTATTTCCAGAGGAGCGTCCGCCGTCGCGGCACCCGCGGGGGCGGTCCCGCAACCGGAGGGGCGGCGCGGGGTTGTCCCGGATCCGGTTCTAGTCGATCGTCCGGTCGGCCCGCCGCAGCACCTCGCCGAGCGCGCCGACGAAGGCGGTCCGCCCTATCAGCATCGTGCAGCATGCGCACCCGCCTGCGCTCCGAGCGGCTGCGAGGTGGAGACCACGTTCGCCGCCATCGTCGGGCGGCGCGCGGTGGGGTAGGCGGAGGTCCAGTCGGTGAAGCTCATAATGAGGCCACCCGTGTCGCCGGCCGGCATGGTACTGCCTGCAGACGAACGATGTTCGGGAACCGCGGGCGCGGCCAGGATTATGAGCCGCTCGAATCGTGCCCGTCTGTGTTGCGGTCGCACGCTTCATCGTGCGCTGCGTCACCGGCTCCGCGGATCCAGCGCATCCCGCAGCCCGTCCCCCAGCAGGTTGAACGCGAGCACCGTCACGAAGATCGCGAGCCCCGGAAACACCGCCATCCAGGGCGCCTGCGTCAGAAACCGCTGCGCGATGTTCAGCATCGATCCCCAGCTCGGCGCCGGCGGCTGCTGACCCAGCCCCAGGAACGACAACGCGGCTTCGGCGATGATCGCCGCCGCGATCGCGAGCGTCGCCTGCACGATCACCGGCGGCAGGATGTTCGGCAGGATGTGGCGCACCAGGATCCGAAGCGGCGGGTTGCCGACCGCCCGCGCCGCCTCGACGTAATCTTCCGATTTGACCGTAAGCACCTGCCCGCGCGCGAGGCGCACGAAGACCGGCGTCGCCGCGATGCCGATGGCGATCATCGCGTTGCCGAGGCTGGGGCCCAGGAACGCGGCGAGCGCGATCGCGAGGATCAGGAACGGGCAGGCGAGCATCGCGTCCGCGATGCGGCTGATCAGGCCGTCGACCAGCCCGCCGATGTAGCCGGCGAGCATGCCGAGCGGCACGCCGATCCCGACGGCGATTGACACCGAGATCACACCCGCCGCGAGCGAGGCGCGAGCGCCCCAGATCACGCGCGATAGAAGGTCGCGCCCCACCTCGTCGGTGCCGAACCAGTGCGACGCGCCCGGCGCCTTGCGCACGAGCGACCAGCTCGTCTGGAGCGGATCGAACGGCGCGAGCAGCGGCGCGGCGGCCGCCAAAAGGATCATCGCCGCGACGACGCCGAGCCCGAACACGGCGGTGCGCCGCTGCCACAGCCGGCGCAACGCCCGCCGGGCCGGACTGTCGACCGCCGGCGGCGCATCGAGGACGACGGCGCTCATTGGGCTACCCTCAGCCGCGCAGCCGCGGGTTGACGAGCACGTAGGCGACATCGGCGAGCAGGTTGAGCACGATGTAGGTGGTGGCGGTGACCAGCACGACGCCCTGCACCACCGCGTAGTCGCGGTTGAACACCGCGTCCACGATCAGCTTGCCGAAGCCGGGGATCGAGAACACCTGTTCGGTGAGCACCGCGCCCGAGAGCAACGTGCCGAACTCGAGCGCGCCGAGCGTGATCACCGGCGTGAGCGCGTTGCGCAGCGCGTGCTTCAGGACAACGGTCCGCTCGCGAGCCCCTTTGGCGCGCGCGGTGCGCACGTAGTCGGCGCCCATCGCCTGGAGCATGGCCGAGCGCATGTGCCGCATGAGCACCGCCGCGATCGCGTTGCCGAGCACGAAGGCGGGCATGATCGTCGTCGCGATCGACCGCCAGAAATCCTCTGTCGGGCTGACGAAACCGGAGGCCGGCAGCCAGCCGAGCGTCACTGAAAACAGAAAGATGAACAGGATGCCGAGCCAGAAGTTCGGCGTCGACAATCCCCACAGCGCGAAGAGGTTCGCACCGACGTCCCAGGCGGTGTCCTTCTTCACGGCGGAGATCACGCCCGCGGGGATCCCGATGAGGAGCGCGATGACGAACGCCATCGTGGCGAGCTGCAGGGTGACCGGCAGCTTCTCGAGCACGAGGTCGGATACCGGCCGCTTGATCCGCATCGACTCGCCGAGATCACCCGTCAGCACGCCCTTGACCCAATGCAGGTACTGCATCGGCAGGGGTTGATCAAGCCGGTACTGCCTGCGGATCTGCTCGAGGACGGCGGGGTCGCGTTCCTCGCCGGCCATCGTGAGCGCGGGGTCGCCCGGCAGCAGCTGCTGCAGGAGGAAGATGATCACCGACACGAAGAACAGCGTCGGGACGAGCTGGGCCAGCCGCCGCGAGAGGAAGGCGACCATGGCGGCGTGGGGCGGCGAGTGCTACTTCAGCCGCAGCCCCGTCACCCGGATCAGCCCGTCCGGCATCACGCGAAAACCCTCGAGCCGGTTCCCGTGCGCGAAGAGGAGCGTGCGGTGGTAGAGGTACATCACGCCGCCGTTCGCGAGGATCGTCGGCGCCGCCGCTTCGTACGCGGCTTTGCGCTCTGCCAGCGTGCTCGCGGTGCGCGCCTTGTTGAGCAGCTCGTCCACGTTCTTGTCGCAGAACCGGCCCATGTTGAGCGGCCCGCCGCAGCTCGCGAACGAGAAGATGTTGCCGTCGGGGTCGGTCCGCCCGCTCCAGGCGAGGAAGAAGATGTGGAAGATGCCCTTCTCGCCCTCGTTCAGCGACGTCGCGAACTCGGTGACGCGGATCTTGAGATCGAAGCCTGCCTCGGCCGTCATCGACTGCATGACCTCGGCGACCGAGCGGCTCTCGGGGTTGTTCGGTACCATGAAGTCGAGCACGATCGGCGTCGGGACCCCGGACTCCTTGATGAGCGCTCTCGCCCTGGCGACGTCGCGCTTCGGCGTCGGGAACTTCGCCATGTAGTAGGGGTTCTGCGGGCTCACCCACTGGTTGTTCGGCCGGTTGATGCCGTTGAACACCACCTGGTTGATCGCGTCGCGGTCGAGCGCGAGCTCGAACGCCTGCCGGACCTTGGGGTTCTTCGCGAGCGGGTTGTTCGACCGCTCGCCGTTGTTGACGTTGATCGTGATCCCCTGGTAGCCGAGCTCGGTGCCGATTGCGAGCTTGAGCTTCGGGTCCTTCTTGACCTCCTCGATGTCGGTGGCGAGCATCCGCTCGATCAGGTCGAGCCCGCCCGACTTCAGGTTGGCGAGCCGCACCGTCGAATCCTGGATCGGCTGGTAGACGATGCGGTCGATCTGCACTTTGCCCTTGTCCCAGTAGTCGGCGAACCGCTCGACGACGATGCGGTCCTGCGCGACCCGCTCGACGAACTTGTACGGACCGGCGCACACCGGCCGCGTGCCGAACTTGTCGCCGGCGGCTTGCGCCGCCTTGGGCGACACCATCATCCCGGCGCGATCGGTGAGCTGCGCGATCAGCGGCGCGAACGGGGCCTTCAGCTGCAGGCGGATCGTCGACCGGTCGACCACGTCGACCTTCTCGACCTGCGCGATCTCCGCCCTGCGGAACGAGCCCTGCATCGTCAGGTGCCGATCGAGGCTGAACTTCGCCGCCTCGGCGTCGAACGGCTCGCCGTCGTGGAACTTCACGCCCTCGCGCAGCCTGATGCTGACGGTCCGGCCGTCGGCCGAGGTCTCGTGCGAGAGCGCGAGCTGCGGCACGAGGCCGAGCTTCTCGTCGATGTCGAACAGCTTGTCGCAGATCGACGCAAACACGATCCGGCCGACGTAAGTCCGCGCGAGCGTCGGGTCGAGGACGTCCGGATCCTCGGCGAGGCCGATGCGGAGCGTGGTCTGCGCGAACGCGGGCAGGGCGATGAGGAGCGAGCTTGCCGCGACGCCGAGAACCTTCGTTTTCATGAGCGGGTCTCCCTGAGATATCGATCGATCATAAGCGCGCGTCGCGCGCCCCGTCATTGACGCGGGTGAACGCGGCCTGGAGCCGGGCGAGCACCGGGTTGTCGGGTGGCCGGTGGCCGACGCCGGATGCGACCGGGTCGATCTCGCGCCAACGGTGGCAGGCGACCGTGCCGCCGTCGGGCGTCGGTTCCGGCGCGGGGATCTCGTTGCTGCACCGCGCGATCGCATGCGGGCAGCGTGTGTGGAAGTGACACCCGGGCGGCGGCGCGAGCGGGCTCGGCACGTCACCCGCCAGAACGATCCGACGCGATCGGCTGCGCGGCTCCGGCACCGGCACCGCGGCGAGCAGCGCCTGGGTGTACGGATGCCGCGGGCGCTGGAACAGAGGGTCGGTCGGGCCCGACTCCACGAACCGGCCGAGGTACATCACGCCCACCGCAGTCGCGATCTGCCGCACGACCGCGAGATCGTGCGAGATGAAGACGTAGGCGAGGCCGAGACGCTGCTGCAGGCCGGCGAGCAGGTTCAGGATCTGCGCCTGGATCGAGACGTCGAGCGCGGAGACCGGCTCGTCGCAGACGACCAGGCGCGGCTCCGCCGCGAGCGCCCGGGCGATCGCGAGGCGCTGGCGCTGGCCGCCGGAGAACTCGTGCGGGTAGCGCTGCGCGCTTTCGGCGTGCAGTCCGACGAGGGACAGCAGCTCGGCGACCCGCGCGTCGTGGTGCGCAGCCGGCACCACGTCGTGCAGTTCCAGCGGCTCGGTCAGCATCGCGCGCACCGTCATCCGCGGATTGAGCGAACCGAACGGATCCTGGAACACGATCTGCATCCGCCGCCGGAGCGCGCGCAGCTCGGCCGGCGCGGCGCTCAGGACGTCGCGACCCTCCAGGCGGACTTCGCCACCCGTAGGTTCGATGAGACGCAGGACGAGGCGCGCGACGGTGGACTTGCCGCAGCCCGACTCGCCGACGATGGCGAAGGTCTCACCGGCCCGAACCGAGAACGACACGCCGTCGACCGCCTTCACGAGCCCGCGCTGCGGGCCGAAGAGTCCCGAGCGCACGGCGAAGTGCTTGACGAGAGCGACGGCCTCGAGCACCGTGCTCATGCCGCGAGCGCCTCCAGCGGCGCTTTCCAACATCGCGAGGTGTGCCCGTCGCCGATCAGCACGACCGGCGGCGCCTCGCGCCGGCAGCGTTCGTCGGCGAACGGGCAGCGCGGCGCGAAGCGGCATCCTTCGGGCCACGCAGTTGCGCTCGGGACGAGTCCGTCGATGGCGGTGAGACGTGCCTTGCGCGCGCCGAGCGCCGGGATCGCGCCGAGCAGGCCGACCGTGTAGGGATGCTGTGGCACTGCGAACAGTGCCGCGACGCTCGCCTCCTCGACGATCTCGCCGGCGTACATGACGGCGACGCGGTCGGCCATCTCGGCGACCACGCCCAGATCGTGCGTGATCAGCATGATCGCGGTCCGGGTCTCGGCGCGCAAGCCGCGCATGAGGTCGAGCACCTGCGCCTGGATGGTCACGTCGAGCGCGGTCGTCGGTTCGTCGGCGACCAGCAGGGCGGGCGCGCACAGCAACGCCATCGCGATCATCACGCGCTGGCGCATCCCGCCCGAGAGCCGGTGCGCGTACTCGTCGAAGCGCTCCTCGGCCGCCGGGATGCGCACGCGCTTCAGCATCCCGATCGCGGCGTCGCGCGCGGCCCGCTTGGTCAAGCTCCGGTGGCGGATCAGCACCTCGGTGAGCTGCCACCCGATCGTGAATGCCGGGTTGAGGGCGGTCATCGGCTCCTGGAAGATCATCGCGAGCCGGTCGCCCCGCAGGTCGGAGAGCGCCTCGGCGTCGAGCTCCAGGAGGTTGCGCCCTTCGAACGTGATCCGGCCGGTGACTTCGCCCGGCGGACAGGCGACGAGACCCATCACCGACAGCGCGGTGACGCTCTTGCCGCAGCCGGACTCGCCGACGATGCACAGGGTCTCGCCGGGCGAGAGCGACAACGACACGCCGTCGACCGCGCGTGCGATCCCCTGGTCGGTCGTGAAGCGGACTCGGAGGTCTTCGACCGCTAGGAGCGCGCTCACCGGCCTTCCTGGCGAAGAGCGCGCGCGATGCCGGCTTCGATGGCGTCGCGGTCGAACACGCCGGCCGGCGACGCGTGCGTGGGGAGGAACTTCGCGAAATGGACGAAGCGCTCGCGGCTCACGGCCTCGAGTCGCTCGAGCTCGGCGAGCGGATCAGTGTGGTCGTCGACGCGGAGGTCGAGCGCCGGATACTCCTCGGTGGTGTAGATGACGAGCGCCGCGGATTGCTTTCCGCGCTTGTCGCCGCCGGCGGCCTCGCCGGCCCTGAGCGCTGCGATGAGGCGGCGGGCGAACGGCAGCGTCGCGGCCTCCTCGTAGGCGCGAACCGTCTCCGCGATCACCTCGGGGCCGGTCAGCATGTTGCCGGCGACCGAGAAGCCGAGGCGCACCGCGTGGCCGCACCAGGAGACACAAGCGTCGCCGGTGTACGCGGCGATGGTGCCGGATGCGTCCTGTACGTGCAGCTGCCGCGTCGCTCGACCTTCGTCGGACGCGGTCAGCACGTCGACGACGGTCCGCGCGGGCGCGCCTTCGCGCAGCAAGCGGAGGCCGCGCGGGCCGTAGGTAGGGTTGATGAGCGCCTGTGTTGCGAGCGCACCGACGCCGCCAAGCGCATGCGGGCAGAGCGCGCCGACGGCGAAGAAGCGGGTCGCGACGGCGATGCCGAACGCGCCGGTGTCGGCGTGTCTTGCAACAATCGACCAAGTCATCCCGGAAATCGCCCCCGGAACTAGCAACTCGCAGCACCCGATCCCGCTCGGCAACCTGCCAACGGCCGAGCGTTGAAGAACACCGCGACGAAAAGACAACGCGTCTTTGTCAGGCCTGGCTCGGCAGACCCCCCACGGTCCTGCTGAGCCACAGAGACTGCGCCATTCTAAGCTTGAAGGAACGCGCCGGGCCCGAGCACCTTGAGGTCCACTACGCACCAGCGGAGATTGACCGTTGGTCGAGCAACCGAGTAGCTCGCTACGCGCGTTTCATCGATCCCGCGGCGATGCGCGGAGGATCGAGCACGGATGGATCGGCGGACTGGGCGTGATCCTCGTCAGGGCCTTCACGTCGTGCGCGCGACGTGAGCGCCTCCAGGATCGCAATGTCATCCGCGCCTCGTTGCCCGCGCGAGCGGCATCGATGGTTTGCTGAATGCCCGGGCGCGCACCCGAAACGTGCGCTGGACCGTGGTCCTGCGCCAAGAGGATGCGGGGCACGCCCGCCCGATCGCTCTTGACTGCGCGCCGTGCCGCGGGGAATGGAACTTGCTACCGGCATGCGGTCACGGGGCCGATCGCTTGACCCACGACGCACCGGCGCGCCCGCGGATCGCTCTCGTTCTCATAGTGATTCCTTCGCCAAGGGAGCTGGATCATGGCTCTTAGAATCGAACACACCGCCGACATCTCCGTGATCACGCCGGCCGGCCGCATGGACAGCAACACCGCGGCGTCGATCGAGAAGGAGATTCTCGACGTGATTTCGGCGGGCTCTTCCCGCGTCGTGCTGGACTTGAGCCAGATCGAGTACATCTCGAGCGCCGGCTTGCGCGTGGTGGTGATCGCGGCCAAGCGCTTGAAGCAGCGGTCTGGCTTGTTCGTGCTCTGCAGTCTTCAACCGCTGGTGAGCGAGGTGTTCGAGATCAGCGGGCTGCTGAGCCTGGTGACGGTCGAGGGTTCGCTCCGCGAGGCCATGGCGAGCGCGCGCCGGTAGCCTGAGCCTCGCGGCGACGCCGCGAGGCGAGCCGGTCATCGAACGAGGCCGCGCACGAACTCCGAGCCGTAGTTGGTGCACTCGAAGGCGTGCAGCCCAAGCTCGTCCGCGAGCTTTCTGAATGCCTGCAGGCCGCGGATCGAATGGCCCTTGGCATCGAGCCGCGGCGAGAACGTCCCGATCCCGAGCTGGCGATTGACGACGCCGACGACACCGCCACCGACGCCGCTCTTCGCCGGAATGCCCACGTCCAGCGCCCAATGCCCGGAGTGGTCGTACATCCCGCACGTGAACATCACCGACAGGGTGTCTCGCACCGCGCCAGCATCGAAGACCTGCTCGCCGGTGAACGGATTTTCTCCAAGGTTGGCCAACGTCGCGCCCATGCGCGCGAGGTCGGACGCCGTCACCAGGATCGAGCACTGACGGAAGTAGAGATCCAGCGCGGGCTCGATGGGCGGCTCGGCGACACCGGCGTTGAGCAGCAGATGGCCGATGGCACGATTGCGGTGCCCGGTTTCCGCCTCCGAGCGGAAGACTGAATCCGAGACGTGGAGGTTGCGCCCCGCAGCCCCCGAGAAGCGATCGAGCAGGACGTCGAGGGCCTCGTCACCCCGAACTTCGTGGATCAGCGCAGCGATGGTGATCGCCCCGGCATTGACCATGGGATTGAAAGGCCGGTTCGTGTGCGGGTCGAAGACGATGGCGTTGAAGGCGTCGCCGCTGGGCTCCACGCCCACGCGCTCCAGAACCTTGTCGCGTCGGCACAGTTCGAGCGCGAGGCAATAGCTGAACGCCTTGGAGACTGACTGGATCGTGAACCCGGCCTCCGTATCGCCCTGCAACCAAAGGCGGCCATCGACGGTGGCGACGGCGATACCGAACTGCTCCGGCTCGACGCGGGCTAGCTCCGGAATGTAGCTCGCCACGTCTCCTTCCACGTCGGGCAGGCATTGGGCGTAAACCGCTGCCAATGCGAGATCCATGGCCTGATGCTGCGCATCCCGGCCGGCCGCGGAATAGCTCATGGCCGATGGCCCTCCCTGTCTTCCGACACGAGAATCACCTCGCCGCGTGTGGCATGCGGCAGGCGCGCCGAACGCTGGTCCAGCCCGGGTGTGAGATGGAGAAAGCGCGTCGATTTTCCCGGGCGCCACGCCCACCCACGCCCGTCTATCGGCGCTCAAGGCTGATCCGGATGCGCCCGGGGGCGAAGCGCGGCGGTAGCGCAGTTGTTTCGAAAAGCATTCTCCGTGCCACGCTCGAGCGCACCCCGAGCTACGGATAGACTCTGCACGCCGCCTTGCACTGCGAGCACTTGGCCTTCGCGCGAGCTGCCGACGCCGTACGGGATCATCGGCACATCGTGGGGAGCGCAGAGCGCGGCGAGCGCGGCGACCTCGTCGGGCGACTATGGGCACACGACCGCGTCCGGCGGCGGCGGCGTGAACGTGGATTCGTCACGGCCGTGCTGCACCCGCACACTTTCGCCGGTCGAGATGCGCGCGCCGAGAAGCTGCTGCTGCTGCCCTGCCATGCACGCGGGAGGAAGCGAACGCCGCAGCGCGCCGGGAGCGATCATCTGGTTGGCAAGCCGCTGCGATCGGCGCATTCTACTGCCGGAGGGAGGCGCACCAATGGGGGAGAATCGCGAGCCGGCAGCGGCGCGGGCTCGCCGCCGCGGCATGAAGCCCGACCGGCGGCAGGGTGCGGTCGCGCGACTGATCGTGGCCTTGTTTGCGCTCGCGATCGGGGCGGGCACCTTCTACATGACGTCCGAGCTCATGCTCGGTTGGCGGATCGCGCTCGCGGTGATCGTCGCGGCGCCACTGCTGCTGCTGGTCGATCTCCTCCGTGCCGCGGACGCCCTTCCTCGCTCGCGACGGAGGAAGGAGGCTAGTCCGGACCAGGACCCGCCGCCACGACCACGATCGCCACCCGGCGGTTGAGCGCCCGGCCCTCGGGCGTGCTGTTCGACGCCACCGGGTGTTCGAAGCCCCAGCCCTTGCGGACGATCGCTTCATCGAGGAAGCCGTACGCGACGAATTCGCGCGCGACGACCTCCGCGCGCCGGCGCGACAACTCCACGTTGTGGACGCGGCTTCCCAGGCTGTCGGTGTGCCCCTCGATCCGGATACGCTCGATGCCGACCTGCCGCAGCTGCACCGCCATCTCCCCGATCGCACGCTTCGGCTCGGTCTTGAGCTCGTCGCTGCCGACCTGCCCGGCCGTGATTCTCTCTTCCCCGGGCCAGCGCACGTACTGGATGAAGCCCAGGATGTATTCGCCGGGCGTGCCGAGTGCACGGCTCTCCGGTGGCGTGTCCTGCGCGTGTGCGCCGCCCGCGCAGGCGAGACCGATCGCGACGCCGAGGCGAAGCATCGAGCGGCGAAGCGCCGCCCGCGGTCGGTTTCGGATGCGGGGATCGAACGGCATGACACGTATCGAGCTGCACAAAAAGCAACTCCCGCGCCACTGGAAACCGACGCCTGATCCGCGCTGTCTGCGATGTGGAAAAATTCCGCGGTCGTGCGAGTTCCATCCCGGCGGACGCCGGGGCTCCGGACACGAACGTGAACAGCTGCTCGGCGCCGTCAATCGCGCTGCGGGAGCGCCGGGCCCGGTTCCCGGCCCCGGATGAAAGTCCTCCGGGGCAGCACTCGCCGGGACGATCGCCTACTTCGGCTTTCGATAGAGCGTCACCAGCGCCGCCGGGTCCTCTTCGCCGCGGCCTTGCGCGGCGAGCTGCCGGAAGAGCTCACGAGCGAGGCTTGCCATCGGCAGCGGCGTGCCGCTCGCGCGGGCGAGGTCGGCGGCGGTGTCGAGATCCTTGAGAAACAGGTTCGCCGCGGCGATCGGCTCGTCGTCCCAGCCGGCGACCATGCGCGGCAGGAAAATCTGCAGCGCCTTCGAGTCGGCGAACCCGCCGGAGAACGCCTCGTTGAGCCGCCGGGCATCGACGCCTGCGTTCTGCGCGAGCGTCACCGCCTCCGCCATGACCGCGACCGCGCTCCCGACGATCACCTGGTTGCAGAGCTTCGTCGTCTGCCCCGTGCCCGCCGGGCCCATGTGCGTGATGTTCCGTGCATAGGCGGCGAGCGCGGGGCGCACGCGGTCGATCGCCTCGGGGTGCCCGCCGCACATGATCGCGAGTGTGCCTTCCTGCGCGCCCTTCACGCCTCCGGACACCGGGGCATCGACCCACTGCATGCTGCTGCGGCTCGCGAGCCGTTCGGCGAAGACACGCGTCGCGTCGGGGCTGATCGACGAGTGGTCGACCAGCACCTTGCCGCGCCCCTCGGCGCCGGCGATGCCGTCGGCGCCGAACGCGACCTCTTCCACCGCGCGCGTGTCGAGCAGGCAGAGCAGCACGATGTCGGCGGCCTTCGCTGCCTCGCGCGGCGTCTCGGCCTCGATCGCACCGCGGTCGATCGCCGGCTGGAGCTTCGGACGGCTGCGGTTCCAGACGTGCACGCGATAGCCCGCCTGCAGGAGGCGCAGCGTCATCGGCTGGCCCATCAGGCCCTGGCCGAGGAAAGCGAGAGTGGGTTTGTCCATTCAGTGTCCTATTCGTAGGGCCACTCGAGGCTCCCCGAGTGGGTCACTGCGCCCAGGTTCGCCGGGCCGACCAGCTTCGCATATTTTTCCAGCACGCCGGCGAGCCATTCCGCTCGCCGCGGCTGCCAATCACCGCGCCGGCGCGCGATCTCCGCGTCGTCGACGAGCCATTCGATCCTGCCGCTGTCGGCATCGATCCTGACGCGGTCGCCGTCGCGCAGGAGGGCGATCGGCCCGCCGGCCGCCGCCTCGGGACACGCGTAGCCGATGCACATGCCGCGCGTCGCGCCCGAGAACCGCCCATCGGTCAACAGCGCAATCTGCTCGCCCATTCCCTGGCCGTAGATCAGGGCGGTGACGCCGAGCATCTCGCGCATCCCCGGCCCGCCGACAGGTCCTTCGTTCCGGACCACGATCACGTCGCCCGCCTGATACCGGCGGGCTTTCACCGCGGCTGCCGCGTCCTCCTCGCACTCGAAGACGCGCGCGAAGCCCTCGAACACGAGCGACTTCAGCCCGGCGATCTTGATCAGCGCCCCGTCCGGACAGAGGTTGCCCTTCAGCACCACGACCTAAGCACCTTCAGCACCGCGCTGACGCCGCCGGCATGATGCAGGTCGCGCGCGAGGTACCTCCCGCCGGGTTGGAGATCGGCGACGAACGCCGTCGGAGACCGAGATCGTCGTCATCTCGAACGGTGTCCCGCCGGCAACGGCCACGCCCGCCTTGGCGGCATCGGCCTGCGGGCGCAGCGACTTCGAGCAGGGCGTGTTGTCGCCGTGCGTGCTGACCACCGCTACGAACGGCCGCGCGAGCGCCGCATCGTCGAGCCCCGTCGCGCGCAGGAACGTGCGATGGGAGGTGCGGTCGAGGCCGTCGACCGCGACGCGCGAGCGGCGGCGGTTGTCGTTCGATGTGCTCACTGTGTCGGTGAATTATACGGCCGCTGTCCGGCACAATCCTTCAGGTCTAGAATTTCCACACGCGCCAGGGTGGCAGGAGCGACGCAATGCGAGTAGACGTCATCGGCGGCGGCCCGGCGGGCCTGTATTTCGCCATCCTCGTCAAGGCGAGCCAGCCACATGCGCAGGTGGAGGTCGTCGAGCGCAACCGCGCCGGCGACACCTTCGGCTTCGGCATCGTGCTCTCCGACGAGACGCTTGCGAACCTCAAGCACGCCGACGAGCCGAGCTATCGCGAGATCGCCGCGAACTTCGCCTACTGGGACGACATCTACACGCACTACAAGGGCAGGGTGCTCAGGTCGGGCGGGCACGGCTTCTCCGGCATCCGGCGGCTCACCCTGCTGCGGATCCTCCAGCGGCGGGCGGCGGCGCTCGGTGTCGCGGTGCACTATCACACCGAGGATCCGGGGCTCGCGGCGCACGGCGAAGCCGACCTCGTCGTCGGCGCGGACGGCATCAATAGCCGCGTGCGCGAGCAGCTCGCCGCCCACCTCCGGCCGACCGTCGAGACACGACCGAACCGCTTCGTATGGCTCGGCGCGAGGACCACGCTTCCCGGCTTCACCTACAGCTTCCGCGAGAGCGAGGCGGGCATCTGGAACCTGCACGCCTACATGTACGCGCCGGGCGAGTGCACGCTGGTCGTCGAGACGACCGACGAGGCCTTCGCGGCGAGCGGGCTCGGCGTGGAAGACGAGCAGGCGACCGCCGCGTACGTCGCGAACCTCTTCCGCGCGGAGCTGAACGGCGCGCCGGTGCTCACCAACCGTTCCTTCTGGCGGCAGTTCCCCGTGGTGCGGTGCGCCGCGTGGCACCACGAGAACGCGGTGCTGCTCGGCGATGCCGCGCATACCGCGCACTGGTCGATCGGCTCGGGCACGAAGCTCGCGCTGGAAGACGCGATCGCGCTCCATCAGGCGGTGGTGCGTCATCCGCGCCGCCCGCGCGCCGCGCTCGAGGCGTACGAAGTCGAGCGCCGGCCCGAAGCCGAGCGCATTCAGCATTCGGCCAACACCTCGCTCGTGTTCTTCGAGAACGTGCGCCGGTTCTGGGACACGGATCCGGTGCAGTTCAATTTCGCGCTGATGTCGCGCGCGAAGCAGGTCACCTACGAGAACCTGCGGAAGCGGGACGCGGCCGTGATCCGCGAGGTCGACACCTGGTGGACGAAGCACGTTGCGGAGCAGGAGCGAATCCGCCTGCCGGCCGATTTCCGGGCGCCGCCGCCGATGTTCTCGCCGTTTTCGCTCCGGAACATGACGGTGATGAACCGGGTGGTCGTCTCGCCCATGTGCCAGTACTCGGCCGAGGACGGGACGCCGACCGACTGGCACTTCGTGCACTACGGCTCGCGCGCGGTCGGCGGCGCCGGGCTCATGTTCACCGAAATGACCTGCGTCGCGCGCAATGCGCGCATTTCGCGCGGGTGCACCGGGATGTACAAGGCCGAGCATCTCGCGGCGTGGCGGCGGGTCGTGCAGTTCGTGCACGTTCACACCGATTGCAAGATCGCGCTCCAGCTCGGTCATGCCGGGCGCAAGGGCTCGACCCAGCTCGGCTGGGAGGAGATGGACCGACCGCTCGCCGGCGGCAACTGGCCGATCATCGCGCCCTCGCCGCTGCCGTACTACCCGGGCGTTTCACAGGTTCCGCACGCCATGGCGCCGGAGGACATGGACCGGGTGAAGAACGATTTCCTGACCGCCACGCGGATGGGCATCGAATGCGGTTTCGACATGCTCGAGCTGCATATGGCGCACGGCTATCTGCTCGCGAGCTTCATCTCCCCGATCACGAACCGCAGGCTCGACGGGTACGGCGGACGGCTCGAGAACCGGATGCGTTTCCCGCTGGAGGTGTTCGACGCCTGCCGCAAGCACTGGCCCGAGGCAAAGCCGATGTCGGTGCGCCTCTCGGCGACCGACTGGATCCCGGGCGGCATCACCGGCGAGGACGCGGTTGCGATCGCACGGATGTTCAAGGCGCACGGCTGCGACCTCATCGACGTCTCGACCGGCCAGACCGATCCCGCATCGAAGCCGGTCTACGGCCGGATGTTCCAGGCGACGTTCTCGGAGCAGATCCGCAACGACGCCGGGATCGCGACGATGGCGGTCGGGGCGATCACCACCGCCGACCAGGTGAACACGCTCGTCGCCGCGGGGCGCGCAGACCTCTGCGCGCTTGCGCGGCCGCACCTCGCCGACCCGTATTTCACGCTGCACGCGGCGGCCGAGTACCAGGCAATGGGCTATCCGATCGAGGGCGTATCGTGGCCGAAGCAGTACCTCTCCGGCCGCGACCAGTTGTACGCGGCCGCCCGCCGCACGCGCGAGGCGGCCGAGCAGATCGCCGGACAGGTGAAGCCGCCGAAACCGGAGATCGTCACGGCGTAGACGAGACGCAAACGAGGAGACCGGGATGCCCTACGAAACCCTGAGCTACGAGATCGCCGACGCGGTCGCGACCATCACGCTAGACCGCGCCGCCGCGTACAACGCGCTCGACCTCGCACTCGCGCGCGACCTGTTCCACGCCACGCTCGAGGCCGACGAGGACCGCACGGTGCGCTGCGTGGTCGTCACCGGCGCCGGCAAAGCGTTCTGCGCCGGGGGCGACGTGAAGGCGTTCCACGAGAATATCGACCGCGTCGGCGTGCTGATCAAGCAGCTGACGACGTATCTCCACGGCGCGGTGTCGCGCCTCGCGCGCTCGCCGAAGCCGGTGATCATGGCGGTGAACGGCGTCGCCGCAGGCGCCGGCATGAGCCTCGCGCTCGCCGGCGATCTAGTGGTTGCGGCCGAGTCGGCGAAGTTCGACGTGGCGTACTCGAAAATCGCCGCCTCGCCGGATGGATCGTCGACCTATTTTCTGCCGCGGATGATCGGCCTCCGGCGCTCGCTCGAGCTGTACTTCACGAATCGCACGCTCTGGGCGCGCGAGGCGATGGAGTGGGGCCTCGTCAATCGCGTCTATCCCGACACCGAGTTCCGCGCCGAAGCGGCCGCGCTCGCGCGCGAGCTGGCGCAAGGTCCCACGCTCGCGTTCGGCCGCGCCAAGCTGCTGTTCCAGCAGTCGACGCAGGAAAGCCTCGAGACCCAGATGGAGCTGGAGGCACAGGCGATTGCGCAGAGCGGCGCGACCGAGGACTTCCGCAACGGCGTGGCCGGATTCGCGCAGAAAAAGCTGGTCCGGTTCGCCGGGCGGTAGGCACCCTCACCGGGTCGATCGCGGCTGGCGGTCAGCTCCCCCGGTTCCACCACTTCGTGTCGCTGACGTCGGTCTCCCAGGGATGAAGCGGCTTCGCGAAGCGGTATTGCTCGCCGTGCAGCCGCGCGACCTCGAGGATCGCGATGAGCACGTCGGGCGGGAAACCCTGGCGGCCGCCGCGATCGTCCACCACGAGCTTCGCGAAGTAGTCGTCGAGCGAGCGCCTGCCCCACTGCGCGCGGATCGTTGCGGCGATGCGCGGGAACGTGCGCTCGATGATCGGCCAGGGATCGGGTCGTTCCGTGCGCGTGTAGGGGTTGTGGGGTTCCCGCCGCCGCATTGCGGCTGCCGCGTCGACCTCGTTGTCGTTCATGATCGAAGGCAGGTCGAGCGCTTCGCCGTTGGCGCCCCGCTTCCCGCCGTCGCGCTGCCGCTCGATCTTCTCGGCGGCGTCGGAGTCGAACTCGACGAACGCGCGCAGGCCGGGCGCGTCGGTCGTACCCGCGATCCCTCCAGACTGCTCGTTTCCCGGCGTCAGCGGCTTTTTTTCCACAGTTGCGATCAGATCCGAATCTACGTTTCTGAATCCACGTCCCGGTTGCAAGGCCGCATCGGGCGGCATCCCGTCCGTGAGCGGCGGCAGGATCCCGCTTGAGTCGGCACGTCTTGCCCCGAACGCCGCAAGGACCCTCCGTTCGTGCATTTTTTCCTGCGCGAGCAGGAGGCGCGACCGCCCGGCGCTTCCGCGGTCGCTGCCGCCAGCGTTCGATCAGCTTCGTAAGGCCTGGTTGCTTAGCAAGCACGTCCCGGGCCAGCTCGCCGGCCGTGAGGGCGTCGCCGTCGGGCAGGTTCGCCAGAACCCGCCATTCGAGCGACGAGAGCCACGCACGGCACACACCTTGGCATCGAACGCCCTGTAGACGGCGTGGCTCGCCTGACCCTCCAGGCAGGACAGGTAGTCGCGGATGAAACGCATCCGAGCCGGGCGCTTGCGGATACGGTGTGGCGTTTGCGCTAGCTGAAAGTTCATATAGCATGCCCGCTCGGAGACCCGCGATGTTGCGCGAGCGAATCGAAGGGAAATGGATCGACTGCTTCGCCGAGGTCTTCGGCCGCTGCGCCGTGAAGGCGGGCGATGCGGCCGCGATCCTGTCGGAGAGCCAGTCGCGAGCGGTGAACGTCGAGCTCGCGGAGCTCGCGCTGCACCGGCTCGGCGCGCGACCATTCCATCTGGTCGTCCCGAGCCCGCGGCTCACCGCGCCGGCGCCGGTGCGCTCGACCGGCGCGAGCGATGCGCTCGCGCGCCTCGCCCCGGCGGTCAGCGCGCTTGCCCAGTCCGTGCTGGTCGTCGACCTCACCGTCGAAGGTCTGCTGCACGCCGCCGAGCTGCCCGACATCCTGAAGGGGGGCGCACGGGTGCTCATGATCTCGAACGAGCACCCGGAGATTCTCGAACGGTGCCTGCCTTCGCCTGCCCTCGAGGAGAAGGTGCGCGACGGTATGCGGATGCTGCGCGACGCGCAGGCGATGCGGGTGACTTCTCGCGCGGGCACTGCGCTCGACGTGAAGCTGGCAGGCGCGCGCGTCGGCGGCGTCTGGGGCTACACGGCCAAGCCGGGCACGGTCGCGCACTGGCCCGGCGGGCTCTGCCTCGCTTTCCCGGCGGCGGCGAGCGTAAACGGGACGCTGGTCATGTCGCCGGGCGACGTGAACCTCACGTTCAAGCGCTACCTTCGTGATGCGATCACGCTCCGGATCGAGAGCGACTACGTCCGGAAGATCGAGGGCGACGGCCTCGACGCCGAGCTGATGCGCGAGTACTTCGCCGCGTGGGGCGATGCCGAGGCGTACGCCGTCTCGCATGTCGGCTGGGGCATGAACCCGTCGGCGCGCTGGGACGCGATGGCCTTCTACGACAAGCGCGACTTCAACGGCACCGAGCTGCGGGCGTTCGCCGGGAACTTCCTCTACTCGACCGGGGCGAACGAGGTCGCCCGCCGGCACACGCTCGGCCACTTCGACCTGCCCCTGCGCAACTGCTCGGTCGCGCTCGACGGCAGGACGATCGTCGACGTGGGGCGCCTCGTGCCGCCCCTCGCCTGACCATGGGCGAGGCCGCCGGCTACGTCCCGCCGCCGATCGTCGGCGAGGGCTACCCGCTCTCGGCGGAGCAGCGCGAGCTGCTCGCAACCGCGTCGCGGCTCGGACGCGAGAAGTTCGCGCCGCGCGCCGCGCAGTACGACCGCGACGCCACGTTCCCGTTCGAGAACTACGACGATATGCGCGCGGCGGGGCTGCTGAAGATCTGCGTTCCGAAGCGCTACGGCGGCCTCGGCGCCGACTTCGTCACCTACTCGATGGTCGCCGCCGAGATCGGCCGCCACGACGGCTCGACCGCGCTCACCTGGAACATGCACGTGTGCTCGACGCTGTGGAGCGGCGCGCTCGCCGACGACCTCGACATGACGCCTGCCGAGCGCGCGCAGCACGAGCGGAACCGCGCGCTCCACTTCGAGCGCATCGTGAGGCACGGCAAGCTCTACGCGCAGCCGTTCTCGGAGGGCTCGGCCGCGGCGGCGGGGAAGGCGCCGTTCGGGACGCTCGCGGCGAAGGTCGAAGACGGCTGGGTGCTGAGCGGCAAGAAGATCTTCGCGTCGCTCTCGGGCGCCGCCGACTACTACGGGGTCCTGTGCACCGAGGACAAGCCCGACCGCTCGATGCGCGACACGCTGTACATGGCGGTGCCGGGCGACGCGCCCGGGGTGTCGATCGTCGGTGACTGGGATCCGCTCGGCATGCGCGGCACGGTGTCGCGCACGCTGCTGCTCAAGGACGTCTTCGTGCCCGACGACGCCCAGCTCATGCCGCGCGGCGTCTACTTCCAGGCGGCGACGCGCTGGCCGCACATGTTCTCGACGCTGTCGCCCACCTACATGGGACTCGCCCAGGCGTCCTACGACTTCACCGTGAAGTATCTCCGCGGTGAGGTCGCGGGGACGCCACCGGTGAAGCGCCGGATGTATCCGACCAAGCAGATCGCGGTCGCCGAGATGCGCATCAAACTCGAGCAGACGCGCGCGCTCTTCCTGCGCGCCGCGGGCGAGGCGAAGGTCGATCCGACCAAGGACGAGCGCCTGCGCTGCTACGCCGCGCACTACACGATCATGGAGAACGCGAACGACATCGCGCGGCTCGCGATCCGCACCTGCGGCGGCCAGTCGATGCTGAAGAACCTGCCGCTCGAGCGGTACTATCGGGACAGCCGCTGCGGCTCGTTGATGCTGCCCTGGACCGCCGAGCTGTGCCTCGACCGCATCGGGCGCGAGGCGCTCTACGAAGCCGGCGAAGCCGACGACTGAGCCGCGCGCCGCGTCAACGCTGCGCCGCCAGCGATTCCACCAGCGCCACGTAGCGCCGCATCGCGGCTTCGGCCGCCATGCCTTCGAGCCGTTTCCACGCGTCGAACTTCGCGCGCCCGACCAGATCGGCGAACCCGGGCCGCTCGCCGCGCGCGTCGCCTTGCGAGCCCTGCTTGAAGAGCGCGTAGAGCTCGAGCAGCGTCGCGTTGTCGGGCCGCGCCGGCAGCGACCGCGACCCGGCGACCGCGGCGTCGAAGCGCGCCTTGAGCGGGGTGCCCGAGAGCGACTCGTCGATGGCGAGCGATGCCGCTGGCGCCGCGCGGCGGCGCGCGCGCCGGCGCCTGGCCCCGGTGCGGGCGGGACGGCATCCTGCGCCTCGTCGGGATCGAAGCCCCACAGCTCGGCGATCTTGCCCTCCCGGAACCGCAGCACCTGCAGGCCCTGCGTTTCGGCGCCGCCGGCGCCGATGTAGCGCAACCACGCCGCGCCGAGCTGATCGGCGACCATGACCTTCTCGATGGTCGTGACCCGAAAGCCGCCCCCGGAGGCTTCCATGAGCTTGCTGAAGTAGTCGATCAGCTGGCTCCGGCCGACGTACTCGCCGGCGGCGAGGCCGCCCGCATGCCAGGCGACGTCGGAGGCGAAGAGCGGCAGGAGCTGCTCGAACCGCCCGCCCTTCAGCTCGCTGAAATACCGGTCGGCGGCCTCCCGGACCTCGGCAGCGGACATCTTCACGGCCCCTTCCTCCTCCAGGACGCGGTGGCGCACGAGCCGCGGCTCGGCCACCCCGTAGAACTTGAGCGTCTCGGCGGCGACGAAGTCGCGGTCGTTGTCGACGCACACCATGTGATAGCTGTTCTCGAGCAGGATCATGCGCGCGTGCGGCCCGATGCTGCGCACCAGGAACTCCGCCGACCGCGGGCTCGTCAGCTCGTCCTCGCGGGAGTGGATGACGAGCGTCGTCGCAGCGGATCGCGTCGAGCCCGTTCTTGACCCAGCCGCGCAGCCGATCGACCTGCTCGATGCAGTGCAGCGGCACCCACTGGTAGTGAAAGGCCTCGCCGCGCTCGAACTTCGCTTTCACGATCGAGCGGATGAGATCGTTCTTGATCCCGAACGGATCCTCCTCCTCGATGCGCATGCGGCGCTTGACGAGCGGCAGGCGGTAAAGGAGATGCCGCGCCCAGACGTACCAGGGGGTGGCCCAGCCGTCGATGTAGATCGGTGGCGCGAGCACGGCGAGGCGGCCGCAGTCGTGCCGCTCGCGCTTGACCACCTCGGTCGCGAGGAGCGAGCCGAGGCACATGCCGATGACGTGCAGCGTCTCGTGCTGCGCGCGCGCCTCGCGGTACTTCGCGGTGACCGCATCGATCCAGTCCTCGGCCATGACGTCCGACGAGATCCTCGGGCTTCGTGCCGTGGCCGGGGAGCGTGAGCGAATGCACCGTGAAGCCGTGGTTCTTGAAGTGCTTGTGCATCGCCCCGAGGTCGTACTGCGTTCCGCCGAGCCCGTGCACGAGGAACACGCCGGGGCCGTTCTGCGACGACTGGCGTCGTTCATCGGCGCGCGCTCCCCGAGGATCAGCCGGCCGCGCCGATCAGGCGCACCGTTCCGGCTACGCGATGCACCGTGTCGTCGAAATCGAGCACCGCCCCGCCGATGTCCTCGACCTCGAGCCAGTCGCCGCTTTCCTTGCGCACCCGGTAGCGCTGCGGCGGCACGGTCGCGCTCGCCGGCGAGGCGCGCGGCGAACGCGAGCTCGACCCGCGGCCGGTCGTCGGGATGCACGCGTTCGAGCCAGCGCTCGAGCGGCGCTTCGTTGCCGGCCGCGAGCCCCACCCAGCTGGTGAGATCGCCGCCCCACACCACTTGTCGGGTGCGCGGATCGAGCTCGTAGAGCTTCACGTGGCTTGCCTGGGCCGCCAGTTCGTAGCGGATCCGCCAGTCGGCCGCCTCCCGCAGCGCACGTTCCTCGCGCGCCCGCAAGCGCGGCGACGAAGAGGCCGAGCAGCGCCGCCGTGCCGACGTAGAGCCTCGGCATCGAGGAGGCGCTCGCCCTTGCTGCGTGGCCGAACGCCATGAACGGACCGTCGCCTTGCGCGGTGTTCAGGATGGCGAAGATGCCGAGGACCAGGATCGCGAGCGAGCCGCCGCGCTGTCCCCATGCGAGCGACACGAGCACGGCGAACGCGAGCGGGACGTACGGGAGCGAGGCTCGAGGTCCAGCGCCCGCCCGCCCGCCGCGATGATCGCGGTCTGCTTCCGGCCGGTCGAAGACGGCGAACGCGGTGATCGAGCATGCCGGCGAGGCACCCGAGTCCCGCCCAGAACGGCGCGCGCTGGAGGCCGCCGGAGCGCTTGGCGTGGAAGCGCCGCCCAGCTCACCACGACCGGCGCCACCAGGGTCACGCCGATCGCGTGCGCGAGCACCCAGGCGCGCCATTCCGCCAGCGCGGGCTTGCCGAACACCGCCGCGAACACCGGGGCGCCGATCGCGCCGCTCACCACGGCGTTCACGAGCGCGCCCGCGAGCAGGAACCGCCACACTTTGTCCAGCGAGTCGAGCCGCGCCTCTCCGGCGAAGCGGCGCAGCAGGAAGCCCGCGGCGGCCACGCCAGCGAGCTCGGCGACGATCCATCCGGCCGCCGATGCGACGGGCTCGCGCTCCAGCGCCACGAGGCCGAGCATCGCCGCGAGCACGCGCGCCGAGCACTGGCCACCACCGCGCGATCGGCAGCACCCACAGCGCGCCGACGGCGACGCCGCTCGCGAGCCAGATATAGGCGGCGTGCACCGTCTCGTCGCGGTCGTTCGCGAGGCTGAACCAGCCGAGCAGGAAGAAGGCGACGCCGACCAGCGACGGCGGCGAGCCAGTCGCGGCGGCCGGTGCCTGCTGCGAGGCGCGAGCTGGAAGTCCATGACGATCGTCTCCCGCGGGTGAGCGCTAGCGGTTGAGGTCGCGCTGTAGCCGCTTCAGATCCGGCGACTCGAGGAACGAGCTTGCGCGCCACGGCGCGGAGCCGGTCGACCGTTGCATCGTCGAGCGTGAGCGCGGTCGGGATGCTCATGAAGTAGTCGCGCTCCTCGCCGTCGGGGATGGCGCGCAGCGAAACGTCGATGAAATAGAACCGCGGCGCTTCGCGCGCACGGCTCGGCGGCAACCCGGCGCGCGCGCACTTGGTCGTGCCACAGCGCGAAGCTCGCCTGAAGCTGATCCGCCGTCTCGAACGAATGTCGCGTTCACCGGCAGCTCGAGCGCCTTGAAGAGCTGGAAGAGCGTGGGGACGTCCGCGCTCCGATCGGCCGCGAGATCCGGATCGGTCTCCGCGTTCACCGACACGAACACCGCCGCGATGATGATCATGGTACCCGAGCGCATCGGCCAGCTCGAAGAAGCCGCCGTTCTCGATCGCGAAGTCGATCGGCGCCCGCACGCCGAGGTTGTCGATCAGCCCGCCGTCGACGAGGTGGATGTGCGGCCGCCGCGTGCGGTCCCGGTAAGTGCGCGCCTCGCGTGCCCGCGCCGATTGCCGCGGTGCACCGACCGGATCGAGGAATGCGGCGGGAAGCCCGGGCAGCGGCGCCGCGTCGCACTGTCCGGCGTAGTTCCAGAGCGTGATGGCGCTGAAGTAGGGCGGGAGCGCGGTCGAGGCCGCGACGGCCCGCCCGAGCGACACCGCGGCGAGGTCGGAGCACAGGAGATCGAACTGGCCCTGCGTGAACGGGAACCGCGCGCCGGTGGAGAGATCGGTCGCGTTGATGACGATGAACGGGCGATGCGGCGCCGGCGAGGAGGTCGGCATAGGTCTTGCCGCCGAAGAGCTCCCGATCGAGATACTCCGCGAAGAGATCGCTCCGTCCGAAGCGCGGCATCACGAGGCGCGGGAGGTTGCAGCACGAGCGCGCTCTTCAGCTCGGTTTCGACGTCGCGGCGGAGGAAGCGCGTCTCGAAGTCGACGAAGAGCAGCTCGCGATGCGCGCCATAGTAGGCGGCGACGATCGCGCCGCCCGAGACCGCGTTGATGATGTCGATCTCGTCGATGAGCTCGGCGCGGGCGGCCGCCCATCATCACCGACACCTCGCGCATCGCCTCGAGCGTCCCGTAGGCGAGCGCCGCCGCGCGGGTCCCGCCGCCGGAGAACGTCACCACCACGAGGACGTCACCCGGGTTGTCGGGGTCGGTCTTGACGCGGTCGATGCGGTAACCGCCGGCTACGCCCTGTCCCTCGAGCGGGACGTTGACCGGGTAGTGGATCGGACCGAACCAATTGGCGACGAGGAAGCAGGCGAGAGCGAGGGCGCAAGGCGACCGCGAGGCCTTGGCGAATGCTCGGAGCATTGGGTCGGCCTGGCTGGCTCGATAGTGGCGGGAGAGTATACGCCGCGCGCCTTACGGTACACGACTCTGAGGGGACGGGAATGCCCCCGCCGCTTCGCCGTGTACTATCCGTTCGCGTCGCGAAATTGATGCCACCGCGCCCTCGTCAAGGAGACCGCCATGCTGCTCGACGTTCGCACCTACACCTGCAAGCCCGGCACGATCAAGAAGCACCTCGCGCTCTACGAGAAGATGGGCAAGGCCGTGCAGACGAAGCACCTCGGCCAGCCGTTCGCCTACCTCGTCACCGAGACCGGCAACCCCAACCAGTTCCTGCACATCTGGGCGTACGAGAACGCGGCCGACCGGGAGCAGCGCCGCGCGGCGATGCAGGCCGATCCCGAGTGGCAGGCCTATCTCGAAGAGAGCGCCAAGCTCGGCGCGCTCGAGTCGCAGCAGAACCGGCTGATGAAACCGGTCGACTTCTTCCCGATCAAGCGCTAGCGCATGATCGGCGAACCCGTTGCGCTGAGCATCCGGCGCAGGATCCAGCGGCCCGCGCCGCAGGTGCTGCGGGCGTTCCGCGGCGCGCCTTCGGGCTTCGTCACCGACGCCTTCAACGGCCGCGGCTGCCTCGATTTCCGCATCAAGCCGCTCGTGCCCGACATGACGCTCTGCGGTCCGGCGGTGACGGCTCTCTGCGCGCCGGGCGACATCCTCGCGGCGATGGCGAGCCTCGACTTCGTCCGGAAGGGCGACGTGATCGTCATCGCCACCGCTGGCGACACGATCGAGGCGAAGATCGGCGACCTATGGCTGCATCAGGCGCGAAAACGCGGCGTCGCGGGCGTGGTCTGCGACGGTCTGGTGCGCGACGTGAAGGGACTCCTCGCGGCTGGCGTGCCGGTGTTCGCCCGCGGGGTCGCGCCCAACGCCGGCCACAAGACCGGTCCGGGCGAGATCAACCTCGGCGTGTGCTGCGGCGGCGTCGCCATCGGTCCGGGCGACATCGTCGTGGGCGATCGCGACGGGGTCGTCGCTGTCCCGTTGGCGCAAGCCTCGGCCGTGGCGGGGCCGCTCGCGCTGGTGAAGCGGAAGGAGGCCGACGCGGAGAAGAAGCTCGCGCGCGGGGCGAGCTTCGAGTTCTGGAGCGAAGCGGCGCTGAAGGGACGCGTGCGCTACGTCGATTAGGCGCACCGTGCTCTGCAGATATACGCAGCGCACCGGTCAGAACGATCGCTCGATCGTCTTCCGGACCACCGTCGTGATCCGTTCCCCATCCCACAGATACCCGAAATGCGGTCCCTGGATGCAGTGCGACAGGACGGGCGGCCGGAAGACCCCGGCGCACTCGCCGCCCGGGTCGCGGACGCTGTCGTACACGATGCCGTACGAGGCCGCCGCCCTGAGCTCGCGCCCGAGCGCCCGGCCTGCCGTGTAGTCGCTGGGGTGATAAACCGCCGGCAGGTCCTTGCAAGCGCGGATGTCGTGCAGCGTCCCATCCAGGTCGGCGAGATAGGTCCGCATCTCGACTCGATCGGCCTTCGCTCGTTCGCGCGAGGAACAGCGCGCGGTGGTAGCGGGTCTCCGCGATTGCCGTGTCGAGGGATCGTGCCGCGTAGTACACGCCGTACGTGCCGTCGCTGAACCGGCTGCCCTCGGGATTGAGGTGCGTGAACGCCGCCATGATCGGCGTGGCGCCCTCGCCCGCGATGCGATCGCCCGGTAGCATGAGTGAGATCTCGCCGGCTTCCTCGCGCAACCGCGGGTTCGTGAGGTTCTCGACCGCGAAGACCGCTCCGAGGTCCGCCGGGTCCGCGACCCGGTCATAGATGCCTACCGGGGGGAACCGGCTCGGCACGATGCGGTAGCACGGTCGCCAGCTGACCGCGGCGACCAGAGGGATCACGCCCAGCCGCCGCGCTGCGCGTCGAGGTATTGCCGGACGAGATAGAGGTCCGCGACCTGGCCGGACAGCATCCGGTCGAGCGCGCTGCGTCCCCCGAAGAGCGGGGCGGCGTTCGGCTTCCTGATCCAGGTGTCGGCTGCGTCGGGACGGGGAAGGAGGATCTGCAGCGCCTTGTAGATCCCGAAAATGTACGACAGCCGCTCGAGCGTGTCCTGCGGCAGCGCGATCGTCTTCGCCTGCTTCCAGTGATAGAACGTCGATCGCGGCGGGCTGCCGAGGAGCTTCATCTGCTCCTTCGCGTCGAGCCGCCAGGCTGCGGCGATCCGGAAGAACGTTCGGAGCGCCGGCCTGGAGACGTCCGCAGCCTCGACGCCGCCCTTGACCTTCCCGATTGCAGCGGTTCCCATCGCGCCTATCCAGTATTGGACTGAATTATTAGAATAGTCCAATACTGGCTGACTGACAAGCGGGCCGTCGCGCACCGCTGCTTCGCGCGGCGCGCCCTCGACCGCTTCAACCGCCGACCGAGTATCGCCGGATCACGTCGCGATCGAACACGAGCCCAAGGCCCGGCCCGGCTGGCACCGCGAGCTCGCCCTTCACCGGCTGTGGGGTTTCCTCGAAGAGCTTGAGCGTCCACGGCATGTACTCGACGGTGAGGCCGTTCGGCGCCGCCGCGACGAGATGCACGTGGATCTCGGGCAGCAGATGGCTCACCACCGGCAGGTTGAACGCTTCGGCCATGCCCGCCACCTTCATCCAGTTCGCGATGCCGCCCACCCGCAGGAGGTCGATCATCGCGATATCGACGGAGCGCGCCTCGAGCATCTGCCGGAACGGCGCGATGCCGTAGACGTACTCGCCGCCCGCGATCGGCGTAGCCAGCGCGGCGGTCACGCGCGCGAGGCCGGCGTAGTCGTCGTGGGTCGTGACGTCTTCCAGCCAGAACAGACGGACGTCCTCGATGCGCTGCCCGATGTCGATCGCCTGGTGCACGCTCCAGCGCTGGTTGATGTCGCACATCAGATCGATGTCGGGGCCGGCCGCCGCGCGGATCAGCCGGGCGCGCTCGACCTCGCGCGCCGGCGTGGTGTCGCCCGGCAGCGCGAGCTGCATCTTCATCTGCCGGAACCCTTTCTCGACCAGGCTGCGGGCCGGCTTTCGTCACGTGCTCGAGCGGGAAGGTGCGCATGAGCGCGCCGCTCGCATAAGTCGGCACGCGCTCGCGATAGCCGCCGAGCAGCGTCGCGAGCGGCTGGCTGAGGCTCTTCCCCTTGATGTCCCACAGCGCCATGTCGATCGCGGAATACGCGAGCGTGAAGATCCCGCCGGGACCGGCCGAGCTCCCGGCGGCGTCGCGGAGCTTCTGGCCGATCGCTTCGACGCGCAGCGGGTCCTCGCCGACCGTGAGCGCGCCGAGCTCGTCGACCGCGTGCTTCAGCGTGCCGGTGAGCGCGGCGCCGAAGAACGTGACGCCGATGCCCTCGATGCCGGCGTCGGTCGCCACCTCGAGGGTGACGAACTCCCGAAACGGCGCGGGGAACGGCGCTCCGCCGGCGAGCGGCTCGTCGGCGGGGAGCCTGACGAGGTGCGACTGGCTGCGGGTGATCTTCACGGCTCGCGTCCCGACCTGACGGGGAAACCCGCCTCGCGCCACGCCACCATCCCGCCGTCGAGCGCGACTGCGCGCTGGTAGCCCATCGCGCGCAGCGTCGCCGCGGCAAGCGTCGAGATGCGTCCGATCTCGCAGTACGCGAGGATGCGCGGCGTCGGATCGGGCAGGTCCTGGTTCACGCGCAGCTCGAGTTGGCCGCGTGGCAGCAGCCGGGCGCCCGGGATGTGGGCCTCCTCGTAGGCGTCGCGCTCGCGAACGTCGAGGACCACGAGGTCGCGATCGCCGGACTCGACGCGCGCCTTGAGTTCCTCGAGCGACATGAAGGGCACCGTCGCGGCCGCCTCGGCGAGGAGCTGGGCGACGGTCTTGCCGCCGCTCAGGTTCGTCCGCAGCGCCTCGGTGAGGTGCGTTGGCGCCGTGAGATTGAGGTTGCGCATCATCTCCACGAACGCGGCCCGGTCGCGCTTCTGCAGTCGCGGGTTGGCGGCGAGCTCCTCCCCGATCGTGGTGTGGCCCTGCCCCTTGTAGTCGTGCGCCGGGTAGACCTTGAGCGCCGGGTCGAGCTTCAGCACCTGGTTGAACAGGCTGTCGTGAAGCGCCTCCGGGTCGCCGGTCGGGAGATCGGTGCGACCGGTGCCGCCGATGAGGAGCGTATCGCCCGTGAACGCGCGGTCGCCGACGACCAGGCACATCGAGTCGCGCGTGTGTCCCGGCGTGTGCATCACCTGCAGCCGCAGGCCTCCCACGACCAGCATCTCGCCGTCGTCGAGCCGCATGTCCACGAACGGCGCGGGGCTCGCGCGGTGCATGACCACCGGCACCCCGAGCCGCCGCGCGAGCTCGCGCGTGCCGGAGAAGTGATCGGCATGGGTGTGCGTGTCGATGACGTAGCGGATGCGCAGGCTCTCGCGCGCCGCGAGCGCGAGGTAGCGATCGACCTGGCTCAGCGCCGGATCGATCAGTGCCGCTGCGCAGGTGTCCGGGCAGCCGACGAGGTAGGACTGACAGCCGCCGGTCGCGATCTGCTCGAAGACCATGGTCGCGCGCCTCCCTGCATTCAATCGGCGCGGAAGCGCCGCATGACGTCCGGATCCGGATCGACGCCGAGCCCGTGGCCGCGCGGCACTGCTAGCGCGCCGCCCCGGGGATCGAGCGCGGCGCCGAAGAGCCTTGCCTCCGGCCAAAGATAGAAGTACTCGAAGCGGGCGTCGTCGCGCGCGGCGAGGAGATGGAGCGTCGCGAGCGCGCCCGGACCGAAGTACGGCGAGTGCGGGGCGAGCGGCACGCCTTGCTCGTCGGCGAGCGCCGCGACCTTGAGGAACTCGGTGATGCCGCCGACCTTCGTCACCGACGGCTGCGCGAACGCGACTGCGCGCGCCTCGATCAATGCCGCGAACTGCGTCGCGAAGCAGTAGTTCTCGCCGGCAGCAATCGGGATCCCGGACGCTTCACCGACCGCGCGGAGCGCGCGGAAATCCTCCGGGGGGAACACTGGCTCCTCCAGCCACGCGAGCTCGTGCGGGCGCAAGCGCTCCGCTGCCGCGATCGCGTCCCGCGGCGACCACTCGCAGTTGACGTCCACCATCAGCGGTCGCGGGCGCGGCACCGCGGCGCGCGCGGCCGCGATCGCCTCGTCGTCCACTTCGTGCAGCTTGATCGCGTCGAAGCCCTCGTCGAGGGCCCGTCCGCAGTACTGCGCGACGAGCTTCGGCTCCGTGTAGCGCAGAAGGCTCGCGTAGCAGGGGACGCTCGTCCGCCGCGCGCCGCCGAGGAGCGCGTGCAGCGGCATCCCGGCTATTTTCCCGGCGATGTCCCACAGCGCGATATCGAGACCCGAGATCGCGAAGACCGTGATCCCGTAGCGCCCAAAGAGGTGGAGCTCGCGCTGGAGCTTCACGTGCAGCCCGGCGATGTCGGCGGCGTCGTGGCCGACCGCGCGCGGGGCGATCATGTCGTTCACCGCCGCGGCGACCGCGCGGCGGCACGAATAGGAGAAGGCCTCGCCCCACCCGACGGCGCCGGCCTCGGTCTCGACGCGCACCAGGCAGAAGTCGAGCGCGCGCCAGGCGCCGACGCCGTGCCGGGCCGCTCCGCCGCCGTAAGTGAACGGGATCGAAAGCGGGACCGCCTCGATCCGCGCGATCCTCATCGCCGCAGCTAGCCGCGACCGACGAACGGCATTTTCGTCGCCATCACCGTGACGAACTGGACGTTCGCCTCGAGCGGGAGGCTCGCCATGTGGACGACGGTGCTGGCGACGTGCTGCACGTCCATGAGCGGCTCGACCGCGATCTCCCCGTTCGCCTGCGGCACGCCCTTCGCCATCCGCTCGGCCATCTCGGTGAACGCGTTGCCGATGTCGATCTGGCCGCAGGCGATGTCGTACTTGCGGCCGTCGAGCGAGGCCGACTTGGTGAGGCCGGTGATCGCGTGCTTGGTGGCGGTGTAGGGCGACGAGTTCGGGCGCGGCGCGTGCGCCGAGATCGACCCGTTGTTGATGATGCGCCCGCCGCGCGGCGCTTGCGCCTTCATGAGCTTGAACGCTTCCTGCGTGCACAGGAACGCGCCGGTCAGGTTGACGTCGACGACGTTCTTCCACTGCTCGAAGGAGAGCTCTTCGAGCGGGATGCCCGGCGCGTTCTGGCCGGCGTTGTTGAACAGCACGTCGAGCCGGCCGAACGTCTCCTTGGTCCTGGCGAAGAGCGCGCGCACCGACTCGGGCTTGCTGATGTCGGTCGGGACCGCCAGCGCGCGCGAGGCGGCGGCACCCGCTTCCTTGACGGTCCGTTCCAGCGCGTCGGCGCGGCGCCCGGCGAGGGCGACCGAATAGCCTTCCTTCAGCAGCGCCAGCGCGACGGCCTTGCCGATCCCGCTGCCTGCCCCGGTGACGATCGCGACCTTGCCGTTCGAGCTCATGTCCGGCCCTCCTTTGATCACGCGACGGCTGTCGTAAGGCACTTCCCGACGACCGCGCGCACTGCGTGTGATTGTGACTCCCAGAGGGAAGTGTCTTACGACAGCCTCTGGTCTTGGGGTCGAAAGGGGGCTATGGCCCCCTTCTACGGTACCGGGCCGGAATTCTACGGCCGATCAGTCACAGGTGTGGATCACGTCCCGCACGACCGGATAGATGTTGCTTGTCCAGCGCTTCCCGCTGAAGACGCCGTAGTGGCCCGCGCCGGCCTGGACGTAGTGGGTCCGCATGAACAGCTTCAGGCTCGTGCACAGGTCCTGCGCGGCGAGCGTCTGCCCGAGCGCGCAGATGTCGTCGCGCTCGCCTTCGACCGTGAGCAGCGCCATCCGGCGGATCGCGCGCGGATCCACCTTGCGCCCGCGCCAGGTCATCTCGCCGGCCGCAGCGCGTACTCCTGGAACACGACGCGCACGGTCTCGAGATAGAACTCGGCCGGCAGGTCGGCGACCGCGAAGTACTCCTCGTAGAAGCTGCGCGTCGCGTCGGCGCGGGCGTGGTCGCCCTTGACGAGGTCCTCGTAACAGCGACCGGAACGAGCTGATGTGCCGCTCGAGGTTCATGTTCATGAACGCGCTGAGCTGGACGAAGCCGGGGTAGACGCGGCCGCAGCGCGCCGGGGTAGCGCGCCGGCACGATCGCTGATCAGATTGCGCTCGAACCACTCGATCGGCTTGCGAGGTCGCGAGCTGGTTGACGTCGGTCGGGCTGATGCGGCAGTCGATCGGCCCGGCCATCAGCGTCAGGCTGCCGCGGCATCGCGGCGTGACCGTCCTCGGCCATGAGCGCGGCGGCGGCGAGCGCCGCCACGCACGGCTGGCAGATCGCCATCGAGGTGCGCGCCCGGCCCCATCGCCGCCAGGAACGTCATGACGTGCTCGACATACTCGTCGAGACCGAACCGCCCGGCTGCGAGCGGGACGTCGCGCGCGTTGTGCCAGTCGGTGATGAAGACGTCGTGGTCCGGCGAGCATCGTGCGGACGGTGTCGCGCAGGAGCGTCGCGAAATGACCCGACATCGGCGCGACGAGCAGGACGCGCGGCTGCGCAGCTCGCGATGTCCTTCCGGAAGTGCAGCAGCGTCCCGAACGGCGTGCGGTGACAGACCTCCTCGCGCACCGGCACGTCCTCGCTGGCCGACCCGGACCGAGTCGATGCCGAAGGCGGGCCGCCGGTGGGTGAGCTGCGCGAGCGCGAACACCTCGACCGCGGCGGCGGCCTTGCGCACCGGCAGCCAGTCCGAGCCAAGGCGCCGCCGCGCCGCGGTGAGCGCCGGCACGGCCGCCTTCGCCGCCGTCCCGGCGGCCACATCAGGTCGGCGTGCGTCTGGTATGCCTGATAGATCATCGTCCTCCGCCTCGGCTAGCCTCGACCACGCAAACTGCGCGCCAGGGACGGCGGACGACTGGCACAACCCTTGCGACGCTCCGCCGGGAGGCACCCGGCGAGCGAGAGCGGCATGGCCAAGGCGACCCTGACCATCAGCAGCAAGAACTATTCGTCCTGGTCGCTGCGCGGCTGGCTGCTGGCGCGGTTCGCGGGGCTCGAGTTCGACGAGGTGATGGTCCCGCCCGACGACGCCGACGCCCGCAAGGAGCTCCTGCTGCTCTCGCCGTCGATCCTGGTGCCCTGCCTGACGCACGACGGCATCAAGGTCTGGGACACGCTGGCGATCGCGCGAGTACCTCAACGAGATCGAAGCCCGGCGCCGGCCTGCTACCCGCCGACCGCGCGGCGCGCGCGCACTGCCGCGCGATCTGCGGCGAGATGCACTCGGGGTTCGCGAGCCTGCGCGTCGGCGCTGCCGATGAACCTCAAGCGCACTTTCCCGGGCCACAAGGTCTGGGCGCGGCGCCCTGGCCGACATCGAGCGCATCACGGCGATCTGGCGCGAGTGCCTCGCGGCCTATGGCGGGCCGTATCTCTTCGGCGAGCGCTCCATGGCCGACGCGATGTACGCGCCGGTGGTGACGCGCTTCCTGACCTACGACGTCAAGCTCGACGCGCCGTGCGCGGATACGGCGAGCGCATCATGGCGATGCCGGAGATGCTCGAGTGGGTCGCCGCGGCGAAGCGCGAGCCCGACGACATCGACGAGCTCGACATGGAGTTCTGAGCTCGCGCCGCTCAGCCGGCCGCTCATTTCCACGGCTTCCGGCGCCGGCACCGCGCACGGCGCCGGCACGTCGATCGGTCGTGAAGTCGGCCGGGCCCACGATCTCCAGGTACTCCATGTCCGGCGAGTAGTCGAAGAGGTAGTGCACGATGCCCGGGCGCTGATGGACGCAGTCGCCGGCCGCGACCAGCGTCTCCTTGTCCTCGTACATGAACCGCGCCCAGCCCTTGAGCATGATCACGATATGGAAATCCGCCTCATGACGGTGCCACCCCGTGCCCTTCTCTGGTGCGATATTGGCCTTGACGAGCTGCGCGAGCACCTTTCCGGCCGTGGCCTCGGCGACCCCGAGATCGCGGTACAGGAAGAAGTCGCGCAGGCCTTCGCCTCTGTAATCAGTGTCGCCCGGCTTGACGTGCGAGAACTGCAGCGCGGTCTTGTCCAGCATGAAGCCTCCCGGGCGCACGACCATGAGCGCTCCGGGCGATGCATGAACCGTTCCGCGCCACGCAGGCGGGCGGCCGTCGGCGGCCGATCTTAGCGAAAATAGATGGTTCAATTCCGGCCGTGAACCTCTCGCGCATCGTCGAGCGCTGGGCCGGGCTCCGGCCGCACCACGTCGCCGTCCACTTCCAGGGCGAGGACATCACCTATGCTGCGCTCTGGCGCCGCGTCGAGGCGGCGACGCTGCGCCTCGCGAGCCTCGGCGTGAACAAGGGCGATCGCGTGGCTTTCCTCGGTTACAACCATCCCGAGCTGCTCGCGATGCTGTTCGCGGCGCGCGGCTCGGCGCGCTGCTGGTCCCGCTCAACTTCCGGCTCGCGGCGCCGGAACATGCGGAGATCCTCGGGAACGCGGAGCCCGCGGTGTTCGTCGTCGACCCGGACTTCCAGCCGCACGCGGCGGCGATCCGGCAGTCGCTGCCGCTGATGCGGCTCGTCGCGCTGAAGGGCGCGCCCGCGGGCTGGTTCGCATGGGACGGGCCGATGCCGACCGGGTTCGAGCCGAAGCTCCCGGGCGTCGATGCCGATCCGGTGATGATCGTCTACACCTCGGGCACGACCGGGAAGCCGAAAGGCGCGGTGCACACGCAAGCGGGTGTCCTCTGGAACATCGTCAACGCGACGCTCTATCAGGACCTGACCAGCCGCGACCACGTGCTCACCGTGTTGCCGATGTTCCACGTCGGCGGGCTGTGCATCCAGACGCTCCCCGCGCTGCACGCCGGCGCGACGGTGACCATTCATCCGCGCTTCGACGCGGGCGCCTTCCTGCGCGACGTCGCCGCGCGCAGGCCCACGCTCACGTTGCTCGTGCCGGCGACGCTGACAGGCGGTGTACTCGCATCCCGACTGGGAGCGGACCGACCTCTCGAGCCTGCGGGAGGTCCACACCGGCTCGTCGAGGATCCCGGATTCGCTCTTCGCGCCGTTCCACGCGCGCGGCATCCCGGTCGGGCAGGTGTACGGCGCGACCGAGACCGGGCCGGTGTCGATCTATCTCCGCGCCGAGGACGCGATGCGGAAGAGCGGCTCGGCCGGCAAGCCGGCGGTGCACGCGGAGATCCGGCTCGTCGACGCCGAGGGCCGCGACGTTGCAGGCCGGCGAAGTCGGCGAGATCCTAGTGCGCGCGCCGAACCTGATGCAGGGCTACTGGAAGGATCCCGACAACCCCGCGTTCAGGGACGGCTGGTTCCACACCGGCGATCTCGCGCGCATCGACGACGAGGGCTACTACTGGGTCGTCGGCCGGACGAAGGACATGATCATCTCGGGCGGCGAGAACGTGTATCCGGCCGAGCTCGAGAACGTCCTCGCCGACTGTCCGGCGGTCGCCGAGGCCGCGGTCGTCGGCGTCCCGGATCCGAAGTGGGGCGAGGCGGTCGTCGCGGCGATCGTGAAGAAGCCCGGCGCGGCGCTCGACGAGACCGCGGTGCTCGCGCTCTTCGACGGCAGGCTCGCGCGGTTCAAGCATCCGCGGCGCATCGTCTTCGTCGAGACCTTGCCGAAGAGCGCCCTCGGCAAGGTGCAGAAGGTCGAGCTGCGGAAGCTGATCGGCGGCCAGTCCTGAAGCTCACGCCGTCTCGTACGCCGCCGCCTTCATCGTCGACGCGAGCGTTCCGTACGCCGCCGTCCACGCTTCCTTGACTTCCGGCGTGAACGCCGTTCCAAGCCGTGCTTTAGGGTCCAGAGCAGCGCCGCGCCGACCGTGTCGTAGTGGCGCGGCTCGACGCCGTGCCCGGCGTGCCGCTGACCGAGCGCTTGCACGGCCGGGCACGATTTCCTGGATCCGGTCGAGGCTCGCCACCGCGACGCCGATCACCGAGACGAGCTTCGAACCCTGCTCGGCGAGGTCGGTCTTGAAGAGGTGCCGCAACGCCGAGGGCGGTTCAAACGCTTCCGCGCCACGGCGAGCGGGCCTCCCAATCGCCCAGCTGCTCCGCGGGGATCGGCGCACTGATGCAGTAGCCCTGGGCGACATCGCAGCCGAGGCCCGCGAGCCGGTCCCAGACCGCCTGATTCTCCACCCCTTCTGCGACCACCTTCAGATCCAGATCGTGCGCGAGATCGATCGTCGAGCGCACGATGACGGCCGAATCTTTGTTCGTGACCATGGTGGAGACGAACGCCTGGTCTACCTTGATGTCGTCGATCGGCAGCTTCTGCAGATACGCGAGGGACGAATAGCCGGTTCCGAAATCGTCGATGAACAGCTCGACATCGAGCCGTTTCAGCCGTCGGAGGGTCTCGAGCGAGCCAGCCGGATCCTCCATCACGGCGCTCTCGGTCAGCTCGAACTGGATCGAGTCCGGGCTGGCGCCCCAGGTGGCGAACGATCCACTGATGCGGTCGAGCAGCCTCGGATCGTGCAGATCGCGCGCCGAGAGGTTGACCGCGAGGGGCACCTTCAGCCCCCGCTGGCGCAGGGCGTATCCCTGTTGCAGCGCCGCGTCGAGCACCCAGTAGGTGAGCGGCGTGATCAGGCCTGCAGATTCAGCGAGCTTGATGAATTCGCCGGGGTTGACCATGCCGTGCCGCGGGTGGTTCCACCGCACGAGCGCCTCGGCACCGCACAGCGAGCGCGAAGCGATATGGATCTTGGGCTGGCAATACAGCACGAGCTCGTCGTTCTCGATGGCTTGCCGCAGATCGCCCATGAGTGCGAGGCGCCGCGCGTTGTCCGTGTCGGCGACGCCGCTGTACACCGCGTAACCGGCGCCCGAGCGCTTCGCCTGATACAGCGCAACGCTCGCCCGACGCATCAGGATGTCGGCGGTGGTGCCGTGCCCCGGATAGAGCGTGATGCCGATGCTTGTCCGCACGTCGAGCATGACTCCGGCGAGCTCGACCGGCTCGTAGATCACGACCTGGATCTTTTGCGCCAGCTGCTTCGCCTGCTCGGCGCCGCCCGCGAGCAGGACTGCGAATTCATCTTCGCCGACGCGCGCGACATTCATCGCTGGTCCGGCTGCCGCGACCAGGCGGGCGGCGACCTGCTGCAACAGCAGGTCGCCTTCGCGGTACCCCAGGACCTCGTTGATCTCCCGGAAGCGCCCTCCCTCCACGTAGAGCAGCGCCAGCGGTCGATTTCTCTGCCTCGCTTCCTCGATCGCCTGTTCGAGCTGCATCCGCAGCTGAACGCGATTGGGCAGCCCCGTCAGCGCGTCGAAGTACGCCATGCGCCGGATCGTCTCCTCGGCTTCTTTCGCCCGCGCGCTGGCGCGCAGCGCGGCGATGCCGTAGCCGAGATCGTTCGCCGCTTCGCCGAGGAGCCCGACTTCTCCGGCGTCGAACGCGTCCGGTTCCGGCGCGAAGATCGTCAACGTGCCGAAGATCTCGCCGCCGACGGGGATCGGCAGTGCGATGACCGATGCGTAGCCGCGCGCGAGGCAGTCCTCGCGCCAGACCGCGGCGCGAGGCTCCGTGAGCATGTCGCGGATCACGCTGGGCATGCCGGTGCGGACCGCGTGACCGCTCGGACCCCGTCCCCGCTCGGTGTCCGCCCAGGTGAGTTGGAGTGCGTCGAGGAATTCCCTCTCGATCCCGGCCCAGGCGATCGGCCGGAGCGACTTCGCGTCGTCGCGCTCGGCGCGAGTCCCGAACGCCACGCGATAGCCCGCTTCCTCGACGACGATGCGGCAGACCTCCTTGATGAGCGTTTCTTCGTCCGCGGCGTGGTGCTGTGCGCGGTTGACTGCGCTGCTCGTCCGCAGCGCCCGGTTCAGGCGTTGCAGTTCGGCCGCCGTATGGTCAGCCGCTAACCTGGAAGCTTCCATGCCCGCCCCCCGCTTGGTGCGGCGTTCGCCCTATCCGCATAGTAGCGCCGGAACAGGGAACCGGGGCCTGTGGAGATCGATACGCTGCTCGCGCCCGCGGAGCGCTCAAACCGCGCGCGCGTCAGCGGCCCGGGTTCGCGGCAGGCTGGAGGATCTCGCGGTGATGCGCCATCAACGCGTCGAAGACGAGCTTGCGGCCGTCGGCATCCAGCTCGGCCTCCATCGCGACCGCGAGCTTCTTGAGCAGCCCGGGGAGCACGCCGACGAGCTTCGCGCGCTCCGCCGGATCGGGCTTGGGCTTCAGGCTCCAGGCCAGCTCCTGCGTCGTTGTGGCCACCTGCTGCCACGTTGCGCCGCCGGCGGCGTGCGCGCGTGCGACTACGCGGACCCACGTCTGGCTGAAGAAGAGATCGAGCATCGGCGGCAGGGTCGTGTCAGCGACCACGGCCGCGATCGCCTTCTCCGCCGCGGCGAGGGCGGCGGCCGACGGCTCGTCGCTTGCCCGCGCTCCGGGCGCTGCGCTCGCGACGGGCGCTTCGCGCTGACCCGCAGCCGGCGCGATGCCCAGTCCGGCGAGTGCTCGGTTCGCGTTCCGATACATCTCGCGCACCGGCTCCGGCAGCCGTTTCTCCAGCTCGCCGCGGATCGCCTTCATCGCCCGGCCCTCGATCTTGAGCGCCGAGAATCCGGCGTAGACGCCACGGGCGATCGGCAGCGGGCCGAGCGGGTTATCGCCGTCGCCGAGCGCGTCGCGCCGGAACATCGCGGCGACGCGCGCCGACAGCTCGGTCAACTCCGCGTTCGCATGCTCCTTGAATCTCACCGCGAGCTTGCCGACCGCGACCTCGTTCTCCAGGACGTTCGTCTTCATCATCGCGAGCTGGTCGCGTCCCGGGCTGCTGACCGGGGGCGCCGCGCCCTGGAGTGCCTTCGCATACGCCTCGAACGAGTCGCCGTACTCCTTGCGAAAGGCGGCAAGGAAGGCCTCGCGATCGCCGTTCAGCCGCGCCGACGCCTGCGCGCACTGGTCGCGTTCGTCGCGGTCGCGGCTCTGGCGACCGAGCTGGTCGAGCTGGCCGGCGAGCGCCTCGAGCAGCGGCTCGAGCTGTTTGCACAGCTCCCGCTCCACCGCGCCGCGGCACTGGCTGAGAAAGCTCTCTTGTCGATCGGCTGGGGGGACAGATTCTCCCCTGGCCGCCACCATTGATGCAGGCGCGGCATAAGTGCCGCATCCTTCGCGGCGGTCCAAGGCGACTGTACGACGACGAGCGGCCCCGGACTAAGGGAACTTGCCGCAGGGATGCACCGCGGCGCAGAATTTCGCGCGGCGCAGCGGCTTCAGCCGGGCTCGAAGGGCGGCGCCGACCACGTCGTCCGAGCGAATGATCTTCATCGCTCAGGCGGAGGCAAAGATACCGATTGCAGGCGGAGCGATGCAATACCGATCCCTTAAAATCGCCCTGGTGAACAAGCCCGCGAAGCCCGCTGAGACCGAAAGCCCGAACGAGCGGCAGGGCCGGGTGCGCGCGTTCTGGAACTGGCTGACGCGGACGGGCGAGGCGCGCGGCGCGCAGCCGCTCTCGGGCACCGATCTCAGGCTCACGCGCACGACCTTCCGCGAGTGCCTCGCCGGTACCGGCGGCGAGGCCTCCGCAAGGCAGCGGGTCGCTTCGCTCGCGGCGCTCTACCGCGTCCTCAACGACGAGGGCCGGAAGTCGTTCCTGCGGCTGCTCGCCGAGGAGTTCGGCCCCGACGAAGCGGCGGTGAACCGGACAATCCAGGCGTACCTCGAGGCGCAAGGCGCCGACCGCCGCCTCGCGGAGTCGCAACTGCGCCTTGCGCTCGGGAGCCCGCGCATCCGCATCGTCAAGCAATTCAACCTGCTCCCCGACGGCGTGAAGTTCCTGGTCGACCTGCGCGCCGACGTGCTGCGGTACCTGAAGGAGGAACCGCAGCTCGAGGTGGTCGAAGAGGAGCTCGCCTCGCTCTTCTCGAGCTGGTTCGACATCGGCAACCTCGAGCTCCGCCGCATCAGCTGGAGCTCGCCCGCGGCACTGCTGGAGAGGCTGATCGCCTACGAGGCGGTGCACGAGATCCGCTCGTGGACCGATCTTCGCAACCGGCTCGACTCGGACCGGCGCTGCTACGCGTTCTTCCACCCGCGCATGCCCGACGAGCCGCTGATCTTCGTCGAGATCGCGCTCGGCAAGGACATGGCGGACAACATCCATGGGCTGCTCGACGAAACCGCGCCGGCGTTCGATCCGCACGCGGCGCAGGCCGCGGTCTTCTACTCGATCTCCAACACGCAGGTCGGCCTCAAGGGTGTGTCCTTCGGCGGGTTCCTGATCAAGCGCGTCGCCGAGATGCTCGCCGCCGACTTCCCGAAGCTCAAGGTATTCGCGACGCTGTCGCCGGTGCCCGGCTTCCGGCGCTGGCTGGACGAGGAGGCGAAGAAGAAGGCGCCCGATTTCTTCGGCCGGCAGGAGCGCGAGCGGCTGTGCGAGGAGGCCGACGCGAGGGACCCCCACGAGGCACTCGGGCAGCTCCTGCTCCGCGGCTTCGCGGCCGAGGCGCATCCGCCGGAATCGGTGAAGGCGACGCTGACCCGCCTCTGCGCACACTACCTCGTCGAGACGAAGGAGGACGACCGTCCGCTGGACCCGGTCGCGCGCTTCCACCTCGGCAACGGCGCGCGGCTCGACCGCATCAACTGGCTCGCCGACACCAGCCCGCGCGGGATCAAGCAATCGGCGGGGCTGATGGTGAACTACCTCTACAAGCTCGACGAGATCGAAAGCAACCATGAGGCGTTCGAGCGGGAAGGAAGAGTGATCATCAGCGATGCGGTAAAGCGCTTGTTGCGCAAACCGAGCTGACGCTCGAACGGGTGTGCGGATCGGAACACATCCGGCAGGGCTGCGGTGCGAGTTCCAGAGTAGTCGAAATAACCGAGGCGGGCGCATCGGCGCATGCGTCGATGTCCCCTTCCATCGACGATGACGCGATCGTCGATATGGACGCGACGACCTCAGGAAGACGACCGACGAGCGGTGCGTTGCGTTGGAGCTGACCAGCCGACCGCTTGGAAGTACCTGCATTCGAGCGCCACCGGCGATCGCGCGACGCGGCGGCGGCTCATGCGTTCCGCGAGGCCGTCATCCGCGAGGCCGGACGCGCCGCCTCGCCGAGCCCGGTCGGACGCCGCTGAGGTGCGTTCCATCGCGTCCTGAGTTCGAAGGTGGCGACGTTGGCGACGACTGTTCCGGGTCCGCGGACCGCGGTTCAGTGCAGTTGCGGCTTCTTCAGGAAATCGCCGCGGTCGGCCGCGCGCAGCTTCACGCGCGAGGTCGAGCCCTCGCGCGCGAATGTCATCGGCACCTCGGTTCCGGGCGGACCCAGGCTCCAGACCTTGCGGAAGAGCTGCGCGAGGGCTGGACACGCGTTCGCCGCCACCTCGAGCACGAGATCGCCCACCTGCACCGAGGCGCGCGCCGCCGGTCCGCCGTCCGCGACGCCCGCCACCACCAGGCGCTCCCACCTCGGTCGTGTACATGCCGAGCCACGGCCGCGCCGGGCGCTTCGCGCGCCCGAGGGTCATCATGTCCGCGAGGATCGGCTCGAGGAGATCGATCGGCACGATCATGTTGCCCTGCACCTGGTCCGCGCCGACCTGCTCCTGGACGAGCAGGGAGCCGATGCCGAGCAGCCTCCCGTCTTGGCTGATCAACGCCGCGCCGCCCCACTGCGGGTGCGCGGGCCGCGTGAACAGCGCCTCGTCGAGCACATACTCCCAGTAGCCGGCGAACTCGCGCTTCGCGAACAACCGCGCGTCGAGCGCGTGCTCGCGGCCGCCGTGCCCAGCCACGACCACCGTATCGCCGACCCGGGCATCGGCCGCGGAGCCGCGCGCGATCGACGCGCGCCGAGCGGACCCAGCGGCTGCACGAGTCCGAAGCCGGTTGCCTGGTCGTAGGCGAGCGGATAGCCGGCCACCGCGGCGCCCCGGTTCGTGGTGAGCCAGACCGCGCTCGCCTCGGTTATGAGGTAGCCGATCGTGAGCACCAGCCCGTCGCCGCCGATGACAACGCCGTTGCCGACGCGCTCGGTGCCGAGGATCGACGCGGTGAACGCGTCTTCCGGGACCTCCGCCCGCACCAGGACGAGCGCATCGAGCGCGGCGTCGAGGTCGAAGCGCAAGTCCTCGGCGCTCGGCTGGAGGTTCGACGGGAAGGCCCACTCGCTCGATTCGGCCATACCGCACTCTAGCCCGGACTGTGCGCCGGCGGGAAGTCCCGTGGCCGCTCCGGAGCGGGGAGAATCGCGCATAAAATCGCGGGCGCTGCTAGTGTAGTGTCCAACAAATAACTGGACAATTGATGGGGCTGGAGCTATGCTGGAAGGGATGCCTCGTTCGCATGCCGTGCTTGTTCTGAGCGAGCCTGAGCGTCAGCAGCTCGAGCAGTGGCGTTCGGCGTTCGGCACGCCGCAGCAGGTGGTATTGCGCAGCCAGATCGTGTTGGCGGCCGCCGAAGGTCAGTCCGATGGGGCGATCGCGCAAGGGCCTGGCAGTCAATCGCAAGACGGTGATGTTGTGGCGCGAGCGCTTTGTCGAGGCGGGGCTGGAGGGGTTGTGGGAAGTGGCGCCGGGGCGGGGTCGCAAACCGCGCTATTCGGCCGAGAAGATCCAGCGCATTGTCGAGGCGACGCTGCAGAGCAAGCCCCAGGCATGACCCACTGGAGTTGCCGCACCATGGCTGCGCATCAGGGGGTGAGCAAGTCGACCATCCAGAGCATCTGGCACAGCCACCACTTGCAGCCGCATCGGGTGCAAGGCTTCAAGCTCTCGCGGGATGTGAAGTTCCTGGAGAAGCTCACCGATGTGGTGGGCCTGTATCTGAATCCGCCGCAGCAGGCGCTGGTGCTGTGCGTCGATGAGAAGAGCCAGATTCAGGCGCTGGATCGCACGCAGCCGGGCTTGCCGTTGAAGCGGGGCCGTTGCGGCACGATGACTCACGACTACAAGCGCAACGGCACCACGAGCTTGTTTGCCGCGCTGGAGCTGTTGCAGGGGCGGGTGATCGGACAATGCTACGAGCGGCATCGTCACCAGGAGTTCTTGCGCTTCCTGCGGCGCCTCGACCAGGAGTTTCCGGGCGAGATCGCCCTGCACTTGGTCATGGACAACTACGGCACCCACACCCATCCGAAAGTGCAGGCGTGGTTGCGGCGCCACCCGCGTTTTGTCCCCCATTTCGTGCCCACCAGTTCCAGTTGGCTCAACCTGGTCGAGCGCTGGTTCGGCGAACTCACCGCCAAGCGCATCCGCCGCGGCTCCTTCGGTAGCGTGGAGGAGTTGCAGCAGGCCATCGAGGAGTTCTTGAGCGCCTGGAACAAGGCTCCCAAGCCGTTTGTCTGGACCGCAACCGTCGCCTCGATCGTCGAGAAACTCTCACGCTGCCGGCGCACTCTGGAGCAGATCAAGCCTGGTTGCACCGCTCCTCGCTCTCGAAAGCAACGCCAATGAATTGTCCAGTTAATTCTTGGACACTACAACGACAAGGAGGAGGCATGAGACCCGTTGCATTGCTGGCCGTGGTCGCCGCGTCGGTTCTGGGCGCCGCCGCGCAGGCGCAGCCCTATCCGAACCGCCCGATCACGATGGTCGTGCCGTTCCCGCCGGGCGGAATCGCGGACATCACCGGGCGGCCGCTCGCGGTCGCGATGGCGAAGACGCTGGGCCAGAACGTCGTCGTCGAGAACAAGGCCGGCGCGGGCGGGGCAGTCGGGCACGCCTATGTCGCGAAGGCGAAGCCCGACGGCTACACGATCATGACCGCGCTCTCGTCGATCGTCGTCATCCCGGAAGCGGACAAGGTGAACGGCCGGCCGGCGGCCTACCAGATGAGCGAGTTCACCCCGATCGCGCTCGTCTCGGCCGACCCGACGATCCTGCTCGTTCCCGCCGACGCTCCCTGGAAGACGCTGCATGAGCTGATCGACGACGCGCGGTCGCGGCCCGGCAAGATCAGCTACGCCTCGTCCGGCGTGTACGGGACGATCCATACGTGTTTCGAGATGCTCGCGCAGGCCGCGAACGTGAAGTTCCTGCACGTGCCGTACAAGGGCGGCGGCCCGGCGATGGTCGCGCTGCTCGCCGGCGAGACGAACCTCGGCGCACAGTCACCCGGCGTGTCCAACGCGCACATCAAGGCGGGGAAGATCCGTGTGCTCGGCTCGTGGGCGGCGAGCCGCACGGCGGCGCTCCCCGACGTCCCGACGATGAAGGAGCAGGGCTTCGACGTGGAGTTCTACATCTGGGCCGGGTTGTTCGCGCCGGCGGGCCTGCCGCCCGACGTGGCCGCGCGGATTCGGGCGTCGGTCCGCGAGGCGGTCCAGGACCCGGAATTCAAGAGCGCGATGGCCAACGTCAACACGCCCGTCAACTTCCTGGAAGGCGCCGAGTTCGACCGGTTCCTCGACACCGACACGAAGCGGTTGGCGGCGGTGGTGCAGAAGATGGGGAGAACGGAATGAAGATCGTTCGATTCACTGCCGACGGCGCCACGCGCGTCGGCGCGCTCGATGGCGACACGGTCGTCGAGCTCCCCAGCATCCGCGACACCCGGGACCTGATCGCCGGCGGCGCCGCCGCGCTCGCGGCGGCGCGCAACGCGGTCGCATCCGGCGCGGGCCGGAGGCCGCTCGCGAGCGTGAAGCTCGCCGCGCCGATCGTGCCCTCGACCATCCTCTGCAGCGGGAGCAACTACACCGACCACAACAAGGAGAAGGCGAACACGCCGATCTCGGGCAAGGAGCCCGAGTTCTTCGTGAAGACCGCCGACTGCGTGATCGGCCCCGGCGACACCATCATCCACGATGAGCGGCTGACGAAGAAGCTCGACGCCGAGACCGAGCTCGCGATCGTGATCGGCAAGTCCGGACGGCACATCCCGGTCGAGCGCGCGCTCGAGCACGTCTTCGGCTACACCGTCGGAAACGATGTCACGGCGCGCGAGCGGCAGGTACGCCGGAACGAGCAGGGCTTCACCTGGTACGAGGTGGGCCGCGGCAAGGCGTTCGAGACCGCGTGCCCGATCGGGCCGTGCATCGTGACCGCCGACGAGATCCCGGATCCGCAGCAGCTGCGGCTCCGCACGCGCATCAACGGCGAGCTGCGGCAGTCGGCCTCGACCGGCAACATGATCTTTTCTTGCGCGATGCTCATCCACTTCTTCTCGATCAGCTTCACGCTGAAGCCGGGCTTCGTGATCCTGACCGGCACGCCCGGCGGCACGGCCTGGTCGATGGACCCGGAGCTCGGCGGCAAGTGGGTCGGCGGCGACGGGAGCGAGACGCTCGTGCCGGCGAAGGGTTATCTTAAGCCGGGCGACGTGATCGAAAACGAGCTCGAGAGAATCGGCGTCCTCCGGAACGCCGTGGGTACCGCCTGATAGCGCCCCGCCATCCCCGGTGTCGAGCCGCGTGCGAGGCGGCCGCTCCGGCGGTCCTTCCGCCGCGATCACCGCGTCCAGCCCGCCCGTTTCCGCTCGAGCGCCTGGCACGCGCTCCGAGCCCAGAACGTCGAGGCGGTCCTCCGTTCCCTACCGCCCGCCCGCTCGCTCGAGCATCTCAACCATCCCCGCGTAACCCCGCCCGCGCGCGAGCGCGAGCGGGGTCGTGCCGCGGCCATCGGCGAGATTGGGATTCGCGCCGGCCGCGATCAGCGCGCGCAGCGTCTCGGTGTGGCGCTTGCCGCCGTTGCCCAGCACGATCGCCTCGATCACCGCGGTCCAGCCGAGGTTGTTCACGTGGTCGAGCGGGGCACCGGCGCCGATCAGCACCTTCACGACCTCGTCGTGGCCGAGATGCGCGGCGGCGATCAGCGCGGTGCCGTCGTAGGGGCTGGTCACGTTCCTCGCGCTGGTTCCGCCCGCGAGCGCCACCCTCAGCATGGGTACGTCGTCCGCCACCGCGGCGATGGTTACGATGTCATAGCGCTGCGCGTCGAGGGCGTTCGGGTTCGCGCCGCGCTCCATCAGCAGCCGCGCGGCATCGTATTGCCTGCGGTATGCCGCGACGTGCAGCGGCGTGCGGCCGTTGCCGTCGCGCAGCTCCCGGTTCGCGCCCGCGGCGACGAGCCGCTCGATCTCCGCTACGTTTCCCGCCGCCGCTGCGGCATGAAGGCCGGTGTAGGCGCGGACCTCCGGCTCGGTGGGCGGGATCTGCGCGAGCCCCTGCGCGCTCGCGGCGGCGATCAGCGCGACGCCCAGTCGAAAGCGGCCGATGCGGGCTTGATGCAGCACACGGAAGGTTCGTTCGGGCGGCCGCGCTCGAGACGGAGCTAGCGGCCGGCGTCCCGGGCGAGCGCCCTGGCGACGGATTCACAGGTCTCGATGCTGCGCAGGTGCGACTCGCGGATGCCGGCGATCGTTTCCCGCGCCTCGCCGTCCAGGCGCGGCAGTGCCTCGTCGAACCGCTTCACTGCCCAGCGGAGTCCCTTCACGAGGAACTCGACGCGCGCGCGCCGGCCATCGACCGCGAGCAGCTTGCCGAGGAAGTCGCCCGTGGCGTGGCTGTAGTCGGCGCCCAGCCGCTGGATCTGCTTGCCGAGCAGCACGCAGTTGTGCGCCTCGTCGGCGTGGACGCGACGCAGCGCGGTCCAGGTCTCGCTGCGGCGCGGGTGCGCGTCGAGCATGTCGAGCAGCGCGTTCGCCCCTGCGCGCTCGGCCTCCAGCATGCGGTTGAGGAAGGCGATCTGCTCATCGCGGGAAAATGCCGGTTCGGGAGGCGACATCGCGCGGTCCTCACCGGCTCGACGCGCCCTGCGCCTGCGATGCCATCCGTGCCGGCGCGTTCAACGCGCCGTAGGCGTCATAGGGCCCGACGCGCTGCACGATCTCGAAGAAGAACCGGTCCGCGAAGCTGTCGGTGTAGACATGGAAGTAGTCGCCGCTCGCCGAGCGGTCGAAGAGAATGCCGAGCCGCCGCAGGCGCTCGACGAGGGCGGCATCGAGGTCGAAGCGGGTCAGCAGATCATCGTAGTAGTTCGGGGAGATCGGCACGAACGGGATCCCGTTCTCCCGCAACCTGGCGACCGACTCGAAGACGTCCGTGCAGCTCAGCGCGATATGGTGAACGCTGCCGCTGCCGCTGGCGCTTACCGTGCGGGCAGTGCGCGTGCTTTGACTCAGCGATACGTTGAGCACGAGCCGGACGCTGCGATCCGCGTTCGCCACGCCGGAGCTGCGGATGAGGCCGAACGGATCCGCGAGCTCGAGGCTGTCGCCTGGCTGCAGACCGAGCACCGCGCGGCAGAAGAGAACCCAGGTATCGAGCTGGCCGGTCGCAAGACCGAGGGCGATATGGTCGATGGATTTCAGCCCGGCGCCGAGGTGTTCCCCACGCCTGTCCGCGTCGAGCACGAAGTCGATCTCGTACAGGCCGTTCGCGCCCAGGTCGGCGGACACGAAGTGGATCACGCTGCCACCCGGCGCACGGATCGCGGGAACCTGCAGCTCGTTCGGTCCGATCGCGCTGTCGAACCGGGCCGAGTGCAACGCGGTGGCGCGGTTCACGGCCCGGACGGGGTCCTGGGAGCGCAAGCCGATCGCGCACACCGACGGCCCCTGCTCGTCGAAACGCGCGCGGGCAAACGAGTTGGGCTGCGCGTTCACGATCAGGTTGATCTCCCCCTGGCGGTAAAGCGTCGCCGCCTTGGAACGATGCCGTCCGGCGCGGCGGAAGCCGAGCCGTTCGAGCAGCGTGCCGAGCGCATCCGCGGACGCCTCGTCGACGCCGAACTCCAGGAAGGACATGCCGGACAGCGCCGGCGCCGCCGGTGGATCGAACAACTCGATGCGCTCGATCGTTTGCGCCCGGGTGGCGCCGGCCTGGCCGCCGTCGGCGGCTGCTCGCCTGAGCCGCCCTCGAACCTGGCTCTCCAGGAAGAGGAGCGACCGCATTGCGTCGACGGCGGTGCGCCGGTTCGGCGTCTCGCGGAAGATGTCGTTGAAGATCTCGAGCGACAGCGGGCCGGCATATCCCGCCACGAGAACCTGCTCCAGGAAGTTTTCCAGGTCGAACTGCCCCTGACCGGGAAAGCAGCGATAGTGACGCGCCCATTGCAGCACGTCCATCGAAAGCAGCGGCGCATCGGCCATCTGCAGAAAGAAGATCTTCTCGCCCGGGATGCCGGCGATGCCGGCTGGATCGTCACCGAGCGAGAGGGTGTGGAAACTGTCCAGGATGAGGCCGAGATGAGGATGGTTGGCGCGCTTGACGATCGACCACGCCTGGGAATAGAGGTTCACTTTCCTGCCCCACGCGAGAGCCTCGTAGCCGACGCGCAGATTGCGCCTGGCGGCGCGCTCGGCGAGCTCGTAGAGCTGGGCTGCCGCGCGCTCGTCATCCGCGATGGCGAGCGGCGAGGTGTTCGAGCAGACGAGCACGAGCGGCGCGCCCATCGCCTGCATGACGTCGAACTTCCGCTCGGCACGGTCGAGACTGCGTCGGAACTGCGCGTCCGGCATGCCTTCGAAATCCCGGAACGGCTGATAGAGATCGATGCCGAGCCCCAGATCGGACGCCATCGAGCGAAGGTCGGCCGCCGAGCCGTTGAAATTGATGAAGTCGTTCTCGAACAGCTCGATGCCGTCGAAGCGCGCGGCGGCAATGGCTTCGAGCTTCTGCCGCAGCGTGCCGCTCATCGACACGGTTGCTATGGACCTGTGCATGGCTGGTTCATCCCGTTCGTGACGTGTGCGCTCCGGCCGGGCGCGTCCACGGGGCCTGCCCGCGGTGCCTGCTCGGGTGCGCGGAAAGAGCTGTCCGGCCAAGGGTATGCCTTCGTCGCATTTCGCGCAAAACGAGCCGAGCCGGCCTGCTGCCTGTCCGGGACGAGGCCGATAATCGGTTGCGCTTCCTTTCGGCCTCTGCGCCGGCCGGTCGATAGAATTGCCCGATGGCCAAGACACTTCTGCAGCTCCATCCCAGTTCGCGGGAGCTTTCCCTGCACGGTCTGTATCTCGCCCATCGCGTGCACGAGCTCGGCCTCCCCCAACGGCCTTTCGTCTACGGCAATTTCGTCTCGAGCCTCGACGGACGGATCGCACTGCGTGACGCCCGCAGCGGGGAGAGCCGGCTCCCCGAGGCCCTGGTGAGCGGTAGCGATTTGCGCCTTCTCCTCGAATTGCACGCGCAGGCCGACTGCCTCATCACGCACGGCGGATACCTGCGCGCCATCGCGGCGAGACGGCTTGACGATATCCTGCAGGTCGGCACGATCGCCGGTCACGAGGATCTCGCGGCGTGGCGCGCGGAGCAGGGCCTGGATCCTCAGCCCGCGATTTGCATCGCGAGCGGCAGCCTCGATTTCCCTTTTCCCGAGTCGGCCAGGCGGCATGGTCAGCGGGTTTTCATCGCGACCGGCAGATCGGCGGACGCGGCCCGCGTGCGCCGACTGGAGCGCGAAGGCTACGAAGTCGTCGTCGCCGGCGATAGGTCAGCGGTCGAAGGCGGACCCCTGGTCAGCGCGCTTGCGCAGCGCGGCTACAGGAGTGCGTTCATGCTGGCTGGCCCGCGCATGCTGGAGACTACGCTGCGCGATGGCGTGCTCTCTCGCTTGTATCTCACGCTGACTCATCAGCTTCTTGGTGGCGAGCATTTTCATTCCCTCATCGAGGGTCCCGAGATGCATGGAGCCGGCCGCCTGAAGCTTGCGGCCCTGTATCTGGACGCTGCATCACCGAACGGCACCGGCCAGCTTTTCGCCCAGTTCGAGCCGCTGCGCTGAACGGACCGCGATGCTTGGCGCTTGCAGAGCGGTGCAAGCGCACGCCGACAGCCGTGGAAGACTGGCAGCCATCACCGACCAAGACGGTTTCGATCGGTACGGGGATCATCGCAGAATTGGTCCGAGCATGACTGTGCGGGTTACCAGGCGCCCGGTCCTGTCGGACGAGCATTTCGTCACAGTCGGAGGAAATCGGCGGGCGCCTTGAGGCAGCGACACGTCTGCGGGCAGCGACACTTGACGCGGGCCCGTGCATTGCGCTCTAATGACGACGTCATAACTGACGAAGTCGCTATCCAATCGGCGTCGCGGGGCGTAACGCAAACTATTCACTCGGTCACCTTGGCCGGCGCTATCGGCGAACGCCTCGGTTTGCACGCCGTGCCAGCAGGTGCCCAGGGGGGCATGTGGTGGAATGAACATGATCAAACGGCTCGCTCTAGTACAGATCGCACTGCTCGTCGCAGCGCCCGCGGCGGCGCAGGTCGCCACGATTCCCGCGCCGACGATTCCACTTAAGACGCTCGCGCAGGGGTGAGAGCTCGGACATCACGGCATCCATCTCGGTCACGCTGTACGGTCACACTTCAAAGTCGCAGGTTCCGCGCCTGCTCAAAACCCAGACCGCAAAAATCGCGCCGGCTCAGCTGCTCCAAACACAGCTCAAGGTGGAGTTTCCGGGCAACGCCACGGCCGAGATGACAGTGATGCAGGTGGTCATCAATTCGGTCGCGGAGGCGTCGACGCTTCCAGTCCACATCCCGGCTGGTCACGCCAAAACAGCCGCTGTCCATCCAGGTTCCCGCCGGTAAGAAGCTGTGGGTGGTGTACAGCGCGCCGCAGTCAACGCAGGCGACGCTGAGCTTCTATGTCGGCAGCCGCCGCCCCAGTAGGGACTACTGGCACCGCTCCGACGCCTGACTATCAAGTCTCCGAGGGGTTGCACAGATGTGGTGGTCGCTGTCACTGTGACCGTAGAAGTGACCCCTCACCCGAGCGAAGCCGACAAGGCGGGGAGAGCGTTTCGCGTCAGAGCGTGGGTCGGCGGCAGCGATCGAAGTTCGACGGGGAGAACGCGCGTATGCAGATCGTACGCGCGTCTCCGACGTTGAATATCCGGAGAAGAATGGGACGTTCAATCGGTGATCGCTCAGCACATCGATTGACGCACGGTGGACTTCCGAGAGAGCCACGCCCGTTCTCGGTAAGACAGGGTCGTCTTTTCTGGGCCCTACTCAACGCTTTGCCCTCATGCCACCACCACCAGGTAGCGGGGACGTTACCTGGCCATCGCGCGCTCAATTCGTCGCGAGATCCGGAGCCTGCGGCAGGAGGTCCGTCTTAACAGACTCGCCGTCGGGGGGAGCATGCGGGGTTGGAGTCTTCCGCCTCCGCCGACTTCCGGCGCCACACCCGGCCAAAGGGGTCCATGCCTTCGCTACTCGGATAGACATGGCCACCGAAAAGTATCGTTGCTTTCGATTGGGCGTGTCCGTCTTCGCGGCGGAGGGCACCGGAACGATCGAAGCTGATCAGTAGTTGACCTTCTTCAGGTCCGTGAAATACTGCGGGTGCGTCTGCTCGACCTTCTTCATGTAGTCGGTGAGCACGACGCTCGGCAGCGCGAGCTTCTTGTCGGCGGATCCCGAGCCGAGCCTGATCAGCTCGTTCTGCGCCGCCTCGAACGCGTCCATGCTCGCCTTCGAGATCCGCGGGTCGTAGTTGATGTGCCGCACCGCCTTCTTCGCGATCGCGACGTCGACGCCGGGGACGACCCGGGCGAAGAGCTCGATCGCCTCGTCGCGGTTCTGGCGCACCGCCTGCGCCGACGCCGCGAGGCCGACCGCGAACTTCTCGACGAGGTCCGGCTGGCTCTTGATCACCGTGTCCTGGAAGGTGGACACCATCATGTACGACATGTACCCGCCGCCGCGCTTGACCACGTAGGAGCCGGGCACCCGGTCGAGGATGAGGGTGTTCCAGGGTTCGAGCGAAACGACCGCGTCGACCTTGCCCTCGGCGAGGTTGGGAACGAGCGCCGGGTTGCTCGTGATGTTCACGAGCTCGACGTCGGCCGGCTTCAGCCCGGCCTTGCTGAGCGCGATCTTGAGGTACTCGTCAGGCGTCTGCTCGAACCACACGCCGACCTTCTTGCCTTTCAGGCTCTCGATGTCCCCGGTCTTTATGCCCGAGTCCTTGCGCGCGATGATCGCGAGCGGATCGTCGGCGTTCGAGCGTGTCGCGTCGTTCATCGCCAGCGCGAACACGCTCACCGGCTCGCCGCCCTGCCGGCCCTTGATGAAGGTCGTCACGCTCATGTTGCCGCCCTGCACCTCGTTCGCCTTGAGCGCTTTCACGATCTCGCTGCCCGATTTGACGATCTTGAGCTGAACGTCCACGCCGTGCTGCTTGAAGATCCCCTTCTCCGCGCCGACGATCATCGGCAGGTGGCCGAGGTTGTCGACGATGACGAAGTCGAGCTTCGGCGGGGTCTGGGCCGCGGCGCCGAGCGCGACGAGCGCCGTCGCTGCGAACGCGAGTAGAGATCCCTTTTGCATGTCCTTTCCTCCTTTGTGATGCCGCTCAGGTCCCGAGCGGCCCGACGGCCTGCTCGAGGAGCGACCAGGCCTTCGTGCCGAACTCGTGCTTCCATCGGCGGTAGAAGTCGGCCGACAGCGCGCGCCGGAAGCTCGCCGTGTCGGCGTTGTTGAACACGAGTCCGCGCGCCGTCTCGAGCTTCGTCGCGAGCTCGACGTTGAGCCGGTCGGTGTATGCGCGCTGGCGCTCGATGTGGCGCGCCACGGCGCGGTCCACGGCCTCCCGCACCCCCTCGGGAAGCCGGCACCAGAAGCCGAGGTTCGCGATCAGGTTGAAGCCGGACCACATGTGCCCGGTGAGGCTCACGTACCTGCACACTTCGTACAGCCGGTTCACCTCGGTGACGACGAGCGGGTTCTCCTGGCCGTCCACGGTGCGGTCGCGGAGCGCGCCGTAGAGCTCGCGGATGTTGACCACCACCGGTTCCGCGCCGAGTGAGCGGAAGAGATCGTCGAACATCCGGCCGGCGGGGATCCGCATGCGGTAGCCGACGAGATCGGCGGCGGTGCGGACCGGACGGTCGATCGAGACGATGTGGCGGAAGCCGTTCTCGAGCACGCCATGGCGGAAGCCGTGGATGCCCTTGGCCGCCATCTCGTCGCGCAGGTGGTCGCCGAGGGCGCCCTTCATCACGTGATGCGCCTGCCGGTGGTTCTCGAAAGCGAACGGCAGGCCTTGGATCTCGGCGACCGGCACCACCTGACCGATGATGCCGCCCATGAGGGTCATGAACTCGAGCTCGCCCGCGACGAGCATCGCGAGCGCCGCCGGGTCGGAGCCGGCGATGCCGCCGTTCTGCGCATGCACCGTGACCTGCAGCTCGCCGCCGGTCTCCGCCGCCACCTCGTACCACAGCGCCGCGAGAAAGCCGTGGGTATGGCTTTCCTCGGGCTGATTGTGAAACTGGCGGCCGGCCCAGCGTGGGCCGACCGCCGACACAGTGGCACCAGTCATGCGGCTTTGCGCGCGGACCCCTCGGCGGCGTAGGTGATCAGGAGGTCGCCGACGCCGTCGACGTGGCCCTCGAGCTTGTCGCCGGCCCTGCACGGACCGACGCCGGCGGGCGTGCCGTTCAGGATGAGGTCGCCCGGCTCGAGCGCGACGAACTGCGAGAGATAGGCGATCGTTTCCTCGACGCGCCAGATCTGCTGGTTGAGGTCGCCCCGCTGCTTGACCTCGCCGTTCACCTTGAGCCAGATCGCGCCCTTCGACGGGTGGCCGATCCCGGCCGCGGGGACGAGCGGCGTGACCGGGCACGACTGGTCGAAGCTCTTGCCCATCTCCCACGGGCGCTGGTGCTTCTTCGCTTCGGATTGCAGATCGCGCCGCGTCATGTCGAGGCCTACGCCATAGCCGAACACATGGTCGAGCGCTTTGGCAACCGCAATGTTGGCGCCGCCCTTGCCGATCGCGACGACGAGCTCGATCTCGTGATGCAGGTCCTTGGTCATCGCCGGATAGGGGAGCGTCGAGCCGCTCGGCACCACCGCGTCGGCCGGCTTCTGGAAGAAGAACGGCGGCTCGCGGCTCGGGTCGTGGCCCATCTCGCGCGCGTGATCGGCGTAGTTCCGGCCGACGCACCAGATGCGGCGGACCGGGAAGAGCGCGTCGGTGCCGGCAACTGCGATCGCGGGCTGCTGCGGAGCGGGGATGACGTAGCTCACACGGGATCTCCTATTAGGATGGCGGCAGCACTCTACTCTTAATCGGCCGCGCGTTGCGGCGCCGTTCGCGGTCACAGATAATCGTCCGCATGGACGATTCTCCCGCCGCCCGGCGCGACGCGACGGCGCTCGCTGCTCCACCGCCAGTCACCTGCCGCGCGCTCGCCTGGGGCTTTGCACGCATCGGACTGTCGGGCATCGGCGGGGTGCTGCCCTACGCGCACCACACGATCGTCGAGAGCGAGCGCTGGCTCGACGACCGCGAATTCACCGAAGTGCTGAGCGTCGCGCAGCTCCTCCCCGGCCCGAACATCGCGAACGTTGCCATCATCCTCGGCACCCGTTTCCGCGGCGCGCGCGGCGCGGCGGCCGCGCTGGCCGGGCTGTTCGTCCCGCCGCTCGCCGTGTTTCTCGCGCTCGCGATCCTCTACCGCCAGTTCGCGGAGGTGGCGTGGCTGGAGCGCGTGTTCGTCGGCGTCGCCGCGGCGGCGGCGGGGCTCATTCTCGGGATGGGCCTGAAGCTCGCGGCGGCGCTGCCGCGGCGGAGCTGGGCCGGCGTGATCGTCCTCGTCGCGCTCGCCGCCGCCGTGGTCGCGCGGGTGCCGCTGCCGTGGGTCGTCCTCGCGCTCGCGCCGCTCGGCATCCTGTGCGCGTGGAAGTGGCCGGCGTGAGCGGAGACCCGACCTGGCAGTTCGCCGCGCATCTCGCGGTGCTCTCCATCGTGTCGGTCGGCGGCGCGCACGCGATGCTGCCCGACATCTACCGCTTCGTCGTCATCGAGTACGGCTGGCTGAGCGGCCAGGAGTTCGCCACGCTGGTGGCGGTGAGCCAGGCCGCGCCCGGCCCGAACGTGCTCGTCACGACGCTGCTCGGCTACCAGATCGGGGGGCTCGCGTGCGCGCTCGTCGCGCCGGTCGCATTCATCCTGCCGTCGTCGCTCGCGGTCTATGCGTTCGCGCACGCCCACGTCCGCGGCGGGGACGCGCCGTGGAAGCGGATTGCCACGCAGGGGCTCGCGCCGCTCACGGTGGGGCTCGTGATCGCGAGCGGGGTCGTGCTCGCGCAAGGGGCGGGCGCCGGGTTGACGGGCTACGCGATCGCCGGCGTCGTCGCCGCGCTGACTGCGGCGACGCGGTGGCATCCGCTGTGGTTCATCGCTGCCGGCGCGGCTGCCGGCGTGCTGCTTTGAGGAGGATCGGCCGATGTACGTCGCAAGCACGAAGCGTCTGACCCGCGCCGGCGCGCGTCGTATGGCGGAGACCGCGATCGGCAAGGCCGAGGAGGCGAAGATCGCGATCACCGTCGCGATTGCCGATGCGGGCGGCAACCTGGTCCTGCTCGAGCGGATGGACGGCGGGCGGTTCCACACCGTGCAATCGTCGACGACGAAAGCGGTCTGCGCTGCATCCAACCGGCGGCCGACGACGATGCAGGGCGCGCAAGGGCAACCGCTCGACACCACCCACGCGCTCGGCCTCGCGCTGGCTGCGGGCCCGGACCGCTGGACGGCGATGGAGGGCGGTTTTCCGATCCTCGTCGACGGCGAATGCGTCGGCGGCATCGGCGTGAGCGGCGGCGACTGGGAGACCGATGCGCGGATCGCGCAGGCGGCCGTCGAGTCCATCGGGGCGAGCTGGCGATGAGCGTCGAGCCGCTGCGCGTCGCCTGCCTCGGCATGGGCTGGTGGTCGGACGTGCTTGCCGACGCGATCGTGCGTTCGGGCAGGCTGAGGATCGCCGCGTGCTACACGCGGTCGGAGGACAAGCGGGCGAAGTTCGCGGCGAAGTACGGCTGCACACCGTCACCGAGCTACGAGGCGATCCTCGAGGACCGCACGATCGAGGCGATCGTCAACACGACGCCGAACAACGCGCACCTGGAGACGACCCGGCTCGCGGCGCTCGCGGGGAAGCACGTCTTTCTCGACAAGCCCATCGCCAACACCGTTGCCGACGCCCGCGCGATCACCGCGGCGTGCCGCAAGGCCGGCGTCGTTCTCGCCGTCGGCTATCAGCGCCGCCGCGAGAGCCAGTTCCGGTGGATCCGCCGGCAGATCGACGATGGGGTCTTCGGGCGTCTCGTCAACGCCGAGGCGAACATCAGCCGCGATCGCCTGGGCAAGATCGACCTCGGCTCGTGGCGCTACACCGCCGAAGGCATGCCCGGGGGGGTGATGCTGCAGATCGGGGTTCACTACACCGACGTTCTCGAGTACCTCCTCGGCCCGGTCAAGGCGGTGAGCGGCAGCCTTGCTCAGCTCGTCCTCCCGGGCGACAACCCCGACGTCGCGAGCCTCATCCTCGAGCACGAGAGCAGCGCGATCTCCACGGTGAACGCGAGTTATGCATCGGCCTCCGAGTACTATCTGATGAACGTCTACGGCAAGGAGGCGAGCGCGTACTACGACTTCCACCAGGGCCTGCGCTTCCTCAAGCGCGGCGCCGAGCGCGCGGAGCCGGTCGCGGTGCCGAAGCTCGACGCGTTCGTCGACGAGCTCGAGGAGTTCGCCCGCGCCGCGCGCGGGCAGGGGCAGCCCGAGATGGACGGCGAGGCGGCGACGCGCTCGCTCGCCGTCATCCGCGCCGGGATCGAGTCCGCGCGCGCGGGGCGGCGCGTGACGGTGGCCGAAGTGCTCGCGGACAAGGACGCCTAGGAGGAGGAAACCGATGAGAGCCCCGAGAAGAACCCTGCTGATCGCCTGCGCCATGCTGCCCGCGCTCGTGTTTGCGCAGGAGCCGCCTTACCCGCAGCGGGGCAACGTCGAGATCACCGTGCTCTTTCCGGCGGGCACGTCTGCGGACGTCACCGCGCGTATGCTCGCCGAGGGGATGTCGAAGCACCTCGGCCAGACCGTGCTCGTCGTCAACCGGCCCGGCGCGGGCGGCGCCATCGGCTACAAGCACGTCGCGAGCCAGAAGCCCGACGGCTACTCGCTCGTGTGGAACTCGAACTCGATCTCGACCACGTATCACTCCGGCCAGCTCGCGTTCGACTACAAGGCGTTCGATCCGGTGGCGCGGGTGCTGGTCGAGTCGCCGGTGGTCGCGGTGCGCGGCGACGGGAAATGGAAGACGCTCGGCGAGCTGTTGGCCGATGCGAAGGCGCGCCCCGGCGTCATCACCGTCGGCAACTCCGGGATCGGCAGCCACACCCACATCTCGTCGGTGGCGCTGTTCCATACGGCGGGCGTCAAGGTCGTCGACGTTCCTTACGCCGCCGCGCAGGTGGTGCCGAATCTCCTCGGCGGTCACGTCGACGTGCTCGTGCAGCTCCCGGGCGCGCTCGCCGCCCAAGTGAAGTCGGGCAACGTGCGGCTGCTGGCGGCGATGATTCCGGAACGCGACCCGGCGCTGCCGGACGTGCCGACGGCAAGGGAGCAGGGCGTCGACGTGTCGCTCGAGGCTTGGCGCGGCATCGCGGTGCCGCGCGGCACGCCGCGCGTGGTCATCCTCGCGCTCGCGATTGCCATCCGCCAGACGGCCGAGAGCCCGGAGTTCGCGCGCGCCGCCGAGAAGCTCGGCGTGCGTCCCGCGTACCTGCCGGCGGGGGAGTTCGGCGAGCTGATCGCGAAAGAGGACGCCGAGCTCGCCCAGCTGATGGGCCTCATCGGGCTGAAGAAGTAGTCGTGGGGGAGGTCGTCCTCGGCATCGGCACGTCGCACTCGCCGATGCTGAACGCGACCGCGGAGGAGTGGGCGCGGTTCGCGCCGCGCGATCCGACGCTCCCCTTCTACGACCGGGACGGGGAGCCGACGACGTACGAAGCGCTCCTCGCGCTGGCGGCGGGCCGATTCGACGGCGAATGCACTCCGGCGCGGTTCGCTGAGCGCGTGCAGATCGCGCACGCCGCGCTCGAGCGTATCGCCGGCGAGATCGAGCGTGCCCGGCTCGATGCGCTGGTGGTGATCGGCGACGACCAGAAGGAGCTCTTCCTCGACGACTGCATTCCCGCTCTCGCTGTCTATCACGGCGAAACGATCGCACGTCAGATGCGGCCGCCTCGGCCGCACTGGCCCGAGTGGTTCGCGGCGATCCAGTCCCGCTATTACCCCGAGTCGGGGCGAATCGAGTATCCGGTCGACGCCGCCCTCGCGCGCCATCTTGCCGCGCACCTCGTGGCGAACGGTTTCGACGCCGCGGCCTCCGACCGGCTGCCGCGCGGCGAGGGCGAGGGTCACGCATTTGCGTTCGTACACCGGCGTCTGCTGCGCGATGCGACGAAGCTTCCCATCGTGCCGGTGTTCCTCAATACGTACTACCCGCCGAACCAGCCGACGCCGGCGCGCTGCCACGCGATCGGCCGTGCGATCCGCGCTGCGATCGAGTCCTATCCCGCGCCGGTCCGCGTCGGCGTGCTCGCCTCGGGTGGCTTGAGCCACTTCGCGATCGACGAGGCATTCGACCGCGGGATCATCGCTGCGATGCGGGCGGGGGACGCCGCCGCCCTGGCAGCACTGCCGGTGCGGAGGCTGAACTCGGGCAACTCGGAGATCCGGAACTGGATCGCGGCCGCCGGTTCCCTCGAGCATCTGCCGCTCGCGTGGGTGGAGTACGTTCCGGCGTACCGCTCGCAGGCGGGAACCGGCACCGGGCTCTGCTTCGCGGCCTGGGGGGCTTGACGTTCGTCGCAGAGGGGCCAAGCAGTAAGCCCGCCCCCGGCAAGCCGATCGAGGACGAGCTCGCGGTCGAGCACGGAGACTCCTACAGACGGGCCCGGTCCAGCGAGTGTCGTGCGTATCGACCGCTACGCATCTCAGGTAGGTCGCACAGTGAATCATGGCGTGGAGACGGCATCGACCGTCTCTCGCTCCTCGCTTGCCGCGGCAGCTCCCATCTCCACGCCACCCGTCACGGCCGCACATCGTCACGTCTTGTGGTGTCAGGGTGAACCCGAAGAGGTTGTGGCAGGATGGGAGGCTGGTGCCGCCGTGACCCACTTACCCGCCCCTTCTGCAGCCGCCTGGACGCTTCTCGTGGCGATGCTTTCGAGGCTTCCGAAAGGCATCATGCCCACACGATTGCTGCCGGATCAAGACTCTCAGTTGGCGAAGCCCATCGGGCCGTTGCTGTGAACCGCACCTCAAGGAGGGTTAGGGACAGCATGTCCATGAGCAAAGCACAACATCGTAAGAAGCGCATCCGCCGGCAAGCATCGCGCAAGGCCGCTCGGCGAGCAGAACGTGCGCTGCGGCGCCTTCGGGCGTCGTTTACGCTTTGAGTCGCTCCACCTGGGCGGCGAGCTCGCGGAGCTTCTTCGCGACGTCGGCCAATTCCTTCGACTTGAGCCCTTCGGGTGACGGTCGCTGACCGGCCCAACCGGTCGCAAACCGACCCGCTTCAGATGCTAGTTGACTCTCGAGCGATCGGAGATTGTCGCGAACCGCTAGTGGAGGCATCGGCCCCGTACCTTTAGCGGGCGAGGCGGCGGCAGCGAACGGCCCACAGTTTGTGCCCGGCCTCGCCAGAAAGCTGGCTCCTCGCGAATAGGGTCTCGCGTGAATTTGATGCTGTGGCGTTCCGCGTCAGGCATGCCGATTGCATAGCTATAAGACTCACCGATGGAGATCCCATTCATGAAAGTCAGCGAAGCGATGACTCGGGAGGTGCGCATTGCTAGTCCGGATGAGACGATCTGCGATGCGGCGAGAGCGATGGCGGCGCTCGACGCCGGCGTCCTGCCGGTAGCCGACAAAGGCCGCGTTATAGGAATACTGACTGACCGCGATATTGCTGTGCGAGCGGTGGCGACCCGGAAAGGGCCGGATACGCCGATACGCGACGTGATGACGAAGGACGTCAAATACTGCTACGAGGACGAAGACCTGGAGCACGTCGCGTTGAACATGGGAGACATCCGGGTGCGCCGCCTGCTGGTGGTAAACCGCGACAAGCGACTCGTCGGCATCGTGTCGCTCGGGGACATCGCGGCGGTCAAGCCCCGCGACGCCGCCGCTGACGCCATTGCCGGTGTATCGCGGCCCGGCGGCCCGCACTCGCAAGGCCTAGTGCCGCCAGTAGCGCCTTCACTAGAGGGGTGGTGAACGGCAGTTCGAGGATACGAACAACGTCGGCGGCAGCGTTAGCGAGCGCTGTGGCGACCTTGCGTCGAAACTTCCGGGCCGGAGCGGCGATGGTCATGAAACTGTGTCAACGATCCTCACTCCACCAACGGGCGCGGCTCGTCAGCGAACGCGGCGAACGTCAGCTTTCACAAGTGAGACAGCCAGCAACGGGTCGAAAGCGCCTGTTGGCTGACGGTCGTCCGCGCGAACCCACGGGCCCGGCAACTGCCCGCGCAGCCGCGCGCCCCTCGCTTGCGCCTCAGATGGAACGCTTGGACAGTTGCTCGGCCAGGTAGCCGGCCTGCCGGATCGCGAGTGCCACGATCGTGAGCGTCGGGTTCTCGGCGCCGCCGGTCGTGAACTGGCTCCCGTCCGAGATGAACAAGTTCGGAACGTCGTGCGTCTGTCCCCACTTGTTGCATACGCCGTCGCGAGGGTTCGCGCTCATGCGACAGGTGCCGAGATTGTGCGTAGACGGATACGGCGGCGTACGGAAAGTCTTTACGGCTCCCGCCGCCTGATAGACCTTCTCCCCGGCGGCGTACGCGTGGTTGCGCATCGCGACGTCGTTGTCGTGGTCGTCGAAATGGACATTCGGAACAGCCAGGCCGTTCTGGTCCTTTTCGGAGGAATTGAGCGTAACCCGATTCGTCGGGCGGGGCATGTCCTCGCCGACAAGCCACATGCCGGCCATGTGCGTGTAGTTGTCTAGAAAATACGTGAAGTCCGGACCCCAGGCACCCGGGTCGAGGAACGCCGCCATGAACGGTAGACCGAGCGACAGCGTTTCCATTTCGTAGCCCCCGACGAAGCCGCGCTTCGGGTTGTTGCCCGCCTCGTCCGTGATGATGCCGGCCATTGTTGTGCCGCGATACATGTTCACCGGCTCGTTGAACACCGCGTACACCGAGCCGGTCATATGCCGCATGTAGTTCCTGCCGATCTGCCCGGAGTTGTTTGCCAGCCCGTCGGGGTATTTGGAGGAGGCGGAGAGCAACAGCAGCCGCGGGGTCTCGATCGCGTTGCCTGCGACGCAGACCACGCGCGCCTTCTGCCGCTGATCCTTGCCGTCGGCATCCCGGTAGACGACTCCGGTGACCCTGCCCGCGTCGTTGTGATCGATCTTGAGGACGTGCGCCTGCGGGCGAAGGTCGAACTTGCCGGTTTTTTCGGCGGCGGGAATCTCGGTATAGAGCGTCGACCACTTGGCCCCTGACTTGCAGCCCTGAAAGCAGAATCCGATCTGCAGGCAAGAGGCGCGGTCCTTGCGCGGCCGGCTGTTGATCGCCATGTGGCCGGTGTTGCAGTCCTTATAGCCTACCTTCTTCGCGCCGGCGTACATGACCTTGAAGTTGTTGTTCCCGGGCAGCCCGCGGACGTCGTGGGTGCGCGTCACGCCCATCTTGTCCTCGGCCCGCGAGTAGAAAGGCGCGAGCTCCTTCAGCGTGAGCGGCCAGTCGAGCAGCGACGCGCCCTTGATGTCACCATAGACGGTGCGCGCGCGGAATTCGTGCTCGTGAAGGCGCAGCGACGCGCCCGCCCAGTGGGTCGTCGTGCCGCCGACTGTCTTGCAGACCCACGCCGGCAAGCCCGAGAAGTCTTTGGCGACCCGCCACGATCCCGACGTGGTCCGCTTGTCCAGCCAGGCGAGCTGTCCGAACGACTTCCACTCGTCGTTGATGAAGGTTTCCGGGGACTCGCGCTTGCCGGCTTCGAGCAGCACGACCTTGACGCCTTTCTGGCACAACTCGTTCGCGAGCGTGCCGCCGCCGGCGCCGGAGCCGATGATGACGACCACGGAATCGTCATTGAGTTCGAACTTTGCCATGATCCGTTCCTCTCTCGGGTTCGTTGGGCCGGAACTCAGCCCTTGTAGGGGGCGGGACTGGCCGACGCGGGCGGATCCGGCAGCCACTTGAGGTCGCTGAACCCACGGTTCATGTAGCCACCCTTGTCCCAGGAGGGGCCGGGATACCCGAAGTGAGCGAACGCCATGTCGTTGTCGTAGAGCGAGGTGATGCACTGGCCGCGCACCGTGTTGAAGAAAGGCGTGCCCTGAAGCGATTTCACCGCCTCGAGCTTCTTGGCGTCGGACGCCGCGGCAAAACTACCGCCGGCCGCCTTGTCGAGCGCCGCGACGCCCTCGCCGAGCATCTGCGCGGTCTTAGGATCCTTGCCCGCGGCCCCGTCGAGGTCCTTGACGAGTAGCGCATAGACCGCGTCGGGCAATCCCTTGTGCGGGTACAACACCTTGCCCATCTGCAGAAGGGCCTCGCCCTGGGCTGACGTAAGCGTCTTGAGTTCGAGCGCCCAGGCACGGCTCGGCGCAAGCGCCGACAGGATGGACGAGGCCGCAAGCGTGCCCGTCAGGATGCCAGCTCCCTTCAGGAACTCGCGCCGCGTCAGCGCAATCGGTGGCCGCGGCTGCCCCGGACCGTGCTCGTGGTCAGTCAACGGGTTCATGAAGTTGAAGTCCATCTTCTCCTCCTGTGGTGGAGCGCGGGGCGTCGCCCTCGCTTTTGCCGTGCATCGTTCGCGCGCGCGCCTGGCTAGCGGTAGTGGCCATGACGCTCGAGCACCTCGATCTTGTACCCGTCCGGATCCTGGACAAAGAAGTACCGTGCGAGTAGAGCGCCGGCGCCATCCTTGAACTCCTTGACGTCCCCCGGCGCGCAGCCGAGCTGGGCGAGCCGGTCGCGCTCGCGCGCCGCGTCGTCGACGCACACGGCGAAATGGCCGTAGCCATCCCCATGCGTATAGGGTTCCTTCCGGTCCTTGTTCAGCGTGAGCTCGACTTCGAAGTCGTTCTCCCGGTTCCTGAGATACACCAGCGCAAACGTTGGGAAGTCGAGGCGGTGCACTTCTTCGAGACCGAAGGCGTCGCGGTAGAAACGTAGCGACCGTTCGAGATCGAGCACGCGGACCATCGTATGGATGACCTTTGCCATTTTCGGGCACCCTCAATGCAAGTGTCGGGCCTCAATCCGCGCGCGATCGCAACAGCATGCAAAATCGCGCGGACGGCGACGGATGGATTCGCTCACGCTGACGGACGATTATTGGGGGTGCGCTTGTCCGGGTCAAGCGTCGCAAGCGCAGTTGCAGTTGCGTTGCCCTCGGCACGCCGCGCTGCGGCGGGTCCTCGTGCGGACCATTCAACGTCTACATCGAAGAGACCGACCGGCTGGTATGAGTCGAGGTTGTGTAAAAACTATCGGAGCGCGGATGATGCGGTGCATTTTCGGGGCCGTACGGGGTGCTCCATCGGCAGGAGTCGGCCAGGAGCGGTCGGCCGGCGACGATGTCGAGATTGCCCCGAACCGGTCACTGGTCCTCTCCCCGCGAGAGGGAGAAGGCGAGACGCACTGCTCAGCGGCTGCGTGTGCGGACCGGCGCGCCGAGCCGGACCGACCGGGGCCGACCCGAGCCTTCGCGCTCGGCGTCTGCTTCGATGTCCTGGCGGACCTCGCCGCGCAGCCACGCGACGAACTCCTTGACGACCGGGCGTTCGGCGGAGCGCGGCGGGATCAGGACGAAGTATGTTCCCCAGCTAAGCACCGCTTCACGGCCAAACGGTGCGACCAGCAGACCGTCGCTCAGATGGCGGGCACTATGCGGGTTGCGTCCGATCGCGACGCCGCTGCCGTCAATCGCCGCCTGGACCACCTGGTCGTAATGCGAGAAATGCAGCGTACCGCCCGGCTTCAGGTCACCGAGCTTCATCGCCTCGAGCCACGGTCCCCAGTCGGACCACGGCCCGCGCGCCGTGACAGTCTCCAGATCCAACAGCACGTGGTGCGCGAGATCCGCGGGACCGCTGAGCGGCCGTGCGTGATCGCGCACCAGCGTCGGCGAGCAGACCGGGAACATCTGCACGTCGAATAGCGGCTCCCCGCCGGGGACGCTCGACCCAGGAGAGGCCCAGCGGATCGCGAGGTCGAGGCGCTCGCGCTCGAGATCGAGCCTCTGGTCGGCGGCGACGCTGCGCACGTCGACCTCGGGATGCAGGCGGATGAACCGAGGAAGCTTTGGCACCAACCACGTCGAGGCGAGCGGCGCACTCGTCGTGACCGCGAGCGTCTCCCCACCCCGCGACACGGCGAGACGATCGGTCGCCTCGTCGATCAGCTTGAGCGCCTCGCCGACTGCGCGATGGAGCCCCTGCCCGGCATCGGTGAGACGCAGCCCGCGATTGACGCGGCTGAACAAGGGCCGTCCGAGCTGCTCTTCGAGCGTCTTGATTTCACGGCTGACCGCCGATTGGGTGAGGGACAACTCCCGCGCGGCGCGCGTGAAGCTCAGGTGGCGTGCCGCGGCCTCGAAGCCCTTGAGCAAGTCGAGCGACAACCGCGGACGACGGCGCTTGCTATCCATTCCCCGAACTCATGTGGGCGGTGAGCAAAGATCGTTTGAGGACTGCCCGGCCGCTGTTCAGAATTGCTGCCATCTTAGATCGAACAGCAGCGCGGATGCGGCCGGCCCATAGGAGGCAGTCATGATCGTCGACATGAAACGGATGGTCATCGAGCTCGAGTATCGGGGAATCGTCCCGGTGGAGGACGCCATGGGCACGCGAATCGACTGTCTTCGCGGACGGATCTGGATCACTGAGCACGGATGCACGGACGACATCGTGCTGGAGGCTGGCCAGTCGTATGAGATCTCGCGCGGCGGCGTTGCCGTGGTGCAAGCCCTGCGCGAGGCGCTCGTCGCGCTTCGGGCGCCAGCAGTGCTCCAGGCTGGAGTCGGGCTCGGGGCACGGGTCGAGCGGCTCTGGAGCCCGTGGGCTGCGCGCGCGGCTGGCGGGCATCCGGTCATTGCGCAGACAAGGTCCGGCTGACGTAGGATGACTGCCCGACATCTAGGACCGAGGCGTTCAATGACCGAGTCGTTTCGCGACTTCGAGCCGCTTGCGGATGACGCCGTCTGCGCGAAGTCGTTGAGGTTCAGGATGATTCCCGGTGCTCAAGGTCGTTGGACAGAAGCTTGATGACGGCCGCTGGTTCACGGTGTCCGCCGAACGGAACAAGGGCCCGATCCTCGCGGTATGGAACGGACTCTTCCTCGCACCGGCCTTGTCCTGGAAATCGGCAGCGGCACTGGTCAGCACGTTGCTCATTTCGCCAAGGCGTTGCCGGAGCTCACCTGGCAGCCCAGCGATCCGGACGCCGCGTTTCGCGAGTCGATCCGGTCGTGGGTGAGGGGGGAGCATCTCGGCAATGTGCGCGCGCCCGTCGACCTTGATGTTTGCAGGTTCCCCTGGCCGGTGACTCACGCCGACGCGGTGCTGTGCATCAACATGATTCACGTCGCACCGTGGGCAGCCACGGAAGCGTTGTTCGCAGGCGCGAAGGACGTGCTGATCCATGGCGGAGTGCTGTTCCTGTACGGGCCCTATCGCCGGTTCGGCCGGCATACCGCGCCGAGCAACGAGGCATTCGATGCGCAGCTGCGAACGAACGATCCCACTTGGGGATTGCGTGACCTCGAAGCCGTCGTCGAGCTCGCCGCTACTGCGGGATTCGAGCTTGCAGAGTTCGTCGATATGCCAGCCAACAATTTCAGCGTCGTGCTTCGAAAGTAAAGCGGATCGCGGCGTTCGGTCCGCATGGCCTTTTGTGCCAGCGATATTCCTGGCACCGTTCCAGGCTAGTCCGACCTGTACCCAACGCCGATGAATGGGTAAATCCGGGAACTCCATGGTGATCGAGCCAGGCGGAAAAATCGCGGCCGGGCCGATCCGGCGCGAACTAGGGATCCTGTACGCGAACATCGCTGCACGCATACATCGACCTTGAGCGCGTCGCCATCGCGCTACGAAGCCTCGATGTCGTCGGTCATTACGCAAGACCCAATATCTTTCAGTTGCGCGTTAATAGGCGTGCGCTCAAGCCCGTCAGCGGATCGCCTCGAAGCGGGGTTGCGCCCGCTCGGTCGCGGCGGCTGATGGGGCGACGTCGAGCGTCCGGTGTCGCACGTTCGAACGTCCGCTCTGCGCAAATCCGGCTGACTGCTGTGGGTCGACTTGAGCCCTTCGGACGACGGCCGCTGACCGGCCCAGAAACGACCATCAGCGCGAGCCCCGATTCGCTTGAGACCGGACGCTGCGCTCTCGGGAGAGAGGCTGATCGACGCCTCGGCGGCCGAATCGGCGCGCCTAACTTCGGGCCTGTGTCGCCGGACGCAACTCAAGCGTCTGCTCGCGCTCGACGCGGACCGTCGGCCGCGTGTTCATCATCATCTGCCCGATGCCGGCCAGGATTCCGATCCCCGCCGCCCATTGCCACGCGGCGTCGTACGAGCCGAGCATACTGTAGATCAGCCCCCCACCCCACGCACCGACGAACGAGCCGACCTGATGGCTGAAGAACGCGATCCCGGAAAGCGTCGCCATGTATCGCAAGCCGAACAGGTGCACCACCAGCCCGTTGAGCAAGGGCACGACGCCGAGCCACAACGCCCCCATCGCGGCGGCGAACACCAGCGTCGAGGCCGGCGACGGCGGCACCAGGAAGTACGCGGTGATGAAGATCGAGCGCAGGATGTAGATCCCGCCGAGCAGCGCGCGCTTGGAATGGTGCCCGCCGAGCCAGCCGAACAGATAGGACCCTGCCACGTTGAACAGCCCGATCAGCGCCAAGGCGTTCGCGCCCACCGACGGGTCCAGGCCGCAAATCTCCAGGTAAGTCGGCAGGTGCGTGGTCAGGAACACGAGCTGCAGCCCGCAGACGAAGAACGCGAGCGCCATTACGACGTAGCCGGGATGGCTCGCGGCTTCGCGCACCGCCTCGCCTAGCGACTGCGAGGCCCCGGCGCCCGAATCGACCTCGATCTTGTCCGCGCCGCCCGCGAACCACGCGGCCGGCAACATCACCGCGGCGAGCCCGACGAACGCCACGACCGCGATCTGCCAACCGCCGCTCGTGATCAGGGACTGCGCCATCGGCGAAGCAAGCGTCAGACCGAGCGAGCCAACCGCCGAAACGGCACCCATGGCGACGCTGCGCTTCGCCGCGGACACGGTGCGGGACGTGACGGTCATCGCGATCGTCGAGGCGGTGCAGGACAGCGCCAGCCCGATGCAGATGCCCCAGCCGAGCATCAGCAGCAACGACGAGGTCGCGACCACGCTGAGCCCGAGACCAACCGCGTAGACCAACACTCCGCCGATCATCACCGGACGCGCGCCGTAGCGGTCGGCTAGTATCCCCACGAAGGGTTGCGTCGCACCCCAAAGAATGTTCTGGATGGCGAGCGCGAACGAGAAGTCCGCGGCAGTGATGCCGATATCGCGGATCAGGTGCGGTTGGAACAGCCCAAGGCTCTGGCGCATGCCCATGGCAAGGCTCAGCATCACGGCTGCGCCGCCGAGGATGGGCCAGGCCTGCGCGCGGGAGAGGTCGGTCTGCTTCATGACGTCGCAACGACGGGGAGGAGTCGCCGAGAGTTCATCGCCTATTCGTCCTCCAGCCGCGAATGCAGGATTCTCGAGGCGATGGCCCCGGTGCTCAAACGATATTCGAACATGCCGTGCATGCGGCGCAGGAATGCATCCGCGGATACACCGAGCGTGCGGCGATCTGGCAGCGAGGGACGCGGCGGAGACCCGCGCGCCGGTCTCACTGCCGTGCGCTTCCGCTCCCGGTCGAGGTACACCGGCTCGGCTTCGCCACCTGGCGGCTCGAATTGGACCGAGGATTCCAAGCGATTTCCCAGAGGCGGTCCAGATCCCGGAAGCCCGTGGGCGGCTAGGCGTCTGCCTGCTGCATCGCCTGCTGCACTTCTTCCATGCTCATGGCGCGGACCTGCGTGCCGACCGACCAGTGATGGCCGAACGGGTCGACGAGCCCGGCGATCGCCAGCCACGGCCACACGGTTGCCATGTCGCATACATCCGGGTGAAACGGCGCGAGCTCAGGCGTGGCAGGGGCCGGCCACCGGCGCCACCTTCGCAGGTGGTTCCGGTTCGTAGCGGTCGTGGTGGCGCACCCACTCCATCCCGTCGCGCTCGTCGCGGCCCTTGGGTGTGAGATCGAGCAGGTTGTACGTGCCCATCATCACCTCGACACCGCGCCTGTAGGTCGAATAGGTGTGGAAGACCTCGCCCGCGTCGTCCTTGTAGAACACGCTGATGCCGGGCAATTCCTCGCTCTCGAAGGGCTGCATGCCGTAGTTGTAGTAGACCTGCGCCTTGGCGTGTTCTTCCGGCGTGAAGCTCACGTGGAAGTCGTGGTTGAAGTCGCTGCCAAACGAAGACACCCACCTGAACTGCCAGCCCATGCGCTTGCGAAAGCGCTCGATCTCGGCCAGCGGCGCGCGCGAGATGGCCACCAGCGTGATGTCGCGATGCGCCAGATGCACGTTCATGCCGTCGCTGTGGTCGGCCATGAAAGAGCAGCTCGGGCAGCCTTGTTCCCACCCCGGGCCGAACATGAAGTGCTGCACCAGCAGTTGGCGGCGGCCTTCGAACAGCTCAGCCAGCGTGCGCGGACCTTCGGGCGTGTCGAACACGTAGTTCTTCTCGATGCGCACCCACGGCAGCGCGCGGCGCTCGCGGGCGATCTGGTCGCGCAGGCGCGTCAGCTCCTTTTCGCGCGCCAGCAGTGTCTTGCGCTCGGCAATCCATCGGTCCCTGGACACGACGGGATGGTTCACGGTGCTCGCTACGGCAGCGGCAGTGTTCATGGTGTGCTCCTTCAGTTCCAGTTGTCGATCTTGATGTCGTCAGGGTTGGGAGCACCCTTCCCCGTTTCCACCAGTGACTTCAAACTCATCAGAAAAATCGCCCACTTGGTGCTGCAATGGTGCATGAATTCCACCGGCTCCTTCCAACCCTGATGCTTGAAGAGGACGATGACGTAGTCGCTTTCCTGTTTGAGCTCAAAACTGATCCTGGTGCCGATCCATTCTTCGGGCCCGCCGACTACTTGCCATAGCACACGCTTGGCAGGTTGGAGCTCGAAAACCTTCATCTCGAAGCCGCCGATCTCGGAGTCGCCAGCCCTGAAGCGGAACTGGAGCACTCCGCCGACTTTGCTTTCCCCCTGCGTGTGGTTCGTCCACCAGGCGGCAACGCCTTCACGCGTGGCCAGTGCCTTGTAGACCTCATCAAGGGACGATTTGATTCCGACTCTATGCAAGATATCAGCCATGGTGTCTCCTTACGGGTTGATCGAAACGACTGCGTACGTCGTCATTTCAAAGATGTGATCGTCATCGCGACCGCATCGGTCGTTCACGATCTCTCTCCCTTCGGACGTCGCACGGCGCGGACTTTTCCGCTCGGTCCGCCGCCGCAATAGAACAGGTCTGCCCCGTCGGACTCCATCCCGCTGACGCCGATGCCGCGCGGCATCTCCAGCCGCTCGAGCACAGCGCCGCTTTCCGGGTTGATTCGGCGGAGCTCGCTCTCGTCGCCTTCCCAGGTGCCGTGCCACAGCTCGCCGTCGACCCAGGTCACGCCGGTGACGAAGCGGTTGGACTCGATGGTGCGCAGAATGGCGCCTGTCTCGGGATCGATCTGGTGAATCTTGCGATCGCGGTACTGCCCCACCCACAGGCTGCCCTCGGCCCAGGCGAGGCCTGAGTCGCTGCCGTGGCCGGGCGCCGGGATCGACGCCACGACGTCGCCGGTGGCGGGATCGATCTTGTCGATGCGCGCCTCGGCGATTTGGTAGAGGTACGTGCCGTCGAATGCGGTGCCAGCGTCGCCGGCGCGGTCGAGCGTGCGCGCGAGCTGACCACTCGCGGGATCGAAGGCGATCAGCCTCGATCCGGTGGCGGCCCAGACGCGGCGGCCGTCGTGGGTGACGCCGTGGATATGGTCGGCGCCGGCGAAGGGGCCATATTCGCGCACGATCTCGGCCGCGCGCGCCGGTGCTTGCGATTTTGTGTTGCCTGACTTGCTGGTCATTGCCTGGGCTCCTTGTGGCGCGCTTCAGAACGGCGCCGTGAGACCAATCTACCCGAGCGGCAGCGCGGCGGGGAGTAACAAGTTCGTCGTGAATCCGGGTAGCGGAAGTGACTCATTTGGGTTCCCGACGGTCCATGCTCGCGAAGCGCGCGTACGAGGTCGGCGCGACCCGCGCAGTCACGTTCGCGAGACTTCTAGCGCTCGCGCGCATAGCGACTCGGAGGTTGGCCCACGTGCCGGCTGAACGCGGTGCTGAAGGTGCTCGCCGAGCCGTAGCCGACGCGTTCGGCGACCTCGGCGAGCCCGAAATCGTGGCGGCGGAGCAGATCCTTCGCGACGGCCATGCGCCAGGCGAGCAGGTATTCCATCGGCGGCAGGCCCACTGCGCGTGTGAAGCGATCGAAGAACGCCGAGCGCGAAAGCGCGGCCTTCCTCGCGAGCTGGGCCACCGTCCACGAACGCGCGGGATCACCGTGCATCTGCCGCATCGCTGGCGCGAGTCGCGCATCGGCCAACCCGCGCAGCAGCCCCGGAGGCGCGTCTTCGCCCGGCGTAGACCGCAGCGCTTCGATGAGCAGCACTTCCACGAGGCGTGCAAGAACGAGATCGCGGCCCGACCTCCGTTCGCTTGATTCCTCGCCGACGAGCCGCACCAGTGTCGAAAGCCGCTCGGCGCCGCGCACGTGCACCAGCGCCGGCAGCAGGGATACGAGCAACGCGGCATCGGGCGATTCGAAGACGAAGTAGCCACCGAGCAACCGCACGTCGGGGTGACCGCCGCGCGTGCCGTGGCGAACTTCACCCGTCGGCGCGGGCGTCACTTTCGGGTCGATGCGCGCCGGCGTCACCGGCTCGAAGCCCGACAAGGTGAAGCCCGGCGTCGCCGGCAGGAGCACGAAGTCGCCCGCTTCGAGCGTAAGGGCTTGGTGGCCGTCGACGGCGAGACGACAGCGGCCCTCGAGCACGGCGCAGAAGCTCGGCTGGCCGAATTCAGAGTAGCGGACACCCCAGCGACCGGCGCCACTGATGCGCTTCGAGAACACGGTATGCGGCTGAAGCAGCGTGATGACCTCCGCCAGCGGGTCATTCATGACTGGACTCTCGCCAATGAAATACGGACTCAGCATTGTAGATCGTCCGGTGCGCCGCCGCTAACCTAGCGACCATTGATAACCACTATGGAAACCCACCATGAAAACCGTGCTCATTACCGGTTGCTCTTCCGGCTACGGCCTCGAGACCGGGCGCTACTTCCACTCGCAGGGCTGGAACGTGATCGCCACCATGCGAATGCCGCGCGAAGACGCTCTGCCCCGGTCGGAACGGCTACACGTGCTGGCGCTCGACGTGACGAAGCCCGAGAGCATCGCAGCCGCGCTCGAGGCGAGTGGGCCCATCGACGTGCTCGTCAACAACGCGGGCATCGGGCTCTTCGGTGCCTTCGAGGCCACCCCGATGGCCACGGCGCGCGAGGTGTTCGAGGCCAACACCTTCGGCGTGATGGCGATGACGCAGGCGGTGCTGCCCCAGTTCCGCACGCGGAGAAAGGGCGTGATAGTGAACGTGACCTCGAGCGCGACGCTGGCGCCGATGCCGATGGTCGCCGTGTACACCGCGAGCAAGATGGCCATCGAGGGCTTCACCGCGTCACTCGCGCTCGAACTCGCGGCTTTCGACGTGAGCGTAAAGCTGGTTGAACCGGGCTACGGGCCGACCACGCGCTTTACGAGCAACTCGGCGACGCGCATGGACGGGCTGATCCCCGAGGCGTACGCGCCTTTCGCGCAGCGCACCTTCGCTTCATTCGCGCAGCCGGCTGCGGTGACGACCGAGTCCGACGTGGCCGAGGTGGTGTGGCGTGCCGCGAACGATGCGTCTGGACAGCTCCGATTTCCGGCGGGTGCCGACGCAGTGGCGCTGGCTCAGTCGAGATAAGCGACGGTGGCGGCGCTCCGGCAGAGCGCGATGCGAGCGTGGCTGGCGTGCGCTTCGCGCACGAACCGACCGCCGGTGCTCCTTCGCGAGCGGTTCCGCCTCGAAGCGGTCGTGGTGGCGAACCCACGCCATCTTGTGTCGAGCTCGTCGCGGCCCTTCGGTGCGAGGTCCAGGTTTGTTGTGGCGCGCTTCGGAACGGCGCCGTGAGACCAATCTACCCGTGCGGCAGCGCGGCGGGGAGTAACAAGATCGTCGTGAATCCGGCCAGCGGCGGCGACAGCCAGCGCTGCGCGCGCGCCCGTCCGATCGAGCGCACCCGTCCGGCGGCCTCCAGCTCGACGAGCGCGCGCTGGACCGTGCGCTGGCTGGCCCCGAGGGCCAGCGCGAGGGCCGAGGTGGACCAGGCCGCGCCGTCGGCGAGCAGCGCAAGCAGCGACGCCTGATCGCCATCGATCGGCGGCACCAGGACGACGACGGCGCGCTCGCCCCGCGGCGTGAGCACAAAGCCGCGCGCGCTGGCGTCGATGCGCGCCAGCGGCGCGGCGAGCGCGCGCAAACGGCCGATCTCGACGCGCAGGCGCGCCCGGTGCGACTCGTTGGGGCGGCGGGCGCCGAACGCGCGCGCGATCAGAGCGTGCCGATCGACGTTGCCGGGCCACGCCTCGGCGAGCGCGCGCGCCAACGCGAACAGCACCGGTCGGCGCGCCAGCGGCCGCCAGGTGGCGCCGGCGCGCAGGCCGCGACGGCAGGCGTCGATCACCAGCGCGCCCGAGGCGAGGAGCGCTTCGACCTCGTCGAGGCGCAGCGGCTGCTCGTGGCCGGCGTGGACGCGCCGCGCGGCGGGACGCTCGAGCGCGGCGCGCGCCTCGGCCACCTCGGCGAGGAGCGCGGGCACGCGCGCGCGTTCGGCCGCCGCGTGGGCGCGGGCGAGCGCCGCCTGCGCCGGTGCTGTGCGCAGCGAGCGCAGCGCCACCTCGGCCCCGGCCAGCTCGGCCACCGCCGCGAGCGACGGCGGCAGGCCGCTCGCGTCGAGCCGGGCCAGGGCGGATGCGGCCTCGTCGAGGCGGCCGAGCAGGAGCAGCCGACGCACCGCGATCAGACGTGCTTGCAGCGCGTTGGCGCGGTCGGCGCGCGCCTCGAGCGTGGCCGACGCGGCTGCCAGCGTGCGCGGCGAGCCGCGGAGGTCGCGCATGGCGAGGGCCACCTCGGCCTCGGCGACGACACAGCGGGCGCGCGCCAGCTCCTCGTGGGCGCCGAAGCCGCGGGCGGCGCGCCGGAGGAGTTCGCGGGCGCGCGGGTGCTCGCCGAGCTGGGCCATGGCGATGCCGCGCAGGGCGAGCGCCGGCGGGTCGTCGCGCAGGCCGACGCGCTTGAGGGCGCCGAGCGCGTCGCCGACGACGAGGGCGCGCGCGGCGGCGGCGATCAGGGAGTCCATCGCGACAGGCTACTGCGCCGCGGCTGGCCGAGCTGCTGGCGCGCCGTAAACCTACGATCTCCTTCGTGAACTCGATGTCCGACTTGTTTCACGAGACGGTATCGTTCAGCTCCATCGAGCGGGTGTTCGACGTAATCAAGCAGGCGCACCACCATACGTTTTAAATTCTGATCAAGCGTGCGGAACGAATGGCCGCCTTCTGCCGCGGGCGCACCGCGCCCCCGAACCCCTGGCTCGGAGTCTCGTCGAGAACCGAAAGTACGGTCTTCCTCGGATCGACGTGCTGCGCGGGATCGACGCAACGATTCGATTCCTCTCGGTCGCCCCTTTCGACTCTAGCGGCTGCGTCCGGTCGATTGCTTTGAAAGCGGCCAATCGGTCACGATCTCGTCCAAGTCGCTGTAGGCACCCGCGAATGACCGTTCTCACTGAATTCCGAGTTTCGCGACGAGTGCAGCGAAGGGTCGGTTTACAAGGTGAACCGGTCAGTCGGCCAGGAAATCGGCACGGTCAGCCTTGGGTCGCGTTGAGGAGTTCGGCCTGGCGAATGACAGCAGTTGCCTAAGGCGGCCGGTGAGAGTTTCTGGGGCCGGGGGGCCGGTTTACCCTGAAACTTGACGCTCGCCAGTCGTCGAGCAGGCGGCAGCCACCTGCCCTCAACGTTGACCGCCCAACGGCTGCATTCGAAGCCAGCGAACTGTCACTGTCGACCCGTTCCTGCCGGTCAGGCTGCCTAGAAACCGACGCTCGCTGGGGTCGGCCAACAGCGGCGGTCCGCTCGAGTCGGAAGCGGTCGTTCGACGGCGGTGTCTGTGCCGAGCGCATGATCTCAAGGGTGACGGATTAGCGCCGAAACGGCCTGAGCCCGACGAAGCCTGGGGGGCGTCTTTCGGATCACCTGCCACGCCGCTCTATCGGCCGGCTAGATCGGAACTCTCTCGCTCGATCATCTCCACGAGCGCGGCTGCAGCGCTGGACAACTCGGCGCGGCGCCGCATCGCAAGCAGCAAGCGACGCTTCACTTCGAGCCCCTGCAGCGCGACGACCCGCAGGCCGAGCGCCCGCGCGTAGAGAGTGGCCGCCGCCTGCGGAAGGATCGCCAAGCCGAGGCTCCAGGCGACCATGCGGCACATCGAGTCGAAGCTGCGAACCTGCACGCGGACTCGAGGCGTGCGGCCAATCGTCTCCGCGGCAGCGATCACCTGCCTTGTGAGAGACGCGCTTCGCGGCAGCGTGACGAGGTCATGGTCCAGTGCGCGCTCGACCGCCACGTGGTCCTGTACAGCGAGTTCATGGCCCTCCGGCACAAGCAGCACGAGGTCGTCGACATGGCAAGCGAAGGTTTCCAGCCCTTCGCAGGCCACGTTATCGCCGATCACTGCCAACTCGGCGATACCCTTCTGCACGGCGCGCACCGAGTCTTCGCTGAGCGCGTCCTCGAGGTCGATCTTCACGTCCGGGTGCTGCCTCGCATAGTTGGCTAGCACGCGCGGAAGAAATCCGCCGAGCGCCGACGGGTTCGCCCACAGCCGCAGATGGCCCGTGGCACCGGTACGGAAATCGTCGACGGCGAGCGCGAGTTGCTCGAGTCGCGCGATCACCTCGATCGCATGGCGGTGCAACGCTTCGCCACTGGGCGTCGCGACCACGCCCCGTTGCCCGCGCTGCAACAGGGTCACGCCGCAGTGTTCCTCCAGATCGGCAATCCGCTTGCTTGCCGCGGCAAGCGAGATGCCGAAGCGGTTAGCTCCGGCGGTCAGGCTGCCCGCGTCGACTACGGCGACGAAGAGGCGCAGCGAGACCAGGTCGAAGCGGTTCAGATTGATCACGGCACAGAACCCTCCTCAACGGTTGCTGAAGGCGGCCTCAATCGAATGTGAATTGCGCTTGGCGACAGTATCGCCCAGCATTTCCGCCCATGTCGACCATCATCAATCGGGAAACACCAAGCGCTCCCGCGGGAGGACGAAGAATACTCGAGCGCCTGCGCGAAGCAGGCATGCAGACCCGCGGCGAGGCATCGCTCGCCGCGCTCGCACGGTCTTGCCGCACGCTCATGAGCGAGCGCGGTGAAGCCAACAGCGTGAAGTTCGCGCAGGCTGCGGTGTCGCACTATCGCCAGCTGACCAAGGAGGGCCGCGCCGCCTTCTTCGACGTGCTGGCGGAACAGTTCGCGCCGGATCCCGCCGGCGTCCTCTTCGCTGCGCAGCGCTATGCCGAGACGCGCTCACCCGATTCGCTCGTCGATCTGATGCGCGCGGCCGAACCGCCCCGGCAGGAGCTGCTCCGCAGGCTGAACCGCGCCGCCGACGGCACCTCGACCCTGCTCGCGATCCGCCGCGAGCTCCTGCAGGAGATGAAAGCGAAGCCGCGCCTCGCCGCGGTGGAAGCGGACCTGCACCATCTGCTCTCGTCCTGGTTCAACCCCGGCTTCCTGCGGCTCGAGCGCGTCGACTGGCGCGCGCCGGCGCTCCTGCTTGAGAAGATCATCCGCTACGAGGCGGTCCACGAGATCGGGAGCTGGGCCGCACTGCGGCGCCGCCTCGAGCCCGACCGGCGCTGCTTCGCGTTCTTCCACCCGGCGCTACCCGACGACCCGTTGATCTTCGTCGAGGTCGCGCTCGTCCACCAGATGCCGGCCGCGATCGGGCCACTGCTCGACGACGAGCGCATCGATTCCGAGGCGTCCACTGCGACGTGCGCGGTGTTCTATTCGATATCCAACTGCCAGCCCGGGCTGCGCGGCGTTTCGCTGGGCAACTTCCTGATCAAGCGGGTGTGCGAAGTCCTGAAGGACGAGTTTCCGCGGCTGCGGACGTTCTGCACGCTCTCGCCGATCCCCGGTCTCGCGAAGTGGGTCCAGCGCGGCGTGCAGCTTCCACCCGAGCGGCTCGCGCAGGGTGGAGCGGCGCGGGTGGAGCAGGCACTCACGCGCGTGCGGCCGCTCATCGCCGAAGGTAGCCCAGACCTGGGCAGCGCTCTCGCGCGCGCCACGCCGGTCGAGCGTGGCGCGCTGCTGCGGCTCGGCGCCGCGTATCTCCACGGCACGCTGGAAGCCGATGCGGGAAGCGATCCGGTCGCGAAGTTCCACCTGCACAACGGCGCGCAGCTTGCGCGGCTCAACTTCCTCGCCAACCCGTCGCCACGCGGCCTGCGCGAGTCGTTCGGGCTGATGGTCAACTACCTGTACGACCTGCGCCACATCGAGCGCAACCACGAGCGCTTCGTGCACGGCCGCATTGCCGCTGCGCGCGAGGTGACTCGATTGCTTTGACAGCATGGCGCCGCCAGCGGCGCTGAATCCCAAGGAGGCACAAGTCATGAGAAGGTTCACTGCAGTCTTCGCCGGAATCCTAGCCCTCGCCGTGAGCGCGGTTGCAACCGCGCAGACCTGGCCGCAAAAGCCGGTCCGCCTGATCAATCCGTTCCCGCCAGGCGGCGGTACCGACACCTTCGCACGGCCGCTCGCCGCGCGGCTGTCCCGGGCGATGGGACAGCAGTTCATCGTCGAAAACCTCGGCGGCGCCGGCGGAACGCTTGGGGCTGCGCGCGCGGCGAAGGAAGCGCCCGATGGCTACACGTTTCTGATCGGCGCGGTCCATCACACGATCGCCGAGACGCTCTACACCAAGCTGCCCTATCACCTCGAACGGGACTTCATCCCGATCACCGTCATCGCCATCGTGCCGAACGTGATCGTTGTCAACCCGAAGCGCGACTTCAAGACGCTCGCCGAGCTGATCGCCTTTGCGAAGGCGAATCCGGGCAAGCTCAACTACGGCTCCGCGGGCAACGGCACGACCCACCATCTTGCAGGCGAGCTCTTCAAGCAGGTGACCGGCACGGAGCTGACTCACGTGCCCTACAAGGGCGCGGGGCCGCTGACCCAGGATCTCCTCGCCGGCCAGGTCGATCTCGCGTTCGACGGCCTGGGCAGCTCCGCCTCCCACATCAAGGGCGGGCGACTTCGCCCGCTCGCCGTCACGACGTCCACCCGTTCTGCGCTGCTGCCCAACGTACCGACCGCCGAGGAAGCGGGGGTCAAGGGCTACGAGCTCACCACCTGGTACGCGCTGTGGGCGGTCAAGGGAACGCCGCAGTCGATCGTCGACCGGATGTACCAGGAGATCGCGAAGGCGCTGCAGTCGCCCGAGATCAAGGTCGTCTGGGACGGACAGGGCGCCGCGCTCGGCGGCATGCCGCCGGCGGAGTTCGCCGCGCTCGTGAAGCAGGAAATCGCGCGCTGGGGCAAGGTCGTGAAGGACGCCAACATCAAGATCGATCTGTAGCCACGGCCGGACGCACGAGGCAACCCATGAATGCCTACGCCTATTTCGCTCGCGCCTTCGTCGCTCATCGCGACCGCCCGTTTCTGGTGGCGGACATCGGCGAGCGATATACGTATGCGGATCTCGATCACGAGACGGCACGCGTCGCGGCGTTCCTCACCGGGCTCGGACTCCGCAAGGGCGACCGCGTCGCCGCACAGATCGACAAGAGCCCGCAGGGCCTGTTCCTGTATCTCGGCGCGCTCCGCGCGGGGCTGTGTTACTTGCCGCTGAATACGGCGTATCAGCGCGGCGAGCTCGCTTACTTTCTCGGCGATGCCGAGCCGCGAGTGGTTGTATGCCGGCCGCAGGCGCACCATACCTTTGGCGACTTGCTGAAGGAGCGTGCGGGGACGAGGCTCTATACGCTGGACGAGTCGCGCGGCGGTTCGTTCGTCGCTGCTTTGGCCGGCGCCCCGACGCGCTTCGACCCGGTACCGTGCGCAGAAAACGATCTCGCCGTGATCATCTACACGTCCGGCACGACGGGACGCTCCAAAGGCGCGATGATGACGCACGGCGGCCTGACCTCCAATGGCCAGGTGCTGAAGGAGTACTGGCGCTTCACCGAGCGCGATGTGTTGCTGCACGCACTACCGCTGTTCCACATCCACGGCCTGTTTGTCGCGATCAGCCCGATCCTCATTGCCGGCGCGCAGATCGCGTTTCAACGCAAGTTAGAAGCGAAAGCCGTGCTCGCGGCGCTGCCGCGCGTGACGACGATGATGGGTGTGCCGACCTTCTATACGCGTCTCCTCGAGGATCCTGGTTTGACGCGTGAGAGCGTGAAGCACATGCGACTCTTTGTCGCCGGCTCCGCCCCGCTTCTCGCCGACACGTTCAATGCGTGGCGCGAGCGCACCGGCCAGGCGATCCTGGAACGCTACGGGATGTCCGAAGCCGGCATGATCGCTTCCAATCCCTACGAGGGCGAACGACGCGCAGGTACGGTGGGTTTTCCCTTGCCGGGCATCAGCGTGCGCGTCGTCGACGGGGAAAGAGTTTGCGGGCCGAACGAACCGGGTGAGGTGCAGATTCGCGGGCCGAACGTCTTCGCCGGTTATTGGCGCATGCCGGAGAAGACCGCGGAGGAGTTTACTGCCGATGGCTGGTTCAAGACGGGCGACATCGGTCAGTGGAGCGCGGACGGCTATCTATCGATCGTGGGCCGGGCGAAAGATCTCATCATTTCTGGCGGCTACAACGTGTATCCCAAGGAGGTCGAGCTAGTGATCGACGCGCTACCGGGCGTCGTTGAATCGGCGGTCGTCGGTGTACCGCATCCGGACTTCGGCGAAGCAGTGACCGCGGTTGTTGTGCGCGATATCGGCGCGGCGATCGAAGAAGAAGCCGTTATCGCGCACGTCAAAGCACAGATCGCGAACTATAAGGTGCCCAAACGTGTCCACTTCGTCGATCACTTGCCGCGCAATGCAATGGGTAAGGTCCAGAAGAGTACTCTGCGCGAGAAGCTCAAATAAGAGCGCGGGCAGCGTCGATCTTGCTGAACTCGCCGCATCGCTCCTCGCGGAGCGTAACTCCGCCTAAGCTTATGAATAATGCGGCGCCCTCGTAAGTGGCCCCCTGTAGCTCGCGGCGTATTGAGCATATATCGACGATGTCCACGAGGTGACGTTTTCGGTCAGTACCACCCTCAACAGACCGAGCCTGCCTCACTCCCAAGACGCGGATCTGAACTGAGCCAACGGAGTTCGCAATGTTGCTTCAGGCCTTTACCCTGGACAGAGCCGTGGCTGGGGGGCGAGACCTGCGAACGTCCGCTTGTCGACCGACCCGTATGAGTCGATCGCCGCCAAGCGGCAGCTTTCAGCGACGAGGCTGTACGGCCGCTCCTGGCCGGTTGCGTGAGTTCGCAACTAAGCCCGTGAGCTGCCCTTCGCGGCAAGAGCCTGATTCTTCCAAAACCCGCTTTCGGCGAACATAGGGAACCGCGGCTGTCGGCCATGACCAGCCGCATGACCCGGTCTCTCAATTTGCTCCGAAGCGGACGTTCATTGCAGGCACCGTTACCGGGGTCGACGTGTGTAGATCATCGTCGTGTCGGCTGTGACCCAGCAGCCCCTGAATCGTGCGGATGTCTTGACCGCGCTCGAGCCGGGCGCCTCAACCTCCGGGGGTGGCGTAGATTGTGGAAGCGCGCGAACGAGCGCGCCCTGTAGACATAGGACCGCTCCGTGCTCAGACTGTAGTGACTGTGGCGCAGGCGCGCACCTGGTCGAGCAGGCGCCCGGCGCGGAGTTTAGCGGCGTGTTGTTCGGGCACGGAATGCGGCATGGGCTACAGCGGCTAGCGGAGGTGCACGGTGAGACTTTGGAAGTTCATGTATATCGCCGTGGTCGGGGTGATCGCAGCCGCGGGAGCGGGCCGGTCTGGGGCCGCCGATCTGGCCCTGGATGTCGCCGGAGTGTTCGGCCCGACGACCACATTGGGTGGGACCGCTTTCGGCGCGGATACGTCGTTCGCGCTCCGCGCCTTGTTCGACTCGACGCACGAACTCTTCCACACGCCGGGCGCCGGGATCTTCGCCATCACGGGGTTCACGGTCACGATCGCAGGGCATGGCACGTTCACCGGCGTCCCGAACATAGACCTGAATGCTGTGATCGTCGACCCGACCTACCCACCTATACGTAACTACGCCGCGGGGCTGGTCGATCACACGGCCTCGTCCTTCTTCCTCCATAAGTATTCCGATGTCGCCCCTCCGTTTAACCCACAGGACCCAACACCGACGATCTTTGTGGACTATCTTGGGACGGTGGGCGAGTTTCCCTACGTCATCCCGCTCGCGGGCGGCGCGGGGGGCGTGGCGATCCACGACTTCGGCGGCGCCGTGCCCAGAGTGTCCATCGTTGCCGTGCCGGAGCCCTCGTCGCTTCTGCTAGTGCTGGCGGGACTGTGTGGGTTGATCCTCTCGCAGTCTGCAGCTCTGCGGCGATATCTACGCTGATAGCGAGTTGTGGGGACTATTGGCATTGATCACGCGCGCTTTGGCATCACTTCCCGCAGCGACCAAACTGTCCGCATAGCGCCCTGTTGAGGGCGGGCAGCTGAGGTTGGTCGTCGAGCGTCTCGGTGGAATTCGCGATTCCGCAGTCGATCGGCAGATCAGGTGATACGGTGAGTGGCTGCTTCACGCCCTGAGGTACTCCGTCAAGCGTTTTTTGCGTCCTCGCCCCGATCGCTTTGAGCAGGGGTGATCCGCGGCGCTTCAACGCGTTGAGGTAGGTCGACTCGTCGTAAGGGGTGCGAGTCTGCCAACAGCGATAGAGTTCGTGCGCGCCGGCGAAGCGCTCGCGCTGCTCGCCGAAGGCGGCGAGCCGCCGTGGGGCCAGTGAGGGGCCAGCGCCCGGTAGCGCCCTGAACAGTGCGTAGTCAGGCAGTGTGAGGGCGATGGTGGCAATCTGCGCGTCAAAGCGCTCGATGGCTTGCAGCGTGACACGCAGTTGATCCACCAGGACCAGTGCCTGCAATTGGTGAGCCGTGATTACGGCCACATCTTCAGTGAGCGGTGTGGCGGTCTTGATGGCGCCTATCACGAGTGCTTCGTCAACGAGATCCGGGAGCAGCGGGTGCTGTGGCCGGGATCGGCGCTGCCGGCACCGCTCTAACCGGCTGGCAAGGTCTTTCAAGCGCAAGACCTGGCAGTACTACGCCTGCTTCTCCCTTGGACGCGGCGCAGTTTTCTCCAGCAATCGCTTCGCCTCCGCTTCGATCACCGTCCCGTTGAAGTAGTCCGGATTCATCGCCAGGTGCATCATTGCGGGATTCACGAACGTGAGGTCGCGGAAGTTCTCCGGCGTGAGGAGCTTGCTGTTCACGAGGCCCCACGCCTCGCTGAGGATACTGACGGCGTCGAGCACGTCCCAGTGGCCGATGTCCGAGCCGAACACTGGCTTCAGCGCGCGGCCCAATGGATTCAGCCGACGGTTGAACGCAACTGACACCATACGATCATCGGCCTCGCAGCCGAAATAGAACGGCTCGACGAAGAGTCGGCGCAGCGCGCCGATCTCGGTCATCGCGCAAGCGGCGAACTCATCGAACACTTCCGGGCGCTTTGTGATCGCGTAGCCCTGCGGGCTCGCGCGCAGCCGCTCTGGGGCAAGCCGCGGTCCTCCGAACTCCTTAAAGAGTCGCGCGAGCAGCTCGACATCCAGCTTCTCCGGATTCAGGTTGCGTTCGAGCGCGTCAACGTTGCGTTTCTCCCAGTGCTCGACGATGTCGTTCAACAGATTGACCGCCCAGCCCACGCCGCCTTCCAGGAAGCCGAAGGTCAACTCGGGGAAGCGGCGCGTCACCCCGCCGAAAAACAGCGAGCGGCAGAAGAACTCGGCGCCGTTCGCGAAATCGCCGAGGTGATTGAAGACGTAGTTGGTCGGCGAGGCGCGATAACCGATGCCGCGTGAGGACGTGTGGCAGACCGGCGCCACTTTGAGCTCGATGCAGCGACGCCAGAACGGGTCATAGTCGTACGGCGCATCCATGACGATGGAGCGCGTCGATTGCGTGGGGTGCAGAAACGGATCCTTGCCGGTGGCCGGGCGCGCCGGCCCACGCAACTCGGTCCCGATGTGGATCGCCTTGTGGCCAAGCTCCAGCACCGCGAACTCGAGTTCTTCGATCGCCTCCTGCGGGGTGTAGGTCGGGATCACCGCGACCGGGCGCAGTCGATCTCCGACATCGGCATACATCTCGACATACAGCATGTTGAGCGCACGGCAGCTTGCACGGCGCGTATCGGCGTCCGGGATGTACATGTGGCTCAGGCCGCGCGTCGTGTAACAGTGGCCGAAATCGATGCCGAGCTCGTCCATGCGCGAGCGCATGTAGCGCGGCAGTTGTGCCAGTGCGCGGTCGCTCGTATGCGGGCCGGAGGGCAACCCCCACCAGAAGCCTTTGACGGTCGGGCCGGCCGCCGCGATCACCGACGTCACGCGTTCGACCATCTCCCCGCCGCCTAGCTGGCGTACGAAATCCAGATGCGCGAAATCGCACTCGACCACATGCCCATCGGCATCGATCACCGGATGATCGAGCTTGGCGCGGACCTCACTGCCTGGGAATCCTTCGAATGACATGGTGCTTCCCCGGGTGATTGAAGGTGCAAAGGTAACTCAATGCGACCCACGCGAGCAGGCCGATACATTTGCCATCCAGTCGATGGGGATAGGAAATTTAACCCCCCTTTTCCGCTGTCCGGAACCCTATCGCCGGTCGGCGAGTGGTCAAACGGCGATCGATCGCATGCGTGTATGTTGGAAGTTACGCTCTTGCGAGGATTGTACGAACCGTACATCGGAGCTGCCTCACCCTCGCGCTCGAATCCCCGCAGCACAAGTACGCCGTTCCCCAGGTTCGTCAGGACGGGCTGATAGAGCTCGGGCAATAGCGGCTTGCGGAACGCATCCCCTGGCCCCAATAGCTGGGCCACGAAGTAACGCTCGTTCCTCAGCGACAGGTAGTAAGTGCTGAGATCGCCCTCGAACGAGGGGCGTTAGCGACCTCTCGCGATGGGAGTCGCCGGCCGCGACGACGCAACGGGTAGACGCGGCAGCGCAGAAGTTGCGTGGAGACGGCTGCGCCCCGGCAGCGACTGCCCACGCGCGCGCCGAACAAGAGATTAAAGGTCTCTGAAAATTGCGAGGCAGTTACCGACCCGTCACCCGACATCGGCTTGCGGACCCGTTGCTGCCTGTCGTGCTCTAGAAGAGCCGACCTTGGCGTACTTCGCTGTCCGGCCACAAGCAATCGGTCATCGCCGCCTCCCAATTCGCTCAGCATCCGTCGCTCCAGCGTCCGCGAGAAACGCGTTCGTCATTTTGTACCGATCACGCATGCCGAAATCTGCTCAGTCGATCCTGATCAGTCACAAGACTAGCGTGCCAGCAAATAGTGGCGCTGCGTGCACTCGCGGCTCCAGGGCGGAAGATTTGCTTTGGTGTGATGAACTGCGACACTTTGGCTGTTATGCACGACGGCTGGAGGGGCGCGACAATTTCATCCATGTCGCCGGCAACCCCACCATGGCTCGAACGGATGAGCCTGAATTGCTGGTATGCGATCTCCGGTGATCGCCCGGACCTTGGTCTGCAGCCGACGCCACTGGGGACGCGGTACCTGAAGGACAACGATCCGGCATGCGATCCGCACTTGAATCGCGCGCGCACGCTGAAGGAGGGGCTGCGGCGGATGCTGGGGCGGGATCGCAAGTCGCCCTGGCATGGCGTTGCGGGATTCAGTGCGATCACCGAGGCATGGAACAGCGCCGTCTACGCGTCGCGATTCGGGGTCAGCGGCTCGATGATCGTCTTCGGAGGCGGGCACAATGATTATTTCGGTTCCGACGTCCATGCCTTTGATCTCGCATCCAGGGAGTGGAGGAGGATCTCCGATGGCTACGTCGTGGGCGCTGACCGCGATTACGGTGAGGGCGCGAGATATCCCGATTCGGTGTATCCGGACGGCTCGCCACTTCCGCCGCATACCTATGGCTACGTCCAGTATGACCCGCGGGGGAACGATTACATTCTGCTCAAAGGCCAGACGGAGTTGGGTAGAGCCGTCAGGGCAGTGGCGATACCACACCTTTTCAACCTCGACAGCCTGCGCTGGCGGCGAGGCCCGAAGCATCCCACGGCAATTCTCAACTCTGGCGGTTGGACGACCTGGGACGACTCACGTCGTATGCTGTGGGGACATTCGGGCGACGACGGCGGAGGCAACGCCTTCATCGGCTTTCATCCCGATGGCGACAACGGAAACGCAACCTTCGGACGCTGGACCGATCACTTCCCGAGCAAGCTCCCCGGGATCGCCAATCACAACGCTATGCAGATCGATCCGTTGCGCGACATCATCGTCGTGTCGGTACACGCGCGTGACGAGTTGCATGCGCTGGATCCGGCCGATCCGGCGCGGGAGATTGTCCGCCTGAGATCGGTCGGGTCGAAACCCCTGCTGCGGCCGTTTGCGGCGCTGGAATATGCGCCGAACATCGCTCGTCTCGTGTACTTCTCCCCGATGGATGACGGAATCGTGTACACCATTGCACCATCGCGTGAACGGGTTTCGGGTGGCGGCCCGTTCGAGGAATGGACCTGGCAGGCACACCAACCCGCGGCCGGGACCCTGAGGCCGATCGCCGACGCGGCGGGTCATTCGCGCTTCGGGGTGAACTTGTCTCACGTTTTTGGACGATTTCGAATTGCCGCCATTGAAGGTGTCGATGTCGCCATTCTGGTTCGGCATGTCGACAGCCCGGTATATGCGTGGAGACTCAACTGAAGCGTCCAGATACCCCGACATCGACCGCGGGACAGCCGCAGGCGGGCACGGTATTGCCGTTGAGCGTCCGCTTCCGGCGCGGCCGAACGTCGGGAATGGGTCGACACTTGTCGTTCGCCAACGGTGAGTTTCGGCCAACAGCAGCCGCTCGGGCCTAGCCGCCAGAGTCGCTCGATGGCTGACAATGGATCAGCCCACAACCGGGCGGCTACTACACTGGCTGGTATCGACCCGCTTGACCGGTCCCGGCAGCGAGCGATGGTAGCCCGGGCAGCCTGGACGATGTAAGGTATAGCCGTTAGCCCCGACTCTTCACGTTGGTGTCGGTTCCGTTGCCCCCTGTTCCGCCGTCCTTCCCGGAGACACGCCATGGAGACCTACTACAAGGGCCAGCATCTCGCCGACTTCGCTAAGATCGCCGAGGGTAGCCCGGAGCTCGGCAAGAAGTTCTTCGACTACTACGGGGCCGTATTCGCGGACGGCGCGTTGACGGCGCGCGAGAAGAGCCTGATCGCGCTCGCGGTCGCACACACAGTGCAATGCCCCTATTGCATCGACGCCTATACGCAGGACTGCCAGCAGAAGGGCGCGGACTTCGAGCAGATGACCGAGGCCGTGCACGTGGCCGTCGCGATCCGTGGCGGCTCTTCGCTGGTGCACGGCATGCAGATGCGGGAACACGTGAAAAGACTGGGAATGTAGATGGACACCGCTGCCATTCCGATCCGGCTCCGGGAAGTCGCCACTGACCTCGCGGAGGATCGCGCAACGCCGCGCGCAACATCGACGCTGCATCGCCGGCGCGCGCCGTTCTCCGCGACGGCCGAGCAGTTGCGGGTGCTGGCGTCGCTGCGCATCGAGCGCGACGGCCGCCGGGTGGAGTTCAACCGATTCGTCGTCGGCGCGCTGCCGCCGGCGCGCCTGGAAATCTTTCAGGTCAACCTAGGCAAGCTCTGCAACATGACCTGCGCGCATTGTCATGTCGATGCGGGCCCCGACCGCACCGACGCGATGATGTCGGACGCCACGCTCGAGCAGGTCATCGCCGCGATCGGACGCACGCAGGCGCATACGGTCGATATCACCGGTGGCGCTCCGGAACTGCATCCGCGTTTCCGGGACCTCGTGGCCGCCAGTCTCGCAGCAGGCAAGCGCGTGATGGATCGGTGCAATCTTACGGTGCTGCTGCTGCCCCGCAATGCCGGTCTCGTCGAGTGGCTTGCCGAGCGGGGCGTCGAGGTCGTGGCATCGCTGCCGCACTACCGCCGGCCGAATACCGATGCGCAACGGGGCAAGGGCGTTTTCGAGCGTTCCATCAGGGCGCTCCAGAAGCTGAACGCCGCGGGCTACGGCCGGGGCGACGAGCGGCGGCGCTTGACGCTCGTTTCCAACCCCGCCGGCGCGTTTCTTGCGGCATCGCAAGCGACGGCGGAGCGCGAATGGAAGCAGGCGCTGCACCGGAATTTCGGCGTCACCTTCGACCGGTTGTTCATGCTCAACAACATGCCGATCTCGCGGTTCCTGGAGTGGCTCGAGGCGAGCGGAAATCTCGAGGACTACATGGATCGGCTCGTCAATGCGTTCAATCCCGGCGCGGTGGAAGGCCTGATGTGCCGCAATACCCTTTCGGTGGGATGGGACGGACGTCTCTACGATTGCGACTTCAACCAGATGCTCGATCTCGAAGTCTCCTTGCCGCAGGGACCGCATATCAGCGCATTCGACGAGGACGACTGGCGGCAACGCTCGATTGTCACGGCGCGCCACTGCTTCGGTTGCACCGCGGGTGCCGGGAGTTCCTGCGGTGGCCAGACCGCGTAACGGACGCTTCGCGGCACGGCGAGTACCGTCACAAGGACACGAACAACCGGTTTCCCGCGCTTCGGACTTCCGATACGGGTCGATAGCGTCGTCGAACGGCCGGTTCCAGCACAGGACCGTATAGCCGTCGTTGCCCCCGAAACCGGCTCTCGGACAGGCAGCGTTTAGGTAGGCTCCGGCTCGATCAGCTTCGGGTCATCGTTCTTCGGACTGTTGACGCGCCGATTGACGGGGTAGGCAAGCCAGCCGCCGGAGGGCGGCGGCGCGATGATGTCCGGCCAGGCCCGCCACTTGCTGAGTCAAGGCATGGACGTGCCACGCACGCGTACTGCGGCCAGTTGGGGGCCGTCCAGCCTCACGGTCAACTCTTGGAGCTCCACATGAAATTCTTACCAGTGCTCTTGTTCATGGTATTTCCGCTGGCGGCCGCGACTGCCGCCGATATCCAACCCACCGAGGCGCAAATTGACATCGCATTCGCCAAGGCCGATACGGACAAGAACGGCACCGTGAGCCTCCAGGAAGCGAACAAATTCGGGATCACGACGAAGATGTTTGAGAAAGCAAATCGGGACAAGGACGGCTCACTCGACAAGAAGGAGTTCGCCGCCGCAGTCTCGTACCAGTTCGCCGCGGCGGACCCCGACAAGGATGGGACGCTTGACTGGAAGGAAGCCCAGAAGGCGGGCATCGAGAACAAGAAGGTGTTCGATGCCTCTGATCCCGATCGCGACGGAACACTTGACTTGGCGGAGTACCTGGCGGCTCTCGGCGCTCAAGCGAAGTAGAAGTGCGGAGGAATCGTTGCAACCATTCGTTACGGCCGACGGCATGGTGGCATTCGAAATGCCGGCGCTGGTGATCACCGCCGACAAAGCGTAAAGACGCGAGGTCCTGAACGTCTGGATTGAGACCGCTTCGGGACGCGGGTTCCTAAGGTGCGATCTGGACGATGGAAGCGCCAATCCCGTCGCGAGCGGTAAGACCGTTGGCGTCCATGTTGTCGCGCCGCGGCGTATCGAAGTTTGAAACATAACCACGATCGCCAACAAAGACGATTGCCGACGGGAATTCCAACGGGCCCCGGCTGCCGTTCTTGGCGACCTGTCGCACTTGCCCATCCGGCGTAACCGTGACGATGGCGTTGAGCTCATTAGGGACAACCCAGAGCGTGCCACTGCGATCGAAAGCCAGACCGTCGGCACCTTCGAGCAGTGGACTCTCAGCGAGCAGCACTGGTTTGCCGCCTTTGCCATCGGTGCCGATTACAACCTTCCAAATCGCGCCGCGCGCCGTATCGGCGACATGGAGCACACCGTTGGCATCGAACTCGACACCGTTGGCGACAATCTGCTGCTGGGTCTTGCCGTCGGGCAGAGTGCGCACGTACTTATCGATTTGCACCGCCACTTGGGCTGCGCCGCCATTCGGACCGACACGATAGACGATGCCGCTGGCGCCGCCTGAGACGAAAAGGTTTCCTTGCCGGTCAAAGACGATGCCATTCGCGCCAGCCGTCCCGGTCGCAAAGGTTTGCGCCAATCCCGGCTTCGCCGGGTTGAGCTCAGCACCCCGGATGCGCACAACTTCACTGAACGGACCGACGGCTACGAAAAGATCGCCTTGAGAGTTAAACGCGATGCCCGAAGGATCGGCATTGACTTTCTTGCCCTGGATCTCCCGCGCCTCGATCCTTCCGACGACAACCGCCTTCGGCGACTCGGGATCGACCCGGAGAATATTTCCGGTCACCCGATCGGCGAGATACAGCATGCCGCTGCGATCCGCGGTGATGCTCTCGACGATCACCGTGCGCTCCGTACTCGCCGGATCGAGATCGACCAGCATCGACACTGTTGGACCGCCCATCTGCGTGGTCGCACAGCCGCTTAATGCAAACGCCAAGAGGCAAACCACAATGGCTCTCATCTCCATCCTCCCTTGCGGGCTACGGTGTGTTGAGTTTATCGCCTGACAACGGATTCTAAGCCGCGGATGAATTACCGCGGTGCCGAGCCGTAGTAGGTCATTGCCGCCGTCCTCGAGGCGCCGGGAAAGCAGCGCGCGCCTGGCATCGGCTCGACCCGCAGTAGTCAGGTCGGCTATGGTCAGCTTTGCGGCGCTGGGTCGAGACCGACCGTTGAACGTAGCGCGAGTCTCAACTCATGCCAGACAATCACTGGACTGGACGAACTTCCTACTGCCGCTCCAGTTCTGCGAGGAATTTTTCCAGAGCCTCGCCGGTCGACCCCTTAGGCACCTTCTTGAGATCGCGGATGAGCGTTCGCAGCTCTCCTCGATTCTCGTACATCGAAACGATGCGGTCGTAGTATTTGTAGTATGCGAGATCGTGGCTGATCTTGGCTTCCAGCGCGCGATCCGCGTCTTGGTGCTCGAGATGGGACTCGAACCAGCGCGCATAACGACGCGATGAGCGGACCAGCTCGAGCACTTTTCTCCGCGACTCGGATGGCGCTTCGATCCTGAAGAGCTGGTCGGCCGTCCGCGCGATCGCAACGAGCTCTCGCGAAAGGGTTCTCTCCTCTTCGATTCCCTCCAGCGCGCGCTTGGTATTTGCCTGATCGTTCTTCTGCTTGAAGAATTCCAGGGCGGCCAGCGCCCCGAGCGGCGTGATGATCGACTCCTCGTCTTCCCACGGGAGATCGAAGTTCCTGTCGTCGTGCATGTCCTCGTGCAGCACTGTCTTGACCTTGATCAACATCGAATCGCGCGCGAAATCGATCGTGGCGACGGAGCGCGGGTCGCCGAACTGATTCCCCTGCCGGAAATAGGCGCTGTAGCTGCCGGAAAGATAGAGGTACTCGAGCGGCAGCTCTTCCTTGGTCGCTGAAAACTGTATCTCGAGCCTGACATCCAGGGAAGTACGAAGCGCAATCGTGCCGAGTCTCTGGAGCCAGAGCCACAACATCGAACGGGCAGGCTTTTCCCGGCTGCTCTGACTCAGGGCCTCGCTCGGCTCGACTCCGAGCGTTCGGCCGAACGCTTTCACTTCCTCGATCAGCACGAGGGTCTCTCGGAGAGCCTTCACGTCGTCGTCTCCTGCGCCCTGCGCCAGGCCGCAGGAGAAAGGAGCGAACAGCAGAACGAGGAGAACTCTGCGCAGCCAGGAGAGTCGTTGGTCGGACATGCGCGATCCGCTCACTAACCCTCGGGCGCGAGCGCGATCTGAGCGGCATCGAGCCCGCGCTTCTCCCTGCGCGGGGCGAGGCTTGCGCGGCGGCGGGTCGGGCGGGCGGCGGGCATCGTGTCCCGAGCGATTGTCCGAAAACTCGGCGCTAAAGTCGAACCCCCGACGCCTCTCATTGGATGGGCGCCACCTCTTGCACCCGCGCTGGCTCGGCGCATGGCTCGGGGCAGGTAACCGCGTGACAGATGCCGCAGTGTACGACCCACCTCGCCGCGCGCACGCGGGCGTCTACGTTACGCTGGCGATCGTTGCATCCACCCGTGAGCGCGCATGAGACTCGTTTCCACGCAGCAGGTCGTCGTCGCTTTCGTGGTCTGCCTGCTCGCGGCGGTGTGGTTCCCGAACGCGAACCGGACGCCGATCCGGGAGCTCGATGCGTTGGAAGCGAGCCGCGTCATCGCGGACCAGGCTGCCCTCGTCCTCGACGTCCGGCCGAGCGACGCCTACGCGCGCGAACGCGTCGCGAATGCGGTATCGATTCCGATCGGAGATCTTGAGCGCCGGTTGGCCGATCTGGCGCTGGCCAAGGGCCGTTCGATCGTCGTCTATTGCAGCGACGGCAAGGCCGGCGAGCGCGCCACCCGGACGATGACCGAACGCGGCTATACCGACACCGCGAACGTGCGGGGCGGCATCGCTGCGTGGAAGGACGCGGGGTTGGCGGTTGTGAAGTAGCGCCCGCCTCGCCACACCTTCGGTCGGATTCTCGAAGGCGCAGGTCGGGATTGTCCTTTCCCGGTGACCGGGATCTGCTTCGCGGCCGGCCGCGGGTGAGCCGTTTCAAGCGCGGCGTGCGCGCCGCGTGAAGCCGAGCTCGCGCGCTAGCAGCACACCGCCGAGGGCCAGCCCGGCGAAGTCGGTGTAGATCGCTCCGGGGAACATGTCCGCGGGGATGAGCGTCAGCACGCCGGCGACGATGAAGAGCGCGCGTCGCAGCGGCGGAATCGGCGCGTAGAAGAACCCGACGACCCCGAGAGTCCCCAGCCAGATCCCGACCGCCGCGGTCGCGACCGCCCAGGCGATGACGAACGGGCTCCCCTGCATGAGCAGGCTCGGCGAGAGCACGAAGAGGAACGGGACGATGTACGCCGCCCAGCCGATCCGCGTCGCCGTCCAGCCGGTCTTGTCGACGTCGGCGCCGGCGATGTTCGCGGCCGCGAATGCCGACAGCGCCA
>CAVUSZ010000025.1:0-49520 GCA_963744255.1 uncultured beta proteobacterium
CAAGGCGGACTGAACCGGGCGAGCCAGGCGAGCCATCGAACTGACACCGCGGCCTCAGCACCGCCTCCGCGAGCTGGAAGAGGGGTGGCGCAAAAGCACGCCGAGCTCGAGGGGAATTTTCGACGCCTGCAAGATATGCAGCGCCGCACCGCGGTCGCCGAAGAGCGCAGGCGGTTGATGAGCGAGATGCACGATGGAATCGGCTCGCAGCTCATCGCCACGCTCGACCTGGTGGAGCGCGGCGCTGCACCCAAGGCGGAGACCGCGACCGAACTGCGGGAATGCCTCGATAGTTTGCGACTTACCGTGGGTTCCCTCGAGCCGACGGAGAACGATTTGCTCACCGTCTTGGGGAACGTCCGCTATCGCTTGGAGGGCAGGCTGAAGCGCCAGGGCATCGCGTTAGAATGGCAGGTACAGGATGTGCCGGAGCTCGCCTCGCTCACACCGCAAAACGTGCTGCACATCTTGCGGATTCTGCAGGAAGCGTTCACCAACATCCTCAAGCACGCCCACGCCAAGACCATCAAAGTCGAAACGGCGCGAACCGACAAGCACGTGCAGGTCGTAGTCGCCGACGATGAGGATGGCTTCACGCGCGGCCGCGAAGGCCGCGGGCTACTCAATATGCGCCGGCGTGCAGCGGCATTGGGGGCGAAGCTGGACATTACGCCGTCCTCGGCGGGCACGACGTTGACCTTGCAGATCCCGCGCTCTCTCTGATCTTCTGGCCTATCCGGCGCATCCTGCGTCTATCTCGTCCGGCATATGCCGCGCGGTTTAGCTAGAACGCGCGATGACTGCACGCATTTGCGGGATGTTCGCTTTACCCGCAGCCGACTAAATTTCTTCGTGCGGATGTCGCTTGATGAGTGGCCCGCTTGCATCAAAGAGGATGCTGATTAGCAATGAACCTCAGCCAGCCGAATCGATCGCTGCGGGTGTGGCGCGCAGGCAACGGCGGCGACCAGCAGCCGCGTGTGCAGCGTGCTGAGATCGAACCGACGGTTGAAGCGATACGTGAAGGCGGCGAGGTATCGAGCCGCATACTTTCGGAAGTCGAACGCATGGTAACTGCCGGTGAGGCTGGTTTTGAGGTTGCCGAGCACGGTGTTGATCCACAGGAACTCGGGCAATTCCTTCGGCTTGCGCCCGGCTACAACGGTGGGTTGGTGTGCGCAACCGGCTTCGGTGACGGCGCTGAAACAGGCCAATCCATCAGAGAACACGGTACTTCCCGGTGCGAGGTGAGTCTTGGCCCACTGTGCGATCGCCTTGAGGGTGAAGCCTGGCACCGGCGTGAGCTTGGTTCGCAAGGGGTGCCCGTCTTCGCTGAGCGAGACGGCGGCGACGAAAGGTACTTTGTTCTGCGAGCCGCGCCCAACCTTGCCACCGCTGCGCTCTCCCCCGAGGTAGGCGTCGTCAACCTGAACTTGGCCCTCGAGCACATAGCGCGCTTCGCGTTCAGCCATCGCCTGCATCAGCTTGTGGTGAATCAGCCATGCGCTCGGGTAACTCACGCCCAGCTGTCTTTTCAGCGCCAGCGCCGAAAGCCCTGTCTTGGCCTGGCTGATCAGGTAGATCGCCAGGAACCAGACGCTCAGCCCGAGCTTGGTGCCCTGGAACACGGTGCCGGCGATGAGCGAGGTTTGATGCCGACAGGGGTTGCATTGAAAGACCTTCTGGGACCCACCACGCAGAACACAGTGCGCCACCGCGCCGCAGCGCGGGCAGCGAAAGCCGCTCGGCCAACGCGCCTTCTCCAGCGCTGCCGCGCACTGCGACTCGCTCCCGTAGCGATGGAAAAACTCAGGCATCGACAATCCGGGCTGAAACTGGATCCGATTCATCGCCATGGCACTGTCCTCCAGAATGATCTGGAATGCAGCGTACGCCCCGGGATCGCTCACCACGTGAGCCTGGCTGACGATCATTGCTAATCAACAAGAGGATTGACAAAACGCTGAGGTCTTTCGTGGCCGCGATCGACTTTAGTTCCGACATAGCGGTCCAAATTCAAGGAGAAACACCCATGCAGTCGAATCTCAATGTTCGAGTCACCAACACCAGCCATCGCTACCGGCTGGCGGCAGTCGCCGCCGCGCTGACCGTCTTGTTCGGGGCTGCGTCGCCAGCGGGCGCGGCCGAGCTTAATTGCAAGCCGGACGTGGTCGTCGAGAACAAGAAGGATATCTCGATCAAGGTGCTCAGGTTCGCATACACGGTCCTCGACAAGAGCGAGCCTTATTTCGTTGAACCGCTGGCCAACAAGCGGCTGGCGCCGGGAGAGCGAGAGACCTGGCCGACCCAGAAGCTGGGGGAAGCGGCCGAGGGGAACGTGATCACCCACACCTGGGTCGAGTACAAGCCCGACACCAGCGGCGTCGGCAGCCCGATCGGCGACCCCTACGGGCCCGCGGACTGGTCAGACGATCACACCCACTCCCTCACCTACAAGTGCTTCAAGGGCCGCGACTACTACGTCAGTGTCGAGTAGCGCGCCGCGCGCGCTGCGACTTCACCCGAAGTCGCAGCGCCCTCAGCCGATCGGCGCTGACTCGGAACTCGTCAGGCGCCCAAACGGCAAACTGCAGACTCGGAGAATGCTCGTCGAGCGATCCCGTTCAAAGCCGTGAGGTTGTGCGGTTCTCCAGCTCGTCGATCAGCCGCGCCAACGGCTTTAGCGCCGCAACCGGTTGACCACGGGCCGGATGTAGCCGAGAAAACGCGGCGTGTCGCCAAGGTAATGGTGCTTGTTATCGCGGTACGCAAGTCGCGCGAAGATGCCCGCGACCTTGAGATGCCGCTGCAGGCCCATCCATTCGCAGTCCCGCCAGAAAACGCTGAAATCCGTGTCGACCGGCAGGCGCGCCCGCTTTGCTTTCTCCCAATAGCGAATCGTCCAGTCGAGGACGCGCTCTTCCTCCCAGCTCAGGAAGGCATCGTTGAAGAGGCACACGACGTCGTAAGGTCAGCGATCAGTACTACTCCACCTTGATGTTCGCCTCGCGCACGACCTTGCCCCATTTGTCGATGCTGTCCGCGACCAGCTTGCGGAACTCTTCGGGCGTGCCGCCCACGGGCGTGAATCCGAGCTTGACGAGGCGCTCGACGCTTCGGGTTCCTTCAGGAGCGCGTTGATGTCGCGGTTCAGCCGCTCGACGATCGCGGCCGGCGTTCCGGCGGGCACGAAGACGCCCTGCCAGGCGCCGAAGTCGAATTCCGCGTAGCCGAACTCCTTCATCGCCGGGACGTTCGGGATGACGCTCGCGCGCTCGGGGCGTGCTGACCGCGAGCGCGCGCACTCGCCGGCCTGGATCTGTCCCATCGCCGGCGGCAGGCGTCACGAACAGCATCTCGACGTTGCCTGCCGCGACCTCCTTGATCGCCGCCGTGGCGCCCTGGAACGGCACGTGAACGATGTCGATCTTCTGCGTCGACTTGAGCAGCTCGCCCGCGAGATGACCCACCGTTCCGATCTGCGGCGAGCCGAAATTGACCTTGCCCGGATTGGCCCTGGCGTACTCGATGAGCGCCCGCACGTCCTTCGCCTCCACCTTGGGCGAGACGATCAGCACCTGCGGCGAGACGATCGCCTGGACGACCGGCGCGAAACTGTCGAGCGCGTGGAACGGCAGCTTCGGGAAAAGCGTCTGGTTGATGGAAAGCTGGTCGCTCGTCACGAGCAGCGTGTAGCCGTCGGGCGCCGAGCGGGCCGCGTTGCCGTGGCCGATGTTGCCGCCCCCGCCCGGCTGGTTCACCACGAGCACCTGCTGGCCGAGCTTGGGCGCGAGATGCTGCGCGATCACGCGCGAGAGGAGGTCCGGGCTGGTGCCCGGCGCGGCCGGCGTGATGATGCGCAGCGCCTTCGACGGATAGGGCTCCTGGGCGACCGCTCCCGCCGCGAGGAGGATCGACGCGACGAGGATCAGGGCGTGGCGCATGAGGCCTCCTGCGGCAGAAAGGACAGGTCGGTGATCGCGGCGAGGGCGAGCCGCTTCTCGAACGCGCCGAGGCGGAGCTGCAGCTCGATCGCGAGCTCGAGTCCTGCGAGGTCGGGCCGGCAATCGTAGTGAAGGTCGGGCCGCTCGCGCTCGATCGAGCGCGCGGCGGTCGCCTGCGGAATGCCGAGGCGGCGGGCGATGAACGCGGCCCATTCGTCCGGATGCTCGTCGCACCAGTGATAGCTGCGGCGCGAGGCGCGCAGCACGGCGCGGATCAGCTCCGGCTCGGCCGTCCGCGTGCGTTCGCCGGCGACCACCACCGTCCACTGCATCGCCGGGCAGAACTGCGCGTCGGTCAGCGCCTGCCAAACGGCGAAGGCGCCACGGTCCTCGCCGATCGACACGTTCGGCTCCGACAGCACCGCCGCGTCGAGCTCGTCCGGCTCGAACAGCTCAACGACCTGCGGATAGCGCTCGTTGAGGCCGATGAGCTCGACGTCGCGGTCGGGATCGAGGCCGTTTGACGCGAGCACGAGCCGCCCGAACCAGTAGCTGCAGCTTCCGCGCGACAGCGCACCGACGCGTTTGCCGCGGAGCGCCGCCCAGCCGCCGATGTGCGGCCCCGCGACGAAGTACTGCAGCGCGCGGCGGCGGATGCCGCTCCCGACGATCTTGAAGCGTGCGCCTTTCGCGAGCGCGGTGAGCGCGGGCGGCGAGCCCAGCTCGCCGATCGGCAGCGCGCCGGAATCGTAGGCGGCGGCGATCTCCGGGCCGCCGAAGACGACCTTCAGCGCGAGGTCGATCCCTTCGTCGCGGAAGAACCCGCGCTCGATCCCGAGCGCGAGCGGCAGCGCCTCCTTGTCCGTCGGGATGCCGTATTCCACTTTCACGATCTGCGCTCCGCCGCCATGTCCGCCGCCTGGCGGGTCTCGCCGTCCTTGTACTTGCCCCAGGTGGCCGCAAGCTGGGCCATGGACTGCGGATCGAGGTCCGCGCGCGGGAGCGCGTCCTCGTCCCAGTATCCGTATCGGTCGACGCCGCGAACGAGCGTCGCGCGGCCCCGGCCGTGGACCGACTGCACGCGCGTCGGCACGTAGAAGAACGCAAACCCGATGCGGCGATCGTACGAGCGGTTCGGGAGCGAGCTGTGCGCGGTGCGCTCGTGGTGCAGCGAGAACTGGCCCGGCCTCGAGCGGCAGCTCGACCGCCTTCGATTCGTCGATGCCGCGCAGCTCCTGGCCCTTCGCCAGCATGTTGTCCTTGGCGAAGGTCTCGACGTGCTGCATGTCCGGCCCGCGGTGCGAATCGGGCAGAACGCGCATGCACCCGTTCAGCGAATTGGCGGCGCGTGAAGGCGACCCACGCGGTGACCTCCTCGTGGGGCGTGAGCCCGAAATACGCGGAGTCCTGGTGCCAGGACACATAGCGCGGGTCGCGACCGTCCTTGGCGAAGACGGACGCGCCGAAGAGCATGATGTCCGGTCCGATCAGGTCCTCGACCGCATCGAGGATGCGCGGATGGCGTCCGAGCTCGACCAGCCACGGAAACGCGAGATGCCCCTTGATCTTCAGCGTTCGATTGGCGTCGTGGCCGGCGCTTCGTTCGTAGGCCTCGAGTCGCGCGCGGCACGCGCCCGCTTCCTGCGCGGTCAGCGCATCGAACGGATAGCAGTAGCCGTGCTCGCGGAAGTGGGCGATCTGCGCGTCGGTCAGGTGCTTGCCCATGTGCTGTCTCCGAACCCCGCTGATGCGAGGGAAGCATAGCCGCTCTTGAGCTCCACGGCCCGACGCCCCGCACCTCACCGCACGCCCGGGTACATCTGCTTCGGCAGCCAGAGGCTCAGCTCCGGGAAGTAGGTGATGATCGCGAGGCTGACGAGCGCGAGTCCCAGCCAGGGCAGCACTGCGCGCACCACGGTCATGTAGGGCTTGTCGAAGGTGCCGCTCGCGACGAACAGGTTGAGCCCGAATGGCGGCGTGATGTTGCCGATGTCCGTGTTCACCGAGGTGACGATGCCGAAATGGACCAGGCCGATGCCGGACGCGGTGACCGTGCCGACCAGAATCGGCACGAGGATCAGGATGTTCGAGAACACGTCGATGAACATCCCGGCGACGAGAAACAGCACGTTGGCGGCAAGCAGCACCATGTCGGGCGACTGCTTGAGCTCCGCGAACGGCTGCGCGATCGCGGTCGTGATGCCGGTTACCGTCAGCAGCCAGGAGAAGAGGCTCGCCGCCCCGACCATGATGAGAATCCGCGCGCTGGCGAGCGCCGAGTCGAGGCAGACCTCCCACAGCCCCTTGAGATCGAGCTGACGGTAGATCGCCATGCACACGAACGCGGCGTAGACCACCGATACCGCCGCCGCCTCGGTCGCGGTGAACACGCCCCCGTAGATCCCCCCGAGGATGATGGCGGGCATCCCGAGCCCCCAGACGACGTCGCGCATCCGCTGCCAGATTTCGCCCAAGGTGGCGCGCGGACTGGCGGGAAACCGGTTCCACTTCGCCCAGCCGTAGCAGTAGGCGGAGTAGATGAGGGCGAACACCGCGCCCGCGCCGATGCCCGACATGAAGAGCGCGCCGATCGACGCCCCCGCCACCGCGCCGTACACGATCATCGCGTTGCTCGGCGGGATGATCATGCCGAGCAGGGCGGAGCTGGTGACCACGCCGAGCGCGAAGCGTTCCGGATAGCCCGCCTTGAGCAGGGCGGGGTAGAGAATGCCGCCGACCGCGACGATCGTCGATGCGCTCGACCCGGTGATCGCCCCGAACAGCGCGCAGGTGACGACGACCGTGATGCCCATGCCGCCGGGGAAATGGCCGACAAGCGTCTGGATGAAATTGATCAGTCGCGCCGAGAGGCCGCCCTTGCCCATGATGTTCGCGGCGAAGATGAAGAACGGGATCGCCATGAGCGGAAAGCTCTCCAGCCCGGCGAACACGCGCTGCGGCAGGATCGAGAGCGGGATCGACGTCGTAGCCGCGAACGCGATGAACGCCGTGCCGGTCAGCACGATGAACATCGGCAGCGTGAGAAACAGCCCGAGCGCGAGCAGCACGAAGACGAGCAGGATGGTCAGCGCCACGCGGCCACCTCGCCTGCCCTTGTCCGCGGCCGCATGCGATCAGTCGTGCAGATCCATGACGTGCGCGCCGCCCTCCGCTACCCGCTCCCGGAGCGTTCGGCAGAGGAACTGCACGGTACGCAGGCCCATCAAGACACTGCCGACCGGCATCGCCAGATACGCAAGCCACATCGGGGCCCCCATCACCGGCGTCGTCTGCCCGATCGAACGCACGCGCAGGACGTGCTGGCCGCTGTACCAGAAGAACACCGCGAAAAACGCGAGCGCGGCGAGCGCCACCCCGATCGCAAGCCGCCGGCGGTTGGCGGGCGAGAGCACGAGCGGCAGCAGGTCGATCGCGATGTGACCCCGCGTTCGCACCGCCACGCTGCCCCCGACGAAGACGATCCACACCATCAGGTACAACGTCAACTCCTCGGCCCAGTTGATCGGCGCGAGGAAGACGTAGCGCAGGACGACGTTCGCGAACAGCAGTGCGCTCGTGAACGCGAGCGCCGCGCCGATGAACGCCCACTCCGCCCGCCCGAGCGCGCGGTCAAGCCGCGACCACCACCTCACGCGCACCGCGAAGGCCGCGTTCACGGTGCCGATCCGGGGGTTACTTCGTCGTCGCGGCCTGGACGTCCTTGCGGACGAGATCCAGCGTCTCGGGCCCGAACTTCTGCGTATACCAGTCGTACACCGGCCGCGACGCCTGCTCGAACCGCGCGCGCTGCTCGGGCGTGAGCTTGATGATCTCGATCCCGGCCTTGCGGAAGGTCTCGAGGTGCTCGGCCTCGGTCTTGACGATGAGCTCGCGCTGGAAGCGGCTCGCCTCTCGCGCCGAGTCGACCAGGATGGCGCGCACGTTCGCCGGCTGCTTCTCCAGGAATGGCTTGTTGAACATGAACACGTACGCGATGAACCCGTGGTCGGACAGCGTGAGGTACTTCTGCACCTCGAAGAAGCGCATCAGCGCGATGGTGGCGATCGGGTTCTCCTGGCCGTCGACGACCTTCTGCTGCAGCGCGCTGTAGAGCTCCTTGAAGTCGACCGTCACCGGCGTCGCGCCGAACGCCTTGAACTGCTCCTGGATCACCTGCGCGGGCATGGTGCGGATCTTGTGCCCGGCGTAGTCCTTCGGCTCGCGGATCGGGAAGTTGCCGGTGAACTGCTTGAAGCCGCTCTCGAAGAACGTGACGCCCTCGATGTTCACCTTGTTGAGCGGCTTCAGGATTTCCGCGCCGGTCGGGCCGTCGATCACCCGGTAGAGCGTTGTGCGGTCGGGGAACAGGAACGGCAGGTCGAGAACCTGCACGCTCGGCGCGAGCGGCGCGACCCAGGCGGTGGGGAGGATCGACACCTCCAGCGCGCCGGCCTGCGTCTGCTCGACCATCTGCGTGCCGCTGCCGAGCGTCATGGCCGGAAAGAGCCGCACCTGCACCTGGCCGTTCGTGCGCGCCTCCACGAGCTCTTTCCACTTCAGCGCCGCCTGGTGATGCGTGCTGCGGTCCGGTTGGTCGTGCCCGACCTTGATGACGGTTTGTGCGACCGCCGTCCCGCCGGCGAGCACGAGCACTCCCGCCGAGATCCCCGCGAGAAGCCGATGCCACATCGATCTCATGACGCCCTCCTGTGCAGCAGTCGTGTTGTCGGAGCGCGCGAGCTGCGCGCCGGATGCGCTCGATCGAGCGCCCTCACGCAGTATAGGTTTTCGCCTGGATGTCGAGCAGCCGCTGATCGCGGTAGTGCGGGCGATCGGGCCTGGGCTTCGAGAGCAGGGTTTGTACCGGACACGGGACGGAGCCGGTGTTGTGGATGTCGTGATAGACGAAGGCCGGGATCGAGGCGAGGTCCCATCGTCCGAGCTTGAGCGACACCGTCTCGCCCTCGTGGAAGACGTTGACGACGCATTCGCCGTCGAGAATGAAGAACGTCTCCTCCGTCTCGTGGCAGTGCGGCGGGATCCGGTGGCCGACCGGCATGGTCTGGACCGACATCGTGAACGCGACCGGCTCGACCGCGTTCGTTTCCTCGTGGTCGACCGATCCCGAGGCGCCGATGTAGCGGCGCTGGCTGCGCGCGTAGGCCGGGTCGAGCTCGGTCTCGAAGCCGAAGACCGTCCAGTCCTCGCGCCGGTCGCTGTAGCGCGCGATGCGTTTCGCCATGATTTCGGCCAGGCTCATGAGCACCTCCCGGGAAGGACCGTTAGCGTACAAACGATATACCACCGGTCCGGCACCGTCAACGCGACGGACATGCCCTGAAGCCCGACGCCCAGCCGCGGCGCGCGACGCCCCACCCGGGTGCGCGCGCGACGCTCAGCGCCGCCGCGTGCCGATCAGCTCGATGTCGAGGTGCACCACGTCGCCCCGGTAGACGATCTCGCCGACGTAGATCGCGACGCCCGCGCGGTCGGTGACGACGCAGTGCGCCTCGACCGTAGGCGCGTTCAGGGGCAGCCGCAGATGCCGCGCGGTCTCGACATCGGCGGCGCCGACCGAGAGCGTCTGGTGGGCGCGCGCGATCGCGCGCCTGTTCATCCGGGCGAGCACCGCGAGCGCCGGGTGCGACGCGAACCGCTTCGGCGCCTTGCGGTAGAGCGACTGCGCGACGTGCACGCTGGCGAGCGCGAAGGGCTCCTTGCCCCGCGTCTGCAACGAGCGCAGGTAGGCGTACGCGGGCGCCGGCGCGCCGTCCTCGGGTCCGAGGCGCGGCGGCGGCGGCCGCAGCGTCCGCAGGAGGTGCGGCACGTTGTCGCGGATCGGCGCGATCAGGCTCTCCCAGTCGGTGGCGAGCCGCAGCCAGCGGTCGTTCGCGACTTCCTTGGTGACGAACGTGCCTTTGCCCTGGCGCGCGCGGAGCAGCCCCTCGCGGGCGAGCAGCTCGATCGCCTGGCGCACGGTGACGCGCGCGACCTGGAACTCGCGCTGCAGCGCCTCGATGGTCGCGATCCGCTCGCCGACCACCCAGCGGCCTTCGCGGATCCGGCGCCGCAGCGCGGAGGCGACCTGCAGGTAGCGTGGTACGCGCTCGCCGGCCGAGCGCGCGGTGCTTCTGTCGACGCGCTGATTCGCCATGATGAAAATCGATTCTGCCGCCATCCACCACCCGGCGCAACCGGCGTCGGCGCCAAATTGCGTTTTGACCTTCGTTGTGTGAGACTAGTCCTACAAATAGAACCATTGGACGGAACCGCAGGCTTGCGTCGCCGGCGCGGGAGAGCAGCGAGCGGCGCGGTGGTCATCGACTTCAGGTGAACCCCTTCGATTCTCCGACGCAGGTCGAGGACCGGGAGACGCGGGCGCGCGCGGTCCGGCTCGCGCGGGAGCGGGGCGTCCGCCTGCCAACCTTCGCGGAAGTTGCCGATCCCTCGCGCGTGCCGCGGTCGACGCGCGAAACGTTGGCCGCGATCGATGCGGACGCGCCGCACGCGGCGAATCTCTATCGCGTCAACTGGTTCAACGCCATCGACCGGCATGGCGTGGCGAGCGTGCCGGTCCACGTCGAGGTACCGAGCGCCCTGAGCGGGGTCCCGGCGCGCATCGTCGTCGTGCTCGGCGCGCCGTTCCCGATGATCGGGGCGCACAAGGTGCTCGCCGCCTATGCGTGCCTCGCACCGCGGCTCGCATCCGGCCGCTTCGATCCCACGCGCCAGCGCGCGGTCTGGCCCTCGACCGGCAACTACTGTCGCGGCGGCGTGGCGATCTCGCGCATCCTGGGGTGCCGCGGCGTCGCGGTGCTGCCGGCCGGCATGAGCGCCGAGCGCTTCGAGTGGCTCGAGCGCTGGGTCGCGCAGCCGGAGGACATCGTTCGCACCCCGGGGACGGAGGCGAACGTCAAGGAGATCTACGATCGCTGCCGGGAGCTCGCGCGCGATCCGGCCAACGAGATCGTCAACCAGTTCAGCGAGTTCGGGAACTACCTCGGCCACTGGCGCTGCACCGGGCCGGCGCTCGAGCGCGTGTTCGAGGCGCTCGCCCGGACGCGCCCGGCCTCCCGCCTCGCCGGGTTCGTCGCCGCCAGCGGCTCTTCGGGAACGCTCGGCGCGGGCGACTACCTCAAGGCGAAGCACGGCGCGCGGATCGCGGCGGTCGAGGCGGTCGAATGCCCCACGCTCGCCAACAACGGCTACGGCGAGCACAACATCCAGGGCATCGGCGACAAGCACGTGCCGCTGATCCACAACGTCATGAACACCGATCTCGTGATCGGCGTGAGCGACCGGGCGACCGACGGATTGAACGCGGTCTTCAACACCGACACCGGGCGCGCGTATCTCGAGCGTCGCACCGGGGTCGCGCAGGAGCTGCTCGGGCGTCTGCGCTGGTTCGGGCTCTCCAGCCTGTGCAACCTGCTGGCCGCGATCAAGCTCGCGCGCCATGACCACCTCGGCCCCGACGACGTGGTGCTGACGGTTGCGACCGACGGCGCGGCGCTGTACGCGAGCGAGCTCCGCCGGTATCTGGAGCGGCGCGGCGAGGGCGGGAAGCTCACCGACGCCATGGCCGCCGAGCTTTACGGCCGGTATCTCGCCGGCGCCGACACCGAGCACGTGCTCGAGGCGACGGCGCGCGAGCGCGAGCGGATTTTCAACCTGTCGTACTTCACCTGGGTCGAGCAGCAGGGGATAGCCCTCGCGGACTTCGAGCGGCGCAGGTCCCAGGCGTTCTGGCGCGGCCTGCACGACCTCGTCCCGCAGTGGGACGAGATGATCACCGCCTTCAACCACGACACCGGGTGCGCCTGAAGCGCGCGCCGAGGAGGACTCGCGATGAGCGGGAGCGGAGACGTCAAGAGCTACCATGATCTGCGCCGGGCCACCGCCGCCCGCGACCGCGGATTGCGCGAGAAGGTCATGTCGCTCGAGGAGGCGGCCTCGCTCGTCAACGACGGCGATCACGTCGCGATCGGCGGCTGCACGATGTCGCGCACGCCGATCGCGATGATCTGGGCGCTGATCCGCGCCGGGCGCCGGAACCTCAAGGTCTCGCGCTCGATCGTCTCGACCGAGGGCGACCTGCTGTTCGCCTCGGAGGCCGCGAACCACATCATGACCAGCTGGTTCAGCCAGGGAATCGTGTGGGGCGTCTCGAAGGTGATGCGGCACTACACGGAGAAGAAGCTCGCCCGCTTCGAGGAGTGGAGCCACATGTCGATGGGCCTGCGCTACCGCGCCGGCGCGATGGGCGTGCCGTTCATCGCCACCCGCGCAATGATCGGCTCGGACGTCGGGCGCCAGGTCCAGGACCAGGTCAGGCCGATGACCTGCCCGTTCACCGGCGAGCCGCTGCTGCTCGTCCCGGCGATCAACCCCGAGGTCGCGCTGATCCACGTGCAGCGCGCCGACCGCTACGGCAACGCGCAGATCGACGGCCTGCAGTTCATGGACATCGACATCGCGATGGCCGCGAACCGCGTGATCCTCACCGCCGAGCGCCTGATCTCGAACGACCAGATCCGCCGCACGCCCGACCAGACGCGGATCCCGTTCTTCACCGTCGACGCGGTCGTGGAGGTCCCGTACGGCGCCGCGCCGCACGAGTGCTACGGGCTCTACGAGCCGTTCTTCGGGCACCTGGACTACTACGCGGGTCTCACCGCGAACGACACCGCGGCCTCGGCGAAGCGGTACCTCGACGAGTACTATCGCGCCCCCGCGAGCTGGTCCGGCTATCTCGCCAAGCTCGGCATGGACGCCGTGCTCGACGCGAGCCGGCGCGGCAGGAGCATCTTCAATGACTGAGCACGCCGCCTACACCTCGTCCGAGCTGCTCGCGGTCATGGCCGCGCGGCTGCTCGAGGACGGGCAGACGGTGTTCGCGGGCGTCGGTATCCCGCTGCTCGCGGCGACGCTCGCGCAACGCCTGCACGCGCCGACGCTGACGATCCTGTTCGAGGGCGGCGTGATCGGGCCGTTCGTCGTGCCGGGCGAGCTGCCGCCGTCCACCAACGAGCAGCGCTGCACGCGCCGCGCCAACATGGTCCTGCCGATCACCGACGTCCTGCTGCTGCTGCAGCGCGGCTACGTCGACGTCGGCTTCATGGGCGGCGCGCAGATCGACCGCTTCGGCAACCTGAACAGCTCGTTCATCGGGAGTCCTGAGTCGCCCGCGATCCGGCTTCCCGGCACCGGCGGCGGCAACGACATCTCCTCGCTCACCCAGATGATCGTGGCGATGAAGCACGAGAAGCGCCGGTTCGTGGCGAAGGTCGACTTCATCACCAGCCCGGGCTTCCTCGACGGCCGCAACACGCGCGCCGAGCGCGGCCTCATTTCCGGAGGGATGTGGCGCGTGGTCACCGACCTCGCGCTCATGGGTTTCGACGCGGAGAGCCGCGAGATGTGCGTGCTGGCACTGCATCCGGGCGTGACGCCCGGGCAGGTCCAGGACGCGACCGGCTTCGCTCTGCACATCGACGGGCGGGTCGACCGGACCGCTCCGCCGCACGCGGACGAGCTCGCGGTGCTGCGCGAGCTCGACCCCGAGCGTCTCTACACGGCCTGAACCGGCCGGAACCGTACCTTGAGGGAGAATCGCCGCGATAGCGGCGATTCTCCCGAGACCGGAGGAGCACGAGGGGGCTTGCCCCCTCGTGTCGTGACACTGATTACGAGAGGACACCATGGCGAAGACCGCGTTTGGCGTCGCGATGCGCAACTTCACCCGCTACCCGGAGATGCCGAGCGCCCAGGGCCTGATCGAGTACGGCGTGCGCATGGAGGGCCTCGGGTACGAATCGCTCTGGGCGTGGGACCACATCCTGCTCGGGGTGGAGCCGAACTTCCCGATCATCGAGTCGCTGTCGATCCTCACCGCGATCGCGGCGCGCACCAGCAGGATCAAGCTCGGCACCGGGATTCTCGTCGTGCCGATGCGGAACCCCGTAATCCTCGCGAAGCAGCTGGCGACCATGGACCTGATCTCGAACGGGCGACTGCTCGTCGGGGCCGCGGTGGGCTGGTACAAGCGCGAGTTCATGGCGATGGGCGTCGACTTTCATCAACGCGGCAAGATCATGGAGCAGTCGCTCGACGTCCTCACGCGGCTGTGGACCGAGGACCGGCTGACGGTCGACTTCCCGCCGTACCTGATCAAGGACGCGGTGATGTTCCCGAAGCCGGTGCAGAAACCGCGCCCGCCGATTCTCATCGGCGGCTACGTCGAGGCCGTGCTGCGGCGGGCGGCGACGAAGGGCGACGGCTGGCTCACCTACTACTACACCGCCGACAGCTTCGCTTCGAACTGGGCGCGGATCCGCGGCTTCGCCGAGGAGGCCGGGCGCAACCCCGACGAGCTGCAGTCGACTAACCAGCTGCCGATCGCGGTCGGCCCGCGCGCGAAGGTCGAGGGGCCGATGCGCGAGTGGCTGCAGACCGAGTGGGACTACGCCGCGTGGTCGGAGTCGACCGCCGAGAGCGCGATCATGGGCACGGTGGACGAGTGCGTCGAGCAGCTGCTGAAGCACGTTCGCACCGGCATCGACCGGATCATCTTCGTGCCGTACCGCTACCAGGACGACCAGCTCGAGATCATCGCCAAGGAGATCATCCCGCGGCTGAAGAGCGCATAACCTAGCGGCGCGAGGCTTCGAAGCGCGCGCGGCGCCGTCCGCCGACATGCGCCCCGCCGAGCGCCGGGGCAGGCGGGTAGAGGTGGCGGGTTAGTTGTCAATTATCATGATAAACAGCATGATTGCTGTCAATCATGGCTACCGCCACCTTTGTTCCCCGGGCGCTCGACCTCGCCCGCCTGGCGCGACGGAAGTCGCTCTTCCTGTTCGGCCCCCGGCAAACCGGGAAGACGGCGCTCGTTCGACAGGCGTTGCCGGCCGCCAGGATCTACGATCTTCTCGACGCCGACGTGTTTCTGACCCTCAGCCGGCGCCCGGCGCAACTCGGGGAGGAGCTGGGGCCGCAGGACCGGCTGGTCGTGCTCGACGAAATCCAGAAACTGCCCGTTCTGCTCGACGAGGTCCATCGCCTGATCGAGCAGCGGCAAGTCCGGTTCGTGCTCACCGGTTCCAGTGCGCGGAAGCTCCGCCGGGGAGGCGTCAACTTGCTCGGCGGCCGGGCGCCGAGCCGAACGCTTCACCCCTTCATCTATCGGGAGCTTGGGAGTGACTTCTCACTCACGAAAGCGCTCGACCGCGGGCTGGTTCCGTCGATCTACTTCTCCGACAGTCCGCGGGAGGATCTGCGCGCCTACGTCGGCACCTACCTGAAGGAGGAGATCGCCGCCGAAGCCCTCACCCGGAACGTTCCGGCCTTCAGCCGGTTTCTCGAAGTCGCGGCGCTCAGCCACGGCACGATGCTCAACTTCTCGGCAGTCGCCAGTGACGCGCAGGTGCCGATCAGCACCGTGCGAGAGTACTTCCACATCCTGGAGGACACGCTGCTCGCGCGCCCCGTGCCCGCCTGGACCAGGACTCGCACGCGCAAGGCGATCGGTACCGCGAAGCATTACTTCTTCGACGTCGGCGTCGTTCGGCATCTGCAGCATCGGTCCGGCATTTCGCGCCGCTCACCCGAGTTCGGCGAGGCGTTCGAAAGCTACCTCTTCCACGAGCTCAGCACCTACATCGACTACACGGAGGCCGTGTCGCTCGCCTATTGGCGGTCCACGTCCAACTTCGAGGTGGATTTCGTGCTGGCGGACACGACCGCAATCGAAGTGAAGGCGAAAGAGCCGGTAGGCGACCGTGACCTGCGCGGGTTGCGGGCGCTGAAGGAGGAGTCCTTGCTCAAACATTACGTAGTGGTCTCCCTCGAGCCGCGCGCTCGCACGGTGGACGGGATCCGCATCCTTCCCTGGCAGCATTTCCTCGAGGAGCTATGGAAGGGGGCGTTCGTATAGCGGAGCGATGCCCCATCATCAGTGCGGTCCGCGCTTCCTGCTCCGCGATGACGGCGTAGCTTCGCATTGTCGTGTTGTTGGTGCGATGGCCGAGAGCCTTCGCGACAACGAGCAGCGGAACCTTGGCGGCAAGACGTGAACCAAGCGTGCGGCGTAGATCGTGAATAGTCGGGCCGCTGACCCCAGCGGCTTTGCAGATGCGCTGAAATGCGGGGTACGGATCAGACAGAGGTTGTGCTTCCGTCGCAAGCGAGGGAAACACCCAACGAGGATCACCTTCACGGCGGGCCAGCGCAGCCATGACTTCGGGGGACAGGTGAGCGCGATGCTCTTCGCCCCGCAGCGGAGAGGAACGCGGTTAGCTATCTTTGCCGTATGAACGGGCGCGGCGTACGACCTCGAGCCGGTTGCGAAGGGCCGCAAGCCGCGCCTCCAGGTCGCGCCGCGCGGCCTCGGCATCCGCCACGCTGATCGCCTCGAAACCTATCGTCGCGCCCGGGCGGAGCCGCCCGAGCGACGGTACATCGGTCGAGGCCACGGTTGCGATCTTCGGGTAGCCGCCGGTCGTCGGGCGATCGGCGAGCAGCACGATCGGGAGCCCGTTCCCGGGCACCTGGATCGAACCCGGCGCAGTGCCGTCGGAAACGATGTTGAAGCCCTTCGCGTGCTCGAGCTTGGGGCCTTCGAGGCGCATCCCCATACGGTCCGACTGGCGCGAGACGGTGTAGCCGGACTCGACCAGCGTCCGCCTCGCCTGCTCAGTGAAGTGATCGTCCTGCGGCCCGAACACGACGCGTACGCGCGCCGGCGGCGCGAGGTCCCACTTCGGAGCTCGGCGCTCCGCGCGCTCGGGCGCGGCTGCAGCCGAAAGGGGGAGCACGTCACCCTTCTTCAGGGGCCGGCCGTCGATTCCCCCGAGACCGGCGCGCGCGAAAGTCGAGAGGCTGCCGAGATCGCCCGGCAGCGCGAATCCGCCCTCGACCGCGAGGTACGCGGCGAGCGTCGCATCGCAGGGCCCGACCGTCAGCCGGTCGCCACGCACGAGGCGCACGCTCTGCCCGGCGGCAACCGGCCGGCTCGCACCGCCGGCGACCAGCTCCAGCGCGGCGCCGACCGCGGCCACGCGTACGCTCTCGGCCGCCACCTCGAGCGTCGGCCCGCGATAGAACATCTCCAGCGCAGCAGTGCCGTCCGGGTTGCCGACCACCGCGTTGGCGATGCGCAGGCTCACCGTGTCGAGCGCGCCGGACACGGGCACGCCGTACCGCTGCTGGCCATGCCGCCCGAGGTCCTGGAGCATCGCGATCGAGCTCGAGGCGACGATCTGCAGCGCGCCGTTCATGCGTCCGCGCCTTCGAGCTCGAGGTCGCCGGCCGCTGCTTGCTCGGCGAGCCGTGCGAACTCGTCCATGCCGACCGGTGCGAAGCGCACCTTGTCGCCGGGCGCGAGCACGGCCGGCGGGCTGCGCCGCCGGTCCCATAGCGGCACGGGCGTGCGGCCCAGGATGTGCCAGCCGCCCGGGCTCTGCAGCGTGTACACGGCGGTCATGGTGGTCGCGATCGCCACCGACCCGGCCGGCACCTGGGTGCGCGGATTCTCGCGGCGGGGCAGGGCAAGGCGCGCCGGGAGATCACCCATGTACGGGTAGCCCGGCAGGAAGCCGATCATGTAGACGTGATAGGTCGTGGTGCTGTGTTGCTCGACCACCTCCGCGGGCGTGAGGCCGGTGCGTGCCGCCACCTCCTCGAGATCGAGCGCGAACGCCGGGTCGTAGGACACCGGAATGGTCCAGCGCCGAGCCGCAGGCCGTACGGCCTCGAGCCCGTCGAGCAGCGGCTCGAGCCGCCGCGAGAGCTCCGCGTGCGAGGTGCGCAGGGGATCGTAATGGACCATGAGCGAGCGAAAGGTCGGCAGCAGCTCGACGACGCCCGGCAGCGCGGCATGGGCGAGGCGATCGTGGAGCGCGAGCACGCGCTCGCTCGTCGCGCGGTCGATGCGCTCGCCGAACTCCACCGCGAGGGCGGTGTCGCCGTTCGGGAGCAGCCTGACCTGGGGATGGAACATTCACGCTCCGGGAGGTACGTCGGGATCGCGCGCCATGCGGCGAGCAATGGTTCTAAATATAGTACGATCCGGTCGTCGCCGCCGCGGCGCCCGCGGCGCAAGGACAAACTCAGCAGAACCTCGCCGCGGAGACCCGACCATGGCCTTGCAGATCAATCTCAACGCCGACATCGCCGAAAGCTGGGGCGCCTACTCGATCGGCAACGACGCGGCGCTGGTGAGGATCATCCGTTCGGCGAACGTCGCCTGCGGTTTCCACGCCGGCGATCCGACCGTGATGCACCGCTTCGTCACGCTCGCCAGGGAGGCGGGATGCAGCGTCGGCGCGCACCCCGGGTTCAACGACCTATGGGGCTTTGGGCGGCGGCAGATCCGGATGCGCGCCTCCGACCTCGAGTACATGATTGCCTACCAGATCGGCGCGCTGCAGGCGATGTGCGCCTATTCGGGGCTCAAGGTGACGCATCTCAAGCCGCACGGTGCGCTAAACAACATGGCGGCCGAGGAAGAGGACTACGCGCTCGCGATCGGCCGCGCGATCAAGGCGGTCGACCGGAACATCATCTACGTCGCGCTCCCGGGGACGCAGATGGAGGCGGCCGCGCGCAAGCTCGAACTGCCGCTCGCGCGCGAAGGCTTCGCCGACCGCCAGTACGACGACAACGGCAACCTCGCCTCGCGCTCGATTCCCGGCACCGTGCTGAAGGACCCCGCGCAGGCCGTCGAGCAGGTGCTGCGCATGGTGCGCGAAGGCGAGATCGTGTCGCGTAACGGCAAGACGCTCAAGGTCCGGGTCGAGACCATCTGCGTGCACGGCGACGAGCCGACCGCGGTGGACGTAGCCGGTGCGGTCCGGAAGCGCCTCGAGCAGGAAGGCATCCAGGTCGTGCCGCTGAACGAGATGAAGCTTCCGGGCTGAGCACGCGATGAGCGCGGGCAAGCCGACGCTCGCCCTGATCGGCGGAACCGGCGATCTCGGCACCGGCCTTGCGATCCGGTGGGTAGCCGCCGGCTACCCGGTGATCGTCGGCTCGCGCGAGGCGGCGAAGGCGGGGCAGGCCGCCGAGCGGCTCGCGCGGCCGGCAGGCGCGCCCGCACCGCGCGGGCTCGCCAATGTCGAGGCTGCCGCGGCAGCGGACGTGGTCGTGATCACCGTGCCGTTCGCCGTGCACGGCGCGATCCTCGCGGAGATTCGCGACTCGGTCGCGGGCAAGATCGTCATCGACGCGACCGTTCCGCTCGTGCCGCCGCGAGTCGCGCGCGTGCAGCTGCCGCCGGACGGTTCGGCGGCGGTCGCGGCGCAAAGGGCGCTGGGCGAGGCGGCGCGCGTAGTCTCGGCGTTCCACAACGTCGCCGCGCTCAAGCTGCAGAATGGCGAGCCGATCGACTGCGACGTGCTGGTGTTCGGCGACAGGCCCGAGGATCGCGAGGTCGCGATCCGGCTCGCGCACGACGCGGGTCTGCGCGCGCTGCACGCCGGGCCGCTCGCGAACTCCACCGCCGCCGAGGCGCTCACCTCGGTGCTGATCGGCATCAACCGGAACTACCAGGTCGACGGCGCCGGGATCCGCATCACCGGGATCAAGTCGAGCTGACGCTACGATCGGCCGCGTTCCATCGGCGCATCCAACCATGGCTACCTCAGCGTCGACGCTTCCCCCCGACCTCGCGGCGCGCGCGGGCGCCGTCCTGGCGAGGCTCGATCGGCTGGCGCCGGCGGAGCTCGCCGCGCAGGCGCGAAGCTTGCGCGAATCGGGCCACGGCCCGCGCGTGAGTTACTCGCGCAAGGTCTTCATCCCGCTCACGCGCCTCTGCCGGAACACCTGCGGCTACTGCACGTTCGTGCGTGGCCCGAAAGAGATCGCGTATCCCTACCTCCGGCCGGACGAGGTGCTCGAGATCGCAAGGCTGGGCGCAGCTGCCGGCTGCAAGGAGGCGCTCTTCACCCTCGGCGATCGACCGGAGGCCGTGCATGCGGCCGCGCGCGGGGCGCTCGACGAGCTGGGACACGGTTCGACGGTCGAGTATCTCGCCGCGATGTGCGCGCTCGTGCTCGCCGAGACCGGCCTGCTGCCCCACGTCAATGCCGGCGTCCTATCGGAGGACGAATCGCGCCGGCTGCGGAAGGCGAGCGTGTCGCAGGGAATGATGCTGGAGTCGGTCGCCGATAGGCTTTGCGAGCCGGGCGGCCCGCATCACGGCTGCCCCGACAAGCTGCCGGCGGTGCGGCTCGCGGCGATCGACGCGGCGGGGCGCGCGGGCGTTCCGTTCACGTCGGGCATCCTGATCGGCATCGGCGAGACCCGCCTCGAGCGGGTCGCAGCGCTCGTCGCGCTGAAGGATGCCCACGAGCGTCACGGCCACCTGCAGGAAGTCATCGTGCAGAACTTTCGCGCGAAGCCGGATACGCGCATGCGCCGCGCGGAGCACGCAGCGTTCGACGACCTCGTCTGGACCGCCGCCGCGGCACGGCTGATCCTCGGCGCGGAAGCCAACATCCAGGTGCCGCCGAACCTGAGCGAGACGCGCTTCCCCGAGCTGCTCGAGGCCGGCATCAACGACTGGGGCGGGATCTCGCCGGTGACGGACGACTACGTCAATCCCGAGCACGCCTGGCCTTCGATTGCCGCGCTGGAGCAGGCGACGCGCCGCGCCGGCCTCGTGCCGGTCGAGCGTCTCGCCATCTATCCCGCCTACTTGCGGACGCCCGCCCGGTGGCTCGACGCGGCCCTCGTGCCACGCGTGCTCGCGGCGAGCGACGGCGAGGGCTATGCGCGCAGCGATTCCTGGAGTCCCGGCGTCGCCGGCATCGCTCCGCCGGTGCCGACGGCGCGGAGCACGGCCGGCCGCCACCGTGCGTTCGACGCGGCGCTCGTGCGCGCGAGCCGGGGAGAGCGGCTCGACGAACGGGACATCGTGCGGCTGTTCGAAGCGCGCGAAGGCGCGCTCGAAGCGGCTCTCGCCGCGGCGGACGAGCTGCGGGCGGCGACCGTCGGCGGCACGGTGCGATACGTCGTCAATCGCAACATCAACTACACCAACGTCTGCTCGTTCCGCTGCCGGTTCTGCGCGTTCTCCAAGGGCAGGACGGCGGAGCAGCTGCGCGGCCAGCCCTACGATCTCGCGCTCGAGGAGGTCGCGCGCCGGGCGCAGGAAGCCTGGGCGCGCGGCGCGACCGAGGTCTGCATGCAGGGCGGCATTCATCCCGCCTACACCGGCGAGACCTACGTCGCGCTGCTGCGCGCCGTGAAGCGGGCGGAGCCGCGAATGCACGTGCATGCGTTCTCGCCGCTCGAGGTGACGCACGGCGCGCGCACGCTCGGCGTGAGCATCGCGGCGTTCCTCGCGCGGCTGCGCGACGAGGGGCTCGGCTCGCTCCCAGGCACCGCGGCCGAGATACTCGACGACGAGGTGCGTGCGCGCATCTGTCCCGACAAGCTGAGCGCCGGGCAGTGGGTCGAGGTCGTCGAGGCGGCGCACCGCGCGGGCCTTCGCACGACCTCGACGATCATGTTCGGCCACGTCGAGGCGCCGCACGCCTGGGCGCGGCACCTCGCCGCGGTGCGCGATCTGCAGGAGCGGACCGGGGGCATCACGGAGTTCGTGCCGCTTCCGTTCGTGCACATGGAAGCGCCGATGTTCCTGAAGGAGGGTGCACGGCGCGGGCCGACCTGGCGCGAGACGCTCGCGATGCATGCGGTGGCGCGGCTCGCGCTGCAGCCGCTGATCCGGAACATCCAGGTCTCCTGGGTGAAGCTCGGTCGCGAGGGTGCTGCGGCGTGCCTCGCCGCGGGGGCGAACGACCTCGGGGGCACGCTGATGAACGAGAGCATCTCCCGCGCCGCGGGCAACGAGCACGGCGAGGAGCTCCCGCCCGAAGCGATGGAAGCGTTGATTCGGCTGGCCGGGCGCCAGCCTCAGCAGCGCACCACGCTCTACGGGGCAGTCGACGAGGAGCGGCGGCGCGCGAGCTTCGGAGCCGCGCCGCTCGCCGCCGTCGTGCTGACGCCCGTTCCGCGTCGTGGGGCGGCCACGAACACCGTCACCGCATGAGCCGTCCGCATGGCGGCAGCCGCGAGCCTCACACTCGTTGCACTGGAGGGCGTCGGCCGGGTCTCGCCGGGTGACGATCTCGGCCGGCGAATCCTCGCCGCCGCGGACGACATCGGGCTCGCGCTCCGCGATGGCGATGTCGTGGCGGTGGCGCAGAAGATTGTTTCGAAGAGCGAGAACCGGTACGCGGCGCTCGACGAAGTCAAGCCTTCCGCGCGCGCGCTCGAGCTCGCGGAGCGTTGCGGCAAGGATCCCCGCTTCGTCGAGTTGGTGCTCGCGGAATCGCGCACGGTGCTGCGCGCGGCGCCGAACGTGCTCGTGGTCGAGGACCGGCGCGGGCTCGTGCTCGCCAACGCCGGCATCGACCGTTCCAACGTCGAGCCCGAGGCGGACGGCCGCGAGCGCGTGCTGCTGCTCCCGGTCGATCCCGACGCGAGCGCGGCGCGCCTGCGTGCGCGCATCCGTGAGCTCGCGGGCGTCGACGTCGGCGTGCTGGTCAACGACAGCATCGGGCGTGCGTGGCGGCTGGGCACGGTCGGAACGGCGATCGGCGCGAGCGGCATCCCCGGGCTGCTCGACCTGCGCGGCACGCCCGATCTCCACGGGCGCGCGCTGCAGATCACCGAGGTCGGCTTTGCCGACGAGCTTGCAGCCGCCGCGTCCGCCGTCATGGGCCAGGCGGGCGAGGGACGGCCGGTGGTGCTGATCCGCGGCGTGACGGTGACGCGGCGGGAAGGAAGCGCGCGCGAACTGCAGCGGCCGCGCGACCAGGACTTCTTTCGATGATCGTCGCGCTCGCGGGCGGCGTGGGCGGCGCGAAGCTCGCGGCGGGGCTCGCGCGGGTGCTGCCGCCGGAGGAGCTCGTCATCGCCGTCAACACCGGCGACGACTTCGAGCATCTCGGACTCCACGTGTCGCCGGACCTCGACACGGTCATGTACACGCTCGCCGGGATCGCGAATCCGGCGACCGGCTGGGGGCGGGCTGACGAGACGTGGTCGTTCATGGAGGCGCTCGCGCGCCTCGGCGGCCCCACCTGGTTCAGGCTCGGCGATCGCGATCTGGCGACGAACGTGGAGCGGACGCGCCGGCTGCGCGGCGGCGAGACGCTGTCGGAGGTCACGCGCGATCTCTGCGGACGCCTGGGGGTGCGCCAAGCCGTCGTGCCGATGTCGGACGATCCGGTGCGCACCGTCGTGCACACCGACCACGGCGCGCTCGAGTTCCAGCACTACTTTGTGCGCGACCGGTGCGAGCCGCGCGTGCAGCGGCTCGAGTACCGCGGCGCGGAGAATGCGCGCGCGAGCGCCGCGTTGCGCGAGGCCCTGGGCCGCAGCGATCTCGCGGGTGTCCTCTTCTGCCCCTCGAACCCGTACCTAAGCATCGCGCCCATCCTGGCCGTGGCCGGCGTTCGCGAGGCGATCGCCGGACGCGCGGTGGCGGTCTCGCCGATCATCGCGGGGCAGGCGGTCAAGGGACCGGCGGCGAAGATCATGCGCGAGCTGGGTATCGAGCCGTCGGCACTGGAGGTGGCACGCTTCTACCACGGGCTCGTGCGCGCGCTGGTGATCGACCGGGCCGACGCGGACCTTGCCGCACGGATCGAGACGCTCGGCATCCGGGCGGTGCTCGAGGACACGCTGATGACCGGCGACGCAGGTCGTGAGCGGCTCGCGCGGGCGTGCGTGGCGATCCTGGAGCGGGTTCGCCCTTGAGCGAGGCGGTCTTCGCGCTGGTGCCGGTGAAGGATCCGGCGCTGGGGAAGTCGCGGCTCGCGAGCGTGCTCGACGCGCGCGCGCGCGAGGATCTGAACCTCCGGCTGGTCCGGCAGACGTTCGAATGCTGCGCGGCCTCGTTCGGCCCCGAGCGGACCGTCGTCGTCACCGCAGCCGAAGCGGTCGCGGTGGAGGCCGCGGCGCGCGGCCTCGTCGTGGTCGAAGAAGCGTCGCCCGGCGACCTCAACGCGGCGCTCGCGCTCGCGGCGGGGCACGCCATCGCGCGGGGAGCGCGGGCCCTGCTCGTCGTTCCGGTCGATCTCGGCCTGGTCACGGCGGAGGCGCTGCGTGCGGTGGTGTCGAGCGACCTGGAGAAGCCGGGTTGTGTGGTCGTGCCCGACCGGCACGGCAGCGGCACCAACCTGTTCGGAGTCCGGCCCGCGCGGGCTGATCTCTTCCGCTTCGGCGAGCGCAGCCTTGACGAACACCGGCGGGCGGCCGCCGAAGCGGGCCTCGAGGTGCGCGTGCACGCCCACCTCACCTTGGCGCTCGACCTGGATACCCCGGAGGACTACAGCCTCTGGGAGGGGTGGCGATCGGCTGGCCGCTGAAGAAGACTCGCCATGTCCGCGTCTGGGAAACGTCCGAAGCCGACGACGTAGCGACGCGACGACCCGTCGATCTTTTGCTGGACGGCGCTAGATGTGTAATGCTTGATTTGTGGTCGGCGCGCCTATCCTACCTACAACCGAACGATGCTGACGATTGACGACCTCCGGGCAATTCCACTGTTCTCGACGCTCGCAGTGACCGAGCTTGAGCGTCTCGCGAAGACCTCCGCCGACCTGCATCTGGCCGCCGGAGAATTCGCGGTTCATGAGGGTGGAGAACGCGCGCTCTACGCGGTTCTCGCCGGAAAGATCGAGGTCGTCAAGGTCGTTGACGGCATCGAACGAACGTTGGGCTGGCGCGCCTTGGGCGCAATCTTCGGCGAAGTGCCGATTGCCTTCGGCACGACGTTCCCCGGCGGCTATCGGGCGTCAGAACCCTCGCGCGTCTTGCGTGTGGACCCCAAAGAGTATTACGCCATTGCGGCGGCGTCGCCGGAGGTCTCCGTGAAGGTCGGCGCGCTCGCACGCGAGCGTATCGGAGGGCTCCAGGGCATCGCTGCCGAACCGCCCAAGCCGCGCGTAACGATGGTCGGGCACCGCTGGGACACCGCCTGCACCGAGTTGCGCAAGTTCCTCGCGCGCAACCAGATTTCCTTTGACTGGATGACGCCCGACGCGCCTGAACTGTCAAAGCGTTGGCCCGGAGCGCGTCCAGCGGACGGCGATTGCCCTGTGGTCCGGCTGGCCGACGGGACGTTCATCAGTCGACCTGTGATGCACGACCTTGCCCAGCGTCTCGGTCTCCAAACGAGTGCACGTCTTGCCGAATACGACACCGTGATCATCGGTGGCGGGCCGGCCGGCCTCGCGGCGGCAGTGTACGGCGCGTCCGAGGGACTGCGCACCCTGGTGGTGGAGCGCGAGGCACCCGGAGGTCAGGCCGGGACGTCCTCGCGGATCGAAAACTATCTCGGCTTCCCGAGCGGCGTCTCGGGCGACGAACTGGCGAGTCGCGCACTCAAGCAAGCAGGGCGGCTCGGGGCGGAGATTCTCGTCACGCGCTCCGTGTCCCGCATCGATCCGAAAACGCGCCAGGTCTGCCTCGATGGAGACGATGTCGTCCGCGCGCAGACCGTCATTCTGGCCACTGGCGTCACCTGGCGCCGGCTCGCGATCGACGGTTTCGAGCGGCTCATCGGCAAGGGCATCTACTACGGTGCGGCACGAAGCGAGGCGAGCGCCACCCATGGACTCGACGTCCACCTCATCGGTGCCGGAAACTCGGCCGGCCAGGCCGCCTTGTACTTCGCCAATCATGCACGCACGGTGACGCTCGTCGTTCGCGGCGATTCCCTCGAAAAGGGCATGTCTCGTTACCTGATCGAGCAGCTCGGCGGGCAGTCGAACGTAACGGTTCGACTTCGATCCGAAGTGATCGCCGCGCACGGTGACACCAACCTGGCAGCGATCGACATACGCGACAGCGCAAGCGCAGAGGTGCGCCGACACGACTGCGGCGGCCTTTTCGTGTTCATTGGAGCCGACGCAGAGACCGGCTGGCTGCCGGCGGAGATCGCACGCGATGCGCGAGGATATGTCCTGACCGGTGACGACGTGGTGAAGGCCGGGCGCTGGTCGCACGGCCGCGATCCCTACCTCCTGGAATCGAGTGTTCCAGGCGTTTTCGCCTGCGGGGATGTGAGGTTGAGTCCGGTCAAACGCGTTGCTTCCGCGGTCGGTGAGGGCAGCATGGCGATCGCTTTCGTCCACAAATATCTGCAGCAGGACGCGCCGTAGCGCTCGGCGAGGACGGCGTAGGCATCGGCGGGAAACTGCGCTCGCCGCGGGCCGAGCATCCACGCCGATACGCCCCACGCGGCACCATTGATCGCCGCCGCCGCGCACAGCGCTGACACAGATCAAGGTGGTCGACAGGTCAGTGGTCCATTGGAGTCGCGCTGGCCTGTGCGACTAGGGATGCTTGTCGCTGGCCGCGCAACCTCGTCGTCGAGCTGCCGAGGGCTGACATATAGTGTTTCCGTGCGCATCCTGGTCACTGGCGGGTCCGGGTACATCGGGTCTCGCTTCATGGAGACGCTCGCCGCGCGCTCCGACGTCGAGGAGATCGTCGACGTCGACCTGAAACCTCCGCCGCGCAAGATCGACAAGGTTCGCTATGTCTCGCGCAGCGTCACGGAGGATCTGCGCGACCTCTATACCGATCGTGCGCGCAGCGTCGACGTCGCGATGCACCTGGCGTGGGTCTTCGATCCCCTGCGCGATTCGCGGAGGCAGCGCGACATCTGCATCGGTGGGTCGCACCGCTTCCTCGACGGCTGCGTGGCCGGCGACGTGAAGCACGTCTTTTTCATGTCGAGCGCGACCGCGTATGGTGCGAACCCGTCGCACACGACCCTCCTCGACGAGGAGGAACCGCTCCTCGACGGGTATCACCTGCAGTACTCGGCGGAAAAGCGCGAGGCGGAGGGGCTCTTCCGGCGGTTCGCTGCCGATCGACCGGGGACGATCCTCCAGATCGCGCGGCCGTGTGTCGTCGGGGGACCCAACGTCTCGAACTACATCTTTCGCACGATGGACAAGGCGGTGCACTTCCGCCCCCTCGGTGTCGACCCCGATTCGCAACTCGTCCACGAGGACGATTGCGCCGCGGCGTTGGCGGCCATCGTGGAGAGCCGCCGACCGGGGATCTGGAACATCGCCGGGGACGGGCTGCTCAAGCTCTCCGAGGTGTATCGTCGCCTCGGCACGCGCGTCGTTCCCCTGCCGATGCCGATCCTCCTGTCCGTAGCGAGCGCGGCCTGGCGTCGCGGATGGACCCGCGTCACCGAGGCTCCGCCCGAGTTCGTCTACTTCGTGCGTTACCCGTGGCTGGTTTCGAACCGCCGCATTCGCGAAGAGCTCGGTTTCCGGTTTCGCTACGACACGTCGGCTACGCTGGCGGCCTTTCTCGCCGCAAGACGAGCCAAGCCGGGCGGGTAGGTCTATGCTGCTGCGGGGGGGGCGCCGGTAGAGGAGTCGGCTCCAGGCCTTCCGGTCTCGCTTGACCGCCTCGACTTCAGGCGGCGACGTCGAGAAGCATCTCCGCATCGGCTTGCGCGAGGTGCGTCTCGATCGCGGCGTTCACGCGCCTGGCGTGGGTCACCGGCAGCATGTGTCCGGCGTCCGCGATCTCGACGAGATCGGCGTTCGGTATCACCGCGGCGAGCCGGTCGACCACCGCGCGCGCGGCGGGCGTGGTGTGCGCCCCGCGCAGGAGCAGCGTCGGGACGCGCAGGCCGCGGACGCCGTCGAACCGGTCGTGGCTGCGGAACAACAGCCGGAACTCCGATCCGATCTTGGGCATCGTCGCAATGAGGCGAGCTCGGGTCTCCGCCGGCATCGCCGCCCAGGTCTCCGCGCCGATCCAGTAGCCCATGAAACGCTCCGCACAGGTCTCGACCACCAGATCGAGTTCGGCTGGCGAGCTCTGTCACGCAACACGCGCCAGACGCGTCGTCGCGTTCTCGGCGTCCGGCGGAGGCGATGGGCAACCGTGTGATGCCCAGCCCGTCGACAGCGGTGGACTGTCTCCTTTCGACGACGCCTAAGATGGCTGGCTCGCCGCCGATGAGCCTTATCCGATATCGAAGTGCCATCGCATCCACCGCAGCGATCCAATCTGCGCCTTGCGGATCGCGAGGTGGTCGTTCATCCTTAGCACCTCGCGGCGAAACATTGCGCTCCGCCTGCGAGTGGTTCAAAGCGCGCGAGGGGTACTGGTATGGAAGACGGTCTGCTTTCTCTCTCGTCCGCGTTCAGGAGCGCGGTGCCGGTGATGATCGGCATTGCTGCGCTTGTCGTCTATCTCGTGGACGCAAGAAGGCGGCAGCGCGAGACCGAGAGGCTGCGCGACGAGCTGGAGCGCGCGCGGGCGCGGGACGTGAATCCCGCCGAGGGCGTCGAAAGCTTCTTGCGCCCGCGTCAGTCCCGCCCGCGCATTCTCTCCTGGGGTCTTGTCATCGCGAGCGCACTCGTCGCGTTCGGCGTCGTCTGGGCCGCCGCATATCAGCGCAGCCTGGTTACCGAACTCGCGTCGCAGGGAGACGTGATCGAGGAAGCGCAGGAGCTCGTGCAGGCAGCCGAACGCCGGATGAACGAGCTCGTGGAGCAGAATCGGTCATTGACCCTGCAGCTCGCCAGCATCAAGCAGGAGGAACGCGTGTACGCTGCCGCTCCGCCGCCCGCAATACCGCGCGCCGGACCGCCGCGAGCGAAGCCGAGCCGGGCACCTGGCGCGGTTCGTTCGCGGGCGGAAAACCCGCCACCGCAAGCGATGGCGCGCGAGAGCACCCTCTCCGCGACCGCGGTCCCCGATCAGGAGATGCCGGTGCGGGTAGCGAACAGCGAGCCCTCGATCGTCCAGACCGCGGCCCCGGTCCCGCCAGCCGCGCCACCGCAGCCGCAACCGACCCCACGTTTACGTCCGGGATTCAGCTTCCCGCATTTCATGGAAGACACCAGGAGCACCCACCCTTAGCGGCAGAGAGGAAGGCGCACAGGGGGGTGTTCGGGCGGTCGAGTTGCGCTTTGCCTGATCGAAACCGGGTAAACCGGGTGAAACCCGGAAACAGCCGGCGCGCGGGTGTCGTATCCTGGGCGACGTTCCTCCCGAGAATCGCCAGGTCGACTCTGCCCGTGCGGGGCCGGCCTGCTTGGGGCTTTCATGACGGCACCGCTACGAATCGCGCGCGACGCGCGTCGCGTACACCTCGGGGCGCTACTCGACTTCGTGTCCGAGTCGTGCGCCAAGCTCGCCGTCGACGGCGATGCGGCGTGCGACGTCCGGCTCGCGGTGGAGGAGGCTTGCATGAACCTCATCGAGCATGGCTACCCGCCCGGCCCGCCCGGCCCGATCGAGGTCTCGATCGCGGCGCTGGATGCCCGCCTGATCGTCGAGATCCGCGACCGCGCCCCGCCGTTCGATCCGGCCCGCGCACCGCCGCTGGACCTCGACGCGGATTGGAAGGTGCGCCGCGTCGGCGGGCTCGGCTGGCACCTCATCAAGCGGGTGATGGACGACGTCGGGTACGAATCGAGCGCCGGTGGCAATTGCCTCACGCTGGTGAAGGCCCTTGCGCGACCCGAAGCGTGATCCGGGGCGCCGTGGCTGGGAAAAGCGTATGGGGATCAACATTCGGGAGAAGCGGCACAAGCGGGCGCTCGCCGCCGGCTGCGACGATTACGAAACGAAGCCGGCCGCTCTCGGGCGGCTGGCGACGGAGATCCGCGCGCCGCTCGGCGAAAGCGCCAAGCCGTGGCCGGAATCGATCGGAAAACGAAACGGAGGGCGAGAACCATGGAGCTGACTGAGGAGACCCTCGGCGAGATCGTCGTCCTCGCCGTGAAGGGGCGACTCGACAGCGATACCGCCCCCACGCTGGGACGGCGCCTGACGGAGGCGTTCGCGGCGAGCGGGCGGCGGCTCGTCCTCGATCTGCAACAACTCGACTACATCAGCAGCGCGGGGTTCCGGATCCTGTTCCTGGCGGCGATGCGGGCGGAAGCGACGGGGAGCCGGTTCGTCGTGTGCGGTCTCTCGAGCAAGGTCCACCAGCTCTTCGACATAGGCGGGTTCCTCAATCGGTTCCCGATCCTGGCGTCGCGGGAGGATGCAATCAGCGCCGCCCGTTAGCATCAAGGTAGGACCAAACACTAACTGCTGGATGATGTCGAACGTCCGCTCGACGATGTTGGGCGCGAGGCCGAGCGAAGGCTCGTCGAACAGCACGAGCTTGGGCCGCGACATCAGCGCGCGGGAAATCGCGAGCATCTGCTGCTCGCCGCCAGAGAGCGTGCCCGCCGCCTGGCCGCGCCGCTCGTAGAGGATCGGGAAGCGGTCGAAGAGCCGCCGCATGTCGGCCTCGATCCCGGCCGCATCGCGCCTGAGGTAGCACCCCATCTCGAGGTTCTCGCGCACCGACATGTAGGGAAAGACGCGCCGGCCCTCGGGACAGTGCGCGATGCCGAGCACCGGCGGGTAATTGCCGAAGCAGGCCTCGCCGTGCGCGTCCACGCCGACCCGGCCCTGGCGCTCGACCTGGATACGCCGGAGGACTACCGGCTCTCGGAGGGGTGGCGGTTGGCCGGCCGCTGAAGAGGACTCGCCATGTGCGCCTCGAGCGCGTGGACTGCAAGCCATTCTGTCTAGGCCGACCGCGATGTTTGAGGCGGCCCGCCTCCTCGGTATCGCGGTTTAGGTAGTTGCCGAACGCACATTCCCGACAAAGCGCGCGGCCGCCCCGGTCCGATCGGCCTAGCTCGGCTGGTTTACCAATAACACGCTATGCGCACACGCATTCGCGGGATATCCCGCTCGCGTGCATCTGCCTAGAGTTCGCATCAACGGATCTAGCACATGCGACGACCCGATTTACGAGGCGAGTGGACATGTCTATCAAGCGTTTACACAGGTTACCCAGGGTCGAGAAGCGCATCCTGGGCATTTCGAATCGCTCGACGCGAACCGACTTGCTTTCGTTCCAGGACGTCCTATCGGACGGGAGCTTCCATGCGGACGCGGCGCCGCAGGAGTCCGACGAGCCGATCGACGAGAACCGCCAGTTCTCGCTGATCGAGGCTGACAAGCCCGTCCTCGAAGCGGACCATTCGTCGTCGGCGGTGAAGGACACCGGGAGGACGCCGCACCGCGCACGTAACGCCGTCGCCGCCCTGCTTGGCGCTTTCGTCGTCGCAATGGGCGCAGCGAGCGGCGCGCTCGCACAGGCGCCGACCTGCAACCAGGCGCCGGGCCCGGGCTGCCTGTACTTTCCGGCGGCAACCTACGAGTTCACGCCGTTCGAGCGCACCACCTTCTACACCGATCAGGCCGGCGATCAGCGCGAGGTCCGGGTCCTGATCCGACAGCCGCTGGGCGCGCCGGCGCCGATGCCGGTGGTGGTCTGGTCGCATGGCGGCGCGGACGGCAAAAGCAGCCCGGCGACCAGCATGGTCGAGTGGAGCGAGACCACGGCGCGCGCAGGTTACCTCACGGTCAGCATCGCCCATACGCACCGCGAACCGGCGAGCCGGCGGCGGCTGTGCAACGCCATCGGCATTGCCGACGACGCCACCTGCACGGTCTTCAAGTACCTGAACTGGGATCGGCCACACGACATTCGCGCGGTCCTCGACGCGATCGAGCTTCTCGCCGCCGGAGAGCTCCGCGGGCAAATCGACATGCATCGCGTCGCGGTCGGCGGCCACTCGGCAGGATCGGGCGGCGCGCTGACGGTGGCCGGCGCCGAGCGCATCTTCGTCGGCGCGCCGACCAGCTTCCGACCCACGGCCGGTCGCGTTCCTGGCCTTCTCGCCGCAGCAACCGGGCAGCGAGGGCTTCTTCGACACCCGCTTCGACAAGCCGCGACATTCGTGGACCGAGCTGCATCGCCCGGTGCTCATCGCCACCGGCGACGGCGACAGCACCTGTGACGCCGGGCCCGAGCCGGGCAGTTGCATCGGCGACACGCCCTTCGGCCGGCGCATCGGCTTCCAGCGCATGCCGGCGGACGGCAACAAGTACCACCTCTACCTGCACGACGCCAATGCGTTCCACATGCTGTTCCAGCTGAACGCGGGCAAATGCGCCGAGCTGGGCGTCGACCAGCAGAAGTGCGACGAGGCCGTGCGCTGGCTATCGTCGGCCGCTCTCGCGTTTCTCGACGGGCATGTGCGGCAGATTCCAGCCGCCTTGCAATGGCTGCGGAGCAATCGCATCGAAGTTGCCAGCGGCGGCGTCGCCGAGTGGCAGCGAAAGTGATCTTCATCCCGATCCCGAGGCCGTCGACAGCCGGCGGCGACCTCGGTCCCCATTCGACCGGCCCATCAACCCAAAGGTAAACATCATGACCATCCTCAACGACATTGCAGTCGGATTCAACAACTACCTGCAGGACGAAGTCGTCGTCAGCATCGTGGACGTCTCGCTGGCAGACGGCACTGCGGGCGTGATCAACATCAACGAAAAATGGAAGTTCAAAGTCAAGGTCGAAAACACCGGCCACATCAACATGACCGACGTCAGCCTGCGGGTCGCCGGCTCGAACGGCGCCATGATCAGCACCAGCCTCAACGGCAGCTATTTCGGCGGCCTGACCACCGGCTCGTACACCGTGAACGGTGGCAGCAGCATGACGAGCAGCTACTTCTACTTCGAGGCGCCCGCCAGCGAAAGGCCGGAGGGCACCGTGCTCGTGGTGGCGCACGTGGCCAACTGGACGGGCAACTGGGACCACATGTTCAACGCCCACACCCCGGACGGCAGCTACGTGGCCCCCACGGGCAACTACGCGGCCCGGGTTCATCCGTAGCAGCGCATGGCACCCAAATGCGGATTTCCGCTCACGAGACGGACGCGAAGAACGCACCGGAGCGCGTCATGCCGCAATACCTCGAGCGCGCACCCTTGCCCGGCTTGAGCCCGGCTGGGTGTGCGCACGAACTGCAACCCACCTACGCAACCCACCTGCTGACCCTAAGGAGTCAACGATCATGAAATCGATCCTCGCATTGGCCGTCGCAACGGCCACCTTCCTCGCAGCCGGCACCGCTTCAGCCGAGCGCCCTGCCAACCTCGCGGGCACCACCTGGACCCTGCAGACGAACCAGGATGCCGTGCCGCTCGTCATCACGACCCAAGGCGGGCCGGGAGCTCCCGGGGCGGAAACCTGCCGTCACATCAACGGCGACATCGGCAACGTCGCACACATCCGGGGCTGGTACTGCTCGTCGACCGGGCGCATCCATTTCGTCCACCGGAACCTCGGCTCCGGCGACGCGGTCCGGGTCTTCACCGGCAACGTCTCGGATCAGGTGGCCGGCCAGACCCTGTACATGGCCGGAACGATGACGGTGCTGATCTCTGCCTTCGGTGACCTCGGCGAATACAACTTTTTCGCGACGCAGTAGCGTGGCCGCACCGGGCCGGCATATCGGCGTGTCGGCGCAAGCGACGATGGCCACCGCGGCAGCGACCGCGGGTCGCTGCGCCGGCGACATCTACTTCAGCTACGCGCCGAGATAAGCCTTCCTCACGTGCGGATCGTCGAGCAGCGCCTGCCCGGTCCCGGTCAGGCTCACGCGCCCCTGCTCGAGCACGTAGGAGCGGTCCGACAGCTCGAGCGCGGCGAGCGCGTTCTGTTCGACCATGACGACCGTCACCCCCTCGGCGCGGATCTGCCGGATGATGTCGAACGTCCGCTCGACGATGTTGGGCGCGAGGCCGAGCGAAGGCTCGTCGAACAGCACGAGCTTGGGCCGCGACATCAGCGCACGGGAAATCGCGAGCATCTGCTGCTCGCCGCCAGAGAGCGTGCCCGCCGCCTGGCCGCGCCGCTCGTAGAGGATCGGGAAGCGGTCGAAGAGCCGCCGCATGTCGGCCTCGATCCCGGCCGCATCGCGCCTGAGGTAGCACCCCATCTCGAGGTTCTCGCGCACCGACATGTAGGGAAAGACGCGCCGGCCCTCGGGGCAGTGCGCGATGCCGAGCTGGAGCACCCGTCGCGCCGAAGCGTGCGTGATGTCCTCGCCCTCGAAGAGGATGTGTCCGGCGCTCGGCGCGAGCACGCCGGAGATCGCCTTCAGCGTGGTCGTCTTGCCCGCGCCGTTGGCGCCGATCAGGCTTACGAGCTCGCCCTTGCGCACCTCGAGCGCGAGGCCGCGGACCGCCGCGACCTTGCCGTAGCGGCACTCCAGCCCCTCAACCGTGAGCACGGGCGTATCGCTCGCCGAGGTAGGCGCGGATCACCTCGGGGTCGCGGCGGATCTCCGCCGGCGTGCCGTTCGCGATGATGCGGCCCTGGTTCAGGCACACGATCCGGTCGGACACGCCCATCACCATCTTCATGTCGTGCTCGACCAGCAGCACGGTGACTCCGAGCGCGCGGATCTCCGCGAGCTTCGCCATGAAGCTCGCGGTCTCCACCGGGTTCATGCCCGACACCGGCTCGTCGAGGAGCAGGAGCCGCGGCCGCGCGGCGAGCGCCACCGCGATCTCGAGCAGGCGCTGCTCGCCGTAGGGCAGGGCGCCGCCGGGCTCGAGCGCGCGCGCGCTCAACCCCACGAACTCCAGGATGCGGCGCGCCTCGGCCTCCAGGATGCGTTCCTCGCGCGCGACCGAGGGCAGGCCGAGCATGATCGCGAGCGGCCGCTGCTGCGAGCGCAGGTGCAGCCCGATCAGGATGTTCTCGAGCACGCTGCGCCCGGCGAAGACGCTCGTCTTCTGGAAGGTTCGCACCAGCCCGAGCTCGGCGATCTGGTTCGGCTTCAGGCCGTTCAGGCGCGCGCCGCGGAACCGGATCTCGCCCGCGCTCGGCGCGAGATAGCCGGTGATCGCGTTGAACGCCGTGGTCTTGCCCGCGCCGTTCGGCCCGATGAGGGAAAGCACCTCGCCCTCCCTGACCTCGAAGCTCGCGCTGTCGACCGCGACGAGCCCGCCGAAGCGGATCGAGAGTCCGTCGACGCTGAGGAATGCGCCTTGACTCACCCCTGCGCTCGTCATGCGCTTGCCGCTGCCGCGGCGGGGTCGCGCCGGCGCCGCTGCCACCATTGCCGAACGGCCGGCACGATCCCCGCGGGCAGGAAGTACAGGACGAGGATCATGAGCACGCCGTAGACGATCCATTGCGCCTCGGGCGGAATCGCGAACGCGCGCAGCGTCTCGGGGAGCAGGCCGAAGATCAGCCCGCCGACGATCGGGCCCGCGAGCGTGCCCTTCCCGCCGGTGATGACCATGATCACCATCGTCACGGTGTAGATGAAGAGGAACACGTCGGGATCGACGATGCGGACGTAGTGCGCGTACAGCGCGCCCGCCGCGCCGGCCACCGCGGCGGAGCACACGGTAGTGAGCACGAGGTACCGGGTCACGTCGATGCCGACCGAGGCCGCGAGCGGCTCGTTCTCCCGGAGCGCGATCATGGCCCGGCCGGCGCGCGAACGCACGAGCCGGCGGATCAGGACGTACGACACGACGGCGACGCTGAGGATGAGCCAGTAGTTCGCCGGCTTCTTCCAGAACGCGTGCTCGCCCACTCCTGGCAGCCACAGCGTCAGCGGCGGAATGTTGTTGAGCGCCATCGGCCCCTGCGTCAGCTCGACCCAGTTGACCGCGACCAGGCGCACCACCTCGGCGAAGCTGATCGACACGATCACGAAGTACGCGCCGCGGACCTTGAACGAGATCTTGCCGATGAACCACCCGAACGCACCCGACACCAGGATCGCCGCCAGCATGCCGCACCACACCGGCTTCGGGGCGAGGGCGAGTGCCACGCCGGGTGCGAGCTGCACGCTGAAGCCGAGTGACACGAGCGCGCTCGTGTACGCGCCGATGCCGAAGAACGCGACGTGCCCGAGCGAGAGCTGGCCGGTGTAGCCGAGCAGCAGGTTGAGGCTCATCGCCGCGACGATGAAGATGCCGGTGACGACGAGGATGTGCAGCACGTACTGGTTCGTCATCCACAGCGGGATCGAGAACAGGAACGCGAGCCAGAGCACGGTCAGCGCGCGCTTCACCCGATGCGCTCCTTCCGCGCGAACAGCCCGGTCGGCCGGAAGGCGAGGATGACGATAATCAGCAGGAACCCCATGGCGTCGCGATAGCCCGAGGAGACGTAGCCGGCGCCGAGCTCCTCGACCAGCGCGAGGATGAACCCGCCGGCCGTCGCGCCGGCGATGTTGCCGAGCCCGCCCAGAATGACGACCGCGAACGCCTTTGCGGCCGCGAGATCGCCCATCGTCGGATAGGCGACGAAGACCGGTCCGAGGAGCGCGCCGGCGGCCGCGGCGAGACCGGACCCGAGCGCGAAGGTCGCCGTGTGAATGGTGCCGATCTGGATGCCCATGAGCGCCGCCGTGTCGCGGTCCTGGAAGGTGGCGCGCATCGCTCTGCCGAGCCGGGTGTGGTTGATCAGCGCGTAGGTCGCGGCGATCAGCACGAGCGCGACGGCGAAGACGAAGACCCGGTTCCACGCCACCGACACCGCGCCGATGACGAGCGGCGCGGCCGGAAACGGGTTGTCGATCGACTTGGCGACGCCGCTCCAGGCGAGCTGCTCGGCGTTCTGCAGCGCGATCCAGGCGCCGATCATGACCAGCATCGTGGTATCGATGTCGGCGCCGCGCAGCTTGCGCAGGAGCACGAACTCGATCGCCGCGCCCAGCGCCACACCGAGCACGACCGCCAGCACCAGCGCGACGAAGAAGTTCGCGCCGGTGAGCATCACGAACATGTACATCATGTACGCGCCGAACGCGTACAGCTCGCCGTGCGTGAAGTTCACGACGCGCATGATCCCGAAGATCAGCGTGAGGCCGATCCCGAGCAGCGCGTAGGTGCCGCCGAGCATCAGCGCATTGAGGCCGTGCTGCAGCAACTGATCCAAGGCTCAGGCTCCGAAAGCGGGACGCAGCCCGGGCCCGGCTGCGCCGAACCCGGGCCGCGAGCAGAACCGGTGGTGAGGTGATCCGCCCGCGGCGTTGCCGGATGCGGGACGCCGCGGGGCCCGGTGCGGTGCCGGTATGCCGGTCAGTTCTTCGTGACCTTGCCGTTCTCGATCTTCACGAGGTACACGCTCGGCACGTTCTGGGCGCTTTCCTGGCCGGCGGGACCTTGCTTGATGAAGGCGATGTCGCCGTTGATGCCCTTGACCTTCACGTTCCACAGCGCCTTCTGGATCGCCGCGGGGTCGGCCTTGCCGGCCGCCCTGATCGCCTCGACGATGGTCATGACGCCGTCCCAGCCGCGGAAGCCCTCGGTGAGCCCGCCGACGTTGTACTTGCGCGCGTTCCACTCGGACACGAACTTCCTGGCGAGATCGGGGTTCTTCACCGCGTCCGGGAACCAGGGCGTGAAGAACACCAGGTGCATGGACCCGTTCGCCGCGTCGCCCGCCTGCTGGATCAGCTGGTCGGGGGAGTTCGAGCCGCCGGTGGTGATGATGCGCGCCTTGAGCTGCTGCTCCTGCGCCTGCTTGAGGATCAGCGTGATCTGCTCGACCGCCGTCGTGACGAACACCGTGTCGCCGCCCGAGGCCTTGATCTTGGCGAGCTGCGCCGAGAAGTCGGTCGCCTTCGGATCCATGGTCTCCATGACGCCGACCTGCACCCCCTGGCCCTTGAGCATCTCGGAGAACTCCTTGGCCGCCCCGAGCCCGAAGTCGTTGTTGGTCGACAGGAAGTCGGCCTTCCTGATGCCGAGCGCCTTCACCAGCGGCACGAACGCGCGCGCCTCCATCTCGGAGGTCGGGCTGATGCGGAAGATCCAGGGGTTGCCCGAGGTGGTGATCTTCCCGGAGGACGAGGTCTCGACCAGCATCGGCACGCCGTACTCCATGAGCTTCGGCATGACCGCGAGCGTCAGGGTCGAGCTCCACGCCCCCATCATCACCGGCACCTTGTCCTTGGCGATCAGCTTCTCGGCCGTCGCCACCGCCTCGGTCGGGTTCGACTTGTTGTCCTCGATGACGAGCTGGATCTTGCGGCCGAGCACCCCGCCGCTCGCGTTGACCTGGTCCTCGGCGATTCGCGCGCCTTGCGCCACGTAGTTGCCCGAGGCGGCGAAGGCACCGGTCAGCGGCTGGGTCACGCCGATCCGGATGACGTCCTGCGCCGCGACCGGGCCCGCGATCAGCGCCGCGGCGCCGAGCGACCCCCATAGCTTGAGATTCATGATCCTCCTCCTCCTGGTGGCGAAGACCGCGATCCGCCTCCTTTGGGCCGCGCGTCGTCGGAGCGCGCATGCTGCACCGAATCGGCCGGTTCAGGCAAGCGCCGGACGTCGGCCCCGGCCCCGGTCGGACGTGCCGGCCGCTTGGCGTAGAATAAAAAAATGGGAACGGACGACCTGCGCTCGACGAGCCGCCGCATCGTGAAGGCGGCGTGCCCGCACGACTGCCCCGACACCTGTGCGATGGACGTCACCGTGGAGGACGGCGTCGCGGTCGACATCAAGGGCGGCGCGATGCCGTTCACCGACGGCGTCCTCTGCACCAAGGTCGCGAAGTACCTCGACCGCACCTACTCGAAGGACCGCGTGCTCCATCCGATGCGGCGCGTCGGCGCCAAGGGCCCCGGCAAGGGGCGGTTCGAGCGCATCACCTGGGACGACGCGCTCGACGAGATCGCCGCGCGGTTCGAGGCGATCGCCGCCGAAGACCCGCAGCAGATCCTGCCGTGCAGCTACGCCGGGACCATGGGCCTCTTGCAGTACGCGTCGATGGACCGGCGCTTCTTCCACCGGCTCGGGGCGAGCCTGCTCGAGCGCACGCTCTGCTCGTCGGCAGGCAAGGTCGGCATGAAGCTCACCCTCGGCGGTTCGGTGGGCATGGATCCGGAGCGTTTCGACGAGTCCAGACTGATCCTCATCTGGGGCTCGAACCCGATCGTCTCGAACCTGCACCTGTGGACACGGTGCCAGGAAGCGAAGCGGCGCGGTGCGAAGCTGATCGCGATCGATCCGTGGCGGAGCCAGACCGCGGAGAAGTGCCACCAGCACGTCGCCCTGCTGCCCGGCACCGACGGCGCGCTCGCGCTGGGGATGATGCACGTCATCATCGGCGAGGGGCTGCACGACCGCGACTACCTCGAGCGCTACACGCTGGGCTTCGCCGGGCTTGCCGGGCGGGTGAAGGACTATCCGCCGGAGAAGGTCGCCCGGATCTGCGGGATCGCCGTGGAGGAGGTGGTGAGCCTCGCGCGCGAGTACGCAGCGGTGAAGCCCGCGGCGATCCGGCTCAACTACGGCATGCAGCGGCACTCGGGCGGCGGCATGGCGGCGCGCACGATCGCGTGTCTGCCCGCGATCGTCGGGGCGTGGCGCAGTCCGGCCGGCGGCATCGTGCTCACGACAGCCGACTTCTACAACCTGGACCACAAGACGCTCGAGCGGCCCGACCTCATCCGGAACGCGCCGCGGACGATCAACCAGTCGAAGCTCGGCGACGCGCTCGCCGGCGCCGAGCCGCCGGTCAAGGCGGTATACGTCTACAACAACAATCCGGTCGCCGTCTGTCCCGACTCGAACAAGGTGATCGCCGGCTTCTCGCGGCCCGATCTCTTCACGGTCGTCCACGAGATCTTCTTCACCGACACCTGCGACTACGCCGACATCGTCCTGCCGGCGACGACTCAGCTCGAGCACACCGACATCCACAAGTCGTACGGCCACCTCTATGTGCTCGCCAACAACCCGGCCATCGCGCCGCTCGGCGAGGCGAAGCCGAACATCGAGGTGTTCCGGCTGCTCGCGAAGCGGATGGGCTTCACCGACGCCTGCTTCGACGACACCGACGAGGACGTCTGCCGCCAGGCGCTGAAGTCCGACAACCCGCGCATGAGCGGGATCGAGTGGGACGCGGTGAAGGAGCAGGGCTGGCAGCGGCTCGCGGTGCCCGAGCGCTTCGCGCCGTTCGCCGAGGGCGGGTTCCCGACGCCGTCGGGCAAGTGCGAGCTCTACAGCGAGGCGGCGGTCAAGCTAGGGCACGACCCGCTCCCGCACTACATTCCGCCGCGGGAGAACGTGCTCTCGGCGCCGGAGCTCGCGCGGCGCCATCCGCTCGCTTTCATCTCGCCGCCGTGCCGCAACTTCCTCAACTCGAGCTTCGCGAACCTGCCGTTCGCGCTCGACTCCGAGCACGGCGAACCCCGGCTCGACATCCACCCGCAGGATGCGCAGACGCGCGGGATAGGCAATGGCGACCGGGTCCGAGTGTTCAACGACCGCGGTGCGTTCACCCTGAAGGCCGCGGTGTCGACCCGCGCGCGACCGGGGGTCGTGGTGGCGCCGTCGGTGTGGTGGAAGAAGCTATCGCCCGACGGCCGCAACGCGAACGACGTGACCTCGCAGGCCACCGCCGATCTCGGTGGCGCCGCGACCTACTACGACTGTCTGGTGCAGGTGACCCGGGCGTAGCCCGGGTCGTCCCGGCGAGGGCCTGCCCCGGAGGACTTTCATCCGGGGCCGGGGTCCAGTGCAGCAGGGGAACTGAAGGGAGACCGGCATGATCATCGTGACTCGGCGCTCGGTGCTCGGCGCATTCAGCGCGCTCGCTGCGACGGCGGCGCTGCCCGGCGGTATCGGCGCCGCGTTTGCGCAAGGCGCCAAGATCAAGCCCGGTCCGAAGGACGCACTCATCGTCACCGACATCCAGAAGTGCTTCCTGCCGGGCGGCAGCCTCGCGGTCGGCAAGGGCGACGAGATCGTGCCGCTCGTCAACGACATGGCGAAGCGGTTCCAGATCGTGATCCTGACGCAGGACTGGCACACACCCGGGCACATCTCGTTCGCATCGTCGCATCCGGGGAAGAAGCCGTTCGAGACGGTGCGGCTGCACTACGGCACGCAGATCCTGTGGCCGGACCACTGCGTGCAGGGGACCGAGGGGGCGGAGCTCGCGCCGGGACTCTCGATCCCGCACGCGCAGCTCGTGATCCGCAAGGGCCACAACGCCGGGGTGGACAGCTACTCCACGTTCATCGAGGCCGACGGCAAGACGACGACCGGGCTCGACGGCTATCTCACGTCGCGCGCGGTGACCACGGTCTACCTGTGCGGGCTCGCGACCGACTTCTGCGTCGCGTGGAGCGCGCTCGACGCGCGCAAGCTCGGCTTCAACGCCGCCGTGATCGAGGATCTGTGCCGCGGCATCGACACGCAGGGCTCGCTCGCCAAGGCGTGGGCGGCGATGAAGTCCGCCGGGGTCAAGCGGATCCAGTCGTCGGACTTCGCCTGAAGGATAGCCGCGTCAGTACTTCACCGAGCAGCCGTAGGGCGAGGTCGCCCCGACGCTGACCGGCTTGCCCGCCATCGCCTCGTCGAGCGCGGCGCGCACGTGGTTGCGCGCGCTCTTCGTCTCGTCGGCGCTTGCCCAGCGCTTGTCGTCGATCGCGCCGGCGTAGATGAGCTTGCCCTCCGGGTCGACGACGTACATGTGCGGCGTCGTGCGCGCGCCGTAGGCCCGCCCGACCTTGCCGTCCTTGTCGATCAGCGCCGCGCGCGGCGCGCCGCCCTTCTCGGCGAGCCACTTCGCCATCTGCTCGGGCGGCGTGAACTCGCCGCTCGACGGGTTCGAGGAGTTCACGGCGAGCCAGACCACCCCCTTCGTCGCGACCTCCTTCTGCAGCGCCGGCATGTTGCCGCTGTTGTAGTGCCGGCGGACGTACGGGCACTCGGGGTTGACCCACTCGAGCACGACGAACTTGCCCTTGAAGTCGGAGAGCTTCACCTGCGTTCCCTGGAGATCGGGCGCGCTGAAGTCGGGCGCCGGTTGCCCGACGCTCGTCGCGGCGGCGGGCAGCGCCACGAGCGCGGAGAGCGCGAAGGCGGCGGCGAGAGCGAGTCGTTTCATCGTATGCCTCCTGGTCGAGGGAGAACGCCGGATACCGGTTCGATATTCCGATCGGAGCGGGTCTTGGTCCGCACGGAGAAGCATGTCGAGGCGGCCGCTACTCGTCGAGCGCCGCGAGCACGCGCTCGCGGGTCAGGACTTCCGGGAGCAGCAATGGCGCGCGGCCGGGCTTGTATAGCACATAGACCGGCACGCCGTTGCGGCCGAGTGCGGCGAGCGCCCGCGTGATCTCGTCGTCGCGGCGCGTCCAGTCCGCGCGGACCAGCTCGATCCCGCGTGCGCGGAACGCCGCGAGGACGTCGTCGCGTCCGAGCACCAGCCGCTTGTTCACCTGGCAGGTCACGCACCACGCGGCGGTGAAGTCGACGAACACCGGCCTGCCGGCCGCGGCGAGCGATGCGACCCGCTCGGCCGAGAACGGCTGCCAGCCGGGGTCGCGGGCCGCGACCGCCGCGCCCGGCCTCGTCGGCGGCATCGCGATCGCGACCGCGAAGAGCGCGGCCGCCACCGCAGCGACGCGCGCCTGCGGAAACCCCGCGAGCCACACGGCGGCGGCGAGCACCACGAGCGCCGCCGCGAGCCATGTCACCGCCTCCAGCCCCGCCTGCTGGCCGAGCACCCAGGCGAGCCAGACCACCGTGGCATACAGCGGAAATGCAAGCGCCTGCTTGAGCCGCGCCATCCACGGTCCGGGCTTCGGCACCCGCCTGAGCCAGGCCGGGAACCAGGCGAGCAGCACGTAGGGAAGCGCCATCCCCACACCGAGCGCCGTGAAGATGGCGAAGGTTCGCCAGCTCGCTTCGCCTAGGGCGTAGCCGAGCGCTGCCCCCATCAGCGGGGCGGCGCAGGGCGAGGCGATCACCACCGCGAGCACGCCCGAGCCGAACCAGTCGAGCGCGGGCCGGCGTGCGCGCCAGGTCGCGAGGCGGTCGGGCAGCAGCACGCCGACCTCGAACACGCCCGACAGGTTGAGCGCAAGCGCGAAGAAAAAAAGCGCCAGCCCCGCGACCGCCACCGGCGATTGCAGCTGGAAGCCCCACCCGAGCTCGGTGCCGAGGGCGCGAAAGCCGAACAGCGTCGCGGCGAGCAGCCAGAACGACGCGAGCACCCCCGCCGCATAGACGAGCCCGTAGCGCCGGCGCGCCCGCGCCTCGTCGTTCCTGCCTCCGAACGCGAGGACCTTGATCGACAGCACCGGCAGCACGCACGGCATGAGGTTCAGGATCACGCCGCCGGCGAACGCGAAGAGGAGTGCGATGACGAGTCCGGGATTCGCCGCGGTCCCGCCGGCGGCCGGCGCCGGCGCAGCCGTCACCACGCCCGCGATCGGGACGTCTATCGTTACCGCACGCGCGCCCGTCGTCGGTACGAACCCGTCCGGCGACACGAGCACGCCGCTCACGCGCGTGAACTCGCCGACCGGCTGCATGGCGGCCGCGAGCTTCAGCCGGTAGCCGCCGCCGTCCGCCTGCGAGAGCGGCTGCGGGGCGGCCGGCTCGATCTTGCCCTGCTCGAACGGAAAGAAGAGCACGTCGCGCAGCGCGACCCCGGCCGGCGGCGCGACTGAGAGCGTGACGCCGCCCGCTTCGCCGTGGGCGGCGAGCGTCCAGCCGGCGAGCGTTCCGGGCGGCGCGGGCAGCGACGCGCGCGCGGCCGCGATCGGCTTGGCCCAGCGCGGGTCCTCGCCGGCGTTCGGCGCCACGGGCAGCGTGAGCGAAAGCTCGCCGTCTTCGGGAATGCAATACTCCCTGCTGCAGACGAGCCAGGTGGCCGTCGCGGCGAGCGTGACCTCGGTCCCGGGCGCGAGGTCGCGCGGCGGCGTGAGGCGCGACAGCAGCAGCACCTCGCCCTCGTACCCATAGTTCATCAGCGGGCCGGCGGGGAGGCGATGCGGATACGGCCAGTGGATGTCGCCGGCCTCGAAGCCGGCCGGCAGCCGCCAGGCGATTCGCGTGGGCTCGCCCGAGTCGCCCGGGTTGCGCCAGTAGGTGTGCCACTGCGGAATCATCTTCAGGCGCAGCGCCACGGTCAGCGGCTCGCCGGGCGCGACTGCGGTCCGTTCGGCGACGAGCTCCGCCTCGACGTGCGGCGTCTGCACCGGTGCGGCAAGCGCGGGAACCGCCAGGAGGAGGGCAGCCAGGACGGCGAGGCGTGGCATCGAGTCGTTTGGTTGCGCTGCGGCGACGGAAGTTCCGTGCTCCCGATCACGATCGGATGACATCCCCGCTCTCGACATCGCGCCCGGGCTGCGGTACACCCGGGGCACCCGATTATCGGTCAGTCCCGTGCCCTGCGACGAATCGTGATGCTGCCGCCCCGAATGACCGACTACGCGGCGGCCGCCCGGGCGTTCCGCTGGGAGGTTCCCGACCGGTTCAACTTCGCGCGCGACGTCGTCGACCAATGGGCGGCGACTCCCGGAAGGCCCGCGCTCGTCTGGTGCGACGACGCGGGCCGCGAGCGGCGCTTCACCTTCGACGACATCATGCGCGCGTCGTGCCGATTCGCGAACCTGCTTGCCGCGCACGGCGTAGGCAAGGGCGACCGGGTCGTGGTGATGCTGCCGCGGCGGCCGGAGTGGCAGATCGCGATGGTTGGAGCGTTGCGCGCCGGCGCGATCCCGATTCCGTGCATCGACATGCTGACCGCGAAGGACATCGCCTATCGCGTCGCGCACTCCGGCGCCGTGGCGGCGGTGACGACCGCCGCCAGCACGGCCAAGTTCGGGGATGCGGAACGCTTCAGGCTGCGCGCGTCGGTCGGCGCGGCCGACGGCTGGCTCGAGCTCGATGCGGCACTTGCCGCGCAACCGCAGACGTTCGACGCTGTATCACTTGCCGCCGCCGACCCGGCGATCATGTACTACACGTCCGGCTCGACCGGCAATCCGAAGGGCGTGACCCACGCGGCGCACGCGATCTGGGCCTGGCGCGTGTCCGCGTGGTACTGGCTCGACCTCCGGCCCGACGACCTGATGTGGTGCACCGCCGACACCGGCTGGAGCAAGGCGGGCACGAGCATCCTCTTCGGACCGTGGAGCTGCGGCGCGCAGGTGCTCTTCTACGACGGCCGGTTCGATCCGCGACTGCGCCTCGAGCTCGCCGCGCGGCACGGGGTGACGGTGTTCTGCGCGGCCGCGACCGAGCTCCGCCGGCTGGTCGCCGAAGACTTCTCGGGCCTGGATCTGCCGGCGCTGCGGCTTGCGGTGTCCGCGGGCGAGACGGTCAACCCGGAAGTGGTGCGCCGCTGGGTGGAGAAGACCGGCGTGCCGCTCCTCGACGGCTACGGGCAGACCGAGACGCTGATGACCGTGTTGAACTACCCGTGCCTGCCGGTGAAGCCCGGATCGATGGGGCAGCCCTTGCCCGGAACCGAAGTCGCCCTCCTGACACCGGACCGCACGCACGCGCCCGCAGGCGCCGCGGGCGAGCTCGCGATCCGGCTGCCGCACCCGCAGGTGATGCTCGGCTACTGGCAGGAGCCCGCGAAGACCGCCGCGGCGAAGGTCGCCGTCGACGGCGTCGAATACTGGCTGACAGGCGACATCGTCCGCCGCGACGCGGACGGTTATCTCTTCTACGAGGGCCGCGCCGACGACGTGATCAGCTCCGCCGGCTATCGGATCGGGCCGATGGAGGTCGAGAACGCGCTGATCGAGCATCCCGCGGTGCAGGAGTCGGCTGCGGTTGCAAGCCCGGATGCCGAGCGCGGCGAGGTCGTGAAGGCGTTCGTCGTGCTGCGGCCCGGCCGCGCGCCGTCCGACGCGCTCGCGCGCGAGCTGCAGGAGCACGTCAAGCGGGTCACCGCGCCGTACAAGTATCCGCGCCGGATCGAGTTCGTCGCCGAGCTGCCGAAGACCGCGAGCGGCAAGCTGCGCCGGCGCGACCTGCGCGACCGCGAGTTCGCGCGGGCGAGCGCATCCGCGATGCCCGACAATCCGTCGCCACCATGAGAGAGCCCATGCGCCACGCCGTTCTCGTCCTCGCGCTCGCCGGCGTCGGGATTTGCGCCCGCGCCGCCGACCTCCCGATCTTCGACGCCCACCTGCACTACAGCCATGACGCCTGGGAGCAGCTCTCCGCGAAGGACGCGATCGCGCTCCTGCGCAAGGCCGGCGTGCGGCGGGGGATGGTGTCGAGCTCGAACGACGAGGGCACCCAGCGGCTCTTTGCGGAGGCGCCCGGGCTCATCCTGCCGGAGCTTCGGCCGTACCGGACCCGCGGCGACATCGGAACCTGGGTGCGGGACGAGGCCATCGTGGCGTACGTCGAGGAGCGGCTGAAGAAGCACCGGTACTTCGCGATCGGCGAGTTCCATCTCTTCGGCGCCGACGCTGACCTCCCGGTGCCGCGCCGGATGGTCGAGCTCGCAAGACAGTACCGGATCCTCCTGCACGCGCATTCGGACGCCGACGCGGTCGAGCGGCTCTTCAGGCAGGACCCGGAAGCGCGCGTCCTGTGGGCGCACGCGGGCTTCGAGGGTCCGGACCGCGTCCGCGAGCTGCTCCGCAAGCAGAAGAACCTCTGGGCCGACCTTGCGTTCCGCACCGACCACGGCTCCGGCGGCTCACCGCCGCCGGAATGGCGCGAGGCGTTCCTCGAGTTTCCCGACCGCTTCATGGTCGGCACCGACACTTATGTCGCCGAGCGCTGGCACTACGTGCCCGAGCACGCGGCATGGTCGCGCGCGTGGCTTTCGACCTTGCCTGCGGACGTCGCCGAGCGTATCGCGTACAAGAACGGCGAGGCGATGATCGCGGCGATCCTCGCACGGCAGCAGTAACCGGCTGAGAAAAAGGAGGAGGAGATGAACATCAGAACGTTCGCGGCGTCAGCGAGCCTCGTCTTCGTCGCGCTCGCGCCCTCGCTCGCGCTGGCCCAGGCCTATCCGGCCAAGCCGGTGCGCCTGGTCGTGCCGTTTCCGCCAGGCGGCTCCACCGACATCGTCGCGCGGATCGTCGCGCAGAAGCTCGGCGAGCGGCTGGGCCAGCAGGTGGTCGTCGAGAACCGCGGCGGCGCCGGCGGCACGATCGGAACCGAAGCGGTCGCGAAGTCGGCGCCGGACGGCTACACGCTCGTGCTCGCCACCACCAGCACCCACGTCGTGGCGCCGAGCGTGTACACGAAGCTCGGCTACGACCCGGTGAAGGACTTCGCGCCGATATCACTGCTCGCGGTCACGCCCTATCTGCTGGTGGTGAATCCGGATGTGAAGGCGAATTCGCTGCAGGAGTTCATCGCGTACGTGAAGACGCGCCCCGGCAAGCTGAACTACGCCTCCGCGGGCACCGGCTCCACGACGCATCTCGCGATGGAGATGCTGAAGAGCGCCGCCGGCCTGTACGTCGTGCACATCCCGTACAACGGCAACGGCCCGGCGGGGACCGCGGTGATCGCCGGGCAGGTCGAGGTGCTCTTCGGCAGCCTGCCGGCGGTGCTCCCGCACGCGAAGTCGGGGCGCGTGCGGCCGCTCGCCGTCGGCACGCCGAAGCGTTCGCCGTCGCTGCCCGAGGTGCCGACGGTGGCCGAGTCCGGATTCGCCGGCTTCGACGCGTCGCTCTGGCTCGCGATCATGGCGCCCGCGGGTACGCCGCCCGCCGTCGTGGACCGGCTGCACAAGGAGATCCTCGCGGCAATCGCCGCCCCGGACGCGGCCGACGCGCTCAACAAGGCGGGCGCCGAGCCGATCACCAGTTCGCCGGCCGAGCTCGCGGGCATGGTCAAGGACGGCGTCGAGAAGTACGCCAAGGTCGTCAAACAGGCGGGCATCAAGGCCGAATGATCGCGGCGCGGTCGTTCGCAGCGCTTCTGGCCGCAGCGCCGACGTTGGCCGCGGGACAAGAGTGCGAGGCCCCCGGCGCGCGAATCGAGTCCGACCGCATCGTGGTCGTCTATCGCACGCAGCCGGCGGAGATCGCGGTCGGGCAGCATTTCGTTGTCGAGGCGCGCGTGTGCGCGAAGGGCGCCGGCGCGGCGCTTACCGCGCTGCGGGTGGACGCCGACATGCCGGAGCACCGACACGGCATGAACTATCGCGCGAAGGTCTCTCCGCAGGGCGACGGCCGGTATGTCGCCGAGGGGCTGCTGTTTCATATGCCTGGCCGCTGGCGCCTGCTGTTCGACGTCGACGGCGGCGGACGGAGCGAGCGGCTCGCGGCGGACATCACCCTCGAATGAAGGCGGCGTTCGTCCTCGCCGCGGCGCTCGCCGTCGCCGGGCGCGGAAGCGAGCGAGCTCATCTCGTTCGAGCCGCAGGAGATCCGGCGCATCGTCAGCCACGGCCCGTGGCCGCAGCCGGTGCTGGGCGATCCATCGAACCGCGCGTCGGGCAACCCGACGGCGATCGCGCTCGGGCAGCGGCTCTTCTTCGATGCGCGCCTCTCGGCGAACGGCGCGATCGCCTGCGGGACCTGCCACATCCCTTCGCAGGCGTGGACCGACGGACGGCGGCGGGCGATCGGCCTCGGTGCGCTCGATCGCAACACGCCCAGCCTCCTCAACGCCGGGCTCCTGCGCTGGTTCTCGTGGGACGGCGGCGCCGACAGCATCTGGTCGCAGGCGCTGCGGGCGATGCTGGATACGCGGGAGATGGGTGCGAGCGCGAGCCTCGTGGCGGGCACGGTCCGCGCCGACCGCGGGCTCGCGTGCATGCACGACGCGGCGTTCGGCACGGGCGCCGTGCAGCGCGACGACACGCAGGTCATGGTCGACGCGTCGAAGTCGATCGCGGCGTTCGTCGCGACGCTCGCCTCCGGCCGCACGCCGTTCGACGAGTTCCGCGACGCAATCGCGCGTGGTGACCGCGCGGCCGCGGGGCGCTATCCGGTCGCCGCGCAGCGCGGCGCGAAGATCTTCGCCGGCAAGGGGAATTGCAGCGTCTGCCACTTCGGGCCGAACTTCACGAACGGCGAGTTCCACGACGTCGGGGTGCCGTACGTCGTCGCGCCGGGCCGCGTGGATGCCGGCCGGCACGGCGGCATCAAGCGGCTGCAAGCCGATCCGTTCAACCTGCTCGGGAAGCACAGCGACGATGCTTCGGGCGCCTCGGCGACGAAGACGCGCCACGTCGAGATGCAGCACGCGAACTTCGGGCAGTTCAAGGTGCCGTCGTTGCGCAACGTCGCGCTCACCGCGCCCTACATGCACGACGGGCGGTTCGCGACGCTGCGCGACGTCGCGCGCCACTACTCCGAGCTCGACATGGAGCGCATCCACACCCACGGCGAGCAGCTGCTGCGGCCGCTGAAGCTATCGGAGCGGGAGAGCGAGGATCTGGTGGCGTTCCTCGAGTCGCTGACCGACCCGAACGCGACGGCGGAGCCAGTGCCGGCGGCGCTCGTCGCTGGCTGCGAGCGGTGAGCGCTCGTTGCCGGTCTGGAGACGGGCTGCGGTTCGGAGTCAGCCGCTAGCCCTGAGACCCCGCGATCCGAGCACCAGACCGCGACAGGAGAATGCCTGCAATCGTCGGGAACAGCAGTGCCGATGCCAGAGCGGCCCCCACCAGAGCGGCCGCTATTTCCGCGTTCATCGTCCCGGCCTTTACGCCGATCTCGGTGATCACGACAATGATCGAGAGCGACGGAATCGCCGAAGAAAGCGCGAAGGGCAATCGCTCCCCTGCTGCAAGATACTTGCGGTAGAGCACGACGGGAAGTCCACGGACGACCAGAAACAGGAACACGAATGTCGGAACCAGCAGTGCGGTCTCGAGATCCTGGCCGAGCGCTGCCAGATCGAACTTGATGCCGGTGCCGACGAAGAAGAACGGATAGAACCATCCGAACATAACCGCATCGAGCC
>CAVUSZ010000026.1:0-43215 GCA_963744255.1 uncultured beta proteobacterium
GCAGCCGGTCAGCAGCGTAGCGGCGAGCGCGGCAAAGATGCAAGTCGCGCGCGGGACGCACGCGAACCGGGTGTGGGGCATCGAGAATTCCCTCAGGGCAGCGCCGCCCGCTCGAAGGGCAGGGATCGGAGCTAGTGGACTATAGGGGAGGAGCGGAGCACGGGCAAACGCGTGCATCCGCCTAGCCGGCGAAGCCAGCCCCGAGCGAGGCGAGCCGGTCGATCTCTTCGCGCGAGAACCCCCAGTCGGCGAGAGCTTCCCGTCCCCGCGCGCCGCGCTCGGGCGGCGGTCGCTCGATGGCGCCGGGCGTGCGCGAAAAGCGCGGCGCGGGGGCGGGTTGCTCGACGCCTCCCACCGACACGTAACCGCCGCGGGCGACGTTGTGCGGGTGCGCGCGCGCCTCCGAGAAGGTGAGGACCGGCGCGAAGCACGCATCCGACCCTTCGAACACCCGTGACCACTCGTCGCGGGTCTTCGAGCGAAACGCGGCCGCAAGGCGACGCCTTAGCTCGGGCCACCTCTTGCGGTCGTGCTGCGCTGGCAACGCTGGGCCCGCGAGTCCGAGGCGGTCGAGAAGCTCCGCGTAGAACCTCGGCTCGATCGCGCCGATCGCGACGAAGCGCCCGTCGCTCGTCTCGTAGGTGTCGTACCACGGCGCACCGGAGTCGAGGAAGTTCTCGCCACGGGCCTCGGTCCACGTCCCTTCGTGCAGCATCCCCGAGAACATCGCGGCGAGGATCGACGCGCCTTCCACCATCCCGGCATCCACGACCTGACCCTTACCGGTGCGCTGCGCGTGCAGGAGCGCAGAGACGATGCCGAACGCCAGCAACATCCCGCCGCCGCCGAAGTCGCCGACCAGGTTGAGCGGCGGCACCGGCGCCTCGCCGGCACGCCCGATCGCGTTCAACACCCCGGAGAGCGCAATGTAATTGATGTCGTGGCCCGCGCGCGGCGCAAGCGGCCCGTCCTGGCCCCAGCCCGTCATGCGACCGTACGCGAGCTTCGGGTTCGCCGCGAGCAGGACGTCGGGCCCGAGGCCGAGGCGCTCCATCACGCCGGGCCGGAAGCCTTCGATGACGGCGTCGGCCTTTTGCGCGAGCAGGAGGGCGGCGGCAACACCGTCCTCCGACTTGAGGTCGAGCGTCAGGGAGCGGCGGCCGCGCAGCATGACGTCGGTCGCGCGGCGCCGCCCGAGGCCGAGACCGGGATCGCTCGACCGGTCAACGAGCAGCACGTCGGCGCCCATGTCGGCGAGCATCATCCCGCAGAACGGCCCCGGGCCGATCGCCTCGAACTCCAGAACGCGCACGCCGGCAAGCGGTCCCATGCGCGGGATCTTATCCTTCCTGCCTGGGCCGGGATTCCGGAGGGGTTCTCCTACTTCAAGCGGCCGGGCGCACGCCCGCCGAATTCCCGGCATCTCCGGCTCGGCGACCGGCGCCGTCCCCGCGAACCTCGCCTCCAGCTCGTTCCCTCAACTCACGTCGTTGCGCGGGCCGGGTGCGCGCTGAGGCGCACCCGCAGCGCAGCAGCGGCCAGGCCGATTCAAGCGTGTCGAGACGGAAGCGACGCCCGCGGAGGAGACGGACTTCGGTCTGCTCCTGCGGCGCACGCGATCGATTCAACTGCTGCTTGATCCGCGCGAACGTATTCGCAACGTTCGTATTCGAGGCTGGCGTATACCGGAAGGCGTCCTACAGGCACGACAAGTGCCTCTTGGGCAGGAGCTTCCCCATGGGGACCTCGTTCCTCTGTTGTCAGTAGCTCTGGAATCGCGAGAACGAGATATCGCGCGCTGCTCGCCCGATGTCTGCAGGCGTGAGCCCGATACCGCGGAGTTCCCGCTCGTTCATCGATTCGAGGCCCTGGGTCGCTCGCCGCGCACCGATCGCCTTGGCGACCGCGCGCACGACGCGCGCGATTCCGCTGGCAACCAAGGTGCTGCGGATGCGTCGGGTGCCGGCCGCAATATTGGCGACGTCTGCCGCATTCTCCGCGAGCGGCAGGCGGCGGGCCGATATGCTTGCATGCGAGTGCTCCGTCCGATGTCGATGAGCGTGCACTCTACGGGCCGAGCGCCTACCGACGCCTGACGTGTGGACGATTGCGATCCGCCAGGCCCTCTGGCAAGAGGGAACCGGTGGAAAGTCCGATGAATCCTTGGGGTTTCCGTGGCTCGACCGACCGGCCTGTGGCGGAGGATTCGGGTTCTCCTGGCACCGTATCGCAGTTCGCGCCGCCGGTTGACGGATGACTGACGAGAGCCAAGACGGAATCCCTGCAGAAGCTTTGCTCGTCTACGTCGGGTTACCAATAAGCCTGGGCAAGCACCAAGTCGAAGCGCCGCACGTCGAAGCGATGGCGAGAATGCTTGACGGTCGCGCGTTGCACGGCTGTTGTCGCGGCGCATCCAAGGATGCTTTCCGTCGCGGCGCTGTTCACAATTCCCGGGAACGGCGTTAAGCTACAAGACAATGGCGGCGTCGGACGGAGGGGCGTCGCTGTTCCGGTGTTACGACTTTCCACACCTTTCAAGGACCTACGCATGGATCGCATTGAGCGAACCGAGCTCTTTGGACAGCACGTGATCTGCGCGACCGCTTCGAGTTCGCCGCGTCCCGGTGCGGGACGACGCTGGGAGGTACGCGTCTCGGCGATAGAACTCGGCAGCAAGCCCGACGCGCCGCTACTGCAATTCCGGATCGACCCACAAGATCAAGAAGATCCCGCGACAGCCGTCGACGACGCGCTGCGGAACGCGCGCCGTCAGTTGATCGCCGCAGCAAAGAAGGATTAGTCCCGCCCCGCATCTCCGACCGGCATCGCCACGTCGACCCTGACTTTGCGCCGATGCTGTGGATCATTTCGTTCGGTCTCGAAGCGAAACTCGTTTTCAATCTTATCCACAGTTGCGCTGGAAATGCTGTGGATAAGGCGCGTCTTGCGACGCGCAAGTTCTTGTCGTTGGTTGAACTTTCGTCCCGCGCCGAAAAAACAGGCAACCGGCGCAGGGTTGACATGTTCGCGCAATATTCCGGGGTCGGGAGCTTCGCTCCCTGACGCCGCGAAGCGACCGCACCCGGTCAAAGCGCCTTGCGAAGCGTCAGATTGATCCGACAGCGCCCGGTCAGCCTGTCATCCCCGTCGGCGAGCGGCTCGATGCCGTGAAAGACAAGCCGGGCCTGACCACCCCACACGGCAACGTCCCCGCTCTCCAGCCGGATGCGGCGTGGCCGGTCTCTGCGGTGCAACCCGCCGAACAGGAACACCGCCGGCAACCCGAGCGAGATCGACACGATGGGCTCGTCGAAGTCACGCTCGTTCCGATCCTGGTGGAGGGTCAGGCGCGCGCCCGGCTCATAGCGGTTGATGAGGCACGCGTCAGGCTCGAAGGCTGGGTACCCGGCTGCGGCGGCGGCACGTTCCGCGAGGCGGTGGAACGAATTCGGTAGTGGCGGCCAGGGCCGTCCGGTCGCCGGGTCGGCCGGAGCGTAGCGATAGCCGTTCCGGTCCGCGATCCAGCCGGCGCGGCCGCAATTGGTCATCGCGACCGACATCCGATAGCCGCCGGGCGTTTCCATGTTCCGAAAGGGCGCCACCGCGAGGATCTCCTGCAACGCTGCCATCAGAACCGGCGCTTCCTCCGTGGCGAAGCCATGCAGGAGGACCGCTCCCCGGGCAAGCCGCTCGCGGGTTCCTGTCGCTCGAGGCACGCCGGGAAACAGGTCGCGCGTCGCGGCGTCGCGGATGCGGGTCATCTTGGGTCGTGGAAGGTCATGACCGGCGCATGGCGGAGGCCGAAAAAGCTATTGATGGGTGGCTCCTGCCTGGACGGCGATGGTGCTCGCTCTCCAGATGCCAGTTTAGGGCGCTCGAGCCAGGATTTTCCATCCGTCCGTCGTTCCCAAATTCACCCCGTATCGATCAGCGTACCGATCAGGAGGCCTGTCAATCAAGTGAGACCGAAGATGACCGCTCGATCCGCGACCTTTCTCCGGCGCGAACGCGAATTGGCGTAGCCCGGCGCCGGGAGGCGTGAGACGATCGCGCGCAAACCGGTCGATACGATGAAGTCGAATGCCGCTGCCTGTCCGCATTGCCGCGCGAAGCTTGGCTTGCGCACCGTCTTCGCGCTCGGCGACCTCTGGGACCCGCGCATTCACGGTCGGCACGGCCTTAAGTTGGAGTTCCGCTGCTACGCGTGCGCGGAGCCGCTGAAATACCCGATCGGCACGCTGGTTTCCTTCATCGCGCTCGCGGTCCTGCCCATTGTGCTCATGGCACTCCTCAGGGATACAGGCTCGACGGAGTGGCTGAGCTCGATCCGGAACCTGATGGCACCCTACTGGATCGGGCTCGGCGTGCTGTACAGCTTCCTGGCAATGCCGATCCCGTCCAGCGGAGCGCCGCGGACGCGGCGCAAGTAGCGAGCTCAGCCCGTCAGGCGCGCGATCGTCTCGCGCGGCCCATCGCTAGCTCCGGCAAGCCGCGGGTCAGCGCTGGTGAACCGGGGTCCCGTCATCCGCAGCCCGATAGCGATCTCGCGCGAGTAGCTGCCGATAGCTCATCATGGCCGCGTTGTTCAGGAACCAGCCAATGAGCGCGATCCAGACGCCGCTCACGACGCCGGTACCGAAGTACGGAACGCGCAGGCCGAGGGACATACTTCCGCCCGGAGTCCGGGTCCTTCCGCTGGGTGGAGACGGTGATGCTGTCGACCGTGACCTCGATGCCGATCTCGTCGGGCTTCACGCCGGGGACCGGTATCTCGATCACGTACGCCTCGCCGCCCGGGGTCTCGTAGATGTCGGCCTTGAGCTGCGAGACCGGCTCCGTCGCCCTTTTCCCCCGCACTTGCTGCGTCATCCCGAACCTCCTTCGGAATCGCGATTGAGTGCGACCGCGAGATCGCCATCCGGGAGGCTAGGCCCGGCCGCCGCGCACGTCTCCCCGGTCCTTGCCGGCGCGTTCCGGAATCCTGCCGTTCGCCGTCCCGACGGCGACGGCCGTCTCGCTTTGGTGGTCCTCAACCCGGTCCGGAGGAGTCGAACATGGAGCCGCATGTCCCCAGCATTGCAAACGTCATCCAGCTCGCGATCGCACCGGTGTTTATGCTCACCGCGATCGGATCGCTGCTCGGGGTCCTCACGAGCCGGGTCGCTCGTACGGTCGACCGGGCACGTACGCTGGAAGACCTGTTGGGAAGCCTGCAGGGCGAACCGCTCCGGCTCGCGCAGGATGAGCTGCGCGTGCTATCCCGACGCAGTCGCTGGGTGAACCGGGCGATCACTTCCTGCACCATCTGCGCGCTGCTCATCTGCCTCGAAATCTCGGCGCTCTTCGGCGGCGCATTCCTGGCAGCCGACCTCACGACGGCCGCCGGGTCGCTGTTCGTGCTGGCGATGATCGCGCTGACTGTCGGATTGCTCGCGTTTCTGCGCGAGATCTTCCTCGCCACGCGTCATTTGCGCATCGGCTCACACCGCCCCGGATTTTGAGCGCCCGCCCGCCGGGGCGCTCGTTCGAATCTTCAAGCTCAGCTGAGCGCCGTCACGGACAGGGCGGCGCCATGGATGGCGCGCGAGTCTTCCGAGGCGAGGAAGAGGATCGTGTTGGCCAGGTCTTCGGGTGCCATCCACCGGCCGGGATCTGCGTCGGGCATCGCCGCGCGGTTCTCCGGGGTATCGATGATGGTCGGCAGCACGCAATTGACGTTGATGCCCTGTTCGCGCAATTCCGCTGCCATTGCTTCGGTCAATCGGACCAAAGCGCTCTTCGCGGCGCAGTAGGCGCCCATCTTCGCGACGCCCTTCTGCGCGGCGTATGCGCCGACATTCACGATCTTGCCGCCGCCGCTTTCGAGCATTCGCGGCACGACGGCGCGGGCGGTGTGAAGCACGGTGCGAGCGTTGACGTCGAACAGGAAGCTCCAGGTCTCGTCCGACGTTTGATGGACCGCCTCTCCCATGCGGAAGCCTTCAGCGATGTTGCACAGTACGTCGATCCGCCTGAAGCGCACGATCGCTTTCTTCACCGCGGCGTTGACCTGCTCCTGGTCGAGCAGATTCGCGGGTACGAGCAAGCGGTTCTCCATCCCCGCGCCAAACGTTTTCTCCAGACTCTCCCGCCGCAGGCTGACGAGCACCAGGTTGGCGCCACGCTGGGCGAAGGCGTTGGCAACGGCGCGGCCGAGATTGCCGGTCGCCCCCGCCACCAGAACAGTGCGGTTGGTGAAGGTCATGTCGCTTCCTCGCGAGGCTTGGGTGGGATGGTAGCGATCCGTCCCGCCTCAATCCGCTCGCGCTTCAACCGCATTGAGAACTTGAATCGGTCGGCGGGGTGGATGCTGATCGAGATCTCGAAGGCGTCGCCGCGTTGGTCGAGATAGTGGCGCACGATCCTTAGCGCCGGCGAACCGGCCTTGGTCTGAAGCCGTTCTGCGAGGCTCGCGGGAACGCCCACCGCATGAATCTCCTGCCGGACTTCAGCGACGCGTCGCGCGTACCGCGTCTCGATGAGATCGCTCATCAGGACGCGAGGATGCTTCCGGACGACGTTGCGGAGATCTGAATATGCGGCATCGACGTAGACGTCCGTCCAGCAGATGGGCGCGGCGGTCTTGTCCTTGTCCAGCCTTAGACTCGAGATCCGCAGCCAGCGGGTACCGGGCGGGCAACCGATCTCCTTCGCGAGTACCCGGTCGGCCACCACGTCCTCGATCTCGCGAACGCTGCGCATGTGACTCGCGGCGAGCTGCACCAGATCCTCGACCGAGGCAAGCGACTGGTTGTATCCGCCCGCGGATCGGGCGGCCTCCACGCGGGTGCCGACGCGCTTGCGCCGCGACACGAGCCCGAGATCCTGCAGTTGCCTGAGCGCTGTCCGTACGGTGTGCCGGCTGACGCCGAACTGTTCGCTCAGCTCCAACTCGGTGGGCAGCAGGGACCCGACGGGAAACCGCCCGGAGGCGATCCCCTCAGCCAAGCCACGCGCGACTTCGGCGTAACGGGTCTCGCTCATGGGTCAAGGACATACGCCGGCAACGTGAGAAAGCGTATCACGGCATTGACTTTCAGGTACGGACATAATAGCATTAAGTCCGTACATAATAATAAGTACGGACTTTTATGGTGTTATCTCTCAAAGGAGAAGAGCTTCATGAAGCGCGCCGACGTCCCGACCGCGACCACGGTCCTCGATTCGATCCTGTTCCGCGACGCGTTCGGTACCCCGCGCATGCGCGAGATCTTCTCCGACTACTCGCTCATCTCGAAGTATGTGCAGGTCGAAATCGCGCTCGCGCGCGCCGAGGCCCGCTGCGGCGTCATTCCGGCCGCGGCGGCGGATGAGATCGCGGCGCGTTCGAAGGCCGATGCGCTCGACTTCGATCTGTTGCGCCACGAGACCGACATCGTCGGCTACCCGATCCTGCCGCTCGTGCATCAGCTCTCAAGGATGTGCGGCGAGTCCGGCGGCTATCTGCACTGGGGCGCGACAACCCAGGACATCATGGACACCGCCGTGGTGCTGCAGGTCCGCGACGCTCTGGAGGTCGTCGAGGCGGAGCTCAGGGACCTCCGAGACATCCTTGCGCGCCTCGCGAAACGCTATCGCGATACGCCCATGGCGGGTCGTACGCACCTGCAGCAGGCGCTGCCTGTCACGTTCGGCTACAAGGTCGCGGTCTGGCTCGCCATGTTCGACCGCCACCAGGAGCGGCTCGCCCAGCTTCGTCCGCGCGTCTCGTCGGCGAGTTCGCCGGGGCAGCCGGGACGCTCGCCTCGATCGGAGACCGCGGTCTGGAGGTCCAGAAGGCGCTGATGGAAGAGCTCGGTCTCGGCGTTCCGGTCGCCACTTGGCACGTCGCCCGAGACGGGCTCGCCGAGGTCGTCAATTTCGTCGGCCTGCTGACCGGTTCACTCGGCAAGATCGCCTACGACGTGATGCTGATGGCCTCGACCGAGTTCGCCGAAGTGTACGAACCGTTCGTGAAGGGGCGCGGCGCGAGCAGCACGATGCCGCAGAAGCGCAACCCGATCTCGAGCGAGCTGATCTTCGCCGCCTCCAAAGCGGTCCGCCAGCATGCCGGGTTGATGCTGGACGCGATGATCCATGACCTCGAGCGCGCCACCGGTCCGTGGCACGCCGAATGGATCGCGCTGCCGGAGAGCTTCGTGCTGACCGCCGGCGCCCTCCATCAGGCGAAGTTCATGCTCGACGGCCTCGTCGTCGACGAGCAGCGAATGCGCAAGAACCTGGACATGTCGAACGGGCTGATCGTCGCGGAAGCGGTGATGATGGGGCTCGCCCCGCACATCGGCCGCCAGGAGGCGCACGACGTCGTTTACGCCGCGTGCCGCACGGTGAACGAGAAGGGCGGCACGCTGTCCGACGTCCTGAACGCAATGCCGGAAGTGTCGCGTCGCTTGGATCGCAAGCTGATCGAGCAGCTCACCGACCCGGCGAACTATCTGGGGATGGCGCCGCAGATGGTCGACCGCGTGCTCGCCAGTTCGGCTGCAGTGACGGCTACCCCCTCGGGCTCGGCGCGCTGAGCCCGTCCCATTTCTTTCACCGATTTGCAAGGAGGAAGAGCATGTTTCGCAGAGCTTTACGTGCAGCATCACTGATATCGCTCGCAGTTGCGGCGAGCGCCGGAGTCGCGCAGGACTATCCCACCAAGCCGGTGATGATGGTCATGCCGTTCTCCGCCGGGGGACCGGGTGACAACCTCGCTCGCGTGCTCGGGCAGTCGATGACCAAGTCGCTCGGGCAGACCGTCATCATCGAGAACGCGGCCGGCGCCGGCGGCACCATCGGCACCAACAAGGTCGCCAAGGCCCGGCCGGACGGTTACACGCTGCTCTTCACGCACATCAGCCACGCCACGAATCCCACGCTCTACCGCAAGCTACCCTACGACACGCTGACGGACTTCGTGCCCATCGGGCTCGTCGCCGAGCTGCCGATGACGGTCGTGGGCAAGAAGGACTTCGCCCCCAACAACTTCAAGGATCTCGTCGCCTATTTGAAGGCGAACAAGGACAAGGTGTCCTACGCTCATGCCGGCACCGGCTCCGCCTCGCATTTGTGCGGGCTGCTGCTCCAGAGCGCCCTCCAGACCAATGTGACCACCGTCGGCTACAAGGGAACAGGCCCGGCGATGAACGATCTGCTGGGCGGCCAGGTCGACTTCATGTGTGACCAGACCGCCAACACCCTGCAGCACATCAAGGGGCAGAAGCTCAAGGTGTATGGCGTTACGAGCCCGAAGCGCATCTCGCAGCTGCCTGATGTGCCGACCCTCCAGGAGGGCGGTTTGCCCAAGTTCGAGCTCAGCATCTGGTATGGCCTTTACGCGCCCAAAGGGACGCCGAAGCCCGTTGTCGACAAGCTGGTCGCGGCGCTGCAGGACGCGGTGAAGGACGCGAACGTCAAGGACCGACTCGCTCAGCTGGGCGCGGTGCCCGTTGCGCCGGAGAAGGCGCGGCCCGAACCGCTGGGTGCTCAGGTCAAGGCCGAGATCGAGAAGTGGGGGCCGATCATCAAGCAGGCGGGGGTTTACGCGGATTAACTGACAGCGCAGTGCGCTTCGAAGGGCCTGGCGGGTCGCCGGGCCCTCTATTCATTCTGCCTCCGCCCGAGGAGTCCGTCCCGCTAGTATGCTGTCTCCGTGGCGGGCGTTGCGCGCCCTGCCTGGTAACGGGAGGCATCGGATGAGCATCAAGGGCAAGGCCTACATCGTCGGCGCCTACGAGCATCCGACTCGCAAGGCCGAGGACAAATCGGTCGCGCAACTGCACGCGGAAGTCGCGAAGGGCGCGCTCGATGACGCCGGGCTGACCCGGAACGACGTGGACGGCTATTGCTGCGCCGGCGATGCGCCGGGCCTCGGGCCGCTCTCGATGCTCGATTACCTCGGTCTGAAGGTCCGGCACCTGGACTCGACCGACACGGGGGGCTCGTCGTACCTCGTGCATGTCGGACACGCGGCGCAGGCGATTGCGGCGGGCAAGTCCAACGTCGTCCTGATCACGCTCGCCGGACGGCCGCGCTCGGAGGGCTCGAGCGGGACACAACCCCGAAACTGGGGCGCCGCGGTACCCGACGGGCCGTTCGAGCTGCCCTACGGCCTCGTGACGGCGAATAGCTACGCGATGGTGGCGATGCGCCACATGCACGACTACGGCACCACGTCCGAGCAGCTCGCGTGGGTGAAGGTCGCCGCCTCGCATCACGCCCAGCACAACCCGAACGCGATGCTGCGCGAGCTCGTGACCGTGAACGAAGTGCTGGACTCGCCCGTGATCGCCGATCCGCTTCATCGCCTCGACTGCTGCGTCGTGAGCGACGGCGGCGGCGCGGTGATCGTCGCGCGGCCGGAGATCGCAAAGAGCCTCGAGCGGCCGCGCGTGAAGGTGATCGGCGCGGGCGAATCGCCCAAGGGGCAGGGCGGCGGGAAGCTCGAGCTCACGGTCTCGGGCGCCGCGTGGTCGGGAGCGGCCGCATTCGACGAGGCGGGCGTGAAACCCGCCGATATCCAGTACGCCTCGATCTACGACAGCTTCACGATCACCGTGATCGTGCAGCTCGAGGATCTCGGTTTCTGCGGCAAGGGCGAGGGCGGCCGGTTCGTCGCCGACGGCAATCTGATCTCCGGTACGGGAAAGCTGCCCTTCAACACCGACGGCGGCGGGCTCTGCAACAACCATCCTGCGAATCGAGGCGGAATGACCAAGATCATCGAGGCAGTGCGGCAGCTTCGCGGAGAGGCGCACCCGAAGGTGCAGGTGAGGAACTGCGGCCTCGCGGTCGCCCAGGGCACGGGCGGCCAGCTCGGCACGCGCCACGGCAGCGCGACGCTCGTCATGGAACGGGAGTAGGAAGATGGCGATGCCGTACCGGGAACGCAAGATCCCGGCGCCTGCGCTGAACGCGGAGAACAGGCCTTTCTTCGACGCCGCGATGCAGGGAAGGCTGCTCGTCAAGTACTGCGCCGCATGCGGCGACTACCATCATTATCCGCGCGCAATCTGTCCGCACTGCTTCTCGGACCGGACCGAGTGGCGCGAGGCGAAGGGTACCGGCGCGATCTACACCTGGAGCGTTCTGCGGCGCGGCGTGCCGGTGCCCTACTGCATCGCCTACGTGACGCTCGACGAGGGCGTGACGATGCTGACGAACATCGTGGACTGCGATCTCGACGCGGTGCGCATCGGGCAGCGTGTGCGGGTGGTCTTCAAGCCGAGCGACGGCGGGCCGCTGGTGCCGATGTTCGCGCCCGCATGACGTTGACGGCGTGGCGAAGGAGCGAATCATGACGAGTGCGACCGAATCCAGATGGCGGCTCGACGGCGTGCGGGTCGTGCACGCGAACGAGCTCGATATCAACACGCCGCAGACGCCCGGGATGAACCGCGCGGCGGCGATCACCGCCGCCCGCGCCGGCGCGGAGAAGCTCTGGGCCGGTACGGTGGTGATTCATCCGAAGGCCAAGACCGGCGCGCACCATCACGGACCGGTGGAGAGCGTGATCTACGTCGTGAAGGGCCGGGCGCGGATGAAATGGGGCGACCGGCTGGAGTTCATCGCAGAGGCGGGTCCCGGCGACTTCATCTACGTCCCGCCGTTCGTGCCGCACCAGGAGATCAACGCGAGCGACGACGAAGAGCTCGCCTGCGTGCTGGTGCGGAGCGGCCAGGAGCCGGTCGTCGTCAATCTCGATATTCCCTCCGTCGAACCCAATCCGGAGGAGGTGCATTGGGTGGACAACATTCATCCGGCGCCGAAGGGCTAGGGCTCAGGAGCCGGGCGCGGAGAACCTGGCGCGGGGACGGATCAGGAAACCCGCAAGGCGCTGCTCGGTGACGTGGGCGACGAGGCCCGCGATGCGCCCCAGCGTGTAGAGCCCTGCGGCAGTCCCGCGTGGCAGGCGCAACGCGATGGTCAGCACTGCCAATGCCATCTCGAACCGCGGGCGCAGCTTCGACCGGCGTGCCGCGGATTCCAGGAACGCCTCGACGCCGCGTAGGCGGGGCAATCGGGGATTCCGCTCGGTGACTATCCCCAGCAGACAGCTTGCCCGCGGATCGCCATCGGGGTAGAGGGGGTGGTTGAATCCGATCGTCGCCTGCCCGAGCGCCCCGTCGTCCTTGGTGCGTTGGGCGGGCGCCCGACGCGTCATGTCGTCGAAGAACGCCTCGAGTCGGTCGCAGGCGCGAGCGATGCGGGCGCCGGACTGCGTACAGATCGCCGAGGCGATGCACGAATGCAGGTCGACCTCGCTCGATGCCGCGATCCGCGCGACGAACGTAGCCGGGTTGAGCTCGTGGTCGGCGGAAAGCGTCAACGCCGCGTTGAGCGCGCGCACGACCTCCGTTGACGGTCGGACCCCGAGGCTGGCCGCGACCGCCTGGGCGATGCTCTCGCCGGGCACCGGCGGACGATACGCGCGCCGCTTGGAAAGCAGCCCGAAACATCCGGTCAGGGCGGCGATCAGCTGGCGGGCAGCCAGCGCCGGGGTGGCGATCTCGTTGATCCGCTCGTGGGGGCTCCCTTTCCCCATGCCCACCGAAAGGGTCAGCATCGCGAAGTGGTCGTGGATGTCGGCTCTGGACCCGACGCGGCCGAGGTGCTGCGCGATGGCGAGCACCTCCGGGAGGATCGGCTCGTAGGTCCACGGCCGGTATTCGTCCCGCAACAGACCCGTCCAGAGCAACTCCGCCGCGACCTCGAAGGGAACATGCGAGGTCACCAGGTCGACTGCCGACCGGCCCCGGTAGCGCGGACCCTGGGCCGTGATCTCGGTCACCGAGGTCGGGACGATCGGTTCGCCGTAACGGATTGCGCTCGCCGCGATGACGCCCTCGCCCGATCGCGCCTCGCTTCTCGATCTGACCTTCCGGACGTCCTCCTTGTAATACAGGCTTCGCTTGGTGCCCGGCTTCCTGACGCGCCGGATCAGGCCGCGGCTCACGTACGTGTAGAGCGTCGCCGGCTTGACGTCCAGCTGCGCGACCGCCTCCGCGCGGGTCAGATAGTCCTCGGTCGATGCATCGCGGGCGCTCTTGGTTGCCATCGGGCGGGCTGAAGGCGGTCGGTATGTCGATTGTACAATCGAGATTGATCGACTATCAAAAAACAACTACGCTCGTTTCGAGCGGGATCAAGCCATGCCTCCCTCTTCGACCCCCCGCAACGACGAAACGACGCTGGCGCTCCGCGTGCACGGGGCCTCCCGCATCGCAGCAGACATCCAGCTCTTCGAGCTCGTCCACCCGGCGGGCGCCGAGCTGCCCGAGTTCACCGCCGGCGCGCACCTGCTGGTCAGGGGCCCGAGCGGGCTCACTCGCCGCTATTCGCTCTGCAACGCGCCGCACGAACGCGACCGCTACGTGATCGCGGTCCAGCGGGAGAGCAATGGACGTGGCGGCTCGGTCAGCCTCGTGGACGGTACGAAGGTCGGGGACACGCTCGACGTGTCCACGCCCCGAAACGATTTCGAGCTCAAGCAGGGCGCCGTCAGCTACCTCTTCATCGCCGGCGGGATCGGTATCACGCCGATCCGGTCGATGATCCAGGACCTGACGAATACCGGCGGCCGTCCGTACAAGCTGTACTACCTCAGCCGCTCACCGGAGATGACGGCATTCCGCGAGGAGCTTGCGGCGCCGGAGTTTCGCGGCAAGGTCGTCATCCATCACGACTACGGGGAGCAGGACAAGTCGCTCGACCTGTGGCCGGTGCTCGAAAAGCCCAAAGGGGCCCATCTCTACTGCTGCGGTCCGCGAGCGCTGATGGAAGCGGTGCGCGACATGACGGGGCACTGGTCTACCGCAGCGGTCCACTTCGAGGATTTCGGGTCCGGGAAGTCGGCGCATGCCGCCGAGGACCAGCCGTTCAAGGTCCGGGTCGGACCGGACGGCGCGGCCGTCGACATTCCGCCCGGGACGACGATCCTCGAGGCGCTCCGCGCGTGCGGGCACCGGATCCCGAGCTCGTGCGAGAGTGGGACCTGCGGGTCGTGCCGCGTGAAGCTGCTGGCCGGCGAGCCGGACCACCGCGACCTCGTGTTGAGCGACGCGGAACGGCTGCGCGAGATCATCGTGTGTGTTTCGCGCTCGTTTTCGCCCGAGCTGGTGGTCGGGCTCGAGCAGACATGACGGACAGGCCACTGCGGCTGGGTGTGGCGGGGCTCGGCAGGGCCTTCATGCTGATGCTGCCGACGCTGGCATCGCATCCGCGCGTCAGGCTCGTCGCGGCATCGGATCCGCGCGCGGAAGCGCGGCGGCAGTTCGAAATCGATTTCGGTGGCAGGGCACACGAGACGGTCGAGGCGCTCTGCGCGGACCGCGACGTCGAGGCGGTCTACGTCGCGACGCCGCACCAGTACCACGCGCAGCACGTGATCGCCGCCGCGGCCAACGGCAAGCATGCACTGGTGGAGAAGCCGATGGCGCTCACGCTAAAGGAGTGCGCATCGATGATCAGGGCAGGGCGCGACGCCGGCGTGCATCTCCTCGTCGGCCACAGCCACAGCTTCGACAAGCCGGTGCTGCGCACCCGCGAGCTCATCGCCGGCGGCGCTTACGGCGACGTGCGGATGGTGACCGCGCTCAACTTCACCGACTTCCTCTACCGCCCGCGGCGGGCCGAGGAGCTCGACACCGCGCAAGGCGGCGGCGTGGTGTTCAGCCAGGCGGCGCACCAGGTGGATGTCGTCCGGCTGCTCGCCGGCGGGCGCACGCGAAGCGTCCGCGCGGCGACGGGCGCCTGGGACGCCGCGCGGCCGACCGAAGGCGCCTACATCGCGCTCCTCACTTTCGAAGAGGGGGCGTTCGCGTCGCTCACGTACAGCGGGTACGCGCACTTCGATTCCGACGAGTTGTGCGGCTGGATTGGCGAGACGGGGCATCCGAAGGACCCGGCGCGTTACGGTGCGGCGCGCGCCGCCCTGCGCCGCGACATGACGCCGGCCGACGAGGCCGCGCTGAAAAGCACGCGCACTTACGGTGCGACGGTGCCGCCCGCAGCGAAGCCGTCCGGGCACGATCAGTTCGGCTTGGTGATCGCATCGTGCGACCGGGCGGACCTGCGCCCCCTGCCGAACGGCGTGATGATCTACGCCGACGACGCGGCGCTCCTCGACGAGCTGCCGCCGCCGACCGTTCCGCGCTCCGCGGTGATCGACGAGCTGTACGACGCGGTGATGCGGGGGCGGCCGGCCATCCATAGCGGCGAGTGGGGGATGGCGACGCACGAGGTTTGCCTCGCGATCCTGGCCTCCGCGCGCTCGGGTCGGGAAGTGACGCTCGAGCACCAGGTTGGCATCGCCGCGAATTGACGCCTTCCGCCCAGAGAAGGAAGCCTCAGCCATGATCGAAGATCCACCGCTGCTGCAGATCCGCCGCAACTTCGCGCGGCCGGAACCGGCGACGCTCGCGCTGTTCGCGAACGTTCCGACCGAGCACATCGCCGACGCGATGGACGGGCGCGGCGCGCTCGACCCGAGGCGACCGCACCGTTCGTGACCACCGAGCCGCGTTACATGACCGCGGCCGCGGCCGAGAACGATCTGATCGCGACCTTGGCCGCCGCGGCGAGCCGCTCGCAGGGCAAATGACATCGAAAAGGAGAGACGACCATGCTCACCGCTGAACAGAACGATCTGCTGTGCCGGGTGGAGGGCAGCGCGCCGATGGGCCAGATGATGCGTCGCCACTGGCTGCCTGCGTGCATGATCGAGGAGATCGCCGAGGCCGACGGTACGCCGCTGCGCGTACGCATGCTGGGCGAGGACCTGGTGGCGTTCCGGGACTCCGACGGCCGCGTCGGGGTGCTCGGCGAATATTGCCCGCATCGCGGCGCATCGCTCGTGTACGGTCGCAACGAGGAATGCGGGCTGCGCTGCCTCTACCACGGCTGGAAGATGGACGTGGAGGGGAACGTCCTCGAGATGGCCTCCGAGCCGGCGGAGAGCCGCCTGGCCGAGAAGGTCAAGCACAAGGCATATCCGGCGCGCGAGGCCGGCGGCCTGGTCTGGATCTACATGGGCCCGCCCGAGGCGATGCCCGAGTTCGAGCCGCCGGCGTTCGCGCCGACGCCGGAGACGAACGTCGCGATCGTCAAGGTCCAGGTGCCGTGCAACTGGGCGCAGATCCTGGAGGGCGCGATCGATTCCGCGCACAGCTCCAGCCTGCATTCGACGGACATGCCGCCCGCTCGCGTCGAGCGCTCGACGTCAAAGGGCGGGGTCTGGCAGCGGCCGTCGACCGACAAGGCGCCGCGCCTGCAGGTCCAGCTCACGAACTACGGCTTTCGCTATGCCGCGATCCGTCGGCCGATCGAGGACGCCGCGACCAAGGATTACGTCCGGATCACGACCTTCGTCGCGCCGATCACCGTGCTCATCCCGCCGAACGATGTGTACGGCCTCGTCAACATCAACGTGCCGATCGACGACACGCACACGATGTTCTACTTCATCGGCTGGAGCAACTGGGGACCCGGGGTCGACACCGAGGCGTTCCGCAAGTTCTGTCACGCGCGCGTCGGCGTCGATCTCGACCCGCAGTATCGACGCATCCGGACGCGCGACAACAACTATCTGCAGGACCGCAAGGCGATGAAGCTCGGCGACTACACCGGCATTCCCGGCATCCCGAACCAGGACATGGCGATGTGGGAGACGATGGGCCCGATCGCCGATCGCAGCCGCGAGCGCCTGGGCGCGAGCGACATCGCGATCGTCAAGTTCCGCCGCCTGATGGTCGACGCGGTGCGGCGGTTCCAGCGCGGGGAACCGGCGCTCGGCACGACTGCGCCGCGCATCCCCCACGTCAAGCTGCGGTCGTTCGAGGGCATCGTGCCGAAGACGGTGAACTGGCGGACGCTCGGCGCCTCGGAGGAAGAGCTCGCGCTCTATCCGAAGGAGATCGATCCGCGCGAGGACATCGGCGTTTCGGGCAAAGCCGCGCCGGCCCAGCTCTGAGACACGCTTGAATGATCCCCGTGCAGCGTCCGCAGTCACGACGCCGCGCATGCACCACCTCGGGCGCCTGCTTACCCATCGCCGACTTCATACCGGATTTCGACTTCGCGCCGATCGTCGTCCAGGCCTTGGCGGTCGCGGGCGTTGATGCGGTAGGCGGGGGACCGGAAAGAGTACGCGCGGGCGATCAATCGGGAGAACGAGCGCGTCGCAAAGGCGGTGCAGGCCGCCGGGATCAAGCCGGAGTGACCGGTAGCGTCGCAGCGCCGGAATCCAAGCCGCTGTAGTCGGCGTTTTCTCCGTTCGGGAGAACGCCGGGCGCTCTGCCGGGGACGGGCACGCCCGAGGTCCCGGCCCGGCGTTTCCCATCCGATTCGACGCCTCGCGCAGCGCCATCAGCGACGCTGCGCGCGCTCTGCCATTCCCCGAAAGAGCGTCGGTTCGTCCGTAAGAGCCGTGGCTGAATCTGGGTTCGCTCGGCGCGTGCCGCGCCACTCGCTCTTCCCGCGCGGCCTGATCGACGATCTCCGGACTCATTCCGGGCGATCGGCGACGGGCCGCCCCGGAAAGAAGAGCTTGACAGCGGCACTCCGCGAGGGCATCATGTTTCATATCAGGAACGTTGTTTCATTAGTAAAACAAAAAGGAACTGCATGTCCAACTGGCACGACGTAGCCGCGGCGACGGAGGTCGCGGACGATGTCCCGCTTACCGCGAAGGTCGGCGAACGCGAGATCGGGCTCTACTTGGTGAACGGGAGCTACTACGGCCTCGAGGATGTCTGTCCGCATGCCTACGCGCTGCTCTCGCAGGGATTCGTCGAGGGCGACGAAATCGAGTGCCCGCTGCACGGTGCGAAGTTCCACATCCCGACCGGCAAATGCACCAAGGAGCCCGGTGGCCGTGACCTCGCCTGCTACGCCGTGAAGCTGGAGGGCGGTCGTCTGTGGGTGAAGGTGGACTGAACGCCATGCTGCGCGATCGACGCATCTTGATTACCGGCGGCGCCCGCGGGCTCGGGCGAAAGTTCGCCGAGGCCGCGATCGGTGCCGGCGCGCGCGTGGCGATCGCGGACATCCTCGAAGACGAGGGCCTTGCAACGGCGGAGGAGATCGGCGCCACGTTCGTGCCCCTCGATCTCGCGCTCCCTGCCTCGATCGACGCGTGCGTCGGGAAAGCTGCCAAGGCCCTCGGCGGCCTGGACGGACTCGTGAACAACGGGGCGATCACCAGCTCGGGCGGGAAGACGCTCGACGAGTTGGAAGTGGAGGTTTGGGATCGCGTGATGGCCGTAAATGTGCGCGGAACCTGGCTCGCGACCCGAGCCGCCCGGCCGCACCTGCGCGCCGCGAGTGCCGGACGCGTGATCAACGTGGCCTCCGACACCGCGCTCTGGGGTGCGCCGCGGCTCCTCGCCTACGTCGCGAGCAAGGGCGCGGTCATTGCCATGACGAAGTCGATGGCGCGCGAGCTCGGCGCCGACGGCATCACGGTCAACGCGGTCGCGCCGGGGCTGACCCTGGTCGAGGCCACCGAGTACGTGCCGGCGGAGCGCCACCGACTCTATTCGGAAGGTCGCGCGATCAACCGTGCGCAGCTGCCCGAGGACGTTTGCGGCGCGGTGACCTATCTCCTTTCCGATGCGGCCGGTTTCGTGACCGGCCAGCTCCTCGCCGTGAACGGCGGGTTCGTGATGCATTGAATGACCTTTCCTCGCAGGAGACCACTCATGGCTGAGCAGGCTGTCAAGGACCCCAAGACCAACCGCTCGTGGGACCGCCCCGGGAACGCGAGCTTCGCGCAGTGGATGGATTCGCGGGTGGCGCGGCACTCGACCCGGAAGTACGACTGGGACGCGCTCAAGTTCCAGGCCGACTACGACCCGAAGTACCGCCGGGCGCAGATGCGCTACGTCGGCACCGGCGGCACGGGCGTGGCCGCCGACGTGAACGTGGTCCCCGCCGGGCACTTCACGTTCTCGACCATGCTGATCCCGGCCGGCCACATCGGCCCGATGCACATCCACACCGACGTGGAAGAGATCTTCTTCGTGATGCGCGGCAGGATGAAGGTCATTCTCGAGAAGGACGGCGAGCGCTGGGAAGCGACCCTCGGCGAGCGCGACCTGATCTCGGTCCCGCCCGGGGTCTACCGCGAGGAGCACAACATCGGCGAGGAAGACGCGCTGATGTGCGTGATGCTGGGCGCACCGCAGCCGATCACGCCGACCTATCCGCCTGATTCGCCGCTCGCGAAGATCAAGCGTTCGTTGACGCAGTCAGAAACAAAAGCAATGAGCGAAGGGGAATGACAATCCTCGACCTCGCTTCCGCCGCAGCGCTCGTCGCCCGGTATCCGCTCGCAAAGCGCGCGGTCGGAAGCGGGACCGTCTCCTTCCGCGAAGCGGGTGCGGGACCGGCGCTCGTCCTCTTGCACGGTATCGGCAACCAGTCCGGGTCGTGGGTGCGGCAGCTGGAAGCACTCGGCGCCCGCTTCCGCACGATCGCGTGGGACGCACCCGGCTACGGCGAGTCCGATCGCCTCGCGGCGGAGTCGCCCACCGCGGCCGACTATGCCGGCGCGCTCGCGGCGCTTCTCGATTCGCTCGAGATCGCCCGCGCGGTGCTGGTCGGTAGCTCGCTCGGGGCGCTGATCGCGGGCGCGTTCGCGGCGGCCCGTCCGGAGCGTGTCGCCGGCCTGCTGCTGCTGAACCCGGCCCGCGGTTACGGCCTCGCCGATCCGAAGGAGCGGGAGGAGAAGCTCGCGACGCGGCTCGAGCGGCTCGCCCGGCTCGGCCCCGAGGGCATGGCGCGGGAGCTTTCTCCCGGAATGCTGTCGGCGGCGGCGTCGGCAGAGGCACGGGCGATCGCCGCCTGGAGCACCGCGAAGATCCGACCCGACGGCTATACCCAGGCCGCCCGCATGCTTGGGCACGCACGGCTCGACGAGGACGCCGCGCGTTATCCGGGTCCGGTGCTCGTCGTCGGCGCGTCCGCCGACACGATCACGCCGCCGGCAGGATGTGAGCGCATCGCGCGCGCATTCCCGCGGGCGACCTACCGCCTGCTGGAAGGCCCGGCACATCTGTCGTTTCTCGACGCCCCCGCGACGGTGAACACGCTGATCGCCGAGTTCGCAGCGAGCTGCACTCACGGAGTGGCGGCATGAACGAACCGGCGTCGCGGTACAACGTCCCGGGTCTGGAGCGCGGCCTGCGGATGCTGCAGCTCTTCGACCGCAACCGGAAGTTCCTGACGGCGGCGGAGATGGCACGCGCCCTCGGCATCCCGCGCTCGGCCGCGTTCCGCCTCGCGCATACGCTCGAGTACCTCGGCTTCCTCGAGCGGGAAGGCGACCGGTACCGCGTCGGCCCGGCCGTGCTCCGCCTCGGCTTCGAGTACATCGCGTCGCTCGACGTGACCGAGTTTGCCCGGCCGGTGATCGAGCGCCTGCGCGACGCGACCGGCCTGTCGGCGCAGCTCGTGATCCGCGACGGTCGCGAGGTGGTCGTCGTGTTGAAGGCATCGCCGCCGTCAACGTTCGCGAGCAACGTCACCGTCGGGACGAGGTTCCCCGCGCATGCGACCATCCTCGGCCGCGTGCTGCTCATGGACGAGGACGACGAGACGCTGCGCGCGCTCTATCCGAAGTCGGCGCTGCCCCGGGTCTCGCCGAACTCGCCGCGCACGCTCGCCGCGCTCAAGCGCCTGTTGCGCGAGGATCGCGCGCGCGGCCACGCGGTCAGCGAATCGTTCTTCGAGCAGGGCATCTCCGCCGTGGCGGCGCCGGTGCGCGACCAGGCCGGCGCAATCGTGGCCGCGATGAGTGTTACCGCGCAGCGCACGACGCTCGAACCGCGGGAGCTCCGCGACCGGCTCGTGGCGCAGGTGCTCGGCGCGGCGGCGGAGCTTTCCCGTCAACTCAACCACCGCCCGGCCGACGCGGCCGTGCGATCCCAGTCCAAGCACAAGGAGGCACCATGGCAGAGCGAGGCGAGATGAGGATTCACCTGCCCGCGGCGAACACCGCGGAGGTGATCCAGGACTTGAACCCTTACCTCGAGGCGTACCGGAACCCGCGCCGGGACCAGGGTGCGGGTGCCGGACACATCTATGCGACGGCAGAACGCGACCTGATCCAGTGGCAGACGCGGCCGGCGGTACCCACCGAGTACGAGCAGACGCTCGCCGACACCCTCGAGCAGATCTTCGGACAGCGGATCTACGACCTGGGCGGGATCGTCGCCGCGCTCAATCGCGAGGGCGTGCGCACTCCGGCGGGCGAGTCGTGGACCGAGGACAACTTCCAGGACACCTTCCGCGAGCTGGGCAAGCTCGCGTTCGGTTGAGATCGCGGAGGCATCATGGCTGATCCCCAAGCAGTCGAGCGGCTCGTGAATCGCGGGCTGATGAACCAGTGGTATCCGGTGCTGCCGAGTTGGGCGGTCGCCGGCGCGCCGGTCGGCATCACGCGCCTCTCGGAGAACCTCGTCCTCTGGCGGGACGAGAATGGCGCGGTGCAGGCGATCGAGGACCGCTGTCCCCACCGCGGCGCGCGCCTGTCGCTCGGCTGGAACCTCGGCGACCGACTGGCGTGCTGGTACCACGGCGTGGAAGTGGACGGCACCGGGACGGTGCGGAGCGTTCCGGCGGTCCACCCTTGCCCGCTAGAGGGCAAGCGCGCCGTCAAGAGCTATCCGGTGAAGGAGATCCGCGGCGGCATCTTCGTCTACTTCGGCGACGCGCTGCACCCCGAGCCGTGCCCGCTCGAGCTCCCCGAGGAGCTCGCGAGCGACGACTACGGGGCGATCCTGTGCTTCGCCAAGTGGAAGTGCAACCACCGCTACGCGATCGACAACGTCATGGACCCGATGCACGGCGCCTACCTGCACGCGCTGTCGCATTCGATGGCTTCCGGCGACAAGACCGCGAACATGCAGCTGCGCAAGACCCCGACCGGGCTCGTCTTCGAGAAGACCAACCAGCGCGATGTCAACTTCGACTGGACCGAGTTCGGCGACACCGGCGCGATGTGGCTCCGCCTCGCGATCCCCTACCGCCCGAGTGCCGGTCCCGGAGGCAACTTCGGGATCTGCGGGTTCGTGACGCCGGTCGACGAGGGGCATTGCCTCGTCTTCTTCTGGCGCACCCGCAAGTGCTCGGGCTGGGTCCGCGACGTGTGGCAGTTCATGTTCCGCACCAAGCTCGAGGGCCTGCACTGGGCGGTGCTCGAGCAGGATCGCTTCGTCCTCGAGAACATGGCGCCGAACGCGCGCTCTCGCGAGTTCCTCTACCAGCACGACACCGGACTCCAGCGGCTGCGGCGCATCCTCCAGAAGAAGGCCGAAGGCCAGGTCGAGGCGCTCGAGCAGGCCAGCTCGCCGCCGGCGGCGGCGAGGTCGGCGGCGTAGCGCGCGCGGATATGGCCGCCGCGCTCTCCTTCGGGCTCGAGGACCGGGTCGCCGTCGTGACCGGCGGGTCGTCCGGCATCGGTCTCGCGACCGCGCGCATCCTCCTGCACGCGGGCGCGCGGGTCGCGATCTGCGGCCGCGACGCGGGACGACTCGATGCGGCGCTCTCCGCGCTCACGGCAGAGGCCGGCGCTGACCACCTGCTCGGGCATCGCTGCGACGTGCTCGACGCCGGCGAGATCGAGGGGTTTGCGGCCACCGTGGCGAGCCGGTTTGGCGGGGCAGACATCCTGATCAACAACGCCGGACAGGGGCGCGTCTCGACCTTCGCCGACACGACCGACGACGCCTGGCGCGAGGAACTCGAGCTGAAGTTCTTCAGCATCATCCGCCCGACGCGCGCGTTCCTGCCGCAGCTCGAGCGCTCGAATGCGGGCGCGATCGTGTGCGTGAACTCGCTCCTCGCGCGGCAGCCCGAGCCGCACATGGTCGCGACCTCGGCGGCGCGCGCCGGCGTCCTCAATTTCGTGCGCTCGCTCGCGACCGAGCTCGCGCCGCGCGGCGTGCGGGTGAACGGCATCCTCATCGGCCTCGTGGAGTCCGGCCAGTGGCGCCGCCGCTTCGAGACGCAGGCTGCGCCCGGCGAGACCTGGGAGGCGTGGACCGCCGCCCTCGCGCAACGCAAGGACATCCCGCTCGGCCGCCTCGGGCGTCCCGAGGAGGCGGCGCACGCGATGGTCTTCCTCGCGTCGCCGCTCGCCTCGTATACCACCGGCAGCTTCATCGACGTTTCAGGGGGACATTCCCGCCATGCCTGACCTCAAGCCACGCTTTACCGTCGGCGAGCTCGTCGCCGCGTTCCTCGAGAGCAGCGGCGTGCGCGCCGCCTTCGGCGTGATCTCGATCCACAACATGCCCATCCTCGACGCTTTCGGGCGGCGCGCGGCCGAGGCCGCGGCGACCGGCCGCGCGGCGCCGATCCGGTTCGTGCCGGCGCGCAGCGAGCCCGGCGCCGTCAACATGGCCGACGCCTACGCCCGCGTCTCCGGTGGCCTCGGCGTCGCGGTCACCAGCACCGGCACCGCCGCCGGCAACGCCTGCGGCGCGATGGTCGAAGCGCTCACCGCGGGCACGCCCGTCCTGCACCTGACCGGCCAGATCGAAGTGCCGTATCTCGACCGCGAGCTCGCCTACATCCACGAAGCGCCCGAGCAGCTCGACATGCTCCGCGCGGTATCGAAAGCCGCGTTCCGGGTGCGAAGCGCCGAGACGGCGCTGGGCACGCTGCGCGAGGCGACCCGCGTCGCCCTCACCCCGCCCTGCGGCCCGGTGAGCGTCGAGATCCCGATCGACATCCAGGCCACCGAGATCGACGCGCCGGCGTCGCTCGCGCCGGCCGAGATTGCCCTGCCCCAACCGCGCGCGAGCGAGCTCGACGTGCTGGCCGAGCGCCTCGCGCGCGCGAAGCGCCCGCTCCTCTGGCTTGGCGGCGGCGCCCGGCATGCCGGCGACGCGGTCAAGCGATTGGTCGATCTCGGCTTCGGCGTCGTGACGAGCGTGCAGGGTCGCGGAATCGTCCCCGAGGACCACCCGATGTCGCTGGGAGCGTTCAACCTCTATGAATCCGTCGAGAAGTTCTATGGCACGTGCGACGCGATGCTCGTCGTCGGCTCGCGCCTGCGCGGCAACGAGACGCTGAAGTACAAGCTCAAGCTCCCGCGGCCGCTGTACCGGATCGACGCGGACCCGCAGAGTCAGGGGCGCTGCTACAGCGACGACTTCTTCGTCGCGAGCGACAGTGCGACGGCGCTGAACGCGCTCGCCGACCGGCTAGCCGGCCGGATGAAGCCCGACCCGGCGTTCGCTCGCGATCTTGCAGCCACGCGCGATGCGGCCGAGGCGCTCGTGCGCGACGGCCTCGGCCCGTACGAGCGGCTCGTCGCCGAGCTGCAGCGCGCGGCCGGCCGCGATTTCGTCTGGGTGCGCGATGTGACGGTGTCGAACAGCACCTGGGGCAACCGGAGCCTGCGCATCGCCGGTCCGCGCGACGGCGTCCACGCCCTCGGCGGCGGGATCGGTCAGGGCGTTCAAATGGCCATTGGTGCAGCGCTCGCGGCCGGTGACCGCAAGACGCTTTGCCTCGTCGGCGATGGCGGACTGCAGGTGAACATCGGCGAGCTCGCCACGCTGGTGCAGGAGAAAGCGAACGTCCTCGTGCTGCTCATGAACGATCGCGGGTACGGGGTGATCCGCAACATCCAGGACGCGCACTACGGCGGGCGCAGGTACTACGCCGACCTCCACACCCCTGACTTCGAGCAGCTCGCCCAGTCGATCGCGCTGCCGTTCCACCGCGTCCGCGACCTGGGGGCCATGGGTTCGACCCTCCGCGACGCGCTCGCCCGCCCCGGGCCGGTGGTGATCGAGATCGACATGACGGCGATCGGGCCGTTCGCCCAGCAATTCTCCGGTCCGCCGGTGCGGAAGGGCGCGGCCTGAGCAGCCCGCGGACAAGGCGACCGACGATGAAACGCGCACTTCTCATCGGCTACGGCGCGATCGGCAAGCTCGTGTTCGCGAAGCTGGCCGGCGAACCGGCGATCCGGATCACCCACGTGCTCGAGCGCCCCGCGCGCAAGGAGGCGCTGCAACGCTCGCTCGGCAACGCGGCGAGCGTGATCGGCGATCTCGCGGAAATGGGCGACGCCTGGGACTGCGCGATCGAATGCGCCGGGCACGGCGCGGTCCTTCAATACGTGGTTCCCCTCTTGCGGCACGGCATCGACGTCGCCGTCGCTTCGGTCGGTGCCCTGGCCGAGCCGGAACTGCCGGAGAAGCTCGAGGCGGCGGCGCGCGAAGGCGGCGCGCAGGTCACCCTGATCTCGGGTGCGATCGGCGGGATCGACGCGATCGCCTCGGCGCGGCTCGGCGGCTTGGACGAGGTGATCTACACCGGCCGCAAGCCGCCGCTCGGGTGGCTGGGCACGCCGGCGGAGAAGGCGCTTGACCTGAATGCGCTGAGCAGTCCCGCGGTGATCTTCGATGGCAATGCGCGCGAGGCCGCGCGTCTCTATCCGAAGAACGCCAACGTCGCCGCGACCGTCTCCCTTGCAGGTCTCGGTCTGGACCGTACCCGAGTCACGCTGATCGCCGATCCCGCGGTCGCGAGGAACATCCATAACGTGACCGCGCGCGGCGCGTTCGGGGAAATGGAGATCACGCTATCGGGCAATCCGCTGCCCGACAACCCGAAGACTTCGTCGCTTACCGCCTTCAGCGCGGTGCGGGCGCTGCGTGACTTCGCCGCGCCGATCCGCTTCTGACTCGCGCACACAAGGAACCTGCCCATGTTGAAACCGATTCTCGTCGGCGGCGAATGGCGCCGCGGTCGCGGCGAGGTGTACGCCTCGCGGTATCCCGCCGACGATACCGTCAACGCCGAGCTTGCCGCGGCGAACGTCGCCGACGTCGAGGAGGCGATCGAGGCGGCCGACGCCGCACGCCGCCGGCCCGACTGGGCGAACCTCAAGCCGCACGAACGCGCGAGCGTGCTGTACCGGATCAGCGCGCTGATCCGCGAGCGTGCAGAAGAGCTCGCGCAGCTGCAGCGGCGCGACAACGGCAAGCCGATCAACGAAACGCGCGCCCTCGTCGCGAGCGCCGCCGGCACGTTCCAGTTTTTCGCTGCGGCATGCGAGACGCTGGAGGAGACGATCACCCCGCCGCGCGGCGACTACCTCACGATGAGCGTGCACGAACCGATGGGTGTCATCGCCGCCATCACGCCGTGGAACTCGCCGATCGCGAGCGAGGCGCAGAAGCTCGCGCCTGCGCTCGCCGCCGGCAACGCCGTCGATCGTGAAGCCGGCGGAGGTGACGCCGCTCGCCGCGCTCGAGCTCGGCCGCATCTGCGAGCAGGCGGGGGTGCCGAAGGGCGTGGTGAGCGTCGTGCCCGGCAAGGGCTCGGTCATCGGCGATGCGATCGTCAAGCACCCGCTGGTGAAGAAGGTGTCGTTCACCGGCGGCACGACCACCGGCCGCGCGCTCGCGCGGCTCGCCGCCGACAAGCTAATGCCGGTGACGCTCGAGCTCGGCGGCAAGTCGCCGACGATCGTGTTCGAGGACGCCGATCTCGACCACGCGGTGAACGGCGTGCTGTACGGGATCTTCAGCTCGTCCGGGCGAATCGTGCATCGCCGGCTCGCGCCTGTTCGTCCACGAGTCGATCCGCGCGCAGTTCCTCGACCGGCTGGCGGCGAAGGCGAAGACGCTGCGCGTCGGCGACCCGGAGGACGTGCGTACCCAGATGGGGCCGCTGATCACCGCCAAGCACCGCGAGTCGATCGAGCGCTACGTCCAGCTCGGCCTCGACGAGGGCGGCAAGCTCCTCGCCGGCGGCGAGCGGCCGCAGGGCGGTCTCTTCGACCGCGGCTGGTTCTACAAGCCCACCATCCTCAGCCGGCCTCGCGAACAGCGCGCGCATCTGCCAGGAGGAGATCTTCGGGCCGGTGCTCGTCGCGCTGCCGTTCCGCGACGAATCCGACCTCCTCGCGCAGGCGAACGACAGCGTGTTCGGGCTCGCCGCCGGGATCTGGACCCGCGACTACAAGCGCGCGTGGCGGACCGCGCGGGCGCTCGAGGCGGGCACCGTCTGGATCAACACCTACAAGCAGTTCTCGATCTCGACGCCCGTTCACCGGCATCAAGGAGAGCGGCCTCGGGCTGGAGAAGGGCCGGCTCGGCATCCTGCAATACGCGAATCAGAAGAGTCTCTATTGGGGCCTGAACGAGCAGCCGCTCCCGTGGGCGAATTGAAACCGGGCGCGGCACACAGCGGGTCAGGAACGCCAACGTCCGGCTCGACCAGCGGGCCGGTGCGCCGAATCGAGAGGTATTGAATGAGCATACTCGGCATTGACCGCATCACCTACGGCGTCGCGGACACCGCGACCTGCCGCCGGTTCTTCCTCGATTGGGGACTGAAGCTCGTGCACGAGTCGGGCGACGCGCTCGACTTCGAGACGATGAACGGTTGCGAAGTGCACGTGCGGGCTATCGAGGACCCCACGCTTCCGCCGGCGTTCGAGGACGGCCCGACGCTGCGCGAGGTCGTGTGGGGCGTCGAGGCGCGGGCGGACATCGAGCGCCTGCGCGCGGCGCTCGGGGCCGACGGGCACTACGCGGAGCGTTTCGGCACTCTGCACGCGGCCGATCCGAACGGCCTCGCGCTCGGCTTCCGGGTCACGCGCAAGCGCAAGGTCGACGTGAAGGGCGTCCCGATCAACGCCTGGGGCCAGCCCGGACGCGGGATCAACCGGCGCAGCACCGTCTACGAGCGCGCCGAACCGATCGAGGTGGGCCATGTCGTCTTCTTCACCGACCGGCTCGTGGAGGTCGAACGCTTCTACGTCGATAAGCTCGGGTTTTGCGTGTCGGATCGTTACCCGGGGCGTGGCCTCTTCCTGCGCTGCGCGCCGGAGGGCGGTCATCACGATCTCTTCCTGCTGCAACCGCCGGTCGCGAAGCGGGGCCTCAATCACGTCGCATTCGCGGTGCGCGACATCCACGAGGTGTTCGGCGGCGGCCTGCACATCAGCCGCTGCGGCTGGGACACCGAGCTCGGCCCGGGTCGGCATCCGATCTCCTCCGCCTACTTCTGGTACGTGAAGAACCCGGCCGGCGCGCTCGCGGAGTACTACACCGACGAGGATCAGCTCGACGGCGAGTGGCAGCCGCGCGAGTTCCAGCAGTCGTCGGAGGCGTTCGCCGAATGGGCGGTGGTCGGCGGCATCGACGGCAAGTCCCGGCGCGCGAAGACGGCGCCGTAAGATGAGCGCCAACACGATCGTCATCGTCGGCGCCGGCCAGGCCGGCGGCTGGGCAGCGAAGACCTTGCGCGCCGAAGGCTACGCCGGCCGCATCGTCCTCGTCGGCGCCGAGCGGCATCCGGCGCACGAGCGCCCGCCGCTGTCGAAAGCAGTGCTCGCCGGCGATGCCGCCCCGGAGACGACGCACCTCTTCAAGCCGGACGAGCACGCCGCGCTCAATCTGGACTTCCGGGCCGAGGCGTGCGCGACCCGGATCGACCGGTCGGCGAAGCGCGTCGAGCTCGCGGGCGGGGACAGCGTCCCGTACGACAAACTGATCCTCACGACCGGTGGCACCGCGCGAAAGCTACCCATCCCCGGCGGCGATCTGCCGCGTGTCTACTACCTGCGCACGATCGAGGACTGCCTAGCGATGCGCGGCGCGATCGGCGCCGGGAAGAAGCTCTCGGTGATCGGCGGCGGCTGGATCGGGCTCGAGGTCGCGGCGACCGCGCGCAAACGCGGGACTTCGGTCGTGGTCGTCGAGGCGCTCGACCGCCTCTGCGCGCGGACCGTCCCGCCGCCGATCTCGGCATTCCTGCAGGCGCGCCACGAACGGGCAGGGGTCGAGATCCGGCTCGGCGTCGGCGTGCAGGCGATCGAAGACCATGGTGCGCTCGCGGTTCGGCTCGCCGACGGCAGCATGCATCGAGGCCGACGCGGTAATCGCTGGAATCGGCCTGGAGCCGGACGTCACGCTCGCGCGCGAAGCCGGTCTCACGGTCGACAACGGCGTCGTCGTCGACGAGCAGTGCCGCACGTCGGACCCGGAGATCTTCGCCGCCGGCGACTGCGCCAACACGCCGCTCCCCTGCCTTGGTCGGCGCGTGCGCCTCGAGTCGTGGGCGAACGCCCAGAACCAGGCGATCGTCGCTGCAAAGGCGGCACTCGGCCAGGACGTCCGCTACGACGAGCTGCCCTGGTTCTGGTCGGACCAATACGACGTCAACCTGCAGATCCTCGGGCTGCCTGCCCGGTGGTCGGACCCGGTCGTGCGCGGCGATCCGGCGAGCGGGAGCTTCTCGCACTTCTATCTCGACGGCGAGCGCATCGCCGCGATCGTTTCGGTCAACGCGCCGCGCGACCTGCGCGCCGCGAAGAAGCTCGTCCAGACCCGCAAGCCGGTGAGCGCCGCGAGCCTCGCGGACCCGGCGGTCCAGCTGCAGCGGTTGTAACCCTCACCCAGGAGATACGAAATGACAGGACAACGATCGACCGCGGGCCGCGTCGCCGCGGCTGCCCTCACTCTCGCACTCGCCGGCACGTCCGCCGTCGCGCAGGAGGCCTATCCCGCCAAGCTGATCAAGCTCATCGTCCCGTTCCCGCCCGGCGGCTCCGCCGACCTGGTCGCGCGCGTGGTCGGCCAGAAACTGAGCGAGAACACCAAGCAGCCGGTCATCGTCGAGAACCGCCCCGGCGCGGACACGATCATCGCGATGCAGGCCGTCGCGAGCGCCCCCGCGGACGGCTACACCGCGGGTTACGCGATCGGCTCGGCGCTCACGATGAACCCCACGCTCTACTCGAAGCTGCCGTACGACCCGGCCAAGGACTTCGCGCCGGTGACGGCCCTCGTCAACAACCCGCTCGCGCTGGTGGTGCACCCTTCCGTGCCGGCGAAAACCGCGAAGGAGCTCGCGGACTACATCAAGGCGAACCCCGGCAAGCTCTTCTATGGCCAGGCAAACATCGTAGCCAAGGTGGCCACCGAGGCGTTCTCGGCCGCTGCCGGAGGCAAGATGGTCGAGGTCCCCTACAAGGGCAGCACGCAGAACGTGCAGGATCTCATCCTGGGACGCGTCCAGGTCGCGATCGAGCCGGTCGCGACCGTTCTGCCCTACGTGAAAGAAGGGAAGCTTCGCGCGCTGGCAGTGACCGACGGTCAGCGTTCGAAGGCGTTCCCCGATCTGCCGACCGTCGCCGAGTCCGGCGTCCAGGGCTACTCGTTCAACAACTGGCACGCGATCGTGCTCCCCGCCGGGACGCCCAAGGAAACCGTCGCGAAACTGAACGAGGAGATCGTCAAGGCGGCCCGGCATCCGGACGTGGCCGCAAAGCTCGCGCCGCTCGGCGTGGAGGTCATCGCAGGCACGCCGGAGGAGCTGCAGAAGCGCGTGAGCACCGAGCGCGAGCATTGGGCGAAGCAGATCAAGGCGTTGGGCATCAAGGTCGAGTAGGTCATGACTCTGCGACAGCGATTCGCGGCGCTCGCGGCAGTTGCCGCGCTCGCCGCCCCCGCCGCCGCGAGCGCCCAGACGGCTTACCCGACAAAGCCGATCACGATCATCGTGTCGGTCTCCGCCGGCGGCTCGATCGACACGATCGCACGCGTACTCGCGGAGGAGCTGGCGAAGAGCCTCGGCCAGCCGGTGATCGTCGAGAACCGGCCGGGCGCCAACGGCAACCTGGCCGCGTCGGCCGTCGCGCGCGCCGCGCCCGACGGCTACACGCTCCTCGCTACCGGCGGGAGCACGCTCAACCTGAACCCGCACCTCTACAAGCAGCTGCCGTTCGATCCGCTGAAGAGTTTCGTTCCGATCACCATGACGGCGCGGACGAACCTGATCCTGGTCGTCCACCCGAAGCTGAAGGCGGACACGGTCGAGGCGTTCATCGCTCTCGCGAAGGCGCAGCCGGGGAAGTTGAACTACGGTTCCGCCGGCAACGGCAGCCTACTCCACATCGCTGGCGAACTCTTCAACGAAGGCGCCGGGATCGACACCAACCACGTCCCGTACAAGGGGCTCGCCCCGGCGGTCAACGATCTCCTCGCCGGACAGATCGACTTCATGTTCGATTCCGCGACCACCGTGCCGCACGTCAAGTCCGGGAAACTGAAGGCGCTCGCGGTGGTCGGCCCCAACCGGCTGGCGGCGCTGCCCGAGCTGAAGGTACTGTCGGCGCACGGCATCAAGGGGATGGAGGTGGCCTCGGGCTGGCACGGCCTGTTCGCCCCCGCCGGTACGCCGCCCGCGATCGTGGCGCGCCTCAACGCCGAAGCGCTGAAGGTGCTCGCGATGCCGAAGATCAAGGAGCGGATCAGTGCGCTCGGCGCGGAGCCGGCGTCGAGCTCCTCAGACGAGCTCGCGAAGCTCCTCGCCCGCGACATCGAACGGCTGGGACCGATCGTGCGCAAGACCGGCGCGAGCCTGGACTGAGCTCCTACATTCGTATTCCCGCTGCAAGCGGGATTCGTCGTTCGGGATATTCATCGACGCAGCCTGCCCGTTTCTCCTATCATTCCGGGCCATCCCCGTCGGCGACGCGATCGGCGCGATAACCGAACAGGCGGCGGGCACTCGCGGAAGGAGGCGTCGGAACATGCCGGATCGGCTTCTGCGCAAAGCGGTCGAGATCGTTCCGACGACAGGCGTGCCGCGCGGCCGCAAGGTCCCCGCGATCGCGATCGCCGCGCTTGCGAGCATCGCCGCCAGCCTGGGGACCGCCGACGCGCAACAGCCCGCGAAGAAAGTCCCGGACACGATCGAGCAGCGGATGGTCGCTTGCGCGATCTGCCACGGGAAGCAGGGCGAGGGCGTGCAGAAGAACGAGTACTACCCGCGTCTCGCGGGGAAGCCCGCGGTCTATCTCTACAACCAGCTGCTGAATTTCCGCGAGCGGCGCCGCGACGTCCCGATCATGACGTACATGGTGGCCTACCTGGGCGAGTCCTACCTGCGCGAGATCGCGGAGTACTACGCCGGTCTCCACCCGCCGTTCCCCCCACCGGCGACGGGTGCGTCGAAGGAGCTGCTCGCGCGCGGCGAGAACCTCGCCACTGCCGGCGATCCGTCCCGGGAGATCCCGGCCTGTAGCGCGTGCCATGGCAAGGCGCTCACCGGCCTGGAGCCCGCGATTCCTGGCCTCGTGGGTCTGAATCGCGACTACATCGCGGCGCAGATGGGCGCCTGGAAGGCCGGCGTGCGCAAGGCCCAGGAGCCGGACTGCATGGCGCACGTCGCCACGCGGCTCACCCCGGAAGACATCCAGGCCGTCACTGCGTGGATCGCGGCGCAGCGCGGTTCGGCGGATACGCCGCCCGCGCCGGCCGGATCGCTCACCCTGCCGCTGAAGTGCGGCGGCATCCCGTGACCAAGCGTGATGCGAAACGCGGCGCACCGCTTGACGTGCATGCGCGCGAGACTCCGCCGACGCGGAGCCCGCAGGCTGCATCACTGAGATTGGAGATCCGAAAGAGGCTGTGGCCCCTTCTGGATCAACTTTCCCGATAGGAGCGAGAACAATGAAACGCGTGCTCATCCTTGGTGTCCTCGTCCTGGCCGTGGTCCTTGCCGCGATATTCGTCCTGCGCCGCGAGGAGGCGAGCGCGCCGCCGCCGGCTGCGAAAACCGACGGCAGCGAGATCGGACGCGGCGAATATCTCGCGCTCATCGGCGACTGCCTCGCCTGCCATACCGCCCGCGGCGGGAAGCAGTACGCCGGCGGTCTGCCGATGGCAACACCGTTCGGCACCCTCTACACGCCGAACATCACGCCCGACAAGGAGACCGGGATCGGCAACTGGACCGCCGAGGATTTCCGGCGCGCGCTGCACGAAGGCCTCTCCAAGGACGGCTCGTACCTCTACCCGGCGTTCCCCTACAACAACTACACGCGGGTCACGCGCGAGGACGTCAGCGCGATGTACGCGTACTTCATGGCGCTCCCGCCCGTTCGCCAGCCGAACAAGCCGCACGAGATGCGCTTTCCGTACAACCAGCGACAGTTGCTCGTCGGCTGGCGGACGCTGTATTTCACGCCGGGTGAGTTCAAGCCCAACCCGGCGCAGAGCGCGGAGTGGAACCGCGGCGCCTACCTGGTCGAAGGGCTCGGCCATTGCAACGCCTGTCACGGCCAGCGCAACATGCTCGGCGCCGTCAAGGACGACGACGTCGGCGGCGGTTTGATCCCGCTGCAGAACTGGTATGCGCCCTCGCTCGCCTCGAGCCGGGAAACCGGGCTGGGCGACTGGGAGGTGAAGGACATCGTCGATCTGCTCCGAACGGGTGTCGCCGCGCGCGGCGCCGTGTTCGGGCCGATGTCGGCGGTGGTGTACCACAGCCTGCAGAACGTCACCATCGGCGACCTGACGGCGATGTCCGTCTACCTCAAGTCACAGGCGGAGCGAGCTGCCCCCGCCGACGCCACTCAGGTCAGACCGACCGAGCAGCAAACCGGAGCGATGATGAAACAGGGCGCCGAGATCTACGAGAAGCACTGCGCGGACTGCCACCAGCCGGACGGCACGGGGGTGCCGCGGGTCTATCCGCCGCTCGCGAAGAACCGCTCGATCCTCGGGTCGCATCCGAACAATCCGATCCGCATGGTGCTCGTCGGCGGCTTTCCGCCGAGCACGGAGGGGAACCCCCGCCCGTACGGCATGCCGCCCTTCGCCTACGACCTGAGCGACCAGGAGGTCGCCGCGGTCGTGACCTACATTCGCCAGTCCTGGGGCAACAGCGCCGCGCCCGTGTCGCCGATAGAGGTCGGTGCGTCGAGAGGCGTGCGGATCGACTGAACAAGCCGCCGGTCGAACGCCGATGCGGTCGATTTCGCGGGGACCCTGACCCGGCGCTTGCGGTATCAGTACTTCGCGTTCCCCGGCGTTCGCGGGAACGGGATCGCGTCGCGGACATTCGAGAGTCCGGTGACGTAAGCGACCGTCCGCTCGAAGCCGAGGCCGAACCCCGCGTGCGGGACGGTCCCGTAACGGCGCAGATCGCGATACCAGCCGTAGTGCTCCTTGTCGAGACCGCTTTCCGCCATGCGGGCATCGAGGACGTCGAGCCGCTCCTCGCGCTGGCTGCCGCCGATGATCTCGCCGATTCCGGGCGCGAGGACATCCATGGCCGCGACGGTCCGGCCGTCGTCGTTGAGCCGCATGTAGAAGGCCTTGATGCCCTTGGGATAGTTCATCACGATCACCGGCTTCCTCGCGTGCCGCTCGGTGAGGTAGCGCTCGTGTTCGGACTGCAGGTCGATGCCCCACTTGACCGGGAACTCGAACTTCTCCTTCGCCCGCTCGAGGATCGCGATCGCCTCGGTGTAGTCGATCCGCAGGAACTCGGAGTCGACGATCCCCTGCAGCTTCGCGATCACGCCCTTCTCGATGCGCTCCTCGAAGAACGCCATGTCGTCCGGGCGCTCGGCGAGCACCGCCCGGAAGATGTGCTTCAGGAGCGCCTCGGCGAGGCTCGCGTCGTCCGACAGATCGGCGAACGCGATCTCCGGTTCGATCATCCAGAACTCGGCGAGGTGGCGGCTCGTGTTCGAGTTCTCCGCCCGGAAGGTCGGGCCGAAGGTGTAGACCTTCGACAGCGCGAGGCAATAGCTCTCGACGTTGAGCTGACCCGAAACGGTGAGGAATGTCTCGCGCCCGAAGAAGTCCTGGGCGTAATCGATCATTGCCCTCGGGTGTCCGCGGCAGGTTCGCGAGGTCCAAGCGTCGACACGCGGAAGAGCGCGCCGGCGCCCTCCGCGTCCGACGACGTGATGATCGGCGTGTTGACCCAGAGAAATCCGTGGTCGTGGAAGAAGCGGTGGATGGCCTGCGCGATGGTGTGGCGCACCCGCGTCGCGGCGCCGATCACGTTGGTTCGCGGCCTGAGATGCGCAACCTCGCGCAGGAATTCGAGCGTGTGCGGCTTCGGCTGGATCGGGATAGGAGTCCGGGTCCTCGACCCAGCCGAGGACCTTGATCTGCGGTCGCCTGCAGCTCGAAAGGTTGCCCCTTCGCGGGCGAGGGCACGACGGTGCCGGTCGCCTCCACCGCGCAACCGGCGGTGAGATGCTGAACCTCGGTCGGCGTAGTTCGACAGCGTGCTCGGCGCCACGACCTGAACCGGATGAAAGGAGGAGCCGTCGGAAACGTGGACGAACGAGATCCCCGCCTTCGAATCGCGCCGCGTGCGCACCCAGCCTTTGACGGTGACGGGCCTGTCAGCGGGTGCGCGGCCGGCGAGGATTTCGGCACAGCTCAGAGCGGTCATCCGGGTCTCTCGCTGCAAGCAAAACCGGTATTCTGCCTGCCCGCGATGGTTTTTCTCGGGAGGCGGAACGATGTTCAAGGCGCTTGGATGGCTCGCGATGCTGACTGCGCTCGGCGGTTGTGCTGCGACGACGACCCCGCCGTCCGCGGTCGTGACCGATCTCGCGCCCACGGGTAGGCTGCGCGCGGCGATCAACTTCGGCAACCCGGTGCTGGCGCAGAAGGACCCGGCGACCGGCGAGCCGTGCGGGATCTCGGTGGACCTTGCGCGCGGGGCGTGGGACGTCGCATTCCTCGCGATCGAACCGGCGCGCGCGGCCCAGATCGCTTTCACTGCGCCTTACGTTGTCATCGAGGGTACGTACCTCGTGCCCGTGGGATCGCCGTTGCGCACGATCGCCGACGTGGACCGCGACGGCGTGCGGATCGCGGTGGGCAACAAGAGCGCCTACGATCTATTCCTGAGCCGCACACTCAAGCACGCGCAACTTGTCCGTGCGCCGACGTCGCCGGCCGCCGTCGAGCTGTTCGTGAAGGAGAAACTGGACGCTGCGGCTGGAGTGAAGCAGCCGCTCGCCGAGTTCGCGCGGGCGAACCCGAACGTCCGCGTGATGGACGGCCGCTTCATGGCAATCGAGCAGGCGATGGGCACGCCGCGTGGGCTGGACGCGGGCGCACGCTACCTGCGCGAGTTCGTCGAGGAGATGAAGGCCTCTGGTTTCGTCGCCAGGGCACTCGAGCGAAGCGGGCAGGGCGACGCGGCGGTCGCGCCACCGGCACCGGCTCGATGAATCGAGGCGCGCGATCGCGGAGTTGTTCCTGCCGGCAGTAAACCTTACCAGGCCGGAGCTTGCCACGGGCCGGCCTCTGCTAGCGCCAGCGACATGCCGAGCAGCGCATCAGGCGGAAGCGCCCCGTCGTCGTCGCGGAGCGCGGGTCGGCGATGCCGGCGAGCGTGCGCGCATCGGCGGCATAGCGCTCGAGCTTGCCGAGCGCGTGCGTGCGCTGCCCCGGCGTGAGCGTCCGGTCGAGATCGAGCACGAGCTCGACGAAGCGTTCATGCTGAGCGCGAGCGACCCGCGCGTACTCCGGACCGCGATTGGACTCCCACGCCAGGCGAAACGCACGGACCCGCTCGGGCAGGCGCGGATCTCCCTCGTGTTCCCGCAGCAGCGCGAGCAGCTCGCGCTCCTTGCGCTCGCGGTCGGCGACCGCGAGCCGAGGGTGGTCAGCAGCGGACCTTTTCCCGCGGGATGTCGCGGAGCGCGTGGTTGAGCGCATTGATCCGCACTTCGGCCAGGCGCGCACCTGCGCGACGGTGAAGTCCGAATGGACGACGTAGTGCGTGAGGATGTGCGGGTCGTCGATCTGCAGGATGAAGCCCGCCGCCACGATCGCCTGGTACTCCTCGCGCATCGCTTCGGCGATCGCGAGCACGAACTCCTCCTCGCTCCGGTAGTAGCGGTTGCGCTGCCAGGTCTCGAGGCTCGTCGGCGAGATCGAGGGCATGAAGACATCTGCGGCGGGCCGCCCCTCGAGCGCGGCCTTCAGGTTGGCGATGTCCGCCCGCACGTGCTCGTGGCCCTGATACGTGATCGGCCCAGTGCACACCATGTGGCGCGCCGCGGCGGCGGGGCTCGGGTAAGTCCGTCCGAACCACTCGTAGAACTCCGGAAACGACTTCACCTCCCGCGAGTCCTTCCAGGGGCTGCCGACGGGTTCGTCGAGGGGCTCGAAGCCGGCAAGGCGCTCGTTCGCGTAGTGGATGAAACCGGGTTTGCCCATTTCGCCGTCGTCGACGACATCCACGCCGAGCGCCGCCTGTTTCCGCACGACATCGGCGACCGCGCCGCGCACGCCAGCCGCAAGCGCTTCCCGATCGTACGGTTGCCCGCGCTCCTTCGTACGGATCATATGGAGCAGGTCGGCGGGGTGGGGCAGGCTGCCAACGTGGGTGGTGGGTATTCGATCGGTGCTGCGCCGCATTCGCGTCGGGCCTCCTTCGCGAGAATAGGGATCATAGCCGGTCGCGGTGATCGCGCCGCGCACTGGACGATAATCGCGACGGCCCGGTGAACGCGCTGGCTTATAATCGCGCGGGACAATTCATGCGGATTCTGCTTTCGAACGACGACGGCTATTTCGCGCCCGGGCTCGCAGTCCTCGCGGCGGCGCTCGAGGGTCTCGGCACGGTGACGGTGGTCGCCCCCGAGCGCGACCGCAGCGGCGCCTCCAACTCGCTCACCCTCGACCGCCCGCTTTCGGTGCGTCGCTCGGCGAACGGTTTCCTCTTCGTGGACGGCACTCCAACCGACTGCGTGCATCTCGCGGTGACCGGCCTGCTCGACGAGCTGCCCGACATCGTCGTCTCGGGGATCAACCTCGGCGCGAACATGGGCGATGACACGATCTACTCCGGCACGGTCGCGGCGGCGACCGAGGGCTATCTCCTCGGCATCCCGTCGATCGCGGCGTCGCTCACGAGCAAGGAAGGGCAGCACTACGATACGGCAGGGAGGGTCGTGCGCGAGCTGGTCGAGCGGTTCGCGCGGCGACCGACGCCGCAGCCGGTGCTGTTGAACGTGAACGTGCCCGATCTGCCGCTCGATGCGTTGCAGGGGCGCGAGGTCACGCGGCTCGGCAAGCGCCACAAGGCCGAGGGCGTTGTAAGAACGACCAGCCCACGCGGTCAGGCCGTGTACTGGATCGGCGCCGCCGGCGAAGCGCAGGACGCCGGGCCCGGGACCGACTTCAATGCAGTGGCGTCGGGCCGTGTGTCGATCACACCCCTGCAGATGGACCTCACACACCCGCAGCAGATCGCGATGGTGAAGGAGTGGCTCGCGTGAATGACCGCGCATGACCGCGGCGCTGCCGCGCGGAGTCGGGATGACCTCGCAGCGCACCCGCGACCGCATGGTGGCGCGGCTGCGCGAACAGGGCGTCGCGGACGAGATCGTCCTCGCCGCGATGGCGGCGGTGCCACGGCACGCGTTCGTCGAGGAAGCACTCGCGAGCCGGGCGTACGAGGACGCCGCGCTCCCGATCGGCTTCGAGCAGTCGATCTCGAGGCCCTACACGGTTGCGCGCATGCTCGAGGCGGCGCGTGCGGGCCGCGCTCTCGGGCGTGCGCTCGAGGTCGGCACGGGATGCGGATATCAGGCCGCGCTCCTCGCGCGCATCGCGGCCGAGGCGTACTCGATCGAGCGCCTCGCGGCGCTGAGCGAGAAGGCGCGGGCAAACCTGCGGCCGCTGCGGATCGCGAACCTTCGGCTCCTGCACGGCGACGGCTACCGGGGACTGCCCGAGGTGGCGCCATTCGACGCGATCGTCGTGGCCGCCGCGGCGCCCCAGGTCCCGAAATCGCTGCTCGACCAGCTCGCCCGCGGCGGCCGGCTCGTCATCCCGGTCGGGACCGACGAGCAGGAGCTCCGCGTGTTCGAGCGTACCGCGGGTGGCCGGGTGAAGGAGAGCCGACTCGACGGAGCCCGGTTCGTGCCGCTAAGGGCCGGAAAAGGATGAGATTCTGGCCGCGTCTCGGGGCCGCGCTGCTCGCGGCTGCGGTCGTGCTCGCGCTCACGGCGTGTACCGCCCGCCGGCCGGCGCCGGTTGACGAGCGGGCGCGAGCGCCCGCAGTGAAGCCGGCGTCCGAACCCGCGACTGCGGCCCCGGTTCCCGCGCCGGCCGCCGCGCCCGACACTTATGTAGTGCGGCGCGGCGATACCCTGTACAGCATTGCACTCGACAACGGCGTCGACTGGCGCGAGCTGGCGACCTTGAATCAGATCACCGATCCGTCCCGGTTGCAGGTGGGCCAGGTGCTGCGGCTTCGCCAGCTGCAGGCGGTGCCAGCGCCGGGTCCTGACGGGATCGTCGTCAGCCCGGTCACGCCGGCGCCGCCGATCGCGGCACGGCCGCTGGGCGCCGAGAGCCCGTCGGCTGCAACGCCCGCCGTGACCCCGGCCACCGGTCTGAGGACCGAGCCGAAGGGCGTGCGGCTGCCGTACTCCGACGAGAACCTCGCCTCGGTCCAGCGCGGTGACGCCGCGCGAGCGGCGGTCGCACCCAAACCCGGGCCGCCGCCAGCCGCGGTCGCTGCCGCCAAGCCGGAGCCCTTACCGGCCGCGAAGCCCGAACCGGTCCCGCCGGCGAGGCCGGAGCCGGATGGCGTCGACGAGCGCGTCGACTGGGCGTGGCCGGCGGCCGGCAAGCTGCTCGCGACATTCAACGGTGCGTCGAGCAAGGGCGTCGACATCGCAGGCCGGGCCGGCGAACCGGTCTACGCCTCGGCGGCCGGGAAGGTCGTCTATAGCGGCGAAGGAATTCCCGCGTATGGCAAGCTCGTGATCATCCGGCACAACGGCACCTATCTTTCGGCTTATGCCCACAACAGCCAGATCTTGGTAAAAGAGGGGCAGACCGTTGCGAGAGGGCAGAAGATCGCCGAGGTCGGGTCGAGCGGATCGGAGACTCCCAGGCTCCATTTCGAGATCCGCCGGCTCGGAAAGCCCGTCGATCCCCTGCAATACCTGCCGAGCCGATGACGACCTCCGACCCCGACTCGATCCCGCCCGAAGACCTGCTGGAGCTCGACCCGCCGTCGGCGCGCGAGGAGCCGGCCGAGGCGCCGTCGAGCGTCGAGGCGAGCGACTTCCTGTCCGACGTCACGCAGCTCTATCTCCACGAGATCGGGCTGAACCGTCTCTTCGCGCCGGACGAGGAGCTGCACTATGCCCGGCAGGCGGCGAACGGCGACTTCGCCGCGCGCCAGAAGATGATCGAGCACAACCTGCGGCTCGTCGTCAGCGTCGCCAAGCAATATCTCAACCGCGGCGTCCCGCTGCTCGACCTCGTCGAGGAAGGCAATCTCGGCCTGATGCACGCGCTCGAGAAGTTCGACCCCGAGCGCGGGTTCCGCTTCTCGACCTACGCGACGTGGTGGATCCGCCAGAACATCGAGCGCGCGATCATGAACCAGTCGCGCACGATCCGGCTGCCGGTGCACGTGATCAAGGAGATCAACATCGTGCTGCGCGCACGCCGGCATCTCGAGGCCTCGGCCGAGCGCGAGCCGCGCGTGGAGGACATCGCGCATCTCCTGGGCCGCGATCCCGAGGAGGTGCGCCGCGTGCTCGGGCACAACGAGCACCTCGCCTCGCTCGACGCCCCCCTCGACATCGACCCGATGCTCTCGATCGGCGAGTCGATCGCCGACGACGTGGGCGCGGGCCCGGAGCACCAGCTCGCGACGAGCGAGATCGAGGGTCTGGTGCGCGAATGGCTCGGCCAGCTGAACGACAAGCAGCGCACCGTGATCGAGCAGCGCTTCGGCCTGAACGGTCACGACGCGTGCACGCTGGAAAGCCTCGCCGAGCGCCTTGGCGTCACGCGCGAGCGGGTACGCCAGATCCAGATCGAGGCGCTCACGCAGCTGCGCCGCGTGGTCAAACGCCACGGATTCTCGAAGGACGTCCTGCTATAGCCGGGTCATTGGCTCGCGACGGGAGGGTGCGATGGCAACGCCGCAGTCCGCCGCGGAGCTTCGGGCGCAGAACCACGAGTACCAGCGCGCCTCCGCGCCGTGCGACCTCGTGCTGAAGGGCGGCGCCGCGAGCGGTTTCGTCTACTCCGGCGCGATCGTCGAGCTGGCCCGGGTCTACCGCTTCCAGTCGATCGGCGGCACTTCCGCCGGGGCCGGCGCCGCAGGCGTGGCCGCCGCCGCCGAGTACGGCCGGCGTTCGGGGAACGAGGAGGCGTGGGGATTCGCGGGGATCGAGCACGTTCCGGAGTGGGCAGCCGAGCGCACGGGGAACGGCTGGAGCCGCCTCAAGCACCTCTTCGGCCCCGATCCGGAGACCGCGCGCCTGTACGACGTGGTCGTCGCGCCGTTCACTGCGAGCACGGGCGGCGTGTCGAAGGCGATCCGTGCCGCCCTCGGCGGGTACTGGCAATGGACCGCAACCGGCGCGCTCGACGAACTCAAGCGCGCCGGTTTCAGCGGGTCGCCTGAAGGGCATGGCCTGACCGAAGAACAACTGGCGCGGATGGAGCAGCTGACAAAGGCGCTGCTCGACGAAGAGGAGCACGTGCCGGAGCCCGGCAAGCCGGGGTGGCCGGACCACCCGGCGCTGAAGCCCAAGTTCGTGATGCGGGTGATGCCGGATGCGTAGCGGCGGGAGCGCGTCAGCTCTGCGGCAGCGATGGGCTGGGCGGACCGGTGTCGCATGCGCGCCGCAATTCCTCGCGTTCGCCGTCGCTCAAGTCCGGACTGAAGCGGAGCACCCGATCGAGGACGTCGTCGGTCTCGAAGTAAGCGCTTGCGACAGTCGAGGTGCACGAACCCGCCGGGAGAGAAGCGGCCCTCTTCATTGAACACGAGCCGGATGCGCCAGCTCCCGCGCACGATCGGCTGGCGGCAGCTGCGGCACTTGGCCTGCCCGCTCGGCGCCCGGTCGGCGCCGTCGATCCGCGGCAGGCGCCGGTGCGCGAGGGTGCTGCGCGCCGCGCGCTCCAGTCGATCTCGATCAGGCACGCCCTCGGGCGTTTCCCCGAGGGCCTGAAGAAGCGGCTCCGGCCGCTTGTAGGCCGCGCACGCAGGATGGAACCAAAGCGTCATCTCGCCTTCGCCAAAGGGATTGGGCAGGCGCTCGCCGAAGCGCAGCTCACCGCGCTGGATGGGCCGGGCGCAGCCGCGGCACTTGGAGCGACCGCTCGAGGCGGGTTCGAAGAGGTGGGGCACGCTGGAAGGATAGCGGTGTGGCGCGAGCCGTGCTCACGCGAGCGTCGGCAGCCTCCACGCACGAACGCCCTACCGGCAGCGCCGGGGCTTTCTCGTCCAGGATCGCGTCGCCGTCGCCGAGCCCGAACGCTTGCGAGGAGCCCGCCCGCGCCAAGCCCCGAGCACCGGCGCGGCCACTGGCTCCGTTCCGAAGTTCCGAACGGCCTGATCCCTAACCAGCAGCCGATTCGATCCGTCTCACCCCGCCGCACGGCAGGAGCGCGCTCCCCGGGGCTTAGCGCTCGCCCATGATGTAGCGCTCGAGGTGCCCGATGACGACCTGCTGCTCGGCGATGATGTCCTTGACCAGGTCGCCGATGGAGATGATGCCGATCACCTTCCCGCCTTCCAGGACGGGCAGGTGACGGATCCGCTTTTCGGTCATAAGGGCCATGCACTCCTCGTTCGTGCGTTCGGGACCGACCCACAGCACATCGGCGGTCATGATGTCCTGCACTTTGAGGTCCTTCGAGGACTTGCCATGCAGCGCGACCTTGCGGGCGTAGTCGCGCTCGGTAAAGATGCCGATCAGCCTGTCGCCTTCCATGACCAGCGCCGCTCCGATGCCCTTGTCCGCGAAGAGCTTGAGGCATTCCAGGACCGAGGCACCCGGCGCGATCGAGTGGATGATGGTGCCTTTGACCTTGAGCAGTTGCGCAACGCTTTTCATCGATCCTCCTTGCGACGACGGCTCTCTTTGAAGCATACCCTAGTCGCAGGAACGGCAGGCGAACGAAGCATGACAAACCCTGCCGGCTCGTTCGGTGGGGTTGCGGCGTCCGCTCCCATACGGGGGGCGCTCGGCCCGTGCCTGGTCCTCCCGATCGCTGCACGTGTCGTCGCGCAGGAGATCCGTACTCCCCGCGCTATCCGCCGACCTCGACGGCCGCAGCGCGGGACTCGCTTCCCGGGCTTCGCGATCTGTGGCCGCGCAGGTTTTCGGCGCGCAGCCGCGCGCCCGCGCGTGGCCATGAATGGGCGGAAACGGCGGGGACATCGCTCGCAACTTGATACGAATCTCCGCGACTCGTCTTTCCGAGGGTAAGCCGTCAGCCGCGAGGCACGGAGCGGTCCAGACGACGAAGCAATCTCGTAGGTCCGCCTTGATCCGCGAAGGCCTGAGATTCCCTCGCTCCGCTCAACGTCATGGACACATTCCGTCAGGACGGTCGCTTTCCG
>CAVUSZ010000027.1:0-35298 GCA_963744255.1 uncultured beta proteobacterium
CGCACGGTAGGTGCCGCCACGTATTCCGCTAGGTGGCCGCCGGGATGGCGGCGGCTTCCGCGCCCGCCTAGAGTCACCGTGGCAGCGGTCGAGGTGCACGGCGTGGCCTTGCAGCCCTGTTCGCGCGCCGGGATCGTCTCATCTGAGGGTATCCCGATGAATCAACGAATTGCACTGATCATCCTTTTCCTGGTGCTGGGCCCCGTGGGATGGCCGCTGGCGGCCGGCGCGCAAGGCACGGCGGCTTCACAGTCCGCGATTCCCGCCGACCCGTGGCCGCGGGTCATCGATCTCGCCAACGGCCAGGTGCTGGTCTATCAGCCACAGATCAACTCGTGGATCGGCAATCAACTCGACTTCCGCGCTGCACTGGCTCTCAAGCCCGAAGGGGCGAAGGAGGAGACCTTCGGCGTGGTCTTCGCGAGCGCCCGCACGCAGGTCGACAGGATCACGCGCACAGTCGTGTTCGAGAACATGAAGATCTCGAAGCTCGATTTCCCGACGCTGCCCGATCGCGGCGCCGCGTACTCGACTGAGTTGCAGGCCGATTTCGTCAAGACCATCCGCTCGATCTCGCTCGACCGCATGGAGGCCGCACTCGCCGCAGCAGGCATCAAGGCGAGCCCGGTCGAGGTCAACAACACGCCGCCGCAGGTGATCGTCAGCTACACGCCGGCGATCCTCGTGCCGATCGACGGCGCGCCGGTGATCAAGCCCACCAGCGACACGCGCTTCCAGCGCGTCGTCAACACGCGCGCCTTGATCCTTCAAGGCGGCCTCGAGCAGAACTTCTACATCCATGTCTACGACGGCTGGCTCTCGTCGAGCTCGATCTCCGGCCCCTGGACCCTGTCGAGCTTCCAGCCGCTCGGCATGGACCGCCTCGCGCAGGAGATCGCGAAGTCCGGCGCCGTCGACATGCTCGACGGCGGGCCCAAGGCGAACCCCAAGCCCTCGCTCGCCAACGGCGTCCCGACGATCTACACGACGCAGGTGCCGACCGAATTGATCGTCTTCAACGGCCAGCCCGACTTCGTCCCGGTCAACTTGACGCAGCTCCTGTGGGCGGCCAACACCACCAGCGACGTGTTCATCGACACCTCGAACAACTTCTACTACGTCCTGATGTCGGGGCGCTGGTTCAGCTCGGCGGCGCTGACCGGTCCCTGGACGTTCGTCGCGGCCAACGCGCTGCCGCCGGACTTCGCGAAGATCCCGCCGACTGCGCGGCCGGGTGCGGTCCTGCCGACGGTCGCCGGCACGCCGCAGGCGCAGGAAGCCGTGATCTCGAACTCGATTCCGCAGACCGCCACGGTGCCGCTTCGGAACGGGCCGAAGTTCACCCCGAGTTTCGACGGGCCGCCACAGTTCGCGCCGATTCCCGGGACGTCGCTCTCCCACGTGGTCAACTCATCGGAGCCGGTGATCCAAGTCACGCCGAGCGCGTACTACGCGGTTGTAGCGGGCGTCTGGTTCACTGCCCCGCAGACCACCGGGCCCTGGGCGGTGGCGACCTCGGTGCCGGAGGCGATCTACACGATCCCGCCGTCTTCGCCGCTGTACTACGTGACCTACGTCCGCATCTACGAGGCCACACCGAACTACGTGTACGTCGGCTACACGTCGGGCTACATGGGTACGGTGGTGTCGCCGTACGGCACCGTCGTCTACGGCACCGGCTACGTGTATTCGCCGTGGATCGGATCGGTCTGGTATCCGGCGCCCTACACGTACGGCCTGGCGGCGGCGCCCGTGTACAACCCCTATGTCGGCTTCACGTTCGGCTTCGCGATGGGGCTGGCGACAGCGGCCTGGTCTCCGTACTGGGGCGGCGCGTATTACCACCCCGGCTACTGGGGCGCGTATCGCCTGCTGCGCCACCGCGGCGGCCAACGTGTATGGCCATTGGGGTGCCGCCGCCTATTCGGGCACGCGTAGCTGGTATGCCGGCGGCGGCGTGGCCGGCTCGACCTTCCGCGGCAGCTACTACAACCAGCGCACTGGAACCTGGGGCAACGTCAATGCCGGGCGTCAGTTCAACGCCTGGACCGGCAACGCGTCGCGCGGCTATGACCGCTCCGCCTACACCGCGGCCGGCGGCTACGGCAACGTCGCCCGCGCCAGCAATTACAACGTCTACACCGGACAGCGGTCGACCGCGTCCAGCGTGGCGGGCGTCGGTGCCGGCGGCAGCACCTACCAGCGTTCCGGCTCAGCGACGGCCGGTCCTGCAGGCTATGCGCGCGCCGGTCAGGGTTCGCTGTACAACGCGCAGACTGGCAAGACCACCTCCTGGAACACCTCGAGCATCGGCAACGATCACTACGCCGACGTCAACGGCAACGTCTATCAGCACGACGGCGGCGGCTGGAATCAGCACTCGTCCAGCGGTTGGTCGAGGGCGTCGGGAGACACGTCGTGGGCCGACAGCGCTTCGCAGGCGCGCTCCTTTGGTGACGATCGTTCGGGCGGCTTCGCCGGGGCGGACCACAGTTGGGGAGGCGGCGGGTTCGGTGGCTTCCGCGGCGGCGGCGGGCTTCGGCGGGCGCTTCGGCGGCTTCCGCCGCTAAGACAAGGAGGTCAATCATGTTGCGTGTGCATCGAATCACGGCGCTCGCCGCCACGCTGATTGCGGCGGGCTGCCAGACGCCGGCCGAGATGCTGGCGAGCGACCAGGCCACCGCGGCCGGGGTCGCGACGCGACGCGGACAGTTCGAGCTGAACTGCCCGCAGGTGACGACGTCGATCCTCTCGAGCAATGTCCTGCAGCCGGTCTTGTGGGGCGGTCAGGAACGGGCGGAGTACACGATCGGCGTCGCGGGCTGCGAGCGGCGGACCACGTACATCGTCATCTGCGCGCTGGACTCGCCGAGCTGCTTCGCAGCGGCACCGCGTTAGGTGGGTCTTGCGCCCAATGCGCTCATGATCGATCTGCGGATTTTCGCGGGCATCCTCGCGACTGCGGTGCTGATCATCGCCGGCGGCTGCGCCTCGAGCGTTTCCACGCTCCGGTACCCGAACGTGCCGGACTTTCCTCCGACGGACTCGAGCCGGGTGCAGATCCTTCGCAGCGAACCCGCACGGCCGCATCAGCGGCTCGCCGAGATCACCGTCGACGCCCCCGCCAATACGGCGCCTGCCATGCACCACGTCGAGGAGGATCTGCGCACGGCGGGCGCCAAGCTCGGCGCTGATGCGGTCGTGCTCGTGGTCGATCCGCTGCAGCCGGCCGGCGTGGCGAGCCGCGCGTGGTGGGGTGTTCCGACCGCCCCCTTCACCGGGCGCGACGTCATCGCCGTCGCGATCAAGTATCGCTAGGCGCGGATGAGCCGGACGACTGGAGACGAGGGTTTTCGTGCGTCAACAGCACGCGGCACCAGGCAAGTAAGGCAGTCGTTTCTCAACCAGAGGAGTCGTGCAATGAAATTTCACTACCTCCTGACAACCGGTATGCTTTTCGTCTCCTTCGCGGCCGGCAGCGCCTTCGCGCAAGACGAGAAGGCGAAGAAACAGGCCGAGATCCGCAAGGTCACGGCGGCCTCGCTCGAGAAGTTCTACAAGGCGAAGCCCGACCTCAAGGGCGAGGTCGCGAAGGCGCCGGGCTACGCCGTCTTCACCACCTACGGTCTGAGCTTCCTCATCGGCGGGGCCGGCGGGAAAGGGCTGGTTCACGACAACAAGACGAAGAAGGACACGTTCATGGACATGGCGCAGGCGAGCGCCGGGCTCCAGATCGGCGCCTCGGAAAGCGAGACGCTGATCGTCTTCAAGTCGACCAAGGCCATGCAGGAGTTCATCGACAAAGGCTGGGAGGCCGGCGGTGGCGCCGCCGCCCAGGCCGGCGCCGCCGGGAAGTCGGTGGGCGCCGCGGGCGGTGCGAACGTGATCGCTGACGCGTCCTACTACACCCTTACCAAGAACGGACTCGAGGCCGGGGTCGCGGTCGCCGGGACGAAGTTCTGGAAGGAGAAGGAGCTCAACTGAGCGGGCCGCGGTAGAGGCGCGTTCCATCCTCCCGGGCGCGGTCACGCCGCGCTCGCGCCCGGGCGTTTGTCGGGATGAGCGCCGGGGCGGGCAGCCGATGGCTGGCGAGACCACGTACCACTCCGAATCAGCGGCGCCGCCTCGCTCTCGCCGCGGCCGCAAGTCCACCATTGGGGCCATGCGAGGGGGAAAGCCCGCGCGCGCAGGTCACCAGCAGAAACCTCGTCTCGCCCGCTGAGGAACGGCTGAGGCTCGATGCCCATCTACCGCGTGCTCGAGCCCCGATCCGGCCGCCGTCACTTCCAGGAGTGGCAGCGCGGCGTCCGGCATACGGTCGGCCTGTTGCTCGCAGCGCTTGGCGCGTGCGCGATCGGGTTGATCGCCCTGGACTCCTCCGATCAGCCGTTGCCGGCGAAGCTGTTCCGGGGGCTGTGGAATGCGCTTAACCTGATCACGACGCTGGGCGATTTCACGAACCTGGAGTGGGACGAGAAGATCTTCATGATGGCGACCATGGTCGCCTTCCTGGGGATCGGTGGTTATGCGCTGTCCAGGCTCACCGGCATCCTTTCCAGCGACGCCGTGATGGCGCTGCGGGAGAACAGCACCATGGAACACAAGCTCGATCGTCTCGCTGACCATGTGATCGTCATCGGCTTCGGCGCACTCGGCCGGACGGTCGCCCGCCGACTGCAGGAAGCCGGGGAGCGGGTCGTTGTCGTCGATCGCGCCCACGACTTGGCAGCCCATGCCTCCGACTTGGGTTATCTCGTCGTCGAGGGCGACGCCGGAGTGGACGATGCCGTTCTCGACCACTCGGGGGTCGAGCGGGCCAAGGCGCTCGTGGTGACCACCCTTGATCCGGACCGCAAGCTCTCGATCACGCTGATGGCGCATTCGCGCAACCCGAAGCTGAAGATTGCCGTGACTGAGGCGAACCGCCCGCGGGGCGCGCTGCTCCAGCACGCAGGCGCCTCGGAGGTCGTCATCACGGACGACTTGATCGCCGCTGCATTGGTCGATCGCCTCGGCAAAGAGGCGAAGCCTGGTGGCGGTTGATTCGTGTGCACGCGAGCGGCGCCGCCTCGCTCTCGGGGCGGCGATACTTGGCCTGCTCGCCGCGGGCTGCGCGTCCATCCATGTGAATCAACCGCTGCGCCAAGTCGATCCGGTGCGCACATGACTCCGGCGCGAAAGTATCTCCTGCTGCTCGCGGCGCTCATGACCGTTTTGGTCGCGCAGCCGCTCCTCGCGCGCGGCAGTATCCCGAGCAGCACGCTCTACGATGTGATGACCGCGGTCGACGTCGTCGGCGTGGGCGCACCTTGCCCGCTTGCAGCTAGCATAGGCCTTGGCATATGCCAGGAGCCCAACGTGGAATCCGAACGCAACGCCCGGTTGTTCCGCAATGGCAGAAATCAGGCCATCCGCATCCCGCGAGAGTTCGAGCTTCCGGGAACCCTGGCGCGACTCCGCAAAGAAGGCGAGGCGCTGATAATCACGCCCATCAAGGAACGCTCGCTCTTGAGCACGCTAAAGGCGCTGCGCCCGATCGACGAGGATTTCCCGCGCATCGACGAGCTGTCGGCTGAGCAGGTAGACCTTTGAGCGCGCGGCCCGCGCTCCCTACCGGTATCTGCTCGACACGAACATCGTGTCCGACCTCGTTCGCAATCCGCAGAGCGCGGTCACCCGGCGCATCGCGCGCGTCGGTGAAGACAAGGTCTGCACAAGCATCATCGTTGCGTGCGAGCTGCGCTACGGTGCGGAGAAAAAGGGTTCGACCAGGCTCAGCGCACAGCTCGAACAGATTCTGTCGGTTCTGCCCGTTCTCCCCCTCACAGGGGAAGCAGATCGCCATTACGGCAAGATCCGGGCCGATCTCGAGCGAAAGGGTAGGCCGATCGGTCCGCACGACATGCTCATCGCGAGCCATGCGCGGGCGACCGGTCTGACCCTGGTGACGAACAACCTCCACGAGTTCAAGCGCGTCGGGAAATTGAAACTGGCCAACTGGTTGTAGTTGACACGTTCGCTGCTTGGCCTGCGGTACCGCGAGCGCGGCCTCGGCCCGCGGGTAAGCCCGGCGCCTAAGCAGCGGCGACGCGGCCTCGATCCGGCGAGCCGGCCGGGCCCTGCCTCAGGCGCAGCCAGGCGAAGACGCACACGAGCGCGACGCCGACGGTTACGTGCTTCAGGTTGTGGCCGCTCGCGAGGCCGCCGGTCGCGGCGAATATCTCGTGGTCGAGGCGCTCGAAGGTCATCATCGCCCCCTCGCCGACGAGCGCGGCGACGAGCCACCCGCTGCCGGTGTAGCGCGAACGCCGAAAGACGAGCAGCAGGAGGATCGCGATCGCCAGCAGGACCCGCACCATGAAATAGAGCCGGACATCCTCCTGGCCGATCGCTTCGGAGGCCGCCCACCAAAGCACGCTCCCCACTGCAAACGCGGTGAGCGGCACGAGCGAGCGGCGGGCGAACGCCGGGCGCACGCGGTCGGCGAGCATCAGAACGAGGATCGGAGGGATCGTGAGCATCATCGGCACCCGATCCCACACGAGCGTCGCGTTGCTCGGGTTCCAGTGGTAGTAGGCAGAGCCCGCCGCAGTCAGGAATGCGCCGGCGATCAGGAGGTCCGCGGCCGGCCGCTCGTCCGGCGCGACGTTCATCCGAGGTCGCATCGCGAGCCCGAAGAGGCCGGCGGCGAGAATAGCGAGGTTCGTGAGCACGTCCCCGGCGCGAGGAATGAAGCCGAGGCAGGTCCGGAGGTCGGCGAACATGTGAAAGGCGGGATCCTGCGGCATCGGCCCGAGCACGAGCCACGCGAGGCCGTAGAGCGCAAGCACTCCGGCGAGCGCGAGCGCGACCTCCCGCGTGACGCGGCGGTCGACGTCCGCGGCGAAGACCCCGGCCGAGCTCAGTTTGGCTGCTCGCGGAAGAGGTCGAGCGCTTCCTGCACCGGCCGGTCGCTGAACGAGAAGAGCACCGTCTCGTCGTCCGCCTCGAGGACGCTCGGCGCCCACGACGGAACGACGAAGTGGTCCTTCGGCCCGAACGCGAACGTCTCGCCGCCGACCCCGATGCGGCCCTTGCCCTCGACGACCGAGTAGCAGGTCGAGTCGGTCGAACGATACGTCTGGCCGCGGAACCCTTTCGGCAGCAGCTGCATGAAGCTGCCGATCGTCGGGATCGCCCAGCCGCCGGTGGCGGGATTCGTGAACTTGAGCTTGTGGCCGTAGCAGGGATGCGGAGCGCCCGCTTTCGCCAGCTCGGCGAGCGCCTCGCGCGTGCGCACGAACGGGTACCAGAAGAGCGGCGAGGTCCGCGACCGCGGCTCGAAGTCGACCGGCAGCATCGTGTTGCCGAAGCGCGCGAACGACTCGCCCTCGGTGCGCGTCGTCCGCTGCGACTCCTCGGGCGGGCGCTCCATGAACTGCGCATCCAGGAGCTCGACGATCGCGATGTCGAGGCCGTCCAGCCAGACCATCGGCTCGCTCGACGGGTTGCCGTGGTCGTGCCACGTCCACGACGGCGTGATGATGAAGTCGCCCGGGTTCATCGTGACCCGCTCGCCGTCGACGGCGGTGTATGCACCCTTGCCGTGCACGATGAAGCGCAGCGCCGATTGCGAGTGCCGATGCGCCGGCGCGACCTCGCCGGGGAGGATCAGCTGCAATCCCGCGTAGAGACTGTGCGTGACGCGGGTGCGGCCGCGCAGCCCCGGGTTCTCGAGCACGAGCACGCGGCGCTCGGCTTCCTTGGCGGTGATGAGCTTGCCCGCTTCCTCGATCCAGGGCCAGACCTGGCTCCACTGCCAGAGGTAGGGCTTGCAGGGCGTGTTGGGCGTGGGCGTGATGAGCGAGTGGAGGACCTCCCACAGCGGCGCGATGTTCGACTTGTCGATCCTGTCGTAGAAGCTCTTCCGCTCGGCGGCGACGTTCGGTTGCGGGACGGCGGACATGGAAGCCTCGGTTGGGCGGGAATCACGGCATTTTCCCCCCGCGCGCAGGGCCGATCAACTTCGCCGGCCCGGCCCCGCCCGGCCGCGCTCAGCCCGGGTTCACGCGTCGCCGCCGCTCATCCCGCGTACGCCTGCTTCAGCTTGGCGATGTCGAGCTTCTTCATCTGCAGTATCGCCGTCATGACCCGGTCCGCCTTCCCCGGATCCGGATCGCTCATCAGCTCGGCGAGGACCGTCGGCACGACCTGCCAGGAGAGTCCGTACCGGTCCTTGAGCCAGCCGCACTGCTGCGCCCGCTCGTCCCCGCCGGCGGAAAGCCTGGTCCAGTAGTAGTCCACGTCCTCCTGGGTTTCGCAATTGATCTGGAACGAGATGGACTCGTTGAACTTGAAGAGGGGGCCTCCGTTAAGCGCGGAAAACGTCTGCCCGTCGAGCTCGAATGCGACGACCATCACCGATCCCGGGGGTCTGCCATGGATCTCCCGCCCGGCTTCGCCGTAGCGCGATACGGCGACGATCCGCGAATTCCGGAAGATGCCGGTGTAGAACGCGGCTGCCTGCTCGGCCTCGCTGTCGAACCAGAGGGATGGCGTAATCCGTTGCGCTTGAATGCCTTGCATGTACGTCTCCTGGTCGGGTCGGCACGGCCGGGGATGACCGTGCCCATCAGCTAGTCGATTGCGGAAGCCCGCAATCGACACGCGAGCAGGCGGCGTGCCCGCGCCGCTAGGCCGCGATGCGCAGCGCCAGATACGGTACGAGATTCAGCAGCAGGATGCCGATCTTGTAGCCGGCCATCGCTGCGTAGTGGATGGCGTCGAACTGCTCGGGCGACAGCCGGAACCATCGCCCGTGCAATCGGTACATCCAGCCGCGAGCGAACTTGAAGACGAGGAACCACAGGAGCAGCACCGCGTAGTTGATGACTGCGCACCACAGCAGCAGGTCGCGTGCGGCCTCGAGGTTCATTCTTCGGCAACCATGGCCGTGCCCGGACGTAAGCGTGGACGAACACGCCCGTCCCGAACGACCGTCAAGAACTCGGATACGACGACCTTTCCCACTCCTTCCGGGTGCCTGAAGTCTTAAGGCCTCCGGCGCGAGGTCAAGGGGCAGCCTCGCGATACGCCGTGCCTTCGCCGGCGGTGATGAACAGCAAGCGACACGGGCCTTGGCCTTGACCGTGTGCCAGGTGCCCTTCGGCACGATGACGTAGGTGCCGCTCCGTTCGAGCGCGGCGCCGGAACCGCCGGCATCCGGTCCCCGCCATCGTCGGCGGCAGGAGAGAATTCTCGCGTTCGGTCAGCTCTTTCGCCAGCCCTTCAGATCACTCTGCGGGGCGCGGCGGTCGCGGCGTCCCCCGTGTTTGGCGTGCCCGACGGCTCGATGAGGAGAACGTGCGCCTCTTCCTCGGCCACCGGGCAATGCTCGACGCCCTTGGGCACAACGTAGATCTCTCCCGGGCCCAGGGTCACATCGCCGTCTCGCAGTCGGATGGTCAGTCTGCCCTTGAGGACGAGGAAGAAGTCGTCGGTGTCGTCGTGCTTGTGCCACACGAAGGTGCCCCTGACCTTGACCACCATGAGGTCGTGGCCGTTGAAGCCGCCGACCGTCCGGGGTTGCCAGTGCTCGTCGAAGGTCGCAAGCTTCTCCGCGAGGTTGACGGGTTTCGCTTGCGGGGATTCCGGGCCAGGCGCCATTGTGATCTCCTCGGTACGTCGCCATCCGCCGGGTGTTGCCCCATCCGTCGGCACGAGCACCCGGAACGACCGCAACCGGCGAAGGACCGCGGTCACTTCTTTGGCGACGCGAAGTACTTCCGCCGCTTCGACTTGTAGCTGGCGGGATTGAAGTGTGACGGCAGCCAGTCGGCGGTCTTCTCCTTCAGGTAGCCCGCCTCCGGGTCGGAGCGTCCCTCGTCGGTGAGGACGCGCACGATGTATCGCGCGTAGTGGTGGTCGAAGACGCGCATGAACTCGCCGAAGTAGATGTCCGCCACGCGCTTGTCGCCGCGGATGACTAGCATGTTCTCGTCGTTCGTGCGCTGCGAGGGCTTGCTGAAGTTGGCCGAACCGGTGACGATCAGCGGATCCTCGCTCAGCGGGTCCACGAGCATGAATTTGTTGTGGACATAACGGTTGCGGTTGAGCGGGTTGGACCGCTCCCGCAGGAAATTGGCAAGCGCGCCTTCGCCCAGGTAGGCGCCGGCCGCGAAGATCACGTCCCGGTCCTGGCCGATCGACTCCTCCTCGCCGAGCGGGTCGTCCTTCACGACGTACCGAAGCACGTCGCTTTCCTTCCCCAGGACCTGCTGAAACACCTCGTCGATGTTGAAGGCGAAGGTCATGCAGGAGACCTCCTTGGCCTCGGCGAGCCGGTCCGCATACCATTGGAGCGTCTCGTTGCTTGCCTTGTCGTCGCGCGCCGAGAAGAGCGGGGTGACCGAGTTCTTGGGCGGGTTTCCGGCGGGCGTGGGCGTGGCCGCCTTGTTCGGGGCGCGCAGCTTGGTCGGCGTGAGGTTGTCCGCCAGCCGCTGCCAGTAGCCGAGGTATTTCGCCGCCACGTCCTCGTCCCAGACGATGTGGCCGACGTTGGAGTGGCCGAAGATGCCGCCGGCGGAGATGTTCGTCGAGCCCGTCCAGACCGCGAGGGGCTTGCCGCCCTTCAGCAGGACGATGAACTTGTTGTGGCGGATGCCCTCGCTCACGGTCCGCGGGATGACCGCGCCGTAGTCGTCGAGCCGCGCAGTCTTGATGGTTGCCTGGTTCTCGACCTTGTAGTCGCTCTCCGCGTCGTACACGATCTTCACGTCCGCCCCGGCCTCGATCGCCTTGGCGAACGCGTTGGCTACAGGCTGGTAGTGGAACTCATAAAGGGCGGCGCGAAGCGCCATGCCGTCTCCCGCGAGCCCGATGAATCGCACGAGCGCTTCGAACAGGCCGCGCGAGAGCCATTTCATCTCCTTCGACCGGGGATTCTCGGCGTCCGGCTCGCGATTGCCGAACTCCCGAGCGTAGGCCTGCGAGCCGATCACGCCGCGATTGAAGAAGACGTCGTGCCGGATGCTGTCGTCGGTGTCGTCGAGCGGCTGATCGCCCTCCTTCTCCAGGGTCACGTCGAGCGTCACCGCCGCCGCGTCATCGAGCTTCGGGTTCTTCACCGTGCCGTGCAAGGGAACGATGCGGAACAGGTAGCGGGTGCCCGCCTTGGCGGTGTAGTCGGCCCAGAGGAAGCCCTGGATTGGATGCTCGGCGGTGGAGACCGGGGTGCCGGGCGGCAGTCCCTTGTCCTTGTCCTTGAAGCGCTTGATCCCGCGCATCCAGTAGCGCTCCACCTCGTTGCCCCCCAGGTCGAGCTCGGCGCGCTCGATCGCGAAACCGAGCAAGTCCTTGCGCGCTGGCGCCTTGCCGTTCAAGGTGTCCCACGCGAGGACGACCACGTACGTTCCCGCGTAGGCCGCGGCTTTCAGCTCGGTGCCCTTCACAGTCGCTCGCATGACGCCTCCCGTTGTCGGCCGACGGCTGCCGTTTGTTAGCTTGACGGACGCTCCTTGTCAATCGCATGAACGGTCTAGGCCGGACAGGAGTCAATTCCGCGGCGGCGCCGAGCGGACAGCATTTCGGCATGCTCGACAACGACACCTGGGATCGAACGCGCCGCGGATGAGCAGGGCCAATCGCCATCATCTTCGTGCCGCGCCTTCATCGGGACAACCCTCAATTGCACATCATCTCCCGGCGAGCGACAATCTGCGGGCTGCGACGAATCGCATACGCGAAGGGGCTCCCGATGAGGAATGTTCGCAAACTCGCATTGCTCGCCGCTCTGGCGCTCCTCGTGGTCGCGCCGTTCGCAGGACATGCCCAGACGCCAGCGCCCGCTGCGTCCACACCTGCGGCGCAGCAGCGGTTCGCGGACGGCAACGACTGGACGACGGCGTCGCTCGACGAGAAGCGCGCTTTCCTGTTCGGAATCGCCAACGCAATCTCGGTGGCGATCGGCTGGGACGAGCGCCACGTGCCGGCGGGTCAGGTGACCTTTTCGCGTCGGGCACGCGACGGGCTGGCGGGCACCTCGCTGGGCGAGGCGGTGAACCGCATCGACGCGTGGTACGCGGCGAATCCCGGTCGGCTCGAGACGCCGGTCGTGGCCGTGATGTGGCTCGACATCGCCAAGCCGAAGCTGCAGGGCCGGAAGTGACCGCCCATTCACCAACCTGCCGGAGATCTCCATGAAGAAAGCAATCGCCACGCTCGTCTTGCTGGCCGCCGCGTGGACCATCTCGGGGTGCTCGAGCAAGGCCTTTTATGGCGGCATGATCGGCGCGGGCGTCGGTGGGCTGAACGGTAATGCCGGTTCGGGCATGCTGATCGGCGCCGGTATCGGGGGGTTGATCGACACGATGGACGACTAGCCGGCGTAGTTGCGGTTGACCCGCCCGTGTAGGTGGGCGAAGACCGCCGTGGCCGATGGGTTCAGCGGTTACCTCTTGGGTTGTCAGGCCTTGAGCGCGTCGGCTGCTGCCGCTTGTTAGCCGCAGGTTGCTTCGCCGAGACGACTTGTATTCCGAGAAGTTCTCGCTGCGCTCGTGTCGCGAGCTGAGCGACTGACGTACCATCCGTCCCTACCGCACTGGCGTCCGCTCCGGATTTCAACAATGCTTTCAGGGTCGAATCAGGAAGGCGTCGCCGAACTGCGTGATGCAGCGCACTCAGCCCGCGACGATCTCGCGTGTTGGTATTCGCTCCTTCCATCAAAAGCCACTCCGCAAAGCTCGCGCGCTGATGTCGCATTGCGTATATGAGTGGAGTTTCGCCGCCGAACACCTCATCGATCGCTGCGCCATATCGCCGGACGAGCTTTGCCGAAGCGAGATCATCCGCGTAAACAAGAGCGAACATGCATTGATTCGGATCGGCTCCAGACTTCAAGAGAAATGACGCCAGCGGTCTGTTACGGCCCCATGCAAGTGCGTACCACAATGCAGTGGCGGGAAACACTTCTCCGTCATCGTTGATCGGCTGTACAGCGTTTACCGGAACCCCGGCTTTGAGTAGAGTCTTGGCTGTTGCGATCGATGCTGCGCTGTCGTTGTCTTTCGACACAGGGCGGCGGGCACAGTTGTGAAGCAACGTTCTCCCCGCATCGTCAACGAATGCCACAAGCTCCGGCCGTTCGCGAAGTGCTGCAGCGACTTGCTTGGCGTCCCAGGTGCGAACCGCTTCGATGAATTGCGCTTTACTCATCGTTTTCATAGGAAGATTCTCCTGCCGCTAACGCCGCCCATCAGCGGCGCGCGGAGGCGGGCGAAGCCCGCTGTAGCGTGTCCGCTGCATGGGCTTGTTGGGCCGCACCGGCAGATGATCTGGGGGCGTTCACTTCTTATTCCCCGATAGGTTCAGGGAGACGGCGGCACGGATGAGGTCCTTGAACGCAGACTCGTCCATCTCGTCTCCCTCGTGGATATCGATTGCGCGGCGGACGTTGCCGTCGAGGCTTGAGTTGAACAGAGTCGCAGGGTCCCTCAGCGAAGCGCCCTTGGCGAACGTGAGCTTCACGACTTTCTTGTAGGACTCACCGGTGCAGACGATCCCGTTGTGGGACCAGACCGGATTGCTCCATTTCCATTCCTCGGCGATTCCTGGATCTGCTTCCTTGATGAGCTTGCGGACGTGGCGAAGCACGACCCCGCGCCAGTCCCCGAGTTCCGCGATTCTCATGCTGATCAGCTGGGAGGCTGATGTCCCGCTCTCCCCGTCCGCCTTGTCCGCGCGCGGGAGAGCGCGCGCGGCCGCCTTCTTCGCGGCTTTCTTGGGGGTGCTCTTGGTGGACTTCTGCTCTTTCTTCATCTATCGCCCCCTCAATGTGAGGCCCAACGTCCAGGTTGAGCGGCCGCCGACGAGCGAAGCGAGGAGGGTACCCGCAAGCGCAGCTTGCGGGCGGTCCGCTCGAACGTGTGGTTGGGCCTCATATGGTCAGCGCCCTCGTAGCGGACCGAAAAACCCAACAATCCGCTGGATCCGCTTGGCATCAGAGGAAAGCTCGGCGATGTCGAGTCCTTCCGGTAGCGCGGCTCCGTCTTCCTGGACCACATGCCAGGAAAAGCGAGCGAGTCCGTGATGGAAGTCAATGGCGCTCGTACGTAGCACTCTGGACCCAGGCCGGCGGGTACGAACGTTTTCGATGTGAGTGAGGAGCTCATCAAGAGTCGTCGTATGAACAGTCGGGTCGGTGTAAGTCGCGTCCGGCGCCCAGACCTGAGCAAGAAGCTCCGCCCTTCGACCAGGGCTCGTTTCGTTCCAAACCGCGCAGTAACGATCGATGAGCTCGACAAGCGCGTCGGCCTGAATCTGCTCAATCATGGAACGCTCCAAATGTTCCAGCGCAGTGCATCACTTCATGAGGCCCAACGCCGCCGCTAAGCTGCCGCCGAGGAGCGACGCGACGAGGGACTTGGCAAGCCCCGCTTGCCGCCGGTCAGCTTCAGCGGCTTGTTAGACGGCACCCAGACACTGCCCGCATCGTAACGCGGAGCGGCACGGCGCTGCTTCGATTACTTGCGTGGCAGCTTCCGATCAAGGAAGTCGAGCATTAGCTTAGCAATTTCATCGCCCTTATCCTCGAGCGCAAAGTGGCCGGTGTCGAGCAGGTGAAACTCCGCGTCGGGCAGATCGCGCGCGGGATGGAGGGCGACAGTGGACGAGGTGTACAGATTGTCTCCGCGGCGCTCGTAGAGCGGACACTGCACGTTAATCGGATGCGACGAACATGTAGTTCTGCGGCCGGGGCGTGTCGAGAACAACGACTTTTCCGAATCCCGCCTCAGCCAGCATGCGTCGTGCAGTCTGCTCTCCCCAAACGGTTCCCAGCCCTTGACCACCTACGGCGAGCGACACCGGCATGCAGTGCATCAGACTGAATCCGTAGTACATCGGCGCGAAAGGATTGCCGACATTTTCTTCGACGCGGCTGCTGAATTTGAATTCGATCATGAGGAATGTCCCGCCCGAGGCAAGCGCTCTGTTCGCGCTCCGCAAGACGGCGTCGGGTGCCTTTTGGTCATGTACGGCGTCGAAAGCGGTAATGAGATCGAATTTCGGATCATTGGGCAAATGCGTCACATCGACCACGTCGAATGTGGAGTTCGATAGCGCCATTTCATTCGCCTCTTTACGACCTTGAGCAATCGCATCTTCCGCAATGTCATAGCCGACAAATGTTGAGGTCGGAAATTCGCGAGCGAGGACGTTCATGGCATGTCCTGTGCCGCAGCCAATATCCAGTACCCGGATTCCTTTCCGAAGCTGATCAGCCAGTCCCTTGACGGCGCCGATGAATCCAGGGACGAGCATTTGGTCGAAAATACGACGCCACGCATCGTCCATGCATTGCGTGAATACTGGTCGGTATGCGGAATATGGGATACCGCCGCCTTCGCGAAAGCACGCCGTCAGCTTGGGCAGATGGGTGCCGAAATGGTTGATCATTCGGCTCACCGGGGCGGCGTTTTGAGCCGAATCCCCCGTCAACAACGCCGCATGCTCGTCGGAAAGGCCGTAGCGCCCGGAAACGGGATCGTAGGAATAAATCCCGCCCGTTGCCATGGCGCCGAGCCATTCGCGGACATATCGCTCCTTCAATCCCAAGCGATCCGCAAGTTCGGCGGAAGTCGCAGGCCCGGCCCGCGAACCTTCGAAGAGTCCTACCTGGTAGCCGATTTCGATCAGCTTCGTCAGCACGGCTCCCGTATAGATGCCGAGCAGTCGTTCTCCGAATCGCTTGACCCCATCTGGACTCATAACCCCTCCGCTTCTGTCAGGTAGCGCGCCTGTCGACTGCCGCGTGGATTCCCTGGATTATGAATATCGTCACGGCGAGTGCTGTCATCGTGCCACCGAACGCTCTCTTACCTTCCTAAATTCCCGCACCGAAGACCTCCTAACGACCCGGATCTTAGGCGTGACGAGGAGTTTTATGCCTCGTCTCTCGCGCGAGAATACGCCGGAAATCAGCGTCATAGAAAGGCGCTCCTGACGCCGAAAATCCGCGCCGACGCGCACGTTATGCATCCGAAGACCGCCGCCATCGACACCGGAAGCCGGACCGTCGTCCGACCTCGGCGAGCTCAAGCCAACGCACGGCCGAGATACGCCTCAATCACCCTCGGATCCGCCAGCACCGCCTCCGGGGCTCCCTCCGCCAGCGTCCGTCCGTAGTCGAGCACGTGAATCCGGTCGGCCAGGTCGGCCACCATCTGCATGTCGTGCTCCACCCAGACCATCGCCAGCTCCAGCTCGTGCCGGATGCGCAGGATGTGGCGCGCGAGGTCCTCGCGCTCGTCGCGGTTCAACCCCGCCGACGGCTCGTCGAGCAGCAGCACCCGCGGCGCCATCGCGAGCGCGCGTGCGAACCCGACGACCTTCTGAATGCCGAACGGCAGGGCGTCCACCGGCTGGTGCCGGTAGCGCTCGAGCTCCACGAACTCGATCACTTCCTCCACCGCGCGCCGGTGCTCGACCTCGGCCTCGCGCACGCTCCGAAGGAAAAGGCTCTCGGCGATCACGCCCATCCCCATCCGCGCGTGGCGCGCGACGAGCAGGTTCTCGAGCACCGTCATGTGCGGGAAGAGCTCGCCGTGCTGGAACGTCCGCGCGACGCCGAGCGCCGCGATCCGGTGCGGCCGCGCGCGCGTAATGTCCGCGCCGCCGAACTCGATGCGCCCGGCCCCCGGCCGGTAGATGCCGCAGACGCAGTTGAGCACCGAGGTCTTGCCGGCGCCGTTCGGCCCGATCAGCGCGAGGAGCTCGCCCGCCCGCGCGGCGAACGACACGTCCTCGATCACCTGCAGCCCGCCGAACGCGAGCGAGATGCGCTCGACCCTGAGGACGTCATTTTTTCCCCGCTGGTCTAGGGGGTCGAAGGGGGATGTGTCCCCCTTCTCGTGCTCGATGTCAGCCATACCAGCGCCGGCTCCGGCGGTACTGCTTGACGTCGCGGTAGCTCCGCCGCCGCTCGCCGCCGCCCAGGTAGAACTCCCGGATGTCCTGGTGGCCCGCGAGCCGCTCCGGCGTGCCGTCGAGGACGATCCGGCCGTTCTCCATCACGTAGCCGTAGTCGGCCATGTCGAGCGCGACGCGCGCATTCTGCTCGACGAGGAGGATCGTCAGCCCGAGCGTGTCGCGGATCGCGCGCAGCCGCGCGGCGAGCTCCTGCACCACGAGCGGCGCGAGCCCGAGCGAGAGCTCGTCGACGAGAAGGAGCTCCGGCCCGCACGCGAGCGCGCTGCCGATCGCGAGCATCTGTCGCTCGCCGCCGGAGAGGAGCCCCGCCTCGCGTTCGCGCAGGCGCGCGAGGGGCGGGAAGTACTCGTAGACCGACTCGATCATCCGGCGCCGCTCCGGCGCGCGCGCGGCGCGCGGCACCGTCGCCTCCAGGTTCTCCGCGACGGAGAGGTTCTCGAACACCTTGCTCCGCTCGGGGACGAGCACGATCCCGAGGGCGGTGACGCGATGCGGCGCGCGGTTCTCGATGCGCTCGCCCCGGTAGCTGATCGCGCCCTCGGTGACGCGCGCGTCGTCGATGCCGAGGAACCCGGAGATCGCCCGCAGGCACGTGGTCTTGCCCGCGCCGTTCGTGCCGAGCAGCGCGACGATCGCGCCTTGCGGGACGTCGAGCGACACGCCCTGCACGGCGGTGACGACGCGGTGGTAGACGACCTCGAGCTTCTCGACGGCGAGGAGGGGCCCGGTCATCGGAGCGGCCGTTGCTTGAACGGCCACAGCAGGAAGTAGCTCTGGATCCGGCGCCAGATCCCGACCAGACCCTGCGGCTCGTACACGAGGAAGAGGATCATCACCAGGCCGAACGCGGCGTGGTTGACCGCGAACACCGAGGTCGTCCACGCTTCGGGCGTCGGCAGGACGCCCATCAGCCACTCGATCGCGTACGGGAAGAGCGTCACGAACGCCGCCCCGAGGATCGCGCCGAGGATCGACCCCATGCCGCCGATGATCACCATCGCCACGTACTGGATGGTGAGGAAGAGCGAGAACGCCTCGGCCGACACGAACCCGCGGTAGTAGGCGAAGAGCGCCCCCGCCACCGCGGTCATCGTCGAGCTCACCACGAACGCGAGCACCTTGTACGCGGGCACGTTGATGCCGAGCGCCTCGGCGACCGCCTCCCGGCCCTGGATCGCACGCCAGGCGCGGCCGGTCCGCGAGCGCAGCAGGTTGAGGCCGACGAGCGCCGCGCCCGCGGCGGAGGCGAGGAGCACGAAGTACCAGACGCGGGCGTCGGTGAGCGTCCAGGCGCCGAGCTGCGGCGGGTCGATCACGACGCCGGTGGAGTGACCGCGCCGGGTCTCGTACTCGGCGCCGAGGTAGATCACGATGAAGTGCAGCGCCAGCGTCGAGACCGCGAGATAGAGGCCGCGGAGGCGCAAGCTCGGCAGGCCGAAGACGAGGCCGATCACCGCGCCGACCGCGGCCGCCGCGGGCAGCGTCACCCAGAACGGCGCCGCCATTTCCTTGAACAGGATCCCGACCGTGAACGCGCCGGCGGCGAGGAGTCCCGCATGGCCGAGCGACACCTGGCCGGCGAAGCCGGTCAGCAGCATCAGCGCGACCGCGCCGATCGTCGCGAGCAGCAACTGGTTCGCGAGGTCGAGCAGAAAGGGCGCGGCGAGCGCGGGCACCGCGAGCGCGGCGACGGCGAACGCGGCGAGCGCCGCCTTCTGCGCGCGGGTGTCGAGGAGCGCGAGGTCGCGCTCATAGCTCGTCCGGAAGTAGCCGCTCGCGAAAGGCATCAGCCGCCGAGCATCAAACCCGGTCGAGCTCTTCACGGGTGCCGAAGAGGCCCCACGGCCGCACGATCAGCATCGCGAGCAGCACGAGGAACGGCACCACGTCGGAGAGCAGGGGGTTGACGTAGTGGATCAGCAGCACCTCGGCGGTCGCCACGACGAGCGAGCCGAGGAGCGCGCCGAGGAGGGAATCGAGACCGCCGACCAGCGCAGCCGGGAACGCCTTCAGCCCGATGACGACCATCGTCTGCTCCAGTGCGGAATCGCAGGCGATCAGCATGCCGGCGAGGCCGCCGGTGAGCGTCGCTAGCCCCCACGCGAGCGCGTAGATGCCGTGCAGGCCGATCCCGCGCTGCGCCGCGAGCAGCGAGTTCTGTCCGGCGGCCCGCATCCGGATGCCCCAGCGCGTATAGCGGAGGAAGACCCACAGCCCGAGATAGACGCCGGCGGTGGCGAGCACGAGTGCGAGGCTTACCGCCGAGATCTTCGCCGTGTCGCCGATCGCGATCGAGGCGTTCGACAGCCCGAGCGCCTGGAGCGGATGCCGTTCCTGCGCGCCCCATGCCAGCACCATCGCGCCGCGCAGCAGGATGCCGAGCGCGATCGTCGCGAGCACCGCGGCGAGCACCGACTCGCCGGTCATCCGACGCATGAGCGCGACGTAGACGAGTCCGCCGACCGTGACCGCCAGCGCGGCCGACACCGCGATCGCCGCCACGGGGTGGCCCGAGAACAGCGACGCGGTGGCGTAGAGACCGTACGCGCCGAGCATCATCAGCTCGCCGTGCGCGAGCGAGAGCACGCGCGAGACGCGGTAGATCAGCACGTACCCGCAGCAGATCAGCGCGTAGATCGACGCGAGGACGAGGATGTTGACGGCGAGTTGAATTCGATCGCCCGGCGGCGGTCAACGCTTGACATCTATCGCCTGCCAGTCCTGCACCCGCACCACCGCCTGCTTGGCCGGGTCCCAGCGCCAGACGCGGTAGTACTGCCGCGTCCGGAAGTGGTTGTCCTTCGTCCATTCGAGCGGACCGCCGCGCAGGCCCTTCAAGTCGACCTTGAGGTCGTTCATCGCGGCCGCCACCTTCGCCGGCGTCGGCGGCCACGAGGTGTTCCTGAGCACCGACTCGATCACCAGCCCGGCGATGAAGCCCTCGGTCAGATAGGTCGTCGGGTACTTGAGGTTGGCGCGGTGCGTGACGGTGCGGATCTCGGCGTGCACCGGCAGGTCGTCCTGGAAGAGGGCGTTCGTGCCGATCACGTAGAACTCGCCGTCCTTCACCCGCGCCAGCTCGTCCTCGGCGTTCAGATGCGCCCAGGTGATGTAGCGGCCGTTCCAGCCGAGCCGGCGCAGCGCCTCGAAGGTGCGCACCTGCGACACCCACGGCGACCACGAGAACACCCAGTTCGGGTCGGCCTCCTTCAGCTTGGTCGCGAACGGCGTGTAGTCGGGCGCCGGCGGCGGGGTGATCTGCTTCTCCACGGGCGTCATGCCGAGCGTCTTCGAGAGGCCCTCCGCGTAGTCGATCTCGCTGCGCGCGATGGGGATCGCCATCGCGGCGAAGCCGATCCGCACCGGCTCCTTCGCCTGCGAGCGCACGAACCCGAGCGCGGCCTGCGAATCGAGATTCGCGCCGAAGGCCGTCGAGCAGAACTGCAGCGGATCGGCCGGCGGATAGGTCTCTTTCGGGCAGACGGAGCCGGCGAAGTAGAGCGGCACGCCGGCGCGCTTCGCCTCCGCGACCATCGGCGCGTAGGTCGAGGAGAGACTGGTGTTGATGAGCATCAGCACGTTGTCCTGCGACAGCAGCTTCTTCGCGTTCGCGGCCGCCCGGGACGGCTCGGCGCCGTCGTCCGCGATCACGAGGCGTATCGGCCTGCCGTTGATGCCGCCTTTCGCGTTCACGTGGTCGAGGTACGCCTTCATCGCCTCGACCACCGGCGCGTAGGTGGCCGCCGCCGGCCCGGTCATCCCGGCGCTGACGCCGATCACGTACGCGTCCTGCGCGGCCGCCGGCGCGGCGAGGGCGGCGCCGAGGGCTGCGATCCCGAGTACTCGTTTCATGGCCTTCCTCCTGTGGTAGTGCGCTACCTCAAGGCGTCGCCCGCTTCGCGCGCGAGCAGCCGCTCCTCGGCATCGCCGTACATCGATTCGACGAGGTCGCGGAAGCGCTCGTACATCTGCTTCCGCTTCACCTTGCGCGTCGGCGTCACCGGCTCGCCCTCTTCCTCCGGGTCGAGCGCCTTCGGCAGGATGCGGAACGCCTTCACCTGCTCGACCCGCGCGAGCTCGGTGTTCGCGCGGTCGAGCTCGGCCTGGATCAGCGCGGCGACGCGCGGGTGCGCCGCGAGACTGGTGAACCCGGTGTAGGCGACGTCGCTCGAGCGCGCCCAGTCGGCGACCGTGTCGTAGTCGATCTCGACGAGCGCGGTCAGGTACTTCCGCGCGTGCCCGAACACCGCGACCTCGGCGATGTACGGGCTCGCGCGCACGATGTTCTCGACGTAGGAGGGCGACAGCGTCTTGCCGCCGGCGGTGACGATGAAGTCGCGCGCGCGGTCGACCAGTCTGAGCCGCCGGGACGCCGTGCCGCCCCCGGCCCACTCGCCGATATCCCCGGTCCGCAGCCAGCCGTCCTCGCCCAGCACCTCGCGCGTCGCGTCCGCATTCGCCCAGTAGCCCTCGAACACGTGCTCCCCGCGGATCAGGATCTCGCCCGACGCCGCGAGAGCGAGCTCGAATCCCGGCGCGATCGTGCCGACGTCGCCGGGCCGGGGGAACGGCCCGCGCTGCCCGGTGATGATCGCGCCGGCCTCCTCGGTCTGGCCGTAGATCTCGCAGACGTTGACCCCCCAGATCTGCCACAGGCTCATCGTCTCCCGCGGCAGCGGTGCGCCGCCGCTGATAACGAGCCGCAGCGCGTCGAACCCCAGCTTGTTGAGGATGGGGCGGAACGCTGCCGCGCGCGCCACCGCGTAAGCGGCCGAGTCGAGCGCGTTCGTCCCTCCGTCCCAGCGCGCGCGCGCGTAGCGCCGGCCGGCGCGCATCGCGAGGCCGTAGACCAGCGCGCTTGACCGGGCTCGAGCTCCCGACCGCGACCAGCGCCTGCGATGCGAACTTCTGCAGGTACCGCGGCACCGTGAAGAGCACCGTCGGCGCGACCTCGAACAGCGTCTGCGCGAGATCCTCCTGGTCCTCGCCGAGGTGCGGCACGACGCCGCCGACGAGCGGCAGCGTGATGGCGACGTCGCGGCCGAGCACATGGCAGAGCGGCAGGTAGACCACCGTCCGTTGCGGCTCGGCGAGGAGCGGATAGTGCCCGACCAGGTTGTACGCGGCCGCGAGGTGCCGGCCGTGCGCCACGAGCGCGCCCTTCGGGTTGCCGGTCGTCCCCGAGGTGTAGACGATGAACGCCGGATCGCGCGGCGCGATCCGCCCCGCGAGCGCCTCGAGCAGCGCGAGCGCTTCGTCCGCGCCGCACGGCGCCTCCTTCAGCGCGGTGCGGTAGTCGCGGAGCTTCGGGTGCGCGTACGCGAACATCGCTCCCGAGTCGATCACGAGGATCCAGCGCAGGCTTGGCAGCCGGTCGGCGAACGGGAGGATCCGGTCGACGTACTCCTGGTCCTCGGCGACGAAGACCGCGGCGCCGCCGTCGCGCAGCTGGTATTCGACCTCGGACGCGGACGCGGTCGGGTAGATGCCGTAGGTGACCGCGCCGAGCGCCTGCGCCGCGAGGTCGCAGATCATCCACTCCTCGCACGGATCGCCCATGATCGCGACGCGCTCCCCCCTGGCGACGCTGAGGCGCTGCAGCGCGCGCGCGGCGCGGCCGACGAGCACTGCGTAGTCGCGCCACGTGCGCTCGCGGTAGATGCCGCGGGCCTTCGAGCGGAATGCCACGACGTCGGGCCGCGCGCGCGCGTGGCCGGCGAGGAGCGCAGGCGCGTTCGTGCGGCTCAGCTCGGGCGTCCGCATCTCACTTCGCGCGCTTGCGGGGCGCAGCGGCGCCGTCCAGGATCAGGCGCGAGAACTCGGCGGCTACCCGCTCGATGGTTGCGTCGGGCTCCTTGCCGAGCCACGCCGGCGCCGCGTTGCACATCCCGAGGAGGGCGAGCGTCGCGAGCCGGCAGTCGAGGTCGCTGCGGAACTCGCCCGACCGCACCCCTGCCTCGAAGACGCCCTGGATGATCCGCTCGAGACGGCGCGAATGCCGCCCGACGCGGCGGCGGCTCGCGTCGGGGAGGTGATGGCGCTCGCGCAGGAACACCCAGACGAAGTCGCGCCGGTCGCGCATCGGCGCGAGGTGGGCCTGGACGATCCCGCGGATCTTCTCGGACGCGGTGTCCGGGCCGGCGGCGACCTCCGCCTCGCGGTCGACGAACTCCTCGACGCCCATCGTGCACACCACCTCGAGCGCCACCTCCTTCGAGGGGAAGTAGTAGTAGAGGCTCGCCTGCCGGATGCCGAGCACGTCGGCGATGTCCTGCGTCGAGGCGCCGTGATAACCGCGCTCGGCGAAGACTCGCGCCGCCGCCTCGATGATCTCGGGCGCGCGCCGGCGCGGGCTGCCGGCGGAGCGGCGGGGCACCGCGACGGCGGCTTTCATCGACGCGGCCTAGCCCGGTGCGATGACATCGTCTGCCCGCGGCTCCGCGTACAACCGCTCGACCAGCGCCGCGCGCCGCTCGAGCACCGCGCGCTGGTTGATGTAGCCCTTGTCGGTGATCTCGTTCGCGTCGATCGACGGCGGCTCGGCGAGGACGAGCGCACGCGCCGGACGCATCGAGCTGCCCGCCGCCTCGGCGGCCATGCCGGCAAGCGCCGCGGCGATCCGCGCGCGCACTTCCGGACGCGCGGCGAACCACGCCGGGCCGGCGTCGGCCGGCGCGTCGGGGCAGAGGCTCCGCGCCGCGATCGGGTTGAGGAAGAGGAGGGCGCCCGGCTCGACGCGGTCGTGCCCGGTGATGACCGCGTCCTGCACGAGCGGGTCGCAGGCGGCGATCAACTTCACCCGCAGCGCGCCGGCGCTCACCCACGTGCCGGTCGAGAGCTTGAAGTCCTCGGCGACCCGGCCGTCGAACACGAGACCCCGCGCCGGATCGCGCGGGGTCGGCGAACCGGAGCGCATCGCCGATCCGGTAGTAGCCTTCCTCGTCGAACGCGGCGCGGGTGAGCGCGTCGCTGCGGAAGTAGCCCGGCGTCACGTTCGGCCCGCGGAGCGCGCGCCTCGAGCTTGCCGGCGGAGGGGACGAGCTTCAGCTCGCAGCCGGGGAGCGGTGACGCCGACCACGCCCGCGCGGTCGATGTGCCAGTGCACCGCGGTCGCGGCCGGCGCGGTCTCGGTCGAGCCCCACGCCGAGCATCATCGCGGGCGCAGCTCCCGCGGCGGCGGCGACCTTCTCGAGCCGCTCCCACAGGTTCTGCGGCAGCGACGCGGCGGCATAGAAGACGAACTCGAGATCGCGGAAGAAGCTCGCCCGCAGGCTCGCGTCCTGCTCGAGGAACGGCAGCAGCAGGTCGTACCCGCGCGGGACGTTGAAGTACGCGGTGGGCGAGATCTCCTTCAGGTTCCGCGCGGTGGTTTCGACCAGCCCCGGCGCCGGCTTGCCGCCGTCGATGTAGAGCGTGCCGCCGTTCCGCAGGGTCATGTTGAAGCAGAAGTTGCCGCCGAACGTGTGGTTCCAGGGCAGCCAGTCGACGAGCACCGGCGGACGGTCCTCGAGGAACGGCCACACCTGCGCCGCCATCTCCTGGTTCGAGCAGAGCATGCGGTGGGTGTTCACCACGCCCTTCGGGATGCCGGTCGAGCCGGAGGTGAAGAGAATCTTCGCGACCGTGTCGGGCCCGATCCGGGCGAACGCCTCGTCGACTTGCGCGGTCGGCGCCGCGTCGAGCAGCGCCGCGATCGGGGTGGCCGTCGCACCGACCGCGCCGAGCGCGGGCGCGAAGCGCGCCGGGTCCGCGCAGTACACGAGCCCCGGCCGCAGCAGCTCGAAGATCGCCTTGAGCTTCGCGAAGTCCTTCGACATCAGCGAGTAGGCGGGCGACACCGGCGCGACCGGCACGCCGACGTGCATCGCGCCGAGGGCGAGGAGGGCATGGTCGATGCCGTTGTCGGAGAGGATCGTGACCGGGTGATCGGGCCCGAGGCCGCGGTCGAGGAGCGCCTGCCCGACGCGGCGCGCCGCAACCAGGACTTCGCGGTAAGTGAGCTTTCGCCAGCCGTCGCCGGCGCGCTCGGCGAGGAACGTGCGGTCGGGCGCGCGGGCGGCCCACTGCACGAGCCACTCACCGACCGCGCGGGCGGGAGGCGCGAGCCCTCGCGGCGAGCGGAGCACGATGGATCCGTCGGCGCGACGCTCGAGATCGACGCCGGCCGGCGCGAAGCGCGGGCGGGATGCCACGGAAGCCTCCTCCTTCTCGAGTTGCGCGGCCGGTTGCCTTCCGCAACCTGACCCGTCAGAATTCTATCAAACTATAGATAACGTCAAAGGAGGATCGGATGCCCATCGCGCCCGACGGCCGCCCGCCGTTCCGCGCCGACCACGTCGGCAGCCTGCTGCGCCCGGCGGCGCTGCGTCACGCCTTCCGCGACTTCCTCGCGCGCAAGATCGACGAGACGCAGTTCCGCTCGATCCAGGACGCCGCGATCCGCGACGTAGTGAGGCTGCAGGAGGAGGTCGGGCTGCAGGTCGTCAACGACGGCGAGTACCGGCGCGGCTCGTACTGGGGCCGGTTCGTCGAGCTCACCGACGGCCTCGCGGTGAAGCAGGCGCGCTACAAGTTCCACGACGATCACGGGCACGAGCTCGACTTCACCGCGCCGCACGTCACCGGGAAGGTGCGCCGCGGCCGGCCGATCGCGGTGGACGAGATCGAGTTCGTGCGCGGTCTCACGAGGGCGACGCCGAAGGTGACGCTGCCGGCGCCGTCGACGATGCACTTCTATCGCGGGCCGCAGTACGCCGAGCCGGGTGTTTACGAGAGCCCGCAGGACTTCTTCGACGACCTCGGCAAGGTCTACCAGGCGGAGATCGCCGCCCTCGGGCGCGCCGGCGCGCGCTACGTCCAGCTCGACGAGGTCGCGCTCGCGATGCTCTGCGATCCGGCGGCGCGCGCGAAAGTGCGAGCGGACGGCGCGGACCCGGAGGCGCTCGTCGATCTCTACGTCGAGGCGATCAACCAGGCGGTCGCGAGCCGGCCGGCGGACATGGTGATCGGCGTGCACATGTGCCGCGGCAACTACAAGGGCCTGTACCTTGCCGAGGGCGGCTACGACTCCGTCGCCGAGAAGCTCTTCCAGCGCGCGGACGTCAACCACTTCCTGCTCGAGTACGACACGCCGCGCGCCGGCGACTTCGCGCCGCTGCGGTTCCTGCCGCAGACGAAGGGCGTCGTCCTCGGGATGGTCAGCTCCAAGGTCGCCGCGCTCGAAGAGATCGATCAATTGCAGCGGCGGGCCGACGCCGCCGCGAAGTACGTCGACCCCGACCGGCTCGCGATCAGCCCGCAGTGCGGCTTCGCGAGCACGGTGGCCGGAAATCCCATTACCGAGGCCGACATGCGCGCAAAGCTGAAGCTCTGCGTCGACGCCGCCCGGACGATCTGGGGCTGAAGACCGCAAGCACGCAACTTTGTGCAAGACACGCGGCGCGAGGGGTTTCGACAATCGCAAGTTCGCGCCATGTCAGTTTTCCACGACACGAGGGGGCAGGCCCCCTCGTGCTCCCCGACGCCACGAAAGCGCCGCCCTTCGGCGTCGGTTTCATCCTAGGGGGCAGGCGTCATCAGCGGGGGTCGGTCGTCGACACACTCCATGGACGCATCGCGCGAAAACGCACCGGGCAGTCGTCCCGTGCTCCTGGCGCTGGATTGGGGCACCTCGAGCCTGCGCGCATTCCTGATGAGCGACGCCGGGGAGGTGCTCGACACCCGCCATGCGCCTTGGGGCATCCTGCATCTGCCCGCGCCGGCCCAGGCCGGCGGCTTCGAGCAGGCCCTCGCCGGGATTGCTCGCGACTGGCTGGCCCACTCGCCGGCGCTGCCGGTCGTGGCCGCCGGGATGGTCGGCAGCGCGCAGGGCTGGAGGGAAGCGCCTTACGCGCGCTGCCCTGCCGACACGCGGGCGCTGGCCGCGCAGGGGGTACGCGTGCCGAGCGGCCTCGGTCCGGAAGTGCTGATCGCCCCCGGCGTGTTGTTCGACGTACCGGAACGTGCCCCTGATGTCATGCGTGGCGAGGAGATCCAGATCGCCGGCGCACTCGCCGCGCAACCGGCGTGGGCCGAGCGTGCCTGCGTCGTGCTGCCGGGCACGCATTCCAAGTGGGCGCGGATCGAGGACGGGCGTATCCTGAGCTTCGCCACCTACATGACCGGCGAGCTGTACGCCGTGCTCCGCCAGCATTCGATCCTCGGCAGGCTGATGCCGCAGGACGCGGCGCCAGCGGGAAGCGCGGCGGAGGCCGCCTTCGCCCAAGGACTGCAGGCCGCCCGCGACAGCATGCCCGGAGATCTTTCCCGCCAGCTCTTCGCGGCACGCACGCTGGGACTGACCAAGCGCCTGCCGAGCGAGGCGCTTGCCGACTATCTGTCGGGACTTCTCATCGGCCACGAGCTGGTTTCCGGGCTCGCCATGTCCCGCGCGACGCTCGAAGACGCCGCACCGATCCTCTTGATCGGAGACCTCGCCCTGTGCCGACGCTATGCGCATGCGCTCGAGATCCTCGGCGTGCCGGTGCGTGCCCAGCTCGACAACACCGCGCCGCGCGGGCTGTGGGAGTTCGCTCGTGCCGCCGGCCTGCTTCATTAGCCGATGCCGGCCGCCACACGCGCAGGGAGAGTGCCGGTGCCTGAGAACCTCCTTTCAAGTCGCTTCGATGCGGCGCTCGCCGCGTTGCCGCTGGTCGCGATCTTGCGCGGCATCGCGCCAGCCGAAGCCGAGGCCGTCGCCATCGCCCTGCACGCCGCCGGTTTCCGGCTGATCGAGGTGCCGCTCAACTCGCCCGATCCGTTCGACAGCATCGCGCGTGTCCGGCGCGCCCTGCCCGCCGACACCCTCGTGGGGGCCGGGACGGTTCTGCGCAACGATGATGTCGCGCGCCTGCGTGCGGCGGGCGGCGAGCTGGTGGTGATGCCGCATGCCGACACCGACGTGATCCGCGCGGCCAAAGCCGCGGGCCTGCTGTGCCTGCCGGGCGTGGCGACACCCACCGAGGCCTTCGCCGCGCTCGAGGCCGGGGCCGACGCCCTCAAGCTGTTCCCCGCCGAGATGGTCGTGCCGCCGGTGCTGAAGGCGATGCGCGCGGTGTTGCCCAGGGCGGTGCGCCTGCTGCCCGTGGGCGGCATCACGCCTGAGAACATGGCTTCGTACGTGAGCGCCGGGGCTGACGGCTTCGGGCTCGGCTCCGCCCTGTACGCACCCGCCGCGTCGCCCCACCAGGTGGCCGAGCGGGCCCGGCGCTTTGTCGCCGCGTGGCGCGCGCTGCCGGCCGCCTGAGAGTCCGACATGGTGGCGGCGCTCTCGACGGCGGGGTTCGGCGTGGTCGCATGCTGCCGCGAACCGAGCAGGTGCGCGCGGTGCTCGGGGCCCGATCGGCCGCGAGGATAATGGATCCAAGAAGGAGTCGCCCATGAGCGAGCAGAAGAAGCGCCGCAGCCAGCTCTGGTTCGATGACGCCAGTCATCCGGACATGACCGCGCTCTACATGGAGCGCTACCTGAACTACGGCCTCACCCGCAAGGAGTTGCAGTCGGGACGGCCCATCGTCGGCATCGCCCAGACCGGCAGCGACCTCGTGCCCTGCAACCGCCATCACCTGCAGCTCGCCGAACGGGTGAAGGAAGGCATTCGGGATGCGGGCGGCGTCGCGCTCGAGTTTCCGGTGCATCCGCTGCAGGAGACGGGCAAGCGCCCGACCGCGGGCTTGGACCGGAATCTCGCCTACCTTGGACTGGTAGAGATTCTCTACGGGTATCCGCTGGATGGGGTGGTGCTCACCACCGGCTGCGACAAGACCACACCCGCCTGCCTGATGGCCGCGGCCACGGTCAACCTCCCGGCCATCGTCCTCTCCGGCGGGCCGATGCTGAACGGCTGGTACCAGGGCGAGCGGATGGGCTCGGGCGCCGTCATCTGGCAGGCGCGCCAGCTCTTCGCCGCCGGAGAGATCGACTACGAGGAGTTCATGGAGCGGGCGGCGGCCGCCGCACCGAGCGCTGGCCATTGCAACACGATGGGTACCGCGCTCTCCATGAACGGGATCGCGGAGGCCCTGGGGATGTCTCTCCCCGGCTGCGCGGCCATCCCCGCGCCCCACCACGAGCGCGCCCAGATGGCCTATGCCACCGGCAAGCGGATCGTGGAGATGGTGGAGGAGGACCTCAAGCCAAGTCGGATCATGACCCGCAAGGCCTTCGAGAACGCCATCGTCATGGCCTCGGCCATCGGTGCCTCCAGCAACGGCCCGCCCCACCTCATCGCCATTGCCCGTCACATGGGCGTCGCGCTCGACCTCGACGATTGGCAGGCCATCGGCCAGGAGATCCCGCTCGTCGTCAACTGCCAGCCGGCCGGCGAATATCTGGGCGAGGACTTCCACCGCGCCGGCGGCATCCCGGTGGTGGCCCGCGAGCTGCTTCGGGCGGGCAAGCTCCGCGGCGATGCCTTGACCGTTACGGGGCGCACCATCGCCGAAAACTACGCCAACGCCCCCGTTCCCGACGGGGAGGTCATCCTGAGCTACGAGAAGCCGCTCAAGGAGAGAGCGGGCTTCCTGGTGATCTCCGGCAATCTCTTCGACAGCGCGGTGATGAAGGCCTCGGTGATCGACCAGGCCTTCAGGGAGCGCTATCTCTCCAAGCCGGGTCAGGAGAACGTATTCGAGGGCCGCGCGATCGTCTTCGACGGTCCCGAGGACTACCACGACCGCATCGACGATCCGGCCCTCGATATCGACGAGAACTGCATCCTGTTCATCCGCAATTGCGGCCCGGTCGGCTACCCGGGCTCGGCGGAGGTCGTGAACATGCGCCCGCCGACCGCCCTGATCAAACGCGGAATCACCGCGCTGCCGTGCGTCGGCGACGGGCGCCAGAGCGGCACCTCGGGCAGCCCCTCCATCCTCAACGTTTCCCCGGAGGCGGCGGTCGGGGGCGGCCTCGCGCTGCTCAAGACCGGCGACCGGGTTTGCATCGACCTCAACAAGCGCCGGGTGGATGTGCTCATTCCCGAGAACGAGCTCGACGCGCCGCCGGGCGGCCTGGAAGCCCCCGCAGCTGCCGAACCAGACGCCGTGGCAGGAAATCTACCGCGGCCTGGCGGGGCAGCTCGCCACCGGCGCCTGCCTCGAGCCGGCTACCCTGTATCTCGACATCATCGCAGCCAGGGGCAATCCCCGGCATTCTCACTGACCACGCGCCGCGCGAAGGTATCCCGATATGGCGCTCCAACCGGCATCCAGCGAGCCACGCACCGAGGCGGCCATCCGAGAGCTCAAGACGCTGTTAGGCGATCGGCTGTCGACCTCTCAATCGGTGCGCGCGCAGCATGGCAAGGACGAGTCGTACCATACCCCGATGCCGCCGGATGCCGTGGCTTTCGCCGAGTCCAGCGAAGAGGTGTCGGCGATCGTCAAGGCTTGCGCCCGCCACCGGGTGCCGGTCGTCGCCTTCGGCACCGGCACCGGCCTCGAGGGCAACGTGACGGCGGTTCGCGGCGGGGTATGCATCGACCTTTCGCGCATGAACGCCATCCTCCGAGTCAAGGTGGAGGACCTCGATGCCACCGTGCAGGCGGGCGTCACGCGGAAGCAGCTCAACACGCACCTTCGCGACACGGGCCTCTTCTTTCCGATCGACCCCGGCGCGGATGCTTCGTTGGGCGGCATGGCGGCCACCCGCGCCTCGGGCACCAACGCGGTCCGGTACGGCACGATGCGGGAGAACGTGCTCGCTCTCAACGTGGTGCTCGCCGACGGGAGCGTCATCCGCACCGCGACGGCGGGCCCGCAAGTCCGCGGCGGGGTACGATCTCACGCGCCTTTTCGTGGGCTCGGAGGGGACGCTCGGGATCATCACGGAGCTGACCCTGCGCCTCTACGGCATCCCCGAAGCGATGTCCTCGGCGGTGTGCGCGTTCGAGAATCTCGCGGGCGCAGTCGATACCGTGATCCAGACGATCCAGGCGGGGATCCCGGTCGCCCGCATCGAGCTCGTGGACGACGAGACGATCGACGCCGTCAACCGGTTCTCGAAGCTGGATCTGCCGGTGGCGCCAACGCTCTTCCTCGAGTTCCACGGCAGCGCGGCCAGCGTGCGGGAGCAGGCGGAAACGGTCGGCGAGATCGCCGCCGGGTTCGGGGGAGCGGCGTTCAAATGGACCACCCGCGAGGAGGAGCGGAGCCGCCTGTGGCAGGCGCGCCACGACGTCGCCTACGCCTGCAAGGCCCTCAGACCGGGCACGGAGATCTGGGCCACCGACGTCTGCGTGCCCATCTCGCGCCTCACCGAGTGCATCGTGGAGACGAAGCAGGACATCCACGCCTCCCGCCTCACCGGCCCCATCGTGGGGCACGTGGGCGACGGCAACTTCCATGTGACGCTGCTCGTCGACAAGTCCGATCCGGACGAGCTTCGCCGGGCGAAGGGCGTCAGCGAACGGCTGGTGCGGCGCGCCCTGGCGATGGAGGGGACCTGCACCGGCGAGCATGGCGTCGGCATCGGCAAGATCGACTACCTCGTCGAGGAGCTGGGCGACGCGGTATCCGTGATGCGATCGATCAAGCGCGCGCTGGATCCCGACGATCTGCTGAACCCGGGAAAGATCATTCGGATGCAGGCCTGAGCAGGTCTCGGCGGAGCATTCGCCACCTTCCACGCAACAGAAAGGAGACCGACATGAACAAGTCCTTGAAGCAGCTTCTCGCCGGCGCGATCGCTCCGGCGTTTTTGCTCGCCGCTGTCGCGAGCCCCGCCGCGAACGCCCAGGAGAAGGCGATCAAGCTCGGGATCGGGTTGGCGGAGAACCACCCGCAGGGGATGGGGGCGGCGCGGTTCGCGGAGCTGATCGAGAAGAAGAGCGGCGGCAAGCTGAAAGTGAAGGTCTATTACTCGGGATCGATCGGCGACGACGTGCGGATGGTCTCGGCGCTCAAGGGCGGGGTGCAGGAGATGACCATCCCCTCGACCGCGCCGCTCGTCGGCGACATCAAGGATTTCGGGGTCCTGGACCTGCCGTTCATGTTCAACGACGAGAAGGAGGCCGACGCGGTGCTCGACGGGCCGTTCGGCGCGAAGCTCCTCGAGAAGCTTCCGCCGAAAGGGCTGATCGGGCTCTGCTACTGGGAGAACGGCTTCCGGCAGCTGACGAACAGCAAGCGCCCGGTCGCCCGGGCGGAGGACATCCAGGGCCTCAAGGTCCGGGTGATGCAGAACCCGGCCTACCTCGAGACGTTCAACGGGCTGGGGGCGAACGCGGTGCCGATGGCCTTCACGGAGCTCTACACCGCGCTCGAAACCAGGACCGTGGACGCCCAGGAGAATCCCATCCCGACGATCGAGACCTCGAAGTTCAACGAGGTGCAGAAGTACCTGACCCTCACCAAGCACACCTACAGTCCGTTCGTCGTGCTCGTCGGCAAGCGGTTCTGGGACAAGCTCTCGCCGGACGAGCAGAAGGCGATGAAGGACGCGTGCGTCGAAGCGCGGGACTACCAGCGCAAGGTGAACCGGGAGGCGAACGTCAAGATCCTGGAGTCGCTCAAGAAGGCGGGGATGCAGGTGAGCGAGGTGTCGCCGCAGGAAGTCGCGAAGATGCGCGAGAAGGTGAAGCCGGTCATCGACAAGTTCGCGAAGGAGTTCGGCGAAGCGTCGTACAAGGAATTGCAGGCCGAGATCGCCAAGGTGCGGAAGAGCTGATCGCCGCTTCCGATCCATTCCACGCAGGAGAACGCCATGACGACCATCACCGGCCTCGCCGCGCGCGACATCCGCTTTCCGACCTCGCGCTCGCTCGACGGTTCGGACGCGATGAACGAAGCGCCCGACTACTCGGCCGCGTACGTGATCCTCGCGACCGACGACCCGAAGCTTTCGGGCCACGGGCTCACCTTCACGTGCGGCCGCGGCAACGAGCTGTGCGTGGCGGCGGCGAAGTCGCTCGCGCCCCGGGTGGTGGGGAGGAAGCTCGGAGAGATCACCGAGAACATGGGCGCGTTCTGGCGCGACATCACGATGGGGGACAGCCAGCTCCGCTGGCTCGGCCCCGAGAAGGGCGTGATCCACCTCGCTACCGCGGCGATCGTCAACGCCGTCTGGGATCTGTGGGGGAAGGCGGCCGGCAAGCCGGTGTGGAAGCTCCTCGTCGACATGAGTCCGGAAGAGCTCGTGCGCTGCCTGGACTTCAGGTCGGTGACCGACGCGCTGACCCCCGAGGAGGCGCTCGCGATGCTGCGTCGGAACGCCCCGACGAAGGCGAAGCGCGAAGCGGAGATGCGCGACCTCGGCTATCCCGCGTACACCACGTCCGCGGGCTGGCTCGGCTATCCCGACGACAAGGTACGCCGGCTCTGCCGCGAGGCGCTCGCCCAGGGCTGGACGCATTTCAAGCAGAAGGTCGGCGCGGACATCGACGAGGACCTGCGCCGCGCGCGCATCATTCGCGAGGAGATCGGCTGGGAGCGCAAGTGGATGACCGATGCCAACCAGGTCTGGGAGGTCGATCAGGCGATCCGCAACATGCGCCGGCTCGCCGAGTTCGACCCGTGGTGGATCGAGGAGCCGATCAATCCCGACGACATCCTGGGGCACGCCGCGATCCGCAAGGCGATCAAGCCGATCGGCGTGGCGACCGGCGAGCACTGCCACAACCGGGTCATGTTCAAGCAGCTCCTGCAGGCCGAGGCCATCGACTTCTGTCAGGTCGACGCGGCCCGGCTCGGGGGCCTGAACGAAGTGATCCTGGTGGCATTGATGGCGGCCAAGTTCGGCGTCCCGGTCTGCCCGCACGGGGGTGGCGTGGGCCTGTGCGAATACACCCAGAACATCTCGTTCTTCGACTACATCTGCGTGTCGGCCTCGCTGGAGAACCGGGTGCTGGAGTACGTCGATCACCTGCACGAGCACTTCCTCGACCCCTGTGTGGTTCGAAACGGCCGCTACCTCCCGCCCGGGAAGCCGGGCTACAGCATCACGATGAAGGCGGAGACGCTCGACCAGTACGAGTTTCCGAACGGACGGGTGTGGCAGTCGTAGGACGTTGACGCGGCCCGGGGATCCGGGCTACGCGGCAACGACGTACTGCGCGATGCGCGGCCGGAGGTCCTCCGGAATCGGTATCGCCTTGAAGGTGTCCTGCGAGAACACGCACACGGTGTGCCGCGCCCTGAAGCACGGCCGGCCGTTCACGAACGAATCGATCGCGAGGTCGATCGAGCTCGACCCGATCTTCGCGACGCGCAGCTCGATCTTCAAGAGGTCGCCGAACCGCGCCGGGGCGATGAAGTCCACCCTGGTTCCCACTGTCGGGATGCCGAGGCGCTTCGTCATGATGAAATCGGCGAAGCGCTCCTCCAGCCCGAAGGTGAACCAGTCCTCCATCGCGCGATGGAGCAGGTCGAAGAACCGGGGGAAATAGACGATCCCGGCCGGGTCGCAGTGCGAGAAGAGGATCGGGTACTCGACGCTGAAGACCTTGCTCATGCGGGCCAAGCTTACCGGCGTGGAGCCGGGCCGGCAAACCGGGCGCAATGCGGTGCGGGCGAGGCCGTGCACGCATCGAGCGCCACTTCACCATGTCCTGCTTCTGCCTGGATAATCCTCGTCGTCCGCATCAACCGAGGAACAACCATGGCAAGGAGACCGCTCACCATCCCCGCGCCGGGCGTTCGCGTTCGGCACGGCCTCCGCTGGATCGAACAGCACGCGCGAGCAGCCTTCGACGATGTTCGCGACAAGCGCGGCAAGATGCACGGCGCGAGCCGCAGCGACGTGGCCGCAGCGCTCGCGTGGGTCCGGAAAGCGCGCACGGGGGAAGCCTGAGCGCGGCCCCCGAATTCGATCGCGCCGTAACGCCTATGCTTGCTGGGTCACAGCGTAGTTGCCGGGCGCCAAGGCACCGGCGCGGCAAAGGCGGTTCAGGAGCTGGTAGATCGGAACGAATCTCGGCGAGCCGTCAAGCCAGGCGTCGAATTCCCGATCGAGGAAGGGGTCGGACCCGCCGTGAACGAAACTGACCACCGGGGCACGGCGCAAGTGCAGGCCCAGCTCGGATTCAGCCGAAAAGAGGCCCTTCGCGGGGAACGTGTCCCGCACCAGGTGCTCGAGCTCGCGTAGTCCGATGACCTTCATTTCCGTGCGCTCCTGCTAAGCCGACGACATCATCGAGGGTGACGATAGGTACAGGGTAGCGAGATGCGGCTGCCCGAGGTCGTGAATCCTTACGTGGGATTGGTGACGGAGTTGCGCGGCGGCAAGGCCGCGTGGCGGGGTATTGGAACGGCTTACGACCGGACGAGGGGCAGGCGAGCTGGTCGTTGAAAGGTTGCTGTC
>CAVUSZ010000028.1:0-27009 GCA_963744255.1 uncultured beta proteobacterium
GGTCGGCGGGCTCGGTCATCGTGGTGACGCTCACCTTCGGAGGGACGCTATAGTCGAGCGCCCGCGACCAGGAGATCGACGATGAGGAACGCTTCGCTGCCGGTCGCGCTGATCGTCGTGGGCGCCGCCTGGTTGCTCTGGTACTTTCGCCTCTTCCCCGACATCGACTGGCTGATCGCAGCCAGGCTGATCGCGGGGGGCATCGCGATCTTCGTCCTGGATCGCATCACCAAGACCTCGGTCGTCACCGGTCCGATCCTGGTCGCAGCCGGAATTGCCTGGGTGTTGCACGACCGGTGGCACATCAGCTGGTTCGTGCTCCTGCCGGCGCTCCTCATCATTCTCGGCATCCTGATGCTGATCGCGCGACTGCCTGGTATTCCGGAGCAGCCGGGGCGCGCCGCCAGCAAGACGGGCTGACCATGCTGCGCGAAGGCTGGTGCCGCTGCCGGAGCCGTGGGGTTCAGCGTCAAGCCGCGGACGCCCCGCCCGTACCAGCTCGAAGGGCGTGGATCGAGGTTCCGCGGGGCCGGCAACCGGCGCGGCCGGCAATTCCCGGCGAGGCGACCGTCGACTGGACCGCAGGCGCGGGGCTCCTCGATGGTGAACGCCCCCCCGCCGACGCCGCGAATATGCTTCGCTCGCTTCTGCAGGACGGAGACGGAGACGACGACGATGACACGCTTCGCCGCCGCGCTCGTCGCGGCTGCGGTCGTCTTCCCGCGGCGGCCCAGAGCCCCGGAGGCACGCTCGCCAAGATCCGCAACTCGAAGACGATCACGCTCGGCTACCGCGAGACGGCAGTGCCGTTCTCGTTCACCGGCGAGGACAAGCAGCCGGCCGGCTACGCCGTCGATCTCTGCAAGCGCGTCATCGCCTCGCTGCAGCAGCAGCTGAGGCTGGACGGCCTCGCGGTGAAGTGGGTCCCGGTCACGGCAGAGAACCGGTTCGCGGCCGTGACGAACGGGCAGGTCGACCTCGAGTGCGGCACGACCACGGTGACGCTATCTCGCCTCCAACAGGTGGACTTCAGCGCGCTCACGTTCATCGACGGCGGCGGCGTGCTCTCGCGCGCCGACGCGCCGATCGCGCGGCTCGCCGAGCTGGCCGGGAAGCGGGTGGCGGTCGAATCCGGCACCACTGCCGAACGCGCGCTCCCTCAGGCATCGAGGAGCGAGGCGTGACCGCGCAGATCGTCGCGGTGAAGTCGCAGCAGGAAGCGATCGCGATGCTCGAGACGGGGCAGGTGGACGCGTTCGCGACCGACCGGGTGGTGCTGCTCGGGGTCGTCGCTAACGCGAAGGACCCGAAGAAGCTCGCGCTGTCGGACGAGGACTTCTACTTCGAGCCCTACGCGCTGATGCTGCGCAAGAACGACGGCGATTTCCGCCTCGCGGTCAACCGCGCGCTCGCGCAGCTCTACAAGGGCCAGGGCATCGTCGAGATCTAGACCGCTGGTTCGGCGCGTTCGGCAAGCCAGGGCACCTGCTGGCGTCGATGTACTACCTCAACGCCCTGCCCGAGTGAGACGCGCCGTGAGATCGATTGGCCTCGCGCTCGCCGTGATTCTTCTCGGTGCCGGCTGCGACACTACGCCCGAGCAGGCGCTGCCGTCCGGGGACGGTCCGGTCGTTTCGATCCAGGAATCGCAACAGACGAGCACCGGCGCGGCGGTTGTCGGCTCCGTGGGCGGTGCAATCGCCGGCGCGCTCCTCGGCAGCACGATCGGCGGCGGCAGCGGGCAGACGATCGCCACGGTCCTGGGCAGCGTCGGCGGCTCGATGGCCGGCAGCGCGATCGCGAACCGCGCCGGGGCGAGACGGTGTGGGATGTCACGGTGCGGTTCGCCGACGGCATCGACCGCACGGTGCGGGTACGCGAGAGGCCGGCTTTCGGCCGGGCGACCGGGTGAGCGTGTCCGGCGGCACGGTCACGCGTTTTTAGCCGAAGCGCGATGCCACGGCGAACTCGTTCGCCGCGTTGTCTGCGGCGAGGCCTGGTCCTCCTTCTGCTCGAGATCGTTCGCGCTCGCCATCCTTGCCGGCGCCTGAAGCCAGGAAGAGAGGGCAGCTCCAAACAGGAGACGTGCTACGGGTTGCCGGGCGGTTGGGGGGCAGGTGCCGATGGAGCGCCCGGGACGGCAGACATCCCGCCGCGCCGCACCTGCAGCACGGTCGGGATCGCCGCGATCAAGAAGACTGCGGCGCCGATGAAGACGAGATCCGGCCGGCCGCGATCGAGAGCCCACCCGAAGGCGAGCGGCGCGATGAGCCCCGCGAGATCCAGCCCCGAGTACACGAACCCGTACACCTTGCCGCGCGCCTCGGGCGGCGCGATGCCCCGGACGATGATGTCCCGCGACGGCCCGATCGAGCCGAGGACGAAGCCGGTGAGCGCCATGAGCGCGACGAGCGCCGGAGCGCTCAGGCCACCCGCGGCGATGACGAGCGAGAGCGCCGCCGGTACGCCGGCGCTTATCGCTGCAGCGAGGTTGTGGCGCTGCGTCCGTGCTGCGACCACCCCGCCGACCAGGATGCCAGCGGCACCGCCGAGAAGGAACGCCGTCAGCGCGGTCGACGCCGTGACCAGCGTCACGCCGTGGAGGCTCGTCAGCGCCGCGGTCGAGAACGTCTGGAAGCCGACGAGCGCCACAGCGTAGAAGAAGAAGAACACGAACGCGAGCAGCACCGGGCGGCGGAAGAGCGGGGCGATTCCGCCGGCGGCACGAGCTGCAGCGCCGGCCGGATGTCGCAGTTCACCGCCGAGCACGCGCTGCGTCGCGAGCGCCGCGCAGAACACGAGTCCCATTGCGCCGGCGGCGACGAGCGCCGCGCGCCAGCCGTGGGCTTGCGCGATCGGGACGACGAAGAGCGGCGCGAGCACCCAGCCGATGTTGCCGGTGATCCCGTGCACGCTGAACACGTAGCCGAGCCGGCTCACGTCCACTTTGCCATTCAGGAGCGCGAGATCGGCCGGATGGAAGACGCTGTTGCCGAGGCCTCCGATCACGGCGGCGACAAACAGCCACCCGAACGAGGGCGCGAAACCCGCCGCGAGCGTCCCGACGCCGATGAGCGCGAGGCCGGCGAGCAGGATCGCCCGCGCACCCACGCGGTCGACCAGGAAACCGGCGACTGTCTGCATCACGCCCGACACGGCGTAGAACACCGCCAGGACCGCGCCGAGGGCGGCATAGCTCGCGGCGAACTCCTCCTTGATCAGCGGAAAGAGCGGCGGGATGCAGAGCTGGAAGAAGTGCGACAGCCCATGGGCGACGCCGACGAGCCCGATGACGCGGACATCGGACCTGAGCGACGCGGCCGTGCGGCTCACTGGCTCTTCGGCGCCGCCTCCGCGCGCCGCATGCACTCGCGGATGACCTCGGAGCTCGGACTCCCCGGCGCCTGCATCGTCTCCTGGAGGAGGTCCATCAGCATCTTCCTGTCCTGCATCGAGGCGTTGCGCCACTCCGGCCGGTTGACCGCATCCTCGACTATCCTTTGGGCCGGCCAGCCCTCCTGCATGAGCCGGATCGCGGTCAGTCGCGCACCGAAGAGATCGCCGCAGACGCTTTCCAGCTTCTTGTCCTGCGCATACACGAAGTCGGGAAGCAGCGCGAAAGCGGCGAGGAGAGCGGAAGCGAGCTTCATGGACGGTGGGGAGCGAGGAGCGCGGATTCTAGCCTGACCGCCCGGTCGATGCTCAGAGGTGGCACAAGCCGTGCGCCCCTTCGCGCATAATCCGCGCCCACGATGCCCAGTTACCCGCACCTCTTCGCGCCGCTCGCACTGGGACCCCTCACCCTGAAGAACCGCATCGTGATGGGCTCGATGCATACGCGCCTCGAGTGCATTGATCGTCCGGCGGAGCGTCTCGCCGCGTTCTACGCCGAGCGGGCACGCGGCGGCGTTTCGCTGGTGCTCACCGGCGGAGTGTCGCCCGACGGACCGGGCCGGATGGAACCGGACTCGCTGGTGTTCGACCGGCGCGACCAGATCCCCTTCCACCGGGCGATCGTGGATGCGGTGCACGCGGCGGGCGCGCCGATCTGTCTCCAGATCCTGCACGCCGGGCGCTATGCGAAGCTCGACGAGCTCGTCGGCGCTTCGGCCATCCCCTCCCCCATCAACCGCCGCACGCCGCGCTCGCTCGCCGATGCCGAGATCGAGCAGACGATCGACGCCTTCGTCGAATGCGCGGCGCTCGCCCAGGAGGCGGGCTACGACGGCGTCGAGGTGATGGGCTCCGAGGGCTATCTCATCACCCAGTTCACCGCGCTCAGGACGAACAACCGCACCGACCGCTGGGGCGGCTCCCTCGAGAACCGCCTGCGCTTCCCGGTCGAGATCGTGCGCCGCACGCGAGAACGAGCGGGCAGGGACTTCCTGATCGTCTACCGGATCTCGGCGCTCGATCTCGTGGACGGCGGACTCGATGCGGAGGAGACGGCTGCGCAGGCGCGTGCGGTCGCGTCTGCCGGCGCGGATCTCCTCGATACCGGCATCGGCTGGCACGAAGCGCGCGTGCCGACGATCGGCTACATGGTGCCGCGCGCGGCGTTCGCGTTCGCGGTGAAGCGCCTGAAGGATGCGGCCCCGATTCCGGTGATGGCGACCAACCGCGTCAATACGCCGGAGCTCGCCGAGGCACTTCTCCGCGACGGCTACGCCGACGCGGTGTCGCTCGCCCGGCCCCTCCTGGCGGACGCCGAGTTCGCGCGGAAGGCGCGCGAGGGCCGCGCCGACGAGATCAATACCTGCATCGCGTGCAACCAGGCTTGCCTCGACTTCATCTTCCGCGACGAGCCCGCGACCTGTCTCGTGAACCCGCGCGCCGGCCGGGAGCTCGATCTGCCGACCGGGCGTGCGCCGCGGGCGCGCCGGGTAGCGGTGGTCGGCGCCGGGGCGGCGGGGCTCGCGTGCGCGGTCGCCGCGGCCGAGCGCGGCCACGCGGTGACGCTCTACGAAGCGGCGCCGGCGATCGGCGGCCAGATGAATCTCGCGGCGGCGATCCCCGGCAAAGAGTTCGCCGAGACGATCCGTTACTTCGACCGCCGGCTGGCGGGGCTCGGCGTCGATGTGCGGCTCGTCTCGCGGCCGGGCGCCGCCGAGCTCGCCGCAGCGGGTTTCGACGAGATCGTCGTCGCGACCGGCGTCACGCCGCGGATGCCCGCGATTCCCGGGATCGACCATCCGAAGGCGCTGCGTTATGACGACGTTCTCAGCGGGCGCAAGGTGCCCGGCCGGCGCGTCGCGATCATCGGCGCCGGGGGGATCGGATTCGACGCCGCCGTCTACCTGAGCAGGCCCGACGCCGACGACGCGGCAACGCACTTTCTCGACGCGTGGGGCGTGGACGGCACCGGCCGCTCTCACGGCGGCCTCAGGGGGGATGCGGGCGAGACGCCGCCGCACGAGATCTTCCTGCTGCAGCGGAAGACGACGCCCGCTGGCAAGACCCTCGGGCTTTCGACCGGCTGGGCCATCCGCGCGGAGCTCGCCCGGCGCGGCGTGAAGATCCTCGTCGGCGTGGACTACCTGAAGATCGACGACGACGGGCTGCACCTCCGCCACGAGGACGAGCCGCGGCTGCTCGCTGTCGACCACGTCGTCATCTGCGCCGGCCAGGAGTCCGTCCGGTCGCTCCACGACGAGCTCGCCGCGCTCGGGCGTCGCGCACATCTCATCGGCGGCGCTCACGTTGCTGCCGAGCTCGACGCGCTGCGCGCGATCGACCAGGGAATGCGCGTCGCGCTCGCGCTGTGACCTTGACCCGCAAACCTCGTCAGCCCTGCATCGTGAGCCCGCCCGACACGCTGATCGTCTGCCCGGTGATATAGGCGGCGTCGTCGCTCGCTAGAAACGCGACGAGGCCCGGGTAGTCGTCGGGCGACCCGAGACGTCTCATCGGGATCGCGCGCTTCAGGCCTTCCAGGATTTTCGCCCCCTCGGGGCCCTGGGTGAAGCTCCGCAGGATCGCGGTATCGGTCGGGCCGGGGCACACGGTGTTGAGGCGGATGCCCTTTCCCACCAGCTCGCGCGCGAGCGTCTTGGTGAGCGCAATCACGCCGCCCTTGCACGCCGAGTACACCGCCTCGCCCGACGAGCCCACCCGGCCGGCGTCGGAAGCGATGTTCACCACGCTGCCGCGCGCGCGGGCGGCCATGCCCTTCAGCACGACGTGGTGCAGGTTGAGCGGCCCGTAGAGATTGATGCGGATCACCTGGTCCCAAAACGGCGGCTGGGTGTCCAGAAAGCTTGCGGCGCGGTCCCAGCCGGCGTTGTTGACGAGGATGTCCACCGGCCCGAGCGAGCGCTCGAGCGACTCCACCGCGCGCTCGACCGCGCCGTAGTCGCCGATATCGACGATCTCGATGTGCGAGCGACCGCCCCGCGTGCGGATCTCCCCCGCGCATCCGAGCGCGCCGGCCTCGTCGAGATCGAAGATGCCGACCGCGCAGCGCTCCGCGGCGAGCCGCCGCGCGATCGCGCGTCCGATCCCGTTCGCCGCGCCGGTGATGAGCGCGACCTTCCCCTCGAGTCCTCGCATGACCCTCCTCCTCTACAGCGCCGCGACCAAGCGTGCGATCGCGGCGCGCGTCGCCTCCGGCTGGTCGCGATGCGGACTGTGGCCGCAGGCGTCTAGCTTCACGATCTCGCACGGGCCGCGCACCTGGCGCGCGATCGCCTCGACCTGCGCCATTGTGCCGTACTCGTCATTCGTCCCCTGGATGGCGAGCACCGGACAGCGGATGCCGGGGAGAAACGCTTCGATGTTCCACCGCCGGAAGTCCGGGTGCAGCCAGATGTCGTTCCAGCCGTAGAAGGTCTTCCGCGCGTCGGCGTGATGGCGCGCGAGCTTTTCCGGGAGGTCGGTCGTTTCGAAGGCGACCTTCGCCGCGGCGATGCTCTTCACCGAGACGTCCTCGACGAACACGTGCGGTGCGAGCGCGACCACCCCGGCGAGGCCGTGGCGCGCGCCGGCGTAGACGAGCGCGATCGAGGCGCCGTCGGAATGGCCGACGAGGATCGGACGCTCGATCGCGAGCTTCGCGAGCAGCTCGGGCAGGGTCTCGAGCGCCTCGCGATGCATGTAGTCGACCGCGAACGGCGCTTCCAGCACGTCGGAGCCGCCGTAGCCGTAGCGCGAATACACCACCGCGGGGCAGCCAGTTGCGGCGGCGAGCGCGGCCGGAAAGTCGCGCCAGAACGAGATCGAGCCGAGGCCTTCGTGCAGGAAGACGAGCGTGGACCGACTCGCTTCGCCGTCGAAGCGCTCGACTTCGAGGCGGCGGCCGCGCACCTCGACGAAGGACCGCTGGGATCGGCGCGCGCTGGACACGGGGGATCGTTCGCGCGACGGAGTCTACCTGAAGGCGCGGCGCGACCTGGCGTGTGCGCGCAACACTCGCCCGCGCGGGCGAAGACCGGCGGAAAGCAAGCCACGCGGGATCGCGGGAAAATCAGGCAATGACAATGCGGCCATAGGATAAGCGCACGAATGCGTTTGCTCAGAGGGCTAGGCTTCGTTGCGTATCTCCTGCTGTCGGTCTGCCTTCTGCTTGTCGCCCTCGAGTTCGTCGTCCGTTTGGCATTTCCACGCATTAACCACCAGGATACGGATCGCTCGCTCTTCCTTCCGCCTGCCGCGGACCAAGGCCTCGTCCGCTGGCGTCCGCGGGCCTCGGGGATCAGCTTCGGAGAGGCGGTGGAGATCGACCAGTTTGGCTACCGGGACATGCCAGGGGCCACGACCGCATCCAACCCATCCTGGCTCTTGCTCGGCGACTCGGTGACGTTCGGCGTCGGCGTGGATGCGAGGGAGACCTTCGCCGCCCGGCTGCAAGCGGCACATCCGGAGATCAAGATCTGGAACAGCGCCGTCGTCGGATACGGCATCGACGATTACCTCGACGTCGTGAAGGAGTTTCTCGCGAAACCGACGCCTCCGAGCCTCGTGCTGCTGTTCTTCTGTCTCAACGACCCGGCGGGTCGCTTTCATCTCGAGAACGGCCCAGTTTCCCTGCCGCAGAGGGCGCTCGGGTGGCTTGGTCGCCACTCGAAGCTCTATGTGCTCATGAAGAGAACGCTTGCGGATCGGAGCAAGGCGTACTTTTCGCACGACGTGGCGTTCTACGACGCGACAAATCCCGCCTTTCGGCGGACCGTCCAGGTGCTGGACGAGATCCGGACCCTGCTGTCAAAGACCGAGACACCGCTGCTCGTAGTCGTCCTGCCCTACGAGTACCAGCTTCGCCGGAACGATGAGCGGGACCGCGTCCCGCAACAATTGCTCGTGAGGGAACTCCAGCCATTGGGCATCCCGGTCCTCGATCTGTACGGCGAATTCATCACCAGCGCACGACCAACCAGCGACCTATTTCTCTACGCTGATGCAATGCACCTGTCGCGAGCAGGCCACGAGCTCGTGTTCGGGGCCGTTTCTTCACAAGTCAGCAAGATCACTGCTCGGCAGCCATCGCCGACGCCACGAGCAACTCCTCCGCAAGATCCTTCTCGATCGCCTTGATGCGTGTGCCAATAAGGCTGGCGCGCCCCGCTCTCTCGAGGTCCCGTTCCGCAACCACGAGGATCTCGATGCTCTCGCGACACGCCATTCCGACGCTCGCCGAAGAGCTAAGTGCGGCCGAACAGTCCAGCCGGCAATTGCGGCGGAGTTCACCCGGTTTCGTGGACAACCGATCCCTCGATTTGGAAGTGTTCGCGATACCCGAGCCCAGAAAGCCGCAGCGGCTTCCAATAGCCGGTCAGCTCGAGATAGCCGCGCCCGGCGGGCCGACCGTCCTGCAGGGCTGTCACCGCCCCCTCCCAGTAGATCGTGCCGACGCTCGCGCGCGAGTCGAGTTCCTGGTCGTCCATGAGCGGCGCGAGCGTGAGATCGAGACCGCCGGCACGCACGCGCATTCCGACCGGGTAGTCCACCTCGGTCCGCGGCGAACGCCAGTTGCGCAGCGGCTCGAAAGCGATCTCCCGCGGCGCGAAAACGCGCACGCGACCGTCGGCGGCACGCCAGGCACCGCCGGCCCAGAAAACGCCCCCCGCCTTGGCTCGAATGCGGAACGCCATGAGCGCGCCGCCGTCGGCGAGGTTGAGCCCGACCCAGTCCCAGCCTGCGGCCGCTGGGGCCAGATACTCGCTCGACCACTCGTGATCGAGCCACGCCGAGCCATCGACACGCTCGCGCTTCCCGCTTCTCTCCACGGTGCCGCTCACCGCGAGATGCGGGCGGCTGTAGTAGTAGCTCGCCTGGCGCGGTTCCGGGCCTTTGCGGCTGAAGCCGGCGTCGCCTTGCGCGAGGATCGGCTGCGACGGCGCGAACTCGAGATCGAACGCGAACTCGCGCGCGGCGATCCTCGCCCGGTAGACGCCATCGGCGAGCGCCATCGACCAGTCGTCGATGTGGACGTCGGTCGATCCTTCGCGCGCCGCGGCCAGGCCGAAGCCCGCGCGCGCGGCGCGCTGATCGTGAAGCAGGCGTCCCACCGCGGGGTCCGCAAGCGCGGCGTGCGCGAAGAGAAGCTGCCGCGGTGCAAAGGCGCTCGGGTTGTCCTCGCCGATGCGCGGCCGGCTGCGGAAGAAGGTGATCTGGAAGCCGAGGGCGCGCACGTCGGCGGCGCGAAGCCATCCCGTCACATACCACCACTCCGTGCGGAAGGCCGGGTGCGCGCCGTGATCGCGCGGGAACTCGAGCGAGCCACCGGGGATCACGCCCGGATACCCTTCGGCCGCGCCGGCGCGCCGCGCGAGCAGCGCCAGTGGTGCCAGCAGGAACCCCCGGCGCTGCACTACCAGTCCTCCTTCACCGCCCGGACCGCATCGCCGGTCATCGCGGCGCGCGCGCTCGCCGTCGCCGTGAGGGCGGCCGCGACGAGCATGACTGCGCAAAACGCCGCGAGCGGCCACCAGGGGATCGTGAAATCCATGCTCCAGTGAAACGACTGGCGGTTCACGACGTGAATCAGGATCAGGCTGATGATCGTCCCGAGCGCGAGCCCGACGGCGAGGCCGAGCGCGCTGACCGCAAAGCCTTCGGTCGCGAGCATCGTGCCGATCTGGCGCCGCGTCATGCCGAGGTGCCGCAGCATGCCGAACTCCCGCCGGCGCGCGAGCACCAGCGCACCGAAGCTCGACGAGAGGCCGGTGAGCCCGATGACGAGCGCGACGAGCTCGAGCACGTAGGTGATCGCGAACGTCCGGTCGAAGGCCTGCATCGAGCGTTCCCTGATCTCGCCCGGTGCGGCGAGCTCGAGCTTCTCGCCGCCGGGCACCGTCGTGCGGATTGCGAACCTGACATCACCGGCGTTGGTGCCGGCAGCGAGCCACAGCGCGCCGTCGTTCGCATCGCGGTCGCCGGTGAGCCGGATGTAGCGGTCGCGCTCGACCATCACTGCGCCGTGCTGCCGGATGTAGTCCCGCCACACACCTGCGACCGTGAAGCGCGCAGGTTGCCCCGCGATCGGCAGTTCGATGACGGCTCCGGGCGCGAAGCCGTAAATGTCGACCATCGCCTCGGACACCCACGCGGGCGGCGGCGCGCCCGCCGGCGGCACGAGGAACCCGCCGACGAGCGGCAGGAGGCGCCCGGGATCGGTCGCGTCGACCGGACGCGCAATGAGCATCACCGGCGGCTTCTCGGGCGCGAGCAGGATGCTCTGAGTGCGACCGAAGTCGGCGCGCCGCACGCCGGGAATGCCGGCGAGACGCTCCTGGTCGCGCGGCGCGAGGAACGCGGTGTCGCCCGCGGCGCCCGTCCGGACGTACAGATCGGCGGGCAGCACGTGATCGAGCCAGGTACCGAGCGACTGACGAAAGGAGGCGACCATGATCGCCATCGAGACAAGCAGGCTCACCGCCGCGACGATGGTCGCGAGCGACAGCATCGACTGCCCCGGGGCGCCGTGTAGCTGCAGCGCAGCGAGCCGGCCGGGCACGGCCCGGCGCAAGTGCAGGCGCGCGAACGCGGCGACCGCGAGCCGCGGCATCAGCATGATCGTCCCGACGAGGAGGAGCGCGATCGCGATGTAGCCGAACAGCGGCAGACCGTCGAGCGGCGGCGCAGCGGTGAGCGCCACGCCGGCTGCAATCACCACGAGGCCCGGCCACGCGGGCTTGAGGCGCTCGAAGAGCCGCTGTTCGTCGCCGGCCTTCAGTGCTGCAGCGGGCTGCGCGCGCGCCGCCTCGAGGGCAGGCGCGAGACTCGCCAGGAGCGCGACGACGACGCCGAGCGCGAAGAACACGAGCGCCCAGCCGGGCTCGAAGCGGAGCGCCGGGCGCATGCCGCGGAAATCGCCCGCCCCGAGGTCGGCACCCACCACATCCAGGATCGCCTGCGCGAGCGCGAAGCCGAGCACGAGCCCGAGCGCAGCGCCGACTGCTCCGACGAGCAGCGCTTCGCCGAGTAGCGTCGCGATCAACCTGCGGCGCTTCAGCCCGAGCACCCGGAGCAGCGCGAGCTGCGGGCGTCGGCGCACCACGGCGAGCGCCTGCGTCGAGAACACGAGCAGCCCGCCGGTGAAGAGGGCGACCAGGGCGAGGACGTTGAGGTTCACGCGATACGAGCGCGAGATGCTCGCTGCGCGCTTGATCCCGGCGGCCGGACGCTCGGCGAGGACACCGGCGGGCAGCTCGAGCTGCAGCCGCGCCCGGAACGCCTCGACGTCGACGCCGGGACGCAGCCGGAGATCGAGTCGGTTGATTCGGCCGACGCGATCTAGCGCCGCCTGCGCACCCGCGATGTCCACGATCCCGAAGCGCGTGCCGTCCGCGCGCGTGAGCCCGGCCACGCGCAGGCGCGCCTCGCCGAGTCCGACCTGGAGCGCGATGGGGTCGCCCTCCGCCACGCCAAGCCACTCCGCAGCGGCCGGGCTCAGGAAGATCGCGTCCGGGCGAAGCGTGTCGGAAAGGTCGGGCGCAGAGGTCGCCACCAGGTCGGGCTGCAGCAGCCCCGCCCGGAAGACGTCGAGCCCCAGAATGCGAAGCGTCTCGGCCCGGCCCGCGAGGCGGACGTCGGCTTCGATCACCGGGCTCGCGACGGCGACCTCGGGGAGGCGGGCGAGGCGGGGATAGAGCGACTCGTCGAAGCCTGCGCGCGGGCCGCGCAGCTCGAGGTCGGCGGTGCCCGCGAGCGTCTGCACGGCGTGCGCGAACTCGCCGATGGCCGACTGATTGACGAGCTGCACGGCGTAGCCGAGCGCGACCCCGAGCGCGATCGCGGACAGCCCGAGCGCGAGCCGTCCCTTGCCCTGCCGGAGTGGACCGAGGAAGAGCGCGAGGCCGAGTGCCGTGTCGTTCATGCTCGCAGGCCGGACGCGGTCAGCGTGTAGATGCGGTCCGCCGTGGCCGCCGCGACGGGTGAGTGCGTGACCAGGATCCCGGCTGCGCCTTCGCGCTTGACGCTCGTCCGGAGGAGCTCGAGCACCTGCGCGGCGCTGTCCGGATCCAGATTCCCGGTCGGCTCGTCCGCCAGCACGAGGCGCGGCCGATGCACGAGCGCGCGTGCGATCGCCACGCGCTGCAGCTCGCCGCCCGATAGTTCGGCCGGGCGGCTGGTCGCCCGATCGGCGAGGCCAACCGCAGCCAGCATGTCGCGCACCCGTCCTTCGCCCGCACCGTCGAGCATGCCGTTCAGGAGCAGCGGAACCGCGACGTTCTGTGCGACATCGAGGTACGGCAGGACGTGGAACGCCTGGAAGACGAAGCCCATCCGTCGCCGCCGCAGCTCGGTGAGCGCATCGTCATCGAGCGGCGCGAGCTCGATGCCGTCGAGCGCGATCGAGCCACCGTCCGGGTGGTCGAGGCCGGCGACGAGGTTGAGGAGCGTCGACTTGCCGATCCCCGACTCGCCGCGCACCGCCACGTACTCGCCGGAGCCGAGCTCGAGGTCCACGCCGGCGAACACGGTGCGGGGGCGCGGACCGGGGTACGACTTCGCGAGGCCGCGGATGGATAGCACAGGTCCAGAGTAACGGCGCCTCGAAGCGCTCGCAACCTCACCCGGCGTACGCTTCAGAATAGACTGGGAGCCTGCGCTCGAGCAGTGAAACAGCCTCGCAAGGGTACTTCGGGCGGCGGGGCGGCCCAAAAGAAAACGGCCGCGAGGCACACGCCTCGCGGCCGCTGAATGCCTGTCTGGCTTCGTTCGTACTGAGGCGAGGAGCAGGGGGCGGGCCCCCGTGCAGATCCCTCGAGTCGGCGTTCTTACGCCTGCTGTTTCGTGCGTCGGTGCGCGCTTTCTAGCGCGCGCCGGCGAATCGAAGCCGGTCGATCGGGTCTCGCTATCCCCCCGCTCGCTTGGAGCTGGAGGTGGTGGACGAGGCCTGCGAATCGTCCGTCTTCACCTTCGCGCCGGGGCAAGCCGACGCCGCGCTGCTCGCGAAGAGAAATGCGATCACGGCAGCGATCCTCAAGTAGCGACTAGACACCGGATCACCTCCTTTCTCCAGAAACCGGCACATGCCGTGCCGAAAGGATAGCAGAGGGAGCCGGCCGTTGAACAGCCCGAAGAGCCCGGCGAGGATGCCGTGCCCCGCGCCGGTCGACGGACGCTAGCGGGACCCGCCGGCGAGCCTCCACGGCGCACCGGTCTTCAACGCGTGGGCACCGTCGCCCAGCAGGGCGAGCGCGAAGCAGGCGATCGCCCAGAACACGGGGTATTCGTAGCCGCCGCCCTTGTTGGTGAAGGCCCAGCCGTTCGCACCATGGCCGAGGAGCGCGGCGAAGAGCAGATGGACGCCGAGCAACAGCGCGACCCAGCGGGCGGAAACGCCGAAGATCAGCATCAGTCCGCCGACGGTCTCGTAGAGCATGACGGCCCACGCGAACCACTCCGGATGCACCGCGCGTCATTGTTACCGAGCCGGCGCGAACCCCTCCGGCTGTGAGCCCGATCCCGGCTAGACCGACATCACTTGAAGGTCCGGCGCGACCGATTGCACCAGGCCCTCGATACCGGCCAGCGTTGCCGAGAGTGAGCTGGGGCAGCTGCCGCACGCGCCCTGGTAGTGTACCTTGAGGAGGTTGCCCTCCAGCTCGACGACGTAGAGGTCGCCGCCGTCGCCCTGGAGATAGGGCCGCACGCGCTCGTCGATGAGATCGGTGATCAAGGAGAGGTTGTGGCGTTGCTCGTCGGTGAGCGTCTCGTCGTCGAGCGCTGGATGGCCGCCGCCGAGCGCGGAGTAGGCCTGCGACTGCGCCTCGGCAGCCGGCGCCTCGCGGATCGGAACCGCGAGCTGCTTCAGCAGCTCGTTCCACTCCGCGCCGCCGTCCTGCGTCACCGTGATCCAGTGGTCGACGTAAAAGACGTTGGTGACGTGCGGGACGTCGAAGAGCGCCTTCGCGAGCGGATCGTCCGCCGCCTGATCCTTCGAGTCGTAGGAGCGCGAGGCGCCGTAGGTGAGCGGCTCCTTGAGCACGAACTTCATCGCGTTCGGGTTTGGCGTGCGTTCGATTTCGGAAATTTTCGGCATATCAACAATCAGGCATTGCCCGGGAACCCCTGTGCTTCCAGCGCCACCGGGTCGGCTGCGCCTTCGGTCGTCGTCGACCCCTCTCTCGAGAACGCCGCGTGCAGCGTGTGCCACGGCAGGATCGCGCATTTCACCCGCGACGGCAGGTCGCGCACGCCCGCGAACACCGTGAGCCGCCCGAGGTAGCGGCCGCTCGTCCCCAGGTCTTCATTCCCGACGGCCATCGCCCGGAAGTGCTCGACCAACGTTTCGGCGTCCGCCGTCGTCTTGCCCTTCACCGCGGTCGTCATCATCGACGCCGAGGCCTTGCAGATCGCGCACGACTCGCCTTCGAACGCAATCTTGTCGATCCTGTCCCCGTCCACTTTCACCGCGACCCAGATGTGGTCACCGCAAAGCGGATTGACGCCCTCGGAACGGTGGGTCGCGTCGTCGAGCTTGCCCCAGTTCCGCGGCTTCTTGTTGTGATCCAGGATCACTTCCTGGTAGAGCTGTTTGCTATCCATTACCTATCCATCACGCAAACATCTTCTGCACCTTGCGGACGGCACCGGCGAGCGCCTCGACTTCGGCGATGGTGTTGTAGAACGCGAACGACGCGCGCGCGGTGGCGGGCACGCCGAAGCGCTGCATCAGGGGCTGCGCGCAGTGGTGCCCCGTGCGGACCGCGACGCCGTCCTGGTTGAGCAGCGTGCCGACGTCGTGCGGGTGAACGTCGCCGACGTAGAAGGACAGCACCGACGCCTTGTCTTTCGCGGTCCCGATCAGCCGCACACCGGGGATGGATCCGAGCAGCTCGGTCGCGTACTCGAGGAGCGCATGCTCATGCGCCGCGATGTCCGCGTGGCCGATGCCGGTCATGTACTCCATCGCGGCGCCGAGCCCGATCGCCTCGGCGATCGGCGGGGTCCCGGCCTCGAACTTGTGCGGGATCGTGTTGTACGTCGTCTTCTCGAACGTGACCGACAGGATCATGTCGCCGCCGCCCTTGAAGGGCTGCATCGCCTCGAGCAATTGCGCCTTGCCGTACAGCACGCCGATGCCGGTGGGCCCGAAGATCTTGTGCCCGGTGACCGCGTAGAAGTCGCAGTCGAGGTCGCGGACGTCGATCTTGAGGTGCGGCGCGGCCTGCGCCCCGTCCACCAGCACGGGCACGCCGTGCTGGTGGGCGGTCGCGATCATTGCCTTCACCGGGTTGATCGTGCCGAGCGCGTTCGACACGTGGGTGATCGCGACGAACTTCGTGCGCGGATTGAAGTGCTTCTCGTATTCGTCGATCAGCAACTCGCCCGCGTCGGTCACCGGGACGATCCGCAGCCGCGCGCCCTTCTCCTCGCAGAGCATCTGCCACGGCACGATGTTCGCGTGGTGCTCGAGGTGGGTGAGGATGATCTCGTCGCCCGAGCCTATGAACCTCCGGCCGTAGCCGTGCGCCACCAGGTTGATGCCGTCGGTGCAGTTCGAGGTGAAGATCACCTCGCGGTCGTCGCCGGCGTTCAGGAACTCGCGCGCAATCCGGCGGGCGCGCTCGTACGCCGCGGTCGCCGTCTCGGAGAGGTAGTGCACCCCGCGATGGATGTTCGCGTGCTCCCAGGTCCGATAGTGGACGATCCGGTCGATCACCGGTTGCGGCATCTGGCTCGAGGCCGCATTGTCGAGGAAGACGAGCGGCTTCCCGTCGATCCTGACGTTGCGGAGGATCGGGAAGTCGGCGCGGATGCGCTCGACGTCGAGCGACGTGGCAAGCCGCGCATCGCTACGCAGGGCGGTGGCAGTCACAGTCATAGTGTCTCTCGCGTTTCTTCCAGCACCGTCCGGTGCAGCGCATCGACAACCGAGCGGATCGGGATTCGGTCGACGACCTGCGCCGCGAAGCCGTAGGTGAGCAGCGCGCGCGCGGCCGGCTCGCTCAGGCCGCGGCTCCGCAGGTAGAACAGCTCCTCCGCCTCGAGCTGGCCGACGGTCGCGCCGTGCGCGCATTTCACGTCGTCGGCGAAGATCTCGAGCTGCGGCTTGGTGTCGACGTGGGCGCGCCGGGAGAGCAGCAGGTTCCGGCTCTGCTGCGACGAATCGGTCCCCTGCGCGCCGGGCCGCACCATGATGCGGCCGTTGAATACCGCATGCGCGTGGCCGCCGGCGACGCACTTGTGCAGCTGGCGGCTCGTGCCGTGCGCCTGGGCGTGGTCGATGAAACTGTGCGTGTCCGCGAGCTGCCGCTCGTTCAGCAGCGCGAGCCCGTCGATCTGGCAATCGATCCCCTCGCCCCCCTGCAGGAGGTTCAGGTTGTAGCGCGACAGCCGCGCGCCGACGGCCACGGACACCGACTTGTACGAGGCGTCGCGCTCGAGGCGCACCGCGCACGTGGCGATGTGGAACGCGGCCGGGCCCTCCTGCTGCCGGCGGACATGGCGGACGCGCGCGTTCGCGCCGACCGCGACCTCGGTGACGGCGTTGACACAATAGGCGTCGTCGTTCAGTCCGACGTAGTCCTCGAGCACAGTCACCTCGCTCCCCGGCTCCGCGACGATCAGGCAGCGCGGATGGACTGCGACGCCGGCCTGCGTGCTTGCGAACACGAGCTGGATCGGCGCAAGCCGCACGGTATCGCGCGGTGCGAACACCAGTGCGCCGTCGGTAAGGTATGCGGTGTTGATCGCGCGAAAGGCATCGTCGCGAAAGTCCGCGTGCCGCCCGAGCTGCGACTCGACGAGGTCGCCGTGTGTGTCGAGGGCGGCGGCGAGCGTCGTCACGACGACGCCGTCCCGCGGGGTCGACGACAGCGTCGGGACGAACTGCCCGTCGATGAACACGAGCCGCGCCGACGCCTCCGGCGCGATCACCGGCTCGAGACCGAGCCCGACCGGCGCCGTAGCGGGTGCAGGAGGCTTGAACGCCAATGCGTACAGTGGCGCGAGATCCGTGAACCGCCACTCCTCTTCGCGCACCGTGGGGAGCGTGAGCGAGTGCGCCCGCTCGAGCGCGTCGGCGCGCAGGCGATTCAGCCACGCGTGCGGTTTCGCGGGCAGACCCGGATGGCCCGCGAGCAGGTTCGCGAGCCAGGCGTGCGCGGCCGTGGTCGTCATGCCGCCTCCTTCGCCACCCAGTCGTAACCGCGGCTCTCCAGCTCGAGCGCGAGTTCCTTGCCGCCGGTCTTGATGATCCGGCCGCCGTCCATGACGTGTACGTAGTCGGGGACGATGTAGTTCAGCATCCGCTGGTAGTGCGTGACCAGGACGATGGCGTTGTCCGGGTTGATCAGCCGGTTCACGCCGTTCGCGACGACCCGCAGCGCGTCGATGTCGAGGCCGGAGTCGGTCTCGTCCAGGAACGCGAGCTTCGGCTCGAGCAGCGCCATCTGCAGGATTTCGTTCCGCTTCTTCTCGCCGCCCGAAAAGCCCTCGTTCACGCTGCGGTCGAGGAACACCGGGTCCATCCCGAGCAGCTTCATCTTCTCGCGCACGAAATCGTCGAACTCGAGCGGGTCGAGCTCGTCCTTGCCGCGCGCCGCCTGGATCGTGTTGTAGGCGAGCCGCAGGAACTGGGCGTTGGCGACGCCAGGGATCTCGACCGGGTACTGGAAGCCGAGGAAGAGGCCCGCCCGCGCGCGCTCCTCCGCCGGCACGTCGAGGAGGTTCTTGCCGTCAAAGATTGCCTCCCCGCCGGTGATCTCGTACGCGGGATGGCCGACGAGCGCCTTGGCGAACGTGCTCTTGCCCGAGCCGTTCGGCCCCATGATCGCGTGGATCTCGCCGGCCCGGACGGTGAGACTGATGCTTTTCAGGATCTCGACACCCGCGACCTTCGCGGACAGGTTCCGGACATCGAGGAGGACGCGCGCGCTGCTCGCGATCATCCGACGCTTCCCTCCAGCTTGAGGCCGAGCAGCTTCGACGCCTCGACCGCGAACTCCATCGGCAGCTGGGTGAAGACGTCCTTGACGAAGCCGTTGATGATCATCGACACCGCCGCCTCGCCGTCGATCCCCCGGCTCTGGAAGTAGAAAAGCTGGTCCTCGCCGATCTTCGAGGTCGACGCCTCGTGCTCGACCTTAGCGGAGTTGTTCTGGACGCGGATGTACGGGAAGGTGTTCGCCCCGCACTTGTCGCCGATCAGCATCGAGTCGCACTGCGAGAAGTTGCGCGCGTTGTCGGCCTTCGGCCCGATCTGGACGAGACCGCGGTAGGAGTTGTTCGACACCCCCGCGGAGATGCCCTTGGAGATGATCCGACTGCGCGTGTTTGCGCCGATGTGGATCATCTTGGTGCCGGTGTCCGCCTGCTGCATGTGGTTCGTCAACGCGACCGAGTAGAACTCGCCCACCGAGCCTTCGCCCTGCAAGATACAGGACGGGTATTTCCAGGTGATCGCCGAGCCGGTTTCGACCTGGGTCCACGAAATCTTCGAGGCCGCACCCTTGCACAGGCCGCGCTTGGTGACGAAATTGTAGATCCCACCGACGCCGTTCTCGTCGCCCGCGTACCAGTTCTGCACCGTCGAGTACTTGATCTCGGCGCGATCGAGCGCGACCAGCTCCACGACGGCGGCGTGCAGCTGGTTCGTGTCGAACTTGGGCGCCGTACAGCCCTCGAGATACGAGACGTACGAGCCCTCCTCGGCGACGATCAGCGTGCGCTCGAACTGGCCCGACTGCTCGGTGTTGATGCGGAAGTAGGTCGACAGCTCCATCGGGCACTTCACGCCCTTCGGGATGTAGCAGAACGAGCCGTCGGTGAACACCGCGGAGTTGAGCCCTGCGTAGAAGTTGTCGCCGTAGGGGACGACGGTGCCGAGGTACCTGCGGACGAGATCCGGGTGGTCGCGCACCGCTTCCGACATCGAGCAGAAGATGACGCCGGCCTCGGCAAGCCTCTTCTTGTAAGTGGTCGTCACCGACACCGAGTCGAAGATGACGTCGACGGCGACGCCGGCGAGCGCCTTCTGCTCGTGCAGCGGCACGCCGAGCTTCTCGAACGTCCGGATGAGCTCCGGGTCGACCTCGTCCATCGACGCGAGCTTCGGCTTCGCCCTCGGCGCCGAGTAGTAGCTGATGTCCTGGAAGTCGATCCGCGGGTACTTCACGTTCGGCCACTTCGGCTCGGTCATCGTGAGCCAGTGGCGGTAGGCCTTGAGCCGGAACTCGAGCAGCCACTCCGGCTCGTTCTTCTTGCGCGAGATGAGCCGGATGACATCCTCCGACAACCCCTTCGGGGCAGTGTCGGAGTCGATGTCGGTGACGAAGCCGTGCGCGTACGGCTTATCAATCAGGTTCTGGAGCACCGCGCTCATGTTCAGGCACCTTCGGTGGCCTTGATGCTGAAGCTCTCGCCGCAGCCGCAGGTGTCGTCGACGTTGGGGTTCTTCACCGTGAACATCTGCTTGAAGCCCTCGCGCACGAAGTCGAGCTCGGCGCCCTCGAGATAGGCGAGCGCCTTGCGGTCGACGACAAGCTTCGCCTCGTGGCCCTCGAAGAGCCGATCGTCCGCGCCGATTTCTTTCGCCATGTCGAAGGTGTAGGCAAAGCCCGAGCAGCCGACCTGCTTGACGCCGAGCCGCAGGCCGACGCCGCCGAACTTCTCGACCGAGCTCAGGATCTGCCGGGCCGCGCTGGGAGTGAGCGTTATCGCCACTTTCGGGTTCTCCTTCACGCCGGTACGACGTCGGTCGAGGCCGGGCGCTTTTCGCGCATGTCGACCATCGGCACCGACTCGCTCTGCCGGCTCCTTCCCTGCGCCACCAGATGCGCGAGGGTTACCGAGCTCAGGTACTCGAAGATGCGGTCGTTCAGGCCCGCCCACAGGTCGTGGGTGATGCACTTCTGGTCATCGTGGCAGTTCTCCTTGCCCCGGCATTGCGTGGTGTCCATCGGCTCGTCCACGGCGCGGATGATGTCCGCGACCGAGACATCGTCGAGGCTCCTGGCGAGGAGGTAACCGCCCCCCGGTCCGCGGACGCTAGAGACGAGCGCGTTTCGGCGCAGCTTGCCGAACAGCTGCTCGAGGTAGGACAGCGAGATCCCCTGACGCTCGCTGATCCCGGCGAGCGAGACGGGCCCGCCCTTCTGGCACATCGCGAGATCGAGGATTGCCGTCACGGCGAAACGTCCTTTGGTGGTCAGCCTCATTGAGGTCTCCGTATGCTTGCGCGGCGTGAAAAGCCGAGGAATTTGGTCAAGTTTACTAAAACCCGACTAACGCAGTCAACCTTTTGGGTAAGTCGGGGTGGGCGGAGGGGTTTCCAAGGCCCGGTCGCGTCCGGACGGGACGCCAGAGCCTAGCCCGCGTCGCGCTGGCGGAGCTTGAAGCGCTGGATCTTGCCGGTCGCGGTCTTCGGCAGCTCGGCGACGAACTCGACCCACCGGGGATACTTGTAGGGCGCGAGCCGGTCCTTCACGTGCTGCTTCAGCACGTCGGCGAGCGCCGGCGTGCCCTGCACCCCCGGCTTCGTCACGATGAACGCCTTCGGCTTCACGAGCTGCGATTCGTCGGGAACGCCGACGACCGCGGCCTCGAGCACCTCCGGGTGCGTAAGCAGCGCCGCCTCGACCTCGAACGGCGACACGAAGATCCCCCCGACCTTGAGCATGTCGTCGGACCGGCCGCCATAGGTGTAGTAGCCGTCGGCGTCGCAAGTGTACTTGTCGCCCGTGCGCGTCCAGACGCCGACGAAAGTCGAGCGGCTCCGCTCGCGGTTGTTCCAATACCCCGCAGCGGCCGACGGGCCGGCGACCAGGAGGTCACCGATCTCACCCGGGCCGCAATCCTTGCCGACATCGTCGACCACCCGCAGCCGGTAGCCGGGCACCGGCTTCCCGCTCGTGCCGTAGCGAACCTCGCCCGGCCGGTTCGACAGGAAGATGTGGAGCATCTCGGTCGAGCCGATGCCGTCGAGGACCTCGACGCCGAAGTGCTCGGTCCAGCGACGGCCGATGTCGGCCGGGAGGGCTTCGCCGGCCGATACGCAGATTCTCATTGCCACCTCCCCGCGCGTCGGCAACGCCGGCGCCGCAAGCATCGCCGCATAGAGCGTCGGCACGCCGTAGAAGATGGTGGGGCGATGCGACTTGAGACGGTCGAACACTGCCGCTGGCGCCGGGCGCTCGGCCATCAGCACCGCGGTCGCGCCCACCGCGAGCGGGAACGACAACGAGTTCCCGAGCCCGTAGGCGAAGAACAGCTTCGCCGCGGAGAACACCACGTCGTTCTCGCGGATGCCGAGCACGGCACGGCCATAGAGCTCGGCAGTGCCGATCAGACTGGAATGCACATGCACCGTGCCTTTTGGCGTTCCCGTCGACCCCGACGAGTAGAGCCAGAAGCAGGCGTCGTCGCTCGTCGTCGGCGCCGGGTCGAACGAGGGGCCCGCCTTCGCTGTCAGGTCCTGCAGGCGAAGGTGCCCGTGCGCATTCGCCCCGGAGACGACGATATGCTTCAGGTGCGGGCGGCGACCGAAGATTGCCGCGAACTGCGGCAGCAGCGCCTCGGACACGACGAGCGCCTTGGCGCGGCTGTCATCGAGCATAAACTCGTAGTCGGCCGGCGTCAGCAATGTGTTGACGGCGATCGGGACGATGCCGCCCTTGATCGCGCCGAGAAACACCGCGGGCCAGTCGATCGTGTCGAGGTGCACCACCATGACCCGGTCTTCCATCCCGAGGCCGAGCGTGGTGAGCGCGTTCGCCGCGCGATCGACCCGCTCGGCGAGATCGGCGTACGTGTAGCGGCCGTCATCGTCGATAAAGGCGAGCTTGCCGCCCCGGCCCGCGGCGAGGTTGCGCTCGACGAGGTCATGGGCAGCGTTGTAATCGCGGGGTATGTCGAGCGCGGGCGGGCTCGAACGATGATCCGCCTGGCTGAGTCGCGCCACGGTTCCTCCTCCTCGCCGGCGGATCTTACGTCACGCAGCGATGCCGGCTTGCTCGCGTGCCTGCGCAATCCACGAGCCGATCCACTCGGCCGCGGCTTCCTCGGCGAGCGTCCCGCTTGATGCGTCGTGAAACAGGATCTCGCCTGTCCGGCGCGCACCCAGCTCGGTGAGGATGGCGTCGAACCTCCGGCCGCCGTTGCAGAACGTGTCGAGGTAGGTGCGGTCGCCGAGCGCCACGACGCCGTATTGGACGTTGGATAGGTCCGGCCGGGTCGCGATCAGGGATTCATAGAGTTGTTTGGCGTTGTCGGGAACGTCCCCCTGCCCGTATGTGGAGGTGCAGATCAGGAACAGCCCCCCGCGGGCGAACGTGCCGGCGTCGAGCCCGTCCATCACGCGCGCCTGCGCCCGCGTCTCGCCGTCGTCGAGCAGCAGTTCGAGCTCCTGCGCGACGAGCTGGGCGTTGCCGGTCATCGTGCCCACCAGAATGGTCAGTTCGAGCGCCATCGCGTCTCCTGGCGGCGGTGCCTTACGTGCCGCTTGCTTTTTCGTTGACATGCATTATAATGCAGTCTTAATACAACGCAAGCACTATATTTCATGGGCGTTCGCGAGCCGAGCCGTAAGCCGTCCCGAATGGGGGAAAGCAGCGTCGTCCAGCCGGATGGGGCGTTTCTCGGCCGGCTCGGTGAGCGTGTGCGTGAAGCCCGCGCCCGGCGAGGGATGACCCGGAAGATCCTCGCCAGGGACTCGGGCGTATCCGAGCGCTACCTGGCCCAGCTGGAGTCCGGTCGCGGCAACGTGTCGGTGCTGCTGCTTCGCCAGATCGCCCAGGCCCTCAACCTGCCGCTCGATGAGGTTGTCCGTGCCGACGACGGCCAGTCGGTCGAGCTGACGCTGATCCTGCAGCTCCTCAAGCGCCTTCCGGCGACGAAGCTCGCCAGGGTCCGCGCGCAGCTGGTGCGCGAGTACGGCAGCGCGTACGGTGCGCGCGAGAATCGCATCGCGCTAGTGGGTCTGCGCGGCGCTGGGAAGTCCACGCTCGGTGCGGCGCTCGGCCGGAGCCTTGGGGTGCCGTTCGTGGAGCTCGACCATGAAGTCGAGGCGGAGGCCGGCACCAGCCTGCACGAGATCTTCCTTCTGCACGGGCAGGCGGGCTTCCGCCGCTACGAGCGGCGCGCACTCGAGCGGATCCTCGAGAAGAACGACCGCTGCGTGATCGCCACCGGCGGCAGTATCGTCTCCGAGCCCGCCACCTACGACCTCGTGCTCACGGCCTGTCTCGCCGTGTGGCTGAAGGCGGCGCCCGAGGAGCACATGGCGCGCGTCGCCGCCCAGGGCGACTACCGTCCGATGGCCGGCAACCGCGAGGCGATGGACGATCTGCGCCGCATCCTTGCCGGCCGCGAGCCGCTGTACGCGCAGGCCGACGTCACCATCGACACTGCAGGCAAGACCGTCGAAGCGAGCCTTTCCGAACTCGCGCGCGCAGTGATGCCTCGCACTCACATTCACCAGGAGAATCTATGAGCGCAGTTCCGCAAGCGACCGGCCAAGCCCCGACCCTCATCACCTACGACCGTGCCCCGGAGACCTACGTGCACTGGCGGATGAAGGTCGATGGCCAGATCGCCACCCTGTCGATGGACGTCGACGAGGAGCGCGGCCTCAAGCCGGGTTACCGGCTGAAGCTCAACTCGTACGACCTCGGCGTGGACATCGAGTTCGCCGACGCGCTCCAGCGCATCCGGTTCGAGCATCCCGAGGTGAAGGTCGTCGTAATCACGAGCGCCAAAGAGCGGATGTTCTGCTCGGGCGCGAATATCTACATGCTCGGAGTGTCGAGCCATGCCTGGAAAGTGAACTTCTGCAAGTTCACCAACGAGACGCGGAACGGCATGGAAGACTCGAGCCGCCACGATGGCCTGCGGTTTCTCGCGGCGATGAACGGCACGGTCGCCGGCGGCGGCTACGAGCTCGCCCTCGCCTGCGACGAGATCCTCATGATCGACGACCGCTCCTCGACGGTCGGTCTGCCCGAGGTGCCGCTGCTTGGCGTCCTCCCGGGAACCGGCGGCCTGACGCGCGTCACCGACAAGCGCAAGGTGCGCCGCGATCTGGCTGATGTCTTCTCCACCACGAGCGAGGGCGTGCGCGCGGACCGCGCCCGCCAGTGGAAGCTCGTGGATCACGTCGCGAAGCCGCAGGCGTTTGCCCAGGCGGTGACGGAGCGCGCTGCGGCGCTCGCTGCGACGAGCGCGCGGCCGGGCCCCGGCCCGGGTGTGAAGCTCACTCCGCTCGCCCGCACGACCGACGGCGCGGGCTATCACTATGAATACGTCGACGTCGCGATCGACCGGAAGGCCCGCAATGCAACGATCACCGTCGCCGCCCCGAGTTCGCCACAGCCCCGCGACCCGGTCGCGATCCTCGCGGCCGGCGCGAGCTGGTGGCCGCTCGCGATGGCGCGGGAGCTGGACGACGCGATCCTGTGTCTGCGGACCAACGATCTCGAGATCGGCACCTGGATCCTCAAGACTCGTGGTGACGCCGATGCGGTGCTCGTCGTCGACGCCGCGCTGGACGCGCACCGCAGTCACTGGCTCGTGAGAGAAACGATCGGCCTCCTCCGCCGGACGTTCGCGCGTCTCGACGTGTCGTCGCGGACGCTGTTCGCGATCGTCGATCAGGGTTCGTGCTTCGCCGGTACGCTCGCCGAGCTTCTGCTCGCAGCCGACCGCAGCTTCATGCTCCAGCCGTCCGACGACGAGGCCGGCGGTCCGCGGATCGCGCTGTCCGCGATGAACTTCGGCGCGTACCCGATGGTGAACGGCCTCCCGCGGATCTCCACCCGTTTCTGCAGCGAAGCGGAACCGGTGGAAGCGGCCCGTGTCCGGGTCGGCGAGAAGCTCGCCGCGGAAGCGGCGATCGAGCTGGGTCTCGTCACCTTCGCGCCCGACGACCTCGACTGGGACGAGGAGGTACGCATCGCACTCGAGGAGCGAGCGAGCCTCTCTCCCGACGCGCTCACCGGCATGGAGGCGAACCTCCGATTCGCCGGCCGCGAGACGATGGAGACCCGGATCTTCGGCCGCCTCACCGCGTGGCAGAACTGGATCTTCAACCGCCCGAATGCCGTCGGCGAGCATGGCGCGCTGAAGGTGTTCGGGACGGGGAGCAAGGCGAAGTTCAACTGGGAACGGGTCTGACCCGGCCCGATCCGGAGCCATTCATGACAGACCTCAACTACAGCGAGCGCATCCCCAACAACGTCAACCTGGCGAACGACCGCACACTCCAGCGCGCACTCGAGCACTGGCAGCCCCACTTCCTCGACTGGTGGCGCGAGATGGGGCCGCACGATTTCGCGGGGAAGGATGTGTATCTGCGCACCGCGGTCGGCGTCGATGCGCAGGGCTGGGCGAGCTACGGCTACGTCCAGATGCCGGACTACCGCTGGGGCATCTTCCTTGCCGATGCGATCCCCGACCGCACCATCGGCTTCGGCGACGTCTACGGCCAGCCGGCGTGGCAACAGGTCCCGGGTGAGTACCGTTCGCAGTTCCGGCGGCTGATCGTCACCCAGGGCGATACCGAGCCGGCGTCCGTCGAGCAGCAGCATCTGCTCGGCCACACGTGCCCGTCGCTCTATGATCTGCGCAACCTCTTCCAGGTCAACGTCGAGGAGGGGAGACACCTGTGGGCAATGGTCTACCTCCTCCACGCCTACTTCGGCCGCGACGGGCGCGAGGAGGCCGAGGAGCTCCTCTCCCGTCACTCCGGCGACGTCGACAAGCCGCGCATCCTCGGCACGTTCAACGAGCCGATCTCGGACTGGCTGTCGTTCTACTGCTTCACCTACTTCACCGATCGCGACGGCAAGTTCCAGCTGAAGAGCCTCGCCGAGTCGGGGTTCGACCCGCTCGCGCGCACTTGCCGCTTCATGCTCACCGAAGAGGCGCACCACATGTTTGTCGGCGAGACCGGCCTCGGACGCATCGTGAAGCGGACGCTCGAGCTGATGAAGGAGCTCGGGACCGACGACCCCCCGGCGATCCGCCGCGCCGGCGGAATCGACCTGCCGCTTCTGCAGCGGTATCTCAACTTCTGGTTCTCCTCCTCCCTCGACCTCTTCGGATCCGAGGTGTCGTCGAACGCGGCGACGACGTTCGCGAACGGCATCAAGGGCCGCCCGGACGAATCGCAGTACGCGGATCACGTTGCGCTCGATTCGACGATGGCGATCGAGGTGCCCGACGGCGCCGGCGGGGTGAAAACCGAGACGGTATCCCTGCGCAACGCGATGAACGAAGTCGTGCGCGGCTCGTACGTGAAGGACTGCGAGCTCGGCCTGCGGCGCTGGAACATGCAGATCCACCGTGCCGGGCACGACTTCCGCCTCACGCTCCCTTCGACCCGCTTCCGCCGCCAGATCGGTGCGTGGGCGGACGCGCCGACCGCTCCCGACGGCACGCCGATCGCGCGCGACGCCTACGCGAGCGGTTTGCGCAACTGGTTGCCAAGCGAAGCCGATCGCAGCTACATACGCAGCCTCATGCAGCGCGTGGTGGAGCCGGGGAAGATGGCGGCGTGGATCGCGCCGCCCGATCGCGGCATCAACAACCTGCCGGTCGAGTACGAGTACGTCAGGTTGGGCTAGC
>CAVUSZ010000029.1:0-37332 GCA_963744255.1 uncultured beta proteobacterium
GCAGCGACATATTTTATCTTTTAATTAAAAACAGATAGTTAACTTTATTGCGCCAGAAACAGTATGGTGTACAATCACTGCACCAACTGGACGCATGCGAGACGCAACGCACACTGTCGTGAGGCGCGACGGAGCCCCGATGACGAGTCGAAGAGAAATGGAGAAGGTCCCCGCCGCCGCGGGACCGGCGCGCGGACGCACGCGGCGCCCGCGCGCGCTCGCGGTCAACGAGATCCACGAGCGCGTCCTGGCGGCGATCCATGAGCACCGCCTGCTGCCCGGCACCCAGCTCGTCGAGGAGAAGCTGGCGTCGATATTCGGCGTGAGCCGCACCAAGATCCGGCAGGCGATCGCGCGGCTCGCGCACGACGGCATCGTCACCGTGTACCGCAACCGCGGCGCGTTCGTCTCCGCCCGTCGCGTGGAGGAGGCGCGCGAGGTGTTCGAGGCCCGGCGCGTCATCGAGCCGTGGCTGATCCGCCGCCTCGCCGCAGCCGCCACCGCGGCGCACGTCGGCCGCCTCCGCGCGCACGTCGGCCTCGAGTCCGAAGCGCGCGCGGCGAACGACCGCCGGTCGATCATCCGGCTGTCGGGTGAGTTCCACCAGCTCATCGCCGAGATGGTCGGCAACTCGCTCGTCGCGCGCACGATGCGCGAGCTCGAGTCGCTCACCTGCCTGGTCGATCATCCTCTACGACTCGCCCAACGTCCCGGCCTGCCCGTACCACGAGCACAGCGATCTCATCGACGCCATCGAGCGGCACGACGCCGACGAGGCGGCGCGGCGGATGGTCGAGCACCTGAATCACGTCGAAACCGCGCTCGACCTGCGCCAAGCGGGCGCGGCGAGGTCGATCTCGAAGCGGCGTTCGCCTGAGGACCATGCGCCTCCTGGTCGTCAACTCGAACACCTCGGATGTCGTCACCGGCAAGGTCGCCGCGGCGGCCCGCGCGGCGGCGTCCGCCGGGCACCGAGATCGTTGCCGTCACCGGCACGTTCGGCGCGCGCGTGATCGGCACGCGCAGCGAGCACGCGATTGCCGAGCACTCCACGATCGCGCTCGTCGCGAAGCACGCCCCCGGCTGCGACGCGGTGGTGATCGCAGTCTCCTACGACACCGGCCTGCGCGGCGCGCGGGAGCTGCTCTCGATCCCGGTCGTCGGCATGACCGAAGCCGGCCTGCTCACCGCGTGCATGCTCGGCGGGCGGATCGGGCTGGTCACGTTCGGGCGTCGCGTGCTGCCGCTCTATCGCGAGCTCGTCGCGAGCTACGGGCTGGCGGATCGCGTCGCCGGATGGCGCACGCTGGAGAGCACCGCCGCGTACGCGCCGGGCGGCCACCCGGAGCTCGACCGCGAGATCGTCGCCGCGGCAAACGACCTCGTCGAGCGCGATCACGCGGAGGTCGTGATCCTCACCGGCGCGGTGATGGCGGGCGTGCCGGCGCGGCTGCAGGCCGACGTGCCGGTGCCGCTCGTCGACTGCCTCGTCGCGGGCGTCGGCCAGGCGGAGCTACTCGTGCGGCTCGCGCTGCCCAAGCCGCGCGCGGGCAGCTACGCCGCGCCGGCCGGCCGCGAGCTGGTGGACGTCGATCCCGCGATCGGGCGCGCGTTCAAGCCATGATCGCTCGCGTCGAGGGCCGGCTCCGCTCGCACGACCGCTTCGCCTACTCGCCGATCGTCGGACGGCCGCAGTTCGAGTGGCCGGGCGGAAAGCGGCTCGCGGTGTACATGGCGCTCAACCTCGAGCATTACGCGTTCGGCGAAGGGCTCGTCGAGGAGCTGGTGCCCGGCATGCCGCAGCCGGACGTGCTCAACCACTCGTGGCGCGAGTACGGCAACCGGGTCGGCGCGTGGCGCCTCGCCCGGGTGTTCGACGAGCTCGAGCTGCCGGCGACGGTCCTCGTCAACTCCGACCTCTACGCGCACTGCCCCGAGGTGGTGGCGGCGTTCCGCAAGCGAGGCGACGAGATCGCGGCGCACGGCCGCACCAACTCCGAGCGGCAGAGCGATCTCGACGAGGCCGCCGAGCGGGCGCTCATAAGTGAGGCGAGCGAGACGATCGCGCGCCACGAGGGCACGCGGCCGGCCGGCTGGCTCGGGCCGTGGATCGCCGAGACGCCAGTGACACCCGACCTGTTGCGCGAAGCCGGCTACGCCTACGTCCTCGACTGGTGCGCCGACGATCAGCCGGTCTGGCTCGCGACGCGCGCCGGGCCGCTGCTCGCGGTCCCATACCCGCAGGAGCTGAACGACTCGAGCGCGATCATCGGGCGCCGCGTCGGCGCCGACGCGTTCGCGGACATGATCGTCGACCAGTTCGACGAGATGCTCGAGCAGTCGGCCAGCGAGCCGCTCGTGATGGGGATCGCGCTCCACTCGTACATCGTCGGCCAGCCGTTCCGGCTGCGACACCTGCGCCGGGCGCTGCGGCACATCGCGGGAAAGCGCGAGTCAATCTGGCTCACGACTGCCGGGGCGATGGCCCGCCACTACGCCGCCACTGCGGCCGCACTCCCGCGCTAGTTGACGTTCGCCCCGTCGGCGAGCCACTTGCCGAGGAGCGCGCGCTCCTCGTCGGTCATCTTGGTGAGGTTGCCGATCGGCATCGCCTGGGTGGCGATCGTCTGCTGGTGGATGCGCTGCGCCGCGGCCTTGACCTGCTCCGGCGTGTCGAGCATCAGCCCGCCCGGCGGCTGCACGAAGCCGGCGAAGGTCGGCTTCTCCGAATGGCAGACCGCGCAGCGCTCCTTCAGCACCGGCTGGATCTGCGCGAAGGTGATGGTCTTCGCCGCGGCGGCCTGCGCACCGGTCGCCGCGGGTTTCGGCGCGATCGCAATCGCGAGCCCGAGCAGCAGCACCGTCGCCACCGCCGGCAGCGCGACCAGGTTCTTGCCGACGTGCCGGAGCACGAAGTACTGCCGGATCAGCGCGCCCGCGAGCATGATCACCGCCAGGATCGCCCAGCCGTGCTTCGCGCCGTAGGTCATCGGGTAGTGGTTGCTGATCATGATGAACAGCACCGGCAGCGTGAAGTAGGTGTTGTGCACGCTGCGCTGCTTGCCGATGATCCCCGGCGTCGGGTCGGGATCTTGCCCTGCGCGGATCTCGGCCACCATCTGCTTCTGCCCGGGGATGATCTGGAAGAAGACATTCCACACCATGATCGTTCCGATCAGCGCGCCGACGTGGACATACGCGGCGCGCCCGCCGAAGACCTGCGCGTAGCCCCACGCCGCCGCGACGAGCAGCACGTAGATCACGATCGACAGCGCAAGCTCGTGCTTGATGGTCTTGCACAGCGCGTCGTAGACGAGCCAGCCGACGACGAGCGAGCCGGCCGAGATCGCGATCGCCGCCGGCACTGAGAGGTCCATCACCGACCTGTCGATCAGGTACGCGTTCGCGCCGTACCAGTAGATGATCGCGAGGAGCGCCATGCCGGAGAGCCAGGTCGTGTAGGCCTCCCACTTGGACCAGTGCAGGTCCTCGCTCAGGGGCTCGCCCACCGGTCCGGTGCGGAACTTCTGGCTGACGTAGAACCCGCCGCCGTGCACCGCCCACAGCTCGCCGAACACGCCGCGCTTCGCGTCCGCCGGGTTCTTCGGCGGCTTGAGCGACATGTCGAGCATCACGAAGTAGAGCGAGGCGCCGATCCAGGCGATGCCGGCGACGAAATGCAGCCAGCGCACGCCGAGGTTCAGCCAATCGACGATGTAGCTCTCCACGGGTTACCTCCGCGCTGGGTTGGCTCCGGGTCGCGCCGGCCTACGAGGGCTCGTTCTCATCGACGGTAATCAGCATGGTAACCGCCGGGCTCGGCGTAGCGGCGCTGCCGCTCAACGCGCGCCAGATCTCGTTACGGGTGAAGTTCGCGATGCGGCCGCTCGTTCGGCCGATGGTGGCGAGGCGCGTTTGCCTGTTCCTGAGGCGCGACCTGACGCCGTCGCCGGCGGCGGCCGCGTTCCGCGACCTGAGGCAGTACGTGAAAGCGGGCGGGTATCCCGGCGCGAGGGGAGCCGGGGTCTCAGGCGACGGTCACTTCGATCGGATCCCCATCGCACACGGTGGCGAGCTTCCGGGGATCTCCCTCGAACTTCCCTAGAACGTTGACCTTGGTAACGAGCCGGCACTCGTCGCCACGGGACACCGGCGTCGGCCCGTAGGGCAGGGCGAGGGAAGCTCCCTGCACCCAGAAGCAGACCGTCCCCGGGTCGACGACCTCGCGCGCGTCTGGCTCGAGCTTCGCGCCTACCGGCAGCGAGAAGTACACCTCCTCGCCCCAGGTATTGGCGCGCGACTTCGCGGGCAGTGCAGCGACGAGCGACTTCGCCGTCGGCGTGTCGGCGAGGTTTGCGACGAGTTCGCCCTTCGGCCATTTCACGCGAATCCTGGTCATGAGCGTGAGGCAGTCGAGGACGTCATCAGTTCACGCCTTCACCGCCGGCGCCCAGCCGGCGATCTGATCTTGGACGAACTTCTGGAAGTCGGTCTGCGACATCTTGCGCACCATTAGGCCGAGCTCGTTCATCCGCTCGACGAAGTTCGGATCGTCGAGCGATTCCTGGATCGCGGTGTGCAACCGCTTCTGAACCGGTTCCGGCACGCCGGCCGGCGCGGACACGCCGATGAAGTTCTCGGCGATCAGGTAGGACATGCCTTCCTCGACCACGGTCGGGACATCGGGGGCGATCGGGGCACGCGAGCGCGACGTCACGGCGATCGGGCGGAGCTTTCCGGACTTGATGGGCGGCACGTTCTGCGGCAGCGTGTCGAACGAGAAGCTGAGGTTGCCGACCATGATGAGATCGGTGGCCATCGGCCCGCTGCCCTTGTAGCCGACGTGCTCGATGTTGAGCCCGGTCTCCTTCTTCCACATCTCCCCGAGGATGTGGCCGATCGACCCGATGCCTCCCGACCCGAAGTTCACTGGATTCTTCTGCGCCTTGATCCAGGCGACAAGCTCCTTCATGTTCTTCGCCGGCACCGACGGGTGCACCATGATCACGTCCGGGACCGTCGTGACGAGGCTTACGTGGACGAAGCTCTTGCTCGGGTCGTACGGCTGGGGACTCAGCATGAACGGCTAGAGCGAGATCGGCGTGGTGTTCGACATCAGCAGGTTGTAGCCGTCGGGCGCCGCGCGCGAGATCTCGGTCGCGCCGATCGAGCCGCCGGCGCCGGGCTTGTTGTCGACGATCACCGGCAGGCCGAGCTTCGCCGACAATGGCACGCCTAGCGCGCGGGCCGTGATGTCGCTCGAGCCCCCAGGCGAGAACGTGACGACGATGCGAACCGGTTTCGTCGGCCAGGCCTGCGCGAGCGCGAGGCTCGGTGCGATGGCCAGAGCCGAGAGCGCGGCACCGAACCGGATGAAGTGGCTAGGCATGATCTCCGCCTTGAGGATGGCCTCGTGGTCAATCGACTTTCGGCCGACTGCTCAAGGCTTCGGTGCGAGCAGATCGACGAACGTGCGGGCGACGACCTCGGTCGCCTGGTATAGGTCGTCGAGCTTGAGGTTCTCGTCGGCGCGGTGGCCGTTCGCCTCCTCGAGCGTGCGCGGCCCGGCGCCATAGAGCACCGTCGGGATCCCCGCCTCCGAGTAGTGCCGCGCGTCGGTGTAGAGCGGCACCCCGTGCGGCTTCACCTCCACGCCGAACACGTCGCGCGCGTGGCGGCTGATCGATTCCACCAGGCGCTCCTGCCCCGGACGAGGCACGAACGGCTCGGCGAACAGGATGCGGCGGATGTTCGACCCGGATCCCGGGCTGCTTGCGCACCGATTGCTCGATGAGCGCGCGGATGAAGCGCTCGGCGGCGCCGGGGATCTCGTCCGGGATGATGCGCCGATCTAGACGGAACACGACCCGATCGGGCACGACGTTGGTGTTGATCCCGCCCGAGATCAGACCGACCACCATCGTCGGGCTGCCGATGCCGGGGGTCGCCGACTCGAGCGCGAACAGCGCCTTGCGGTAGGCGTAGAGGTCGTTCAGGATCTCCGCCGCCGCCTCGAGCGCGTCGTGGCCCTTCTCCGGCTCGGCGGCGTGTCCGGACTTACCCAGCACCTCCACCTCGAGGTGCAGGCAGCCGTTGTGCGCGATCGTCACGCCGTAGGAGAAGCCCGCCGAGAGCGCGAAGTCGGGCTTCGTGAGGCCCTTTTCAAGAAGCCACTTCGGACCGATCGCAGCCGCCGGCCTCCTCGTCGTAGGTGAAGTGCAGTTCGACGGTGCCGTGCGAGCTTCGCGCCGCCGTTGGCAACGGCGTCCCTCAGCGCGAGCAGCGCGAACGCATAGGTGGCGAAATCGGACTTCGACACCGCCACCCCGCGGCCGTACATGCAACCGTCGCGGACCTCGGCGCCATAGGGGTCGGCGCTCCAGCCGAGCCCCGGGGGCACGACGTCACCGTGGGCGTTGCAGGCGATCGTCGGCCCGGCGGCACCGAAGCGCTCGCGGATGACGAGGTTGGTGCACGAGATCATGCCGTTCGCCTTGACGAGATCGTCCGGCACCGGATGCCGCTCGACCTTGAAGCCGAGCCCTTCGAGGAGCTCGGCCGCGCGCTCGGCATGCGGCCGGCAGTCACCGGGGGGGTTGTCGGAGGGCGTCTTCACCAGCTCGGCGAGGAAGCGCGTCTGCGCCTCGCGCTGTGCCGCCAGGAACTCGTCGATCTTGGTGCGGGCAGCGTCGCTCATTGCGGCTCGAAGTTCTCGATGAAACGCAGGAACACGCGCGCGCTCGTCTCGACGTCGGCGAGCGTGATCGCTTCGGCCGGGTTGTGGCTGATGCCCTTCTCGCAGCGCACGAACAGCATCCCGATGTCGGCGAGGTCGATCATCGCCATGCCATCGTGTCCCGCCCCGCTCGGGAGCTTCCGCACCGGCAGCCTTTCGGCCGCGATCGCCTCGCCGATCTGTGCCTGGAGCCAGCCGGCGCAGGGCGCGGTCTTCCCTTCGTGCGTCTTCGCGATCTTCACGCTCACGCCGCGGCGATCGCAGATCGCCTGAATCTCGCGCACGAGGTCGGCCGCCGCAGCGAGCCGCGAGCCGTCTCGCGGCGAGCGGATGTCGATCGTGAACTTCACCTTGCCCGGGACCACGTTCACCGCGCCCGGCAGGCACTCGAGCTTGCCGACGGTGCCGACGAGCTCCGGCTCGGCGCTCGCGCGCCGCTCCACGGCGAGGACGCATTCGGCCGCCGCCGCCATCGCGTCCTGTCGCAGCGCCATCGGCACCGTGCCGGCGTGTCCGGCCATGCCGTCGATCTCGACCGCGTAGCGGTTCGCGCCGTTGATCGCGGTGACGACACCGACCGGCAGATCCTCGGCCTCGAGCACCGGCCCCTGCTCGATGTGAAGCTCGGCGTAAGCGAGCACGTCCTCCTTGCGCTTCGCCGCCTCGCCGATGCGCTCCGGGTCGAGGTCGAAACGGCGCATCGCCTCGCGCATGCTGACGCCCTGTCGATCGACCGCCTCGAGAACTTCCTTCCGGAAAGTCCCCGCCACCGCGCGGCTGCCGAGCAGCGTCGCGTTGAAGCGCGTGCCTTCCTCGTCGGCGAAGCCGATCACCTCGATCGCGAAGGGCAGGCGCCGGCCGCGCGCGTCGAGCGCGCGGACGCATTCGATCCCGGCGACCACGCCGAGCATGCCGTCGTACTTGCCGGCGTCGCGCACGGTATCGAGATGCGAGCCGAGCACGAGCGCTGGCAGGCCCGGCTGCTCAGCCTCGTAACGGCCGACGCAGTTCCCCGCGGCGTCGAGGCGCGCGTTCATGCCCGCCTCGCGCATCCAGCCGAGAACGAGCGCGTTCGCGCGCCGCTGCTCGCCCGAGAGATAGACGCGGGTAAGGCCGCCCTCGAGCTCCGAGAGCTTCGCCAGCGCCTCGCAGTGATCCCAGATCCGCTGCGCCGAGGGCTGGACCGGCTCGGTCACGGGGCGCCTCCGTCGGTCGCGTAGTACGACCGCGCCCCGGGGCGGATGAGGATCGCGCGGAAGTCGTTCACGTTGGTGCGCGTCGGGCCGGTGACGACGAGATCGCCGAGCGCGGAGAAGAAGCCGTAGCCGTCGTTCGCCGCGAGGCGGTGCTTGGCGTTCACGTGCTTCGCCGCCGCGCGCGCAAGCGAGTCGGCAGCGAGCAGGCCGCCGGCGTTGTCCTCGGAGCCGTCGATGCCGTCGGTGTCGGCGGCGATCGCGGCAATCCCGGGGTGCCCGTCGAGCGCGACCGCGAGCGCGAGCAGGAACTCGGCGTTGCGCCCGCCGCGCCCGCTGCCGCGGACGGTCACCGTGGTTTCGCCGCCGGAGAGCAGCGCGCAGGGCGGCTCGGCGAGCCCCCCGAATCGGGCGACCTGGCGCGCGATGCCGGCATGCACCGCCGCCACGTCGCGCGCTTCACCTTCGATCGAGTCGCCCAGGATTACTGGCGCGACGCCGGCCGTGCGCGCGACGTCGGCAGCGGCCCGCAGCGCGTCCTGTGCGGTGGCGAGCGTGATCACCTCATTGCGGGCGAACCGCGGATCGCCCGGCTTCGGCGTCTCGTCCTTCCCCGCTCGCAGGTGCTCGATCACCGCATGCGGTTCGTCGATCCCGTACTTCGCGAGCACGGCGAGCGCGTCGGCGAACGTGGTCGGATCCGGAACCGTCGGGCCCGATGCGATCACCGAGGGATCGTCGCCGGGCACATCCGAAATCGCGAGCGTGACTACGCGCGCCGGCGACGCGGCCGCGGCGAGCCGTCCGCCCTTGATCGCCGAAAGGTGCTTCCGCACGCAGTTCATCTCGGTGATGTTCGCGCCGGACTTCAGCAGCGCGCGGTTGACGCCCTGCTTGTCCTCGAGCGTCAGCCCCGCCGCCGGCGCGGCGAGCAGGGCGGAACCGCCGCCGGAGATGAGGCAGAGCACCAGATCGTCCGGGCCGAGACCCTTCACCGCGTCGAGGATATGGCTCGCGGCCTTGCGTCCCGCGGCGTCCGGCACCGGATGCGCGGCCTCGACCACCTCGATGCGCTCGCACGGCACGCCGTGGCCATAGCGCGTCACGACGAGCCCCGAGAGCGGTCCGCGCCAATGCTCCTCGACGGCTTTTGCCATCGCTGCCGCCGCCTTGCCGCCGCCGACGATGATCGTTCGGCCCCGCGGGGGCGCAGGCAGGTGCGGCGGCAGGCATTTCGCCGGCGACACCGCGGCCACCGCAGCGTCGAAGAGCCGCAGGAGCAAGTCCCGGTCCGAGGTCGCCATCGCTGGGTCCGAGTCCTAACCGAGCTCTTCCGCGCCGCTTTTCGCGCCGATCTCGTGGTTCGCCATGACCTCGAGCGCGCGGACGAGACCGGAGTGATCCCAGCTGCCGCCGCCGCGCGCCGCGGCGGCGTTCATGACCTGCTGGCAGAGCGCGGTCATCGGCAGGCTCATCTGCAGGCTGCGCGCGCCGGTAAGCGCGAGCGAGAGATCCTTGAGGTGCAGGTCGATGCGAAAGCCCGGATCGAAGTTGCGCTTCACCATTCGCTCGCCATGGACCTCGAGGATGCGCGAGGCGGCGAACCCGCCCATCAGCGCCGTACGGACCTTGCCGGGGTCCGCGCCGGCCTTGGATGCGAAGAGCAGCGCCTCGGCGACCGCCCCGATCGTGACGCCGACGATGATCTGGTTGGCGACCTTGCACGTCTGGCCGTCGCCATTCGCGCCGACGAGCGTGATGTTCTTGCCCATCAGCTGTAGGATCGGCTTGACCTTCTCGAACGTCGCTTCCGACCCGCCGACCATGATGGTGAGCGAGGCGGCCTTCGCGCCGACCTCGCCGCCGGAGACCGGCGCGTCGAGGTACTCGCAGCCGAGCTGGTTGATCCGGCGCGCGAACTCCTTGGTCGCGATCGGCGAGATCGAGCTCATATCGACGACGATCTTGCCCTTGGAGAGCCCCTTGGCGATCCCTAGCTCGCCGAAGAGCGCGCTCTCCACGTGCGGCGTGTCGGGGACCATCGTGATGATCAGGTCGGCGTGCTCCGCCGCCTCTTTCGCGGTCTTGGCCGCGCTTCCGCCGGCTTCGACGAGCGACGCGGGCACCGGCTTGAGGTCCGAGAGCCAGACTTCGTGGCCGCCCTGGATGAGATGCCCTGCCATGGGCGCGCCCATGATGCCGAGCCCGACGAATCCGATTTTCATCGCTCCTCCGCGCCGCTAGAGATACCGTTTGGCCCAGCCCAAGCCCGCGACGGTCTTCGTCTTCGGCTTGTACTCGCATCCGATCCAGCCCTGGTAGCCGATCCGGTCGATCCAGTCGAACAGGAACGGGTAGTTGATCTCGCCGGTGCCCGGTTCGTTGCGGCCCGGGTTGTCGGCGAGCTGCAGGTGGGCGATGCGCGCGAGATTCTCCTCCATTCCGCGCGCGAGGTCGCCCTCCATGATCTGCATGTGATAGATGTCGTACTGCACGTAGAGATTGGGCGACCCGACCTCGTCGATGAGTCCCAGCGCCTGTTTCGTGCGGGTGAGATAGAAACCGGGGATGTCGCGCGTGTTGATCGGCTCGACCAGGAGCCTGATCCCCGCCGCGGCGAGCTTCGGCGCCGCGAAGCGCAGGTTCGCGACAAAGGCCGAGCGTAGCTGCTCCTCGGCGACGCCCTGGGGCGCGACTCCGGCGAGACAGTTCACCTGCTTGCAGCCGAGCGCGGTGGCGTACTCGATCGCCCTCCCGACGCCGTCCTGGAACTCGCCGACGCGATCGGGATGGCAGGCGATCCCGCGCTCGCCTTTCGCCCAGTCGCCGGCGGGCAGGTTGTGCAGCACCTGGACGAGCTTGTGCTGGTCGAGCCGCTCGCGTAGCTGCGCCGCCGGGTACGCATACGGGAACAGGTACTCCACGCCCTTGAAGCCCGAGCCTGCCGCCGCCTCGAACCGGTCGAGGAAGTCGACCTCGTTGTAGAGCATGGTCAGGTTTGCACAGAACTTGGGCATGCCATCCTCCCTACGCCGCGAGCTGCTCGAGGAAGGCCTCCTCTTCCTCGACGTCGAGCACGTCCTCGAACTCGGTGATCTTGTCGATCTCCGGTCCCATCGCGATGTCCGTCACCCGCTCCGTGATCACCTCGACCACCACCGGCACCGCGAGCTCGTTCGTCATCGCGCGAGCGGCCTGGAGCGCATCCTGGATCTTCTCCGGGTCGAACACGCGGATCGCCTTGCAGCCCATGCCTTCGACCACCTTCACGAAGTCGACCCCGTACTCGCCGACCTCGGGCGAGTTGATGTTCCGGAACGAGAGCTGCACCTCGTAGTCCATCTTGTAGCCCTTCTGGGCCTGGCGGATCAGGCCGAGGTAGGAGTTGTTGATCAGGACCATGACGAACGGCACGTTGAACTGCGCCGCCACCGCCAGCTCCTCGATCATGAACTGGAAATCGTAATCGCCGCCGATGCCCACCACCTCCTTCGACGGCGCGGCGAGTTTCACGCCGATGCACGCCGGGATGATCCACCCGAGCGGCCCCGCCTGTCCGCAGATGATGTAGTTGCGCGGACGGAACACTTTCTGGAACTGGCCCGAGGCGATCTGGCCGAGCCCGATCGAGCTGACGAAGCAGGTCGAGTCGCGGTCCCGATCGCTACCCCAGGCCTGGTTGATCTCGTGGAACACGCGCTGCGGCTTGATCGGCGTGTTCTTGAAGTCGCTTCGGCGGAGCATCGTGCGCTTGCGCTTCTGCACCTCGGCGACCCAGCGGCTGCGGTCGGGAAGCCGCTTCTCCGCTTTCCGCTGGCGCGCGACCTCGATGAACTGCTCGAGCGCGCTCTTCGCGTCGGACACGATCCCGAGATCGGGGCCGAACACGCGGCCGATCTGCAGCGGATCGACGTCGACGTGCACGAACTTGCGGCCCTTGGTGTACACCTCGATCGAGCCGGTGTGGCGGTTCGCCCAGCGGTTGCCGAGGCCGAGCACGAAGTCGCTGCGCAGAAAGCTCGCGTTGCCGTACCGGTGCTGGGTCTGGAGTCCGACCATCCCCGCCATCAGCGGGTGGTCATCGGGGATGGCGCCCCAGCCCATCAGCGTCGGGACCACCGGCGTGTTGGTGAGCTCCGCCAGCTCGACGAGCAGGTCGGACGCGTCGGCGTTGATCACGCCCCCGCCGGCGACGATCAGCGGGCGCTTCGATTCCGCGAGCATGTCGAGCGCGGCCTCGATCTGCTTGCGGGGCGGACGCGGCTTATGGACCTCGAGGGGCATGTCGAACCACGGGTTGTACTCGATCAGCTCCCGCTGCACGTCGAGGGGCAGGTCGATCAGCACCGGGCCGGGCCGGCCGGAGCGCATGATCTGGAACGCCTGCCGGAAGGCCCACGGGACCTGCGCGGCCTCGAGCACGGTCGCCGCCCACTTCGTCACCGGGCGCGCGATCGCCGCGATGTCGACCGCCTGGAAGTCCTCCTTGTGGAGCTTCGCTTTCGGCGCCTGGCCAGTGATGCAGAGGATCGGGATCGAGTCGGCCATCGCGGAGTAGAGGCAGGTGATCATGTCGGTGCCGGCGGGGCCCGACGTGCCGATGTTGACACCGATCCGGCCGGGCACCGCACGGGTGTAGCCCTCGGCCATGTGGCCGCCGCCTTCCTCGTGCCGGACGAGAATGTGCCTGATGCTCGTCTGCCGCATGGCGTCATAGAGCGGCAGGATCGCAGCCCCGGGAATCCCGAAGACGAGGTCGACGCCCTCGCTCTCCATCACACGGACTGCGGATTCGGCTGCGGTCATTTTGGGCATGGGGCTCCTCCGAGTGAATTCCGTATCGCGAAACGGTCTTCCAATGTACAAAACATAAGCCTCGGCCGCCCCGATGTCAATCTGCGTAATGTTGTTGCACGATACGAAATGAACTGGGACAACACTGACCTACCGCGCGACGATTCGACGGCATGGCGGGATGCCTGCTCATCGAGGCCGGGCATGGCGCCCGCCGCCCATTATTGCAGTCGGCCGGGGCCCGCGAAAGCTCAGACCTCGACGACGAGGTCAGCTCGGAAGCCGGTCTGCTCGCTGGCGTAGCCCCGCGGGTTGCAGACGATGCGCGTGCCTCGCACGGAATAGTCGGACGCGTGATGGGTATGGCCATGGATCCAGAGTGCCGCGCGCCCCATGAGGTGCTCGAGATTGCTGATGAATGCCGGGTTGAGGGGATGGGTGGCGAGGTGGCGTGCGATGCTTCCCGGGTGCGGCGAGTGATGGGTGATGACGACCGTGGGGCCGGAGAACGGCTGCATGAGGCGGCTCGCGAGCCAGCTCCGGTGCGCCGCGTGCAGACCGATCGAGTCGGCAGCCGCGAATGGACGGTCATGCCAGCGGATTGCCCGGTAGTCGACGAGCCACGCGGCGTACTTGCGGAGCGCGAGATCGCGGCCGAGTTCGCCGCCGAGCGCGAAGTCGGTCCACAGCGTGCAGCCGAGGAAGCGCACGCCGCCGATCACGGCCTCGCCCCGATCGAGGACCCGCACCCGGCTCCCCGTGGCCGCGTCACGGAGCGCCGCCTGCGTGGCGTGGAACTCGCCGTCGTACGGTTCGTGGTTGCCGGCGACGTACAGCACCGGCGCATCGAATCGCGCCTTCGCCCATTCGACGCCTGCCGCCCCGTTGTCGATGTCGCCCGCGAGGACGATCACGTCCGCATCCGCCGGCGGCGGGTCGAACGGCGCCGCCTCGAGGTGCAGGTCGGAGAGGACGCGAATGCGCACCGGCTCTAGCGCCGGCGCTTGCGCCGGAGGGTGGCCGCGATCCTCATGCGCAGCGCGTTCAGCTTGATGAAGCCGCCGGCGTCGGCCTGGTTGTAGGCGCCCCGGTCTTCCTCGAAAGTGACGATCGCCGGATCGAACAGCGAGTCGGTCTTCGATGCGCGACCGACTGTCATCGCCGTGCCCTTGTAGAGCTTGAGCCGGACGGTGCCGTTGACCGTGCGCTGCGATTCGTCGATCAACGTTTGCAGCAGGCGCCGTTCCGGGCTGAACCAATAGCCGCTGTACACGAGGCGGGCGTAGCGCGGCATCAGGTCGTCTTTGAGGGCGAGCACCTCGCGGTCGAGCGTGATCGACTCGATCGCGCGATGTGCCTTGAGCATGATCGTGCCGCCGGGCGTCTCGTAGCAGCCGCGCGATTTCATGCCGACGTACCGGTTTTCGACCATGTCGAGCCGGCCGATGCCGTGTCGGCCCCCGCGGCGGTTGAGCTCGGTCAGAACCTGCGCCGGGGAGAGGCGCTTGCCGTCGATCGCGACGATGTCGCCATTCGCGTAGGTCAGCTCGACGTGCCCCGGTTTCGCCGGCGCCTGCTCGGGCGACACGGTGATCCGCCACATCGACTCCTCGGGCTCATGGTCGGGATCCTCGAGGATCCCACCCTCGTAGGAGACGTGCAGCAGGTTCGCGTCCATCGAATACGGGGCGCGGCCGCCCTTCTTCTTCCTGAACTCGACCGGGATGCGGTGGCGCTCGGCGTACTCGAGCAGCTTCTCGCGCGAGGTGAGATTCCATTCGCGCCACGGCGCGATGATCTTGACGTCCGGCATCAGCGCGTAGGCGCCGAGCTCGAAGCGCACCTGATCGTTGCCCTTGCCGGTGGCGCCGTGCGAGATCGCGCCGGCCCCGGTCTTGCGCGCGATTTCGACCATTCTCTTCGCGATCAGCGGGCGTGCGATCGACGTCCCGAGCAGGTATTCGCCTTCGTAGACCGCGTTCGCGCGGAACATCGGGAACACGAAATCGCGCACGAACTCTTCGCGCAGGTCCTCGATGAAGATCTCCTTCACGCCGAGTAGCTTCGCCTTCCGCCGCGCGGGCGCGAGCTCTTCACCCTGGCCGATGTCGGCAGTGAAGGTGACGACCTCGCAGCCGTAGGTGTCCTGCAGCCATTTGAGGATGACCGAGGTGTCGAGCCCGCCCGAATAGGCGAGCACGACCTTCTTCACTCTGCCTCTGCCCTTCACCCGTCCCCCGTGACCCTGCCCAGCACCAGATATTCCATCAGCGCCTTCTGAGTATGCAGCCGATTCTCGGCTTCGTCCCAGACGACGCTCTGCGGCCCGTCGATCACCTCGGCCGCGACCTCCTCGCCGCGATGCGCGGGCAGGCAATGCATGAAGAGCGCGTCACGCTTCGCCGCGCGCATTATGGTTTCGTCCACCTGCCAGCCGGCGAACGCGCGCTTGCGCTTCTCGCGCTCGTCGTCGAAGCCCATGCTCGTCCAGACGTCGGTGGTGACGAGGTCGGCCCCGCGCACCGCGTCCATCGGGTCCGCGAACTCCGCGTAGCTGCCGGTGCCGCGGAGGCCGGTGCGCCCGGGCCTGACCTCGTAGCCGGGCGGCGTCGAGACGTGCACGTTGAACCCCAGGACTTCGGCCGCCTGCAGCCAGGTGACGCACACGTTGTTCGAGTCGCCGATCCAGGCGACCGTCCTCCCCCGAATCGGGCCGCGGTGCTCGATGAACGTGTAGATGTCGGCGAGGATCTGGCAGGGGTGATAGTCGTCGGTGAGGCCGTTGATCACCGGCACGCGCGAGTGGCGGGCGAAGCGCTCGACGATCGCTTGCTCGAAGGTGCGGATCATCACGATGTCGCACATGCGCGAGATCACCTGGCCGGCGTCCTCGACCGGCTCGCCGCGGCCGAGCTGCGAGTCGCGCGTGGACAGAAAGATCGCGGCGCCGCCGAGCTGCTGCATTCCCGCCTCGAACGAGAGCCGGGTCCGCGTCGACTGCTTCTCGAAGATCATCACCAGCGTCCGGTCCACGAGCGGCCAGTACTGCTCGTAGCGCTTGAACTTCGCCTTGATCCAGCGCGTGCGCTCGAAGACGTGCTCGAGCTCGTCGCGCGCGAGATCGTTGAACTGCAGGAAGTGCTTCGGCGGCGCCACGGAAGACACCTGCCTCAGGCGGGCTTGGCGACGAGCTCGCGGATGAGCGGTGCGAGCCGGTCGACGAGCGTGCGCGCGTCGCCGTCCGTGAACACGAGCGGCGGCAGCAGCCGGACGACCCGGTCGGCGGTCACGTTGATGAGGAGCCCGGCGTCGAGCGCGCGCCGCACGAGCTCGCCGCAAGGCCGGTCGAGCTCGATGCCGATCATGAGACCCATGCCGCGGACGTCGACCACGCCCGGCACGGCGGCGAGCGCGTCGCGGAATCCCGCGCGGATCCATTCCCCGACGCGGGTCGCGCGCTCGAGCAGTCCTTCGTCCGCTATCGCGCCGAAAGTGGCAAGCGCTGCCGCACAGGCGAGCGGACCGCCGCCGAAGGTCGAGCCATGGGTGCCGGGCTTGAAGACGCCGGTCGCGCGGTGCGCAGCGACGCAGGCGCCGAGCGGCACGCCGGAGGCGAGGCCCTTCGCGAGCGTCATGACGTCAGGAACGACCCCGGCGTGCTGGAAAGCGAACCACTTCCCGGTGCGGCCAATCCCGCTCTGCACCTCGTCGATCATGAGCAGCCAGTTCCGTTCGTCGCAGATCTGTCGCAGGAACCGTACGTACTCGGGATCGGCGACGTTGATGCCGCCTTCGCCCTGCAGCACCTCGACGAGCACCGCGACGATGTTGCGGTTCGCCTCGGCCGCCTGCCGGACGGCGTGCACGTCGTTGTACGGTACGCGGATGAAGCCGGGGACGAGCGGCTCGAACCCTGCCTGGGCCTTGCGGCTACCGGTCGCGGACAGCGTCGCGAGGGTCCGGCCATGCCACGCGTGCTCGAGCACGATGATCCCCGCGCTCTGCACGCCGTTCTGATGGCCGTAGAGGCGGGCGAGCTTGATGGCGGTCTCGTTGGCCTCGGAGCCAGAGTTGCAGAAGAACGCCTCGTCCATCGCCGCGAGCGCGCAGACCCGGTCGGCCAGCTCGCTCTGCGCCCGGATCTCGTAGAGGTTCGACGTGTGGATGACCCGGGCCGCCTGGTCGGCGATCGCGCGCACGAGCCGCGCATGCCCGTGCCCAAGGCCCGAGACGGCGATTCCCGCCAGCGCGTCCAGATACTTGTTCCCCGCCTCGTCCCATAGCCAGGCACCTTCTCCGCGCGTGAACGCGACCGGCAGCCGCGCGTAGGTCGGCATCACGTGGGAGGGCATGGCGGCGCGTCGTCCCCAATGGAAAACGGCGGCCTATAGCCGCCGTAACCTTGGCGAAGATGTTAGCACAGGGCCCCGGCGCTTAGAATGTGCAAGCGATGACGCGTCTCGCCGTGTTCAACCAGAAGGGCGGGGTCGGGAAGACGACCACGGCGCTCAACCTCGCGGCGGCGGTCGCGCGCCGGCATCTCTCGCCGCTCCTGGTCGATCTCGATGCGCAGGCGCACCTCTCGCAGATCCTCGCGCCTGCCGACGGCGCCGCCGATAGCGTGTTCGCGCACTACAGCGAGTCGAAGCCGCTCGCGAGCCTCGTGCGGCCGGTGGGCCTCGCCTCGGCGGAGGGCCGCGGGGAGCTGGTCCCCGCGCACTCGGAGCTGATGAAGGTCGACTCGCTTTTCGGGCGAGGCCCCGACATCCTCAACCGGCTGAAGAAGGGACTGGACGACTATATGCGCGCGACACCGCTGCGAGCGGTGTTCATCGACTGCTGCCCGATGCTCGGTGTCCTGTCGCTCTCGGGCGTGTTCGCCGCCGACCGGGTGCTCATCCCCGTCTCGGCGGACTTCCTCGCCGTGAAGGGAGCGCTGGCGCTCGAGAGCACGCTGAAGGCGCTCGAGCACGTCCTCAAGAACCGGGTGCAGCGGCGCTACGTGCTCACCCGGTTCGACTCGCGGCGCAAGATGGCGCACGAGATCGAGAGCTCGCTGCGGCAGCGGTTCGGCGGGGAACTCTGCGAGACCCGCATCGCCGAGAGCGTGGCACTCGCCGAGAGCCCGTATCACCGCCAGGACATCTTCGCCCATGACGCGAAGAGCCGCGGCGCGCGCGATTACGAGCAGCTGCTGGAAGAGCTGCTGATCTCGGGGTTTCTGGAAGTCTAGGGAACGAGCGGACTACCTGGTGACGAGCGCCAGGACGTCCTCGAAGCTCAGGGCATCCGACTTCGGCGTGCCGACGGGGCGGCACTCGATGACGTGGCAGTGGAGGTACATCTGGCGGAGCTTCCGCTCCGCATCGGCCTCGTCGCGGCCGTGGATCGTGAGGTTGTCGACGACCATCCCGGTGCGGGTCTTGATCCGGAATCCGTACTTGACGGTGTTCAGAGCCGACGCCATACCCTCTCCCGATCAGGCAGTTAAGGGTGGGTATATCAGATTTCTATCACGTGGACAACGCAACGCCCTCATTCAGCGCGGGTTTTTGGGGCCCAAGTGAGGAGTTTGCCCAAGACATAGGCCGACCGGCCCCTTCAGCGGATTCGCTTGAGCCCCCGCGCCTCGGCAGGCTGCAGAACCCGGAGACACGGGATGTAGCCGTCGTGCACGATCCCGTGGAGCTCCATCCGCTTCTGGGACCGGAGCAGTCCGGCGAGGTAGTCGATGACCTCGCGGGTAGCGATCTGCCCGGGCACGAGGACCGGGATACCGGGCGGGTAGGGCGTGATCTGGTCGGCGCAAACCCGGTCGACGAGCGCCTTGTTGATGTTGTCCTTCTCGTCCAGGATCGGCAGCGCCTCTCCGCCGCAGTAGTACGCGTCGCGCGGCAGGAACTCGAGCGCGGTGAACTCCGGAATGTCCGGGGCCTGGTAGAGGCGCCGCGGCGCGCGGCCCTCGCGGGCGATCCGCATCAGCGCGTCGTAGAGGCGGGAAACCTTGCTCCGCGTCGACCCGATCGTCAGCAGCAGCGACAGCGTGTTGAAGGTCGACTTCTCGACCTGGATGTTGAACCGGGTGAAGAGCTCCCGCTGCAGGTCCTCGACCGTGTAGCCGCAGGTCGAGATGTCCACCGTGACCTTGGTCGGATCGAGTGTGATGCCGTCGTGCTTCACCTCGTCGGGCAGGAGCTCGTCGAGCTCCAGCACGCGGAAGACGCCGGTCGAGTTGATCTGGCTCCGCAGCTCCTGCGCGAGCGCGAGCGTCCGCGAGAGCAGCTTGTAGCCCTCCATCACCATCTGCTTCCGCGCCACGTCGAGGCTCGCGATCATCGCGTACTGCGGCGACGTCGAGGTGTGCATGTTGAAGTTCTCGCGGAAGAGATGCTCGTTGAAGGCCGGGTCGTTGACGTGGATCATGCTCGCCTGCGAGAAGGCGCTCATGACCTTGTGCGTCGACTGGGTCGCATAGTCGGCGCCGGCCTCGATCGCGGTCGGCCGGAAGTCGGGGTGAAAACGCGCGAAGCCGTACCACGCCTCGTCGATGATCACGCGGATGTTCTTCGCGTGCGCGGCGTCGATGATCGGCTTGAGGTCGTAGCGGAAGCCATCGTAGGTGCACGAGGTGAGAATCAGCGCTTCGGCGTCCGGGTGCTCCTCCATCGCCGCGAGGATCGTCTTCTTCGGCACCGGGCCGTAGATCCCGTAGGTGCGGTTGACAGACGAGTCGAGGTAGACCGGGTGCGCCCCCGAGAGCACGACGCCGTGGTGGACCGACTTGTGGCAGTTGCGGTCGAGCAGCAGCTTCTCGCCGGGCGCGAGAATGGTCTGGAAGATGACCTTGTTGGCGGTCGAGGTGCCGTTGGTCGCGAAGAACGTCTGGCGCGCTCCGAACGCCTTCGCCGCCATCGCCTGCGCTTCTGCGATTACGCCCCGCGGCTCCATGAGGGAGTCGAGCGTCGGCACCGAGACCGAGAGGTCGGCGTCGAAGATGTGCTCGCCCATGAAGTCGTAAAAGTCGTTGATCCACGGGCTGCCCCGCAGGGATTCGCCCGACGAGTGGCCGGGCGTGTGCCACGAGTCCTTCGCCATCCAGACGTAGTTCTTGAGCTGGTCGTAGAACGGCGTGCGCGCGCGCTCCTGGATCTGCGCGTTGAGGATGCGGTACATGCCGCGATAGTCCCGCTCCTCGCGGTAGAAATAGCCGTCCACCGATTCGGCGAACAGCGTGTCGACGACCTCGTCCTCGTGCTCCTGCGCGATCAGGATGTACACGTCGACCTCGGGCCGGAAACGGGTGATCCGCTGCACCAGCTCGAGCGCCGACATCTGCAGTCTCTTCGAGTTCTTGCCGTTCAGGTTATAGAGCTTGTCGTCGACGACCACCGCCTGGACGTCGCCGTCCTTCTCCAGCGTCTCGAGCGCTTCGCGCGCGGTGGTGACGCCGGTGAAAGTGAGGCCGAGCGGGTTCTCGAGCGAGCGCGCGGCCGCGTTGAGGCCCTTCACGAACTCGCGGAGCACCAGGGGCTCGTCGTTGATGACGAGCACGCGGCTGACCGGCTTCCGCATCGGGCAGGGCGCCTACTAGGTCCGGCGCGGGTCGGGCGCGGGGAAAGGGCGATTCGCCCGCCCGCGGGGACGGGTGGGGGGCGAGTCGGGAGGGGTCAGGCGAGGGCCTTGATGCGCGCCGCGAGCCGGCTCTTGTTGCGGCCGGCCGTGTTCTTGTGGATCACCTTCTTGTCGGCGATCCGGTCAATTGCGCTCGAGGCTTCGCCGAGGAGGCGCGTGGCGCCAACCTTGTCGCCGGCATCGATGGCCTTGCGGACCTTTCGGATCGCGCTGCGGAACGCGGAGCGCAGGCTGGCGTTGTGCTTGCGCCGCTTCTCGGACTGCCGGGCGCGCTTGCGGGCTTGTGCGGTGTTGGCCATTGGGACCGGCTTTCGGAAAAGGCGCGGATTGTAGGCGCAAAGACGTCTCGACGCAAGGGAATACAAGGGCTTAACGCGCGAGCCCCGTATAATCGCCGCGCCCGATGAACGCCCGCTCCGCAGCCCTCGTGTGAGTCTCGTCCGCGCCCTGGCGACGGTCAGCGGGATGACGCTGATCTCCCGCGTCTTCGGTTTCGTGCGCGATGCGGTCATTGCCGCGGTCTTCGGCGCAGGCCTCGCCACCGACGCGTTCTTCGTCGCCTTCCGCATTCCCAACCTGCTCCGGCGCCTCTTCGCCGAGGGCGCGTTCTCGCAGGCGTTCGTGCCGATCCTCGCCGAGTACAAGGCGAAGCACGGGACCGACGAAACGAAGTGCCTCGTGGACCGAGTCGCAAGCGTGCTCTTCGTGGCCCTCGTGCTCGCGTCCGCGATCGGCGTCTCCGGCGCTGCCCTCATCGTCTACGTCACCGCCCCCGGATTTGCGGCGACGCCGGCGAAGTTCGAGCTGACCGTGACGATGTTGCGGATCACCTTTCCCTACATCCTGCTCATCTCGCTGGTGTCCCTCGCGGCCGGGATCCTCAACACCTGGAGCCGGTTCGCCGTCCCGGCTTTCACCCCGACGCTGCTCAACGTCGCATTCATCGTGGGGGCGCTCTTCTGCACGCGCTACTTCGATCCGCCGGTGCTCGCGCTCGCCTGGGCGGTCCTCGCCGGCGGAGTGCTCCAGCTCGCGCTCCAGGTCCCGGCACTCGGCCGGATCGGCATGCTGCCGCGGCCCAGCTTCGCGCCCGCGGATCCCGGCGTGCGCCGGATCCTCGTCCTCATGGGGCCCGCACTGGTGGGCGTATCGGCCGGCCAGATCAACCTGCTCCTCAACACGATCTTCGCCTCGACCCTGCAGACCGGCAGCGTGTCGTGGCTCTACTACGCCGACCGGCTGATGGAGTTTCCCACCGGGCTCCTCGGCGTCGCGCTGGGCACGATCCTGCTGCCCAGCCTTGCGCGGGCCTGGTCCGAAGGCGCCCGCAACGAGTACTCGAGCCTGCTCGACTGGGGCCTGCGGCTCACCTTTCTCCTCGCGGCACCGGCGGCCGTCGCGCTGGCGGTGCTCGCGACGCCACTCATCGCCACGCTGTTCTTTCACGGCCGGTTCGACGCGGACGACCTCGCCATGACCCGCCAGGCGCTGGTCGCCTACAGCGCCGGACTCCTCGGGCTCATCCTGGTCAAGATCCTCGCGCCGGGGTTCTACGGGCAGCAGAACATCCGCACGCCGGTGAGGTTTGCGTTCGCCGCAGTCGCGACGACGCAGGCGCTCAACTTCGCCCTCGTCGGTCCGCTCAAGCACGCCGGCCTCGCGCTCGCGATCGCGATCGGCGCCTGCTTGAATGCGGTGCTCCTGTACCGCGGATTGCGTACCCGCGAGATCTATCAACCACAGCCGGGCTGGGGCCGGTTTCTCGCCAAAGTGGCGGTGGCCGTCGCGCTGATGGCGGCCGCGCTCCTCATCGCGACGGGACCGCAGGGGTGGTGGACCACCGCCGACTGGCGCGTGCGCGCCGCCGCGCTCGCCGGGCTGGTCGGGCTCGGGGCGGTGGTGTATTTTGCGACGCTGTGGGCGCTCGGATTCCGCGCCCGCGACTTCGTGCGCCGATGACCGCCAGCCTTGAACGCTTCGCCGAACTCGTCACCCGCGAGCAGTTCAGCCTCGCCGAGGCATGCCTCCTGATCGCCCAGGACGAGTATCCCGGCGTCGACGTTGCCGGCGGCATCGCGCGGCTCGACGCGATGGCGGCGACGATCCGCGGGCGGCTCGCCGCCGACGCGACGCCGGAGCAGAAGGTCGCGGCGCTCAACCATCACCTCTTCGGCGAGCTGCGGTTCGCGGGGAACCTCGACGCCTACTACGACCCGCGGAACAGCTACCTCAACCAGGTGCTCGAGCGCCGGACCGGAATCCCGATCACCCTCTCGATCGTGTACCTGGAGGTCGGGCGGCGGCTGGGACTCGCCCTGCAAGGCGTGTCGTTCCCCGGCCATTTCCTGGTGAAGCTGCGGCTCGCGCGCGGCGCGTTGATCCTCGATCCGTTCACCGGCGGCGAGCCGTGCTCGGAGAGCGAGCTGCGGACCCGCCTCGGACGGGTGCTGCCCGGGGCCGGAGCCGGCCGCGCCGACCTCGATCGCTTTCTCGAGCCCGCGAGCGCGCGCGAGATCGTGGCGCGCGTGCTGCGGAACCTGAAGGCGATCTATCTCAAGGGCGGCAAGCTCGAGCAGGCGCTCGCGGTGATGCAGCGGATGTTGCTCGTGGTGCCGGAGTCGGCGGAGGAGCTGCGCGACCGCGGGCTCGTATACGCGGGGCTCGAGTGCTTCCGGCCGGCAGTCGCGGATTTGCAGAACTACTTGCGGCGCCGTCCGGACGCGGTCGACGCGACCGAGATGCACGAGAAGGTGGTGGAGTTGCGCGCCGCTTCAGCGCGCCTGCAGTAGCGTCAGTCGGAGTCGCAGAGGCGCTTCTTTCCGCCGCACATCACCGTGTCACCGCGGTGGCACATCACACGCTCGGTTTCGCACTGGAGAGGGACCATCAGCTTCGGATCGCGGTTTCCGAGGTTGCTGGACGAGCCGATGATGGGTGTCCCCGCCCTGAGCACGCTCGCCGAGCCGTCGCCCTTCGGGGGATCCTTTACTTCCTTCGCGGTCGTGTATCCGTACGTGTTGCACGTCCGCTCCATGTAGACGGTCTTTCCCGCCTTGTCGGTGCAGCGGAACGCCGCGCCTGCCGGCGCGGCCGCGAAGGCGAGCGAGAGGGCGGCAAGCAGGGTCGTAAGTCTCATCGGGCAGCAGCTGGAAGGGCGACCGCGGGGAGTGTCGCGCAGCCCTGACGCGGATGCCAGTTCGGCGCGTGGCCGCGACGGTACTTTGCCGCGCCGGACGACGGCTGATGTGCACTGCGACATCATCCTTCTTGGCCAAGCTAAACTCGCTAAAATTCAACGCTTTTCGGGAGGCTCCACGCAATGCCGGCCACGCGCGCCGCAGCACCCAGGCTCGCCGTCACGCGCGGTCTTGCGCCGCGGGGGCTGCCGCCGGCCGCCGTCACGATCGGCAACTTCGACGGCGTCCATCTCGGTCACCAGGCAATGCTCGCGCGGGTGATTGCGGTCGCGCGCGACCGGGGTCTCGCAGCGAGCGTGCTGACTTTCGAGCCGCACCCGCGGGAGCTTTTCGCGCCCGCTTCGGCGCCGACGCGCCTGACCTCGCTCCGCGAGAAGCTCGAGCTGCTGGCGTGCCATGGCGTGGATCACGTCCACGTCCAGCGGTTTTCGCGCGCGTTCGCCGCGCTCTCACCGGACGAGTTCGTCGAACGCGCGCTCGCGCACCTGCTCGGCGCGCGCTGGGTGCTCGTTGGCGAGGATTTCCGCTACGGCGCGAAGCGCGCCGGCGACTTCGGCTCGCTCGCGGAGGCGGCCGGTCGGCGCGGCTTCGAGCTCGAAGCGATGCCGACGGTCACGCACGGCGGCGTGCGCGTCTCGAGCTCCGCGGTGCGCGACGCACTCGCCCGCGGCGACCTGGCGCATGCGGCCGAGCTGCTTGGTCGGCCCTACGGCATCAGCGGCCGCGTCGTACACGGCGAGAAGCTCGGCCGGGCGCTCGGCTTCGCGACCGCCAACGTGCAGCTCAAGCACAATCGCCCGCCGCTCGGCGGGATCTTCGCCGTCCGCGTCGCGGGTGTCGGGGACCGGCCGCGCGACGGTGTGGCGAGTCTCGGCGTGCGGCCGACCGTGCATGCCGACGGCCGGCCGGTGCTAGAGGTCCATCTCTTCGACTTCGCCGGCGACCTGTACGGCCGGCACCTCCGGGTCGAGTTCCTGGCGAAGATCCGCGACGAGGAGCGTTATGCAGATCTCGACACGCTCAAGGCTCAGATCGCGCGGGACTGCGATGCGGCGCGGGCGCTGCTGACGGCCGTGTAACTTTCCATCGCTCCCCCATGTCCGACTACAAGAGCACGCTCAATCTCCTCGACACCCCGTTCCCGATGCGCGGTGACCTCGCGAAGCGCGAGCCCGCTCGGGTGAAGGCCTGGCAGGAGACCGGGCTCTACGGGCGCCTTCGCGCGGTGAGCAAGGGCCGGCCGCGCTTCGTGCTGCACGATGGCCCGCCGTACGCGAACGGCGACATCCACATCGGCCACGCGGTCAACAAGATCCTCAAGGACATGATCGTCAAGTCGAAGACCCTCGCCGGGTTCGACGCGCCGTACGTGCCCGGCTGGGATTGCCACGGCATGCCGATCGAGGTGCAGATCGAGAAGCAGTACGGCCGCAATCTCTCGGCGCAGGAGACGCAACGTCTCTCGCGCGCCTATGCGACCGAGCAGATCGCGCGCCAGAAGGTGGATTTCGAGCGGCTCGGGGTGCTCGGCGACTGGGGCGAACCGTACACCACGATGGCGTACGGGAACGAAGCGGACGAGATCCGGACGCTCGGTCGGCTGCTCGAAGCGGGGTATCTCTACCGCGGCCTGAAGCCCGTGAACTGGTGCTTCGACTGCGGCTCGGCGCTCGCGGAGGCCGAGGTCGAGTACGAAGACCGGGAGGATCCGGCGATCGACGTCGGCTTTCCCTTCGGCGATGCGCACAAGCTCGCGCGCGCGTTCGGGCTCGGGCGCCTGGACGACAAGCCCGGCTTCGCGGTGATCTGGACGACGACGCCGTGGACCATTCCCGCCAACCAGGCCCTGAACGTCCACCCCGAGCACGTCTACAACCTGGTCGACACGCCGCGGGGATATCTCGTCCTCGCCGCCGACCTCCAGGGAGCGTGCCTCGCGCGTTTCGGTTTCACGGGTACGACGGTCGCGTCGGTCGAGGGCGCGGCGTTGGAAGGGCTCGCGTTCCGCCATCCGTTTTACGACCGCCTCGCGCCCGTGCATCTGGGCGAGTACGTCACGCTCGAGGCCGGCACCGGCATCGTCCACAGCGCGCCGGCCTACGGCGTCGAGGACTTCGACTCCTCCCGCCGGTACGGCATGCGCGATGATGAGATCCTCAACCCGGTGCAGGGCGACGGGCGCTACGCCGCGAGCCTGCCGTTCTTCGGCGGAATGTCGATCTGGGACGCGAATCCGAGGATCGTCGCCAAGCTCCGCGAGGTCGGCGCGCTTTTCCACGACGAGCCGTACGTCCACAGCTACATGCACTGCTGGCGTCACAAGACGCCCGTCATCCTGCGCGCGACCACGCAGTGGTTTGCCGGGATGGAGGAGGTGCCCGGGTTCGCCGGCCGGAAGCCGCCGGAAACGCTGCGCGCGACGGCGCTCCGCGGGGTCGAGGCGACGGAGTTCTTCCCGCGCTGGGGCAAGGCGCGGCTGCACGGCATGATCGCGAACCGGCCCGACTGGACGCTTTCGCGCCAGCGGCAATGGGGCGTGCCGATGCCGTTCTTCATCCACAAGGAGACGGGCGCGCTGCACCCGCGCTCGCTCGAGCTGCTGGAAGAGGTCGCGCGAGCGGTCGAGCGCGACGGAATCGAGGCGTGGCAGCGGATCGAGCCGGCGGAGCTGCTCGGCCCCGATGCCGGCGAGTACGTGAAGGTCAAGGACACGCTCGACGTCTGGTTCGACTCCGGCTCGACGCACCAGACGGTGATGGGGGGCCCGGAGGGGCGCAAGCGCCGCATCGGGTCGCACTACGCGGAGACGGAGTTCCCCGCCGACCTCTATCTCGAGGGCTCGGACCAGCACCGCGGCTGGTTTCACTCGTCGCTCCTCGTATCGTGCATGCTGAACGGCGTGCCGCCGTACAAGGGCTTGCTCACACACGGCTTCGTAGTCGACGGCAGCGGCCGGAAGATGTCGAAGTCGCTCGGCAACGTGATCGCCCCGCAGCAGGTATCCGACACCCTTGGGGCGGAGATCCTGCGGCTCTGGGTCGGCGCCACCGACTATTCGGGCGAACTCTCGATCTCGAGCGAGATCCTGAAGCGCGTGGTCGAGGCGTATCGCCGCATCCGCAACACGCTGCGGTTCCTGCTCGCGAACGTCGCGGATTTCGATCCGGTGCGGCATGCGATGCCCGTCGCGGAGTGGGTCGAGCTCGACCGCTACGCCGTCGCGCTTGCGTCGGCGTTGCAGGCGGAGCTCACGGGACACTACGAGCGCTACGAGTTCCATCACGTCGTGCAGAAGCTGCAGACCTTCTGCTCGGAGGATCTCGGCGCGTTCTATCTCGACGTGCTCAAGGACCGGCTCTACACGACCCGCGCCGACTCGCCGGCGCGCCGCTCGGCGCAGAACGCGCTCTACCACATCACCCACAGCCTGCTGCGGCTGATGGCGCCGATACTGTCGTTCACGGCCGAGGAGGCGTGGGAGGTGCTGACCGGGAAGGCGGACGACAGCGTCTTCTTCCACACCTGGCACGCGTTCCCGCAGGTTGCCGACGCACCCGCGCTCCTCGAGCGCTGGCGGGAGATCCGGGCCGCGCGGGCCGACGTCCAGAAGGAGCTGGAGACGCTGCGCGCCGCCGGGAAAATCGGCGCCTCCCTCGCGGCGCACGTGGAGCTACGCGCGTCGGGCGAGCGGTTCGATGGGCTCGCCGCGCTGGGCGACGAGCTGCGCTTCGTGATGATCACGTCGCAGGTGGCGGTGGCGAAGGTCGCTGCGGGAGGCGAGGGGATCGCCGCGACGCCGAGCCCGAACGCCAAGTGCGAGCGTTGCTGGCACTACCGCGCCGACGTCGGCGCCGACCCCGCTCACCCGTCGATCTGCGGACGATGCATTTCGAATCTCTACGGCGCGGGCGAGGCGCGCCGGTTCGCTTGACCGCGTTCCGCAGGCTCGCGCCCTGGCTCGCGATCGCGGCGGTGATCGTGGCCGCCGACCAGGCGACGAAGGCGCTCGTCCAGGCCTCGCTCGCGCCGGGGGAGCGGATCCCCGTGCTGCCCTTCGCCGACCTCGTGCTCGTCTTCAACACCGGCGCCGCGTTCAGTTTTCTCGCCGGCGCGGGGGGCTGGCAGCGCACGTTCTTCATCGCGGTTGCGATTGCCGCAATCGCGTTGATCCTATGGCTCCTCGCGCGTCATTCCGGCGAGCGCCTTTTCTGCGCCGGGCTCGCGCTGATTCTCGGCGGGGCGATCGGGAACGTCTGGGACCGCGTCGCGCTCGGGCACGTCGTCGACTTCGTGCTTCTGCACGCGGGCGGGTGGCACTTTCCGGCGTTCAACGTCGCCGATTCCGCGATCACCATCGGCGCGGGACTGCTGATCTGGGATGCGCTGCGCGGAAGGCGGGAAGAGCAGGGCGCCGGGCGAGGAGAGTAGAATCCCGCGCTCGGTCACCGCACGCCGGCTCTCAATGGACGTCCTCCTCGCCAACCCCCGCGGTTTCTGCGCCGGCGTCGAGCGCGCGATCGCCATCGTCGAGCGGGCGCTCGAGCGCCACGGCCCGCCGATCTACGTGCGCCACGAGATCGTGCACAACAAGTTCGTCGTCGACGACCTGCGCAGCAAAGGTGCGGTGTTCGTCGAGGAGCTCGACGAGGTGCCGCCAGGGAGCACCGTGATCTTTTCCGCGCACGGCGTCTCGAGGGCCGTGCAGCGCCGCGCGGAAGCGCGCGGCCTGAAGGTCTTCGACGCGACCTGCCCGCTCGTCACCAAGGTGCACGTCGAAGTGGCGAAGATGCTGAAGGCCGGGCGCGAGGTGGTGATGATCGGGCACCGCGGCCATCCCGAGTCCGAGGGAACGATGGGTCAGGCGCGAGGGCGGCATGTACCTCGTCGAGACGGTCGAGGACGTGGCCGGGCTCGCGGTGCGGGAGCCGGAGCGGCTCGCCTACGTGACGCAGACCACGCTCTCGGTGGACGACGCCGCGGCGATCGTCGAGGCGCTGCGGCGGCGCTTTCCGGGAATCGTCGGGCCGAAGAAGGACGACATCTGCTATGCGACGCAGAACCGCCAGGACGCGGTGAAGCTCATGGCGCCGCGCTGCGACGTGGTGATCGTCGTCGGCTCGCCGAACAGCTCGAACTCGAACCGCTTGCGGGAGGTCGCCGAGCAGCTGCATGTGCCGGCCTATATGATCGACAACGCCGACGAGCTCGACCCGGCGTGGCTCGAAGGCCGATCGCACGTCGGCGTCACCGCCGGCGCCTCGGCACCGGAGGTGCTGGTGGAGGACGTCCTCGCCCGGCTCAGGTCGCTCGGGGCGAAGAGCGTCCGCCAGCTCGACGGCGTCGAAGAGAACGTCGTGTTCCCGATGCCGAAGGGGTTGGGAGCGTAGCTCGGGCAAAAAAAGCCCGGCCGCAAGGGCCGGGCTTTGATCGGGTCGTTTGCCGGCTAGCGCAGGATTTCGCGCCACGCTTTCCGCTTCGCGGAGAATGCCGGCGAGCGTCCGGGCTCGTCGGCGACCTTGGTGTCGCCGGCGCTCGTCCGGATCAGTCCCTTGACGCCCGACCCGACCCGAATCATGTTGACGCGGCTCGCGAGTGCGTCGCCGAGGAACTTGCCGGCGTAGGTCGCCCCGGGAATGACTGAGCCCGTCCGGTAGTCGAAGGCGTACAACCAGCTCCGGCCGCCCGGCAGGCACACGTCGCTGCCGTCGGGGATGTTGGTCGCGATCGCCAGCACGCCCGCGGCCAGCGAGGGGTTGGTGATGATCCGTTCGCCCGCGTCCGGAAAGTCCACATACCAGCCCTTCGTGGTACTGAAGTCCACCGCGTTGTTGGTGACGTTGGCGAACCCCCCGGACTTGGTCACCGTCTGCCCCACGAGCTCCGCTCGGCCCGCGATCGTGGGGTTCGTGCTCCGGTCGTCCTTGAGGGCGTACATCGTCTGCGTCCCGGTTGCGCTCACGAACGCACCCGTCGCCCCGGGGATGTCCTTGTCGCCGTAGTAGCGGCCGGTGCCGACATATACGACCCGGCTGCTGCCGACGACGCCGAGCTCCGGCTCCGACGTGACCGGCTGCCGGTTGCTGCCATCCGTGAGTGTCGCGAGCTTCGTCACGTTCCAGTCGGTCGTGTACGCGCCGGAGAGGTCGAAGCGCCAGACGTTCCCGTACAGGTCGCCGCCGTAGACGTAGTCGATCGACGCGTCGGTGTTCGGGTTGCCGGAGAACGCCGAGATGTACGCCAGCCCGCGCGGGTTGGCCTTGCGGTCGGTGATGTCGTTCGCGCCGTCCGATGCGTCGAGCGTCTGCAGGTCGGCGATGACATTGCCGTTGAGGGGGTTGAGCACGAAGAGATGCCCGCGCCCGTCGCCGCCGGTCTCGTTGCCGTTCTCATAACCGGACGACACGAGGACCACCCATCCCGCTGCCTTGGTCTTGGCGATCACCGGCCGGCCGAACGTCCAGCCGATATTCGCCGTGGTCGTGGCGGGCGTGGCGCTGTTCGGGAACTCCCACATGATCTTCGCCGCGGCTGCGGCTTCGTTCGCCGCGTCCGACGAGGTCGCGTTGATCGCGTAGTAGCCGCGCCCGCCCTTGCCCAGGCCGCCCACCACCATCGTCGCCCAGTTCGACGAGCCGGTGGTCGTGTTGCCGGCCTTGGCGAGGTCGATGTCGCTCGTGACCGGCGTGGCATCGACCAGGAAGCGGTGGCTGAAGAACTCCTTGTCGGCGAGGTTGCGCAGGCCCGGGGTGGTGAACCCGCTCTGGGCCTGGAAGCCGAAGCTCGGCACGTAGGCCCACTTCTCGGCGCCGGTGGTGGCGTCGAAGACGTGCACCATGCCGTCGTTGCCGGCGGCGTACAGCGCCCGGGTCCGGTACGCGTAGCTCGTCTTGTAGGTGCTATAGCCTTCGTCGAAGAAGTTCGCCCTGGGCTCGCGCACGTACACCGGTTCGGCGTTCACCAGGTCGCCGAGGACCGCGACGTTGTTGGGGATGACGTTGTTCTTCCACAGCCCGGTCGTCGGATCTTTGCGCGGCCCGCGGCTGCGCAGGGTCTGGCCTTCGCGGCTGCGGTCGCCGCGCAGCCAGTCGAGCACCCAGGCCGGTTGAACGGCGGTTGGGCCGACGGTCATTCCGCCGAGCGCGGCGAGCTGTGTCGCGCCGATGCCGCTCGTCGCCCGGAACGGCACCCCGGCAGGAGTCGGCGTGGCGTTCGGGTCGTAGCTCACGATCAGGCGAGTGGTCCAGTCGCGGTCGGCGAGCTGCCGCTGTGCCGACAGCGCCCAGGCGGGCGTCGCACTGACTGCGCCGCTCTGAAGGTCGATGTTGTAGGCGTTCAGGTCGCCCGCCCACGCGCCGGCGTTGTAGCTCGTCTGGTAGAGGAAGTTGTCGCCGGTGGTGGGGATCGCGTTCGACACCGACACCGCCGCCGCCGCGCCGCCCTTGGCGACGACGTTGTTCACCACGTCGAGGACCGCGTTGCGCGTCTCTTCCGGCGAGTCGGCTTTGAGCATCGTGCCGCGGCCGTTGATGGTCGCATGCCAGAGCTCGTCGATCGCCGACGGGCTGCGCTGCGTGCTGGTCGGGTTGATCGCGTTCCAATTCGGGTTGTTCGTATACGGATCGCTGTTCATCGCCTGCAGCGCAGAGGTGGACAGATTCCCGAACATCAGCCCCGACAACCCCAGCACGAGCCCGTAGGTGTTCATGTGCAGGTTGGGGTTCTTATCCGCGTCGGGCGCGAGATCGTTCACGTCGACCGGGACCCGCCCGGCCTGCATATCGGGCTCGGGTCGCAGGTTGGTCGAGTAGAAGTGCAGCGCCATGTCGGCGAGCGTATTCGACCAGTTGTCTGCGATCGGCGCGGTCAGCCCGGTTCCGGTCGGATCGGGAAGGCCCGCGCTGGCACCCATCTGCTGGTTGAAGAACCCGGCATCGCCCGGCCGCGGCATGAGCGGGTTGCCCGTGAGCGGATCGGTGTAGCCCACGCCGATCGGTCCCTTGGCCCCGAGCGCGGCGCCGTCGCTGTTGCCGTAAGACGTCGGGCCGCTCTGGGTCGCGAAGCCGTCGGTGATGATGAAGCCGGCGTTGAACTGACACGGCGCGGTGATCGGCGCGCCGCTACCGGTTCGCTGATACTGCCGGCCCATCCAGTCCATCGACTCGCGGGTCGGCGTTCCGCCGTTGCCCTTGGTCCGGTAGATGTTGCCGAGCAGCCGGCGCTCGTTCGCGGTGAAGTTGCCGACGACGTCGAAATCGTACATCGTGACGTTCGACCGGTTGTTGAACAGGAAGTAGCCGGCGCGCAGAGCGTTGAGGCCGTCCATGGAGTTGCCGATCGCCGCGTTCAGGCTCAGGTGGCGCTTGCGGTAGTACTGGAACCAGTTGGCGAAGTTCTGAATCTCTTCAGCGTAGGTGCAGCTGGCCCCGGCGCAGTCCGTGCGCGTTGCAGCCTTCGGATAGGTATTGCTTCCACTTCCCGGAAGGGGAAGCGGGCTGTACGGTTTGATCTCGACCTTGCGCATGGAGCGCAGGTCGGGACCCTTCAGGTCGGTCACGCCGTTCATGCTGTTGAGCGGGAAGGAGGCATAGGCGGCGTAGTTCGGGTTCTTCTCGGCGACATAGTAGGTCGCAGGGAAATACGCGATTGCGGCCTCCACGTGGTCGTAGCGATTCCCCGACCAGTACGTCGTTCGCTCCCCGGTTCGTGAAGCCGGTGTGCAGCGGCCCCGGCGGGCAATGGTCGTCGATACATAGGTTCTGATTCGAGTTCACGGTCCGCCAGCTATCGCAGGTTCCGCCCTCGTTCCAGTCTCTGGCATTCGCGGTAATCGGCGCCCGCGGGGATGACCATCCCGACGTACATCCGGAACTTGAAGTGCTGCGCCTGGCTCTTCGCGACCGTCGCCGTGAGATTCATGGTGCTCGTGCCATGGATCGGGTGGCTGCGCGCCGCAGCCGGACTAGCATTTCCCGGCGTGCAGAGATAGGTAGAGCCGGTTCCGGTGGCAGTGCCTGACGGGCATGTTCCCGAACCGTCGTTGTACGGTTTCCAGGGGAGGTAGGTCGTGGCCGGGTTGTAGTACTGCTTGTTGTGGTCCGAGCTGCGGAAATAGGCGAACTGCGGCGTCGGCGGCACCGCGAAGTGGGAGTGGTTCGTGTCGTCGTAGCTTCGGGTGTCGCAGTTTGCGCCGCAGGCGCCGTTCGGAAACAGGTAGACGTATTTCTTGAAGGTCGGGTCCGCGTCGTCGGCAGCGCCGTCCCGGTTGAAGTTGTAGTTGAAGCTCCCCAGCGTCGGCGCGACGTACTGGTCCAGGCTGTTGTAGCCGATGAAGCCTGGCATGTCGGACGGAAGGCCCACCGAGCCGTCGGCGTGGCCGGAAGTCGCGTACCAGGCGGCGCCATCGTTCGCATCGACGGCGATCTCGCCGTCCATCGAGCCCGAATCGTCGATCGCCATGATCATGTTCGGGTTCGGCCGTTTCTTCGCCGGCAGCGGCACGTTCGAGTAGTCGTTCGACGTCAGGAAGTTGTCGGGCTCTCCGGCGGCCATCGCGCCGGGCGTGCCCGGGCCGAAGGTCATCGCATAGGTGAGCCAGCCGACGAGGGCTTTCCTGAGGAAGATTCGCGGGGTCTTCATGACGCTGCTCCTTGCTTCGTTCACTTCGAGATCACCGCCGAGGCGAAGGTCTCGGTGTTACGAGGCCCTTCCACCTTCACGGTGATCCGGTAGTTGATCTTGCGGAATTCGCCGAGGTCGGCCGAGCCGCGCTTGTTCGACTGGAAGCCGGGACTCTTCTGCTCCATGTTGCAGCGGCCCTCCGCGTCGAGGTCGGTCGCGATGGCCGCGCCGCCGAAGCACATGCGTTCGATGATGTAGCGGACCGTATACCCGGTGAGGCCGCCAGGGTCCGCGATACTGAAGGCGTTGGCCCAGTTGACGCCGTCCGGTATGCCATCGCCGTCGCTGTCGGCGAGCATGTAGACGTAGTACTTGCTGGCGACCGCGTTCCCGCTCATTACCAGGTCCGACGGAATGGCTGTGACCGCCGCCTCGACGCCGGCATCCATCGCCTGCGCCGCCGCTTGGCGAAAGGACAGGTTGCCGGCGACGACGACTCCGGTGTCGGAGGACCGGACCATCGAGAGCCCGGCAAGCGTAAGCGCGACCAGCACGATCAGCGCGACCATCAACACCACGCCGCGCTGGCCACGCGGTGCGGCCGGTTGGCGGAGGGAACGGTTGAACGAGTTCATGGCTGCTCCCTTACGATCCCTTGCTGCCCCAGATGACGTTCCGCATCGGAATCACGGTCTCGTAGACCCGGTACCGATAGCGATCCCAGTCGGCCATGCCGGTAAGATCGACGCGCGGCGCGGGCGACGCGGTGCCGTCCGGATTGGTGCCGTCCGCCCAAGCGCAGACGCGGAACGCGCCGGCGGCGCCGACGACGTCGCCCCCGGCCGTGCAGGTGGCCTTGGGCTCGATCGCGAGCCCGGCGCCGTAGAGCACGTCGCGCTCGAGGTTCTGGTTGCGCGTGATGACCGCGACCCGGAGCGCCTTGATCCGCTTGAGGTCATGGAGACGTTGGTCGATGTTCGCCGGGACCGTATTGAGCTGGCTCCAATTCACCGTGTCGTAGTTGACCGCGTCGGTCCACGCCTTGATCCGCTGGCAAGCGGCGTCTAGCGCGGTGTTGCAACCCAGTTCCGGGCCGCCGAAGGGCGGGATCTTCGGACCGACGCCGTAACGAACTTGGAGCGATACAACGCCTTCCGCGATCGCGGTGCCCGGCTGGCCGGGCGCCCCGACGGTGAGCTGCTGGCTCGCATTGATCCTGTACTCGGTCGTCGCGAGCGCGCTGCCCAGATGCATCACGAAGCTCGGCGTGCCTGGATCGACCGTGTAGCCGCCCACCGGCATGAAGTTGGCCGTGCCCGCCGGCGGGTTCTCTTCCTCCGGCGGATCCGCCTTGAGCAGCGTGTCGGGCCGGATCGGGTCGCCAACCGACTGGACATCGGTGAGCTTGAGCCGTACGCAGTTCTTCTTGAGCCCCGGCTGCGCCACCATGATGATGTCGCCCTTGTTGAAGACGGCATTCTTCGGCGGCGCCGAGGCCGTGTCGAAGAACGGCGCGGAGCCGACCCGGATGCCGCCACCGAGGGTCGCGCTATCAACCGCGTTCAGCAGGAGGTTCGGTGCCGCCGCCGCGGCCGAAGGTCCGTAGGTGACGATGAAAGAGTCCGCGCCGCCGCTGCCGTCGGTGATCAGCACCGGAGCAGTCGGGATGCCGCTGGCGGCCGTGACGCTGCCCGCCTTGGCCGAGTAGGTGGCGATGCCGCCCGGACACGCGAGCTGGCCGTCGTACCTGTCCACGTCGCGGAACAGGAACATGAGACCCAGGCCGGCGAGACGAACTTCGCGTTCCATCAGGTACATCGACAGATGCCCTGCCGACTGGGCGTCCCCGCCCCCTACGGTCGTTCGCCGCTGGGCTTCGAACGTGGCGAAGACCTGGTACATGATGATGATGGCGATCAGGCCGAGCACCAGCCCGACGAGGATCTCCACGAGCGTGAAGCCGCGCGCGATAGCTGCGGGCGTTCTCGAGTAGCGCATGCGGGGTGCCTCGTTCACAGGTTGATCTGTGTGACGGTCTGGAACCGGCGCGTCTCGTCGCCGGCCGGCCAGCAGATGGTGATCGTCACCATGTTCAGGGTGGCCGCGGCGGTGCTCACGGTAACTTGGGCGTTCGCGCCGGGCAGTGCCGCCTGCACGCTCGTCGCCCAGTCGTTCACCGACGCGTTCCCGCCGCCGCCGGCGAAGGCGCAGTTCGCGCCGCCGGTGTTGTAGGCGTACCCGTTCATGTTCGAGAAGTCGGTCCACATCCGGGCGATCAGCTGGCTGGCGAGGAACGACGCGTCGGCGCGCAGCTTCGCGTCGGTCGTCGCGCGGACCGACGTCGCCTGCAGGGCGACCAGGGCGAGGATCCCGACCGAGAAGATCAGCACGGCGAGCAGGCCCTCGAGGAGCGACATGCCGTTCTGGCGCGAGCGCGGAGAGGTCGTTTTCATAGCCGGTTCCTCAGGGCAGGCACACGCGCGGGTCGCCGACGGTCGCGACCGATCGGTCGCACATCCGCACCAGGCCGCCGGGACGCACCTGCACGCGCAGGCAGCGGATGTCGCCGCCATCGGCGATGCACTTCTGCGCCGAATCGACATGGGTGACGTCGATATTCAGCGTGACCGCGGGATTGGTGAGGCCGAGCGGCGAATAGGTGATGTCGGTGGTTGCGGAGTCGGGCGTGACCAGCGCATTCTTCGCGAGGTCGAGACCACCGCCCTGCTGGACGACCGAGCCGTCGGACACGCGCGTGACGTTCCAGGCATTGCCGGCAGTGAGCGAAAACCTCACGCCCTGGGTGTCGTTGACCCTCACCGCCTCGCTGCGCGCGTGCTGCAGCCCCGCTATCATCGATTCGGCGCTCGCCCGGAGCTGGCTGTTCTGCATCCAGGTCGTGTACGTGGGCATGCCGAAGGTGACCAGAAGCGCGAGGATCACGAACGTGACCACGATCTCGATGAGGTTGAAGCCCTGCTGGGCGCGGCGGGCGGTCACGAGCAGCCTCCCCCCTTGCGGATCACCCAGCAATTCACCGGTGCCGTGCCCCACCCGGTCTTTATCCCGGTGGTGCGGCGCTGGTTCGTCTGATCGACGGTATAGACGAAGCCGGTCGTGGCGCCGGTCCCGGTTGCGGTGAGCGAGAAGGTCGTCGCCGTGGGCGCGCACGCGAACGTGAAGTGCTTGACCGTCGGTGCGGCCGGCGGCGTCGTGCAGATCGGCGCGCCGACGTAGGTCCGGTTGTCCTGGAAGTACTGCTCCATGCGCACGCGCATGTCGGCGAGCGTCGACGTGCCCTCCGTGATCTGTCCGCGGGTGATGTAGTCCTGGTACGACGGGTACGCGACCGTCGTGAGGATCGCGACGATCGCGACGACGACCATGACTTCGATCAGGGTGAAGCCGTGCTGTATGCGCATCTTCATGTTCATGTCCCCTTGCAAGGTGAGCGCATCTTAGGAAGGGCCGGAGGCCGCTGAAAGCGCGGGCCGATGGTCGGGCAGTTCGGCGGGACGAACGGCGGCGGACGGGCAAAGGAGCGGAACAATTTCACGCCGCTAGGACGTTGGCATGGACCGTCCGGGGGGATTGCGGAACGCGGCCCGCGTTAGACACCAACGGGCGGTTGCGGTACCATCAAAGCCGATGGAATTTCAGGCAATTACGCGCGAAATGCTGGCCGAGCTCCTGCGCTCGCGCGGCATTGCGCCCACGCACCAGCGGATCGAGATCGGGCACGTGCTGTTCGAGCGCAAGCAGCACCTCTCCGCGGAGCAGATCCTCACCGCGGTGAACGCGCGTCATGCCGAGACGTCGAAGGCGACGGTCTACAACACGCTGCGGCTGTTCCTGGAGAAGAAACTGATCCGCGAACTGGTCGTCGACCCGACGCGCGTGTTCTACGACCCGAACACCGCGCCGCACCATCACTTCTACGACGTCGTGACCGGGCAGCTGACCGACATCCCGGCGGAGGCGGTCCAGATCGCGGACTTGCCGCCGCTGCCGCCCGGCACCGTCGCCGACGGCGTCGACGTCATCATCCGTACGCGTCCGGCCTCGGCGTAGGGAACACGCAGGAGAACGCTGCTGTAGCTCAGTTGGTAGAGCGCTTGATTCGTAATCATGAGGTCGCAGGTTCGATTCCTGCCAGCAGCAC
>CAVUSZ010000030.1:0-13580 GCA_963744255.1 uncultured beta proteobacterium
GCCAGGGCGGGCTCCTCGCGTGCAAAGCGCTCATGAAGGAAGGCGGAGTGATCGCGTGCGAAGCGCCGCGTCACCCGTTCCCGCCGCTGCACCCGGCCACGCGTGCCAGCCTCATCGAAACGGCTCGCCGCCTCGATCCGCTCGTCCTGCGCTGGGGAAAGTAGTCTCCCGAAGACCAGAGGAAGGCATCAATGGAGCTGACCGGGAAATCGCTCATCGGCAGCACCGCGGTGTACGGCGGCGAAACCGCCTACCGCGGCGTGGACCCCGCTTCGGGCCGGGAGATCGAGCCGGCCTATGGCGGCGCCGGGGCAGCTAATCTGGACCGCGCTTGTGCGCTCGCGTGGGCCGCGTTCGACGGGTATCGCGAGACGAGCCTCGAGCGGCGCGCGCGCTTCCTGGAGACGATCGCGACCCGCATCCTCGACCTCGGCGAGGGGTTGATCGAGCGCGCCATGCTGGAGACGGCCCTGCCGCGCACTCGAATCGAAGGCGAGCGTGCGCGCACGGTCGGGCAGTTGCGCCTGTTCGCGGACGTCGTGCGGGACGGCAGCTGGCTGGACGCGCGCATCGATCGCGCGCAACCGGAGCGCCAGCCGCTGGCGCGGCCGGAGTTGCGCTTGCGCAACGTGCCGCTGGGGCCGGTCGCCGTGTTCGGAGCCAGCAATTTCCCGCTCGCGTTCTCGGTGGCCGGTGGCGACACCGCTGCCGCACTCGCGGCGGGGTGCCCGGCGGTGGTGAAGGCGCATCCCGCGCATCCAGGGACATCCGAGCTGGTGGGCCGGGCAGTGCAGGCGGCGGCGACCGAATGCGGGATGCCCGAAGGCGTCTTCTCGCTGCTCTACGGCGTCGGCAATTGGCTGGGTGGCGCACTGGTCGCCGACCCGCGGATCAAGGCCGTGGGGTTCACCGGATCGCGTGCGGGCGGCATCGCACTGATGCGCATCGCGAACGAGCGGCCGGAGCCCATCCCGGTCTACGCCGAGATGAGCAGCATCAATCCGGTGCTCGTCCTGCCCGCAGCGCTCGCGGCGCGCGGTGAGCGGATCGCGGCGGGTTTCGTTGCAGCGCTGACCCTCGGCGCGGGTCAGTTCTGCACCAACCCCGGTCTGATCCTCGCCCCGGAAGGACGTGCGCTGGAGGACTTCGTGGCGAAAACGTCGGCAGCGCTGGCGGCGTGTCCGGCGGCGCCCATGCTAACCCCCGGAATCGCGAGAACGTACGAACGCGGCGTCGAGCGGCTTGCCTCGCACCCGCAAGTCGAGACCATTGCGCGGGGACAAGGCGGAACCGGTGTGAATCTTGGGCGGTCTGTGTTGTTGGCCACGGACGCGCAGAGCTTTCTCGCGAACGAGGTCCTCCAGCAGGAAGTGTTCGGCGCGTCGTCGCTGCTGGTCCGCTGCCGCGATCTAAACACGATGCGCGAACTGGTGGAGGACATGGAGGGCCAGCTCACGATCACGCTGCAGATGGACGAGGCCGACCTGCCCGACGCGCGCGCGCTGCTGCCCACGCTCGAGCGCAAGGCCGGGCGCCTGCTCGTCAACGCATTCCCCACCGGCGTCGAGGTCGCGCACGCAATGGTCCACGGCGGCCCCTTTCCAGCGACTTCCGACGGACGCTCGACCTCGGTCGGCTCGCTGGCGATCCGGCGGTTCCTGCGGCCCGTTTGCTACCAGGACTTTCCTGGCGCTCTGCTTCCAGAGGCGCTAAGCGACAGCAATCTGGCGCGAATTCCACGGCAGATCGAGGGCAAGTTCGCCGTGTAGGCGTTGAAACGAGGCGCGTACCGCGAGGACGTCGTCGATCGCGACCTCAGGCCGCCGAGACCCCTGCGCGGCTCGTGTACCGCGGCCGGGACGCGAGCAGGAGGTCATAGAGCTGCTGCGCCGCCGGGGAGAGCGAGCGACCCCGGCGGCGGATCAGGCCGACCGTGCGGGTGACCGTCGGCTCGACGAGCGGGATGCTCACGAGCACCGGGTGATCGGTGCCGGGCATCGCAAGCCGCGGGACCGCCGCAACCCCTAGCCCCGCTTCCACCAGTCCCACGAGCGTCGACACGTGGCGAACCTCGTAGATCCAGCGCGGCCTGGCGGGGATGTCGGTCAGGGCGAGATCGATCAGCAGCCGGTTGCCGCTCGACTTGGCGACCGTCATGTATTCGTACTCGTTCAGCTCGGCCCAGGTGAGCTTGCGCTTGCGCGCGATCGGATGGTCGCGGCGGCAGGCCGCGACGAAGGGCTCCTTGAGGACCGGCTCGAAATCGATTTCCGGCTCCTGCGTGCCGATGAAGTTGAGCCCGAAATCGGCCTCCCCGCGGATCACCGTCGACAGCACCGCGTTCGCGTCCTCGTCGACCACGCGCACGCGGATCTTCGGATAGCGCTCGTGATACTGCTTCATCACGCCGGGGAGGAAATAGTGAACCGCCGAGGGAACGCAGGCGACGGTGACCTCGCCGGTCCGCTTGGCGGCGACGTCGCGGATGCCGAGCAGCGTGTTCTCGAGCTCGTCGAGGAGGTCGCGAGCCTTGCGCGCGAAGTCGCGGCCGACCGCGGTCAGGTTCACGCTGCGCGTGGTGCGGTCGAAGAGCCGCACGCCGAGCGCCCCCTCGAGCTTCTCGATGCGACGGGAGAGCGCCGGCTGCGAGAGATGCAGCGCTTCGGCGGCCGCGCGGAAGCTTTCGAGCTCGGCGAGCGCGACGAACGCCCGCAGGTCGGCCAGGTCGAAATTCATGCGCCCCCCGCATCAATCCCTGAAAACTTTGCAATTCACATCCTAGTACCGGAGGAGCAAGATTCGCAACGCCGGTCGCGGCACCCGCCGCGGCCGGGGCAGGAGGAAAGAACATGTTCCATCGCATCCCGTGCGTGCTGATGCGCGGCGGCACCTCGCGCGGCCCGTATCTCCTCGCATCCGACCTCCCGGCCGACCCGGCGCGCCGCGACGCGGTGCTGCTGCGGATCATGGGCTCGCCGCACCCGCTGCAGGTCGACGGAATCGGCGGTGCGAGCTCCCTCACCAGCAAGGTCGCGATCGTGAGCGCCTCGCGGCAACCCGGCGCCGACGTCGACTACCTCTTCGCCCAGGTTTCGGTCAACGAGGCGAAGGTCGACACCAAGCCCAACTGCGGGAACATGCTTGCCGGCGTCGGCCCGTTCGCGATCGAGGCCGGCCTGGTCGCGGCGCGCGATTCCGAAACGATCGTGCGAATCTTCAACGTGAACACCTCGACGCTCGTCGAGGCGGTCGTGCAGACGCCGGGCGGGCGCGTCGAGTACGACGGCGATGCCCGGATCGATGGCGTCAACGACGCCGCCGCGGCGATCAAACTGACCTTCCTCAACGCGATGGGGGCGGTCACGGGGAAGCTGCTGCCGACAGGACGCGTCCTGGACGTCATCGACGGGGTCGAGACGAGCTGCGTCGACATGGCGATGCCGGTCGTCATCATGGCGGCCGAGGCGCTCGGGAAGACCGGCCGCGAGACGCCTGCGGAACTCGATGCCGACCGCGAGCTGCTCGCCCGCATCGAGTCGATCCGCCGCAAGGCGGGCCACCTCATGGGGATGGGCGACGTATCGAGAATGGTGGTGCCCAAGCCGGTGCTCGCTTCGCGTCCGCGCGAGCCGGGCGGCATCGCGTCGCGCTACTTCACGCCGCACGCCTGTCATCGCAGTCATGCGGCCACCGGGGCGCTCGCCGTCGGTACCGCCGCCGCGCTGCCGGGGAGCGTAGCGAGCCGCTACGTCAGTCCGGACGGATTCGCCGGCGGCGCGCTCCGGATCGAGCACCCCGCGGGCGCCATCCCGATCGATCTCGAGATGAGCGGAAGCCGCGAAGTGCAGCGCGCCTCCCTGGTGCGCACCGCCCGGCGGATCTTCGAGGGCAACGTGCTCGTGCCGGCTTCGTTGTTCTGATCGCCAACTTTCAGTCCACCGACAGGAAAGGTGCTCATGACCCCACTCAAATCGCTCGTCCTCGCCGGCCTCGTCGCGACCGGGGGGACGCTTCTGGCGGGCGCCGCGCATGCCCAGGCGTACCCCGACCCGAAGAAACCGATCCGCATCATCGTGCCCACGGCGCCGGCCGGCGGCAACGACGCGATGGCGCGCATCGTCGCGCAGAAGCTGAACGAGCGGCTGAAGCAGCCGGTGATCGTCGAGAACAAGTCGGGCGCGAACGGCGCCATCGGCTCGGAATACGTCGCGAAGGCCGCGCCGGACGGGTACACGATTCTCTTCGGTTACATCGCGACCCACGGGATCAACCCGGGCTTGAGCAAGCTCCCGTACGACGCGGTGAAGGATTTCGCGCCGATCGCGCAGATCTCGGAGGCGCCGGTCGTCCTGGTCGTGAATCCGGCGGTCCCGGCAAAGTCGGTGCAGGAGCTGATCGCGCTCGCCAAGTCGAAGCCCGGCGCCATCAGCTACGCGTCGGCCGGCAACGGGACCGCCCCGCACATCGCTGCCGAACTCTTCAAGCAGATGACTGGCGTCGACATGGTCCACGTGCCCTATAAGGGCTCCGGGCCGGCGGTCACGGACACCCTCGCCGGCCAGACGCAGGTGATGTTCCCGAGCCTCGTCGCGGCGAGCGGGCACATCAAGAGCGGTAAGCTCCGCGGGCTGGCGATCAGCGGGAAGGCGCGCTCGGAGCTCTTCCCGTCGCTCCCGACCGTGGCCGAAAGCGGGGTCAAGGGCTTCGAGGTCACGCAGTGGTACGGGTTCTTCGCGCCGGCCAAGACGCCGAAGGAGATCGTCGAGAAGCTGAACCGCGAGATCGTCGCGGTGATGAACGACCCCGACACGAAGGCCAAGTTCGCCGCTCAAGGCGCGGAGGTCGTCACCGGCAGCCCGGAGGCGTTCGGCAAGCTCGTTCAGTCGGAGATCGCGAAGTGGAGCCAGCTGATCAAGAGCGCGAAGATCACCGCGGATTGAGTACACCGGAGCGAGCGACGACATGACGCCTGACCAGCAGCCAATACCGGCGACGCTGATCCCGGGGGATGGGATCGGCCCCGAGATCACGGCCGCCGTCGTCGAGATCCTCGAGGCGCTCGGTTCACCGTTCGAGTGGGACAGGCAGCTCGGGGGAATGGCGGCGATCGAGGCTGCCGGCGATCCGCTGCCGCCGGCGCTGCTGGAGAGCATCCGCCGCACGAAGCTTGGCTTGAAGGGCCCGCTCGCCACGCCGGTGGGCGGGGGGTTCCGCTCGGTGAACGTGCGCCTGCGCGAAACTTTCCAGCTCTACGCCAACCTCCGCCCGGCGCGCACCATCGTTCCCGGCGGGCGCTACGACAACATCGACCTCGTGCTGGTGCGCGAGAACCTGGAGGGGCTGTACGTTGCCTTCGAGCACTACATCCCGATCGAGGGCGACCCGCACGCGGTGGCCATCTCCTCGGGCGTGAACACGCGCGCCGGCTCGCGGCGCATCGCCGAGTTCGCCTTCGACTATGCGCTGAAGCACGGCCGCAAGAAGGTCACCATCGTCCACAAGGCGAACGTGCTCAAGGCGCTCACCGGGGTCTTTCTCGAGACTGCGAAAGACGTGGCGAAGAAGTACGAGGGCCGGGTGGAAGCCGATGATCGGATCGTCGATGCCTGCGCGATGCAACTGGTGCTGAACCCGTGGCAGTTCGACACGATCGTGACCACGAACCTCTTCGGGGACATCCTCTCCGACGAGATCGCGGGACTGGTGGGGGGGCTCGGGATGGCGCCCGGAGCGAACATCGGCGTCGACGCGGCCATCTTCGAGGCGGTGCACGGCTCGGCGCCCGACATCGCCGGCAAGGGCATCGCCAATCCGCTGGCGCTGCTCTTCGCCGCGGCGATGATGCTCGAGCACGTGGGCAAAGACGAGCTCGCAGCGCGCATTCATGCGGCAGTCGACAAGACGCTCAACGAGGACAATCTGCGCACCGGCGACCTCGGCGGCACGGCTACCACCAGGGAACTGACTCAGGCGATCCTGCGCCGATTGAGGTAGGCGCCGGGCGGGGTAGCGAATGCCTCACCGCTCGCGGACAGCGCCGGCGGGCTACTTGGAGTAGATTTGCGGGCCTCGTTCACCGGCGCCGGCCAGGAGAACCGCAATGAAGATTCGCGCCGCAGTGCTCAACACCATGGGCGCGTCGCTGCCGTATGCAAAGTCACGGCCGCTCTCGATCGAGGAGATCGACCTCGAAGGGCCGGGCCACGGCGAGGTGCTGGTAAAAATGGCCGCCGCCGGCTTGTGTCACTCCGACCTCTCGGTGATCAACGGTGACCGTCCGCGGCTGATGCCGATGGCGCTCGGCCATGAGGCCGCCGGCACTGTCGAGGAAATCGGCCCGGGTGTCGACGACCTCAAGAAGGGCGATCACGTCGTCATGGTGTTCGTGCCGAGCTGCGGCCATTGCCTGCCGTGCTCGGAGGGCCGGCCTGCGCTCTGCGAGCCGGGCGCGGCGGCCAACACCAAGGGAACGCTGCTCTCCGGCGCGAAGCGCCTCAAGCGGAACGGCGAACCCGTCAACCATCACCTGGGCGTGTCGGCGTTCGCCGAGTACGCGACGGTGTCCCGCCGCTCGCTCGTGAAGGTCGATCCCGAGCTCCCGCTCGATGAGGCGGCGCTCTTCGGCTGCGCGGTGCTCACCGGCGTAGGCGCGGTGGTGAACACCGCGAAGATGCCGGCCGGCGCGAGCGTCGCCGTGATCGGCCTTGGCGGCGTCGGCCTTGCCTCGCTCCTCGGCGCGGTCGCCGCCGGCGCGTCGCGCGTCATCGCGATCGACCTCGCGGACGACAAGCTCGACTTCGCGAGAGAGCTGGGCGCGACCGACACGTTCAACGCGCGCAAGGACACGACTGCCGACGAAGTGCGCGCCGCGACCGCGGGCGGCGTCGACTACGCGTTCGAGCTCGCCGGCTCGGTGAGGGCGATGGAGCTCGCGTACAGGATCACGCGCCGCGGCGGCACGACCGTGACTGCTGGTCTGCCGCCGCCGAGCGCGAACTTCTCCTTCCCGCAGGTCGGCCTCGTGGCCGAGGAGCGCACCATCAAGGGCAGCTACATCGGCACCTGCGTGCCGGTGCGCGACCTGCCGCGGTACGTCGCGCTCTTCCGGCAGGGGCGGATGCCGGTCGATCGGCTGCTCACCCATCGCCTGAAACTGGAGGAGATCAACGAAGGTTTCGATCGCCTCCACGAGGGCAAGGCGATCCGTCAGGTCGTCGTGTTCTAGCCATGGCGAACGAGTCTCGCGCTTCGGCCGGGGACATGTCCGCGAACGCGGGCGGCACGCGACCGGACTTCGCCAATCCCATAGGCACCTTTCTGGAGACATATAAGCGATCGATGGAGGGAATGTTCGCGCAGCTGGGCGCGGCGAAGGGCATGCACTGGAAAGACCCGGCGCAGGTAATGGAGTGGATGAAGAAGACGACCGCGTTCCCGTCGGCGATGCCGGGAGCAGACCTCGCCAAAGCGTTCGCGTCGCCGCTCGACGCCGCGGGACTCGCCGGCGCGATGACAGGGGCGTTCACCAACAATCCGCTCCTCGCCGGCATCCGGCACATCTTCGCGGGCGCGCACGATGCGGTGGGCTGGGGCCTGTACACGCAGCTTGCCGAAGCGATGACCGACGTCGGGCGCGCGGAGGCCGATGCGGCCGCGGCGCAGACGCAGGCGTGGAAGCTCGTCGGCGAGATCTGGGAGACCGCCCGGTCGCGCTTCGGCGAGGAGCTGAAGGCGATGGCGGGCCGCGGCGAATCGTTCGCCGACGTGCAGGCCTTCCTGCGCGCCTGGACGGCGGTGCTCGACAAGGCCGCGCACGAGGCGCTGCAGGCGGAGCCGGGCCTGGCAGTGAGCACCAGTGCGATGCGCGCGCTCTCGCGCCTGCGCGCGGCGCAGAACCGTGCGGTCGAGCTGGTCAGCGAGATCTACAACGTCCCCACCCGCGCCGAGGTCGACGAGGCGTACCGGATGATCCACGAGCTGCGCAAGGAGGTGCGCGCGCTGCGCAAGCGCGCCGACTGACATGGGAACCAAGCATGCCTCGAAGACGGGTGCGGGGAAGGGCGGACCGGCCCTGCTCGACGTCTCGCCCCCGGCGCTCGCAAGAGAGCTCGCCGAGATCCGCGAGAAGATCGAGCGCGGTGCCAAGCTCCTCGCCGCGCTGAAGGAAGACGAGATCGAGATCGCGCTGACGCCGAAGGACGAGGTGTGGCGCCGCGACTCGGTGACGCTCCACCGCTACCGGCCGGTCGTCGCCAGCCCGCTCGCGGTGCCGGTGCTCGTCTGCTACGCGCTGGTCGGCCGCTACCAGATGATCGACCTCGAGCGCGAGCGCTCGTTCGTCAAGAAGCTCCTCTCGCAGGGTCTCGACGTGTACGTGATCGACTGGGGCAAGCCCAAGCGCGCGCAGCGCTGGCTCGACATCGACGACTACGTCAACGGCTACCTCGACGAGTGCGTCGACGTCGTACGCGAGCGGAGCGGCGCGCCGGCGATCAATCTGCTCGGCATCTGCCAGGGCGGCGTGTTCAGCCTGGCCTACGCGGCGCTCCACCCCGAGAAGATCAAGAACCTGATCCTCACCGTCACGCCGGTCGATTTCCACGCCGATCAGGGCCACGAGGTTCGCGGGGCCGGCTACATGAACCTCTGGATGCGCGCCGCGCGCGAGGAGGACATCGACCTGATGGTCGATGCGTGGGGCAGCCTGCCCGGGCCTCTCGTCGGTCTCGCGTTCCTGATGATGAACCCGGTCAACAACATCGCGAAGTACACGACCGATCTCGTGCGCATCATCGACGACCCGGCGAAACTGAAGGGGTTCCTCCGCATGGAGCGCTGGATCGCCGACCGGCCGGACCATCCGGGCGAGGTGCTGCGGCAGTGGCTGCGCGACCTGTACCAGCGGAACCTCCTGGTGAAGAACGAGCTCGTGCTCGGCGGCGAGCGCGTCGATCTCGGGAACGTCCGGATGCCGGTGCTCAACGTCTACGCGAAGGAGGACGTGATCGTCCCGCCGCCGAGTAGTCGCGGCCTCAAGGGTCGCGCCGGCACCAGCGACTACACCGAGATCGAGGTGCCCGGCGGCCACATCGGAACATTCGTCGGCTCGAAGGCGCAGAAGACGCTCGCGCCGGCGATCGTCGAGTGGATCAAGGCGCGGATCTAGCGGCAGCCGAGCACCCGCGCGGAGGACGCGGTCGGTCATGAAGCACAAGGTCGTCACCGCCGAACAGGCGCTCGCGCTGGTACGCGACGGTGACACCGTCGCGGTCTCGGGTTTCGTCGGTACCGGCACGCCGGAGGCGCTTATCGGCGCGCTCGAGTCGCGCTTCCGCCAGTCCGGCGGCCCGAAGGACCTCACGTTCGTGTTCGCCGCCGCGCCGGGCGACGGCAAGGACCGCGGCCTCAACCGCCTCGCGCACGAGGGCCTGGTGCGGCGCGCGGTCGGCGGACACTGGTCGCTCGTGCCAAAGCTCGGGGCGCTCGCCGTCGACGGGCGCATCGAAGCGTACAACCTGCCGCTCGGCGTGATCTCGCAGCTCTTCCGCGAGATCGGCGCGCACCGCCCCGGCATATTCACGAAGGTCGGCACCGGCACGTTCGTCGACCCGCGGCAAGGCGGCGGGAAGATCAACGCCCGCACGACCGAGGATCTCGTTCACCTGCACACTATCGACGGCGTGGAGTGGCTGCATTACAAGGCGTTCCCCATCAACATCGCGCTGCTGCGCGGGACGACCGCGGATGCGGCGGGCAACGTGACGATGGAGCGCGAAGCGCTCACGCTCGACGCGCTCGCCATCGCCACCGCGGCGAAGAACTCCGGCGGGTTCGTGATCGTGCAGGTGGAGCGCATGGCGGCGACCGGCTCCCTCAACCCGCGACAGGTCGTGATCCCGGGCGCGCTGGTCGATTGCGTCGTTCTCGCGAGCGCTGCCGACCACATGCAGACCTACGGCACGGCGTACAGCCCGGCGCTCTCGGGCGAAACGCGCGCGCCGCTCGGCGCGCAGCTGCCGATGCGGCTCGACGAGCGCAAGATCATCGCGCGCCGCGCCGCGTTCGAGCTGCCGCTGGGCGGCGTCGTGAACCTCGGCATTGGCATGCCCGAGGGCGTTGCCGCGATCGCCGCCGAGGAGGGGCTCTCGACCTACTTCACGCTCACCGCCGAGCCGGGCGTGATCGGCGGCGTGCCGCAGGGCGGGCTCGACTTCGGCGCGGCGGTGAACGCCGACGCGATCATCGACCAGAACCAGCAGTTCGACTTCTACGACGGCGGCGGGCTCGATCTCGCGGTGCTCGGCATGGCGCAGACCGACCGCGCCGGGAACGTGAACGTCAGCCGGTTCGGCCCGAAGCTCGCCGGCGCCGGCGGCTTCATCAATATCAGCCAGAACGCGCGCAAGCTCGTGTTCGCCGGCACGCTCACCGCCGGCGGGCTCGAGGTCCGGGTCGCCGACGGGAAGCTGCAGATCGTCACCGAAGGCAGGCACCCGAAGTTCATCGAGGCCGTCGAGCAGATCACGTTCAACGGCGCACAAGGGTCGGCGGAGGCCGGGAGGACGGTGCTCTACGTCACCGAGCGCTGCGTCTTTCGCCTTGCGCCCGAGGGGCTGGAGCTCGCCGAGGTCGCGCCGGGGATCGACATCGAGCGCGACATCCTCGCGCACATGAGCTTCCGGCCGATCGTGCGCGAGCCGAAGACCATGGACGCGCGGATCTTCGGCGTCGACCCGATGGGGCTCGAGGACACGCTGCTCCTGGTGGACTTCGCCGAGCGGCTGAGCTACGACGCCGAGCGCAACGTCGTCTTCCTCAACCTCGAGGGGCACTCGATCCGCACGCGCGACGACGTCGACCGGATGCACAACGTTCTCGACGTCTACTATCGGCCGCTTCCGGCCGGGTTCTCGGTGGTAGTCAATTACGACAACTTCCGGCTCGACGACCGCCTCGCCGAGCGCTACTTCGGCATGATCCGCGGCCTCGCCGAGCGTTATGGTTACACCGTGACGCGTTACACGACGAGCGCGTTCCTGCGGACGAAGCTCGGCGAGGGATTGTCGCGGCGCGGTATGGCGCCGCATGTTTTCGAGACGCGGGCCGAGGCGCAAGCCTACGCCGCGGCGCACCGCGCGAAGTGAAGGTTTTCCACGAGGAGGGGTGCATGAGACGTGCCGTCATTCTGGTCGCCGCGCTCGCGTTCGCGGGCGCGGTGTCGGCGCAGCAGTATCCCAACCGGACGGTCAGAGTCATCGTCCCGTGGCCGCCCGGCCAAGCGACCGATCTTGCCGCGAGGCTCGTCGCGCAGAAGCTGTCGGAGGCGCTCGGGCAACCGTTCGTAGCGGACAACAGGCCGGGCGCCGGGGGGCAGATCGGAACCGAAGCCGTGGTCAAGGCCGCGCCCGACGGCTACACGCTGCTCGCCGCCTCCAGCGGACCGATCTCGATCATGCCGGTCCTGCAGAAGACGCCCTACGAGCCGCTCAAGGACCTGGCGCCGGTCAGCCTGATCGCGAAGGTCCCGTTCGCGCTGGTGACCTATCCGTCCTTTCCAGCCGCGAACGCGAAGGAGTTCGTCGCGCTCGTCCGGGCGAATCCGGACAAGTACGCCTTCTCGTCGTCCGGCACCGGCGCGACTGCGCACCTCTTCGCCGAACTGTTCAACTCGATGGCGCAGCTCAAAGCGCGGCACATACCCTACAAGGGCACCGTGCCGGCGCTGACCGACATCATGAACGGCCAGATCGCCTACGCGGTCGAGACGGTGGCCGCGACCGGGGCGCACATCAAGGCGGGCCGGCTCAAGACGTATGGCGTCTCGACGGCGCGGCGCACGGCGGCGCTGCCCGACGTGCCCACGCTCGCGGAGGCCGCGGACCTGCCCGACTACGACGCGGCGGCCTGGATCGGCTATGCGGCGCCGCCGGGGACGCAACGGGAAATCCTCGCGCGCCTCGCGAGCGAGATCCAGAAGGCGATCGCCGCCGACGAGGTGAAGGAGCGATTCGTCTTCCTCGGCATGGACACGGTGTCCAGCACGCCGGACGAGATGGCGGCGTTCATGCGGCGCGAGCAGGACCGCTACGCGACGATCGTCAGGAACGCCAACATCAAGATCGAGCAGTAGCCGGAGCGGGTTCGAACGCGTAGGCGTCCACAGCGTGCCGTTGTCCTCCGCAAGAATCGGATCAGCCGGCAACCGACAGCAATGAATACTCGTGATGCAGCCCGCCCAGCACCGGTTTCGCGAGCACGACGAAGCCCTCGGGCATACGATGTCGAGATCGCTGAGCCTGGAATACGGCAGTTTTCGTTGGCGGGTCGGGCACGCCGGGTCCCAGCGCCATGTGAGGACGCGACCCGTTGTAATGCGTTCTCCAATCATTGAGAATCGCACACAGGTGCCCTTCGGACATCGGAATGAGCCAGTCCAGACACTCTCGCCTGATCGTGCCGATCGCGCGTTCACATCGCGTTGGCCTTCGGGCTGCGCAACGGCGACTTCAGGACTTTGAGGCCGAGCCGTTCGATTGACTCATCCAGGCGCTTCGCGAAGATGCTGTCGCGATCGTGGATCAGATAGCGGTAGCGATCCTCGTATCCGAGAGCCTCGCGCAACTGCTGCAATGTCCACACGGCTGTGGGATGCGATGTGACGTTCAGATGCAGCAGCCGACGTGCGCCATGTTCAATCACGACAAAGACGTAGAGGATGCGGAAGGTCGTGGTCACCGCGATGAAGAAGTCGCAGGCGACGATTGCACGAGCATGATTGCGAAGGAAGGTCGACCAGCGCTGATCACCTCGCGGGCAACCCGGTGGCCGCTTAGGCATGTACTTCCGAACGGTGCGCGGTGAGACCCGCAACCCGAGCTTGAGTCGTAACTCGTTGGCAATCCGCTCTTCGCCCCAAAGCGGGTTCTCCGTTGCCATGCGCCGGATGAGCTGACGCAGCTCGACCGAGATCGTGGGACGTCCTGGGCGGGACTTCAAGCGCCACAGCAGCCGAAAGCCCGCTCGGTGCCACCGGACGAGCGTCTCGGGGCGTACTACGACCAACGAAGCGCGCCAGTCGACCAGCCTCGACAACAGCGCAAGACTCAGTCGGGTCGCCACATCGGGACGGCGCGGCTTGACGCGTCGCTCTTGATACAGCGCGAGCTGCCGGCGCAGGAAGAGGATTTCAGCCTGCAGAGTGCTGGACGGGCGAAACGTCAGGGCAACGAATCGCAAGGCGTCCGCCAGCAGTTGAAGTGCAACTCTCACCAGCGCGATCACGCGCCGATCATGCCATAGCCTGTCTCGCGCGCCTCAAGCTGGTCCAATTGCCCGCGATCGAGTTTCTGCGGAGCACAGCCGCACTGCCCGAGGCCGCAGCCTTTCTTCGAGCCCGTCAGGTGCAGGTGCTCGCGCAGCGCATCGAGCAGCGTTGTGCGGGGATCAAGCGACAGGCGGTGCTCGCCTCCGTTCGCCGTCGTCGAACACCGGGTCATCGGAATGTCGGTGCGCCTCGTTGGTTGGTCAGAACGGCCGTTTGCGAAGAGCGTCGGCGCTAGAAGTGGGGCCGGTAGAGCACC
>CAVUSZ010000031.1:0-23750 GCA_963744255.1 uncultured beta proteobacterium
TCGCGCTCCTCGAGCGCGTCGACGCCGCAGCGGGCGATCGGGTCACGGTGCTCGACGTCTCGCTCGGCCGCAATCGCGCCGCGCTCGAGCGGCTGCTTGCGCGCGGCGTCTTCATCCAGTGGTTCGATCATCACTACGCCGGCACGATCCCGTCGCACCCGCTGCTCGAGGCTCATATCGATACGGCGCCGGAGATGTGTACGAGCGCGATCGTGGACGGGTACCTCGGGGGGCGGTTCCGCGCGTGGGCCGTGGCCGCCGCCTACGGGGACGGCCTCGCGCGCACCGCCGAGGCGCTCGCCGACTCGATCGGGCTGGACGCCGGAGAACGCGCGACGCTGCGCTCGCTCGGGGAGGATCTCAACTACAACGCCTACGGCGACACCGAGGCGGATCTCTGCGTCCCGCCGGCCGCCCTGTACCGCGAGCTCGCGCCGTACACGAGCCCGCTGGAATTTGCCGCGGAGGCGGCCGTAGTAGCGAAGCTGCGTGCGAGCCGCCTTGCGGACATGGACAAGGCCCTCGCGGTGAGGCCTTATCGCGCCGGCGTCTACCTGCTGCCCGACGCCGCCTGGGCCCGACGGGTCAGCGGCACCTTCGCCAACGATCTCGCCACGCGCAAGCCCGACCGCGCACATGCCGTGCTCGTTCCGGGTGCGAACGGCGGGTACGGCGTCAGCATCCGCGCGCCGCGGGCCGCGCCGACAGGCTGCGCCGCGCTCGCGCGCGAGTTCGCGACCGGTGGCGGCGGGAGCCGGCCGCCGGGATCGATCGACTGCCCGCAGAGGAGCTCCCGCGGCTCATCGAGCGATTCCACGCTGTGTTTCGTGGACGCTAAATACCTCGGCAGGCTTTGATCCGGGTCAAACGTCGCCGCACGCGCAGGGGCGCCCGAGGAAAAGCAGAACCGCGCGACCGCCATGGCACGGCGATGAGCGAAATCCGCGCTCGTGGACCGCTCGAACGCCCGCTCTCGGCGCCACCTATAACCCGAGCATCCTGCCGATCCGCGCCAGGTAGTCGCCGAGCTTGACGGCGTCCTCGTACAGCGTTTCGCCTACGTCCTCGAGGGTGGCCCTGACACCGTGCAGACGCTCGCGCACGTGCTCCTCGCGGGGCTCCGCCGCACTGAGCGCGCTGCGCAGGGCCTCGACTTCCTCGCGCAGCGAATCGACGCCGGCGGCGCCGGCTCGCACCTTCGCGAGATCACGCTCGAGGGCGTCGACGAGCCGCTGCACGTCGTCGAGGTTCACCGGCTGCGCGCCGCGTTGTCGGTTCGAGCTCACCATGGTCCTTTCTTTCCAGCCACTCGCGTCCGAATGTACCGCAACCGCGCCGACGTCTCCCGGGTTTCCCGCCGGCAGCCGCTCAGGCAAGAGCCGTGCCGCCGGGGGAGGCGTGACGTGGCGCAAGCGCGGCGAGTTGAGGGAGGTAGGGGGAGGACCGCGCACACCCGGGCGAGCATATGATGGTGTTTGTTCGGGGCGCAGACCACAGATGTTCGAGCCTGTCCTGGTCCCACCCACGGCGTTCGCACGCTGCTGGCGACGGCGTGCCACGAATCGTGACCGGTGATACCGGCCGCACGGGGAACCCGGCTGCGGACCGTGCCGTCGCGACCGGGATCGCGCTCGTGGCAGGCGATGCCCACCCGGCTCTCGCGCATGCCGTAGCCCGCCTGTCCGGGGCGACGCGTATCCCGGCTTCGATCGCCGCGTTCGCCGACGGCGAAGCCCGCATCCGGCTCGAAGCCGACGTCGCCGGGGCGGACCTCTACATCGTGCAACCGACCTCCGCGCCGACGAACGAGCGGCTGATGACCCTCGCCCTCCTCGCCGACGCCGCGCGCGCCGCCGGCGCCGCGCGGATCACCGCGGTCGTGCCCTACTTCGGCTACGCCCGCCAGGACGTGCGCAGGACCGGCGGCGAGCCGCGGTCGGCACGCCTCGCGGGGCGGCTTCTCGCCGAGGCCGGCGTCGACCGGCTCGTCGCGCTCGAGCTGCATTCGCCCGCGCTCGAGAGCGCGTTCGACATGCCGCTCGTGCACTTGGCGGCGGACGAGCTGATGGTCCCGGTCATCCGCGGCTGGGGTGTTCCGGATCTGACAGTCGTCTCGCCGGACGCCGGCGGGCTCAAGCGCGCGCAGCGCTACGCGGTCGCGCTCGCGGCGCCGCTGGCCGTCGTCGCGAAGACCCGCCCCGGGCCGGATGTCGCGGTGGCGGTCGGCGTGCTCGGCGATGTCCGCGGCCGCTCCTGCCTGATCGCGGACGATATGGCGAGCACCGGCGGCACGATGGCGGGCGCGGCACACGCGCTGCTCGAGGCCGGCGCCAGTGAGGTCAACGCCCTGTTCGTGCACGCCGTCATGGCGCCGGGCGCGCTCGAGCGCATCCGCGCTGCGTCCGTTGCCAGGATCGTCACGACCGACAGCGTGCCGGCGACGCCCGACCCGCACATCCACGTCGTGTCGGTGGCACCGCTCCTGGCCCGCACGCTGCTGCGTCTTGCCGGACGCCCCGGGGCGCTCTCCACGCCAACCGGCGGCGGCTGAAGCAGGCGGCACTCGTCGCCGACACATGACCCGCGACCAACTCAGAGCGAGGGTGGCAGCGATCCTGCATCGCTTCCTCCCCGATTTCGATATGATCGCGATTCGCCTGGTCATCGTGGTCCTGCAGGAGTTCCGATTCTTTCGACCGGCAATCACCCGATCGCGCCACAGGAGACCACGGCCCCGACGAACGTCGGTTGATCTGCATCAACGGCCGCGCCGCGCTCGCCGCTAGCGTGTCGTCTACAAGGAGATCGGCATGACCTACAAGACCATCCTCGTTCATCTCGACAGCGGCAAGCGCTGTCCCGCCCGGCTCGAGCTCGGCATCCGTCTTGCAAAAAACTTCGACGCGCATCTGATCGGGTTGCATGCCCTGACGGTGGTGCGCCTGCCTTCCTATGCGTCCGTAGAAGGCGGCCCGCGGGTCGCCGAGGAGCAACGGCGCCGCGCGGTGGAGTACGCCGCAGAGGCGGAGAAGGCATTCCGGCAGGCCGTAGACCGCGGCGGGGTTCCCGGGGCCGAGTGGCGGTCGTCCTTCGATGACGCGCTCGCAGCGGTGACCCTGCACGCGCGCTATGCGGACCTCGTCCTGATCGGGCAACCCGAATCCGGGGACGGCTCGGGCGTCGATCCGGGCTTTGCGCATCGACTGGTGCTCGCGGCCGGCCGCCCGGTGCTGGTGATGCCGTACGCAGGCGAGTTCGGCACCGTGGGCAAGCGCGTGCTGCTCGCGTGGAACGCGAGCCGCGAGGCGACCCGCGCGACCACCGATGCGTTGCCTTTCCTGCAAGCGGCCGACCAGGTCATCGTCTCCCCGGTCAAGCCGGGCCGCGCGGCGCACGGCGATGCGCCCGGCGCCGACATCGGGCTCTATCTGGCCCGGCATGGGGTCCCCGTGGAGGTGGCAGCGATCGAGGGCACGGAGCTCGACGCGGGAAACGCCCTGCTCTCGCGCGCCGCGGATCTCTCGATCGACCTCATCGTGATGGGTGCGTACGGACACTCCCGGGTGAGCGAGCTCATCCTGGGCGGCGTCACCCGGACGATGCTGGAGTCGATGACCGTCCCGGTCCTCATGTCGCATTGAAGACCGCATCGTGAAGCCAACAGCATGAAGACCGAACGCGGGGGCTGGCGGCCGATCCGCCGGGACGAGCTTCGCGACGAGCTGGTTCACGACACCTACAAGTCCCGCAAGAAGCTGGCCGAGCCGAGCCGCTGCCGGATTGCGGCGCCGTGTATCACCGCGGGCGCTGGACCTGGGGCGCGGCGCCGGTCGGCGCCGCGGCAGCGATATGCCCGGCGTGCCGTCGCATCAAGGACGAGTTTCCCGCGGGACGCGTGACCCTCAGGGGCGCTTTCTCCGCGGCCCACCGCGACGAGATCGTGCGGCTCGTCGTGAACCGCGAAGCGCAGGAGCGGGCGGAGCATCCGCTCCAGCGCATCATCGCGATCGAGTCGGACCCGGATGGCACGCTGATCACCACTACCGACATCCATCTCGCGCGCAGCATCGGCGACGCGCTGCACTCGGCGTACAAAGGCGAGCTCGAATACCACTACAACAGGGAAGAGAATCTCCTGCGCGTCGAATGGCGCCGCTGAGTCGGCGGGGCAGCAGAGCCGCGGCTCATGGTCGTCAAGCAGCGTTCCGAGTTCTCAGAACGGATACGACCCGGTACGCGAGCCAAACCGCGAACGCCCCGGGCACGATCGCGATCACGAGGACGCCGGCCGCTCGCGCGGCGATCTGCGCCGGCCGTCCATCGGCCCACTGCGTGAGGTATCGCCGAAGAATCGACGCGGGATCCTTCGCGAACTCCGGTAAGCGGCGGGCTACTGCTTCCATGGCCCCGACGATAAGTGCTGGGCACTGGCAGATGGCTGACGGATGAAAGAAGGACGTTCGCCGCACGGCGTGGACCGGTGTGCCCGGTGTAGACCGTTCGGACGATTGCCGCGACTCGGCTGGACACGGAGTTTCCTGGCCTCGCCTGGGTGGGGAGTTACTTGTCGGTCCAAGGCAACTCGCTCCACAGCCTGCGGAACTGCGCCTCGGCATCCTGCAGCACTGCCTCATACTTCGGGGGCGGCAAGTAGCGCAACGGCGCGTAGAACTGGCTGGCCTTGACCTGGAACGCCGGGTCCGCGGCGGCACGCTCCACTGCCTTGACGAGTCGCTCGCGGACGTCCGCCGGAACACCCTTGGGTGCAGCGAGTCCGCGCAACGACGCCAGCTCGACATCGAACCCCTGTTCCTTGAACGTCGGAACGTCGGGCGCAAGCGCGGTTCGGGTAGAGCTCATCTGTCCCAGATTACGCAGCGGCGTGCCGCTCTTCGCATACTGGAGCGCCTCGCCGATGTTGACGGCGCCGACCATGATCTGTTTGGCAGCGAGCGCGACGCGCACGTCGGCAGCGCCCTTGTACGGGACATGATTCATCTTTACGCCGGCAATCTTCTCGAAGAGCAGCATCGCGAGATGGTCGTCGGAGCCCGCGCCCGTCGTCCCCACGCTCACGGCGTTCGGATTCGCCTTCGCGTATGCCGCGAGCTCGGCAAGAGTCTTGATGGGGCTGTCGCTGTGCACCGCGAAGTTGCCCGGATCGTCGACGAGATTGCCGAGCAGGTCGTAGCGCTGCCAGTGGAAATCGGCCCTCCGTTCGATCGGGATCGTCAGCACGTTCGGCGTGTTGATGAACCCTATCGTGTAGCCATCGGGAGGGGCACTCGCCAGCGCGGCGAAACCTATCGCGCCGCCTGCGCCGGGACGATTCATCACGACGAGCTTCGCCCCACCGCCAAGGTATTTCTCGATGTAGGGGACGATGGCGCGCGCGACGAGATCGGTTCCGCCGCCAGGGGCGAAAGCGATGATGAGATTGATCGGACGGTCCGGGTAGGCGGAGGCGGCGGGAAAGCCGACCGACAGGAAACCCAGCGCGATCAGCGCGAGCGCGCTCAGCCGGGCGAGTGTTCGCGCGACGTTCATGCAAGTCTCTCCTTTGCGGCAGGTGAGGCGGCTGCGGTGTGCGTGCGATCGGTGCTACTCGAAGGTCTGGTCCGAGGCCTGTACGGGCACGCCCAGCAGGGCGTCGAAGCGGGCTGCGTATGCCGGCCATACTTCCTGGTTGACCAGCCGCGGTGGCCGTCCGCCCTTCAGCAGGCCGACGATCTGCTCCGCAGCGATCGCCGCCACATTGCGCCGCGCTTCGTGACTCACCCCGGCGGTGTGATAGGTCGCTACCGCGTTCTCGAGCTTGAGAAGAGGATGATCGAGCGGCGGCGGCTCCTGGGCCCAGACATCGAGGCCCGCGCCGCCGATGTGCCCGGACCGGAGCGCATCCAGCAGGGCGGCCTCGTCGTGGATGCCACCGCGCGCCGTGGTGATGAACAGCGCGCCGGGCTTCATTCGCGCGAACGCCTGCGCGTCGATCAACTTTAGCGTCTCCTCGTTGCGCGGGCAATGCAGGGACACGATGTCCGATCGCGCCAGCAAGTCAACCAGCGTCACGGCGACCGCGCCGCGTCGGCCGATCTCCTCGTCGGTCAGATACGGGTCGGAGGCGAACACGGTCATGCCGAAGGCCCGTGCCAGCGATGCGACGCGGCTGCCGATGTGCCCGATGCCCACCAATCCCAGCACCTTGCCGCCGATTTCTCGCCCCATGACGTCTTCGCGCGCGAACCCTCGCTCCCGCCTGAGCCGCCGATCGCTCTCACTGATCCGCCGCGACACATCGAGCATCAAGCCAAGGGTGAATTCCGCGACCGAGGCTGCGTTGCCACCCGCCTGGTTCACGACGGCAACGCCGACCTTTGTGCAGGCCGCCACGTCGACCGTGTCATAGCCCGCCCCTGCAGAAGACACGCACAGCAGGCTGGGGCAGCGCTCCAGCAGGCCGGCGGTCACGAACAGGCGGCGCGGCAGCTCGTCCTTTGCAGGCGAAACGTGGAAAACGTTCGCCCGCCTAAGCGCCGCCCATCCTTCGTCTTCCGGCCCGGCGATCGCACAGACCTCGAGGTCGATGTCGGCCTCGCGTGCGAGCCGCTCGTCGAATGCGGGGTCCACCCAGGTGTCGAAGCGCACTACATGCTTCCGGCTCGCAGCCATTCGCGCCCTCCTTAGGAGCAATGCAGCGTCGGCAGAGCGACCCTGCGGCGATGATCGACCAATGCATCCGGGCTTCGTCAGCGCTCAAGCAACCAGCGCGGATGCGTCTGCGCGTGCTGTGAAAACGACCGCTCGACAGCTCAGGATAGAACGCTGAAGCACGCGTCAATCCAAATCTCCCGCCCGCCTACTTCAGCATCTTCTCCGCGTGCAGGCGCCCAGCGTCGCTCTCGTTGTGGTTGTAGCGCCGCGGAACAGCCGCGCGGCCTGCGGCAGATTCAAACTGTCCGGAAGACTTCCCCGATCAGGCCGTTTGGACCCAAGTGGTTGCCAGCTTCGTTGTTCGTGCGCCACCCGCTTACCGGTGGCCGCTAGGTCATTTCTGGAGGACGGAAGCCGGCGCCGTCTTCGCCATCAGCGGGTCGGCGTGCCGGTGGAGAAGCTTCCAGGTCCCTGCCTCTTTCCGGAAGACGTGCGTGACCCGAAGCGCGATCGGCATCACGCCGGACTGGTCGACGACCTGCACCTCGCTTCGCTCTATCGCCACCGTGTACGCGAGATCGCCGCTCACGCCGGAGGCGATGTACTCGACCCTCAACTTCGCGCCGCTCGGCTTGAATCGCGCCGCGGCCCAGTCGTATCTCGGGCCCGCTTCCGCCCAGCCTTTCTCGTAAGCGCCCCAGCCGCCGACGACCGTGACGTCGGCGCCGTGCGACGCGTTCTCCTTCCATAGACCGGCATCGCCGTTCATGAAGCGCTGCGTCCCCTCTTCGAACTGCGGCAGAAAGGCCCGCAGGCTGGCATCGCCCACTATATGGGACGGAATCGGCGATGCCGCATCGGAAACCGGAACGACCAGGCTCATCAAAATGACGTACCAATGGGACGAAAACTTCATCGAAACGTCACCAGTCGACGGACGATGTCAGTGACTGCCCGGCCTCGAACTCCCGTGTCAGTGCCTTCGGATGGACCTTTCACCTTCTTCGTTCAGGGAAGTACAGCTTCGAAGGAATGTCAAGGTGGAACTGGCGCGCGCGGCCGCGCGGATGGATTCGAGTCGGTCTAAGTGCTTGAATTCTGGCGCCGCCGGCCCTGCACCGCATGCAGGGCCGAACACGAACCGCATCAAGAGCCTTAGCTCGAGACTGTCCCGAACACGTCCCGGTTTCACCTCTACTTCGATCAGTTAATTACACCTTTCCGACGACTAATTTGGGCCAGGGTCTTGGATTCCGCTGTCTCTGCGTCGCCGAGCGGAAATGTCCGACGAGGGCGCGGCGTCAGCCTGAAACCGTAAAACCCACCCGGCCAAGGTGCTGGACGTCGCACTCGATCCATGTATTCGGCGCCAGCGTCTCGGCAGCGGTTGCACCGCCCGCCATCACGATCCAGCCGGGTTGAAGCGGCTCGTCGGCCGCGGCAGCGAACCGGGCGGCTGCGGCGAGCGAGCGCAACGGGTTCCCGAGTATCGCCGCGCTGGAGCTGATCGCGACCGGCGTGCCGTTGGCCGTCATCACAATGCCGAGGTTCGCGAGATCGAGATCGGGCTTGTGCCAGCCCCCGGTCGCGAATCCCGAGGAGGACGAGTTGTCGGCGACCACGTCCTCAAGCGTGAACTTGAAGTCCTCGTAGCGCGAGTCGATCAATTCGAGCGCAGGCGCGACCGCCTCCACTGCGGCCAAGGCCTGCATCGGCGTGACTCTGCCGACGAGGCGCGACTTGAGCAAGAAGGCGACCTCGGGTTCCACCCGCGGATGAACGTAGCGCGCGAACGGCGTTGCACCCCCGTCCTCGATCAGCATGCCGTCCGTCAGTCGGCCCCAGATCATGTCGGTGAGCCCCATCTGGACCATCTTCGCTCGGCTCGTGAAGCCCATCTTGATGCCGACCTGTCGTTCGCCGCGGGCGATCCGTCGGACGATACTCTGCTTCTGGATCGAATATGCGTCGCAGAGCGAGAATTTCGTGGACTGCGAAAGCTGTGCGATCGCGCTTGCGGTCCGAGCCGCGTCGTCGACGCGCGCGGCGAGTGCCTGGATATCCACCATGACGACCTCCCTCAAGCGGCGAATACGGCGCGGACGGAGCCGAGCCCGTTGATGCGGACGTCGATCACATCGCCGGGCGCGACGGTCACCATGGGTCCCAGGGCGCCCGACATGATGACGTCGCCCGCCTTGAGCGGCGCACCCAGCCTCAACCATGGTCCGCGCGAGCCACAGCGCAGCATTCAGCGGATTCCCCAGACACGCCGCGCCGGCGCCGACGGACACCGGCTCGCCGCGCCGCTCCATCGACATTCCGCACAGCCGCAGGTCGAACGCCGTGAGCGTCCTCGGCTCCCCGCCGAGCACGAAGAGGCCCGACGAGGCATTGTCCGCCACCGTGTCGAGCAGCTTGATATTCCAGTTCTCGATGCGGCTGCCGACGATCTCGATTGCCGGCAATGCATAGCCGATGCCGGAGACGAGGTCCGCGAGCGTCAGCCCCGGCCGGTCGAGATCACGATCGACGACGAGGGCAATCTCGGCCTCCACTTTTGGCTGCGTGACGCGCCCGAGCGCCATTTCCTCGCCGTCGCATAGCGCCATGTCCGCAAAGAGCATTCCGAAATCGGGGGAGTCAACCCCAAGCTGCCTTTGCACGCTCTTCGAGGTGAGGCCGATCTTGCGGCCGACGAGCCGGCGCCCGGCCTTCACGTAGTGCTCCGTGTTGACCTGCTGCACAGCGTAGGCGGCCGCCACGCCGCCCTCCGCGAGCTCGTCCCGCAGCGGCGGAATCGGCTGCCCGGTTTCTGTCGCTCGGCGCAGGCGTTCGGCCAGGCGCGCAATCGTTGCGTTGTCCGTGGCCATCATCCAGTCTCCCTTATCACTGTTGTCCGGATCCCCTTCGCCGTGCCTGCCGGTGGTTCGGTGGAGCGGCTCAGTACGTCGCGCGTCTGCCAGAAACGTCGAAGGCCGCTCCCGTAGAGAACGAGCACTCCTCCGTGCACAACCATGCGACGAGGGCCGCACCGGGCACACCGTGTTCCTTCAGCACCCGGTCCCAACCGGATACCAGAGCCCCCCGACTCGGCGAGGCGGCGCACGATACCGAGCCCAAGCCCGGCCGCCGCACCGGTCACGACCGCCACAGGGCCCCCCAGATCGAGCTGATTCATGTTCCGCGCTGCGTGATCTTTGCGTTCCGCCGTGCGGTCACTTGACGTTCTTCGCGAGCCAATCGAGGAGGAAGTCCGCCACGCGCAGGTTGTTCTTGTCCTGCATCAGCATGTGCGAGTTGCCGTGGATGCCGATCTCGGGAAGCCTGACGATAGTAGCCTTGCCGCCCTTGCGCTGGTTGATTCGATCTACGACTGCTTTTCGAGCCTCGTATCGCGGACGCGCCGTAAAGACCGGCGCGTCGAGGTGATCACCGAACAGCTCGAGAGCCGGGATACCGCGGTAGGCCTCGATCTGGGCATCCGTGGGAACGACCGCCTGGGCGCCTTCGATGTTGATCACGGCCTTGACGAGAGCGGGCCGCAGGGCGACGAGGGCGTCGGCGAACGGTCCCGCAAGCGAGTGAACCACGACGACGGCCGGCCCGATCCGGTCCAGCAACGCCGCGAGCGCAGGGGGCGCGGTGCCCAGCCCGCCTCCATCGAGCATCATCTCTGCAAACGGAACGCCTTGGGAGCCGAGATTCGCGATCGCCTCTACGGGGAACTGGGTGTTCGCGAACGGCGTCCCATAGCTTGGGCCGAAGCGAAAGAGGGTCCAAGCGAGTTCCGCCGTAACCATCAGAACGCTCGCCGGGAGCACCGATACGTCCGACTCCACCTTCGCTTGATTGATCGCGGTGGAATTGAATCCCGCCCGTCCGCGGCCGGGAGTGTCCACGACGTAGACGCTATAGCCCTTGCGCACCAGGTATGTGGCCCACCCCTCCCGGCCGTCGGGGGTCGTCTCGAAGCTCGCGCCGGTCAGGCCCCCGCCGTGGACCAGCACGATCGGCATCGCGCTGGTACGGTGCACCGGGACCCGGTAGTGGACGTACATCTGATTGACAATCACCGTTCCAGGCTTGACCGGACCGGCGGGAGACACGCCCGGGTACTTGGAGACGACCGTCTTCGCGTTGACGAAGAACATCCCTTCGTCCGCCAGATTGAGAGGTCCTCCGATGGTGGTCGCGTGCACCGAGCCTGCCCCCAGAGCCAGGACAGCAGCCGAGAGCGCCGCCATGCCGTTACCGCCAATCATTGGCTCCTCCTCCTCCGTTTATGAGCGCAGCTTCTTCCTACAGTTTCCGATCGCTCAGTCCGACTCGGGCGTAGATCTCGTTGACGTGCCGTTTCACGTCCGCCGGCATGTCGTCGCGCTCGGGAGTGTGCCGCCAGCCGACCTGCTGGCGCGCGTAGCGGCCGATCTCCTCGTCCTGGTCGGACGTCGCGCCGCTGATCCCGTACGCGCCAACCATTTCGTTGCCCATGAAGACGGGAGCCGCGCCGCCCGAGACCACCACGCGGCCGCCGGTAAACACCGAGGCGTTGATGAGCATCTGCGGATTGCGCTCCTTGAACCATTGCTGAATGACCAGCCCGTCCTGGAAGCGCGGGCTCATGGACCGAAAAGCGGCGACGGTAAAGGCTTTCGCATGCGCCGTTTCCGGCGTGATGAATCCGGCCTCGTCCATCCGCTCCAACGCGATCAGATGGCCTTCCGGCCCGACGATGGCAACCGACAAGGGCACGCCCATCTGCTCGGCCTTGTCGACGACCGCCTTGATGAACTCTCTGCATTCCACCGCTCGTAGCTTCGTCATTGCATTGCTCTCCTCATGCGCGGCTCAATCGAGCTTGACGCCCGCTGCCTTGATGACCTTCGCCCACTTGGCAATCTCTTTCCCGATGTAGTCGCCGAATTCCTTCGGCCCACCCTGGAGGAGGTCGATGCCCTGGCTGCCGAACTGGGACTTCATCTCCGCGGATTCGCGCGCCTGCGCGGTCGCCTGCGCCAGGCGTTCGACGACGCCCGGTGGAGTCTTGCCCGGTGCGAGCAGCCCGAACCACACGCCGGTGTCGAAGCCCTGCAGTCCGGATTCCGAGAGGGTAGGCAGCTCGGGCATGGCGTTCGCGCGCGTGAGCCCGGTGGAGGCGAGCGCCCGCAGCTTGCCGCTCTTGATGTGCGGCAGCACCGTGGACGCCGGTGAGAACATGAGCAACACGCGACCTGCGACCAGGTCTACGACCGCTTGCGAGCTTCCCTTGTAGGGCACGTGAACGAGCTTCACGCCGGCCATTTCGCTGAAGAGCTCTCCCGACAGGTGCGGTGACGTGCCGTTCCCGGACGACGCAAAGGCCAGCGTGCCCGGTTTCGCTTTGGCCAACGCCACCAGCTCCGCGACGGTCTTGGCTTCGACAGACGGATGGACCACGAGCAGGTTCGGCACGGCGCCCACCAGCGCGATCGGCGCCAGGTCGGCTGCGAAGTTGAACCGCAGGTCCGGATACAGGCTGTGGTTGATCGTGTTCGCGACGGTGCCCATGAGCAGCGTGTACCCGTCGGCCGGCGCGCGCGCGACCGCCTCGGTGGCGATGTTGCTGCCCGCCCCCGGCCTGTTCTCGACGACAAACGAAGTGCCGAGAATCTGACCGAGCTGGTGAGTCACCACGCGGGCAGCCACGTCGGCGGCACTCCCCGGGGGGAATCCCACGATCACTCTCACGGGACCGCTCGGGTACGTCTGCGCCGCGGCCGATCCAGCGAGCAAGGCGGTGCCCATCGCAAGGGCAAGCCGTGCAACCGTCTGAAGCGTCATCCGCAGTTCCTCCTCTGTCACGCGTCGCCAAGGACGGTCGCACTTTGCGCGGTTGACCCTTATCAGTCAAACGACTTAAACTGATCAATTAATTCGTCTTACTCATGAACGTCACTGTACGGCAGCTACGCGCGTTCGTAGCCCTCGCCCAGCTGCGGGGATTCACGCGCGCCGCCGCACGCCTGCATCTGACGCAATCCGCCGTCAGCCTCCTCGTGCGACAACTCGAGTCGCAGCTCGATATCCGACTCGTCGACCGGACGACGCGCAGCGTCGAGCTCACCGACGCGGGACGTGCACTGCTGCCGAGCGCCGAGCGGATGCTCGGCGACCTGCAGCACGCGCTCGAAGGAATGAAGGAGCTCGTCGCGCGCGAGAAGGGACGGGTTGTGCTCGCTGCGCCGTTGCTGCTGTCGAGCGCGTTCCTCCCCAAGGCGCTGGCCGCGTTTCGCGCTCGTCACCCGTCGATCACCGTGCTGCTCAACGACTCGCTGCCGCAGCAGGTGCTGCCGAATGTGCGCAATCGCTCGGCCGACCTCGGCCTCGGCACCTTCGCCGAGGCCGAGCCCGACCTGGATCGCGTCGTGCTCTTCAAGGATCTGCTCGTCGCCGTGGCGCCGAACGGCCACCCTGTCGCGCACAAGAGGCGCCTTGCGTGGGCGGATCTTGCCGGCGCGCCGCTCATCTTTCTCACCCGGGACAGCGTCTTCCGGTCGCTCACCGAGACCGGATTGCAAGTGGCCGGGGTGCACGTCGAGCCGGCGATCGAGGTCAGCTACGTGGGTACTGCCCTCGGATTGGCTCAGGAGGGACTCGGCATCGCCATCGTGCCGGGATATGCACGCGCGCTGGTGAATCCGGCGAAGGCGACGTGGAAGGCGCTTACCCAGCCGCAGGTCGATCGCGACGTTTCGATCGTCCGCGTGGCCCAAAGGCCGTCGACACCGGCCGCGGCGGCGCTAACGGCTTTTCTGGTGGGGTACGCGCGACAACAACGAATATCGACAGGCGATTCCGCGTCCGGCCGACGGTAAAGCGGCGAGCGGGACCTTGAAGTGAGCCGGCTCGTAGCGCTCTCCGCGATCAATCTCCCATTGCCTTGATAACCGGCACGGCAGAGATTGAGCCGCCGAGGATATCGACCATCACTCGCGGGTCGATGCCGGACTTGCGAACGAGGTTGACGGAACACCCGGTAATCGAGGGGGCGAGCTACGTTTGAGATGTGCGTTGATAACCGCCATGTCTTCGCGAAGCAGCAACAGCGATTACGTATTAGCCGGGCACGCGGCCGCCGGCAAGAAAGTGGATGGGGGAAGCGCAGCTGATCGCTTTGCAGATGCGCTTTCGCGAACGAACTACGAGATCGGGATTTTGGGCAACTCAGGCGCGATTTTGGGCAATCGTTTTTCTGCTCCCGCCTAAGTGATTACTGTGGCGCGAGCGCCGGTCAACGCGCGACCACCTCGCCCGCCTCTTCCTGCTGCAGGGCGAAGATCGAGGTGTAGCCCTTCGACCAGTCCGGCGGGATCAGGCAGGGCCGCGGATCGTGGTGCGCGAAGCGCGCGCGCTTGCCGCGCAGCAGGTACTGGTCGTGCACCGGCTTGATTGGGTTCACGGTGTAGGGGAACGCGTCGGCCGAGGTCATGGTGTTCAGGAGCAGCGGCCGGCCGAGGTCCGATTCGTTTCGCGCCGAGTAGTGGAGCGTGCGGCAGTTGTGGATCGTGAGCGAGCCCGCCGGACCGGGCAGGTAGACCATCCTCGCGAGATCGAGCCTCGCGACGTCCTCGCTGGAGAGGCATCCCGTCCAGTTGCCCTTCGCGTCGTACTGGGACAGCATCGGGTCGATCATGTGGCTCCGCGGCATTACCGCCAGCGGGCCCTGGTCCATCCCGCAGTCATACAGGTACGTCCCCACCGTCAGCGGCGAATAGTTGGTATGCGGCCAGAAGCTGATGTCGTAGTGCCATTTCACTTCCTCCCCGCCCTGTGCCCACTTGAAGTTGAGCTTGGAGTGGTGGAACTTCACGTCGGGCCCGACCAGGTCGGCGACGATGTCCGGCAGGACCGAGTGCAGGCAGTACTCCCAGAACACCGGGTGCTGCTCGACCGGGTTCGACACCCGGCGCAGGCGCGGTGAGTCGGGGCGATGCGCCGGCTCGAGGTCGAAGACCGGGTCCGAGCGCGTTACCTTGCGGCTGCGCTCGACCAGTTCGTCGGTGGCTGCGCGCAGCCTGGCGATCCAGTCGTCGTCGATCGCGCACTCGAGGAGCAGATAGCCTTCGGCGAAGTAGAACTCGCGCTGCGCCTGCGTCAGCACCTTCGGTGCAATCGCCAGGATCTGCTCGGGTGTCATGTCGGTCGTCCTCTTCGATGCGCCGCATCATGCGGGTCGGTCGGCGTTTACGCTACCACGTCTCCGCCAGCCGCTGCGCAGCCAGACCGCGCGTCTCGGGCGGGTCGCCGTCGCCGCCGAGGGCCCGCCATTCCGCCGCGGTGAGCGGTGCGTCCGGCCGGAACAGGAGATTGCCGCCGGACGCAAGCGCGCCGCGCATGTACAGCGCCTGGCTGCCGGCAAACGCGGGGTGATCGACGCCGACGTCGACGAGCCAGGCGAGGGGTACGCCGTCACGCAGCAGGCGACGTTGGAACCGCTTGAGCAGGGCGGGCCCCTCGCGCACGGTCGCTGGCGGGACCCGCTCGTCGAGCGCGAATGCCGCGAGCGCGCCGGCCGCCTCGCCGACGTTCCATTCGATCGGATGCAGGCGGTAGCAACCGTTGGTGATGTGCGTCGTGCCGATATTCTTGCTGCCGGCGATGAGGTTGGCGATCCGGACGGGCAGCAACGCGCCCAGTGGAATCTGGAACGGCGTCGTACGGCAACTCGCGCCCACGTCCTCCGGGCCCGAGCGATGGATGTCGATCGGGTACCACCCGACGCCGACCGAATCCGCAAAGTGCGCCGCGCGGGGGCCGTGCTGGTGGTGCGCCGATACCTCCTGCTCGACGATGGTCTTGACCGCCATGATCCGCCGCGACTCGCGGATGTAGGGGTGCTTCGAGAGCCCGTCCGCCGAGCCCATCACATCGGGCCGGAGCAGGATCTCCGGTGCACCGCGCCGCGCGCCGGCGGCCGGCGCCTCGGTCTGCAGCCAGTGCAGGAATCCCAGGCTCACGCGCTTCGCGTCCTGCAAGGCCCGCGCCGCATCGACTGGCCGCGCGTCGAGGATGCTCCGATCGCGATAGTCGTTGCCCGGCCAGTTGAACAGCGTGAGGTCGTGCTCGACGGCGCCGCCGAACTGCGCGCGATCAAGCAGACGGCGGTACGTCCACAGCCCGCCCTTGGTGCCGGGCATGCGGTCGTACAGGCGGTATTCGAGCCAGCCACTGTCCTCGCCGTAGATCTCGCCACCGTGGACCTCGATCCGTAGGCTGTAGGGCTGCGCCGACCGGTAGTGCTCGTATTTCTCCGGTCGCGGGATGACGTGATGCTCGCCGTCGTCGCGGCGCTCGCAGGCGAACGTGTAGGTGAAGCTCTGCACGCAGTGCGCCTTCGGCTCGGCGGGCTGCGCCTGCGGCTCGCCGGTCTGCGCGACGGTCTCCGCGCCGACGACGTGCTCGGCACCCGCGAGCGGAAGCAGGTCGCCGAGCTCGGTCGCATCGATGACGAGCTCGGGCCGGAACCGGACCAGGCTGCCGTCATCGAGCCCCTGCGCCGTGACGGCGGTGACGCGATCGCCTTCGGTGGTCACCGCCACCGCCTTCATGCGCCGGCGGATTGCGAGGCGGCCATCGGCCACATGCAGCGCCAGCATCCGTTCGACCACCGCGACGCCGACGCGCGGCTCGAACGCGAGCCGCGTGACCCAGCAGTCGCCGGGATTGAAATCGGCGCGGATCGAGCCGGAGCAGCGGCGATAGTGCTCGCGGAGCAGCTCCCGGAAGCGGTAGTAGCTCGCGGTCCCGCCGAACGCCTCGATGTGCTCGTGCTCGTCGAGCGCCGCGACGCCCTGCGCGGTCATCTGCCCGCCGAGCCAGTCCGTCTCCTCGAGCAGCACCACCCGCCGTCCGCTGCGCGCCGCCGCGAGCGCGGCGGCGACGCCGCCGGTCCCGCCGCCGGCGACGAGGATCTCGCAGGGCTCGTCGCGCGCTTCGTCCAGCGCTCCGACCGGTAGCACCGCGCGCGCCGGATCGCCGCTCGCCGGTACCTGCATTACATCAACGACCGCCTCGAGCGAGCGCTCCATTTGCAGGTCCTCACCGCGCCATCGTGCCCGGCAGCCAGAGCGCGATCTGCGGGAAGGCGATGACCAGGCCGAGCGCGACGACCTGGAGACCCATGTACGGCCAGATCGAGCGGAAGATGTCGCCGAGCGTGATGCCGGGCGGCGTGACCCCCTTGAGATAGAACGCCGCCGGGCCGAACGGCGGCGAGATGTAGGAGATCTGCATGTTCATGCAGAACAAGACGCCCATCCACACCGGGTCGAACCCGAGCTTCAGCGCGACCGGAACGAAGATCGGCGCGGTCAGCAGCAGGATGCCGATCCAGTCGATGAAACAGCCGAGGATGATCCAGATGATCTGGATGAGGATCACGACGCCGATCGGCCCGACCGGCAGCGCGGTCATCGCGTCCTGGATCAGTTTGGTGCCGCCGGCGAGCGTGTACACCCCGATCAACGCCGACGAGCCGAAGAACAGCCAATAGAGCATGACCGTGACCTTCGCTGTGTCCTCGGCGGCCCCGCGCAGCTTGTCCCAGCTCAGCTTGCCGTTCCACCACATCGCCACGATCGCGCCGAGCACGCCCACGCCGGCGGCCTCGGTCGGCGTCGCCCACCCGAGGTAGAGCGTCCCGAGGACGCTGAAGGCGACGAACCCCGGCAGGACGAGCTCGCGCAGCAGCGCGACTTTCTCGCGCAGCGAGATCGCGAGCTCTGCCTCGCTCGCCGGCGGCGCGAAGTCGGGGCGCTGCCAGCAGCGGATGACGATGTACGCGATATACATCGCCGCGAGCATCAGGCCGGGCACGATGCCGGCGACGTAGAGCTGGCCAATCGAGACGCCGGCGGTGAGACCGTACATGATGAACACGACGCTCGGCGGGATCAGCGTCGCGAGACCGCCGCCGGCGCAGATGCAGCCGAGCGCCAGCTCCTTCTTGTAGCCGCGCGCGAGCATCGCGGGCAGCGCGACCACGCCCATCGTCACGATCTCCGCGCCGATCACGCCAACCATCGCCGCCATGATCGCGCAGGAGATGATCACTGCCACGGCCAGCCCGCCGCGGATGCGTCCGGCCCACACGTGCGCGGCGCGGAAAATCGCCTCGGCGATCCCGGCGCGCTCGAGCACGCACGCCATGAAGATGAAGAGCGGCACCGAGACGAGCACGTAGTTGCTCATCAGAGTGAACACGCGGCCCACGATAAGCGTGAGGCCGGGCCAGCCGAACAGCGCATACGCGAAGACCACCGCCACCGCGCCGGTGGCGAAGGCGAGCGGCAGCCCGGCGAGCAGCAGGGCGGCGAACACCGCCACGTACAGCAGGCTAAGCAGCTCGATGCTCAATGACTATCCTCGCGCGCCCCGCGCTCGGGGTTCGCCCTTGGGACGGCCCGGCGGGCTCACGCGGTTCGGCTTTCGCGGCGGGCGACGCCCAGGTCGCGCAGGAGGTTGGCAATGCCCTGCAGAAGAAGCAGCGCGGCGGCGATCGGGATCGCGAGCTTGACCGGCCAGATCGGCGGGTTCCACGGCGTGCCGGTGCCCTCGCTCTGCGTGAACGAGGTCCAGCCCATTGTGGTCCCGACCCAGAGCAGCCCGCCGACGTAGATCACGAAGAAGGCGAACGTGACGAGATCGAGCCGCGCCCGCGTCCGCTCCGACAGCCGGTCGTAGACGAGGTCGATGCGGACGTGGCGGCGGTACAGGAGCGCGTAGCCGCCGCCGATCAGGTACGCGACGGCGGACACGTAGACCGTGGTCTCATTGCTCCACAGCGTGGGCTGGCCGAACGCGGTGCGCGCGACGACCTCGTAGAGGACCGCGAACGTGACGACGAATATGGCGAGCGCCCAGAAGCGCCCGACCCAGAAGTTCAGCCGGTCGACCGTGTCGCAGAAGCGATCGGCGAGCGGCGTCCCCGCCGGGGGGAGGTCGTTCTGCCCCCCGGCCGCGCGCTCCACGTCGGTCAAGCAACGACCCCGAGGTCCTTCAGCCAGGCGAGCTGCGAGTCGTACGCCTCCTTGGCGAGCGGCGTCTTCTTCGACCACTCCTCCCACGTCCGCTGCGCGAGCCCGCGGATCTTCACCATCTCGGCGTCCTGCCACGCCGCCGGGACGACGCCCTTCGCCACCAGCTCCTTCGTCACGCGGATGTCGTCGACGGTGACGCGCTGGACCTGGTCCCAGGTCCATTCGCGCACCGCGGTGGCGAGCAGCGCCTTGAGGTCGTCGGGCAGCTTCTTCCAGGCGTCCAGGTTCACCGTGAACTCCTGGATCGGCATCGAGTGGTACAGCTTGGTCGGGAACTTCGCGATGTCGTGGAAACCCATGCGCTGGTTCATCGAGACGGTCGCCCAGTCGGCGGCGTCGACCACGCCCTTGTCGAGCGCCGAGTACACCTCGCCACCGGGCAGCACGACGATCGACGCCCCGAGCTTGGTCAGGATCTCGGCGGTCATGCCCTGCGGCGAGCGGAACTTGACGCCCTTGAAGTCCTCCATCCGCACGATCTGCTTCTTCGACACGATCGACTCGACGCCCCACCAGCTCACGCCAACCGGGTAGACGTTGTACTTGGCGTACGCCTGCCGGAGCATCTGCAGGCCGCCGCGGTGGTAGAACCACGCCTCGGCCTGCCACGGATGCTGGTACCCGAACACGAAATCGCTGATGACCGCGAGCCCGGCGTCCTTGCCGGTCCAGTAGCCCGGCCACGAGGCCTGCGCCTGCAGGACGCCGGCGGTGACCGCGTCTAGGCTCTCGAACACGCCGGTGACCGCGCCTGCGGCGAACGGCTGGATCACGAGCCGGCCGTTCGATCCGACCTTCACGCGCTCGCAGAAGTCCTCGAAGCACCGCTGGGTCAGCTCGGCCGAGCTCCACAGCGTCTGGCAGCGCCAGGTGGTGACCTGCTGCGATCGCACGATCGCCGGTGCGCCGGCGATCGCGCCGCCTGCGCTTGCGACGGCGGCGGTCTTCAGGAACCTTCTTCTGGATGCGGTCATGTCCCTCCCTCCTTTTCGATGAGAGCAGTGCCGGCCGGAACGTTGCACCCGGACCATAGCGGCGTCAAGACGCATGCCGTGGTGCGTCGCGGGATTGTGAACCGGCATCGCGCCCGATATCATGCGGCGGGCCCCGTTCAGGGTGATGGGACGATGCCGAAGCTGCTCTCCAACGACGCGATCGCCGGCTACAAGCGCGACGGCTACTACTCCCCCGTGCGCGTCATGTCCGCCGCGGACGCGCGGCAATACCGCGTGGCGCTGGAAGCACACGAGGCCGTCAAGGGCGAGCCGCTACAGGGCAACTGGCGCCACAAGACGCATCTCCTCTTCACCTGGGCGGACGAGCTGGTCCATCACCCGAAGATCGTCGACGCGGTCGAGGACGTGATCGGCCCGGACATCCTGTGCTGGACGACCAACTTCTTCATCAAGGAAGCGGTGAATCCCGGCTTCATCTCCTGGCACCAGGACTCCACCTACTGGGGTCTCGAGCCGCACGACGTGATCACCGCCTGGGTGGCGTTCACGCGCAGCGACCTGATCAGCGGCTGCATGAAGGTCATCCCGGGCACGCAGACGGGCAACCAGCTTGCCCACGTCGACACCTTCCACAAGCACAACCTGCTGTCGCGCGGCCAGGAGATCGCGGTTGATGTCGAGGAGTCGAAGGCGGTGCCGATCCTGCTCGAGCCGGGCGAGATGTCGCTGCATCACATCAAGCTCGTGCACGGCTCCGAGCCGAACCGCTCGAACGACCGCCGGATCGGGTTCGCGATCCGGTACATCCCGACCTACGTGAAGCAGGTGAAGATCCGCGACTCGGCGACGCTCGTGCGCGGCGTCGATCGCTACCACCACTTCGATCACGAGCCGCGGCCGAAGCGCGATCTGGACGAGGCCGCGCTCGCCGCGCACGCCGACGCGGTCGGCCGCCAAGTGAAGGCGCTCTACCAGGGTACCGACAAGACGGCGTTTCGCGCCTGAGCGCCGGCGGGGGAAGAGGCGGGTGGCGGAGGAACGCAAGAAGCTGAGCGTGCCCGATCTCGCCCTGCGCAAGCAGGCGGGCGAGAAGGTGGTGATGGCGTCAATTCCCGACTATCCCTCGGCAGTGTGGGCGGAGCGCGCGGGCATCGACATCGCCGCGGTCGGCGACAGCCTCGGCATGGTGAGCTACGGCTTTCCGAACACGCTTCCGGTCACCATCGACATGATGATCGCGCACGCGCAGGCGGTGCGCCGCGGCGCACCGACCTGCCTGATCATGGTATCGATGACCTACGGGAGCTACGCCACGCCAGAGCTCGGCGTGACGAACGCGCTGCGCCTGATGAAGGAGGGCGGCGCGGACGTCGTGAAGATGCAGGGCGGCAAGGAAAAGGCGCCGGTCATCAGGGCAATCGCCGATGCCGGGGTGCCGGTCATGAGCCACGTCGGCATGTGCCCGCACTTCGTGCATCAGTACGGCGGCTTCAAGCTGCAGGGACGCACCGCGGACGAGGCGATGCGCGTCGTCGAGGACGGCATCGCGATCGAGGCGGCTGGGGCGGTCGGCTTCGAGATCGAGGCGGTGCCGGCGCCGGTGGCCAAGGCCGTCGATGACGCGGTGAAGATCTTCACCTTCGCCATCGGCGCCGGGCCGGCGAGCTGCGGCCAGCTCCTGCTCGCGTTCGACCTGCTCGGCGTTTTCGATCAGTTCAAGCCGAAGTTCACCAAGCGCTACGCGCAGATTTCCGACGTCGCGGTCGACGCGCTCAGGCGCTATGCGGCCGAGGTGCGCGAAGGCAAGTTTCCCGACGCTGAGCACTCCTACGGAATGAAGCCGGAAGAGGAGGAGCAGCTGGCGAAGCTCCTCGCCCGGCGTTAGAGCTAGGCGCGCGCGTCTGGCTCCCCGTCGTCGTTGATTCGCGGTCGACGGTAGGTCCCTGCTTGTCGACCGCTCGATAGGTACGACCACCGGCCCTTGACCAGGATGTAGGTCTCGTCAACGCGCCAGGAACGGCCGACTGGGCGAGAGTAACGATCCCAGCGCTTTTTCGAACTGGGGCACGTACCGTTGGACCCACCTGAAAATCGTGCTCGGCGCCACCGAGATGCCGCGCTCGAGCATCATGGTGGAGAGGTCGCGGTAGGGCCAGCGCACGCACAGGATGATGATCTCCTGGTCGAAGCGGCGGCCCTTGAACATCGGATGGCGGCAACGACGAACCATGGCGATCTCCGGCGGGGCGGGATCACGAGTCTGCTCGGCGGCCGATGCAACCGATCCGCCCCACGACGGGGGCTCGAAAACGATGTTACTTACTGCGAGGCGACCCGCAGTGTGTTACGAACTCTGCGGACACCCTGAACGCTGGCCGCGATGCGCTCGGCCTCAACGATGTTCGCGTGTTGGGGTACGGTCCCGGCGAGCGTCACGACGCATTCCTTAGACGTGACGACAACGCTTCCAAGCTGGGCCCATAGCGGACTGAACTGCAGCTTAGACTGCACCTTAATCACGAGGCCCTCATCGCGCAAAACCCCGCAAGCTTCTTGACTAGCGGTCTCGGGCGGTCGCAGGAGCGTCGCTGCTCCGAGCGCGGCCACAAGGTTCGCCCATTTTCGTCCGGTCATAACGGTCATCTTGCGCCGCAACACTGCGAGAAATACATCAACGCGACTATCGATTTCACGCTTTGTCATCCGCGGCGCCCGTGACTCGGCTGTGCTCGATCATATCTCGATGTGCATGAAACGAACCACCGCGGCAGGCGTCGCGACCGGTTCGGCGTTGCATACCCGGCGCAGCCACGCTACGCTGACATAGGGGGGATGGACCATGCTGATGCGAAAAGTACTGCTGGTGATCGCCGCGTTCGCGCTCGCGCAACCGGCGCTGGCGCAGAACTATCCGAACCGCACCATCCGCATCGTGGTGCCCTTCGCGCCGGGCACGGCCACCGACAACCTGGTGCGGCCGCTCACCGAGAGCATGTCGGCAAGCCTGAAGCAGCCGGTGGTGATCGACAACCGCGTCGGCGCGGTGGGCAAGATCGCCGCAGAGCACGTCGCCAAGTCGGCACCCGACGGCTACACCCTCCTCGCCGGCGCGACCACGGTGATCTCGGCCAACCCGGCCCTCTTCAAGCAGCTCAGCTACAACCCGCGCACCGACTTCGACGCCGTCATCGGCCTCGGCACCATCCCGCAGGTGGTGGTGGTGAACTCGAGCATCCCGGCGAAGAACATGGCTGAGTTCGTCGCCTACGCGAAGCAGAACCAGGGCAAGCTCTTCTACGGCTCTGGGACGGCGGGCAACATCATACCGATGCGCATCCTCTCCGACCGCCTGGGCCTCGGCATGACCAACGTCGCTTACAAGAGCCCGCCGCAGGCGCTGACCGACGTCGTCGCCGGCCGCATGGCGGCGATGGCGGTGGACGCCTCCGCCGTGCTCGGACAGATCAAGGGCGGCGGCGTGCGCCCGCTCGCCGTCACCTCGCTGCGCGAGGCGCCCATCCTGCCCGGCGTACCGCCGCTGGCCGACACGATTCCCGGGTTCGAGCTCATCGTGTTCTTCGGCCTGTATGCTCCCAAGGGCACCGATCCCGCGATCATCCAGGCGCTCTACCAGGCGACGCGCGCCGCCGCCGAGCGCGACGACCTCAAGCGCAACCTCGTCAACCAGGGATTCGAGATTCGCACCACCGGCCCGGCGGAATTCGCCGCGTACACCGCGAGCGAGATCGACCGCTGGGCGCAAATGGTGAAGGAAGCGAAGATCGACCCGGAGTGAGGCGCCTGGGGCCGGCTCAGACCCTTCTCGAGCACCACGTCGATCAGGGCCACCGTCTCGATATGAGAGGGCGCTTCGCCCCGCGCCCAAGTGATGGTCTATTGGTCGGGCGCGAAGTGATTCGAACACTCGACCCCCTGCACCCCATGCAGGTGGATTATGGAGCGTCGTTAAGAAGTCACGCTCGAACTGGCTAAAACCACCACCGAAAAGGCTCCTTGTTGACTCAAGGACCTACGCGTTTCGGCGGGCAAGTCTTAGCCAGCC
>CAVUSZ010000032.1:0-30465 GCA_963744255.1 uncultured beta proteobacterium
CCGCCTGACGAGCCAGCGTTTCACCCGCGACCTCGAGCGCGGGGCGCAAAGCCCCCACCTCAGGTCAAGCCCCGCGGCACCGGGCCACAGCGGCAGCACTAAGACTCTGCACGACCCCGCGCGAACGATCCGGGGACGGCGGCGGGCGTATAGGCGGAGGTGCACGAGGTCTTCGTCACCGGCGGCACCGGCTACATCGGCTCGCGCTTGCTCGCTGCGCTCGCGGCGCGCGGACATCGCGTGCGCGCACTCGTGCGCGACGGGTCGGTCGGAGCGACTCCCGCCGGGATGCGAGCCGATCGTGGGCAACGCGCTCAAAGGGGCGAGCTACGCCGCAGCCGTCGCGCCCGCCGACACCTTCGTCCATCTGGTCGGCGTGCCTCATCCGAGCCCGGCGAAAGCGGCGCAGTTCCGCGCATCGATCTCGCATCGGCGATTGCCGGGCATCGCGGCCGCGCGCCAGGCGAGCATCCGGCACTTCGTCTACGTCAGCGTCGCCCAGCCGGCGCCGGTGATGCACGCGTACGTCGCCGCCCGGGCCGAAGCCGAGGCGGCACTGCGCGCGAGCGGCCTCAACGCGACCATCCTCCGGCCGTGGTACGTGCTCGGACCGGGCCACTGGTGGCCGTATGCGCTCGTGCCGGGATATTGGCTCGCCGAAGCGTTGCCGCCGACGCGCGAGCTCGCGCGCCGGCTCGGCCTCGTGACCGTCGTGCAGATGGTCGGCTGCGCTTGTCGCGGCGGTCGAGCAGCCGGCGGCGGGCATAAGGATTGTGGAAGTGCCCGCGATCCGCGCGCTGCGCGGATAATTCATTGGATGCCGAACCGCCTCGCCCAGGAAACCAGTCCTTATCTCCAGCAGCACGCCGACAATCCGGTCGACTGGTACGCCTGGGGCGAGGAAGCGCTCGCGCGCGCGCGCACCGAGGACAAGCCGATCCTGCTCTCGGTCGGCTACTCGGCCTGCCATTGGTGCCACGTGATGGCGCACGAGTCGTTCGAGGACCCGGAGGTCGCGGCGATGATGAACGATCTCTTCGTCAACGTCAAGGTCGATCGCGAGGAGCGGCCGGACCTCGACCAGATCTACCAGGCCGCGCACCAGATGTTCAATCAGCGCGGCGGTGGATGGCCGCTGACCGTGTTCCTGACGCCGGGGAGCAGATGCCGTTCTTCGTGCGGCACCTATTTCCCGAAGACCGGCGCTACGGCATGCCCGGCATTCCCGGAGCTCCTCGAGCGCGTCGACGCTATTATCGCGAACATAAGGCCGAGATCGCGCGCCAGAACCAGTCGATCGCCGAGGCCTTCGAGCGCATGCGCCAGGACGGGGGGTCGAGCGACGGCGAATTTTCGGGCGAGGTCGTCGCGGAAGGGATCGGCGCGCTCGAGCAGAGCTTCGACGCGGAGCACGGCGGCTTCGGCGCCGCGCCGAAGTTCCCGCACCCGACCGACCTCGAGCTGCTGCTGCGACGCTACGCCGCGACCGGCGACGGGCACGCGCTGCACGTCGCGACGTTCACGCTCGAACGCATGGCCGAGGGCGGCATCTACGACCAGCTCGGCGGCGGGTTCTGCCGCTACTCGGTCGACGCGACGTGGACCATCCCGCACTTCGAGAAGATGCTCTACGACAACGGCCCGCTCCTGCGGCTCTACGCCGAAGCGTGGGCCGCGACCGGCAGGCCGCTCTTCGCCCGCGTCGCCGAGGAGACCGCGGGCTGGACGATGCGCGAAATGCAGTCGCCGGAGGGGGGTTACTACTCGTCGCTCGACGCCGACTCGGAGCACGAGGAGGGCAAGTTCTACGTCTGGACCCCGCGCGAGGTGCAGTCGGTGCTGACGCCGGAGGAGTACGCGGTGGTCGCGCCGCACTACGGCCTCGACCGCCAGGCGAACTTCGAGGGCAAGCACTGGCACCTCGCCGTCGTGCAGCCGCTGCAGGCGATTGCGTCCGCGCTCGGGCGCAGCGAGGAGGAGTGCGCCGATCTCCTGGAGACGGCGCGCCGGAAGCTCCTCGCCGCGCGCGCGCCGCGGGTGCGGCCCGGCTGCGACGACAAGGTGCTGGTGAGCTGGAACGCGCTGATGATCCGCGGCATGGCGCGCGCGAGCGCGGTGTTCGGCCGCGACGACTGGCTCGCCTCGGCGCGGCGCGCGCTCGATTTCATCCGCGAGACGATGTGGAAAGGCGGCGTGCTCGCGGCTACCTACAAGGACGGGCGCGCGCATGTCAACGCCTATCTTGACGACTACGCGTTCCTGCTCGACGCGGTGATCGAGATGCTGCAGGCGGACTTCCGCGGCGCGGATCTCGCGTTCGCGCTCGAGCTGGCCGAGGCGATCCTGGCACGCTTCGAGGATCCGGCCGGCGGCTTCTTCTTCACCAGCCACGATCACGAGCGGCTGATTCACCGGCCGAAGCCGGGGCACGACAACGCAACCCCGTCGGGGAACGGCGTCGCCGCGTTCGCGCTGGGGCGGCTGGGGCATCTCACCGGCGAGACGCGCTACCTCGACGCGGCACGGCGCGCGGTCGCGGCGTTCTATCCGGCGATGCAGCGCTATCCGGGCGGCTTCGGCGCGCTCACGATCGCGCTCGAGGAGTGCCTCGCGCCGCCGCACGATCATCGTGCTCCGCGGACCCATGCCGCAGTTGCGGCCGTGGCTCGAGGAGCTCGCGCCCGACTTCCGGCCCCAGAGCGTGATCGTGGGCGTCGATAGCGCGGAGAGCGGACTTCCGCCCGCCCTGGACAAGCCGGCAACCCCCGGACGGGTCAACGCCTACGTCTGCCGGGGCGTTACTTGCCTCGAGCCGGTCTCACAGGTCGATGCGCTGCGCCGGCTGCTCGACGGGGCCGGAATAAAGTAGCATCGCGGCTCCGTCAGCTTTTCGCCTACCAGGAGAACGAATGAAGGCATTGTTTCCGATTGTTGCGGCGGCCGCGGTGGCGGCGCTCGCGGCGCCGCCCGCGCGGGCGCAGAACGTCGACGAGCTGCTGAAGAAGCACGCCTGTCTCTCGTGCCACGCCCTGGACAAGAAGCTCGTCGGGCCGTCCTACAAGGAAGTCGCGACGAAGTACCGGGGCCAGGCCGGTGCCGATAAGATCCTCGCCGAGAAGGTCAAGAAGGGCGGCGTCGGCAACTGGGGCCAGATCCCGATGCCGCCGAACGCGACCGTACCCGATGGCGACCTGAACGCGATGGTGAAGTGGGTCCTTTCGCAGAAGTAGCGTCATACCGTCATCGTCGATGACGTCATGACCAGGGCTACGAGCGTCGCCAGCCTCCGAGGCTTGTAGTTCCGGTCTCCGCGACCCCCGGCAGCCCGGGGGATTCCCAAGCAGAATTGACAAGGCGACGAGCCTGTCACGATAATTTCCTGTTTCACTTCCCATTACCCCAGTTCGGAGGACAACATGAACACCAGGATTGCTCCGCTTGCGCTCGCCGTCGCCGCGGCGCTCGGCCTCGTTGCGTGCGGACAGGAAGAGCCCAAGAAAGCCGCCGAGGCGCCGAAGGCCGCCGCGCCGCCATCCGGGATCACGATCATGATCGGCCACGTGGGGCCGCTCACCGGGGGCATCGCGCATCTCGGCAAGGACAACGAGAACGGCGCGCGGCTCGCGATCGAGCAGGCGAACGAGGCGAAGATCCAGATCGACGGCAAGGAAGCGAAGTTCGTGCTGGTTGCCGAAGACGACCAGGCCGATCCGAAGGTCGGCGCGACGGTGGCGCAGAAGCTCGTCGACGCGAAGGTCGCAGGCGTCGTCGGCCATCTCAACTCGGGCACCTCGATCCCGGCCTCGCCGATCTACAACCAGGCCGGGATTCCGGTGATCTCGGGCTCGGCGACCAATCCGAAGCTCACCGAGCAGGGCTTCAAGCAGCAGTTCCGGGTCGTTGCGCGCGACGACCAGCAGGGCCCCGCGATCGCGAACTATCTCGCCACGACTGCCAAGCCGAAGACGGTGGCGGTGATCGACGATGCGACCGCGTACGGCGCCGGTCTCGCCGACGAGGTCGAGAAGACGCTGAAAGCGGCGGGCGTGAAGGTGCTCGCGCGCGAGAAAGGCACCGACAAGACGACCGACTGGAAGGCGGTGCTCACGAAGCTCAAGGGCCGCAACCCCGACGCGGTGTTCTACGGCGGTATGGATGCGACCGGGGGTCCGCTGCTGAAGCAGGGCCGCGAGCTCGGCATCAAGGCGGTGTTCGCGTTCGGCGACGGCGCGTGCACCGACGAGATGCGCAAGCTCGCCGGCGATGCCGCGGCCGAGCGGCTGCTTTGCTCGCAGGCCGGCATCCCGCCGCAGGCGGCGAGCAAAAAGTTCCTCGACGCGTACAAGGCGAAGTTCAACGTCGATCCGATCATCTACGCGCCGTTCACCTACGACGCCGCGAACCTGCTGATCGACGCGATGAAGAAGGCGAACTCCCCCGACCCGGCGAAGTACTTGCCGGAGCTCGCGAAGATCAGCTTCGGCGGCGCGACCGGCCCGATCGCCTTCGACGAGAAGGGTGACCGCAAGGACGCCGAGATCACGATCTTCACGGTCAAGGGCGGCAAGCTCGAGCCGATCGCGATCGTCAAGGGCGGCAAGACGGTCGGCTACAACGAGTTCCTGCAGATGCTGAGCGGTGCGGTCACCGCGGCCGGAGACGCCGCCAAGGCGGCGGTCGACGCGGCGGCGAAGAAGTGACCTCGCGCTAGCGAGGTCATCCCGGCGTAAGCCGGGATCCAGTACTCGCGTCGCCCCGGCGTAAGCCGGGGTCGAGGCCGGCCGTTCGTGCCGGCCTTTCCTTTTCCCCCCGCGCCCGTGTTACCTTCCCGCGGCCCGGCGGAGGGGAGCGGTTTGGACGTTTTCATCCAGCAGATCATCAACGGCCTGACGCTGGGGGCGGTGTACGCCGTCGTCGCGCTCGGCTACACGATGGTTTACGGGATCATCCAGCTGATCAACTTTGCCCACGGCGAGGTGGTGATGATCGGTGCGATGGTCGCCTTCAGCCTGATCGTCGCGCTCGCGCCGTCGGGACTGCCGCCGCTGCTGATCGTCCTGATCGCAGCCGGCTGCGCGATCCCGGTGTGCATGATCCTCGGCTACGCGATGGAGCGGATCGCGTACCGGCCGCTGCGCGGCGCGCCGCGGCTCGCGCCGCTGATCACCGCCATCGGGATCTCGATCATCCTGCAGCACGTCGCGATGATGATCTGGAGCCGCAACCCGCTCGCGTTCCCGCAGGTGATCAAGTCGGTCTCCTACGACGTCGGCGGCGCGACGATCACCAACGTCCAGATCGGCATCCTCGTCATCTCGACCTGCATGATGGCCGCGCTGGCGTTAATGGTCTACCGCACGAAGCTCGGCGCGGCGATGCGCGCGACCGCGCAGAACGCGCAGGTCGCGGGCCTCATGGGCATCGATGCGAACCGGATCATCGCCGCGACGTTCGTGATTGGCGCGGCGATGGCCGCCGTCGCCGGCGTCATGGTCGCGAGCTACTACGGCATCGCGCACTACACGATGGGGGCGCCGCTCGGTCTGAAGGCATTCTGCGCGGCGGTGCTCGGCGGCATCGGCAACCTGCCGGGCGCGATGCTCGGCGGCCTCGTGCTGGGCGTCGTCGAGGCGCTCGGCGCCGGCTACATCGGCGACCTGACGGGGAACGTGTTCGGGTCGAACTACCAGGACGTGTTCGCGTTCATCGTCCTGATTCTGGTGCTCGTATTCCGCCCGCAGGGGTTGCTCGGCGAGCGGGTCGGGGATCGCGCGTAGAGCGCGCTTGATCGACGAGTCGCTCGCACGCTGGAAGAAGCACCCCGCCGCGCTGCTGACGGGTGTCGCGCTGATCACGATCGCGCTCGCAGCGCTGCCGTTCATCCTGACGGCGAACTTCGGCACGACCTGGGTCCGGATCACGAATCTCGCGATCCTCTACATCTTCCTCGCGCTCGGCCTGAACATCGTCGTCGGCTTCGCCGGGTTGCTCGACCTCGGCTACGTCGCTTTCTACGCCGTCGGCGCGTACGTCTACGCCCTGCTCGCGTCGCCGCACTTCAACCTCCACTGGCCGTTCTGGGCGATCCTGCCGATCGGGGCGGCCGTCGCCGCGCTCTTCGGCTGCCTCCTCGGCGCGCCGACGCTGAAGCTCCGCGGCGACTATCTCGCGATCGTGACGCTCGGCTTCGGCGAGATCATCCGCATCTTCCTCAACAACCTCGACCAGCCGGTCAACATCACCAACGGCCCGCGGGGGATCGCCCGCATCGACCCGGTGCGCATCGACGGCGTGAGTTTCGGCGTGACCGACCGGATCGGAAGCCTCGCGTTCACGGGCCCCATCAAGTACTACTACCTGCTGCTCGCGCTGGTCATCGTGGTGATCTTCATCAACGTGCGGCTGCAAAACTCGCGCATCGGCCGCGCCTGGGAGGCGATCCGCGAGGACGAGGTCGCCGCGCGCGCGATGGGCATCAACACCACCAACGTGAAGCTGCTCGCGTTCGCCATGGGAGCCTGCTTCGGCGGCGTCGCGGGCGGCTTGTTCTCCGCGATCCAGACGTTCATCAGCCCCGAGAGCTTCGTGCTGGTCGAGTCGATCATGGTGCTCGCGATGGTGGTGCTCGGCGGCATGGGCAATATCTGGGGCGTGATCCTCGGCGCCCTGCTGCTCTCGTTCGTGCCGGAGATCCTGCGGTTCACCGTCGAGCCGCTGCAGCGGCAACTCTTCGGCCGCATGCTGATCGAACCCGAGGTGATCCGGATGCTGATCTTCGGGTTCGCCCTGGTGCTGATCATGATCCTGCGCCCCGGCGGACTGTGGCCGTCGGCGGTGCGCAAGCGCGAGCTGGCGGCGCGGACCGGGGGCGCGACGCCGTGAGCCTGGTCGTAGCCGACCGGGTCTCGAAGCGCTTCGGCGGCGTCCAGGCGCTCACTGACGTCAGCTTCGCGATCGAGCGCGGCGCGATTTACGGCCTGATCGGCCCCAACGGCGCGGGCAAGACGACGCTGTTCAACCTCCTCACCGGTATCTATGCGCCCGACGCCGGCGGGTTCATCTTCGACGGTCGGCCGCTTGCCGGCCTCAAGGCGCACGAGGTCACCGCGCGCGGTATCGCGCGCACCTTCCAGAACATCCGTCTTTTCGCCAACCTGTCGGCGCTCGAGAACGTCATGATCGGCCGCCACGTGCGCACGCGCACCGGCGTGGTCGGCGCGATCCTGCGCCACCGCGCGGCGACCGAGGAGGAGCGCGCGATCGAGCGCCGCGCCGGGGAGCTGCTCGACTACGTTGGGATCGCCGCGCGCGCGAACGCACCGGCCGGGAGCCTGCCCTACGGGGATCAGCGCCGGCTCGAGATCGCGCGCGCGCTCGCGACCGACCCCAAGCTGCTCACGCTCGACGAGCCGGCGGCCGGCATGAACGCCTCGGAGACCCGCGCGCTCAAAGGGTTGCTCGAGGCCATCCGGCGTGACGGCGCCACGATCCTGCTCATCGAGCACGACGTGCGGCTGGTGATGGGTGTCTGCGATCGCGTGCTCGTGCTCGACCACGGCGAGCGGATTGCCGAGGGGCTGCCGGCGGAGGTGCAGCGCGACCCGCACGTGATCGAGGCCTATCTCGGCACCGCTCACGCGCCATGACGACGTGCCTCGAGTCTGATGGCGCCGTGGAGGGGAGCGCGCCGATCGGGTGCCGGGCGAGGCGCGCGTCCCCATGAGGCTGCTGGAGGTCAGGAATCTGGAGGTCCGGTACGGCGGCATCCGGGCGGTGAAAGGCATCGACCTTGCGGTCGAGGAGGGCGAACTCGTCTGCCTGATCGGCGCCAACGGCGCGGGCAAGTCCTCCACCTTGCGCGCAATCTCCGGGCTGATGCCATGCGCGCCGGGCGCGGTGCGTTACGCCGGCCGCGACCTCGCCGGGATGCGCGCCTTCGAGCGGGTGCGCGCCGGGCTCGTGATGGTGCCGGAGGGACGCGGGGTGTTCCCGCAGCTCACCGTCGAGGAGAACCTCGCCATGGGGGCGTATGCGCGCGCGGACGGCGGGATCGAGTCCGACCGCGACCGGGTGTTCGAGCTCTTTCCGCGGTTGCGCGAGCGCCGCGCACAGACCGGCGGCACGCTATCCGGCGGCGAGCAACAGATGCTCGCTATCGGACGCGCGATCATGTCGCGGCCCAGGCTCCTGCTCCTCGACGAGCCGAGCATGGGCCTCGCGCCGATCGTCGTGCGGCTCATCTTCGAGGTCGTCCAGGAGATCAACGCCGGGGGCGTCACCTGCCTGCTGGTGGAGCAGAACGCGCGCGCCGCGCTGGGTCTCGCGCGCCGCGCATACGTGATGGAGAGCGGGACGATCGCGCTGTCCGGCGCCGCTGCCGAGCTGATCCACGACCCGAAGGTCGTCGAGGCCTATCTCGGCGGCGAAGCGTCCTGAAGCTACTGCACCTCGATCTGGCCGGTCGCCCGCGCCCGGATCAGCGACCACGAGAGTCCGATCCCCAGCACGACGCCGACGATCGCGAGCGCGATCCAGGTGAGCGCCGTGGGGGTCGCGGTATCGACGAACTTCATGTCGACGAGCAGCCACACCGCGGTGCCGAGCAACGCGACGCCGAGGGTCAGGCCGAGCCAGCCGAGCGCGACGAACGCGGTGCGAAGGCAGATCACCCATCCGATCAGCAGCAGGATGCCGAGAAACGCCTTGACAGCGGTCATCCCCGGCGGTGGCCCGATCGCCCAGTGATAGAAGGAGTGGCCGCTGGGATTGTAGGTGGCGAGCACGAGCGCGAGGGCGAACACCACGCGCGCAATCACGCCGCCCCACGAGATGCCCTGAACCGCCATGGCGACGGATTCTAGCCCAAACGCTTCGCTGCCCAGTCCGCGCGCGCGACGAACCAGATCGTCAGCACGCCGAAGAGCGTCATTGCGCCGGCGATGATCGCGAAGAGCGCGCCGAACGACGCGCCCAGCCGCACCGCGGCGATGCCGCCGGCGAGCACGACCGCGAGCCGCACCGTGCCGGCGAGCACGGGTCCGAGGACCCTGCCCGCGCCTTGCGCGGCGAAATAGAGCGCGATGCCGATGCCGAGGAACGGATAGAACGGACCGACGGTGCGCAGGTAGCTCGCGCCCGCCGCGCGCACTGCCGGGTCCGCCGAAAACAGCCCGACCCAGGCGTCCGGCGCAATCGCGACCGTGAGGCCGATCGCGAGGCACACGCAGGCCGCCATCGCGGCGCCGGTGAACGCGATCCGCTTCGCGCGTTCGGATCGTCCGGCGCCGATGTTCGTGCCCACGAGCGCGACCATCGCCTGACCGATCGCGAAGACGATCGGGACCTGCAGCAGCTCCAGTCGCACGCCGACGCCGTAGCCGGCGAGCGCGGCGGTGCCGAAGCCCGCGACGAGGCCGGTGAGGATCACCGCGGTGAGCACGGTCTGCACCGACGAGACCACCGAGAGCGCACCCACGCGCAGGATTTCCCCGAACAGGTGGCGCTCGAGGCGCAGATCGGTCCGCCGCGGACGCAGGCCGCTCCCGGGACGCGAGATCGCCGCGAGCATCAGCACCGCCGCGAGCCCGAAATTGACGAGATACGCGATGCCGACGCCGGCGATGCCGAGGCGCGGGAACGGACCGGCGCCGAGCGCGAGCGCACCGCTCAGCGGGACGTGCAGAGTCGCCGTGGCGGAGAGGACGACCGCCGGGACGAGCATGTTGCCGCTGCCGCGCAGGATGGCCGCAAACGTATTCGCGAACCACACGAACGCCGCGCCTGCAAAAAGGACGTTCGAGTAGGCGAGCGCTTCGCGGAGCGCGGTCTCCTGGCCGCCGAGGAGCCGATAGAGCGCGGGGCCGCCGGCGAGCATCAGCACGGTGAACGCCAGGCCGAAGGCCGTCGCGAGCACGACCGCGTGCACCGCGAGCCGGCGCGCCATGTCGGGCCGCCGGGCGCCGAGCGCGCGCGCGATGGACGAGGCGACGCCGCCGCCCATCGCCCCGGCAGACGTCATCTGCAGCAGCATGACCATCGGGAAGACGAGCGCGAGGCCGGCGAGCGGCTCGGTGCCGAGGCGCCCGACGAAGTGCGTGTCGCCGACGCTGACCGCGGTCTGGAACGCAACCAGCACGAGTCCCGGCGCCGCGAGGCGCGCGAGCGTCGGAACGATCGGAGCGGAGATCAGCCGCTCGGTGCGTGGTGGGGTCCGGGTGGTCACCACCCCGAAGGTACTCCCGGCCAGCCGGGATCTCGTACGGACAACGCACGAGGGTGCCGATCGACCGCGATGAGATCAACGCCGGGCGTCGAGTCCGTCATCCCGGCGGGCCTGCCCCGGAGGACTTTCATACGGGGCCGGGATCCAGGGCTTCACCCCTGACCCCGGCGTGCGGGAAGGGCGAATCCGGCGGTCAGCCCGCCGCCAGGTCGGCCTGCGTGGTGAACGAGTCGGCGAAGAACTCGTCGATCGGTAGCATTCGCTCGTGGGTGAAGTCGCGGCGCGCCGAGTCGACCATGATCGGGACGCCGCACGCGTAGACCTGCACCCCGGAGAGGTCCGCGAAGTCTTCCATCACCGCGCGATGCACGAACCCGGTGCGGCCCGTCCACCGGTCTTCCGGCAGCCCATCCGAGATCACCGGGATGTACTTGAACTGCCCGGGCCGCTCGGCCGCCCACTTGCGCGCGAGCTCGTCGAGGTAGAGGTCCCTCGGCCGGCGCCCGCCCCAGTAGAGCGTCATCGGCCGCTCGATCTCCCGCTTGAACGCCGACTCGATGATCGCCTTGATCGGCGCGAAGCCGGTGCCGCTCGCGACGAACACGATCGGCTTCTCGCTCTCGTGCAGGAAGAACGAGCCGAGCGGCCCCTCGAAGCGCAGGATGTCGCGCTCCTTCATCGTCTTGAACACGTGGTCGGTGAACGAGCCGCCGGGGATGTGCCGCACGTGGAGCTGCAGGAACTCGTCGTCGTGCGGCGGGTTCGCCATCGAGAAGCTGCGCCGCGTCCCGTCCTTGAGGATGAACTCGATGTACTGGCCGGCGAGGAACTGCAGCCGCTCGTTCGCGGGCAGCTTGACGTGGACGATCACCACGTCGTCGGTCACGCGCTCGAGCCTGTGCACCCGGCACGGCAGCTTCTTGACGACGATGTCCTTGACCGCGCCGATCTCCCGGCTTTCGATCGTGACGTCGGTGAGCGGCTTCGCCACGCAGAAGAGCGCATAACCCGCCGCGCGCTCGTCCTCGGAGAGCGCGCTGTGCTGGTACTTGCCGTAGTCGATCTCGCCCGCGACGAGCTTGCCCTTGCACGACCCGCACGCGCCGTTCCGGCACCCGTACGGCAGATGAAAGCCCTCGTTCAGGGCGGCGGCGAGGATGGTGTCGCCCTCGGGCACCGTGATGACGCTCCCGCTCGGCTGGATGGTGACGGTGCGAGCCATACGGAGACGGGCGTTAGAATCGGGTCGTGGAAAGGCTCTTGATCATCGGTCCGGGCGATGTCGCCCGGCGGGCCCTGCCCGAGCTCGCCGCGCGCTACGCCGCGACTGCGCTCGTCCGCGGCGACCCCCCCTGGCCCGCCGGCGTCGCCACCGTCGCCGGCGACCTCGACCGCCCGGCGTCGCTCGCACCGCTCGCCGGCATCGCGGACGTGGTGCTCCATACCGCGCCGCCCGCCGAAACCGGCTCGCGCGACGAGCGCACACGCGATCTCATCGAAGCGCTCTCGGGCGCGCGGATGTTACCACGCAGGGTGGTGTACCTCAGCACGAGCGGCGTCTACGGCGACTGCGATGGTGCGCGCGTCGACGAATCTCGGCCGGTTGCGCCGCGAAGCGATCGCGCGCGGCGTCGGGCCGACGGCGAGAGCGCGCTCGCCAACTGGGGCCGGGAGCGGAGGGTCGAGATCGTGATCCTGCGGGTGCCGGGAATCTACGCCGCAGAGCGGCTGCCGCTCGAGCGGCTGCGCAAGGGGACGCCGGTGTTGCGGGCGGAGGACGACGTCTATACCAACCACGTTCACGCGGACGACCTCGCTGCCGTCTGCGTGCGCGCGCTCGAGGCCGATGCGCCGTCCGGCGTGTACAACGCCAGCGACGACAGCGAGCTCAAGATGGGCGACTGGTTCGACCTCGTCGCCGACCGGCACGGCCTCGCCCGCCCGCCGCGCATCGCGCGCGCCGTTGCCGGGCGCCTCATCCCGCCGGTGCTGCTCTCGTTCATGCTCGAGTCGCGACGCCTCGTGAACCGGCGCCTCAAGGACGAGCTCGGGATCGCCTTGCGCTACCCGACCGTGTTCGAAGGCGTGCCGCGCGGCACCGCCGCGCTCGCGTAAGGTGAAGCCATGGCGAACGACACCCTGCTCGTGATCAGCAATCTGCCGGATCGCGCCTCGGCCGAGAAGCTCGCTCGTGCGCTCGTCGAACGCCGCGCGGCGGCGTGCGTCAACGTGATGTCGCCGTGCTTCTCGGCCTATCGCTGGAAAGCATCGGTCGAGACGGCGGAGGAGCACCCGCTCTTCGCCAAGACCACGCGCGACCGGTACGAGCTCGCCGAGCGGGTGATCCGCGAGCTGCACCCGTACGAGCTTCCCGAGATCATCGCGGTCCCGCTCGCCGGCGGGCTGCCCGCGTACCTGCAATGGATCGAGGCGGAGACTCGGGCCCTGCCCTGATCCCGATGATGCGCCTTCTGTCTCTCGTCCTTGCGCTCCTGGCCGCCCCGCTCTGGGCGGTGAGCGCCGACGATCTACTCGAGCCGGAGAAGGCATTCCGGCTTTCGGCGCGTGCGCTCGATCCGACCGCGGTCGAGGTGCGGTTCCAGATCGCGGACGGCTACTACATGTACCGCGACAAGTTCCGGTTCGCCGTCGACGGGGGGGACGCGAAGCTCGGCGAGCCCCACTTTCCGCAGGGACAGCGCAAGAAGGACGAGTTCTTCGGCGACGTCGAGACCTACCGCAGGCAGGTCGCGGTGAGATTGCCGGTTACCGTCGACGGAGACCGGCTCCGGCTCGAGGTCACTTCGCAGGGCTGTGCCGACGTCGGGGTGTGCTACCCGCCGCAGGTGCAGAAGGTCGAGCTGCGCCTCGCCGGGTCCTCGCTCGGGAGCGGCGGTCCGGCCGCGGCGCCGCAGAGTTCAACGCCGCCGAACTACACGCCGTCATTTGGCGGGCGCGAGGTGCGCGGCGAGCCCGCGATCGTCAGCGACGAGGCGCGCTTCGAGGCGGCGCTCGTGTCGGGCGGCTTCCTCCTGACGCTCGCGATCTTTTTCGGCGCCGGGATCCTCCTCGCCTTCACCCCCTGCGTGCTGCCGATGATCCCGATCCTCTCGGGGATCATCGTCGGCGAGAAGCGCGCCGTCGCCAGGGCGCACGCGTTCGCGCTGTCGATGACTTATGTGCTCGGCATGGCGGCTGCCTACACGGCGATCGGGGTGCTCGCCGCACTGAGCGGCGCGTACATCTCCGCGGCGCTGCAGAATCCGTGGGTGCTCGGGGTGTTTGCGGCGATTTTCGTCGTGCTCGCACTGTCGATGTTCGGCTTCTATGACTTGCAGCTGCCGACCGCCCTGCAGTCGAAGGCGAGCGCGGCCAGCGCGAAGCTGGGGGGCGGCGAGCTCGGCGCCGTCGCGCTGATGGGGATGCTCTCGGCCGCGATCGTTAGCCCGTGTGTCGCCGCACCACTCGCCGGTGCCCTCCTCTACATCAGCCAGACGCGCGACGTCGTGCTCGGTGGCGCGGCGTTGTTTTCGCTTGCGCTCGGGATGGGCGTGCCGCTCGTCGCGATCGGCACGACCGAAGGAGCGCTGTTGCCCAGGTCCGCGCACGCCATGGCGGCGGTGAAGAGGTTTTTCGGGGCGGCGCTGCTCGGGGTTGCAATCTGGATCGTGTCGCCGGTCATGCCAGCCGCCGCGCAGATGCTTGCCTGGGCGGCGCTGCTCATCATCGGCGCGGTGTACCTCCATGCGCTCGACCCGCTGCCGCCGGACGCATCCGGCTTCGCACGGCTCTGGAAGGGCGTCGGCGTGATCGCGCTCGTCGCGGGTGCGGCGCTCGTCGTCGGCGCGCTGTCGGGCGCGCGCGATCCGCTGCAGCCGCTCGCGGGGCTGCGGACCGGCTCGGCGCCCGCGGCCGAAGCCCGCTTCGAGCGCGTCCGCACGCTGCCGGAGCTCGAAGCGCGGCTCAAGACCGCGGGACGGCCGGCGATGCTCGACTTCTACGCCGACTGGTGCGTCTCGTGCAAGGAGATGGAGCGCTTCACGTTCGCCGACGACAAGGTGCGCGCCGAGCTCGCGAACATGGTGCTCCTGCAGGTCGACGTGACGGCGAACTCCGCGGCGGACCAGGCGCTGCTCAAGCGCTTCCGCCTGTTCGGTCCCCCGGGGATCATCTTCTTCGACGCCGCGGGGCGCGAGATCCCGGGCCTGCGCGTCATCGGGTTCCAGCCGGCCGATCGCTTTCTCGAGACCCTCGCGCTCGCGCAGAAGTTCTGACGGCCCGCGCTTGACAGGGCGCGGGCGCTTTGAAAGACTGCCCGCAAGAAGAACAACGACGTCTTGCCCGTATCGTCCAAGGAGGGTTCCAATCCATGTTCCGATCGTTCGCGCGCTCCGGTTTCTGTGCCGGCGCAATCCTCGCGGCCTCGCTCGCCGCGCCCGCCGCGGCGCAGAAGGAGATCAAGATCGGCGTCGTCTACGACCTCACCGGGCCGTTCGCGGCCGGCGGCTCGGAGGCCGCCTACCTCGGCAACAAGATCGCTATCGACATGATCAACGAGAAGGGCGGCGTCGAGGGTTACCGCATCCGCCCGATCTACGCGGACGCACAGTCGAAGGCCGACGTCGCGATCAACGAGACCGAGCGGCTGATCAACCAGGAGAACGTCGACATGCTGATGGGCGTGTTCTCGAGCGCTCACTGCGTGCCGATGGCGCAGAAGACCGACGCGGCGAAGAAGTTCTTCTGGATGAACGTCTGCGTCGCCTCTGCGGTGCTCAAGGACAAGAAGCTCCAGTACGCGTTCCGCCCGCAGGTGCACTCCGACCAGTTCGGCGAGGCGTCCTGCTCGTTCCTGAACGAGAACGGCGAGAAGAAGCTGGGCATCAAGCCCGCGAGTCTCAAGGTCGCGATCATCTACGAGGACGGTCCGTATGGCACCGGCGTCGCGGCCGGGAACGAGGCCGCATGCAAGAAGCACGGGATGCAGGTCGTGCTGAAGGAAGGCTATTCGGCGACCGCGCCGGATCTGTCGAGCCTGGTCACCAAGCTCCGCCGGGCGAAGCCCGATGTGCTGCTCCACACCGGCTACAACCCCGACATCACGCTTTTCCTGAGGCAGTCGCGCGAGCAGGGGCTCAAGTTCAAGGGCGTGATCGGCCACGGCGCCGGCTACGGCCAGATCTCGAAGCTGATGGAGACGTTCGGCACCGACGTGAACTACTTCTTCAACGTCGATCCGGTCGCCGCGCAGCTGCTCGACCCGAAGACGCTCAAGCCGGGCCTCGGCGACCTGACAAACGAGATGGTGAAGCGCTATCAGGCGTTGAAGGGGCTGGGCGAAGTGCCGCCGCACACCAGCATGGGGTTCAACCAGGCGTGGATCTTCTTCACCGACGTCATGCCGCGCGCGATCAAGAAGCACGGCGGCATCGACGCCGAGGCGCTGCGGAAGAGCGCGCTCGAGACCGACATCCCGCTCGGCGGTACGATCCAGGGCTACGGCGTCAAGTTCTTCGGCCCGGGGGCGCAGATGGCAGGCCAGAACGAGCGCTCGTCGCCGGTCGTGATGCAGTACGTGAACGGCCGCACCTACATCGCCTGGCCGACGGCGATCCGGACTACCGACCCTGTCCTGCCGTTCCCGAAGGGCCATCCGTACGCGCAGTAGGCCACGGACGCGCCGGATCGGGGCCGGTTCGCCCTGAGTTGCAGAGGGGCGAAGCGGCCTTCTGCGTGCTGCCATGCTCCAGGTCTCCCGGCTCACCAAGCGGTTCGGCGGCTTCGTCGCTGTCGCGAACGTGGACTTCGCGCTCGAGGAGGGCGAGATCCTCGGGCTGATCGGCCCCAACGGATCGGGCAAGAGCACGACGTTCAACATGATCGCGGGTGCCTATGCGCCGAGCGCCGGCTCGATCCGCTTCCGCGGCGAGGAGATCGCCGGGCTGCCGCCCGCAGCCGTTTGCCACAAGGGCATCGCGCGCACCTTCCAGATTCCACGTCCGTTCCGCCGCCTCCCCATCCTCGAGAACGTCGCGGTCGCCGCGTTCTACGGACAGGCGGGGCGGGTGTCCAGGTCGCGGGCGTGGCAGCAGGCAGAGGAGGCGCTCGCGCTCGTGGGGCTGCCGCATGCCCCTGGCGCGCACGTCGAGGGACTGGGCGCGGCGGGACTGAAGAAGCTGGAGCTCGCGCGCGCGCTGGCGACCCAGCCGAAGCTGCTGCTTGCCGACGAGAGCCTCGGAGGCCTCGACGAGCACGAGATGGACCAGGCCGCCGACATGCTCGCCCGGATCCGCAAGGAGCGGAACGTCACCATCATCTGGGTCGAGCACATCATGGGCGTGCTCATGCGCATCGTCGACCGCTGCATCGTGCTCGATCACGGCGAGAAGATCGCCGAAGGGCTGCCGGGCGAGGTCGCGAGCGACCCGAGGGTGATCGAGGTGTACCTCGGGTCCGACGCGCCGGTACTGCAAGCTCAGGTGGCGGCGCGCGCGTGAGCGAAAGCGCCGCCATCCCGGCGAATGCCGGGATCCAGGATGCGGAAGTCGGCGCTGGATTCCGGCTTGCGCCGGAATGACGAATCCGATGCTCGAGCTCCGCAACGTCTCCGCCGGCTACGGCACCTTCCAGGCGCTGTTCGACGTCTCGCTCAAGGTCGACGCCGGCGAAGCGGTCGCGGTCATCGGCCCGAACGGTGCCGGCAAGACAACGCTCCTGCGCGTGGTCTCGAAGCTGATTGGTGCAGCGGCGGGCGAGATGCTGATGGAAGGTCGGCGCCTGAACGAGGTCGAGCCGCACCGGGTCATCGAGCTCGGCATTGCCCACGTGCCCGAGAACCGGCGGCTGTTTCCCCGGCTGACGGTCGAGGAGAACCTGCGGATGGGCGCCTTCGTCCCGGCCGCGCGGGCGCGATTCGCGGAGCGGCTGGAAAGCGTCTATGCGTTGTTCCCGCGCCTGAAGGAGCGGCGCAGCCAGCTCGCGGGGACGATGTCCGGCGGCGAGCAGCAGATGTGCGCGATCGCGCGGGGGCTGATGTCGCAACCGAAGCTCCTCCTCCTCGACGAGCCGTCGGCCGGACTCGCGCCGGTGATCGTGCAGCGCATCTTCGAGGTCGTGCACCGCATCCGCGACGAGGGCTACACGGTGCTGATCGTCGAGCAGAACGTGCAGCAGGTGCTTAAGGTCGTCGACCGCGCCTACCTCCTGGAGGTCGGTCGGATCAAGGCGAGCGGCCGGGCGGCCGAGCTGGCGGCGAGCGACGACATCCGCCGCGCGTACGTGGGTCTCTAAGGTGAAACCGACGCCGCAGGCGGCGCTTTCCTGGCTTCGGGGAGCACGAGGGGGCTTGCCCGCTCGTGTCGTGGAGTAGTGAGATGCAGGTCTTCGACGTCTTCTTCCTCGAGGCGGTCCTGAACGGGTTGCTGTTCGGGGGGGTGCTCGCGTTGCTCGCGCTCGGCCTCAACCTGGTGTTCGGCGTGATCGACGTCGTGTGGATCTGCTACGCGGAGCTGATGATGATCGGAATGTACACGGTGTATTTCCTCTACGTCGTGTACAAGGTGCCGCTCGTGCTTGCGTTCGCGGCCGGGGTCCTCGTCGTGTCGGTCTGCGGTGTTCTGCTCCACGTGCTCGTTATACGGCCGGTGCTGAACACGGAGCCGATCAACCAGCTGCTCGTCACCGGGGGGGTGCTCTTCCTCCTGCAGGCGGCAGCAACGCTCGCCTTCGGGGTGCAGTTCCGGAACCTGGGCGTGACCCTTCCGTCGCTCGAGGTGGGCGAGATCTTCCTGCCCTACTCGCGCATCTACGCCGCGCTGACTGCGCTGGTCGCGATGATGGTGCTGTATCTCTTCCTCAAGAAGACCTACCTCGGCACCGCGATCCGCGCGATCAGCCAGGACCGCCAGATCATGCCGCTGATGGGCGTTAGCCCGGGCCGGATCTACGTTATTACCTCCGCAATCGGCGGCGCGCTCGCCGGCCTGGGCGCCTGTCTGCTCGTGCTGCAGTACGACGTCCACCCGGCCATCGGGCTCAGTTTCGGCCCTATCACCTTCCTCATATGCGTGCTTGGCGGCCTGGGGAACATGATCGGCGGCTTCGCCGCCGCGTTCATCTTCGCGCAGTTCATCTCGGTGGGCGGGTTTCTCTTCCACATCGAGTGGGGTTACGTCATGGCGTTCGTCTTCTTCATCGTCATGATGTTCGTGCGGCCGCAAGGCCTCTTCGGCGGCAAGCAATGATGCGGCGCGCGGCGCCGTGGCTTGCGGTCGCAGCGCTCGCCGCCGTGCCGCTTCTCGGCGTCGGCAAGTATCCGCTGCATCTCCTGATCATGATCTTGCTGTGGAGCTTCATTTACACGAGCTGGTCGCTGATGGGGCGGTTCGGGCTGGTGTCGTTCGGCCATGGCGCGTTCATGGGGACCGGCGCCTACGTCGTGACGATGCTCTGGAACCATTTCGGCGTGACGCCGTGGATCGGCATTCCGCTCGGCGTTCTGCTCGCAGCCGTGGTGGCGGTCCTGATCGGCTATCCGTGCTTCCGCTTCCGGATCACCGGGCACTACTTCGCGCTCGTGACGCTCGCGCTCACCGAGGTCGCGCGGCTCGTGATCGTCGCCCTTCGCGACCAGACCGGCGGCTCGCTCGGCGTCACCCCCAAGACCGCGCTCGCGGGCGGCGAGTCGTTCTCGCTGTACGCGCTGCAGTTTGCCGACAAGACGGCGTTCTTCTATATCGCGCTGGTCTTCTGGCTCGCCGCGCTGTGGGTCTGGCGGCGCGTCGACCGGAGCATGGCGCGCTACGCGATGCTGGCGATCAGCCAGGAGGAGGACGCGGCGGCCTCGGTCGGCGTCAACGTGACCCGTACGAAGCTCGCGATCACGGTGCTCTCGGCGGCGATGACCGCGCTCGGCGGCGCGCTCTACGGGCAGTACCAGCTCTACGTGAACCCCGACACCGTGTCGGGCATCGGGATCTCGCTGCAGATCGTGTTCGCGGTGATTGCGGGCGGGATGTACGTGCAGCTCGGACCGACGGTCGGCGCGGGCTTCACGCTGCTGCTCGCCGAGGGCCTGCGGATCGCGGTCGGGCACGACGTGCACGGCCTCGACACCTTCATCTACGGCTTCCTGCTCGTGATCTTCATCATCTACATGCCGAACGGGATCCTGGGGAAGATCCTCGAGCGATGGGGCGGACGCGGCGCGGTCGCGCCGGGCGCCGCTGCGCCGCGGGGGGCAGGCTAGAGGACCGGCGTCCGCTCGGCGTCGGCGTAGGTGGCCGGCTCGAGCGGCTCGGGGATGTAGACGGTCGAATCGCTGCCCGGGACACGCTCGGGCATCGCCGCGTTCACCGGTCCGCCGGTCAGCGCGGCAACCGCGATGAACCAGGCGCCGAGGATGCCGATCGCGACGGCGTGGGACCACTTCCCCGCCTGGGCCCACTGTGCATCGTCGGCGCTCAGCTTCCACGGGCCAATTGCGCGATCCGCGCGCAGGCGGAGCTCGATCGAAAGATCCTGCGCGGTCCGGTTGAGCTTGCTCATGATCATGTTCCTTTTGCTGGATGCGTAGTCGAATCGATGTGGGACAAGCGTACGGGTCTCGACCACCCGCGCGCGGCGAGTATTGCCGGGCGCGGCGTGACGCATTCACCATGTCCGGGCGGACAGCAGGATGTCGCAATCCGCGGGCTTCGGTGCATTTGGCCCGGAGCGTGATACTTGGCTCCTACCACGAGCCGTCGCTCAGCTCGCGCAGTGCATCCGTGGTCTGCCGCAGCCGGCCTGAAAGATGGCGACCGAGATTCAGGAGCAGCTTGTTCGCGAGCGCCGGGTGGCTCGCGGCGACTTGTTCGAGCCGGGCGCGCGACAGGCTGTAGACGACGGCGTCCTCGGCGACGACCGCGGTCGCCGACCGCATGCCGCCGTCGAGCATGGCCGCTTCGCCGAAGATCGACCCCGGGGCGAACGTGACGATGCGGCTGCCGCGCCCTGCACGCCCCATCATGATCGACACCGCTCCGCGCGCGAGCAGGTAAAGATGGTCGCCGGGCTCGCCCTCGCGGAACAGCGTCTCGCCCGGGTCGAGCTCTTTCCGCCGCAGGGCGCGCCGGAGCGCTTCCAGCTCGAGCGCGTCGAGACCGGCGGCAAAGGCGAGGCGCTCGAGCGGAATCTCGCGCGGCGAGAAGCTGTCGGCCGAGCCGAGGAGCCGGCGCTCGGCCCACTCGATCGCCTGGTCCGCGTCGGCGAACCAGTGCCGCGCCTTCGGGTCCGCGAACACGCCGTAGGCGACGAGCGCGACGCCGTGGCGTCCTTCGGGCGTCACCCCGGCGAGCGCCAGGTTCACCTTTCGCCCGCGAAGCCGCTTCGCGAGCTGCTCGAGCCCGAGCGCCCCCGTCGCGTCGATCGCCGTGACTCGGCGCAGGTCGAGCACGATGTGATCGGAGGTGTCCGCCCACCCCTCGGCCTCGGCTATGAGCCGCTCCGCGCTGCCGAAGAAGATCGCGCCCTCCAGCTCGGCGAGCTTGATCCGGCGCCGCTCGGCCACGAGGCGGGTCGCGTCCTCCGGCCCGTAGATGCGTCGCGAGGGCCGTGCCGTGCCGTCGTATACCGCCCGCACGAGCGAGCGGTTCATGGTCGCGATGAACAACGCCATCGACAGGAAGAGACCGGCGATTACCGCGACGAGGAAGTTCACGAGCACCGTGATCGCGGCCACCAGCACGACGACCGCCATGCTCCAGAGCAACGTCTCGTCACGCTCGCCCGCAGCGAGGCGCCGCGCGAGGCCGCGCGTCCACGCATCGACGAGGCCCCAGGCGACGGTCAGCATGACACCCGCGAGCACCGCGAGCGGCAGATACGCGAGCGCTACGGTCCCGATGAGCAGCACTGCGGCCAACAGCCCCGAGGCGATGTACCCGATTGCGCGTGTACGTCCGCCGGCCCGCCAGGCTGGCAGGGCGCGGGTGGGCGAGAGCGCTACCGGCACGCCTCCGAACGCGGCGGACACGAAGTTCCCGATACCCTGCCCGATGAGCTCCCGGTTCGCGCGGTGACGGGTGCCGGCGGCCGCGTCGATGGCAGCGGCGGCGAGCAGCGAGTCGAGCGTGCCGATGATCGCGATGACTGCCGCCGTTGCCGCGAGCAACGGGAAGGTGCTTCAGCGCAGCGGGTTGTCCACCGAGATCGATCACGTCGGCGAACGCTGTCGGCAGCGGCAACGCGCCGGGAATCTCGCCGACCACCGGGCCGAGCGCCGCACCGGGAACGACGAAGCGGGTCGCGTAATAGACCGCCGTTCCGGCGGCAAGCCCGATGAGTGCGGCCGGCAGTCGCTTCCAGCGCCAGGCGACGACCCAGATGATCGCCGCCGTCGCGAGACTGACGAATGCAGTCAGCGGCTGGACCGCGGCGAGCCATTCGACCGCGGGCTCGCGCATCGCGCCTGGCAGCAGGCCCAGCATGTGCGGCACCTGCGACAGCACGATGAGGATCGCCACCCCGCACATGAACCCGCCAAGCACCGGAAACGGCACGAATTTCGCCAGCGTTCCCAGGCGCAGCACGCCGAACAGGATCTGGAGCATCCCGGCGCCGGCGGTGCAGAGGATGGCCAGCGCAACCGTGCCGGCCGCGCCAAGCGCCGGATCGACCGCAAGCGTCGCGACGAAGCCGGCGAGGATCAGGCTGATCGATGCGCGCGGGCCGGTTGCCGGCAGCGGCGTGCCGGAGAAGATCGTCGCGGCGATACCGCCAAAGATCACCGCGGCGAACCCGGCCCGGATGCCGATCTCCGCATGCTCCGGGCCGAGCGGCGCGAAGGCGAGTACGCCCAGCGTAAGTGCGTGCGCGAGGCCCGGGATCGCGCTTGCCACGCCGCCGGCGAGCTCGCCGCGGAGGGACTGCAGGCCGAAAGGCATGGCTGGAAGCGGGGTCGCTACGGGTCGGGACCGGACCGGGCGCGAAGGCCGGCCGATCCTACCACCGGCCAGCGTACAATCCGCGCCAACTCACACCGGGAGCTTGCTTCCTTGCCCGCCGACACGGATGCACTCATTGCCGCGCTCGAATCGCCCATGCTCCGGGAGCTCGCGAGCCGCGGCCGGATCCAGAGCTACCGCAAGGACGTCGTCATCATCCAGGAGGGCGATTACGGCGACACGCTCCACATCGTGCTCTCCGGCCGGGTCAAGGTGTTTGCGACCGGCGACAATGACCGCGAGGTGGTGATCGACACGCACGGGCCGGGCGAATTCATCGGGGAGATGTCCCTCGACGGTGGCCCGCGCTCGGCTTCGGTGATGACACTCGAGCCGACGGTGTGCGCGGTCGTGACCCGCGTGACCCTGCGCGATCACATCGCGCAGCATCCGGATTTCGCGTTCGACCTGCTGGCGAAGGTCATCCGCCGCGCGCGGCGCGCGACAATGAACGTGAAAAATCTCGCACTGCTGGATGTGTATGGGCGCGTCGCCCGCCTGCTTACCGACCTCGCCGTGGAGCGCGACGGCCAGCGGGTGGTGCCCGAGCGCCTCACCCACCAGGACATCGCCGACCGCGTCGGCTCGTCGCGGGAGATGATCAGCCGACTCTTCAAGGACCTCACGACCGGCGGCTACCTCGAGGTCCAGGACCGCCTCATCACCATCAGGAAGCCGCTGCCGCCCGCCTGGTAGCGCCTCGTTGCGGCGCAACCCGGAGGGTGGCCGCGACGAGTACTTTCCCGCCCGTTTCGCCTGCTCGAGGGCGCGTCGGCGCCGCACGGCGTTCAGACGCGGGGGTGGGGACGGGACGGCGCAAGGTGAATAAGTCACAAGCTTTCGGCCAATGCTCCCCGGTTTCGACCGGCCTTCAAGCCTACGCTGGAACCAGGTCGATCGCGGTGATCGACCCGGTACCGACGAGCAAGGAGACCAAGATGACCACGCGAAACCAAGGATTCGGGGACTCGGAAAGCCGTTTTGCCGGCATCGTGCGAGGCGTCGTCGTGTGCGCGCTGCTGGTTGGCGCGGTGCTGGTCGGCACGGGCATGCACCGGCAGGGCGCGATCGTTCCGGAAGCGAGCGCGGCGATGGCGACCGATGACGCCGCTCGCGACGGCTACTTCCCGGCGCAGTTTCCCGCGCCGCAAGGCGCGCCGGAAGCCCACATCGAGGCGTTCTAGGAGCGGGCGATGGAAACGATCCTGAACGTTCTCTCGGCCGCCGGGTTCATGGGCTCGCTCGCCCTCCTTGCCTCGGGCATGGTGCTGTGCCTCACCCACGGTCTCGACGCCGGCGAACCGGTGAACGCGGACGCCTGCTGGCGCGACACGAATCTCCCCGCAGGGACGCTGTCCTAGCGTCTCGGCTCCTCTTGGCGGGCGGCGGTGTCGTCGCCCGTTTTTTGTTCTCCCTTCTTCCGCGGGTGAATTCGTCACCGGCCCGCTGGCAATTCTCGCCACCCGGCGGGCCTTGCTTCTCCTAGTCTGGCCGCGGGCCGGTCGCAGTGGCCGGGGTACGAAGGAGAGGATGATGGACGCAATCGTGAGTATCGTTGCCGAAGTGCTGCTGCTCGGGTCGATCGCGCTGCTCATCTGGGGCGGGATTCTTACGCTCGGTCAGCTGTTCCGGACGGCACATGAGCGCGATGCCGCGAACGCGGTGCGCCGCCCCGGCGACGAGCGGCGTCAAACGCAGCGCGCGTCCCTTGCCTCCGAGCGCCGCCGCCGCTTCAGCCGCCTTTCACCTCCAGCATGATCTTCCCGATGTGCTGCGAGCTTTCCATCAGCTCGTGCGCGGCACGCGCGTCGGCGAGCGGGAAGGTCTTGTAGACGAAGGTCTTCAGCTGGCCGGACTCGAATAGCGGCCAGACCTGCTCGCGGACCGGCTTCGCAATCGCCGCCTTCTGCTCGACGGTGCGCGGCCGGAGCGTCGAGCCGGTGAACGTAAGCCGCTTGATCATGATCGGCATCGCGTCGAAGTCGACGATCTGGCTCTCCTTCAAGAACGCGATCTGCACCAGGCGCCCTTCCAGCGCGAGCGAGCGGATGTTCTTCATGACGTAGTCGCCCGCCACCATGTCGAGGACGACGTCGACCCCGCGCTTCCCCGTCAGGTTCCGTACCTCCGCGGCCCAGTCCTGCTCCTTGTAGTTCAACGCCACGTCGGCGCCCATCTTGCGGCAGAACTCGGCCTTCTCGGGGCTGCCGGCCGTCGTGTAAACCGTGGCCCCGCCCAGCACCTTTGCGAGCTGGATCGCCGAATATCCGATACCGCCCGAGCCGCCGTGGATCAGGATGGTCTCGCCCGGCTTGAGCCGGCCGCGCGTCATCACGTTGTCGTACACGGTGAACCAGTTCTCGGGGAGGGACGCCGCTTCCTTCGCCGAGAGTCCCTTCGGGATCGGCAGGCAGTGAGCAGCCGGCGCCGCGCAGTACTCGGCGTAGCCGCCGCCCGGTGTGAGCGCGCAAACGCTGTCGCCCGCTTTCCATTGCTTGACGTCCGGCGCGGTCTCGACGATCCGGCCGGCGACCTCCAGCCCGAGCACCGGTGACGCGCCGGCCGGCGGCGGATAGCTGCCCGAGCGTTGCAGGACATCGGGCCGGTTGACGCCGGCATACTGCACCTCGATCAGCACCTCACCGGGCTTGAGCGTCGGCTTCGGCCCCTCCACGAGCTTCATGACGCTCGGCGGGCCGCCGTTTCCGTGGTCGATGTAACGCATCGCGGGATCCTTCGGGAGGCCGGAATGTTAGCAGGGCTCAGGTATGCTCGGGACGCAGACTTCCAGGAGAAGCGATGAACGACGTCGAGGAACTCCGCGCACAGCTGAAGAACGCGATGAAGGCGCGCGGGCTTGTCTATGCGGCGGTGTACGACGAGCTGGAGGCCGAGCTCGGCGCCGCGAAAGCCGAAGCGATCATGAAACGCGCGATCTACAAGCGCGGGCGTGCGATCGGCGCGCAGTTTGCGCGGTTCGGCCCCGCCGACATCGACGGCCTGCGCGCCGCGTTCCTCGCCTTCATTCCGGACGGCGGGCGGGTCTTCTCGCCCGAGGTCAAGCGCTGCGACGCCGGCGGGCTCGACATCAAGTTCCACGCGTGTCCGCTGCAGGAGGCGTGGCTCGAAGCCGGGATGAGCGCGGAAAAAGTGGCGAAGCTCTGCAGCATCGCGGGCGTGGTCGACAACGGCACGTTCGAGGCTGCCGGTTTCGCGTTCGACGCCGACACCTGGCGACCGGGGGAGGAAGGCTGTTGCTTCCTCCGTATCCGTCCGGGCGCTGCGCGCTGACGCGGGCCGATTCCCTTGTGGATCCCCAGAGTCAGTGCGAGCCGAGCACATGCTCGGCTAGCGTTGCCCAGTAGCTCGCACCTATTGGAAGGATCTCGTCGTTGAAGTCGTAGCGCGGGTTGTGCAGGATGCACCCCCCCTCGCCCGGCCCGTTGCCGATCCAGACGTAGCAGCCGGGCTTCGCCTGCAGCATGAACGCGAAGTCCTCGGCACCCATCGTCGGCTGGAGATCGGTCAGCACGTTCTCGCGCCCCACCACTTTTGCGATCGCTTCCGCAGCGATCGCGGTTTCGCGCGGCGGGTTGATCGTCGACGGATAGCGACGCTCGTAGCGCATCGCGCTCGAGGTGCCGTACGCCGCGTCGATGCCGGCGACGATGCGGGCGATGCCCGCCTCGATCGCGTCCTGGACCTCGGGCCGGAACGCGCGCGTCGTGCCGCGGAGCGTCGCCACCGCGGGAATGACGTTCCAGGTGTCGCCGGCGTGGAACTGCGTCACGCTGACCACCGCCGCCTCGACCGGGTTCACGTTACGGCTCGGGATCGTCTGGAGCGCCTGCACCAGCGCGGCACCGGCAACCACCGGATCGATGCCGGTATGCGGCATCGCACCGTGCGCGCCCCGGCCGCTGATCGCGATCTCGAAGACGTCGAACGACGCCATCACTGAGCCGGGCATGACACCGAACTGTCCTACCGGCATGCCCGGCCAGTTGTGCATGCCGTAGACCGCGTCGCAGGGGAACTTCTCGAACAGCCCCTCCTCCACCATCGCTCGGCCGCCGCCTTCGTTCTCCTCGGCCGGCTGGAAGATGAAATGGATCGTGCCGTTGAAGTTGCGCGTCGCGGCGAGATACCTCGCGGCGCCGAGCAGCATCGCCGTGTGACCGTCGTGGCCGCACGCGTGCATCCTGCCGTCGTAGTTCGAGCGGTGCGCGAAGTCGTTCTGCTCGTGGATGTGGAGCGCGTCGAGATCGGCGCGCAGTCCGATCGCGCGCGCGCCGCTGCCCGCGCGCAAGGTGCCGACGACACCGGTCTTCGCGAGCCCGCGGTGCACTTCCAGGCCGAACGCGGTGAGCATCCCCGCGACGATCTGCGAGGTGCGGTGCTCCTCGAATGCCGTCTCCGGATGCGCGTGGATGTCACGCCGCCACGCGGTCATCTCGCCGTGAAACTCGCGGATGCGATCGATGATCGGCATGTGCCGGATGATAACATCGCGTCTCATGCGCAAGCACCTGCAGGGCATCGATCACGCCGTCATCGTGGTGCGCGACCTCGATGCCGCGGGCGACACGTTCGGCCGCATGGGCTTCACCGTGACGCCGCGCGGCCACCATACGCTCGGCTCGCAGAACCACTGCGTGATGTTCGGCGACGACTACATCGAGCTGCTGATGAGCCCGCCGGAGAATCCGCATCCGTCGCGGCAGTACTACACCGAGTTTGCCCGGACCGGCGACGGTCTGGCCGCCATCGCGCTGAAGTCGGCGAATGCCAAGGGCGCGTACACCGAGCTCCTGTGGGCCGGCTTCCAGCCGGGCGAGCCCTTGGACTTCTCGCGGCCGGTCGCACTGTCCGAAGGCATGCGCGAGGCGCGCTTCAGGATCACGCATCCGCGGCCGGGATCGACGCCGGGTGGACGCACGTTCGTGTGCGAGCACCTGACGCGCGACGTGGTCTGGCGTCCCGAGCACCAGCGGCACGCAAACGGCGCTACCGGTCTCGCGGCGGTGGCGATCGTCTGCACCGATATCGCGCGGACCGCGCAGGCCTACGAGCGTCTCTTCGATTCGAAGGCCAAGCCGATCGCCGAGGGGCTACTGGTCGAGACCGGGGACACGCCGATCGCATTCGTCACCTCGCCATCGCTCGCGAAGCGCTTGCCGGATCTCTACATCAGCGCTCGGCCGGCGCCGCTGATGGCGGCGCTCTTCGTGCGCGTCGCCGATCGCGATGCCGCAGAACGGGCCGTGAAGGCGTGCGGCCTGCAGCCCGCACGCATGCCCGACGGTTCGGTCGCGCTCGGCGCCGACGTCGCGCACGGCGTAGCGCTGGTATTCGGCTGAGGGTCCGTGCACGCGTCATGGCACCTTTGAGCTCCACGAATCGAGCGCTCGCGACCGCGATCAGCGCGTCGGTCGCGTTGCACGTGGCGGCGCTCTTCCTGACGGCTCCGGTCGAGCTCGACTGGCGGTACGAGGCGCCCAGGCCGCTCGAGTTGACGATCGTGCCGCCGGCGCCGGTCGAGATCGCGCCGGCGCCGGCGGCGCGCCCGGCAAAACAAAAGAGACCCGTCACGCGCGCCGCGCGCAGCGTGCGCGCGGCGCCGCCGTTGCCGATCGCAACGACGGGACTGCTCGATGCACCGCCGCCGGAAGGCGAGCCTGCCGTCCCGGCGCAGCTCGAAGCTGAAACCGCGAGCGTCGAATCGCCCAACGCGCCGGCCGCCGAGCCGGTTGCCGAGCCGAAGCCGCCGAGCGAGTACCCGCTCAAGCATGCGCGGCTCGTCTACGATCTCTACTATGCGACCGTGAACTCGGGCAACGGCGCGACCCGGATCGGGGAGCTGACGCACACGTGGTCGCAGGACGGCCAGCGCTACCACGCGGAGGCGGTTGCCGAGGCGTCGGGTCTGGTATCGCTCTTCTTCGACGGGAAGTTCGTCCAGCGCTCGACCGGACAGCTCGGCGCGGGCGGACTTGTTCCTGAGCAGTACACGCTCGATCGCGGGCGCGGGGGCCGGATCGAGACCGCGCGCTTCGACTGGACGGACCGCAAGCTCTCGCTGGAATGGAAGAGCGAGTCGCGAACGGTCGAGCTGCCCCCCGGCGCGCAGGATCCGCTGTCCCTGGTGCACCAGCTGTACTTCGCGCAGCCGGTTCCGGCGGCCGCGAGCCTGAACGTGGCCACCAGCCGAAAGCTGGCGCGGTACGTCTACACCCTTGCCGGTGAGGAGACGGTCGAAACGCCATTGGGCCGCTTGCGAACGCTGCGATTTCGGCGCGAGGAAGACGGCGGCACGGCGATGGACGTGTGGCTAGACCTCGACCGCAACCTGCTCCCGGCGCGGATCTACGCCGTGGACCGCAAGGGCAACGTGCTCGACCAGGTGATCCGCGAGGCGCGTTTCGAGCTTGCCGAGTCCCCGGTCACCCGGCCTTGAGCAACCGCGCCGCGTCGCGTGCGAAGTAGGTCAAGATCCCGTCGGCGCCTGCGCGCTTGAACGCCACGAGCGCTTCGAGCACGCACTTCGATTCGTCGAGCCAGCCGTTCGCGAAGGCCGCCTTCAGCATCGCGTATTCCCCGCTCACCTGGTAGACGAAGGTCGGCGCCTTGAACTCATCCTTCACGCGGCGGACGACGTCGAGGTACGGCATCCCCGGCTTCACCATCACCATGTCGGCGCCTTCCTGTAGGTCCAGCCCGACTTCCCAAAGCGCCTCGTCCGAGTTCGAGGGATCCATCTGGTAGACGAGCTTGTTGCCCTTCCCGAGCGCGCCGGCCGAGCCGACGGCGTCGCGGAACGGGCCGTAAAACCCGGAGGCGTACTTCGCCGAGTAGGCCATGATGCGGGTGTGGATGAACTTTCGTGCGTCGAGCGCCGCACGGATCGCGCCGATCCGCCCGTCCATCATGTCGGACGGCGCAACGATGTCGACGCCAGCCTCGGCTTGAGTGAGCGCCTGCTGCTCGAGGATGGCGACGGTCTCGTCATTCAGAATGTACCCGGTCTCGTCGATGACCCCGTCCTGGCCGTGCGTGGTATAGGGGTCGAGCGCGACATCGGTCATGACCCCCAGCTCCGGAAACCGTTTCTTGACCTCGGCCACGATGCGCGGGACGAGGCCGTTCGGATTGGTCGCCTCCTTGCCGTCCGGCGTCTTGAGCGCGGGCTCGACGGCAGGGAACAGCGCGACTGTGGGGATGCGCAGCTCGAGCGCCTCTTCCGCCACTGGGAGCAGGCGATCGAGGGTGTACCGGACTACTCCCGGCATCGACGGCACCGGCTGCACGGTGTTGTTGCCGTCGATGACGAAGACCGGCCAGATGAAATCGTTTGTAGTGAGTACATGCTCACGCATCATCCGGCGCGAGAAGTCGTCGTGTCGCATGCGGCGCATGCGCACGCTGGGATAACTGCCGTACACCTTCATCGCTCTCTCCGAATCTGTTTTTTTCAACCGGATCAACGGGCTGGACTTCGGGACCGCCGCGCGCAGCGAGTGCCCCCGCTCTCGGGAAACTTTTTCGCAGCGGCGGACTCTCAGGCCTTAGACGGTTTCGATCGTCTCCCGCTTCTCCTCCCTGAGCGGGTGCCTTAATCACTAAGGCATTTAGCCCCAGGCTTTCCCCTTTGGCCCGGGGCTTTTTTATTGGGCTCGCCCGGCGCGATGCCCAGCCAGCCCGCAAACACCGTTTCCGCTTCCTCGATCCCGGTTCGGTCCAGGCTCGAGAAAAGCTGGGCGCTGTAGTTACCGCTCATGCTGCGCAGGCGCTCGCCTACCCTCGCGAGCGTTGCGGCCGCCGCGCTCCGCGTGAGCTTGTCCGACTTCGTGAGCAGCACGTGGATCGGACGGCGCGTCGGCCGGAACCAGCCGAGCATGAGCTCATCGCGCTCGGTCAGCGGATGCCTGGCATCCATCACCAGCGCGAGCCCGCAGAGGCTCGCCCGCGTCTGCAGATACGCGCTCAGCGTCGCCTCCCAATGCCGCCGCAACGCCTCCGGTACCTTCGCGTATCCGTACCCCGGGAGGTCGGCCAGGATCCCGCCCCCGGCAAGCTGGAAGAGGTTGATCGTCTGCGTGCGGCCTGGTGTCTTGCTGACGAACGCAAGCCGCGTGCGGTTCGCCAATGCGTTGATCGCGCTCGACTTGCCGGCGTTCGAGCGGCCGGCGAACGCGATCTCGGGTGCGCCAGGCGGCGGGAGATCCTGCAAGCGATGAGCGGAGGCGACGTAGGTTGCGT
>CAVUSZ010000033.1:0-31086 GCA_963744255.1 uncultured beta proteobacterium
GGCTGGCTGGCGACTGCAGCTCGTCAGGGATCGTTCGGGTAACGCGGGACAGGGCATTGCGCGTCATGGCCGTGGCCGGCGCCGCGCAGAGATACGTTCAGTGGGGGGTGCCACCTCGCCGCCCGTGGCCAGCTCAACGACGACGCGGCGCACGTCGCTCGGCAGGAACGGTTTCTCGATCACGGGACGACCGCTCTCCGAGACAAACTCGCGCAATTCCGAGGCCAGCGTATCCCCGGTCACGAAGACGACGCGCCCCGCCTGCCCAGGCCAGCGCTGCTCGATCTCCCGGTAGAGGGCGCGCCCATCAAGATCCGGCATGCGGACATCCATGAGGATCACATCGTAGTGCTCCGCCGCCATCCGCTCCAACGCTTCGCGCCCCGAACCGACGGTTACCACCCGATGCCGCGCGCCGGTCAGGATCTCCGCCAGTGCTTCGCGAATTTCCGCCTCGTCATCCACGATGAGTATCTTGCGCTGGCTCGTGCTCACCTTCCACGACCGCCCCGTATCGGCGCCCGTCGCGTCCACGGTGCCGACGGGTAGCGCAATGGTAAACACGGCGCCCCCCTCCTTCGGACAATCGACCGTGAGCGTGCCGCCATGGGCTTCGACGATGCCGAGACTCACCGCCAGGCCAACGCCCGTGCCGATCCCTGTGGGCTTGGTGGTGAAATAGGGTTCGAATACCCGCGCGCGAAGATGTGCCGGAATGCCGGGCCCGTTGTCTGCAACCGTGACGCGGAGCAGGCCGGTGACTGGATCGAAACGACTGGCCACATTTATCCGTCGCGGTGCGGGCCGGTCCTGCAGGGACTGTTGCGCATTGATTATCAGGTTGAGCAACACCTGATGCAGCTGGTCAGCGTCGGCGAGGATGAGCGGAATATCCCGGGAGAGATCGAGCGCCACCTCGATGCTGCACGCGCGAACGACGTAGCCGGCGATGTCGAGCGCCGCCGACACGACCTCGTTCATCGCTACCGGGCCACGTTCGGGTTGCTGCTGCCGGGCCATGGCGAGGAAGGTTCGCACGATGCGCGCGCATCGCTCGGCGGCGGTGCGGATCTTCAGCGCCGCGACTCGGGTAGCCGGGTCGCCTTGCTCCTCGAGCAATACCGCCCGGGCCACGACTACGCTGGACATCGACCCCGCGCATATCGGCCTTCGCACGATTGGACACATGGGCTACTTTAGAGCCGACGCGATCCCGCTTTGGGAATCTGCCCTCTCATGGCTTGATAGCCGCCGGGAGGCTCGATCCGGGGCCGGGTCCACCGCCGCCATGCACCGGGGCCATCTTGGCCATCCGTTCGGGGGTCGTCGACCGTGACCTCGAAGAAGAACTTCAGCCCGGTGAGGGTCGCGTTCAGCGTGATCGGCGAGGTCCCCTGATCGACCAAGTACAGACTGGAACCGCCGCAGATCCTCGACGGTGCGGTATCGGGCGAGCGTCTCAGGAAGGCGGCCAGCTTGCAAACGGCGCGGATGTAGGCTTCCTGAGCCACGGCTTCCGACCGCAGCGTTCGGCACATCAAGCGGTGGCCCAAGCGCAGCAGTACATCGCGCAAGGGTTGCGCTGGGTGGTTGATCTGGATCTCGAGCAATTTTTCGATTGCACGCGAGCAACACTCTCGGCCGCTCGCCGGGAGCGGGTGCTAGACCCGGACAATTAGCCCAAGTTCGAACGGGTGCCTGAGCGGACGGGGACTGCAAGAATGCTGCGGACGCCGGGTTCCCCCGGCGCCCGCAGTGCATCATGCACTGCTCACTGGTCTCTGCGGTAAACCTTGTCCTTCCAGTAATAGTTGCCCGCGAAGTCGTACGGCGGCCACCACGAGAGGCGGAAAGGCACGACCAGCTCCGCGTACCGCTTCTGGCTGTCGATCACCTTCTCGTAGAACGGATTCTTCGCCGCATACTCGGCCTGGATCTTCTCCCAAGTGTCGAGGAAGTTCGTCAGGATGTCGTCCGGTGTGCGGTGTATCTCGACCCCTTCCTTGATCAGCTCCTGGCACGCAACCGCTGTTTCGCGATTCAAGGCGAAGTTGCGCTGCACGGTCGCGTACACGCTCGCCACCTTGACGATCTCCTGCAGGTCCGCCGGCAGCTTCTTCCAGACGTCGCCGTTGAAAATGAGCTGGGCGCTGGTGACCGGTTCGTGCATGCCCGGCGTGTAGTAGTGCCTGGCCACCTTGTTCAGGCCGAGTTTCTTGTCCTCCGCGCAGTTGATCCACTCGGCGCCCTCGATCACGCCGCTCTCCATGGCGGGCACGATCTCGCCGCCCGGAAGCATCACGACCGACACGCCGAGCTTGCCGTAGGTCTCCGCACCGATGCCGAAGATGCGGTACTTCATGCCCTTCAGCTCGGCGAGGCTCTTGATCGGCTTCTTGAACCAGCCGAGGCCCTGCGGGTAGTCGCTCGGGACCGGGAAGCCCACCACGTTCAGCTTAAGCACGTCGCGATAGAACTCGTCGAGCAGCTTCATGCCGCCGCCGTCGTAATACCACGCCCAGTAGTCCATCCCGTCCATGCCGAACAGGGGTCCGTGCGACATCGGGATCGTGGCCGGGTTCCGAGCTAGGATGAAGCCGAACGACGCCATGCCGACGTCGAGCACGCCCTTCGACGTCGCATCGAACACCTCGAACGGCGGCACGATCGCGCCGCCGGGCTGGGTGTCGACCTTCAACCGGCCAGCCGACATCTTATCGACCGTTTCCGCCCACAACTTGAAGATGAGGTGGAGATTCGCGCTGGCTGGGCTCGCCGACTGCCCCTTCAGTACGAATTTCTCCTGGGCAAGCACTGTTCCCGGAATCGTCAGTACGAGCGCTGTCAGGAAAGCAGCTAGGGTCTGAAACAATCTGCGCATGACATCCCCTCCTTAGTCGGGTTGGGCGTCCTGTCTGCGGGCGCTCAAAGCACTACGCTCCGCGAGATCGGGGATGTCAACGTGGAAGCATCGTTGACATTCGTTTGACGCCGCGCCTTTCCTGTGGCGGTGAGCGTGGCGCTCCACGCATGCTGCGGTGAGTCTGAAGGCAGGTGGCGAGATCGCTTTGAAGGGCGTTGTTGCGAAGACGCGCCAGGCGTCGATGCCCCGACTTCGGCGCCATATCGCTCGCCATCGCAAGACGCCCCGTCGCCGGCACGAGCGGGCCGGTCCGGAGGGGCGGTCCTCGCGCAACAACAGGCTGCAAACGGCCCTAAATCGGCTTTACAACCAAGTCGCTTAGAGCGGTCGTTCGACGGCGCTATCGACCCTCTGCTGCCCTTCGTCGTCGCCTCGCCAACGTCAGCAGTGCAGCGGGTCCGGTCATTCGCGGCCACAGCGTGAACCGCAGGCGCGGGACCGAGCGGGTTCGGGTCCGCCCGTCATATTCCCCTTGCGCTTCCGCGATGCACGCGTCGAAGATGCAACCTCAACCGCGGCGTGCCGCCTCGATTGCGGCGATGTCGATCTTTCTCATCTGCATCATCGCCTCGAACGCGCGCTTGGCGGCAGCGGTATCGGGATCGGTGACCGCTTTCGTCAGGGCGATCGGCGTAATCTGCCAGGACAGGCCCCATTTGTCCTTGCACCAGCCGCACGCGCTCTCCTGGCCGCCGTTGCCGACGATCGCGTTCCAGTAGCGATCCGTTTCGGCTTGGTCAGCGGTTGCGACCTGAAACGAGAACGCTTCGTTGTGCTTGAACGCAGGTCCGCCGTTGAGCCCGAGGCACGGAACGCCCATCACGGTAAACTCGACGGTCAACACATCCCCTTTCTTCCCGGACGGAAAGTCTCCCGGTGCGCGGTGCACCGCGCCGACGGACGAATCGGGAAAGGTCTTGGCGTAAAACCGCGCCGCGTCCTCGGCGTCGCCATCGTACCAAAGGCAAATCGTGTTCTTTGCAGGCTTCACCATGTCACTTCTCCATTGAGATGAGCCACCCGAGGCCGGAGTCAACGATATGCTCGCAGCCGAAGGGTATTGGCTCGGCCGACATTTCCGCGTCAACGTGCAACAAAATTCGTACCATTCCGGCGCGGCTTCACTGTGCTTCGCATACGCGGGATAACGTGTTTTATCAGAACACATCTTCAATTTAACCGGATTTGGGTTTCGAGTTAACTGGAGACTGCGGACTCCGCGTAAGCCAGTTTCTCGCCGGGATTGACAGCCGGATACTGTACTGAGGCCGCTCGACGATCCGGTGCCTCCGCGTCAACACCGGCAATCGCACCTGCAACGAACGTCCGCTCGAGTTTTCACCCAGCCTCGAACCACAGCGTACGATCGCCGTTCGACAAGACTGCGATCACCGATTACGGCTTGGCTCTGATTAGCCGACGGTGGCGAAATCTGTTCTTTGAACGAGCCCGGGCGGCTCTGCCCGCGATTAATCGTTGCCACGATAGCTGCTGGGGCAAGCTCGCCTCGGACCACATGCCCTCGTTGACCTGATGAAGAGCCCGTCGCCCGCCGAGACTACAATACGCCTCCCCAGAAAAAGACGATCCCGCATGAGCGACGGACTTACCCAACCAACAAGGACCAAACTGAGGATGTGGCGTGCTGAACTGGCCGTTGTCGTGTCCGCCGTGCTTTTCCTCGCGGTCACGCCCGCCGTCGGTGCGGCCGAGACATTTTCCGGCACCACTACACCGGTGCGCCTGCAGCTCAAGTGGCGTCACCAGTTCCAGTTCGCCGGCTTCTACACCGCGCTCGAGAAGGGCTATTACCGTGACGCCGGTTTCGCCGTGACGATCATCCCGGCGACCCCGGGCACCGATCCCGTCGAGACCGTGCTAGCGGGCGGAGCCGACTTCGGCGTCGCGTCCTCCGAACTGGTGTTGCGCTACGCGAGAGGCGACCCGGTTGTCGTGCTTGCCTCCGTCTTCCAGCACTCACCGCTCACTTTGTTCGTGCGCCGGGACGCCGGCATCCGTACGGTGCGCGACCTCGCGGGCCGCAAGGTGGCGCTCGCGCCGTGGGAAACCGAAATTTTCGCCTATCTGCAGCGCGAGCGCGTGCCCGTCGACCGACTCCAACTCGTGGAGCATGACTACACCGTGGACACCCTGGTGGAGGGGCGCGTCGACGCGCTCGCCGGCTACGAGACCGACGAGAGCTACTACCTGCAGCAATCGGGTGGGCGATACCGCCAGTTCTCACCGCGTTCCAGCGGCGTGGACTTTTACGGCGACACGCTGTTCACCACCCGTGCAATGGTGGCGAGGCAGCCGGAACGGGCGGAGGCATTCCGCGCGGCGAGTCTGCGCGGCTGGGAGTACGCTCTCGCGAACCAGGAGGAGATCTCTGCGCTCATTCACGCGAAGTACGCGCCCGACCTTCCTGTGGAAAAACTGCGCTTCGAAGCCGAACGCATGATGCCGCTGGTGCGCTCGGATCTGGTAGCGCTCGGCCACACGCACGTCGCCCGCTGGCAGCACATCTTTGACGTGTACCGCGAGCTCGGCCTTGCACCGAAAGGCGCCGACATCGACATCCGCGGACTGATCTACCAGCCCCAGCAGCCGACTGACTTGCGCTGGTTGCTGTGGGTGCTTGCAGCCGGTGCCGTCATCTTGGCGGTGGTCACCTGGATTGCACGTCGCTTCTATCGCGTCAGTTGGCGCCTGCGTCAGCAACTGGAGGAGAACCGGCGTCTACAGGACGAACTGCGCGCGCTCACTATCACCGACCCGCTCACCGGTCTTCATAACCGCCGCCACTTTGACGTCGTTTGCGCCACGGAGTGGGAGCGCGCGCGTCGGGACCATAGCCCGCTGACAGTGCTGTTCATCGATATCGACTACTTCAAGTTCTACAACGACTTCCATGGACATCGCGCCGGCGACGACTGCCTTGCCGCTGCGGGCAAGGCAGTCGGGCAATCGCTGCAGCGCCCGGCGGACCTTGCCGCGCGCTACGGCGGCGACGAATTCGTGGTCCTGCTGCCGGACACCGATACGGACGGCGCGCTCGACGTTGCACGGCGCGCCCTGGCGGCGATCGCTGCGCTGGATATCCCGCACGGCGCCTCTCCGTTCGGACGGGTCACTTCGAGCATCGGTGTGGCGCAGCTGGTGCCCAGGCCGAACCACACAGCTCAAGAACTGCTCGAGCGCGCCGATCGCGCGCTCTACGCCGCCAAGCAGGCGGGTCGCAACGGGGTCATGGCGGCACCGACGTACCTGTTCGATCAGCGGGTCGCCCGATAACCAAGCGTCCGCACGTTCTGGCTCCGCACAGGCCGGCGGCTCCCAGGGCGAAGCATTCGAATGCTCCGGGCTTCCTTGTTTCGCGTCATTTCGCCAACCGCTCTTCCTCCTCCGGCGGCCGCACGCGCCTGAACTGGACCCACAGCAGCCAGTCGTAGGCGATCTTCATCGCCGCCGCTGCCGCGAGCGGCGTCCAGAGCGCCGCCTGCATCGCCCCGCCGGCGATCACCGGCGCGATCACCCGCGCCGCCATCCGCGCGAGATTGGTGACGCCGCCGGCGAACGTGCGCTCAGCGGGCCGCACCATCGCCATGAGATAGCTCTGCCGCGTCGGCACGTCCATCTCCGACAGCCCCTCGCGCAGCAGAAACAGCACCGCCGCAAGCGCGAAGCTCTCGGTGAACGGGATGGTCAGCAGCAACAGACTGGACGGCGTGTGCGTGAACACCATGGTGTTCACCAGCCCGATGCGACGCGCAAGCCATGCGGCGCCGAGATGCGAGAGCGCGTTCATGATCCGTGCCCCGACGAAGAGCGCCGCGATCGCGCCCTCGCCGACGCCGAACTGCGCGTGGAAGAAATAGGCGAAGAGCGCCGTGCCGAGGAACCCGCCGGCGAAGCTGTCGAGCGCGAACAGCGCCGAGAGCCGCCACAGGATCCGTCGGCTCTGCGGCGAGATCGCGCTCGCACGGTCCTCGCGCCGCGCCTCCGCGGCCGGGGTGAGACGCGCGTAGGCGAACGCGCTCGCAAGCAGTAGCGTGGCGTAAAGCGCCACCGCGAACCGGAGCGACCCGACCTCGCTCGCCAGCCCGGCGGCGCGCGCGAGCTCGGGCGCCGCTGCGAGCGCTGCGCCGAGCCCGTGACCGATGTCCTGGGTCACGTTGTACCAGGCGAAGACGCGCGTGCGGCCCGCATCGTCGACCGTTCCGGGAAGGATCGCCTGCTCCAGCGCCGCGGCGGCGGCGCGATCCTTGCCGAGCGAATTCATCATGCCGACGAACGCCGCGGCAGCGAGCACCGCGAGGTCGGACGCCGCGGCGATCGCGGCGCCGCCGGCAGCCGATGCGAGCGCGAGCAGGACGAGTCCGCGCTTGCGGCCGACGCGGTCGCCCCACACCGTGACGCCGGCCGCGGCGACCGCGGTGCCGCCGATGCCCGCCGCGAGGACGATGCCGAACGCCGCGGGCGAAAAGCCGAGCTTCGCGAGATAGATGCCGGCGATGACGCCGATGAGCCCGTTCGCGGTGGCGCGTAGGAAGCCCGCCGCGTACACGACGCGGCGGTCGGCCGGCATCATCAGACGTAGATCATCTTGCGCGTCATGCCGCCGTCGCAGATGAAGTTCTGGCCGGTGATGAACCCCGCCTCGTCGGCGAGCAGGAACGCAACCAGCGCCGCGACGTCCTCGGGCGTGCCGACCCGTCCGGCGGGATGCTGCAGGTGGTCTTTGCGGGTCAGCCGCGCCGGCTTGCGCCTGCCCGCGGCCTGCCGTCCGCTCACGTCGATCCAGCCCGGGCTCACGCAGTTCACCCGCACTTTCGGCCCGAGACTCGCGGCGAGCGCATGCGTGAGCGCGACGATCCCGCCCTTCGTGGCGGAATAGGCTTCGGTGTTCGGTTCCGACTGCAGCGCCCGGGTCGAGGCAATGTTGACGATCACGCCGCGCGCGCGGCGCAGGTGCGGCGCCGCATGCTTCGTCATGAGAAACGCGCCGGTCAGATTCACCGCGAGCGTGCGATCCCAGGTCTTCAACGGAAGCTTCTCCACCGGGACGCGCGCCGGGCGCGCGAGCGCGGCGTTGTTGACGAGCGCGTCGAGCCGTCCGTCGCGCGCGAGCGCCGCCGACACGCACGCCTTCGCGTCGGCCTCGACCGCGACGTCGCACTTGACGAACCGTGCGCCCGGGCCGAGCGCGCGCTGCGCCTCCCGCCCGGCTTTCGCGTCGACGTCGGCGACGATCACCGCGTAGCCGCCGGCAATCAGACGCGCGGCGATGGCATGGCCGATGCCCTGCGCGCCGCCGGTCACGATGGCGACCCTGCTCATCGCTTCTCGACGACCGCCCTCATCGCGGCGCCGCCGCGCGCAGCCGCTCGTGGCGCCGCGCCGAGGAAGACCGCCGTGGCGAGCCAGAGGCAGGCGATCGGTACGCCCGCGAAGGCCAACCCGGAGACGCCGAGACCCGCGCCGAGCAGGGCGGCGGCGAACCAGCCCGAGGCGGCGTCCCCGCCGCGGTGAATGACGGTGTCGATCACGTTCTTCGCCTGGTACTTCTCTTCCTGCGGCACCACGGTGAACAGCGTCTCGCGGGTCGGCTTCGAGATCGCGAACTCCCCGGCACGGCGGAGCACCCCGAACACGATGAGGACCGGGAGCGCGGTCGCCAACCCGAGCGCGAGGAAACCCGCGATCGACAGCGCCGGCAGCGCCGCAAGCATGACGGTGACGCCGAGCTTCGACAAGAGGCGGCCGGTGACGAAGAGCTGCAGCAGGAGCGTCAGCGCGTTCACCGCGAGGTCGACCGCGGCGAAGAGCTGCGTGCGCTGCGCGGGGTCGGCGATCGCTTCCGGAACCAGCTTCGTCTGCGCGAAGTAGATCAGCGTCCCGAGCAGCGTGTAACAGACCAGGTACGCGCAGATACCGATCAGATAGGGCGACCGCGCGATGCGGATGACGCCCTCCCACAGGCGCGGGCGGCTGCCGCCCGTCCCTCGACGCGGAGAAACCGCGCTTCCCCGGAGCGGAGTCGCAGCAGCATCGCGATGCACCCGATCGCGGCGCAGAGCAGCGCCGCCGAAACGAGGAGCAGGTTCGGAATCCCGATGGCCGGCGCGAGCCACGCCGTGAGGCCGGGGCCGACGATCGCGCCGAGGCTGCCGCCGGCCGAGATGAAGCCGAAGAGCCGCCGCGCCGCGTCGGTCGTGAAGACGTCGGCCATGAAGCTCCAGAAGACCGACACCACGAACAGGTTGAAGACGCTTACCCAGACGAAAAACGCGGGTGCGAGCGCGTGCAGGCCGACACCCGATGCGAGCGCGGCATGGAACCCGAGGAGGTTGAGCGCGAAGAAGCCGTAGACGACGGGCAGCAGGCGGTTGACCGGCAGCCGCGCCGCGAGCCAGCCGAACACCGGGACAAGCGCAATCATCGTCGCGAACACCGCCGTGAACAGCCACTGCAGGCGGTCGGCGCCGAACTGCACCGCCATCTCGTCGCGCACCGGTCGAACGACGTAGTAGGCCGCGAGCAGGCAGAAGAAGTAGCCGAACGACCAGAGGAGCGCGCGGACCTCGTCCGCCCGCACCGGCACGATGCGTCCGAGACGCGGGGCCCGGACTTGCGGCGCGGCGGCGCTCACGCGAACCTCACGCCCATGACGCATGCAAGCTGCGCGACGAGGATCGCTGCCTCGACGTCGAGCACCAGCGTGCGGAGCGGCTGGCGGCGATCGGGAAGCCGCAACCGATCACGCCGTGGGCAAGGCCGGAGAGCAGCGACACCACGGCCGCGATTCTACCGGCGACTTCGGGCGATCACCTCGGGCCATCCGGAACGGGGCAACGCCCCGGTTCCCGCGCCGTTACTGCAGCGACTTGAGCCGCTTCACCACGCCGGTCACTTCCCCGGGCGAGAAGCCGTGCGAGAAGAGCGTGGGGTCGCCGGTCGCGAGGCCCGGCCGCCCGCCGACGCGCGCGAGCGCTTCGATCACGGTCGGCAGGTGCGCCACGAGCAGCACCATCGGCGTGGCAGTGCGGACATTGAGGCGCTCGTTGCCGATGTAGTCGAAGCCGAGCGACGAGTAGAAGAAATCGGCGTAGCGGGCGTTCGCGAGCAGCACGCAGTAGTCGCAGCCGCGCACCGCGCCGGCGAAGAGGTAGGCGGTGTGGAAGAGACCGGCGAGCACGCGCCGCGGCACCGAGTTCATATCGACCGACAGTTGCACCAGCTCGGCGACCTTCTGTCCGCCGGCGCGAAGCTGATCGAGCTCGTCGCGGTACATGTCGTCGACGGCGAGACCGCGCGGCGAGTCGAGGCGCACGCCGATGCTCCCCGCGAGCCGCCCCTCGTTGTACGCGAGGAAGCTGAAGAGGTACGGATCCCGGTCGGCGCCGGGGAGGTTCGGGTCGGGATCGCCGCGCCGGGCCTGATCGAAGCGGCGCCCGGCCGGGCCTTGCGCGAGCCGGATCTTGAACTTCTCGCACGGCTCGACGTCGCGGAAGAGGCCCGAGTCGGCGCCCACCGGCGTGAGCGCGCGGAACCGGGCGCCCTGTGTCGCGGGCTCGCTGAACACGGTGTTGCCGCCCAGCGGATCATTGACGGGCGTGTTCCGGTCGGCAGCGGGGCCTGACAGGATGACGCGCGCTCGGTTCACTTGGGCGACTCGACCGTTAGCCCTGACCGCTCAGCGCCAGGGAAGCGAGGCGGCGGACGACCCCTCCCGATTCCTCGGGGGAGAAGCCGTACGGGAACAGGCTCGTATCCTGCGCCGCCGCATCGGGACGGCCGCCGGCGCGGGTGAGCCGTTCGAGCACCGCCTTGAGGTGCACGCAGAGCAGCTGCTCCGGCGCCGACACGCGCGGATTGCGCCGCTCTTCGCCGATGGGCTCGAAGCCGAGCGATGCGCGAAAGAAGTCGACGTGCCGCGCCGGCGCCTCGATGATGCCGTAGTCGCAGGACCATATCACGCCGGCGAAAAGATACGCCGCGTGGAAGAGGCACGAGAGCGCGCGCTTCGGCGCCGAGTTCATGTCGACGGTGAGATTGAGGAACTCGCACACCCGGCAGCCGTGCTCGCGCAGCACCGCGGTCTCGTCGCGGTACAGCTCGTCGGCGGCGAGGCCCCGCGCCGAGTCGAGCCGCACGCTCAGGGACCCGACGAACTGGCCGCCATCGTGCGCGAGGAAAGCGTAGAGATGCGGGTCCTGCTGCGCGCCGGGCATGCTCGGTTCGAGGGTCTTTGCGCGGGGCCGCAGCGGGTCGGCGCGGCGCTCCTCGAGCATGCGCGCGAGCCGGATCTTGAGGGTGCCGCGAGGCTCCGCTTCCCCGAAGCGAACCGGCGTCGCCCCGACGAGCGTCAGGCTCCGGAAACGGGCCGTCTTCTTCGGCGGTGTCGAAGCGTCGAAGATCGTCCGCGCGTCAAGCGGCGAAGTCTCGCTCAGCGCGATGCCGCCGCGCCTGTCTTTGGTGGTGCCTTTGTCTGCCAACGTCGCTCCGGGAGTCGGCGGGCGCTCCTTCCCCGACCTGCGCATGTTAGCTGCCGAAACGCCCGAATTTAAGGGGCGCGCATCGGATTTCACGCTGCCGGCGTGACAGGTTGCAGGCGCACCGCGAGCCGAACCCGCGCTTGCGGGCGCGGGGTCCCTCCTCTACCCTTGCCCTCGCCGGGTGGGCCGGCTTCTTCCGGGGGTTTCATGGCTACAGATCCGTACGCCGCACCCAGGGCACGCGTCGCCGATCTTTCGGCCGCTGCCGGGGCGGATGGCGAGCTCATTGCGGGGGGCCGGACGGTCCCGGCCGGGCACGGCTGGAGGTGGCTGGCCGACGGCTGGGCCCTGTTCCGCCGCCAGCCCGGCGCGTGGATCCTGATCACCGTCGTCTTCCTGGCGATCTCGATCGTGATCGCGATCGTGCCGGTCCTCGGCAACGTTGCCGGCTACGTGCTCGGCCCGATCTTCGCCGGCGGCCTGATGCTCGGGTGCCACGAGCTTGCCCGCGGCGGCGAGCTACGCCTGGGCCATCTCTTCGACGGGTTTCGGGATCATTTCGGCCGGCTCGCGCTCCTCGGAGTCGCGTACTTCCTGATGTTCCTGGGGGCGTTCCTCGTCGCGTTCGCGATCGCGGGCGCCGGACTCGGCTTCGGCTGGCTCTTCGGAATCGGCGGCGGCGACGCGCCGCCCGGCGCCATCGGCGCGACGACGATGCTCCTCGCGGTGCTCGTCGCGCTCGCGCTCATGATCCCGGCGGCGATGGCGATCTGGTTCGCGCCGGCGCTCGTCGTGCTCAACGACTTCGGCGTCGGCGACGCGCTCAAGACGAGCTTCGGCGCATGCCTCAAGAATCTCGTGCCGTTCCTCGTATACGGCCTGGCTTTCGTCGGGCTGGCAATTCTCGCCAGCATTCCGCTGATGCTCGGGTGGTTCGCGTTGGTCCCGACGATCATCGCCTCGGTGTACACCGCGTACCGGGACATCTTCTACGCCGGGTGAGCGGCTGCGCGGACGAGCGCCTCGGTCACCGGGACCGCAGCGGAGGCGGCGAGCGGTGCTCGAATCCGCCGTGACCTCGGCAATGGCTCTCCCGCGCGCGTCCGGGCTGCTGACTCGCCATGCTCGACACCGCCCGCCGCATCGCGACGCCCGAAGGCATCGAGCTCGAGCTGCGGCTCGCCGGCCCGGTGCCCCGCGCTGCGGCCTGGGCGCTCGATCTCCTGCTGCGGATCGCGATCCTGATCCTTGCATACGTGGCTCTCGGCGCGCTCGGCGGATTCGGGACCGGGGCGTTCCTGCTCGTGTGGTTCTTCCTCGAGTGGCTCTTCCCCGCGTGGTGCGAGGTGAACTGGGCCGGTGCGACGCCGGGAAAGAAAGCCCTCGGCCTCGCCGTGCTCCACGACGACGGGACGCCGGTCGGCTGGCCCGCAGCGCTCGCCCGCAACCTGCTTCGGGCCATCGACTTCCTGCCACTCTGCTATGGCCTGGGCTTCCTCACGATGGTGATGAATCGCGACTTCAAGCGCCTCGGCGACCTCGCCGCGGGCACCATCGTCGTCTACCGCGAGGCGAAGCCGCGCGGCTTCCAGGTGCCCGAGGGCGCACCGCTCGCGCCGGCGGTCGCGCTGACCCTGCCCGAGCAGCGCGCAATCCTCGACTTCGCGGAACGCGCGCACGGGCTCACGGCGGAGCGGGCGGAGGAGCTGGCGGCGATTCCGCGCGGGCTCGTCGGCGGGGAGAGCGGGCCGGCGGCGAGCGAGCGGCTGATGCGGATCGCCAACTTCCTCGTGGGCCGGAAATAACCGATGCGCCAGGCCATCTTCGCGGCCCGCCACGGCCCCGACTGGGAGCGCTTCGAGCGCTGGCTCGATGGCCACGAGAAGCTCCGCCGGGGCGCGGCGAACGCGGCACTCGAGCCGGCGCATGCGCTCGCGGACACCGAGGTGCCGCGGGCGTATCGCCGCGTGTGCCAGCATCTCGCGCTCGCGCGCGACCGCCAGTACAGCCCGGAGCTGGTCGATCGTCTCAACCAGCTCGCACTGCGCGGGCACCACCTGCTCTACGGCGCACGCCCTCGGCGCGGCGCCGCGCGGGCACTCGAGTTCCTGCTCGCGGGGTTTCCCCGTCTCGTGCGCGAGGAGCGCACGTTCGTGATCGCGGCGGCGCTCCTCTTCTTCGGCCCGGTCCTCGCGCTGATCGCGGTGCTGCAGTGGTACCCCGACTTCATCTACTACCTTTTCGACCCCTCGCGCCTGGCGAGATTCCAGGAGATGTACGACCCCGCCAACAAGCGCCTCGGTATGCGCGACGCCGACGACAACGTGGCGATGTTCGGTTTCTACATCTTCAACAACGTGAAGATCGGCTTCCAGACGTTCGCGACCGGCCTCGCGTTCGGGCTCGGCACACTCTTCTACCTCGTCTTCAACGGCATCATGATCGGCGCGGTCGCGGGTTATCTCACGGAGATCGGCTACGGCACCCCGTTCTGGTCGTTCGTGAGCGGCCACAGCGCGATGGAGCTCGTGGCGATCGCGATCTCCGGGGCCGCGGGTCTCCGCCTCGGAGCCGCGGTCGTCGCGCCGGGCCCCCGGTCGCGGAAGAGCGCGATCATGGCGGCGGCGCAGCCGGCGGTGCGGCTCATGTACGGGGCGGCCGCGATGTTCCTCGCCGCGGCGTTCATCGAGGCGTTCTGGTCACCGCTCACCGCCTTTCCGCCGCAGACGAAGTACGTCGTCGGCGCGATCCTGTGGGCAGTGGTGCTCGCCTGGCTCATCCTCGGAGGACGACCGCGTGGAGCTTGAGAAGCTGAGCGTGCAGCTCCGCCCGCGCGGCGGCTGGGAGGCGCTCGACCTCGGGTTCCAGATGGCGCGCAGCTGGTGGCGGCCGCTGTGGGGCGTGTGGTTCGCGGTCTACCTGCCGGTGGCGGTGGTGCTCCACATCGTATTCAAGCGAGAAGCTCTGGGTCGCAGTCACGGTGCTGTGGTGGCTGAAGCCCGTCTTCGACCGCTTCGCGCTGCACGTCGTGAGCCGCGCGGTGTTCGGCGCGCAGCCGACGGTCGCCGAGACGCTCGGCGCCTGGCGGGAAATCCTGCGGCCGGGCCTGCTCCCGGGGCTCCTCTGGGTGCAGCGGCTGAGTCCCTGGCGCTCGTTCACGCTGCCGGTGTGGCAGCTCGAGAAGCAGACGGCCAGAGCAGCCCACGAGCGCCGAAAGGTGCTCGGCAAGCGCATGGCCGGCTACGGCGGCTGGCTGACGGTGATCGCATTGCACTTCGAGGCGATCGTCTTCTTCTCCGCGTTGCTGCTCGTCACGCTGCTCGCGCCTGCGGCGGGCGCTCCTGGTTTCGAGTTCTCCGAGCTGTTCAAGGGCCGCGGTGAGGAGTCGTCCGGCTGGGATCTCCATATGAGCCTGTGCTACGTGGGAGCCGTGTCGGTCGTCGAGCCGATCTACGTCGCTGCCGGGTTCTCGCTCTATCTCAACCGCCGCGCGATCCTGGAGGGCTGGGACATCGAGCTCGCGCTGCGGCGGCTCGACGACCGGCTGCGCGGGCTCAAGGCGGCCGCGGTCGCCGTGGTCGCGATCGTCTGCCTCGCGGCCGCGCCCTCTCCGCCTGCCGGCGCGGCCGAGAAGTCGGCGAAAGCGGAGATCAAGGAAGTGCTGAAGGCGCCCGAGTTCCAGACCTCCAAGGAGGCGATGCGTTGGCGCTACCGCGGCGAGCGGGAAACGGCGGCGCCCGACCGGTCGTCGCCGGACTTCTGGGCCAATGTCGGCGCGTTCTTCGCGCAGATCGCGGAGGCGTTGCTCTGGATCGCCGTCGCGGCGGGCGTCGTCCTGCTGCTCGTTTTCCTCCGCCGTTACCTGCCGCAGTTCCTCGCCGAAAACCCGGACCGTTACCGGCCGCCCGATGCGCTCTTCGGCCTCGCGGTCACGCCCGAGTCGCTGCCCGACGACGTCGCCGGCACCGCCGCGCGCCTCGCGCGCGCGGGCAAACTTCGCGAAGCGCTGTCGCTCCTCTATCGAGGCGCGCTCTCCGTGCTCGTGCACCGCGACCACGTGCCGCTCGCCGATGGCGACACCGAGGGCGATTGCCTGCGCGCCGCGAGCAAGGCGCTGCCGCTCGCCGGGTCCGATTACTTCGACCGGCTCGTTCGGGCGTGGCAGAGCGCCGCCTACGCCGGCCGGCTTCCGGAGGCCGCGGAGACCGAAGCGCTCGCCCACGACTGGGCGCCGCACTTCGCGCCGCGACCTGCATCGGCCGAAGCGACATGAGCCGCCAGTCGCTGTGGGCGGTCGTGATTGCCGTCGCCGTCCTCGGCGGAGCGGTGTGGTTCTTCAACAACTTCGAGCGCGTTCCCGACCGGGAGTGGACCGGCTACCAGGGCGAGGCGCGCCGCAATGCGTTTCTCGCCGCAGAGCGCCTGCTCGACCGCATGGGGCTGCGCGTACGCCACCTCAAGACGCCGATCGAGCTGCGGAGCCTCCCGCCGAACGGCACCTTGCTCCTGCCGGCGCGCCGCAGCGCGCTCGCGCCGGCCGAGCGCGAGCGGCTGCTCGCGTGGGTCGAGGCCGGCGGGCATCTCATCGTCGAAAACGAGAACTACCGGCTGCCCGATCCGATCCTCGACGAGTTGCGCATCGAGCGGCAGCCGGTGAAGAGTCCCGGTCAGAGCCGGGTGGCCGAGGTGCGCCTCCCGCACGTGCCGGAGGCGCTCAAGGTCAGCCTGCCTTCCGGCCAGACGCTCGTCGGGCCGCCGGGAGCATTCCGTGTACAGGGAGCGACGGCGACGCATCTCGTCAACTTCAAGTACGGCCGCGGACAGGTGACGGCGCTGAACGACTTCGGATTCATGCGCAACTTCGCCATCGGCCAGAACGACCATGCGGAGTTCCTGTGGCAGCTCGTGCGGTTCCAGCCCGATACCGCGGCGGTGTCTGTCTTCGACAATCCGCAGAAGCTCTCGCTCGTACAGTGGCTCTGGGACCGCGCATGGGCGGTGCCGGCCGCGGGCGCTCTCCTCCTTGCGCTCTGGCTGTGGCGCATCGCGCCGCGCTTCGGGCCGGTGGCGCCGGATCCGGAGCCGGTGCGTCGGCGCCTGCTCGACCATCTGCGGGCAAGCGGCCGGTTCGAGTGGTCTGCGGGCGGTGCGGCGGCGCTCGCCGAAGCGGCGCGCGAGGCGGCGCTGCGGCGCGTCGCGCGCGCCCACGCCGACTTCGCCGCGCTCTCGCAGGACGAGCGGCGCGAGCGGCTCGCCGCGAGCTTCGACCTTCCGCCCGAGGAGGCGGGCCGGGTGCTGCGGCCGGCGAAAGACATCCAGCCGGCCGAGTTCGTCAGCGCGATGCGGGTCTTCCAGCGCATCCACGAGCGGCTGTCGCGCCGCGCACAGGGAGAGCAGCAACGATGAGCAGAATCCCGCCGGAGCAGCTCGAGCAGGCGGTCAAGGTGGTCGGCGCGATGCGCGTGCAGATCGCGCGCGCGATGGTCGGCCAGGCCGAGGTGGTCGAGCAGACGCTCGCGGCGCTGCTCGCCGGCGGCCACGTGCTGATCGAGGGCGTGCCGGGGCTCGGCAAGACGCTGCTCGTGCGCGCGCTCGCGAAGACGTTCGACGGCCGCTTCGCGCGCATCCAGTTCACGCCCGACCTGATGCCGGCCGACGTCACCGGGCACACGCTCTACGACCAGTCGACCGGGCAGTTCACGACGCGGCGCGGGCCGGTGTTCACGAACCTCCTCCTCGCCGACGAGATCAACCGCGCACCGGCGAAGACGCAGGCCGCGCTGCTCGAGGTGATGCAGGAGGGCCAGGTCACGATCGAGGGCACGCCGCACCCGCTCGAGCCGCCATTCATGGTGCTCGCGACGCAGAACCCGATCGAGCAGGAGGGCACCTACGCGCTGCCCGAAGCGCAGCTCGACCGGTTCCTCCTCAAGGTGCGGATCGATTACCCGCCGGCCGCGGAGGAAACCGACATGGTGAGGCGGGTCACCACCGGCCATATCGGCGACAAGCTCAACGTCGAGGCGGTTGCGGCGCTGGTGAAGCCCGGCGCGGTGGTCGCGCTGCAGGCGATCGCCGCGACCGTGGTGCTCGACGACGCGGTGCTCGACTACGCGGTCCGCATCGCCCGCGCGACGCGCACCTGGAACGGCGTCGCCGCCGGCGCGGGCCCGCGCGGCGGCATCGCTATCGCGCGCGTGGCGCGCGCCGCCGCGCTCATCGGCGGTCGCGACTTCGTCACCCCCGACGACGTGAAGCGCATGGCGCTGCCGGCGCTCCGGCATCGCGTCGTGCCCGCGCCGGAGCTTGAGATCGAGGGGCACTCGAGCGACACGATTCTGAAGACACTGCTGGAGAAAGTGGAAGCACCTCGCACGTGATCGTCATCCCGACCAACCGGTTTCTCTGGGCCGCCGCCGCGCTGGTGGCCCTCGGCGTCGTCGTATCGATCCTTCCCGAGCTAGCGTATGTCTGGGTGATCGCGGCGGTGCTGCTCGTCGCGTTCGCCGCGGTCGACGCGCTCGCGGCACGCCAGATCCGTCCGCCCGCGGCGCGGCGCGTCCTGCCCGGATCGCTGCCGCTCGGCGTCGCGCACGACGTCGTCCTGCGGCTGGCGAACGCGGACGCCGCGGCGGTCACCTGCGATATCCACGACCATCACCCGGCCGGCACGGAGGTGCACGGGCTGCCGCAGCGCCTGACCGTCCCGGCACGCGGCTGGGCGGAGATCCGCTACAGCCTGAAGCCGATCCGCCGCGGCGAGCTCGCCTTCGGCCAGGTCGAGGCGCGCCTCGTCTCCCGCGCCGGGCTGTGGAGCGTGCGACGCAGGCTCGGCGAAGGCTCGTCGACCCGGGTGTACCCCAACTTCGCCGCGCTCACGAAGTTCGCGCTGCTCGCGACCGACCACCGCCTGTCGCAGATCGGCGTGCTGCAGCGCCGCCGCCGCGGCGAGGGCCTCGACTTCCACCAGCTGCGCGAGTACCGCGAAGGCGACAGCCAGCGACAGGTCGACTGGAAGGCGACCGCGCGCATGCGCAGGCTCGTCTCGCGCGAGTACCAGGACGAGCGCGACCAGCAGGTCGTGCTGCTGATCGACTGCGGGCGCCGGATGAACGCGCAGGACGCCGAGCTCGCGCACTTCGACTACGTGCTGAACGCGGCGCTGCTGCTCGCCTACGTTTCCTTGCGCCAGGGCGACGCGGTCGGGTTCCTGGCGATGGCGGGCGAACCGCGCTGGTTCGCCCCTCGCAAGTCGTCCGCGACCGTGAACCTCATCCTGAACCGTGTCTACGACCTGCACCCGACGCTGAAGACCACCGACTACTACAGCGGCGCGCTCGAGCTGATGAAGCGGCTGCGGAAGCGTGCGCTCGTGGTCGTACTCTCGAACCTGCGCGACGAGGACGACGACACGCTCGCCCCGGGCCTCCGCCTGCTCCAGTCGCGTCACCTCGTGCTGTTCGCCAGCTTGCGCGAGGGAATCCTCTCGCGCGCACTCGCTACGCGCATCGACTCGTTCGACCGAGCGCTGACGCACGCCGCGACGGCCGAGTACCTGCAGCGCCGCGAGCTCGCGTTCCGGCGGCTCGAGCGCGGCGGCGCGGTCTGCCTCGACGTCGAGCCGGCGGAGCTGCCGATCGCGCTGGTGAACCGCTACATCGATATCAAGCGGAGCGGGCGGTTGTAGGCACCCCGCCGCTGCGAGGCGGTTCCCGAATCGGATGGAAATGGATGGACAGGCGGAGATCGCGGGCGCCTGGTATCCGCTCGCGTGACGCGGGACCTATTCGAGATAAGCCGGCGGCCGCGGCATCTTGGCGCTCTGCACCTTGTCGTGGTTGATCCAGAACTGCGCCTTCTCGGTCACGACGAGCGCGGCGACCTTGTCCATGCTCGTCATGGTCTGGTCGCGGTTGAAGTTCATGCCCGGCACGCGGCGGGCGTCCCAGTTCGCCTGGAAGTGCGTCAGGTCGCCGGAGAGGATCACGACGCCGGTCCGCTGCAGCCGGACGAGCAGCGACTGGTGCCCGGGCGTGTGGCCGGGGGTCGAGAGGATCATCACCGAGCCGTCGCCGAAGACGTCATAGTCGCCGTTCAGCTTCACCACCGGGTTCGCGCGGAGCTTGTCGTAGGTCGCGGGGTTGAAGCCGAACTTCTGCGGCGTCGGGCCGAAGATTGCGTCGTACTCCGTTTCCTGGATGTAGAGCGTCGCGCTGGTGAAGAGATTCGCGTTGCCGGAATGGTCCGGATGGAAATGCGAGAACGCGATGTAGCTGACGTCCGTGGTCTTTACGCCGACCTCGGCGAGCTGCGAAACGAGCGTCCTGGGCATCTTGGCGCGCAGCGCGCCGCCCGCGGCGACCAGTCCGTCGGGCATCGCGGCGACCGCGTCGGAGAAGCCCGAGTCCCACAGCATCCAGCCCTTGGCGTGCTTGATCAGGTAGCAGTTGTTGCCGAACTCCCACGACTGCCCGACATTGACCCCGGGCGACCAGCGGGAGATGTCGGTCGTCACCGACTCGCCGCAGTTGAAAACGTACATCCGCTGCACGGTCGCCGGGGTGCCGGCGTGGTGAGTGCAGGCGGAGACGAGCGCCGCAGCGACTATGACGGCAAGTCTCATGGGATCCTCCTTTGAACGGGCGGCCATCATAAGCCGCACTTTACCGCCTTGCGTATAGTCTCGCGTCTTCCCAGCAGGGAGGCCCGGCGTGAACCACGGCATCGACGTCCACACCCACATCATTCCCGAGCGCTTCCCCGCCTACGCCGGCAAGGGCAAGGACGTGCCCTGGCCGAGCATGGCCGACGCGGGCTGCGGGCATGCGCACGTGATCATCTCCGGCAAGAACTATCGCACCGTCCCGCAGACGTCCTGGCACGTGGCCGAACGCACGAAAGAGATGGACGCGATGCGCATCGCGCAGCAGGTGCTCTCGCCGATGCCCGAGCTGCTGTCCTACTGGTTCGCTCCGGAGGACGGCAAAGCGATGTGCCGGCACCTGAACGAGACCATCGCAGGGATGGTGCAAGCCGCGCCCGAGCGGTTCTACGGACTCGGCGCCGTGCCGCTGCAGGACGTCGACGCCGCAGTCGCGGAACTCGAATACGTCCAGAATAGCCTCCGGCTGTCGGGGGTCGAAATCGCCAGCCACGTGAACGGTGTCTCGATCGGGGACTCGCGCTTCGATCCGTTCTTTGCCGCCGCCGAAGCGCTTGGCGCCGCAATCTTCGTTCACGCGTTGCGCCCGGCGGGCAAAGACCGGCTAGTCGGCCCGCCGCAGCTCGAGCAGGTGGTCGCGTTCCCGGGTGATATCGGGCTCGCGGCCGCCTCGCTCGTTACCGGCGGAACGCTCGAGCGGCACCCCGGCTTGCGGATCGCGCTCTCGCACGGCGGCGGCGCGTTCGCGATGATGCTGCCGCGCATCCAGCACGGTTGGAACGCCGTGCCGGCGATCAAGGAATCGATCCCCAAACCGCCGACGGAATACGCTCGCCGGTTTTACTGCGATACGCTGACCTACGCCGCGCGGACGCTGCACCTCGTGCTCGAGACGTTCGGCAACGACAAGGTGATGATCGGGACCGACTACCCGTTCGCGGTGCGCGATCCCGATCCGCACTCGACGGTCGACGCGCTCGGCCTGTCCGAAGCGCTCGCGGCGGGGCTCCGGGAGATGAATGCGCGGCGGTTTCTGGGGATCGCGGGCTAGCGGGATCGATGAGGCTCCAGGACGCGGTGGAGAAGGTGCTCTCAGTCGCTGCGAGCGTACCTAGTCAAACGCTTCATCCCCATTCGGCTCGTAGTGCGGCACGCCATTCATGTCGTGCCGAAACTTCGACAACTCGTGATACATGCGGCGCCGGGCCCGGCTTTGATTGCCGAGCGGGCGATGCTCCGCGATGCAGTGCCACGGGTTGTAGGAAAGGCGTCGCGCGAACGCGATCTGCGCCGGTGAATCGAACTTCTGCTGCGGAATGCGCAAGGTGGCCACCGAGACGCGGGGCGACAGCCGCTCCGGCCACAGCACGGCGTTGTTTTCGATCGGCATCAGATGAGGATCGGTCTGCAACTGCAGGCGAATGTCGAGCTCGACATCGCCCTGATCGAGCGCGGCGACCATTGCGTTGCGCAGGTAGTCGTCGGGCGGCCGCAGCGGCAGGCGCGGGATCGGTGTCTTCCTGCTGGACTTTGGCCACACCGAGTATTGCATCGCCTGCCCCTCTCCCAGCAGATAGGGCACGCAACTGAAGTACGGCGCCTCGAACGGGCTGCTCTGGGTCTTGATCCACAGTCCCTGCATGATGAAGTCGAGCACGTGCGGGCGGTGAAAATTCAGGAAGTGGAAAAGCGATGCGTTCTTCAGGCTCCAACGCTGCAAATGAGCGTTCGCGCGCGTGTCCGGCGTCACGAAAGTCGGCGTGGACACGCCGAACATGTCCTGCGTGAATTTCTCCTCGTCCATCAACTTGGGGCCGGGAACTCCCATCAGCTTGATGCTGATGCTCATGAAACCCACGTCGTCGATGTCCGGCGTCACGTACGGCCCGGGTCCGGAAAAGCGCGCCCATGCGCGATAGGTTCTGGGTTGCGCGTAGATGCCGTGCCGGAACTGCGGCGGCAGGCCGTCGTGGACGATGAACTCCGCGCGGACGATGCCGTGGGTCTTGGTGTTTCCGCCGCGTTCGAATCCGCCCGGCTTCCAGAGCCCGCGCATCTGCGCCCGGAAGGTATCGATGATCGACTGGAGCGACGCCTCTTCGTCCGGCTGCACCCGTTCCTCGGCGATCTTCAGTCCTTCGTTCGGGCGCCGCCAGTTGATCAACGCGGTGGTCAGGCGCGCGATCGGGTCGCGCAGCACCGCATCGAAGGCCGGACGCATCCAGGGATCGATGCGCCGCTGCAGTTGCAGCAGTCGCAGTGACGTATCGCTGATCCAGTTCAGAAGCATCGAGCCGGTATCGGCGGGCGGCGCCGGGCGGCTCGTCATTGAACCCAACACGTTCCTTTGCATTGCGACCCCTTTCAGCGCGTCGTGGCGAGGTAACGCAAGGCGCGAATGCCGGGCAGGAAGAAGTAGGCGCCGCCCAGCACGGTGACGAACTGCGGCAGGCCGCTCAACCGGCGATCCGGACCGTCGGCTTGCGGAATCGAGAAGCCGTCGGTGGGGGAATCTCCCGGGTCCGGGAATCGGTGGCCGAGCAACGGATCGCTTTCGGTGAGCCCGGCAAACTTGCTCCCTATCAGCCACGCGCTTTGCACGAACTCGAACTGGCGCTTGATGTTGGCCGCAAGGCAGATGAAATAGAGCCCGGCATCTGCGCCGCGGGAGGATTCCGTCGCGGACAGCGCAGGCGCAGCGCCTGCACCGTATGTTCGTCCGCGGCGAAGCAGTCGATGAAAGCGTGTCGATGCGACCAGGTCCTGCTCCAGTGCCGCCGCGTTGAATCCCAGCATGCGCCACAGGCGCGAGAGGATGCCGCGCCCACCGGGCGGCAAGTCCGCATTGCGCGGATTGGTCCGTCGAATGTGAGCGCCCAACGGACAGCGCAGGCCCCGCGGATCGGCCTGGTAGGTGAAGTTGTTCAGTTGCGATCGCTGCGTCGCAGCGCCGCCCGCGACTAATTCCTCGCTTGGCGCTGCAAGGGGTTCGCCATTTTTCTTCCGGCCGACCATCGCCGCGGCCAGCCGCTCGCGCAAGTCCGCATCGCCTTGCGCTTGCCGATCCAGTTCGCGCCAGAAGCCCTGCACGTCCTGCTGCAACTGGCGCATCACGAGATAGGAGCCGTTGCGTCCGAGGTCGGCTTGGTCCGGTGCATCTTCGGCCCTCGGCAGCAGACCGCGCGGGTCACGCTGCGGAGCCATGAGCGGGCGCGGGGTGTAGAGCCCGTACTCGTTGGGATAGCCGAGCAAAAATTCGCCGAGACAAGTCACGTTCCCGTACTCGAGCTGGTCCCGGTCGCGCACCGGGCGCTTGCGCTCCCAATCGACCTCCGGCTGTGAAATGCCGTCGGCAAATCCGAACGGCTCCACGCCGCGCATATCGGACGTCGACAGGCGTTCGATGCGCACGAAGCCGGCCGCGCATTGCGCTTCGATCTCCTGCTCCCACGTCGCCAGCCGCCCGGGCGCGGCATAGAGGAGCACGGCGACGTGCGGTACCCGCTCGCCGGCGCCCCATAGCCACGTTCCGGGATCACTGGCGCCGACGTCCCCCAGACGGCGCGCGCGCGCGGCGTCACTGGCCATGCCCGCGACAAATTCGGCTGAAAACTCCGCGCACAGGTCGGGGGCGACCTCCAATGCACGCAGTCCCTCGCTCGTGAGTGCGATCTGGAGCGCAGTCTGGGGCGGTGGATCGGCCTTGACTGCGCTCGCTATCGGAGCCTCCGCCAACCAGGCGCGTGCAGCGGCCGGATCCTTGACGCGCAGCAGGAGAAAACAAGCTTCCGTCAGGTGCTTGTACCCGAACCGCACCAGGCCCTGAACGTCGTCCAGTTCCACCGCCCGGCCCTGACGTCGTGCTCATAACAGCCGCAACCAGGCTTGAGCCTGCGCATCGGTCACGCTCGCAAGCTCCAGCCCTTCCCTGATACGCTGGTTGCGCTTGAGGTCGACCAGCGCCAGGCCCGGGTAGGCCCTGTACCAGACCTGCGTCGGCAACTGATGGCGCCGCTGGTAGTTCTTGAATTTGTCTTCGATGCGCGCTCCGCGCGCGACCAGCCAACGCGTGCGCGGCCAGCCCACGCCGTGGCTGAAAGCGAGATTGAGGCCCCACGCCACCTTGTTGATGAAGTCGTCCATGTAGGCCTCGTGGCCGCCGTCATAGTTGCTGGTGAAGACGAGCCGGCGCTTGTCATCCAGAAACGCCCAGAACGCGAAATGAATCGTCTGAATGCGGGCGAGAAAACCGCGCGTGAAGAGATGGCGGCAGGTGTAGTCGATGAGCACCAGCAGGACGGTCACGAGCCAGCGGCGAAAGAATCCCGGCTTGACCGAGCCGATCGCCGTGTACTGGTTGGTCACGTCGTGGTCTTCCAGTTGCTGCAGTTCCAGCAGCACCGCGCGGTCTTGGGGCGGGCAGATCTCGGCGTCGCTCTCCTCCTTCGTGCGCAAGATGAAGATCAGGAGCGGCAACAGGATAATCAGAAACGGCGCGAGGATCAGGCCCGCCAGCGGAATCGCGACGAGATGCAGGAGCTTCGCGATCTGCCAGCGCAGCGGCGTCGGTTCTGGCGGCGTGAGGCCAAGCCTTCCGGCGCTTACTTCAGCATCGACGAAGTCGATCAACTCGCGCCGGAGCTGCTGGGCTTGCGCGGCCGATGCGAGCGGCGCGCGCGGCACTTTCGCGGCGAGAGCGCGTCGCAGCGCGCTTTCCTCCTTGACCTGCCGCACCGTGCGACCGACCCAATTGATGTAGTTGGCGGCGAGTTGACGTTGATGCGCCTGCATCCAGGCCAGGAGGTCGCCCTCCGCGTCGAAGCCGTCGCAGTGCATGAAGATTCGGCGCAGGCCCGCGCCCGCGCGCCGTGCCAGGTCCTCGATGCACTCGCCTGCGGGCCCGTCACAGCTGCCGACAAACGCCAGGTACACCGGCAGGCTCGGGCGCGGGATACCGTACGCTTCGATGTCGCCGAGCGTGGGATCGTCCAGCACCGCCAGCCGCGCAAAATGCAGGCGTTCGAACTGCCCGAACGGCAAGACGGCGTTCGCCGGGTCGGCCATACCCGGCGCCGAGTTCATCGTCTCCAGCAGCTCCCGCAGGCTGCGCTCGCGGCCCGGCGTGACCCTTGCCAGCACCATGAATTGGGATTGCGGCGTCACGGCATCGGGACCGGAAGATGCTTCGCGTCGAGCTCGGTCATTTCCGTTCGCCCTTCACGCCGGCAGGCACGGGCGGAGCCGCTCATATCCGCTGGCGAGCAGCGTCTCGAGCTGCGGCGGCGCCCCGCCCTCGGCGCGCACGAGATCGGCCGCGGTGCGCTCGAGCCCGACGATCGCCGGCGACGGTTCGTAGGCGCCGCCGCGCGCCGAGGGCAACGGTGGCGGCATCGGCGTCTTGTCGCGTGTCGCCGGTGCGACGCGCCACATCGCGAGCCGCGCGTAGATCCGCGGCGCGCACTGTCTCATGCTCGCGGCGACGCGCTCCGGCGGGCCGGCGAGAAAGTTGGGCGGAAAGCGCTCCGCGGTCGCGTGGCAGCTCGCGCAGAGCGGATAGAACGCCGCGAACGGCATCGCCGCGCCTGTGGCGGGTATCGGTGGCTCGGGCGCTTCGACCACGGGCGGCGGCAGACGCGACGCGTCCTCGCAGCACCAGTCGCGCGCGGGAATTCCGAGCTGCGCGAAGAGCGGCGCGAGCACCCGCACCCGGCCGAAGGGACGCGCGGCGAGCGCCGCGTCGTCCCCGGTCCCGGCGGCGAGCGCGGCGACGGCGTCGCGTACCGGCGCGAAGTCGTCGACCGCGGCAACGGTTGCGCGCGCGGAGGCTTCCCGCAGCCCGCCACGCACGCGCACTTCGGACGGCTTCCAGGCGAGCGTGATGCCGCTGATCGCCGCGCCGTCGGCGAGCCGCGCATGCAACCCCCGGCCTCCGACGGCGAACGTCGCCCGGCCGGCGCCGGCATCGAACGACCCTGCAGTGACCTCGAGATGCTCGAGGGGCGGCGCCCCGTCCACCTCGAGCGCACCGATGTCGCCACCGGCAATGCGCGCGTCGCGCAACTCGAGGCGCCCGGCCACGCGAAGCGACGCATCGCCTGCGCCAATGCACCTGAACCGCGCACTCGCGCCGGTCCAGGCGATCTCGCACGGCGCCTCGTGCTGCCGTGCGGCGAGGCGCCCGCGTCCGGCGCGTGCGGCGAGCTGAGCGTCGAGCGCGCGGACGTCGGCAGTGGTGACGAACTCCGCCAGGCCGGCCACGAATCGGCGCGGAACGCCCGCCCCCGTCTCGAAGGCGGGCGGAACCGATGCGCGCGCGAGCGGCGGGAGGTCGGCGAGCGTCCAGACCTCGAGCGGCGCCCGCGGCGCGAGCGGCTCGAACGCCGCCGGGACGTGCGTGGCCGCGAGCCCCGCGACGCGCCGCCCGCCTTCGGGCGGCAGCGGGTCCCGGTTCGGAATGTCAGGGCTCGGGATCGCGAGACCGCCCGGCCAGCGCGCGCTCCAGGTGCGCGCGAACGTCGGCAGGAACGCCTCGCGCCATTGCGCGGAGCGCTCGTCGAATGCGCGCTCGTCGGTGAGGCGGTACTGGAGCGCCGCGACGAGCGCCGCAGCGCGGCACTTCGCGCCGGTCTCGCCATCTCCGCACCCGGCGCGCCAGAGGAGCTGCCAGACGCCGAGCAGGTTCGCGCGGTCGGTGGCGGCGTCGATCGCATTCGGCACGTCGATGCCGCGATGGATGGGAACGCCCTGGTAGTCCGCCCGGTCACCGCCCGCCTTCTCGGGCGGGCGGCCAAGCAACGCGGCGATGCGCGGGTTCGAGTTGGTCTCCTCCCAGACCTGGCGCGAGAAGATCGGCGCGAGGTTCTGATGGCAGGCGGCGCACATCGCGCGGCGCGCGTAGACGACCTCGCGCGCACCGCTCTCGCGGTAGTCGCGCACCACCTGGAACTCGAAGCGGCCGGCCGCCTCGTTGTAGCTGATCACCTCCACGAGGTCGTTCTTCTCCTGGTAGCCGAGGTAGATCCGGTCCCGGGCGAGGAGAGCGCCGGCCTGAGCCGGCTCCGCATCGATCGCGACGACGACTCTCGGGAACTCGAAGAACGCCGGCGCGGCGGCGGTGCGCTGGAGCGAGCGGCCGAGCGGAATCAGCACCTGCTTCGCGCACGGCGACTTGCAGCCCGCGCGCGCCTCGATGTGCTTCACGAGGCGCTCGAACGGGAACGGGACGTCGTACGCGGGCGTGCCGTCGGCTTCACGCGCAACGACGAAGTCGAAGAGCGAGCGACCGACGGGCGGAGAATCCCGCCCGGCGCGAGCGGGGTCAGCCGCCCACGTGGCGGCCGGCCGGCTCTGCGCGGCCGCGGGGAGGGACGAGGCGGTTGCGGCCAGGCAGCCGGCGATCGCCATCAGCGTCCCTCGCATCGCCCGCCCGGGTCGCCATCGCATCACTTGGCGGCTACGGCCGCGCGGGCCTGCGTCCCCGGCCAGCAGTCCTCGGCCGCCTTGCCGTTCTTCACGTACGCCGGACCGTCGCGCTCCGCGACGTCCTTGTTGTAGAGCATGAAGTTGAGCAGGAACACCTTGCCGACGTATGCGCGGCCGAGATAGAACCCGGGCCGCACCATCCGGATCTCGTCGCGCACTGCGAGGCCGTTGCGGCCGGCGAGGAAGTCCGGCTTCTGGCGGTAGCCGGGGATCTCGTCGGTGAAGAAGTAGTCGATGATGATCGACTCGCGCCGGCTGTCGAGCAGGCTCTGCCCGCAGTAGAGCTTCGCCGGGAAGAGCAGCCACTGGTCCTTGCCGTCGACCTTGATCTTCTCGATCGTGCTGAGATCCCCGTCGATGATCGGCTTGAGGAGCGCGAGATCCTCGATCCGGTTCCGCAGCAGGCGCTCGTTGCGGTAGAACACCTTGCCCTTCCACAGGGCATGCCCGAGGTCCTCGACGCGGTGCAGCTTGAGTTCGACGGCAAGGCCGGGCAGCCCGCCAACGATCTCGGCGAGCCGGCGGTCGCCGCTCTCGCCCTTCGGGAAGACGAGCCCGCCGTCGAACGCGCCGTCGGGAATCGGCCCGGCGGTGAGCCGCGCGTAGATCTGGTCGAGCTGCTCCTGGCTGAAGTTCTTGATGTTGTCGGGGGTGAGCTTCTGGACCTCGTCCATCGTCAGCGGAAAGTCGTGCTCGACGATGGCGAAGTCGGGCTTCTGCGCATGGCCCTCTCCGGCCGGCGCGAACTTGATCGCCGGCGTCGGGTGCATCAACTCGTTGATCGCGTCGCAGCCGGCGAGCTGCATCGCCAGGGCTGCGGCCGCGGCGAGCGCGGGGCTCGCGCGGAAGAGCGGTTGCTGCGTGATCATGATCCCTCCTAGAGCGTGGCCAGGAAAGCGATCAGCGCCTTCTTGTCGGCCTCGGGCAGGTCCTCGCCGAAGCGATGCCCATCGTTCTCGACGTCCGCGGTGCATGAGCTGTAGGCCTCCAGCAGCTTCGGATGCTTCCGCAGCGTCTCGACGAGCTTCTCGGGCTGCTTCATCAGCTCCCGCGCCACCGTGCGAAGGTCGGTCGCGATCTTCTTGCCCTCGTCGTCCCCGAACTGCCCGGCGAGCTCGCGGTCGAGCGCGTCCGGCTTGAGGCGGAGCTGCACGAGGTCGCGGACGAAGCGCTTGTGCTGGAAGTTGACCAGGCCCGCGGAGCTCGCGCCCTTCGGAACGACGATCGTCAGGCCCACGACCTGCTTCTCCTTGCCGTCCTCGACCGTGCGCAGGCCCATTCCAAGCGGGACGTCGGCGTCGAACCTGGTGATCTTCGGTATCCGCCGCGACGGGTTCAGCAGCTCTTCCATCGAGGCCACGTAGAGCTTGAACCGGCCGTCGACGCTCGCGTCGTAGGCCCAGCACGCCGGCGCCTTCTCGGCCGGGCAGAGGTTGTTTCGTCGCCGGATCGACGTAGCTCGAGCGGTAGAAGAAGTTGTCGCGTTCTTCGGCTGGCCGCAGATCTCCGGCCCGAGCGCGTTGTTGTGCATGAACGGCGCATGGGCCCAAGCGCTGACGAGCGAGACGTTGCGGTAGTAGCTGCGACCGCCGTCGCGCGGCTCGCGCACGTTGGGATCCGGTCGCGCGGGCGCGGAGGGTCTCGGAGCCGTACTCCTGCCAGACGTGGCCGGCCATGTGATTCGAGTGCAGCGCACGGCAGCGGTCGGTGCCGACCTCGGACACGAGCGTCGCCTGATCGTGCCGAGCCAGTCGCGCGCGCAGCCCTGTCCGGCGTCGAGCGCGCGGAAATCGCGATTGCTGAACGGGCCGCCCTGGGCTTCCGAAATGCTCGAATGACAGCGCGCGCAGTTGGCGGCGAACACCTCGCGCCCGCGCGCGACCGCAGCCTTGCCGAACTCCGGTCAGATCGCGACAAGGTCGTCGTACGTGTAGCGCGCTCGGCGTTCTTCGCCTTCAGCGCGTTCTCGCGCGCGACGGCAGGTCCGTCGCGTAGGTATCGTTCGAAAACAGAAACTCCAAGATGTTCGGCAGGCGATCCTCGATCGCGCGGAAATTCGGACAGTCGCGCCGGCACTGGCCGATGTTGAACGGCGTCTGCCCGAAGTTGCGCGCTTGCGGATCGAGCTGGCGCATGTCGGTCAGATGGTTGACCCAGCACTGCTCGGCGCATGAGCCGATGTTGAAGTACACGCGCTGGATCGCTTCCAGCGCGCCGATCGAGTCCTCGCCGCCCTTCAGGATGTGATGGACCGTCTCCTTCTGCCGCGACCGGGCCAGCACTTTCCCTCGCGTCCGGTTCGCACCAGCACTTGTCCGGCCTCGGGCGGCCGGGCAGGCGTCGACCTTGCGCCACTTCCCCACGTCCTCGTCCTTGAACATCGGCCGCTGGCTGAATTGATGATGGCGTTGATCGTCCCGGGATTCGATCTGGTCGGTCGGCATCGCCGACGTGTCGGACGTGCCGGGACGCGCGTGCGCGAACATCTGGTATTCGAGCGAGTCGGGGCGGCATGCCGGAGGCGAGGATCTCGGAGATCCGCGAGTACTGGTTGCCGATCGCGCCCTTGATATTTTCCCACTGCGGATGCGCGGGATCGGCTGGGGGGTTGAGCGGGTCGAACGCGATGTGGCACGAGCCGCACGAGATGCCGATCAGCAACGGCGGCTCGACCGAGGCGTCGGCGAGTGGCGGCGCGTGCATCGCGACTCGGATCGCTCGACACGGCTTCGCGCTAGCCTTCCCAGCTCGCGAGGCCGCCGTTCGGCTCTGCCAGCGACCGGCGTCGAAGCGCGGGTTCGGGAACTTGCGAAAGCCGAGCGCGCCGGTCGACGTGCCGAACGCGAGGTCGCACGCGGACTGGCGCTGATCTCGTGCCGCTGTGGAGGTCGTTCGGGTCGACGGCCGGGTCGCTGAAGTCGCAGGCCGGGTCGCGATAGCCCTCGCGGCCCACAAACTTCAGCAGCTCCTCATCGCCCGGACACCAGTCGAAACCGTACGTCTCCTCGAGACTCTTTGCGGGGCAGCCTTCGCGTGCCGGGGTGCAGCAGCCCGGATCGTTGATGAGGCCCCACGCGGCGAAACGATCGGCGCGCTTCCGGCGCAGGACGCGAAACCAGTCGATCAGCACGCCGACGCGTTGTTGAAAGGCATAGGTGTGAAAGCGCGCGTTGCCGGCGGTGGCCTTGTACCAGATCTCGCGGCCGGCGCGCTCCGAGGGGTTCATTCCGGCTTCGCCCGCGTAGAAGCCCGGGTCGTCGGGCAGGGGTTCTGCGGCGGGGAACGGTTTCGGCTCTGCTGTTGCTGGCGCCTGGGCCAGCAAGGTGGGCCTGCGATGGTCGCGGCGAGCGACGCGGGCCAGGGCATAGGCTCTGGCGGGCCAGGGATCGCTAAGGTGAAGGCGGTCCTTTTTACGGTTCCTATTCTCCTGGGGCGGCAGATGCCTGCATCTTCGGACCCGGCGCCGCTGAACAGAAGCTTGCGGCCGTGGAGTCGAATATGCCCGGATGGGCCAAGCCGGT
>CAVUSZ010000034.1:0-63699 GCA_963744255.1 uncultured beta proteobacterium
GCGCCAGGCGGCCACCTGCCGCGACATAAGGCGAATGAGAGGCGCCATACAAGCACGGGCCTAAGCGCTGCACCCACCATCCAGAGCGAGGGTGTCCGCTGCCCGCGCTGACCACCGAGGTCGCTCGCGCCGATGCCACCGTGCGTGCACGTTCGATGACGGACTGCGTGCAATTCACGCGCGCCTGGAACCCGTCACAGGCTCAGGCGCCAAGACTTGGGCCTTGATTGCCCAGTGCGTCGGCGCGGATCTCTTGTTCCTCGACGATAAGGACAACATCGTCGTGCAAGAAAACTGGAAGACCTCGCTGCAGCGCTACCTTGCGTATTGCAAGGAGCATGGCATCAAGCCGAAAGACCTCACGGCATTCAACTGATCTCACGCCCGTTCAAATTGCATCGGGCTGACGTAGCCCAGTGTCGAGTGAAGCCGCCGATGGCATAAACACGGTGCTGTGAACAGAAAACGGAGTGCTGGCACTCGACCTTCGAAGTGCTGTTGTTCGTCGGGTGGTGCAGGGCCACCTTCCGGGTCGGTCGATCGGCCAGTGACGGCGGTTGCGCTCGATGAAGGCGTACTTCACCCCCCTCCTTCGCGAAGGATGGGCCGCAAAGTTTGCGCGACGATCGGCGGCATCAATGCGGCTGGCCGCGCCGACAGCATCGACTTGCCGGTGCATGGCGGGCCGATGAACAGCACGCTGTGCGCGCCTGCGGCTGCGACTTCCAGGCGCGCGCTTGGCGGCGGCTGGCCTGGTGCGTCGCGCAAGGCCGGAGGGCACAAGTCTCGCTGGCCTGCGAGGTGCTGGGCGTGAGTCCCAGCGGTTACCACCAGCGCAAGGCTCGCGAGATCGGCCGTTGTGATCGACCTGTTCAGTCGCCAGGTCGTGGGCTGGTCGTTGGCCGGAACCGAAGCTCAGCGCCTGGCCGAACGATGAGCGTCAACGACCGCTTCCAGGCCCACGAACCGCCCAGGTCGCATATGGAACTCACCGCCGCTCTTACCCCCGCCGAGGAGGGTGGCTTCGTCGCCCTCAACCCGGAGACCGGAACGACCTCCCAAGGTGAAACCGTCGAAGAGGCGATTGCCAATCTTCGCGAAGCCACTGCTCTCTATCTGTCAGAGTTTCCCCTCGCGACCAAAGGCCATCCGCTGGTAACGATGTTCTCTGTTCCCGAGAATGCCTAAGCTGCCCCGGGTCTCGGGCGCCGAGGCGATGCGTGCTCTTGAGCGGCTGGGATCGCGAGGGCGCGTCAGAAGGGAAGTCATGTGGTCATGCCGCGGCGCGAAAGGCTGCGTACGTGCCACTGCACGCTGAGCTTAAGTTCGGCACGTTGGCTGGCCTTTTGCGACAAGCCGACGTATCGCCAGAAGAGTTCACCGCCGCTCTCTAAATGGCGATGTCCAACCCCGCAATCGCTCGGCGCGCGCATTGTACTTGGCACCGTGCAGTAGCCAGGCGGGAGCGGCCCGCGCAGGGGCCGCTCCGAACGCGCTCGTCAGGCGTTGCGCTCGCGGAGCACCTTCTTGTTGATCTTGCCGACGCTCGTCTTCGGGATCTCGGGGACGATGGCGATGCGGTCGAGCTCCGGCACCGCGTACTTGCTGATGCGGTTCGACTCGGCGTGGCGCAGCAGGTGGGCGCGGACCGTTTCCGGCTTGAGCCCGGCATCGGGCTTGGACACGACGAACGCCATCGGCCGCTCACCCCACTTCTCGTCCTTCACGCCGATGACGGCAGCCTCCTGCACTCCGGGCACCTCGACGATCAGGCTCTCGACCTCGATCGACGACACCCACTCGCCGCCGGTCTTGATGACGTCCTTCATGCGATCGACGATCTGCACCGAGCCGTCCGGCGCGACGACCGCGACGTCCTGCGTGTGGAGGTAGCCGCCGGCCCAGAGCTCCTCGGACGCCTGCGGCTTCTTGAAGTAGCCCTGCGTGAGGAACGGCGCGCGCAACACGATCTCGCCCTGGCTCTTCCCGTCCCATGGCACATCGCGCATCTCAGGGTCGACGACACGGAAGTCGACGAGCGGGACCGGCCGCCCGGTGAGCGAGCGGCGACGCACGTCGTCGTCTGCGTCGGCCGGCGTCACGCCGGGCGGCACCTGCGCGAGCGCGACGACCGGGCCGGTCTCGGACATGCCATAGCCGGCGAAGACGTCGATGCCCTGTGCGCGCGCGGCCTTGCACAGCGCGGGCGAAAGCGCCGATCCGCCGATGATCATCGTCCAGCCCGCGAGATCCTGCCCGCTCGCCTCCGCGGCCTGAAGCAGCATCTGCAGGATCGTCGGCACGCAGTGCGAGAAGGTGACCTTCTCGGTCTTCCTCAGCTTGAGCAGCACGTCCGGCAGATAGCGGCCCGGCAGGACCGTCCTCAGCCCGAGCATCACCGCGATGTACGGGATGCCCCAGGCGAGCACGTGGAACATCGGCGTGATCGGCATGTACACGTCCTCGCGATGGATCCGTTGCCCCTCGCGCGGCGCGCAGAACGTCAGCGCGGTCGCGAGCGTATGCAGCACGATCTGGCGGTGGCTGTAGTACACGCCCTTCGGATCGCCGGTGGTGCCGGTGGTGTAGAAGGTGGCGGCCTTGGTGTTCTCGTCGAAATCGCGGAACTGGAAGTCGGGCGGACGCCTTGCCGACGAGCGCCTCGTATTCCCCCGCGACCGGGAGCGTGTTCGCCGCGACGGCCTGGCCATCGGCGAGGACCACGACCTTGCGTACGCCCTTCAGCTCGCCCTTGATGCTCTCGAGCACCGGCACGAAGTCGGCGTGCACCAGCACGACGTCGGCTTCCGCGTCGTTCAGCGTGTAGGCGATCTGCTGCGGCGAGAGCCGGACGTTCACGGTGAAGAGCGCCGCGCCCATCATCGGGATCGCGAAGTAGCTCTCGAGGTAGCGATGGCTGTCCCAGTCCAGCACCGCGACCGTCGAACCGTGCCGGACGCCGAGGGCCTCGAGCGCGGAGGCGAGCTGACCGATGCGCCGGCGGAAGTCGCGATAGGTGTAGCGCAGTTCGCCGCGGTAGGTGATCTCCTGGTCCCCGTAGAGGGCAAGCGAGTTCGTGAGCAGCTGCTTGACGAGGAGCGGGTACGTGTACGCCGAGGGCGTGCTGACGATCAGGTTCTCGGGCATGGCGGTCTCCTGTTGGGATGCTGCAGCTTAGGGGCGAGCGGCCGCGCCCGGCCCCCCCGCGGCGAGGAGGCGTGCACCGCCGGTTCAGGCGAGCGCCGGGCGTCCGCGGTCGGCGCGGTCATTCTCGAGCTCGATCCGCTGGACCTCCCGGACGTCCGACTCGTAACTGCGCGCCGCGAGCAGGAAGAAAGCCGCGGCGAGCACGCCGAACGCAGGCGCAAGCGCGAGCGCAGTCTGCAGGCCGTAGAGGTCGGAAAGCACCCCTACGACGAAGGGCCCGGCGGCCAGGCCGAAAAGATTCTGCGAACAGCGCGAGCACCGAGAGCCCGGTCGCTCGCATCCCCGGGTGGACGACGTCGGTCACCACGGCCGAGACCGGTCCCACGGTGCAGGTCATCATGAAACCGCCGATCGCAATCAGCGCGAACTGCGTGGCGAACGACGCCGTCGCCGCGAAGGCCGGCGCGAGGACTGCTGCTGCCACGACGCACAGCGCCGCCATCGTAAACAGCTTGTTGCGCAACCGTCGGACGCCCGAGCGATCGACGACCGCGCCCCACACGATGCTACCGGCGGCGCCGCAGAGGACGACCACTGCCGCCTGGATCCCGGCCTTGTCCGGCGCGATGCCGTGCACGCGGTTGAGGAAGCTGGGGAGCCACGCCCACACGGCGGAGACGACGATGAGCTGCGCGGCGCCGCCCAGGCAGACCCAGAGCATCGTGGGCGAGCGGACCAGGGCTTTCGCGACGAACTTCACCGTCCCCGCGGTCGAGCCTGTCGCCTTGGTGAGCGAGGGTGTCAGGTCCACCGTCTTGTAGTCGCGGACCTTCAGGTAGAGCAGCGCCAGGAGCAAGCCCGGCACGCCGACGACCCCGAACGCGGCCTGCCAGCCCCAGTGCGCGGCGATCACGCCGCCGAGCACCACGCCGAGCACCGATCCCAACGACCCCGCTGCGAAGAACGCCGCTAACAGGCGCGCGCGTAGGCGCGCCGGGAAGAGGCTTGCAATCAGTGCGGCGCCGACCGACCCGTAGCCGGCTTCCCCAAGCCCGACGAGCGCGCGCGCCGTGAAGAGCAGGCTGTAATTGCGCGCGAACATGCACGAGATGGTCGCGAGGCTCCACACCGTGGCCATGACGACGATGCTCTTCACCCGGCTGGTACGGTCGGCGATTAGCGCGATCGGCAGCGCGCCGATCGCGACTGTGACCGAAACCACGGCGACCAGCGCGCCGAGCTGCTTGTCGGAGAGGCCCCACTCGGCCTTGATGTACGGGAACAGCGACACGATGACCTGGCGGTCGATGTAGTCGACCAGCATCAGCGCGAAGGTCATGGCGAAGGCGAACCAGGCCGCGCGTCGGCCGACGAGGTAGTCGTCGCCGCCGGGGGTCATCGAGAGCGTGTGCAGGGCCATGGCGTCACTCGAACCTGATGTTGAACGTCTTGACGATCCCGGCGTTGCGCTCGTAGTCCGCGCGGACCGATCGCTCCAGCTCGAGCGGCGTGGACGGCGGCGAGGGCTCGAAGCCGGCGTCCGCGAGGCGGCTGCGCACCTTCGGTGCTTGCAACGCCTTGACGATCTCCTCGTGGATTCTCGCGGTCAGCTCGGGCGGAAGCTTCGCCGGGGCGATCGCGCCGATCCAGTTGGTGAACTCGATGTCGGGATAGCCGAGCTCCGCGAAAGTCGGTACTTCGGGCAGGAGCGCCGAGCGGTGGCGGCTGGTGATGGCGAGGGCCTTGAGCTTGCCGGCACGCACGAGCGGGAGCGCGGTCGGCATCCCGTCGAACATCAGCGGGAGCTGCCCCGCGACGAGATCGGTGAGCGCCTGGGGCGAGCCCTTGTAGGGAACGTGCTGCAGGTCGATTCCGGCCTTCTGGTTGAGGATCAGGCCGGCGTAGTGCGACGCGGTCCCGGGGGAGTAGGACGCGTAGCTCAGCTTCCCGCGGTTTGCCCTGGCGTAGGCGACGAGCTCCGGCAGGCTCCCGGCCGGCACGCTCGGGCTCGCGACGAGCACCAGGCCACCCCGCCCGATCTCTGCCACCGGCTTGAGGTCCTGGAGCGGATCGAAACCGACCTTGAGCACGAGCGGCACCTCGGTCAGCACGTTCTGCGCGCCCACGAGGAGCGTCTGCCCGTCCGGCGCGGCGGCGAGCAATGCGCCGATGGCGATCGCGCCGCCCGCGCCGGGCTTGTTGTCGACGATCACGGGCTGCCCGACCTGCGCGGAAAGCGCCTCGCCGACGATCCGCGCGAGCACGTCGCTCGTGCCGCCCGGCGGCCCCGGAACGACGAAGCGAACCGGCTTGCCGGTCCAGCCCGCGGCCGGCGACGCGGCGAGGGCCGCCAGCGCCGCAGCCACGGCGATCGCCCACCGCCTGATCGAGGCGTTCATCTTCAGCTCCACCAGCGCATCAGCGCGAGCACGAGCACCGCAAGGAAAACCGTCTCGCCGACCATCAACAGGATCGGCTTGATGCCGACCGTCGCGAGTTCCTTCAAGTTCGTCTTCATGCCGATCGCGGCGATCGCCGCCACCAGGCACCAGCGCGAAACGTCGTTGCCCAGGGTCAGAATCGCCTGCGGCACCAACCCCGTGCTGTTGACCGCCACCAGCGCGGCGAACGCCACTGCGAACCACGGCAGCAGCGGCGGGCGGGGACCGCCGCGCTCTGGTTCGACGGCGCCGCCGATGCCGCCGGCCATTCCGAGGCCAGCGCGCGTGATCATTACCGCAACCACGATCACCGGCAACAGCATCGCCACGCGCAGCAGCTTGACGAAGGTGGCGGCATCGCCGGTCTCGGGCGACAGGCTGTATCCGGCGCCGACCACCTGCGCCACGTCGTGGATCGTGCCGCCGAGAAAGATGCCGGCCTGGACGGGGTCGAGCCCGAGCGCCCGCACGACCATCGGGTAGACGATCATCGCCACCGTCGACAGCACGCTGACGCCGATCACGGTAAACAGCGTCGCGCGCTCCTTCAGCGGATGGCCGGGCAGCGCGGCGGCCAGCGCAAGCGCCGCCGAAGCGCCACAGATCGCGGTCGCGCCGCCGGTCAGCAGGCCGAACAGGCCTTTGAAACCGCACAACCGCGCCGCGATCACCGAGACCGCGATCGTCAGCGCGACCGACGCGACGACCAGAAGCACCGGCTGCCACCCCATCGCCGCGATCTGCGCGACCGTGATGCGCAGGCCGAGCAGCGCCACGCCGACGCGCAGGACGTGGCGCGCCGTGAACTCGATGCCCGCCGCGGCGGGGCCGTCGGTCGACAGGAAGCTCATCGCCATGCCGAGCAGCAGCGCAAACAGCATCACCGGCGCGCCGTAGTGCTGCGCGAGGAAGGTCGCCGCGACGGCGACGACCCCGCTCGCCAGCAACCCCGGAAAGACCTCGCGGCCGCGGGTTTGCCAATCGGTGACCGACAGCGCGGTCATCGCAGCGCCTCGCCTCAGGGAACCAGCACCGTCGCGCCGACCCGCTTGCGCGACTCGAGCGCCCGGTGCGCTTCAACGGCCTCGGCCAAGCGGATAGGTCTGGTTCGGCTCGCTCTTGATCTTGCCGGCAAGCACGAGGTCGAAGAGCTCCTTGGCCATTTCCAGCATGTGCGATCGTGGCGTCGCGTAGTGCACCATCGCCGGGCGCGTGACCCAGAGAGAGCCTTTGACGGCGAGCAACGTCGTGTCGAGGACGGCGGGGCCCGAGGTCGTGCCGTTGCTGACCAGGGTGCCGCGCACCTGCAGGCTGTTGAGCGACGCCTCCAGGGTGTCCTTGCCGACCGAGTCGTAGACGACGGGCACGCCCTTGCCGCCGGTGAGCTCGCGCACGCGCTCGGCGATGTTCTCGCGCGTGGTCACGATCGTGTGCGTGCAACCGTGCGCCTTGGCGACGGCCGCCTTCTCGTCGGAGCTCACGGTGCCGATCATCGTCACGCCGATCGCCCGCGCCCACTGGCAGGCGATCAGGCCGACGCCGCCGGCCGCCGCGTGATACAGGATCGTCTCGCCACCCTTGAGCGGGTAGACCTGGCGGAACAGGTACTGCGCCGTCATGCCCTTCATCATGATCGTCGACGCGGTGCGGTCGGAGATGCCGTCGGGCAGCTTGATCAGCACTTCGGCCGGCATCACTCGCACCTCCGAGTACGCGCCCTGCGGCCCGAGCAGGTAGCCGACGCGATCGCCCTCGCGAATGTCGGTCACGCCCGGGCCGACCGCCTCGACCACGCCCACGGCGTCGGAGCCGAGTCCGCTCGGCAAAGGCGTGGGATACCGCCCCGTGCGGAAGTAGGCATCGATGAAGTTGACCGCGATGGCGTTGTGGCGCACGCGCGCCTGGCCGGGGCCCGGCTCACCGACCTCGACCGATTCCAGCTTGAGAACTTCCGGACCACCGGTCTCGTAAAAGCGAATCGCCTTGGGCATGGCCGTCTCCTGGGAAGCGCTCTGCTCAGAATGGCCGGTCGCCGATGATTCCGGCGCGTTCCAGCTTGCGCACCGCCGGCCAGAAGTCCTGCACCGCGTAGTGCTGGGTGCAGCGGTTGTCCCAGATCGCCACGCTGTTCTTGCGCAGGCGCCAGCGCACCTGGTACTCCGGGATCGCCGCCTGGCTGATCAGGTAGCTCAGCAGGTTGGCGGCGCCGGGCGCGAAGTCCTGACCGAAGCGCACGTTCTCGGGCGTGTGGAAGTTCGTGAAGTGCGTGGTGAAGCCGTTGACGAAGAGGCACTTCTCGCCGGTCTCCGGATGGGTGCGCACCACCGGATGCTCCGCATCGGGGTATTGCGCCTTCAGCGCCAGGCGCTTTTCGATCGGCATGGCGGCGCCGAACGTCGCCTCGATGCTGTGGCGGGCGCGCAAGCCCGCGATCTGCGTCTTGATGGGTTCGGGGAGCCGTTCGTAGGCCATGACCATGTTGACCCAGATCATGTCGCCCCCGACCTCCGGCGCTTCCGTACAGCGCAGCACGGCCCCGAACTGCGGGCATTCGCGCCAGGTGGTATCGCAGTGGTAGGCGTTCTCGTACTGCTCTTCCCGCGTGTCCGGGCCCTTTGTAGATGAGCACGAGGCCGGGATGATTCCGGTCGCTCGCCATCACCGGGTGGTCCTCGAGCTCGCCGAAGCGCCGCGCGAAGGCGACGTGCTCGGCGCGCGTGATGTCCTGGTCGCGCAGGAACAGCACCTTGTGCTTGAGGAGGAGCGCCTTGATCTCGGCGAACAGCGCCTCGTCGCGCGAAGCGTCGCCGAGGTTCACGTTGCCGAGCTCCGCCCCGATGCTGCAGGTCATTTGCTCGACCTTGATCGAGGTCTTCGATACGCCGCCGCGGACGACGGCCGGCCCCGCGCTTTTACTGGAAAGGGTTTCCTGGGTCATGAACCTGGTACCTCGACAGAGCGCGTCAAGCGGCGGCGGTGCCGCGGCGCTCGTCTCTGAGAGTTCGCTGATGAACTGTTCCGCTTGCGGCCACTCGCCGAAGCCCGAGGCCGGGTTGAGGTGTCCGACGTCGCCGAGATCGACGAACCGGCTGCCCCACGCCTGCGCGAGCGCGGCTACGCGCTCGATCCCGCTAAGCGGATCGTTCCGGCTCGCGGCGACGATGCTCGGAAACGGCAGCGGCTCGCGCGGCACGGGCAGCCAGCCGCCGGCCCGCAACGCTTCGATCGTCGGGTAGCCCTCGGGCATCGGTCGCTCGAAGTCCGGCGGCGTGGCGAGCAACGCCCCGTGGATCGGGCGGCGGTACCACTTCGCCCAGTGAGCGACCATGATCACCCCGCCGCTGTGCGCGACCACGATCACCGGCCCGTCGACCGCCGCGGCTGCACGCTCGATCCCCTCGACGCGCGTTGCGCAATCGAGGTCCTCGCGCCCCATCGGCGGCACGCCGGCCACCGGCCGCCCGGCCGCACGCAGGCGTGCTTCGAGCAGCGTCTGCCAGTGCTCGGCCACGTGGTCGCGCAGGCCGGGCACGATCAGGATCGTCGGTGAGGCGGGGCTACCCATGATCGTCACGCCACCTTGCGCAGATAGCCCTGCTGGCGCCCCTTGGGGTTGGGCGCGAAGCCGTTGGTGGCCAGCGTCTCCTCGACGGTGTCGTAGAACACACCGATCTTGCAGATCTCGCGGGCTTCCTTGCCCGTGGCGACCTCGCGGCCGAATTCGCGCGCGATGCGTACCAACTGCTCGATCTGCTTCACCGTCGACATCTTCTCGGTGCGCGACTGGTTCCAGAGGTTGTCCTCGATGCCGCAGCGCACGTGCAGGCCCATCGCCATGCCGATCATGTTGATCGGCAGCACGTTGCGCATGCTGCTTTCCACGGTCAGCATCGAGCCGTCGGGGATGGCGCGCAGGAAGTGCGCCAGGCTGTAGATCGTCGGCTGGTCCATGCCGCCGCCGATCGCCACCCAGTTCATCACCAGCGGGCCCTTGTAGACGCCGCGGCGGATCATGCGCTCCACCGTCTCGTAGCTGTTGATGTTGTAGAACTGGAAGGCGCTCTGGATGCCGGCCGCACTCAGGCGGCGCACGTGCTCCTCGACCCAGCTCGGGGCGGAGGGAACGATCATCTCGCGGTAGGCCTGGTAGTTCTGCGGCTCGGCCAACGACGTGCCGGCGATGTCGTCGATTTCCATCTGCTCCACCACGTTCATCTGCGTGGTGTTGACGGTGACGGTGACCTGGTCCGGCTTGGGACTGAGCTCGGCCAGCATGTGGCGCGTGTCGTCGGACAGCCACTTGGCGTGGGAGCCTTCAGTCTCGGGCGCGAAGGAGATCGAGCCGCCGACCTGGATGATCAGGTCCGGCACGGCCTTGCGCACGCCGGCGATCAGCTCGTTGAACTTGGACAGGCGCTTGGAGCCCTTGCCGTCGAGCTCGCGCACGTGCAGGTGCAGCACCGTGGCGCCGGCGTTGTAGCAGTCCACCGCCTTCTGCACCTGCGCTTCCATCGTGACCGGGATGTCCTCCGGGAAGTCGGAGGGAATCCATTCGGGGCCGTAGGGCGCGGCGGTGATGACGAGCTTGTCCTGGTTCTCGGGGAAAAGCGATCCGTCGAGGAAGTTCATTAGGTGCTCCTTGAATAGTGATGAGTCCGGGTATCGAAGTGTTCAGTAGGGCGGGTCGCCGATGATCCCGGCGCGCTCCATCTTGCGGTGGCAAGGCGGGTAGTCCATCACCGCGTAGTGCTGCGTGGAGCGGTTGTCCCACATGGCCATGCTGTTGGGCTTCCAGCGGAACCGCACCTGATACTCCGGAACGAACGCCTGGCTGATCAGGTAGTTCAAGAGCAGGCTGCCGCCCGGGCTGTAGTCCTGGCCGAAGCGCACGTTCTCCGAGGTGTGGAAGTTGGTGAAGTGCGTCGTGTAGGCGTTGACGAACAGGACCTTCTCGTCGGTTTCGGGGTGCGTGCGCACCACCGGGTGTTCGGCATCCGGGTACTGCGCCTTCAGCGCCAGGCGATTTTCCATCGGCATGGCCGCACCGAAGGTTGCCTCGATGCTGTGACGCGCGCGCAGGTCGGCGATCTGCGTCTTGACCTGCTCGGGCAGGCGGTTGTAGGCCTCGACCATGTTGACCCACGTCGTGTCGCCGCCGACCGGAGGACACTCGACGCAGCGGAGCACGCAGCCGAACGGGGGCTTCTCGCGCCAGGTGGCGTCGGTGTGCCAGGCGTTCTCGTAACGGTCGTTGGGCTGGTCGGGCGACTTGTAGATGCGCACGAGCCCGGGGTTCTCCGGGTCGCTGCCGAGCACGGGATGATCCTCGAGCTCGCCGAAATGCCGCGCGAAGGCGACGTGCTCGGCGCGGGTGATGTCCTGGTCGCGGAAGAAGAGCACCCGGTGCTTGAGCAGCAGCGCCCGGATCTCGGCGACGAGCGTAGTGTCGCGGGAAGCGTCGCCAAGATTCACGCTGAGCTCCGCACCGATCGCGCAGGTCAGCTGCTCGACCTTGATCGAGCTCTTCAGGACGCTCGAGCGCACGACGGCGGGTGCACCCTGCTTGGCGGTGGTTTCGACGGTTTCGGCCATGGTGTTCTCTCCAGGTTTTGTCTCAAGCAGCTCGGCGCCTCATGCGCCGCCCGCTTACACGCCATGGAGATTACCTAGACGACCCCCGCCATCACCCCCCAGCGCAGAGGGGGCTCGCCACTTCAGGGCGCGGGGGCCAGGAGCCGTGGAAGGGTGAACTTGTCCGCGATCGACGACGCGCCCGCGGCCTGCGTGCCGGCACCCCCTCCCCACGAGTGGGCCACCGCCGAAGATCGCCCGCTAGGATCCTCGCCATGTCTACACGCGCATCTGCATGGGCATTCGCCGTCGGCAGTTGCCGGCGCGCCGAGCTCGACGCGCCCGCCGCACTCTGGAGAGAAACCGACCCCGAAGGCGTCGCTTTCCTGGCTTCGGGGAGCACGAGGGGGCGCCGCGCTAGCGGCTTTGCCCCCTCGTGTCGTGACAACTAGCTGCCGATCGGATTGAGCCATGGCCGAGTGGGTCGACGCGGTTGCTGCGGACGAACTGCCTGCCGGAACGCGCTGCCTGGTGCGCACGGCAGGCCTCGAGATCGCGCTGTTCAACGTGCACGGCAACTACCACGCGATCGAGGACAGCTGTCCGCATGCCGGCTCGTCGCTGGGCGCCGGCAAGCTCGATGGAACGACGGTCACCTGCCGTGCGCCATGGCCTGCGCTTCGATCTGACCACCGGCTGCATGCGTGGCGCGTCGGGCTTGCGGATCCGCACCTTCCCGGTGCGAGTGCACGAAGGCCGAATTCAGATCGACCTCGTGCGGCCCGCCCCGTAGGGAGCCTAGGGCGGCCGGCCGGGCTCACTCGGCTCGAACCGGCACCGCCGCTCAGGCGGCATCGACCAGCAGGCCAAGCAACTGCGCGCGACGGACCACGTGCTTGCGGTTGCCGGCGGAAAGCTTGCCGAACAGGTTCTTGAGGTGCCACTTCACGGTCTCCTCGCCCACTTCCATGGCGAGCGCAATCTCCTTGTTCGAGAGGTTGCGGGCGAGGAGCTCGAGAACCTCCCGTTCCTTCGGGGTGAGAACCATGCTCGACACCACGTGCAACGCGCCTGCCTCGCGCTTGGCTGAGGCCGCGGGTCGGCGCGGCGGCGGTATCGGGCGACGGGCGGCGGGAGCGTTCCGCCCTTTCCGGCGGCAATGCGGCGCGCCCAATCCCCGAGGGCGGGATGGGCATCGACGAAGAGCCGCGTCAAGCCGTACGTTTCGGCGAGGTTCATCGCCTCCTCGAGCAGTGGGCGGCCGTCATCGGCGTTGCGGTCCAGGGCGAACGCCCGCAGCGCCATGATCTCGATGCGCATGCGGCCGAGCTTCATCGCTTCGGCGAGGGCACCGGCGCGCTGCAGGTCCTCCAGCGCGCGCGGCCAGTCCTGCGAAGCGATGGCGGCGTTCGCAGCGGCGAGCGCCCGCAGCACCTCCACGCTCCGCTGCCACAACTCGCCTTGCGGGAGATCCTCTCGCGCAAGGATCTCATCGATCCGCCCGCACAGCGCGCGGCACGTCTCCGGGCGGAACCGCCGGGCGTGCACGCGCACCTGGTCGGCGAGGCTGGCAACGCAGAGTCGCGGCAGATGCCGGGCGAGGCCGGCAGCATGCAGGGACTCGAGCAGGTCGAGCGCGCGGTGCTCGGCGCCCTCGCCGGCGGCGATCCGCGCGAGCGTCCGGTAGGCGAGGAGCAGCGTCTCCGGGATGCCGGCTCGCTCCAGAACGTCGAGCCGGTTCGCGAGCAGTGCGGTCGCCTCGTCCGGGCGGTCGCGCTCCCAGACCGCTGCCGCGAGCACGGTGGCCAGCATGGAAGTGAGCGGCGCGCGCCGGCCCAGGGTCGCTTCGGCATCGGCGACGACGGGCCGCAACGTCTCCTCGACGCGCCGAACCTGGCCTTCCCAGAGGTAACTGAGCCCGGCGATGAAATCGCCCCAGCGCGCCACGAACGCGAACGCGGGGCCGAAGTCGCCTTGCGGCGCCTGCTGCTCGTGCCGCCGGGCATCGGCGGGCTCGCTGACGAGGAGCGCCCGGTACGCCAGCCGATTCGCGTGCATCCGCAGGAGCAACGGGTGGTTTACCGGCGGCGAGTCGGCCCAGGGGGCGAAGAGTTCGATGAACCGATCGGGCTCGTCGCCGTAGTTGGCGGCCCCGCTCAGGATCAACGCGCACTCGTAGCGCAAAGCGTCGTCGGCATCGGCGCGCTCGAGGATGCGCGCGACCTGACGGCCGGCGTCTTCGTGTCGCTCGCTCAACGCGAGCGCCCACGCCGCAGCAAGCCGGAGCCGCGGGCGCCGGTCGATCTCGGCGGCGGGGAGGCGATCGAGCCAGTCGAGCACCGCTGCCTGGCCGCCGTGGGTCATGGTCCCGTACAGGCATTGCTCGGCGAGATCGTAGGCGAGTTCCCGCTGCCCGGCTTCGAGGGCATGGCGCGCGGCTTCCTCGAGCAGGCCGTGATCGGCGAACCACTGTGCGGCGCGCGCCTGGATCTCGCCTTGCTCGGCGGCCGGGAGCGCGGCGAACCGCCCCCGCAGTGCATCGCGGGCGAGCGCGTGCACATGGACCCACTCGCTACCCTCGATCGCGACGAGCACCGGCGTGTCCCGGGCAAGGTGCGCGAGCCGCTCCGCGGCGTCGGCGGCGCCGGTGAGAGTGCGACACAGGTCCGGATGAAGATGATCGAGCACGGCGACGCGCGTCAGAAACGCCACGTCGTCAGCGGCGAGCTTCGCGAGCAGGCCGCCGAACAGGCGGGCGGGCAGGTCGCCCGTACGGCCGGAAAGGGCGCCGATGGCGGTGCGGGGATCGGCGCTATGCTCGATCGCCGCGAGCGCGAGCTGCAGGCCGAGGGGCCAGCCCTCGATCGCCTCGTGCAACCGCGCGCAGGCGTCGGCGTCGACGCGGCTGCCGCAGCGCGCACGCACCAGCGCGATCGTCTCCGCCAGCGTGAAGCGCAGGAGCGGCGCACCGACCGGCTCGCATCGCCCGTAGGCCACGAGGTCCGCGACCTGCAGGTCGAGCTCGCCCCGCGCGGCGATGACGACGCGCAGGTTCGGCGGCTGGTTATAGAGCAGATAGGCGAGCACCCCCTGGACGGTCGTCGGGGGCAGGCGCTCGGCATCGTCTACGATCAGCACGACGTCGAGGGCGCTTTGCCCCACCTCGGCGAGCCACACGGTCATTCCCTCCAGCTCCCCGGCTGCCGCCGCGCCCTCGAGCAGCGTTTGGCCGAATGCCGGCCGACCGCAGCCCACTCTTACCGCCACCACCAGGCCCTGCACGAAGCGCCGCGCGTCGTCAGCCGCGTCGGCGGACAGCCACGCGACGACCGCCCCACGCGCCAGGTGCTCGCGCCGCCATTGGGCGAGGAGCGAGGTCTTGCCGAAGCCCGCCGGCGCCTGCACGAGGATCAGGGGACGGTCGAGGAACTGCGCGTGGTCAGACGCAAGCCGGGGTCGAGGCAGGAGATGCCGCGGCGCGCGCGGCGGGGTGGTCTTGAGGATGAGCCCGGAAACGGCCCCGGTCGGCTCGGTGGTGGCGGAGGTTGTCAAGAAGTCGTCCCCAGGGAGGCTGTGACGGCGCTTCCTGCCTCGGCTTGATCGCTCACCGTTGGCACGGTGAGCCCGCCCGCGTCAGGTTCTCGGCGCCGTCGGATCGCATTCTAGTTCTCCTACGACACGAGGGGGCAAAGCCGCTCACGCGGCGCCCCCTCATGCTCCCCGAAGCCAGGAAAGCGACGCCTTCGGCGCCGGTTTCATCCTGGTCACATGCACGAGGCCCGGGAGCCCGGGGCCGATCCCCCCCGAGGCGAGGAGGGTACGGGGTGGAGCCCGTCCCTACGCTGCGCGAAGGGATAACTCTAGGAACTCCGATGTACAGTCATCTGCTCGTTCCCGTCGATGGCACGGATCTCTCGACCGAGATGGTCGGGCGCGCCGTCGAGTTCGCGCGCACCATGGGAGCGCGCATCACGTTCTTCCACGCGCAGCCGGACCACGCGGCGTCGCTCTTCGGCGACGCCGACGTGTTGCGGCTCACGTCGCCCGCCGACTTCACCTATGCCTTCGAGGGCCGCGCGCGCGAGGTGCTCGCCAAAGCGGAGTCCGCGGCGCGGGCGCTCGGCGTGCCATGCGAGTCGCGGAGCGCGGTCAACGACACCCCCTACCTCGCGATCATCGACGCGGCGCGCGACGCCGGCTGCGACCTGATCTTCATGGCGTCGCATGGGCGGCGGAACCGAGTCGGCATGATGCTCGGCTCGCAAACCCTGAAGGTGCTCATGCACGCCGGGATCCCGGTCCTCGTCTCCGCGACCGCCAATCCGGCGCCGCCGGCGCGGGCGGTCGGAATCATCCGCGACGAGCACCGGTCGCTCGCCGCGGTGCTGCGCGGCTGGATGCATCTCATCGGGCGCGCGCGGCGCGAGGGCACGCAGCCCGACCCCGCGGTGATGCGGGCCATCGTCCGCTACCTCGAGACGTTCCCTGTCGCGCTTCACCATCCGAAGGAGGACGAGTATCTCTTCCGCAAGCTGCGCGAGCGCACGTCCGAAACCGATGCCGACATCGACGAGCTCGAGCGCCAGCATGCGCGCGACCGGGAGCTCGTCGCCGAGCTCGCCGCGATGGTCGACCGCCAGGCAAGCGGTGGCGTGGACCTCGCCGACCTCGAGAGCGCCGTGACCCGCTACGCGAACTTCACCTGGGAGCATCTCGGCAGGGAGGAGGGCGTGATCCTGCCGGCGGCAGAGCGACACCTCACCGAGGCGGACTGGCTCGAGATCAACGCCGCGTTCTCGGAGAACCGCGACCCGCGCTTCGGCGGCGACGCGGACGCGGAGTTCCGCCGGCTCTTCTCGCGGATCGTGAACCTCACGCCCGCCTGATGCGGCTACCCGCCCAGCGGGAGCGCGACATCGACGACGCCGGCGTCACGCGTCTGGCGCATCGGCAAACCACTGCGCGCAAAGACCGCGAGCATCGACGCATTCTCCGGCAGCACCTCCGCGTACAGTTCGGCGAGTCCCGCCGCCCGCGCGATCGTCACGAGGTGGCGCATCAGGGCCGATCCGATGCCCTGGCCCTGGTGCGCGTCGTCCACGCTGAAGGCGACCTCGGCGCGGCCCGGCTCTGACACGATGTAGCGCCCGCCGCCCACAATCACCTTCTGCCCCGCTTCCTCCAACTCCGCCACCAGCGCGACGTGCTCGACGAAGTCGAGATCGAGGTAGAAAGCGACCTCTTTCTCCGTGAAACCGGTTCTTGGGCCGAAGAACCGGCGATAGATCGATTCCGGGCTCGATCGCCGGAACGCCGCTGCAATCGCATCCCGGTCGCCGGGCCGCTGAGCGCGGATTTCCACGCGTCGGCCGTCGCGCAGCGTCTCGATTGCGGAGTAAGCGGCCGCGTTCACGGGACGCTCCCGGCGCGCGAGCGGCGGCTGCGTCCGCGGGGGCCTCGCCGGCTAGAGGGGCACATGCGCCGTGAGCGAGCGGTTCTTCCAGTACATCCCGTTCAGGCGCCGCTGCACCTCGTACAGCGTCTCCCGGTCCGCCTCGTCGAACTCGAGGACGGCGCCGGGGTGCGAACCGCCGCCGGGCTCCCGGGTGAGCCGGGAGATCTCGAGGCTCGTGTATCTTTTTACGAGCTCGCGGAGTTCGTCGTCCGTCGTGTCTGGGTCAAGGTTGCCGATCCAGAGCTTCATGGGTTTCTCCTCGCATCGCGTGGCCGCGTGCGCGCGAGCATGGCACATTTACGGGCCGCGGGAGACCGCCGGAGCCTCCTTGCGGCTCCCTCGCGCGCGTTTGACCTATCGCAAAGCGACCACCCGTGAAGACATGAGAAAGGTTGCACTGCAACAGAAGTTAAGTTAGCGTCGCCCTCCCGACGTCTCCCGCCCCAGGAAACCCCATATGGCCAACAAAACTCCCGAATCTCCCGGCACGCCCGGCCTCTGGCCGATGCCGCAAGCGGCGCAGGCCGCGACCGAATACCTGCTCGACGCGTGGCAGCGCACGATCCTCACCTGGGACGTGCTCCGCGAGCGCGGCAACCAGTATCTCGAGCACGAGAAGTCCGGCAATCCGCCGGTGCTCGTGTTCGACTACGAGACGATCGTCGACGGTCGCGAGCTCCCGAAGCCCGCGAACTACGCGCTGGTGCGCGTCAAGCCGCCCGCCGGCTATCCGACCGCCGACCCGAAGAAGCGGCCGTTCGTGGTGATCGATCCGCGCGCCGGGCACGGCCCCGGCATCGGCGGGTTCAAGATCGACAGCGAGATCGGCATCGCGCTCAAGGTCGGCCACCCGTGCTACTTCGTCATGTTCTATCCGCAGCCGGTGCCCGGCCAGACGATCGAGTCCGTTTGCTCCGCCGAGGCGCAGTTCCTGCTCAAGGTCAACGAGCTGCACCCGGGCGCCGAGGGCAAGCCGTTCGTCATCGGCAACTGCCAGGGCGGCTGGGCGCTGATGATGCTCGCCGCGCTCGCGCCGCAGCTCGTCGGCCCGATCCTGCTCGCCGGCTCGCCGATCTCCTACTGGGCAGGTGTCGCCGGGAAGAACCCGATGCGCTACTCGGGCGGACTGCTCGGCGGCACCTGGATGGCCTCGCTTGCGGGCGACATCGGCCACGGCAAGTTCGACGGCGCGTACCTCGTCAACAACTTCGAGAACCTCAACCCGTCCAACACGTACTGGACCAAGCTCTACAACCTGTACGCGAAGGTCGACACCGAGCGCAGCCGCTTCCTCGAGTTCGAGAAGTGGTGGGGCGGCCACTACCTCATGAACAAGGAGGAGATGGAGTGGATCTCGCAGAACCTCTTCGTCGGGAACAAGCTCTCCGCCGGGGAGGTCGAGTCGTTCGACGGGAAACACCGGGTCGACATCCGCAACATCCGCTCGCCGATCGTCGTGTTCGCTTCGTGGGGTGACAACATCACTCCACCGCAGCAGGCGCTCGACTGGATCCCCGACCTCTATCGCAGCGTCGAGGAGCTCCGCCTGAACGAGCAGACCATCGTCTACTGCCTGCACGAGAAGATCGGACACCTCGGCATCTTCGTGTCGGCGGGGGTGGCGAAGCGCGAGACCGCCGAGCTCTCCGGCGCGCTCGAGCTTATCGACACGCTACCGCCCGGGCTCTACGAGGCGATCATCACCGACACGAAGCCCGACATGCCCGGGCTCGCGTACGTCGAGGGCCGCTACCTCATCCAGTTCGCGCCGCGCACGATCGACGACATCCTCGCGCTCGACGACGGCCGCAAGGACGAGCAGGCGTTCGAGGTCGTCGATCGCGTATCGCAGATCAACCAGGGCCTCTACGACACCTTCGCCTCGCCGATCGTGAAGGCGATGTCGAACGAGGCCACGGCGCGGGTGCTGCGCGACACGAACCCGGCGCGGCTCGAGCGCTGGTTCTTCTCGGACCTCAACCCGTGGATGCTGTGGGTCAAGTCGATGGCGGATACGGTGCGCGCGAACCGCCGGCCGGTTTCGCCCGACAACCCGTTCGTGAAGGTCGAGCGCGACGTCTCGGGGCAGATCGAGCAGGGGCTCGACCAGTACCGCGACGTGCGCGACGACATGTCCGAGCGGATGTTCAAGGCGATCTACGAATCGCCGTGGCTCGCCGCGGCGGTCGGCGTCGAGCCGGGCACTCTCGGGCGCCGCGGCCCGCAATCCGCGACGTGGGAGCAGGAAGAGCTGAAGCGTCTCAAGCGGCAGGAGCTCGAGGCGCACATCGAGCAGGGAACGCTGCTCGACGCGTGGGCGCGCCTCCTCATCTACGTGCGGCCGGAGGGCAGCGCCGTCGATGAACGCCCGTTCAACATGGTCCGGCGCATGATCGAGGAGCTGAAGCCCGAGAACGTGCCGTCGCTCGCCGCGCTGAAGGCCGCGGTGAAGCAGCAGGCGTTCGTGCTCGCGCTGGACGAGGAGCGGGCGATCGCGGCGCTGCCGAAGCTCGCCCCCGAGATGCGCCACCGCCGGCAGGGCTTCGACGTCGCGCGGCAGATCATGAAGGCGCGCGGCGAGCTGACGCCCCACCAGGAAGAGCGCTTCCGCCGAGTCGCAAGCATTCTCGGGTTAGATAGCCCCATCCAGGAGCTGAAGTCCGCATGAGCCACGAAAAATACCAGCGGCTGATCGATACGGCCAAGGCGCTCAAGCCGGTGCCGACGGCGGTAGCCCATCCGTGCGACGAGAGTTCGCTCTCCGCCGCGGTCGACGCCGCGAAGCTCGGGTTGATCAAGCCGATCCTCGTCGGGCCGAAGGCGAAGATCGAAGCCGTCGCCAAGGCGGCGAAGCTCGATATCTCGGGCTACGAGATCGTGGACGCGCCGCACAGCAATGCGGCGGCAGCGAAAGCGGTGGAGCTCGTGCGAGCAGGCAAGGCCGAAGCGCTGATGAAGGGGAGCCTCCACACCGACGAGTTGATGGGCGAGGTGGTTAGGAAGGACACGGGGCTACGCACCGCGCGGCGCATCAGCCACTGCTTCGTGATGGACGTGCCGGGCCATCCGGACGCGCTGATCATCTCGGACGCCGCGGTGAACATCGCCCCGACCCTCGAGGACAAGGTCCACATCGTGCAGAACGCGATCGACCTTGCCCACGCGCTGCGCGTTCCGGAGGTGCGGGTCGCGATCCTGTCGGCGATGGAAACGGTGAACCCGAAGGTGCTCTCCACGATCGAGGCGGCGGCGCTCTGCAAGATGGCCGACCGCGGGCAGATCACCGGGGGCATCCTCGACGGCCCGCTCGCGCTCGACAACGCGATCAGCCTCGAGGCGGCCGAGATCAAGAAGATCGTGTCGCCGGTCGCCGGCCGCGCGAACGTGCTCATCGTCCCGGACCTCGAGGCGGGCAACATGCTGGCGAAGAGTCTCTCGTTCCTGGCGCAGGCGGACTCGGCGGGGATCGTCCTCGGGGCGAAAGTGCCGATCATCCTCACCAGCCGCGCCGACTCGGTCGTGGCCCGGCTCGCCTCGTGTGCGGTGGCGGTGCTCGTCGTCCAGGCGCGGCGGGAAAGCGCCGCGAAGGCGATCGCATAGCGAACCGTCATCCCGGCGAAAGCCGGGTCCAGGCGTTCCTGGAGTCCGGCCTCCGCCGGAAGCGGCCCGCGCCTCTAGGACGAAACCCGCGCCGCAGGCGGCGCTTTCCTAACTTCGGGAGCACGAGAGGGCCTGTCCGCTCGTGTCGTGGGAAACGGACATGACGCAAGCTCACAATCCGGTACTCGCGGACAAGAAGGCGCTCGTCGTCGGCATCGCCAACGAACACTCGATCGCGTACGGCTGCGCGAAAGCGTTCCGTAGCCTGGGCGCCGATCTCGCGATCACTTACCTGAACGACAAGGCGCGGCGGCACGTCGAGCCGGTCGCCAAGGCGCTCGACGCACCGATCATCCTGCCGCTCGATGTCCAGCGTCCGGGCGAGCTCGAGGCGGTGTTCGAGGCGATCCGGAAGGAGTGGGGGCGCCTCGACATCCTCGTGCACTCGATCGCGTTCGCGCCCAAGGAGGACCTGCAGGGCGGCCTCCTCGACTGCTCGGCCGAGGGTTTCAAGGTGGCGATGGACGTCTCCTGCCATTCCTTCATTCGCATGGCGCAGCTCGCCGCGCCGCTGATGACCGAAGGCGGCACGATGTTCGCCATGAGCTACCACGGCGCGCAGAGGGTCGTGCCGAACTACAACGTGATGGGTCCGGTGAAGGCGGCGCTCGAGGCCACCTGCCGCTACCTCGCCTATGAGCTCGGGCCGAAGGGCATTCGCGTGCACCCGATCTCGCCCGGGCCGCTCAAGACCCGCGCTGCCTCAGGGCTGAAGGACTTCGACCTGCTACTGAACGAGGCGGCGAGCCGCGCGCCGGTCGGCGAGCTCGTCGACATCGACGACGTGGGATACGCGTGCGCCTACCTCGCGACGCCGTACGCGCGCCGCATGACCGGCCAGACGCTCTACGTCGACGGCGGCGTGAACATCATGGGTTGATCTGCACCGGAGGGTGCGCGCCGCCCGTCTCCGGGCTCGGTACCTCCGCGTTCGCGGTCACCGCCCCATCCGCCGGTCGTAGGCGCGCGAAACGCGATCGATCAGCGTCGGGTCCCGCGCGGTCGCGCCGCTCGTGTTGAACTCGACCCGGACGCTCCCGTCGGCCTGCGTGCGCACGTTCGCCACGACGTCGATTCCATCGCGCGTGCCGCGAACCTGGCCGGTGCCGCGGTCCTGCGAGGTGATTCGCACGCCCTGATCCTCGAGCGCGCCGACGGCTGCCGACCACGACCGATCGAACGAAGTGGGCGCCGACGTGGCGTAGACGCCCGGCGCGACCTCGTAGTAGGTGCACCCGTCGACGAAGGCAAGCACGACCAGACACCCGAGAACGACCGTTCGCATCAGAGCAGTCCTTTCATGAGCCCCTGCAGCAGCTCCTTGAGCGGGATCTGGATCGCGAGCACGCCGATGAAGGGAATCAGCACCGGCACCGCGATGGCGAGGAGCGCCGTCTTTCCGAGCGGGATCGGCCGCATCCGCTGCACCGCTTCGTACAGGCTGATCGTGTCCGCAACCGGCCCGATCTCGGACGCGGACAGCAGCGGGTCGGCCTTTTTCGCGTCGCCGAGAATCCACTTGCTCCGGACCGCCCCGCCGTGCCGCGCGACGAGCGCGCCGTAGTCGAGCAGCGCCTGCTTCTTCGCGCGGCCGAGCGGGCCGGCGAACACCAGGTACGGCGACAGATAGACGAAGAGCGCGACCACGACGGCGGCACCCATCATCGGGAAGAGCTCATGCACGTCGAGGCCGTGGAACTCGACATCGTGCGCCCAGCCGCCCGCGATCACCAGGGCAGAAACGAACGCCACGAGGCTGAAGGCGGCCGGAAAACGCTCCACGAATCCAAGACCGCCGGCCCGGTCGGGATGGGTCGGCACGATGACGAGGTCGAGCTTGGCGATGCCCCTGAGCGTCACCGCGAGGAGGATCACGCGCCAGAGCCAGCCGAGGGTCACTGCAATGAAGAGGGGCCGACCGACGTAGACGTACCACCATCCGCCGAAGCCGAGCGACGGTGCGGTTCCGCCCTCGGCCGCCCAGAGAAGCTCGTGCGCGCGGTGCGCCACGGTGCCGGTGAACGCCCAGGCGAAGGCGAGGCCGATGATGATCGCCCAGGGCAGGGACGCGTTGCGCAGCCGCGCGGTGCGGGCGAGGACCGCGCGGAATCGCGGCACCTCCGCGGGCGGAACGATGCCTGCGTGCAGGAACTGCGGGATCAGCCGGGCCATGATCCCCTGTCCGACGCCCTCCGCCAGGATCAGCAACGGGATCCCGAGCAGGAGGCGGGCGTGCACCCCGAAGTGCTGGAGCAGCGGCTCGGCGGTCTGTCCCTGCTCGGGCAGCGCCCTCCCCGCCCACCACGCCCAGACGGCAATCGGCAGCCACGCAAGCGCCGTCCAGAAGAGGGCGCGTCGCACGATGCCGAGACCGCCGCCGCGAGGAATGAGCCCGACGCGCCGCTGCCAGCGGAACGGCGGATCGTCCACCACCAAGGAGATGTCGTCGCGAGACTCGATCGTGGCTGGCGAGCTCATCGGGCGTTCACTTTCCGATCGGAAACTGCAGGTTCACGCCGGCGAACACCTGGAATTTCGGCTGCCCCACTCCCTCGTGCGCGACTGTCCACTGAGGCTCGGCGAACACGTTGACCGTCGCGCCGCCGGCGAGCACCGATTCAGGCCCGCTTTGCATTTCTCAGCCCTCCCGCGGCGCAGCGTCGCGCGAGCGGAGCGCGTCGATGTCGCGGTCCAGGAAAAACGTCAGAAACGTGCGGATCGTGGCGATGGCAGCGACCCGACCGATTTCGTCCCAGGTCGGCGCCACCGTCGTCTGCACGATGTCGGCGGCGAGCTGGAACGTGAGGCCGGCCACGAGCCAGCGCGCGAAGTCCAGCCAGACCGCGCGCATGTCGGCGTCCGAGGCACGCGCGCCGAGCACGAGGCGCAGCGTCTCGACGAGCGCCTTCACGACGCCGATGACGACGATCAGGATCGCGATCGCCTGGATGACGAGCGAGACGTGGCGCGCGGTCTCCTGCAGCAGACTTTCCAATGACCCCCCGGGTCCCCGTGCTACGGCCGCGGCGGCGTCGGAAACACGGCCTTCCAGTCGCGCTTCATGCTCGCGACCGTGATGCCGTACTGCGCCGCGCGGTCGAGCGCCTCGGCGAGCGGGCTCAGCTCGAAGTCGCGATCGTACGCGAACTCGCGCTCGGCATCGTCGTGGTGCAGCAGCAGCGCGAGACGAGGGCCTTCGCCGGATTTGACGTAGCGCAGCATCGCGAGGTCGCCGTCCGAGTTCCCGAACGCGAGGATCGGCCGCCGGCCGATATGCAGCTGGATGTTCTGCGGCTTGACCTCCCGGTCGTCGAAGCTCCCGAGCTCCGCAAGCTTGACGAGCACGCCGCGGTCTCCGCGGACCTCGAAGCGCGTCTTCACGCTCGAGCCAATCACCTGCTCGGGCGGAATCCCATAGACCTCTTCGGCGAAGGTGCGCATCAGGTCGATTCCGCCGCCCGAGACGATGAACGTCTTGAAGCCGTTGGCGCGAAGGTAGTCGAGCAGCTCGAGCTGCGGCTGGTAGACGCATTGCGTGAAGGGCCACCCAAGCTTGGGGTGCCGCGCGGACGCGAGCCACGCCCGCGCCGCGCGGTCGAACTCGTCCTCCGTCACCCCGGCGTGGGTCGCGAGCGCCACCTCGAACACGGCTTTCTTCCCAAGCTCGTGAATGGTCTTCAGGTCATGCTCGAGGAAGGCCTTGTAGGGCTGGCGGTCCTTCATCGTCGGATCTTTCGCCGCGAGCGACTTGAGCCGGTCCAGGGCGAAGAAGACTTGTACCTGCAGCGGCTGCTCGCACCACAGCGTGCCGTCGTTGTCGAAGGTCGCGGTGCGCGCGGACGCGGGCACGAAGTCCGGCCCGCCCGACTTCGTCACGCGCGCGACGAAGTCGAGGATGGCCGCTTTCGCAGGACCATCGTTCCAGGAGGGTAGTGGAACCTCAAGCACACCGATCTCCGATGACTTCGTGCTCATCTGCGTCTGTTCCTTTCATTTGGTCCGCTTCTCCGCCGGCAGCTACAGCCAGCCAGTTGGACGTGTCGGCCGGGGAACCCTTTGACTGAGGATGATGATCGATGTCGAACGTGGCGATGCGCTTCCCTTCGGTCGAACTTCTACTTCCTCTGCCGCCCGGCCGCACGCCTCCTCTCCTCCTTCATGTCGTCGATCGTCTGCTCCATGATGTTCGCCGGGTTGAAGCTCGGCGGGAACGAGCGCGGCGGGAACGCCTTGAACGTCGCGACGAACTTGAAGACCTCGTCCATCATCCCGTAGACGCTGCCGATGTGGTTCAGGTTCCAGTCCCAGTACGTGTTGGACGTGAAGTCCGCCCGTTCGAACGGGTCCTGGAAGAGGTTGAAGATCTTCTGCAGGCGGAGCGTCGTGAACGGCTCGGCCCAGACACCCATCGTGCCCTGCAGGCGCTGCTCCGAGAAGACGTACTTGTAGTCGCCCTGGCGCATGGCCACGAGCAGGCCGTCGTCATCCGAGTAGAAGAACTTGTCGCGGGCGCTCTTGACGCCGTTGTTGTTCGCCGCGGTGCCGGTCACGCCGCGCAGGAATTCCGACTGGTCGTACCCGTCGAGGTGCACCTTGTACGTGATGCCCGTTGGCGGTGTAGCCCTTCCTGCACTTCTCGACGATGTCGGGTTCGCCGGCGATGGCGCAGAGCGTGGGGATCCAGTCGTTGTGACTCATCAGTTCGTTGGTGACGGTGCCCGGCTTGATGACGCCGGGCCAGCGCACCAGGCACGGCACGCGAAACGCGCCCTCCCAGTTGGTGTTCTTCTCGGAGCGGAAGTGCGTCATCGCGCCATCCGGCCACGTGTTCATGTGCGGACCGTTGTCGCTCGAGTAGACGACGATCGTGTTGTCGGCGATGCGCAGATCGTCCAGGCACTTGAGCAGCGTGCCGATCGTCCCGTCGTGCTCGATCATGCCGTCGATGTACTCGCTGTCGCCGTGCTTGTAGCGGCCGCGATGCCTGGCGCGGACGTGTGTGCGGAGGTGCATGCGTGTGGCGTTGAACCAGACGAAAAAGGGCTTGCCGGCGCGGCGCTGGCGCTTCATGTAGTCGATCGCCGCGGCGGAGGTCTCGTCGTCGATGGTCTCCATCCGCTTCTTCGTGAGCGGACCGGTGTCCTTGATGGTCTGTTTGCCGATCCTTCCGAAGCGCGGATCGACCCTGGGGTCGTCCCTGTCGGTGGCCTTGCACTTCAGCACGCCACGCGGGCCGAACTTCTTCACGTATTCAGGGTACTTGGGGTAGTCCGGTAGCTCCGGCTCCTCCTCGGCGTTGAGGTGATAGAGGTTGCCGAAGAACTCGTCGAACCCGTTGACCGTCGGCAGCGACTCGTTGCGGTCGCCGACGTGGTTCTTGCCGAACTGGCCGGTGGCATAGCCGAGGCTCTTCAGCAGCCCGCCGACCGAGGGATCGAGCTGGCTCATGCCCATCGGCGCGCCGGGGAACCCGACCTTGGTGAGGCCGCTGCGGATGCCGTGCTGGCCGGTAAGGAACGCCGCGCGCCCCGCAGTGCACGACTGCTCGCCGTAGTAGTGCAGGAAGCGGATGCCTTCCTTCGCGATGCGGTCGATGTTGGGCGTCTCATAGCCCATCAGGCCGTCGCTGTAACAACTGAGGTTGGTGATACCGATGTCGTCGCCCCAGATGACGAGGATGTTGGGCTTGTCGGTCTTTGCTTTGCCCGGCCCCTGCGTGTTGCCGGCCGCCTTCGGCGGAGTGTTGCGATTTACGATCTTCTTCTTTGCCACTGCAGGTCTCCTTAACCGAACGGTCCGACGTTGAACACCATGCTCGCGATTGCCATGAACCCGATCGCGAGGAGCAGGATCGCGACCATCAGCGTGAGCGAGAGCGGGAACTGGCTCTCGGCGTGGATCAATCCGTCCGCCTTCAGGCGCGCGCGCTCGCGGCGCAGCCCAATCATGAACACCACGTGATAGCCGATGCCGACCACGAGCATCGCCACGCCGAGCAGCACCAGCGCGACGCCAAAGTGGCGCGCAGCCTCGCTGCTCTTCAGAACTTGCGTCTCGTGCAGTTTCTGGAAAACCTGGAAGATCGTGAAGCCGAAGCCGATCAGCGACAGCGAAGTGCGAATGACCGACATCAGGGTCCGGTCGGCGCTCATGCGCGTCCGCTGGAAGGACATGCCCGTGCGCCGGGAAGCGAGCTCGACCGAGATCCGGCCGGAATCGGAGGTCGAGGTGACGCGGGGGAGATCCGGTTCCATGCTGCGGGCCGCCCGAGACGATGTAGGTCTTGAAGCCGTTCGCAACGATCGCCTGTCGGCCCGGAGAGCCTGGATTCAACGGCTGGACGATCGTGGCCTCTGGCGCGCCCGGCAGGAGTCGAACCTGCGACCTTTGGCTTCGGAAACCAACACTCTATCCAACTGAGCTACGGGCGCGCTGGCAGAGCGGGCGGGATTCTACCGCAACCCGTCGTGCGCTTTGCCCGCGGTGGGGGCGGCGGCTATAATCGCGAGCCTTCCGCTCCCCACTCACGCCGCCAAGGTCGCGAACGATGCAGGACGCCGGCTACGAGCACGCCCATACCTCGCCGATCAAGACGTGGCAGCAGCTCGTCGTCGTCATCGCGCTTGCGTTCCTGATCCCGACTATCGGGATCATCCTGCTCACGCAGTTCATCACCATGGACCGGGAAACCGACCCCGCGACGCTCGCGCCGGAGGCGGTCGCGGCACGCATCCAGCCGGTCGCGCGCGTCGAGTTAGGCGATGCCGCGAGCGGTCCGCGCGCGCTCAAGTCCGGCGAGGAGACGTACAAGGGGGTCTGCGCGGCGTGTCACGCGCAAGGAATCGCCGGCGCACCGAAGGTCGGCGACACGGCGGCGTGGGCGCCGCACATCAAGGAAGGCCTCGCGACGCTGGTGAAGAACGCGATCAACGGCATGCAGAGCCCGAAAGGCGTGATGCCGCCGCGCGGCGGCAACCCGACGCTCACCGATTGGGAGGTGACTGCCGCGGTGGTGTACATGGCGAACCAGACGGGCGCGAACTTCAAGGAGCCGCCGAAGCCCGTCGAGCCGGCCGCGCCTGTCGCCGCGCCTGCGGCGCCCGCTCCGGCGGCGGCACCGACCCAGGTCGCTGCGGCCGCCGCGCCTCCGGCCGCGACCCCCGCCGCCGGCGACGCCAGCGCGCTGCTGCAGAAGAACGGGTGCCTCGTCTGCCACCAGGTCGACAAGAAAGTGATCGGGCCCTCCTACAAGGAAGTGGCCGCGAAGTACGCCGGCGACAAGGACGCGCCGGCCGCGCTCGCGCAGAAAGTGAAGGCGGGCGGCGTCGGCGCCTGGGGCCAGGTGCCGATGCCCCCGAACCCGCAAGTGAGCGACGGCGACGCGCTGGCGATGGTGAAGTACATCCTGGCGCAGAAGTAAGGCGGTCCCGCCGCTCGCGTAAGCCGGCCGCGCGCCGGCTTTTTTGCGCGCGTTGACAGCCCGGGCCCGCCGTGAAATCCTCGCCGCACCCCGCCGCGCCAGAAGAAGACCGACGCCCGCGCGGCGATTCACCGAAGGAGGACTACATGCTTCGTTCACTCGCGCGGCTCGCCGCCGCTTCCATCGTCGCCGCCGCGCTCGCCGCGCCCGCGGCCGCGCAGTATCCCAACCGCCCGATCACCCTCGTGGTGCCCTGGGGCGCCGGTGGCGGCACCGACGCCACCGCCCGCATCCTCGCGAGCATCATGGAGAAGGAGCTGAAGCAGCCGGTCAGCGTCGTGAACCGCACCGGCGGCAACGGCGTCGTCGGCCATTCCGCGATCGCCGAGTCGCAGCCAGACGGCTACACGATCGGCCTCATCACGGTCGAGATCGGGATGATGCACTGGTCGGGTCTCACCAAGCTCACCGGCGCGTCGTACACGCCGCTCGGGCTGGTAAACGCGGATCCCGCGGGCCTCCAGGTGCGCGCCGACTCACCGTACAAGACGGCGAAAGAGCTCGTCGATGCGATCAAGGCAAACCCCGGGAAGCTGAAGGCGTCCGGCACCGGGCAGGGCGGCATCTGGCATCTCTCCATCGCCGGGATGTTGAAGAGCCTCAACATCGACCCCGCCGCGGCGCCCTGGGTGCCGTCGAACGGCGCGGCCCCCGGGCTGCAGGACCTGGTCGCCGGCGGTGTGGACGTCGTGCCGTGCTCGATTCCCGAGGCGCGCTCGCTGATCGACGCCGGCAAGGTGAAGAGCCTCGCGATCATGGACGCCAACCCCCCGTCGCTCTACCCGAACGTCCCGCCGCTGAAAACGGCCCTCGGCACCGACTGGGCGATGGCGGCGTGGCGCGGGATGGCAGCGCCGAAGGGCATCCCGAAGGACGTCGAGGCGCGGCTCGTCGCGGCGGTGAAGAGCGCGTACGACTCGAATGAGTACAAGGACTTCATGTTCAGCAGAGGCTTCGGCGTGATCTACCTGCCCCCCGCCGAGTTCGCAAGGTTCATGGAGAAGTCGTCGAACGATCTCGGTGCGACGATGAAGGCGGTCGGGATCGTCAAGTGACGCGCGCGAGCGCGTCACTCCGACGGCGTCACCCCGGAGTACTTCCATCCGGGGCTGGATCCGGTGCGGCGTCCGGGTGAAGGTCAACGACGCCGTCGTCGGCGCCTGCCTGATCGCGCTGGCGATCGCGATCCTCGTCCACATCCAGGGCTACCCGCTGATTCCGGGCCAGAAATACGGCCCGGCACTCTTTCCCGGCGTGATCGCCGCCGGGCTCATCGCGTGCGGGCTGCTGCTCGTACGGCGCGGCGTCCGCGCGGGTCTCCCCCTCGTCGCGCTCGCGGGCTGGATGCGCAACCCGTCGCTCGTCACGAACTTCCTCGCGATCTGCGCGATGCTCGTCTTCTACATCGCGTTCGCCGGGACGCTCGGCTTCATCCCGACCGCGACGGTCTGCCTCGTCGCGCTGTTCCTCAAGCTGCGGGTGCGGGCGCTGCCGGCGATGGTCGTCGCGATCCTCGCGACGCTCGTGATCCACACGCTTTTCTACAAGCTGCTGCGCGTGCCGCTGCCGTGGGGCGTGCTCGAGCCCGTCCTCTGGTGAGATGGCCGACATCCTGACCGCGTTCGGGCTCGTGTTCGAGCCGTACACGATCGCCGTCATACTCGCCTCGGCGGCGTTCGGACTGTTCGTCGGTGCGGTCCCGGGGCTCACCGCGACGATGGCGACCGCGCTGCTGGTCCCGGTCACCTTCTTCATGCCGCCGGTGCCGGCGATCGCCTCCATCGTGACCGCGACCGCGATGGCGATCTTCTCCGGCGATATCCCGGGCTGCCTCGTGCGCATTCCTGGCACGCCCGCCTCGGCCGCGTACACCGACGAAGCGTATGCGATGACGAAGAAGGGGCTCGCCGAGACCGCGCTCGGCGCCTGCCTGGTGTTCAGCGTGATCGGCGGGCTCTTCGGCACGGTGGTGCTGGTCACCTCCGCCCCGGCGCTCGCCGAGGTCGCCGTGCGATTCAGCTCGTTCGAGTACTTCTGGCTGGTGCTGCTCGGACTCACCTGCGCGGTGTTCATCAGCGTCGGCGATCCCCTGAAAGGCATCGTGTCGCTGCTCGGCGGGCTCCTCATCTCGTCGATCGGCCTCGACAACCCCGCCGGCCACCCGCGGTTCACCTTCGGCTCGATCGAGCTGCTCGGCTCGGTCGGCCTGATTCCGATGATGATCGGAATGTTCGCGGTGTCGGAGATCCTGCGCTACGCGGTGGAGACGAGCGGCGCGGGCGAGCATTTCACGCGCCAGATCGGCAACGTCTTCCGCGGCATGTGGGGGCTGACGAAGCAGTACTGGGCCTCGATCCTGCGCGGCAGCGTCCTCGGCACCGCGATCGGCGCGCTGCCCGGCGCGGGCGCCGACATCGCGGCGTGGATGTCGTACGCGATGTCGAAGAAGTTCTCGAAGGAGCCGGAGAAGTTCGGCACCGGGCACGTCGAGGGGCTGATCGAGTCGGGTGCGGCGAACAACAGCGCGCTCGCGGGGGCCTGGATCCCGGCGCTCGTCTTCGGCATCCCGGGCGACTCGATCACCGCGATCGTGATCGGCGTGCTCTACATCAAAGGCATGAACCCCGGGCCGGCGATCTTCATGAACAACCCGGAACAGATCTACGCCGTGTTCCTGACGTTCTTCCTCGCCAACCTGCTGATGATCCCGCTCGGCTGGGCCTGCATCAAGGTGGGCAAGCGCATACTGGAAGTACCGCGCAACCTGCTGATGCCCGTGATCCTGCTCTTCTGCATCGTCGGCGCATTCGCGATCAACAACACCGTCTTCGCCGTCGGCGTGATCCTGGTGTTCGGCGTGATCGCCTACTTCATGGAGGAGAACGGCTTCCCGGTCGCGCCGGCGATTCTCGGCGTGATCCTCGGCACGATGCTCGAGGAGAACTTCATCACTTCGATGATCAAGTCCGACGGACGGTTCCTCGGGTTCTTCGAGCGGCCGATCGCGGCGGGTCTCGGGATCCTGACGATCATGGTGTGGCTCTGGCCGCTCGCGCGCCGGCTGCGATCGCGCCGCAGCGCTACGGCGCCCGCCTAGCGGCCGACGGATTCCCGCGCCGGCGCTATTGCCCGGCGAGCTTCGCCGGAAGCGCGACGCCTTTCTCCCTGAAGTAGCGGACCGCGCCGGGATGGAACGGCAGGAACGTGTTCCGGTCCCAGTTCTCGAGCAGCGTCTCCTTCGCCGCCGGCTGGCTCTTCACCATCGCCGCGTTGTTCTCGAGCACCGTCTTGACGATCAGGTACACGAGCTCCTCCGGAATGTCCTTGTGCGCGATCGCGAAGTTGAATACGCCGACCGTCTTCTGGTCCGTCGTCAGTTGCCGGTAGGTCCCCTTCGGGATGATCGAGTCGGAGAGCTCGGGCAACGCGGCCTTGAGCCGTCTGATCTCGTCGTCGGTGAAGGTGAAGAAGGTCACCTTGTTGGCGGCGGCGAGCTCCGCGTACACCGCGATCGGGAGGCCGGCGCAGAACGGGAACACGTCGATCAGGCCGTCCTGCAGGCTCGCCGCCATGTCCGCGCCCGGGCCGTTGCGGATGGTCGCGTGGACGTCGAGCAGCTTGAACATCAGCGGAAAGTACGTGCCGCAGGTGCCGGCGCGCGGGCCGACGCCGGCGCGCTTGCCGGCGATGTCCTGCACGCTCCTGATGCCCGACTTCTCGAGCGCGATGAAGTGGAACGGCGTGTCGTACATCGGGAACATCGCGCGGATGCTGCGGAACTTCTGGCCCTTGGTCCACTCGCCCTTCCCCTCCCAGGCCTGCAGCGCGATGCCCATCGTCGTCATGCCGAAGTCGACCTGGCGGCTGTCGGTGAGCGCGATGTTCTGGTTCGGGCCCTGGGTCTGCTGGGTCTGGATGGCGGTGCCGAGCTTCGCGTTGACTAGGCTCGCCCAGACCTGCCCGTACACGAAGTACGTGCCGCCGAGCGCGGCCGTGCCGAGCGTCAGGGTTTTCGGCCAGTTGCTCTTCCCCTGTGCCGCAGCGCTCCACGGCGCGATCGCGAGCGCCAGCGATCCCAGCACGGCGCCAAGGACGAATCGGGCTTTCATGGCTCCTCCATGATCGGCGCATATCCCCGCCGAAAAGCGCGGGCGTCGCACGACGGGGCTGGGCTAGAATCGACATCCGCTGCGGCTCGCATACGAGACCACTCGCCATGATTCCCGCACTCACGATCCCGGTGCACGGACCGCTTGCCGACCTCGAGCGGCGGATTCTCGACGCCAGCCCGACGGTCGAGCACTGGTTCCGGACGCAATGGCAGGAGCATACGCCGCCGTTCTATTCGTCGGTGGACTTGCGCAACTCGGGCTTCAAGCTGGCGCCGGTCGATACCAATCTCTTCCCCGGCGGGTTCAACAACCTCAACCCGCAATTCCTGCCGCTCGCGGTGCAGGCGGCCATGACCGCGATCGAGCGCGTCTGTCCGGACGCGAAAAACCTCCTGCTCATCCCCGAAAACCACACCCGCAACCGGTTCTACCTGCAGAACGTCGCGTGGCTGCGCACCATCCTGCGGCAGGCGGGGCTGAATGTCCGGATCGGCACGCTCATCCCCGAGATCAAGGTGCCGACCGAGATCGCCGTGCCCGACAACCCGGCCCTACTTCTCGAGCCGCTCGTCCGGCGCGGCGGGCGGCTCGGGCTCGCCGACTTCGACCCGTGCACCATCCTCCTCAACAACGACCTGTCGGCCGGGTCGCCCGAGATCCTGAAGAACCTCCACGAACAGTGGGTCCTGCCGCCGGTGCACGCCGGCTGGGCGGTGCGGCGCAAGTCGAACCACTTCGGGCGCTACGAGCGGGTCGCGAGCGAGTTCGCGAAGCTCCTCGCCATCGACCCGTGGCTGATCAACCCCTATCTCGCGCGCTGCGGCGAGGTGAACTTCAAGGAGAAGAGCGGCGAGGACTGTCTCGCCGCCAACGTCGAGGCGCTGCTGCCGCTGATCCGCGCGAAGTATCTCGAGTACGGGATCAAGGAGGAGCCCTACGTCGTGATCAAGGCCGACGCCGGCACCTACGGCATGGGCATCATGATGGCGAAGAGCCCCGACGACGTGCGCGGCCTCAACCGCAACGACCGCAAGAAGATGGCGGTCGTCAAGGAAGGCCTGGAGGTGCACGAGGTCATCATTCAGGAAGGCGTGCACACGTTCGAGACCGTCAACGACGCGGTCGCCGAGCCGGTCGTCTACATGATCGATCGCTACGTGATCGGCGGCTTCTATCGCGTGCACACGACTCGGGGCAAGGACGAGAACCTGAACGCCCCGGGGATGCACTTCGAGCCGCTTGCTTTCGACAACTGCTGCACCCAGCCCGACCAGTTCGCGAACCCCGACGCGACGCCGAACCGCTTCTATGCCTACGGCGTCGTGGCGCGCCTCGCGAATCTCGCGGCGGCGATCGAGCTGGAAGAGACCGCGCCGCAGGAGGAGTAGAGCGCGCATGCGGGCGTCACGTCGCCGGGGATCTGCAAGAGAGCCCGCCCCCTTGTTCGTGCGCGGGCTTTTCTGCCGAGGATCATCGCTGACTAGATCCTCATGAGACTCCTTTTCATCCTCGACCCGCTCCGCTCGCTCAAGACCTACAAGGACACTTCGTTCGCGATGATCGTCGAGGCCTCGAAGCGCGGCCACGAGATCCATTTCGCGCCGCAGGAGGGGCTCATGTGGAAGGGCAGCCGGGTGCTCGCCGAGCACTGCCGCCTGCATCTGCTGAACGCCGCGCAGTACCTCGGCAACCCCGCCTTGCACGACGAAGACTGGTACCGGCTCGAGTTGCCGCCTCACGAGACGCCGCTCGTCGAGTTCGACGCGGTGCTGATGCGCAAGGACCCGCCGTTCGACCTCGAGTACGTGACGAGCACCTGGCTCCTCGAGATGGCAGCCCGCGATGGCGCGCGGGTGTTCAACGACCCCCGCGCCATCCGCGACCACAGCGAGAAGCTCACGATCGCTCAGTTCCCGCAGTTCATCGCGCCCACGATCGCGACGCGGCTCGAGGGCCAGCTGCAGCGGTTCATCGACGAGCAGGCCGACGTCGTGCTGAAGCCGCTCGAGGGGCACGGCGGCGCAAGCGTCTTCCGGGTGACCGACCGCGACGCCAACCGGAACGTCATCATCGAGACGCTGACCGCGCACGGCACGCGCTCGATCATGGGGCAGCGCCACATCCCCGAGATCCGTGACGGCGACAAGCGGGTGCTGCTGATCGCCGGGCAGCCGGTCCCCTATTCGCTCGCCCGCATCCCGAAACCGGGCGAGTCCCGGGGGAACCTGGCCGCCGGCGGCATCGGGGTGGCGCGGCCCCTCAGCCCGCGCGACCGGGATATCGCCGAGGCACTCGGGCCGGTCCTCTGGCGGCGCGGGCTGCTGCTCGTCGGGCTCGACGTCATCGGCGACTGGCTCACCGAAGTCAACGTCACCAGCCCGACCTGCTTCCAGGAGATCGCCCAGCAGACCGGTTTCAACGTGGCGGGGATGTTCCTCGACGCGCTGGAGGCCGCTGCCGCAGGGCGTCCGGGCGACCAGCCGGACGTCGCGGCGCCACGATGACGCCGGCGCTTCTTCCTTCGCGTCCGGGCGCCTCGATGGTTCAATGGCTTAGGCGGGCCAGACGGCGCCCGAAGCGTTAAACTCCGCCCTACCGTGTCGCAGCCGTAGCCTGTCCATGGTCGGTATCCTGATCGTCGCCCACGGCGCCTTCGGCGAAGCGTTGATTCACTGCGCAAGCCACGTGCTCGGGAAACGGCCGCTGCGGGTACGCCAGGTCGGCATCACGGTGCACGACGACCCCGACCAGATCCTGCCTCAGGCCCGTGATCTCGTGCAGCAGCTCGACGAGGGTGACGGGGTGCTCGTCCTGACCGACATGATCGGCGCGACGCCCTCGAACATCGCCGCGCGATTGGCGGTCTCGGGCAAGGTGGAAGTCGTCGGCGGGGTCAACCTGCCGATGCTGGTGCGCGTATTGACCTACCGTACCCAGCCGCTGGGCGCCGTCGTCGGCAAGGCGACGAGCGGCGGCCGCGAAGGCGTGATGCATCTGGGCGCAGGCGAGACGCATGCCGCAACGGGAAGTTGAGATCCAGAACAAGCTCGGCCTGCACGCCCGCGCCGCGGCCAAGGTGACGCAGGTCGCGAGCGCGTTCGGCGCCGACGTGTGGCTGTCGCGGAACGGCCGGCGCGTGAACGCGAAGAGCATCATGGGCGTGATGATGCTCGCGGCGGGCAAGGGCAGCCGGATCGGGATCGAGACTGCGGGCGCCGACGCCGATGCCGCGCTCGAGGCGATGGCGGCGCTCGTGGACGACAAGTTCGGGGAGGGCGAGTAATGCCGCAAGGCGGCGCGAGGAACGATGGGCAAGCCTGAAGTCGCGACGGTGGAAGCCGCGCTCGGGACGCGGATCGGCGCGAGCTTCACGCTGCACGGCGCGGGCGTGTCGGGCGGCATCGCGATCGGCTACGCCCATCTCATCACGAGCGCGCGGCTGGAGGTCGCGCACTACGAGATCGCGCGCGAGGAGGTCGAGGCGGAGATCCTGCGCTTCGACGCCGCGATCGAGCACGTCCGCGGCGAGCTGATCGGGTTGCACGCGGCGGTGCCGGTCGATGCGCCGGCCGAGATGGGCGCGTTCCTCGACCTGCACCTGATGATCCTGAACGACTCGATGCTCTCGGTCGGGCCGCGCGAGCTGATCCGCACGCGCCGCTGGAACGGCGAATGGGCACTGGTTCACCAGATGGAGATTTTGGTCCACCGCTTCGAGGAGATCGAGGACCCCTATCTGCGCGAGCGGAAGGCCGACGTGCAACAGGTTGTCGAGCGCGTGCTGAAGGGCATGCTCGGCACCGGCCACCACCCCGAGCCGCCGGAGCACGAGGAGAACATCATCGTCGTCGCGCACGACTTCTCGCCGGCGGACATGATCCTTTTCAAGCAGCACCAGTTCGCCGGCTTCGTGACCGACGTCGGCGGCGTGACCTCGCACACCGCGATCGTCGCACGAAGCCTCAACCTCCCGGCGATCGTCGGCCTGCACCATGCGCGGCAGATGATCCGCGAGGGCGAGCTCCTGATCGCGGACGGCTCGGCCGGCGTGCTGATCGTCAACCCCGACCGGCAGGTGCTCGCGGAGTACCAGCTCCGCCAGGGCCAGTTCGAGCTCGAGCGGCAGAAGCTCAAGCGCCTGAAGACGATGCCGGCGGCGACGCTGGAAGGCGTCGCGGTCGACCTGCAGGCGAACATCGAGCTGCCCGAGGACGTCGGCCACGCGCTCGAGGCCGGCGCGATGGGGGTGGGCCTTTTCCGCAGCGAGTTCCTGTTCCTGAACCGCGATGACCTGCCCGACGAGAACGAGCAGTTCGAGGCCTACCGGCAGGTCGTCCAGGCGATGGCCGGGAGGCCGGTCACGATCCGCACGCTCGACCTCGGCGCCGACAAGACGCTCAACGACGGGCAGTTCGCCGGCCCGAACCCGGCGCTCGGGCTGCGCGCGATCCGGTTCTGCCTCGCCGAGCCGCAGATCTTCCTCACCCAGCTGCGCGCGATCCTGCGGGCATCGCACTACGGAAAGGTGCGTCTCCTGGTGCCGATGATCTCGCATGCGCACGAGATCGACCAGGTCCTCCACTACGTCGCGGTGGCGCGGGACACGCTGGCGCAGTCCGGCATTCCGTTCGATCCGCACGTCCCGCTCGGCGGCATGATCGAGGTGCCGGCGGCGGCGCTCGCGGTCGGCAGCTTCATGAAGAAGCTCGCCTTCCTGTCGATCGGGACCAACGACCTCATCCAGTACACGCTCGCGATCGACCGCACCGATGACAACGTCGCGCACCTGTACGATCCGCTGCACCCGGCGGTGCTGTTCCTGATCGCCCATACCATCCGGGCGGCGAACAAGGCAGGCGTGCCGGTCGCGATCTGCGGCGAGATGGCGGGCGAGATCGATCTCACGCGGCTGCTGCTCGGCCTGGGCCTGCGCCAGTTCTCGATGCATCCGGCGCAGCTGCTGGCGGTCAAGCAACAGGTGCTGCGCTCGTCGATCCCGGAGGTCGAGGTGCTGGCGCAGCGCATCCTGAGGTCGGAGGAGGCCGAGCGCACGCGCGTTCTGCTCGCGAGGTTGAATGCGTAAGAGGAGCAACGAAGTGCTACGCGAAATCACTGGGGTCACCCAGGACACGGCCGGTCATACCCGGCGCTGGTTCCACGACGACTACTTCGATCTCTTCGTGCGGCAGGACCGCGAGGGCGAGATCGTCGCGCTCGAGCTGTGTTATGGCGTCGGACATGCCGAGCGCGCGCTGGTGTGGAAGAAGGGGCTCGGCCACTTCCACGACGGCCCGGACGCGCCGCCGCTCGACTCCGAGGATCTCGCCGCGCGGTTCGCCCGCGAGTGCGGCGAAGTGCCGCATCGGATCTCGACGTCGGTCCTGCGCGCCATCCGCGACTTCCCGCAGCTCGAGCAGCTCGCCGTTTCGCGCCGGCGCAAATATCGGCGGGAAACCTGGCAAGAGCAGTGAGCCTGGCGGACAGGACGGGGTCGCAGGAATCGGAGGGCAGCTTCGCCGGCATGCACGTGCACCGGGCCGGGCAGACCGTCGGGATTTGACACGACGAGCGGTTCCAGCATAGGCTCCCGAACGCGCCGATTTGATCTTCAGCTTGCGGGCGCGAGTCCGGCCCTGGGGGCGGGACGAAAATACTGCTAAAGCGACGGCAACCCGTTCGGCAGGCAAGCTGAACGGGTTTTTGTTTTATGGGTCCAGACGACACGAATCTCCCCCGCTCGGTCGGCGCCGCGACGCCGCGGCGGCTGCGCTTCGCACGGCCGATCCGCCTGAAGAGCGGCGCCACGCTCGACGAGTACAGCCTCGTCTTCGAGACCTATGGGCGTCTCAACGCCGCGCGCTCGAACGCGGTGCTCGTGTGCCACGCGCTCAACGCCTCGCACCATGTCGCCGGCTATTACGCCGACGACCCCGGGAACATCGGCTGGTGGGACAACATGATCGGCCCGGGCAAGCCGCTCGACACCGACCGCTTCTTCGTCGTCGGCGTGAACAACCTCGGCGGCTGCTTCGGCTCGACCGGTCCGGCGTCGATCAATCCGCGCACCGGCAAGCCGTACGGGTCGAGCTTCCCGGTGGTGACAGTCGAGGACTGGGTCGAGGCGCAGGCGCGGCTCGCCGACCGGCTCGGCATTCCGTGCTGGGCGGCGGTGATGGGCGGCAGCCTGGGTGCGATGCAGGCGCTCGCATGGACGACTTCATACCCCGATCGCATCCGGCACGCGCTCGTGATCGCGGCGGCGCCCCGGCTGTCGGCCCAGAACATCGCCTTCAACGAGATCGCGCGCCAGGCGATCACCACCGATCCGGACTTCCACGGCGGCGACTACTACGGGCACGGCGTCGTGCCCAAGCGGGGCTTGCGCCTCGCGCGGATGATCGGCCACGTCACCTACCTCTCCGACGACGCGATGATGGAGAAGTTCGGGCGCGTGCTGCGCTCGGGCAAGCTCGGATTCCATTTTGACGTCGACTTCGAGGTCGAGTCGTACCTGCGCCACCAGGGCGACAAGTTCTCCGACTATTTCGACGCGAACACCTACCTCCTTATCACCCGTGCGCTCGACTACTTCGACCCCGCGGCCGAGTACGGCGGCGACCTCGCCGCGGCGCTCGCGTCGGCGAAGGCGAAGTTCCTGGTGGTGTCGTTCACTTCCGACTGGCGTTTCGCGTCCGCGCGCTCGCGCGAGATCGTCAAGGCGCTGCTCGACAACCGGCGCGACGTGATCTACGCGGAGATCGATGCGCCGCACGGCCACGATGCGTTCCTGCTCGAGGACCCGCGCTATTTCGCGCTCGTGCGAGCGCATTTCGACAACGTCGCCCGCGAGGTGGGCGCCGACGCGCCGCCAGGGGAAAGCGCACGGCTGCTCGACGAGGGTGAGCCCCTGCGCGTGGTCGCCGGCGGCGGGTTCGCGGCATGAGCGAGCACGAGCAGCTCCCGGGGCGCCCCGACTTCGACGCGATCGCCGCCTGGGTCGCGCCGCAGGCCACCGTGCTCGACCTCGGCTGCGGCGACGGCCTGCTTCTCAGGTACCTGACCGGCACGCGCGGCGTCACCGGCTACGGCATCGAGATCGCCGACGAGAACGTGCTCGCGTGCGTGAAGAACGGCGTGAACGTGATCCAGAGCGATCTCGAACGCGGACTGCAGGGCTTCGACGCCGGCTCGTTCGACTACGTGGTCCTCTCGCAGACCCTGCAGGCGATGCGGCGGACCGAGGCGATCGTCCTCGAGATGCTGCGCGTCGGCCGCCAGGCGATCGTGACGTTCCCGAACTTCGGCCACTGGCAGGCGCGCTGGCAGGTCGCGTTCGGCGGCCGCATGCCGGTGTCGAACACGCTGCCCTACCAGTGGTACGACACGCCCAACGTCCATCTCTGCACGATCACCGACTTCGAGCGCTTCTGCGCCGGTCACTCGGTGCGGATCCTCGAGCGGATCGTGCTGCATGGCGGTCGGCCGGTCCGTTTCCTCCCGAACCTGCTCGGCAGCTTGGCGGTGTTCCGGTTCGAGCGCCGCCACTGACGCACGGGATGAGCTCGGACCCACGGTCACCGTACGCGAGCCCCGCATCGCCGGTTGCTGATCGGACCCCGCAGCTCCTCAGGTCGAAGCTCTTCTGGGTCGGGGTGCTCTACTTCTCCGAGGGCTTCCCGCTCGGCGTCTTCTACGAGATCTTCCCGGTCTGGTTCCGCCAGCAGGGCGTCGACCTGCGCGCCATCGGCGCGATCAGCCTGCTCGGCCTCGCCTGGACGCTGAAGTTCCTGTGGGCGCCGGCGATCGACCACTATCGCCGCCACCGCTACTGGATGGCGAGCGTCGACCTCGCCATGGGCGCGGTGATGCTCGTGTTCGCGGCCGCCGCCGGCTTCGGCCCGTGGGTGTGGGCGGCGATCGCGGTCTTCACGCTGCTCTCCGCGACCAACGACATCGCGATCGACGGTTACACGATCGAGCTGCTCGACAGGGACGAGCTCGGGTTCGCCAACGGCGTGCGGATCGGGCTGTACCGCGTCGGCATGCTCGCCTCCGGGCTGGTGCTGATCCTCTCCGACTGGATCACCTGGCCGGGCGCGTTCGCGTGCGCGGCGCTGATCTTCGCCGCGTGCGCGGCCGCGGTCCTTGCCGCGCCGCCGGAGCGCGCGGTCGAGCGCGACGCGCAAACGACGCTCGCGGCGGAGCTCGCGCGGATCGTCACCGACCCGAAGCTCGCCGCGGCCGTGCTCGCGCTCGCGCTGGGAGCGCTCGCGCTCGTCGACCAGGTGACGAAGTGGTCGCAAGCGTATCCCGCGTTCTGGGGGATCGCGCTCGGCACCGCAGTTGCGACGCTCGCGGTGTGCTGGCTCGGGAGCCGGCGCGTGCCGGCGGCGAAGACCGACGCGACGCGCGGACCGATGTTCGGCGCCCTGGTCGAGCTGATCGCGCGGCCGCACATCTGGCCGGTGCTCGCGTTCATCCTGATCTTCAAGCTGGGCGACGCGTCGATGGGCTTCATGGTGAAGCCGTTCTGGGTCGACGCCGGTTTCAGCGCGACCGAGATCGGCCTCGTCTCGGTCAATATCGGGCTCGCTCTCTCGATCGCGGGCGGGCTCGCCGGCGGCTGGTACACGGATCGTGCCGGCATCTTCAAGGCGTTGTGGGTGCTCGGCCTATTTCAGGCGCTATCCAATCTCGGCTACGCCGCGGCGGCGTCGCTCATCCCCTACGGGGCGGGGGCGAGCCTGGAGCTCTGGCACCGGGCGGTGCTCTACACGGCGAGTGCTGCCGAGTCGTTCACGGGGGGGCTCGGCACTGCCGCGTTCCTCGCGTTCCTGATGGCGATCGTCGACAAGCGGCACTCGGCCACCGAGTACGCCCTGCTGTCGTCCGTGTTCGCGCTGTCGCGATCGGTAGCCGGCTTCGCAAGCGGGTTCGGCGCACAGGAGATGGGTTATGCGCCCTACTTCCTCCTTACCTTCCTGCTCTCGTTCCCCGCGTATCTGCTGCTGCCGTGGGTGAAGAAGATGCTCGCCTGGGCCGACGTCCGGTCGGCCGCTTCGCCCTAGCGCCGCCGGATCGCGCGCTTCGCGGCGAGTGCGCGCGGCCTTCTTCGCCGGCCGCTTCCCGAGCTTTCGCGTCTTGCGCTTCGCTCCGCGCGGCGCGGCGCTCACCAGGACCGCGGCGACTATGCGCGGCTCGTTGCCGCGGACGCTCCAGGAGTGGTTGGTGCCGCGTTGAACCAGGACGTCGCCTGCCTTCAGCAGCGTCTCGCCCTTGTCCATGATCGCGTAGATCTCGCCGCTGAGCACGATGATGTAGTCGACGGTCGCGGTCTTGTGCATCATCGGGTCGCTCGAGCGCGCATCCTGCGCGTGCTGCGCGCCGATCGAGTCGAAGCCGTCGCGGCCGTCGGTCCTGCCGCGCCAGGCGCTGTCCGGCGGAAACTCGACGATCCGGAGGATCGTGCCGTTGGGCGGCGGCTCGAGTCGCACCGGGCGGTCCGCGTTGTCGGCCCGGCCGTCGTTCCGCGCCGGCGCACCCCTCGTCTCCCACAAGTCCGTGAGCGCGAGGCCGGGCATCGAGGCCATCTCTTTCACGTTCGGGGCGATACCGTCGGCAAGCAAGATCGACTTGCCGTTGGCGTCGTGCCCGGTGAGAACCCGGCGAACTCTCCAGATCATGGCGGCCTCGAACGAGTACGGAGCGGGGCCGTAGAATACGTCCCGGGACGACGGGCGAGCAACGAGAGCTGAGACGGGATGAGGCTTGTGACGTTCCGCACGGGGCGCGGCGCATTGCGCGCCGGCGCGCTGATCGACGACGGGACGCGGGTGCTCGACCTGCAGGCCGCGCACCGCGCGCGCTATAACCGGAGCTCCGCGAGCCTCGCGAGCGTGCATGCGATCGCCGAAGGCGGCGACGACGCGCTCGGCCTCGCTCGCACGCTCGCCGGCGCGACGCGCCAGCCGAACTCGGCGATGTTCGCGCGCGATTCGGTCAGACTCGCCGCGCCGATCCCGCATCCGCCGCAGATGCGCGACTTTCTCTGCTTCGAGAAGCATCTGGTGCAGGGCTTCCAGGCGGCGCGGGAGCTCCGCGCGCGAGCAGCGCCGGACCCCGACGCCGCGCTGCGCGAGATGGAGGGGAAGGGTATCCTCGCCGTGCCGCAAACCTGGTACGAGCGGCCGATCTTCTACCACCCGAACCGGTTCAGCGTGTGCGGGCACGAGGACGACGTGCCGTGGCCAGTCTACTGCGAACTGCTCGACTTCGAGCTCGAGTTCGGCTGTTACATCGGCAAGCCGGGCAAGGACATCCCGCGCGAGCGGGCGCGCGATCATGTGTTCGGCTACACGATCTTCAACGACTTCTCGGCGCGCGACGAGCAGATGAAGGAGATGCCCGGGCAGCTCGGGCCCGGCAAGGGCAAGGACTTCGACAATGCGAACGCGATGGGGCCCTGTCTCGTCACCGTCGACGAGATCCCCGACCCCTACGCGCTGGAGATGAAAGTGCGCGTGAACGGCGAGGAGTGGGGACGCGGGAGCTCGCGCGACATGCGCTGGAAGTTCGAGGACTGCATCGCGCATGTCGCCCGGTCCGAAACGCTGCATCCCGGCGAGTTCTTCGGCTCCGGCACCGTCGGCGACGGCTGCGGGCTCGAGCACCTGCGGTTCCTGAAGCCCGGCGACGTCGTCGAGCTGGACGTCGAAAGGATCGGTGTGCTACGCAACAGGGTGGTGAAACCATGAGCACGAGCGACGCAGCGGCGTTCCTCGCGCAGGCGCGCCTCGCGCGCACGCGCATGACCGGGCTCCCTTCGGAGCTGCGCCCCGCGGATGTCGCAGCGGGCTACCGGGTCCAGGAAGCGCTGCACGCGGCGCTCACGGCCGCGGGCCTGGGCGCGCTGGCGGGCCACAAGATCGGCTGCACGACGCCGGTGATGCAGCAGTACCTGAAGATCGACCATCCGTGCGCCGGCGGCGTGTTTGCCGGGCGCACGTATCGCGAGGCGGCGCGCCTGCGCCACGGGTCGTTCGTCCGCGTCGGCCTCGAGTGCGAGATCGCGGTTCTGCTCGGGCGCGACCTGCCGCCGCGCGACACGCCCTATACGCCGGCGGACGTCGCCACTGCCATCGAGGCGTGTGCCGCCGCAATCGAGATCGTCGACGATCGCTGGGTCGACTACGGGACGGTCGACACGCCCACGCTTGTCGCGGACGATTTCTTCAATGCGGCCTGCGTGCTCGGCCCCCCGCGCCGGTTCGACACGGCGCTGGACCTCGTCGCTTTGCGCGGCGCGATGTCGGTCAACGGCCGGGAGGTCGGCCGCGGCACCGGCGCCGACGCGCTGGGAAGCCCGCTGAACGCGCTCGCCTGGCTCGCTTCCGCGCGCGGCGGCCTGAAGGCGGGCGAGTTCGTGCTGACCGGGAGCATGGTCCAGACCTACTGGCCCGCGCGCGGCGACGCCTGCGCGGTCGAGATCGAAGGACTCGGGAAGGCCGAGGCGTCCTTCGAGTAGGCAAGCCTGACCCCTCGCTCTTCGCAATCGGCGATCACCATGATCGAGGGCGCGCACGCCGGAAGCCGGGCCGTCAAGGTTGCCCAGTCCCGGAAAAGCCGGTAGCCTCGACGGCTCTTCCCCGGTCCGCTCCCCCGCCCCGGGGTGCGGCCAACACCCCACTCTCGAGGACAACATGAACGAACAGGGCACTACCGACAAGCTCGTTTCCGACATGAAGGTCGTCATGGCCGACGCCGAAGATCTCCTGCGGGCCACCGCGAACGCCGCCGGCGAGAAGGTCTCCGCCGCGCGTGCGAAGATGGAGGACAGCCTGCGGACCGCCAGGGTCAAGGTCGCCCAGGCGCAGGAGGTCATGGTCGACAGGGCCAAGGCCGCGGCGCAGGCAACCGACGACTACGTGCACGCCCATCCCTGGAAAGCGGTTGGTTTAGCGGCCGCGATCGGCGTAATCGTCGGTATGCTGATCGCCCGCCGTTAGAAGGCGCCGGCATGGCGCGGGAGGCGGGCGCGCCGCGCCCCCCCGGACTCGCCGATTCGCTCGCGCGGCTCGGGCGCAGCGCGATCGGCGCGCTCCGCACGCGGCTCGAGATCCTCGGTACCGAGATCGAGGAGGAGCGCATCCGGTTCGCGCAGCTCGTGCTCGCCGCCGCGGCGATCGCGTTCTGCCTTCAGATCGCAGTGCTCCTGTTCGTGATCTTCACGGTGGTGCTCTTCTGGGAAACCCACCGCCTCGCCACGCTCGGCGCCTTTGCGGTGTTGTTCCTCGTCGTCGGCATCTCGGGGATTGTTCTCCTCATGCGCCATCTCAAGCGGCGCCCGAAGATGTTCGCGAGCACGCTCGGCGAGCTCATCAAGGACGAGGAGCGGCTGAAGTGAACCGCCGGCTCGCCCAGATCCACGCCAGGCGCGAGCGGCTGCTCGCGCGGTCGGCGCTGCAGCGCGACGAGCTGGCGGCACTGCTCGCGCCACTCCGTGGCCCGCTCGCACTCGCCGACCGCGCCGTCGCCGCCGCTCAATGGGTGCGAGCGAATCCCGCCGCCGTGGCGCTCGCCGCCGTGATTCTGGTCGTACTCTCGCCGCGGCGCGCGCTCCGGTGGGCGAGCCGCGCGTTCACTGTCTGGCGCGGCTACCGTTTGGCGTCCCGCATGCTAAGAGCGCTCGCGCCATGAACGTGTCGCGTCTGCCGGCCGTCAGGCCGGCCGTCGAGCTGGCGGCCGGGAGCGGCGGCGGATCCTCGTCTCAAGCTAGAGCTCCCAGTCATATTCGATGGTCAGCGGCGCGTGGTCGGAGAACCGCCGCGCCTTGTAGATCGACCCCTTGACCGCGCGCGCGGCGATGCCGGGCGTGGCGATCTGGTAGTCGATCCGCCATCCGACATTCTTCGCCCACGCCTGACCGCGGTTCGACCACCACGTGTACTGGCCGGGACGCGGGTCGAGGCGGCGGAACACGTCCACCCATCCCGCGCGTTCGAACACGCCGCTCAGCCAAGCGCGCTCCTCCGGCAGGAAACCCGAGTTCTTCTGATTCGAGCGCCAGTTCTTGAGATCGATCTCGCGATGCGCGATGTTCCAGTCGCCGCAGAGGATGATCTCGCGGCCGCAAGCCGCGAGGTGCTCGAGCACTGGCAGATACTCGCCGAGGAACCGGACCTTGGCCTGCTGACGCTCTTCCGAACTCGAGCCGGAAGGCAGATACACGGAGATGATCGAGAGGTTGCCGAAGTCGGCGCGGATGAATCGCCCCTCCGTATCGAACTCGCGGCTGCCGAAGCCGGTCGAGACCGCATCGGGCGCGCGGCGACAGTACATGCCGACGCCGCTGTAACCCTTCTTGTGCGCGAAGTCGAAGTGCCCCTCGAGACGCGCTGGCATGAGGATTGCACGTGGCAGGTCGCTTCGGTGAGCCTTGATCTCCTGCATGCATACGCAGTCCGCATTTTGTCGCGCCAGCCAGCGTAGGAAACCCTTGGCGACCGCCGACCGGATGCCGTTGAGATTCAAGGTGATGACGCGTAACATCTTGAAATCCGTCGAAAAATTGACGCCGCACCGGACCTTGGCTGTGACTGACTACCGCCGCGACTTCATCGCGTTCGCGATCGCGAGCGGGGTGCTGCGCTTCGGCAGCTTTGTGACCAAATCCGGCAGGACAACGCCTTACTTCCTCGATGCCGGCTTGTTCAACACCGGCGGCCGTCTCGGCCGGCTCGCGGAATTCTACGCAGACGCGGTCCAGGCCTCCGGTCTCGTCTACGACATGGTCTTCGGCCCCGCCTACAAGGGGATCGCGCTCGCCGCTGCGACGGCGGTGGCGCTCTCGCGCCGCGGGCGCGACGTGCCCTACGCGTTCAACCGCAAGGAAACGAAGGACCACGGTGAGGGCGGCTCAGTGGTCGGTGCGCCGCTTGCCGGCCGCGTGCTGATCATCGACGACGTGATGACGGCGGGGACCGCGGTGCGGGAATCGGTCGCGCTGATCCGCGCCGCCGGGGCGACACCAGCGGGCGTCGCCGTGTGCCTCGACCGGATGGAACGCGGCTCGGGCGCGCTCTCCGCCGTCGAGGAGGTCCGCGAGCAATACGGAATGCCGGTCATCGCGATCGCTACCCTCGATGACCTGATCGGATACCTAGAGGGCGCGCCGCAGCACGAGGAGGCTTTGCGAGCGATCGCCGGATACCGTCGACAATATGGAGTCTCGCACCATGCTTAGCTCACCCCGTCTCATGCTCCTCCTCTGCGCGGCCGCGCTCGCCGGGCCCGCCGCCGCCCAGAAGCTCTACAAGTACACCGATGCCAACGGCAAGGTCGTTTACACGGACAAGATACCGTCGGAGGCCGCCGGCAAGGCGAACGAGCAGCTCAACCGCCAGGGCACGGTGACGAAACGCAACGAAGGCGCGCTCACGTCCGATCAGCTCGCTGCCAAGGAAGCCGAGCGAAAGCGCAAGCTCGACGACGACATGGCGGCGAAGGAAGAGAAGCGCAAGAACACGGCGCTCCTCAACACCTACTCGACCGAGCAGGACATCGCAGACGCCAGGGAGCGCGCCATTCAGGCGAACGCGGAGGCGGTCGCGGAAGCCAAGCGCAAGCTAGCCGACGCGCAGAAGCGCCAGCAGGAGCTCGCCGGCGAGGTCGAGTTCTACAAGAAGAAGCCCATGCCCGCGCAGCTCAGGCAGGACGTTCAGGTGAACGAGACCGCGATCGTCTCGCACACCGAGCTGCTCGAGAAGAAGAAGAAGGAGATCGAAGGGATCAACGCGAAGTACGACGAGGATCTCCGCCGCTTCCGCGACCTGGCGAAGTCGGGTGCCGCGGCCCCCGTCGCCGCGGCACCGGCGAGGCCCGCAACGAAGAATTGACCTCGGCGGCGGCATCCCGGCGAATGCCGGGATCCACAAACTGGCCGGCTCAGTCGGCCAGTTTGTTTTTCAGGATCTCATTCACCTGCGCCGGGTTCGCCTCGCCCTTCGTCGCCTTCATGACTTGGCCGACGAGCGAGTTCAGGGCCTTCTCCTTCCCTGCCCGGTAATCCTCGACCTGCTTCGGGTTTTCGGCAAGCACCTGATCGACGATCGCTTCGAGCTCGCCGGCATCGGAGATCTGGCTCAAACCGAGCGCCTCGGCGAGATCGTCCTTTAGGTGGTCCTCAGGGTTCTTCGCGGACGCCCACATCAGCGGGAAGGCTCGCCTCGCGCGCGTTAGCGAGACAGTATCGTCCAGGATTTTGCCGATTAGCCCAGCCAGCTGGACGGGGCGAAGCGGGGACTGCGCTATTTCCAGCTGATCTCGTTTAAGTGCTGCCGCGAGATCGCCTATTAGCCAATCCTTGGCGAGCTCACGTCCACGGAAGCGTCCAATGTCGGCCTTCACAGCAGGGCCAGCGAGGGGGCGTTCGTCGTACGGCAACAGCCTATCTCCAACGGCAGCATAGTCGACTCGGCTATCGAGTTCTGCGACTACCGAATCAAAGTAATCGGCTTTTTCCCTTGACTCCGTGAGCAGCGCGGCATCATAGGGAGTGAGGCTGTGCTCGGAGATAAATCGCTCTAGTAGTCGATTCTCTTCCGGGGATCTCGACTCACTTCTTGCCACCCCATTGCCCTCGACGTATTCGCGACGCCTTTCTGCTCGGGCAGGCGGGAGTGACTTCCGGATCTCGGATTTCCACTCTTCTGAAACCACTAGCTGCGGAAGATCGGGATCAGGGAAGTAGCGGTAGTCGTGCGCGTCCTCCTTGGTGCGCATCGACCGCGTCTCGTCGCGGTCCGGATCGTAGAGTCGCGTCTCCTGCACGATCCTGCCGCCGGCTTCGAGGATCTCGATCTGGCGGCGCACCTCGTACAGGATCGCACGCTCGAGAAAGCGGAACGAGTTGAGGTTCTTGATCTCGCAGCGGGTGCCGAGTGGTTCGCCTCGACGGCGAACTGAAACGTTCGCATCGCAACGGAAAGCGCCCTGCTCCATGTCGCCGTCACAGATCTTGATCCACCGGACCCGGTCATGGAGCTCGCGCGCATATGCGACCGCTTCCTCGGCCGAGCGCATGTCGGGCTCGGAGACTATCTCGAGGAGCGGGATCCCGGCGCGGTTGAAGTCGACGCCGCTCATGCCGTGAAAATCCTCGTGCAGCAACTTCCCAGCATCCTCCTCGAGGTGCGCGCGCGTCAGTCGGATCGTCTTCTTGCCACCCGCCAGGGCGATCGTGATCGCGCCGCCTTCTACGATCGGAGCCTCGTACTGGCTGATCTGATAGCCCTTGGGAAGATCGGGATAGAAGTAGTTCTTGCGCGCGAACACGGAGCGCGGCCGGATGGTCCCGCCGACTTCGAGCCCGAACCGGATCGCAAGCTCGACCGCGCCCCGGTTCGCGACCGGCAGCGCGCCGGGCAGCGCGATGTCGACCGCGCTCGCCTGCGTGTTGGGCGCGGCGCCGAATGCGGTCGACGCGCCGGAGAACATCTTCGAGCGCGTCGACAGCTGGGCGTGGGTCTCGAGGCCGATGACCGTTTCCCATTCCATCGCCGCAGCCTTCAGCCGTTCGCCACGTCCGGCTTCTGCAGATGCCAGTCGGTGGCGCGCTGGAAGCGGTGCGCGACGTTGAGCAGCCGCGCTTCGCTGAAGTAATCGCCGACCACCTGCAGCCCGACCGGGAGCCCGCCCCGGCCGAAGCCGCACGGAATAGACATCGCCGGCAGCCCGGCGAGGTTCGCTCCGATCGTGTAGATGTCGTTGAGGTACATGGTCACCGAGTCCGAGATCTTCTCGCCGATCGGGAACGCCACCGTCGGCGAGGTCGGGCCGAGGATGACGTCGCAGCGCTTGAACGCCTCGACGAAGTCCTGCGCGATCAGGCGCCGCACTTTCTGCGCCTGCAGGTAGTACGCGTCGTAATACCCGTGCGACAGCACATACGTGCCGACGAGGATCCGTCGCTTCACTTCTGCGCCGAAACCCTGCGCGCGCGTCTTGCAGTACATGTCGAGGAGATCCGCGTACTCGGGAGCGCGGTAGCCGTAGCGCACGCCGTCGTAGCGGGATAGGTTCGACGACGCCTCCGCGGGCGCGATGACGTAGTACGCCGGAACCGAGAGCCCGCTCGACGGCAGGGCGACCTCCGCCGTGGTCGCCCCGAGCCGCCTGAATTCGTCGATCGCGCCCTCTACGGCTTGGCGGACGTCGTCGTCCATGCCTTCGGCGAAGAACTCTTTCGGCAGGCCGATCCTCAGGCCCGCCAGCGGCTCCTCGAGCGCGCGCGAGTAATCCTCCGCCGGCCGGTCGAGGCTCGTCGAGTCGCGCGGGTCGAACCCGACCATCGCGTTCAGGAGCAGGGCCAGGTCCTCGGCCGTGCACGCGAGCGGCCCGCCCTGGTCGAGGCTGGAGGCAAAGGCGATCATCCCGTAGCGTGAGACGAGGCCGTAGGTCGGCTTCAGGCCCGACACCCCGCACATCGCCGCGGGCTGGCGGATCGACCCGCCGGTGTCGGTCCCGGTGGCGCACGGCGCGAGGCGAGCGGCGACTGCTGCCGCCGAGCCGCCGGACGAGCCGCCCGGCACCCGAGCAAGGTCCCAAGGGTTCCGCACCGGGCCGAAATGCGAATTCTCGGTAGACGAGCCCATCGCGAACTCGTCCATGTTGGTCTTGCCGAGGAGGACCGCTCCGGCAGCGTTGAACCGCCCGATGACGTGCGAGTCATATGGCGCGATGAAGTTGGCGAGGATCTTCGACGCACAGGTGGTGAGCCACCCCGCGGCGCAGAAGATGTCTTTGTGGGCCACCGGGATGCCGGTGAGCGGACCCGCATCGCCGCGGGCGATCCGCTCGTCTGCCAGGCGCGCCTGGGCGAGACTTTTTTCCGGGTCGACGGTGATGAAAGCGTTCAGCGTCCTCTGCGCCACCGCGATACGATCGAGGTAATCCCGCGTGAGCTCGATGCTCGAGACCTGCTTCGCGGCCAGGGCGGCGCCGAGGTCCTTGAGGGTGGCGTTCAGCGTCCGCAAGGCGGGAGACCGCTACTCAATGACCTTGGGGACGAGATAGAGATCCGCCTCGACCTGGGGGGCGATCGCCTGGAACGCCCGGTGCTGGTCGGCCTCGGCAACTACATCGTCGCGCAGCCGCAGCGTCACGTCCCGGGCATGGGACATCGGCTCGATGCCGCGGGTGTCGGCGGCGCGCAGTTGCTCGACCAGACGGAGGATGCCGTTCAGTTGCAGCTGGACCGCCGCGGCCTCGGCGTCGGTGACCTCGATCCGCGCAAGATAGCCGATGCGCCGCACGTCGTCGAGGCTGAGGGACATTGTGATTTTCGACGTAGAACAACAGCTTAGATCGCGGTATTATAGCTCATTCGCGTGTCGCCTCCGCGTCTCGGCCCACCCATAGGAACAACTACATGCTCGGATTTCTACGCGCATACTTCTCCGACGACCTCGCCATCGATCTCGGCACCGCCAACACGCTGATCTACGTTCGTGGCAAGGGGATCGTGCTCGATGAACCGTCAGTCGTCGCGATCCGCCAGGAAGGCGGCCCCAACGGCAAGCGCACGATCCAGGCCGTCGGCAAGGAAGCGAAGCAGATGCTCGGCAAGGCGCCGGGCAACATCACCGTCATCCGGCCGATGAAGGACGGCGTCATCGCCGACTTCACGGTCACCGAGCAGATGCTCAAGCAGTTCATCAAGAAGGTGCACGTCTCGCGGCTGCTCTCGCCGTCGCCGCGGATCATCATCTGCGTGCCCTGCGGCTCGACCCAGGTGGAGCGCCGCGCGATCCGCGAATCGGCGATCGGCGCCGGCGCATCCCAGGTCTACCTCATCGAGGAGCCGATGGCCGCCGCGATCGGCGCGGACCTGCCCGTGGCCGAGGCGACCGGTTCGATGGTCGTCGACGTCGGCGGCGGCACCACCGAAGTCGGCGTGATTTCGCTCGGCGGCATGGTGTATGCAGGCTCGGTCCGCGTCGGCGGCGACAAGTTCGACGAGGCGATCATCAACTACATCCGCCGCAACTACGGCATGCTGATCGGCGAATCGACCTCGGAGATGATCAAGAAGGAGATCGGCTCCGCGTTCCCCGGCTCGGAGGTGCGCGAGATCGAGGTGAAGGGCCGCAATCTCGCGGAAGGCATTCCGCGCAGCTTCACCATCTCCTCCAACGAAGTGCTGGAAGCACTCACCGAGCCGCTCAACCAGATCGTGTCCGCGGTCAAGTCGGCGCTCGAGCAGACCCCGCCGGAGCTCGGCGCGGACATCGCCGAGAAGGGCATGGTGGTCACCGGCGGCGGCGCGTTGCTGCGCGACCTCGACCGGCTGCTGATGGAGGAGACCGGGCTCCCGGTGATCGTCGCCGAGGATCCGCTCTCCTGCGTCGTTCGCGGATCGGGCAAGGCGCTCGAGAAGATGGAGAAGCTCGGCAACATCTTCACCAACGAATGAGACGAGGCTGCAGCTAGTCCTCGTCTTTCGGTCTTCTATCCATGGAGTACGCGCCACCGCAGTTCTTTCACCGTGGCCCGGCTCCGGTGGCGCGGCTCACGTTCTTCGCGCTGCTCTCGGTCTTGCTGATGGTGCTCGACGCGCGGTTCGGCTACGCGGAGCCGATGCGCCAGCTCCTCGCCGTCGCCGTCTATCCCCTCCAGCAGCTCGCGATCGCGCCCGTGTCGGCGCTCGCGCACAGCCGCGAGTTCTTCAGCACCCAGACCCGCCTGCGACGAGAGAACGCGGAGCTCCGCGCCGAGAAGCTGAAGGACGCGGAGACGTTGCTTTCAATGGAGTCTGTCCGCACCGAGAACGAGCAGCTGAAACGCCTGCTCGCCGCGCGCGAGCGGCTCACCGCGGACTCGATCTTCGCTGAGATCGTCTACGCGGGCCGCGACCCGTTCAGCCGCAAGGTGATCATCGACAAGGGCGACCAGCAGGGCATCGTCCTCGGCCAGCCGGTGATCGACCCGGCCGGCGTCATCGGCCAGGTGACGCGCGTGCAGCCGCTCCTCGCCGAGGTGACGCTCGTCACCCACAAGGATCATGCCATCCCGGTGCAGGTCGTGCGCAACGGCCTGCGCGGCGTCGCGTACGGCTCCGGCGACGGCACGACGATGGAGCTGCGCCACATGGCGGCGAACGCCGAAGTCGAGAAAGGCGATCTCCTCGCGACCTCCGGCATTGACGGCGTCTATCCGCGCGGCCTCCCCGTCGCGCGCGTGGTGCGGATCGAGCGCGACGCGGCATACGCGTTCGCGAAGATCATCTGCCAGCCGGTCGCCGGCACCGACCAGCACCGCCAGGTGCTGGTGCTTGCGCGGGTCGACGACACGCCGGCGTGGGCAGAGGAATCGGGCCGCGCTGCCCGCAAGGCGGGCAAGAGCAAGCGTCCTCCCCGGAAGCCCGAGTAATGCCGCTCGAGAACCCCAGCCGCCACTACCTGCTGCTCCCCGTCAAGGCGAGCTTCATAATCGCGAGCCTGCTCGTCGCGCTGGCCTTCAACCTGCTCCCGTGGCAGGAGGTGCGGGGGGTGCCGGATCTCCTCGCGCTGGTCCTCACCTTCTGGTGCGTGCACCAGCCGCGGCGGGTCGGCATCGGGAGCGCTTGGGTGCTCGGGCTCGTCATGGACGCCGCGAACGGGGCCCTGTTCGGCCAGCATGCGCTCGCCTACGCCGCGCTGGCGTACGCGGCGCAGAGCCTGCACCGCCGCATCCTGCGGTTCCCGCTGTGGCAGCAGGCCCTGCACGTGCTCGTGCTGCTGGCCGCGAGTCAGCTCCTGATGCTGGCGGTCCGGCTGGCGGCCGGCGGGACCTATCCCGGGATCTCGTTCTTCGTCGGGAGCCTGGTCGCCGCGATGCTGTGGCCGCTTGCGACCATGCTGCTGCTTGCGCCGCAGCGGCGGCCGTCCGAAGTCGACGAAACCCGGCCGATCTAGGGCGATGGGTAGTAATCTCCCGAGTGCTGTCGACCCGTTCCCCAGATGAGCTACGCCGAATTCCGCGATCTCGAGGGCGACCTCAGGCGCTTCCAGCTCCGCCTCGGCGTGGCCGGTGCGGTCGTAGTCGGGGCGTTCGCATTGCTCACGCTCCGCTTCGTCTACCTGCAGCTCGTCCAGCACGAGTACTACCAAACCAAGGCCGAGGACAACCGGATCTCGGTCGTGCCGCTGGCGCCGAATCGTGGGCTGATCATGGACCGCAACGGCGTCGTGCTCGCCCGGAACGAATCGCAATACACCCTCGAGATCAGTCCGCACAAGGCGGGCAACCTCGAGGCGGTCATCAACGAGCTCGCGAGCGTCGTCGAGATCCAGGCGCGCGATCGCAGCCGCTTCCGCAAGCTGCGCTCGGAGATCAAGGGCGCCGAGAGCCTGCCGATCAGGACCCGGCTCACCGACGACGAGGTCGCGCGCTTCGCGGCGAACGCCTATCGCTTCCCGGGCGTGGAGATCAAGGGGCGTCTCTTCCGCCACTACCCGATGGGCGAGGTCGCCTCGCACGCGCTCGGCTATATCGGTCGCATCAGCGACAAGGACCTCGAGCGGCTCGAGGCGGAGGGCTTGCAGGCGAACTACAAAGGCTCGGATTTCATCGGGAAGTCCGGGGTCGAAGGAAAGTACGAGCGCGAGCTGCACGGGGTCACCGGCTCGGCGCATGTCGAGATCGACGCGAGCGGCCGCGGGATCCGCACGCTCGAGTCGTCGCCGCCGACCTCGGGCAACAACCTGGCGCTCACGCTCGACATCAAACTCCAGGAGGTCGCCGAGCGCGCGTTCGGCAAATTCCGCGGCGCCCTGGTCGCGATCGAGCCCGCGACCGGTGGCGTGCTCGCGCTCGTCTCCAAGCCGGGGTATGACCCGAATCTCTTCGTCGACGGCATCGATGCCGCAGCATGGGAAGCGCTCAACAACGATCCCGACAAGCCGCTCAACAACCGGGCGGTGACGGGCGCTTACCCTCCCGGCTCGACCTTCAAACCGTTCATGGCGATGATGGCGCTCGAGCTCGGGCGCCGCTCGCCCGAGTACACCATCTCCGACCCCGGCTTCTTCACGTTGCCGGGCGTCGCGCACCGCTGGCGTGATTGGAAGGTCGGCGGCCACGGCGCGGTGAACCTGCACCGCTCGATCGTGATCTCGTGCGACACCTACTACTACGGCGTCGCCAACGATACCGACATCGACGCGCTGCACGGCTTTCTCACGCAATTCGGGTTCGGGCAGCCGACCGGGATCGACATCGACGGCGAGCGCGGCGGGTTGCTGCCGTCGCGGGAATGGAAGCGCAAACGCTTCAAGACGCCCTCGGAGCAGAAGTGGTACCCCGGCGACAGCGTCTCGGTCGGCATCGGTCAGGGCTACAACCTCGCGACCCCGGTTCAGCTCGCGTTCGCGACCGCGATCCTCGCCAACAACGGCGTCGTCTACAAGCCGCACCTCGTGCGCGACATCGTCGACCCGCGCACCGGGGAGACGCGCGCAGTCGAGCCGCAGCCGGTGCGCACGGTGAAGTTCACGCCGAAGTGGCTCGCCCTGGTGAAGAACGCGATGGTCGACGTGACGAGGCCCGGCGGGACGGCCGCGCGCTCGGCCGCGGGCGCGGAATACGTTTACGGCGGGAAGACCGGCACCGCGCAGGTGGTCGCGATGAAGCAGAACGAGAAGTACGACGAGAAGAAGGTCGCGGAACGTCACCGCGATCACGCGCTCTTCGTCGCGTTCGCACCGGCCAGCGCGCCGAAGATCGCGCTTGGCATCCTGGTCGAGAACGGCGGGCACGGGAGCGCCACCGCCGCGCCGATCGCGCGCATCGTGCTCGACTACTACCTCCTCGGCAAGGTGCCCGAGAAGGGGCCGGATCTGGACCCGGACGCAGAGGGCGACTGACGTGTTCGCGCGCCTCTGGGACAGGCTCACCGCCAATCTCGACGGAACGCTCGTCCTGCTCGCGGTGCTGATCCTGAGCGTGGGCCTCTTCACACTCTACAGCGCATCCTACGATACCCCCGGCCGACTCAACGCCCAGCTCATCAACATCGCGGTCGCGTTCGTCGCGATGTGGGTAGCGGCGCAGATCCCGCCGCAGACGCTGATGCGCTTCGCGGTACCGATCTACGCGGTCGGCGTCGCGCTCCTCATTGCGGTCGCGCTGTTCGGCGAGGTCGTGAACGGCGCGCGGCGCTGGCTGCATGTCGGCGTGGTGCGCTTCCAGCCCTCCGAGATGATGAAGATCGCGATGCCCCTCATGCTCGCGTGGTACTTCCAGAAGCGCGAGACGACGCTGAAGGTCAGCGATTACGTCGTAGCGACGACCATCCTCGCGGTGCCGGCGCTCCTGATCGCGAAGCAGCCAGATCTCGGCACCGCGCTGCTCGTGACAGCGGCCGGGTTCTACGTGATCTTCCTTGCGGGCCTCTCCTGGCGGCTGCTCGTGCCGGTGGTCGCGGTCGGCGCCGTGGCGATCGTGGCGCTCGTCGTGCTCGAGCCGCAGCTCTGCCGCCCCGACGTCGTCTGGCCGGGGATGAAGGCCTACCAGAAGGCGCGCGTGTGCACGCTGCTCGATCCGACAACGGACCCGCTCGGGCGCGGCTTCCACATCATTCAGGCCACGATCGCGGTCGGATCCGGCGGCTTCCTCGGCAAGGGCTGGCTCGAAGGCACGCAGGCCCACCTCGAGTTCATCCCCGAGCGTTCGACCGACTTCATCTTCGCGGTGTTCTCGGAGGAGTTCGGCCTGGTCGGGAACGTGGTCCTGCTCCTGCTCTACCTCGCGCTCATCGCGCGCGGTCTCGTCATCGCCGCCGGCGCGCCGACCTTCTTCGCGCGGCTGCTTGCCGGCGCGATCACGCTCATCTTCTTCACCTACGCGTTCGTCAACATGGGGATGGTGAGCGGCATCCTGCCGGTGGTGGGCGTACCGCTGCCGCTCGTCTCGTACGGCGGCACCGCGCTCGTCACGCTGTTCCTCGGCCTCGGGATCCTGATGAGCATCCACAAGCACCGCAAGCTCGTCCAGACGTGAGACGCGAAGCGGGAAGCGGCAAGCGTGCGCTCGCGCGGTGCGCAGTCGCTGCGCTCGTCGCCTCGTGCGCGAGCGCGCCGCCACCGCCAGCAGTGGACCGCGAAGTCGCGAAGGCGCCACCTTTGGCACCCGTCCCCGCGCCGCCGCGGCGCGGTGGCGGCTACTACCTGGACGACGGCCCGGGTGACGGGCCGCCGCCCGACCTCGAGCGCATCCCCGACGCGCAGCCGCGAGTAGAGCCGCCCAGCCGGTTCGCCAACAACCCGTACGTCGTGTTCGGCAAGGAGTACGCGCCGGAGCGAAGCGTGCGCGCGTTCCGCCAGCGCGGCCTGGCGAGCTGGTATGGCCGCAAGTTCCACGGCCAGCGTACCTCGAGCGGCGAGATCTACGACATGTACGCGATGACCGGCGCCCATCCGACGCTGCCGATCCCGAGCTACGCGCGCGTCACCAGCGTCGCCAATGGTCGCAGCGTGATCGTCCGCATCAACGACCGCGGCCCGTTCTGGCCAGGCCGCGTGATCGACCTTTCGTACACGGCCGCGTGGAAGCTGGGCTACCTGGAGCAGGGCAGCACGATGGTAGAGGTCGAAACGATCGTCCCGGGGACCGGCGTGCAGATTGCAGCGGCGGGCCCCGTGATTCCCGCGCCGTCGGAGCCCGCGGCGCCGGTTGATGTCGCGGTCACCGCCGGGCCGGGCGGGCTCTACGTCCAGCTCGCCGCCTTCTCCGCCCGCGACAATGCCGAAAGCTTCCGCGCGCGCGCGACGCTCGAGTTCGCGTCGCTCGACCGGCCGATCGAGATCTACCGCAAGGACGGTCTCTTCCGGCTGCATGTCGGACCGTACCGCACGCGCGCCGAGGCGGGCGCGATTGTCGACAGTCTGAAAGCCACGCTGGATGTGAAGCCGCACGTGGTCGTGCGGTAAAATCATCGACGCTTCTCCCAACTCATCCGTGATCCCCTCGATGCTCCGCCTGCTGCTCGCGCTCGTTCTCGCCCTCCCGCTCGCCGCGCTCGCCGACGCGCCGCCGCCGCCGCCGATCGCCGCGCGCGCGTGGCTGCTCCTCGACTACGCGAGCGGGCAGGCGATCGTCGCGCACAACGCCGGTGACCGCGTCGAGCCCGCCTCGCTCACCAAGCTGATGACGGCGTATCTCACCTTCGATGCGCTCAAGAAGAAGTCCATCGCGTCCGACCAGAGCGTGACCATCTCGCAGCGGGCGTGGAAATCCGGCGGCTCGCGCATGTTCGTCGAGCCGCGCAGGCCGGTGACGGTGGACGAGCTGCTGCGCGGCATGATCGTGCAATCGGGCAACGACGCGACGGTCGCGCTCGCCGAGCTCGTCGGCGGATCGGAGGACGTCTTCGCGCAGATGATGAACCGCGAGGCGCAGCGCCTCGGCCTGAAGGACACGCAGTTCACCAACGCGAGCGGCTGGCCCGACCCGAAGCACTACTCGACCGCGCGCGATCTCGCGGCGCTCGCCGCGGCGCTGATCCGCGACTTCCCCGACTACTACACGCTGTACGCCGCCAAGGAATACCGCTACAACAACATCACGCAGCAGAATCGCAATCGCCTGCTCTGGCTCGACCCGAATGTCGACGGCGTGAAGACCGGCTATACCGAGGCCGCCGGTTACTGCCTCATCGCCTCGGCGAAACGGGGTCCCAGGCGGCTGCTGTCGGTGGTGGTGGGCACCAACTCCGACAGCGCCCGCGCCCAGGAGAGCCAGAAGCTGCTGAACTACGGCTTCCAGTTCTTCGACAGCGTGCGGCTGTACCAGAAGGGCCAGGAGGTCGGCACGCTCCGCGTCTGGAAGGGCACGCGGGACGAGCTCAAGGCCGGGGTCGACCGCGACCTCGACCTCGTTCTGCCGCGCGGCGACACGCAGAAAGTCAAGGCCGATTTCATCAGCGAGCAGCCGCTCGTCGCGCCGGTGAGCGCCGGTCAGAAGGTCGGCCTCGTGAAGGTCGCGTTCGACGGCAAGCCGGTCGGCGAGTATTCGGTGATCGCGCTGGAAAGCGTGCCGGTCGCCGGGCTCGTGGGCCGCGTCTGGGACAGCATGCGGCTCTGGCTGAAGAAGTGAGGAGCGAGCGATGGCACAGATCTGCTATCTGAACGGCGAGTTCGTGCCGCTCTCCGAGGCGAAGATCCCGGTCCTCGATCGCGGGTTCATCTTCGGCGACGGCGTGTACGAGGTGGTCCCGGCGTACGGCCGCGCGCTGTTCCGGCTGCCCGAGCACCTCGCACGGCTCGCCTATAGCCTCGGCGCCGTCCGGATTCCGAACCCGCACGACGTCGCGGGCTGGACCAAGCTCCTGCAGGGCGTGGTCGACCGGAACCCCTGGGACGACCAGGGTGTCTATCTTCAGGTCACCCGCGGGGTCGCGCCGCGCTCGCAGGAGTTCCCGAAAACGCCCGTCGTGCCAACGGTATTCGCCATGGCGAACCCCCTCAAGTCGCCGACGCCGGAGGAGCGGGCGCAGGGCGTCGCGGTGGTGCTCCGCGAGGACTACCGCTGGCACCGCTGCGACATCAAGTCGGTGTCACTGCTCGCCAACTGCCTGCTCCGGCAGGAAGCGGAGGATGCCGGCGCGGTCGAATCGATACTGGTGCGCGACGGCCGCGTGACCGAGGCGTCGACCTGCAACGTGTTCCTGGTGAAGAACGGCACGATCGTGACTCCGCCGAAGGACAACCTGATCCTGCCGGGGATCACCTACGACCTCGTGCTCGAGCTCGCGCGGGCCAATGGCCTGCCGGTGGAGGTGCGGCAGGTCCCGCGCGAAGAGATCTTCGCCGCCGACGAGGTGTGGCTCTCGTCCTCGACGAAGGAAGTGCTGCCGGTCACGCGGATCGACGGGCGGACGGTCGGCGCCGGAAAGCCGGGCCCGGTGTACGCGCGGATGTACCAGCTCTTCCAGGATTACAAGGCCCGGGCGCGAGACAAGGCGCATGCCTGAGCTCGAAACGCGCGCGCTGCTCGCCTTTCCGTGCGATTTCCCGATCAAGGTGCTCGGGAAGCGCCGGGCGGGGTTCGCGCAGGCGATCGTCGGCGTAGTCAAACGGCACGCCCCGGATTTCGATGCCGCCACGCTCGAGATGCGCGCCAGCCGCGAAGCGACCTATCTCTCGCTCACCCTGACGATCCGCGCCACCTCGCGCGAGCAGCTCGACGCGGTGTACCGCGAGCTCTGTGACCATCCGATGGTGACGCTGGTGCTCTGAGGCCGCGGCGGCACGAGACGAACGAAGTGACCGCCCGCGCCGACACGCTGCCGCGAAACGAGACGCCGCGCACCCCGCTCTCCGCTCTCCGCTCCCCGCTCGTCGTCAGGCGTTTGGGGTTGACGCCGTACGTCGCCGCCTACGACGAGATGCGCCGCTTCACCGCCACGCGCACCGCGGCGAGCGCGGACGAGCTGTGGCTGCTCGAGCATCCGCCGGTGTACACGCTGGGCCAGGCCGGCAAGGACGAGCATCTCCTGCGCGAGACGGCGATCCCGGTGCAGCGGATCGATCGCGGCGGCCAGATCACCTACCACGGTCCCGGGCAGGTCATCGTCTACGCGCTGCTCGATCTGCGCCGCCGCGGGCTCACCGTGAAGCGCCTCGTCTGGCTGCTCGAGCAGGCCGTGATCGAGCTGCTCGCGGAGCGGAAAATCGAGGGCGAGCGACGCGCCGGGGCTCCCGGCGTGTACGTCGATGAGGCGAAAATCGCCGCCCTCGGCCTGCGGGTGCGCAGCGGTGCGAGTTACCACGGCCTCGCGTTGAACGTCGACATGGACCTCCGCCCGTTCCGCGACATCAACCCGTGCGGCTACGAAGGGCTGAAGGTGACCCAGCTCGCCGACCTGGGCGCGCGCGAACCGCCGGGAGCCGTCGCCGACGCGCTCGCCGCTCGCTTGCAGCGGCTGCTGCTACCCGAGGCATAATCCCAACTCTCGCAAGGCGAATCGATGAGCGAACTCGGCGACAAGCAGCGCGGTGCGGCGAAGACGGCACGCAACCCGATCAAGATCGTGCCGGTCGAGCGGCTGGCGAAGCCCGACTGGATCCGAGTCAAAGCCCCGAGTTCCGGCACGCGGTTCTACGAGATCAAGAAGATCCTTCGCGAGGCGAAGCTCCACACGGTCTGCGAAGAGGCGTCCTGTCCGAACATCGGTGAGTGCTTCGGCAAGGGCACGGCGACGTTCATGATCCTCGGCGACCTGTGTACCAGGCGCTGCCCCTTCTGCGACGTCGCGCACGGCCGGCCGAAACCGCCCGATCCGGAGGAGCCGCTGCATCTCGGGCAGACCGTTGCCGCGTTGCGGCTCGGGTACGTCGTGATCACCAGCGTCGACCGCGACGACCTGCGCGACGGCGGCGCGGGACATTTCGCCGAATGCATCAACGCCGTCCGGGAACATTCGCCGAAGACGCGGATCGAAACGCTTGTGCCCGACTTCCGCGGCCGGCTCGAGCCGGCCCTCGAAGCGCTGGGGCGCGGGATTCCCGACGTGATGAACCACAACCTGGAGACGGTGCCGCGTCTCTACCGCCAGGCCCGTCCGGGCGCGGACTACGCCCACTCGCTCCGACTGCTGCAGGCGTTCAAGGCACGGCACCCGGGCATCCCGACCAAGTCGGGGCTGATGGTCGGCCTCGGCGAGAGCGATGACGAGATCGTCGAGGTGATGCGCGATCTACGCGCGCACGACGTCGACATGCTGACGATCGGCCAATACCTCGCGCCGTCGGCGCACCATTTGCCGGTCATGCGGTACGCGCCGCTCGACGCTTTCGGAAGGTTCGAACGCGAGGCGCACTCGCTCGGTTTCAGCCATGCGGCGGTCGGACCGATGGTGCGCTCGAGCTACCACGCCGACCGACAGGCGCACGCGGCGGGCGTTGCGTAGTCGCCGGGCTCGGAGGAGGTTCGCAAAATGGCGTCCGTCTCGACATGGCAGGTGGCGGCAAGGTTTGCCGCGGTGCTCGCCACGGCCTGTGCGACGGGAGCGCACGCGACCCAGGTCGCGCAGGTCGACCGCCCCGCGCCGGAGCTGGACGTCAGGCTGCTCAGCGGCAAGGTTCTGAAGGCGAAGGAGTTGCGCGGCAAGGTCGTCATGAACGTGATCTGGGCGACCTGGAGCCCGGCCGCGCGCATGGAGTTGCCTGAAGTCCAGCGCCTCTACCGCGACCTCCGCGACAAGGGTCTCGAAGTCGTCGCGCTCTCGATCGACGAGAACCCGGGCGAGGTGCGCGAGTTCTGGCGCAAGCGTGCGTATTCGTTCCCGGTGGCGATGCGCAGCGACGCCTTCTTCGACCGCTACGGGCGCGTCAGCACCACGCCGATGTTCTACATCGTCGACCGGCAAGGGACCCTCAGGCATCGGGTCGCCGGCACGGTCGGCCTCGAGAAGCTCGAGGCGCTGCTGAAGCCGCTGCTCGCCGAGCCACCCCCGGCGGCAAGCGTGGCGAAAAAGTGACCTCGCGTTAGCGAGGTCATCCCGGCTCGGCGAGTTTCGCCGCGACCAGCGCGTCGAGCTCGGTGAAATCCGGCTCGCCGAGGTAGCGCTTCACGATCGTCCCGCGCCGGTCGATGACGAAGGTCGTCGGCGTCAGCTGCACGTCCCCGAACTCGCGCGCGACCGCGCCCAGGGGGTCGAGCGCGACCTTGAACGGCAGCGCGTTCTTCTCCACGTAGTGGAGAACGTAGTTCGGCGGGTCGTAGCTCATCGCCACCGCGATCGTTTCGAAGCCCTGCTCCCGGTGCTTGCGGTACCTTTCGACGAGCTTTGGCATCTCTTTGACGCACGTCACGCAAGAGGTCGCCCAGAAGTTGACCACGACAACCTTGCCGCGGAGATCTGCGGTCGTGATCCGGTCGCCCGAGATCGTCCCGAAGGTCACCTCCGGCGCCCGCCGCGACTCGCCGCCGGAAAGCGCAAGATAGGCCGCGCAGCTTATCGCCGCCACTGCGACTGCGGCGATAATTGGCCGGGTTGTGGACTTCATCATCGAGGGGCAGGACTATGGGCTCGAAGCGGGCGATTGTCGGTGTTCTCGCCGGAGTTGTCATCTGCGGGCAGGGGGCCGCGCAGAACTTCGCGAGCATCACCAACCAGGACGCGGTCCAGGGTCTCAAGGATGCGCTGGTGCAGGCCTCCGGCAAGGCGGTGTCGCAGCTCTCCGCCGCCGACGGCTTTCTCGGCAACGACCGGGTGAAGATTCCGCTGCCCGACTCGATCCGCCGCGTCGAGAGCGGGCTGCGGATGGTCGGGATGGGCCGGCAGGCCGATGAGCTGGTCGTGAGCATGAACCGCGCCGCGGAGCTGGCGGTCAGGGAGGCGACCCCGCTCTTCGTCAGCTCCGTGAAGAGCATGTCGGTGCAGGACGCGAAGGGGATCCTGACCGGTCCCGACGACGCCGCCACCCAGTACTTCCGGCGCACGACGAGCGACGCGCTCGCGCAGCGCTTCCTGCCGATCGTCAAGCAGGCGACCGAGCGCGTCGATCTCGCCCAGCAGTACAACGCGCTCGCCGGGCAGGCCGCGCAATACGGCCTCATCAGCAGGGAGCAGGCGAACATCGACGCCTACGTGACCCGCAAGGCGCTCGATGGGCTCTTTCTGGTGATGGCGGAGCAGGAACGTGCCATTCGCCGCGACCCGATGGGAGCCACGACGAGCGTGGCAAAGAAGGTGTTCGGCGCGATCGGTAAGTAAGCCATCAATTGACCGCTACCGGCGCTTGCCCACCTACACGAGGGCGGATTCCAGCGGCCGCCTAGAGGCGGGGGCACTTGCCACCGCTACCGGAGTTGCCACACGAACACGGCGTGCTCGATCCGCCCCAGCGCGTCGAGCACGCTCTCGGCGCCGATTTCGGAATGCAGGAGGTCGAGCGAGCCCCTCCCGCACTCGCATTGACCAATTGCATACTGCGAAATTGCGGGCCGGAACCCGGCACTAAGCTGGCTGCCGCTATTCGAACAGCCTGTTTCGCACCCATTGCTGCCTGTCGTGCTGTAGAGAAGCGGACGTTCGCGGACTTCGCTGAACGGGCCAGCAATGGCAAACGTTCACAAGAACTTGCGGGCAAATCAGCCAACGTCATCCACAGGTTTTCCACAGAAACTGTGCATAACTCTGTCGTTGCTTTCACCGCAAGGTGGCCGATCGCTTCCTTCCCCGCGAGCGTCTCGAGGAGCTGTCACGTAGGGCTTCACGAACTGCGGGGGCACCAGACGCACGGTGTAGGTCGTCAGGAAACTGCCCCCTGGCAGTGACCGCGTTGCAATTCCAGCGAGGAATTGAGCTTCTCTCAGTGGTGCCGCTCACCGACGCCTGGGGCTCTGCGGCGATTTGCGGCGTGCTTCGCTCGCCGCTGTGTAACGGCGCCTTCCATTCGTCCTGTTTCTTGATTGAGTCCATCACAGAACCGGCCTATATTGGCTGCGCGGTACGTGAGTGAACCCAGCAACCTTCAAGGATTCGGCAGGGGCAGCAAAGGATGCTTGCTCGATCACGAAGCTCCCACGACATCGCAGGCAGAGAACAAGCCGCAACGCGCTTGCACCGCATGCCCCATGCGCTGGTGGTGGCGATGGCGGCCTGGGTCGCGCCCGCCTTCCTCTGCGCCCAGGAAGCCGCCATCCCGGCGTTCAAGCAGCTCGACTCGATGGAGGCGCGCGTGCAGGGCTGCGTCACCTGCCACGGCCAGAGCGGGCAGGGCACGAGCAATGAGTACTTCCCGCGCATCGCGGGCAAGCCGGCCGGCTACCTCTACAACCAGCTCGTCGCCT
>CAVUSZ010000035.1:0-88985 GCA_963744255.1 uncultured beta proteobacterium
GCCTGCTTCTCGTTCACCCTACCGACCGGAGCCGGCTAGTGAGCAAGAAGATCGTGATCGCCGAGGACGAGCCGAACATCGTCCGGGCCGTCCAGTTCCTGCTGCGGCGGGCCGGCTACGAGGTGCACGTCGCCCGGAACGGCGGCGAGGCGCTCGATCTCGTCGCGGCCTGTCGCCCCGATCTCGTGGTCCTCGATGTGATGATGCCGGTACGGAGCGGCTACGAAGTCTGCAAGCGGATGCGCGAGCACGCCGAGTGGCGGGACATCAAGATCGTGATGCTGTCGGCGAAGGGGCGCGAGGTCGAGGTCCAGAAGGGACTGTCGCTGGGCGCCGATCTATACGTCACGAAGCCGTTTTCGACCCGCGATCTCGTGGACGGAATCAACGCCTTGCTCCAGCCGACGTAGCGTCATGCTGCATTGCAGCACCCCAATCGGATGGCTCTTGCTACACTCGCCGAAACGGGCGTTCAAGCCCGAGCAGTGCAGGGAGAGGGGAAGGGCATGGCGTGCGCATCCTGATCGCTGAGGACGACGCGATCCTGGCCGACGGGCTGACTCACAGCCTCCGGAACGCCGGCTATTCGGTCGATCGCGTGGCGACCGGAATCGAAGCCGACGCCGCCCTGGCAACGGGCGAGTTCGATCTGCTGATCCTCGATCTCGGCCTGCCGAAGATGGGCGGGCTCGAGGTGCTTAGGCGCCTGCGCCAGCGCGGCAGCGCGGTGCCGGTCCTGATCCTCACCGCCGCCGATGGCGTGGACGACCGCGTTCGCGGCCTCGACATGGGGGCGGATGACTATCTTTCGAAGCCCTTCGCGCTCGCCGAGCTTGCAGCGCGGGTGCGCGCCCTGGCGCGGCGCGGTCACTCGGCGGCCGCCGGTCCGACGCTCCGGCACGGCGACCTGAGCTACGACCAGATCGGCAAGATCGCCGCGATCCGGGGCGAGATGCTCGACCTCTCGGCGCGCGAGCTGGCGTTGCTCGAGATCTTCCTGCAGCGCCCCGGCCGGATGGTGAGCAAGGACCGCATCGTCGATCTCCTCTGCCAGTGGGGCGACGAGCTGAGCGCCAATGCGGTCGAGGTCTACATTCACCGGCTGCGCCGCAAGCTCGAGTCGGGCGACGTGAAGATCACCACCGTGCGCGGGCTCGGCTACTGCCTGCAGAAGGGCCACGCCGCCTGAGCGCCACGGGCCGTGGCCCCGCCGGCCCGGCGCCGCTATAATCGCGCCTCCTCGCGTCGCCGGTCGGCGGCGCTGCTAAGGCGATTCCCGCGGTTGGCGGGTCGCCCGGCTTGGCCAAGTAGCTCAGTTGGTAGAGCAGAGGACTGAAAATCCTTGTGTCGGCGGTTCAATTCCGTCCTTGGCCACCAATTGACGTGCGTTCGCAGGTAAGCGAACGCTAACAGGAGAGCTCGCCGTAAGCGCATCGTAAGCAGGCGGTAGTGAATCCCGGGCTGCGTTACCAGAAATTCAGCTGGAACACGAAGTCCACTGGCCGGGTGGCACGCACACTCTTCTTCAGCTAGACATTCGCATTTCGCACCGCACTCCTGAACCGTAGCCGCGCCGCCCTCCTTTTCGAATCCCCGCTCGCCCGTTCCCGATGCTCGTCAGCACCGGCTCGTAGACCTCGGGGTGCAGCGGCGTGCAGCGCGCATCACCTGGCGCTGTGAGCTTCGCCACGAAGTAGCGCGCATTGGGCAGGCTCAGGTATGCGTGCTTAGATCACCCTCGAACGATGGAGCGTTAGCGACCTCTCGCCATGGCAGTCGCCGGCCCCGGCGACGCAACGGGTAGACGCGGCAGCGCAGCGACTGCCCACGCGCGCCGAACTAGCGATCAAAGGTCGCGGAAAAATGAAAGGCAGTTACCGACCCGTCACCCAACGTCGGCTTGCGGACCCGTTGCTGCGTATCTTGCTCTTCAGAAGGGTCGGAAGAAAAAAGGCGAGTACGTCAACGCGACGTAGCCGCGAGTTGCTCGCGCAGCATAACCGCCATTCGCCCGGGCGGCGTCGCGGGCGGGAAGAGGCTGACGAAGCGGCCCTCACGGTCGAGCAGGAACGTGTACGCGGTATGATCGATTACGTACGTCTTCGTGCCCGGAAGGGGCACCCTCTCGAAGAACACCTTATAGTCGGTGGCGACGCGCCGGATTTCACCTTCAGTCCCGGTGAGCGCGACGAAGCGCGGATGGAACGCCGTGGCGTATTCGCGCAGGACCGCGGGCGTGTCGCGTTGCGGGTCGAGCGTGACGAACACCGGCTGCACCTGATCGCCTGCGGCGCCGAGGTCGCGCAGCGTGTGGCCGATGATCGCGAGATCGGTCGGGCAGACGTCGGGGCAGGTGGTGTAGCCGAAATAGAGCAGGACCAGCTTCCCCCGGAAATCGGCGAGCGCGACGCGCCGCCCCACGGAGTCGGAGAGGACGAACGCGCCGCCCACCGGGACCTTGCCCGACATCAGTTCGTTCATGAGGCGCGCGGCGTCGGCGCGCCGGTCGGCAGGCGGCGGATTACGCGTGGCGAACCATGCCGACACCGCGGCGACGGCAATGATCGCGGCTGTGACGAAAGTGGGCGCGCGAACGCCTAGCGCGCCTAGGCCCTTCACTTATGCCCCGAACACATACTCGGTACCGGTGGAGGAGGAAATGAGCCGGTCTGCAAGATCGGTCCGCAGCAGCGCGACCATCGTTGGGCCGGAGCAGTGCATCGGAATGATCACGTCCGGGTCGAGCGCCCGGAGCTCGGCGATGGTCTTGCGCACGTAATCCTCCGGCGCTGGGAAAAGGTGAAAACCGCCGAGCGCGGCGTGCACTTTCTTCACGCCCGAGACCTCCATGGCTTGGCGTACCGTATTCACGATGCCGGCGTGGCCACAGGAGGACATGACCACCAGACCCCGGTCCTTCACGTTGAAGCAGGTGCCGTGCTCGTGAATGTGCTCGTCGGGAACCGGCTTGTCCTGCGCCTTAGCATTCGCCGAGGGGATGTCGCAGCCGACACCGTCCCGCTTGAAGTACTCGACCATCGTGTTCGGCAGCACGCGCTCAAAGCTCGTGCGCTGGATCGTCCCGGTGGTGAACGCGTGGCCGAGGACCACCGTCGGTTGCTCGCAGGTCACGACCCGAATGCGGTACTTCTCGAGGTCGCGGCGATCGAGCACCCCCCAGTCGGCGAAGTGCCCGGGCGTGCCCGACGCCGCCTTGCGCAAACAGAATAGGTCCTCGCCGCCGACATACATTGGGAGGTCGGCGGGGAGCTTGTCGCGATACTTCTCGAGGTACCCGAGCAACCCGCCGAAATGGTCATAGTGGCCGTGGCTGACGATCAGGGCCTGGATCTTCGCGCCGTCCACGCCCATGACCTCCATGTTGTTGAGGAGCGCGTTCGGCGTGTAGCCGAAGTCGAGCAGCAGGTTCCGCGTCTCGGCGCCGCTCTTCGATTCGAGCGCGAGGGACAGGCCCCATTCGTTGTGCAGCGTCTTGCGGATGTCGGTCGGGGACATGGGAAAGACGCGACGCGTCTTGACCCATTTCGAAGATCGCGACTGCAAGCACGACCACACCGAGGCCGCCCATCCAGACGAGCTGGCTGCGCCAGAGGTTGATCGATGGCGGCAGCTTGTCGAGTCCCTCCAGCACCGTGGCGCCGGTGGTGGTCAGACCCGACACGGTCTCGAAGTAGGCGTCGGTGAAGGAGAGCTCCGGCAGGTAGAGGAGCAGCGGCAGCGTGGCGAAGGCCGGCAGCAGAGTCCAGACGAGCGCGACGAGCAGGAACCCGTCGCGGATCTGGAGCTCGGCCTCGAGGCGGCGGGTCGGTAGCCACAGCAGCGCGCCGACACCGACGGTGAATACGAGCGCCTCGTCGTAAGCGAGCTCGGCGCCGTCGCCGAGGAAATGCGAGACCCCAAGCGGCACGGCGATCGACAGGCCGAAGATCATCAGCGTCAGTCCCAGCGTCTGCGCGAGCGGCGCGTAGCGCGCGAGCGCCGCCACGGGAGTCCGGGCTGCCGAGGCCATTGGCCTTCCTACACGAAGCCGAAGCCGACCTGGAACAGCTTCTCGACCTTCGGGATCATCCGCTTGTTCGAGACGAACATGATCACGCGGTCATCGGGCGCGATGACCGTGTCATGGTGCGCCAGAATGCCTTCGGTATCACGCTCCCTCACCGCGGCGTCGGACTCCGCTCGACCTCCGGCGAGGCAGCCGGCCCACAAGCGTCGCGAGGGTGGATCTCCTCCAAATCCGTACACCATCTAAGGGCGCGGATTTTAGACCCTTTTTCGCGCGGTCTCCGCACTAACTCTTCCTTCTTCGCCGGCCCTAGCCCGAGCTGCTGCACTCGGGCGGAGCTTGCAGCCTTCTGGAAGCGCCTTGACAGCGTGAAGTCCGAGCCGGTGCGGGCCGCTCCGCGAATTGCGTTACTCCTTGGGGGGCAGCGGCCGACGCAACTGCTGCGGCTTGAACGTGGCGACGTTGACCTACAGGCCGGCGAAGCGGTGAGGTCGTTTACGCTCGCCGAGAGCGTCTATCGGATTCTTGGCATCGTCGATTCTGACGCGCGGTTGTCCGGTCATCGCGAGGAATGCGAGAGCCTGTGGAAGGAAGCGATTAGCGCTGACGAAGTCCGATCGCTTTTGTCCGTCGCGTTCACGAGAGAAAACGGACTGGTGGTGCCGGTGATGCCGCCCGACGGCCGGGCTTCGGAGATAACTGATCCGAAGGAGCTTCGAGCGCTGAACGATCACACGGTTCAACTCGCCAAGAAGCTGGCGGCGCTGCTGGACGAACTGCTGGCACAACGAGGCTGACCGGACGGGTAGCCAGCTTCAGCGGCACGAAGTTCAGACGAGCGATGCCGGATAAGTCTCGGCGCGTCGTTACTTGAACTCGGTATGTCGCAAGGGCAGTCCGAGGCTCTCACAAACGGTGTCGAACTTCGGCGGCACCACGCGAAGCAGAGGCAAGGATTCTTCTGGCGGGAGCTCTCGCGGCAAGGGGGACCGCTCTTGGCTCGAAACCGGCCCTCGGACAGGTAGCGTTTACGCAGGCTCCGGCTCGATCAGCTTCGGGTCATCGTTCTTCGGACTGTTGACCCGCCGATTGACCGGGTAGGCAATCCAGCCCTCGGAGGGCGGCGGCGCGATGATGTCCGCAATGTCCTGGTTATCCGGATCGAGCCAGCGCTGGTAGTCCTTCGGCTGAACGATCACCGGCCAGGGTCCCGCTCCAGCTCGAGCTGCGCCCACCGGCGATTGTTCTCGATCAGGCGCTGAAGAGGGTGGGACACGCTCGTTGGCTCGCTCACGACGCTGCTCCTTCGGCCGTCTTGAACACGACAAGCTCGACGCCTTCGCTGGCCTCGCTCCACGCAGTGTAACGCAGCGCTTCCGCGGAGCACCCACTGGTGCCCGCCTATCAACGGGAGATCCGCTGGATCGGGCGACGACCCGGGCATGGGGCTAGCCGCCGCTCAGCGCCTGAACGATCACCACCTCGTCGGTGGCGCGCAGCGGCTGCGACAGCTCGCGCACCTGAGCGCCGTTGACGAAGATCCGGATGTGGCGCCGGATGCGGTCCTGCTCGTCGATCATGCGGAACCGGATTCCGGGGTAGAGACGGTCGAGATCGGCGAGGGCTTGCGCGAGCGTCGCGCCGTTCGCCTCGGCCTCGCTGCGCTGGGTGTACGAGCGCAGGGAGCTCGGGATGACGACTTTCATCAGGCTGCTTCAGTCCCGCGCGGGCTCGGCAGACTCCACCGCGTAGATCTCGGGCAGGTGCCGCGCGATGCACGACCAGCCGCGGCCTTCGTCGCGGCTCATCCATAACTCGCCGCTCGTCGTCCCGAAGTACAGGCCGACCGGGTCGCATGCGTCCGCGGTCATCGCTTGGCGCTTCACCGTCCACCACGCCTGGCGCTCCGGCATGCCGGAGTCGTGGCGCTGCCAGGTCCTCCCGCCGTTGCGTGTCCCGTAGACCGCGGGGACTCCCCCCGGGCTGGTGCGCGGCCAGACGGTCGAGGCGTCCATCGGGAACAGCCACGCGGTGTCGGCGTCGCGCGGGTGCACCACCATTGGAAAGCCGACGTCGCCCACCCGCTTCGGCATGGCCTTGCCGATACGCACCCATGTGTTCGACGGCCGGTCGATCCTGTACGTGCCGCAGTGGTTCTGCTGGTACAGCCGGTCGGGATTGCTCGGACAGAGCCGGACGCAGTGAGGGTCATGAAAGGTCAGGTCGGCCGGGTCGAAGCCCTCGACGACCTCGAGCCCGCTCACGAGCGGCACCCAGGTCCGGCCGCGATCGACCGACTCGTGGACGCCGCCGCCCGACATCGCGAAGTAAAGATGTGCCGGATCGCGCGGGTCGACGATGATCGAATGCAGCTTCGGGCCGTCCGGCGTCCCGTCCTGCACTGTGCCCATCCACTTCAAGTACTGCGGATCCTCCGCGATGCCGGAGAACGGCGCCCAGGTCGCGCCACCGTCCTCCGAACGGAACAGCCCCTGCGGCGAGGTCCCTGCGTACCACGCGCCCGGCTCGGAGGCGTGGCCGGGCGCCAGCCAGAACGTGTGGTCGACCGCTCGGCCCTGCGCGCCGGCCGGCGCCCTCGCGAAGGCGGGCGGCCGGGCGGCCTCCTTCCAGGTGCGGCCGAGATCGGTGGAACGGAAGATGGTCGGGCCGAGATGACCGGTTTTGGCCGCTGCGAGCAGCGTCCGTCCGTCGCGCGAGTCAAGCACAAGGTGACTGATGATGTGGCCGAGAAAATGCGGTCCGTCGGCGCGCCAGGCCCGGCGCGCGGCGTCGCCGTGGTACAGCCATGCGCCCTTGCGCGTGGCGACCAGTACGAGCACGCGGGGTGCCGGACGGGCGCGAGCGGTGCGAGCGGCGGAACGCCGCGGTTGAACGGCCGGTTTCGTGGTCTTTCGCGTCATCGATCTCCCCTCCTCTGTCGGTCCGCGGCGCGGGCGGTTATTGTCGTTTTGGGCAAGGTGAAATCGACAGCCGACGCGCCAGTCGCGGCGCCCTACCCGCCGCCGCCGAACGCTCCGCCGCCGCGCTGAGCCCGCCGCGCCGCGGCGGCCTTCCTGCTCCAGAGCCACACATACTGGGTGCCCGACAGCGTCACGGTCAGACAAACAAGAACGAACAGCGGCTGCAGCCAGTCGCTCCCGTCGATGAGCGCCGCGGCGTGCGCGAGTAGGCCCGCGAGCGCGGTGAATTCCAGCGCGGTGTTGATCTTGGAGAGCCAGGTCGGCTCCATCTCCACGTGCCCGACCACGAGCCGGTACGCGATCGCGCCGCCGGCGATGACGACGTCGCGCAGCACGATCGCCGCCGCCAGCCAGAGCGGGAGCCACCCCTGCCAGGCAAGGAGCACGGTCGCGGTGAGCATCGTGAACTTGTCGGCGATCGGGTCGAGCCGCGCGCCGAACTCGGAGACGAGCCGGTAGTGGCGCGCGATCACCCCGTCGGCGAAATCGCTGAACGCCGCCGCCATGAACACGGCAAGCGCCCACCCGAAGTTTTCCCGAAAGAGCAGGTAGGCGAATACCGGGACGAGCAGCACCCGGACGACCGTGATCACGTTCGGAAGGTTCGGCACGCCGCGAGCTTACGATGTGCCGCGCGGTCACGTTGCAGCGCCGCGAACGACCGCTTCTCTTGAGAACGACAGGCAGCAACGGGTCGATAGCGCCGTCGAACGGCGGCTTCCAGCGACAGGACCGTACAGCCGTTCTTGGCCCGAATCCGGCCCTCGGACAGGCAGCGTTTACGCAGGCTCCGGATCGATCAGCTTCGGGTCATCGTTCTTCGGACTGTTGACCCGCCGGTTGACGGGAGGCAACCCAGCCCTCGGAGGGTGGCGGCGCGATGATGTCCGCGATGTCCTCGTTCTCGCGATCGAGCCAGCGCTGGTAGTCCTTCGGTTGCCCTCCGGACCCGCCGCAGCACCCGGGTCGACCTCCCTCCCGCGCACGTCATCACGCGAACCGAGCTCCAGGCTGCGGTCGCCTCGGATGACTAATTGCGTCTGGTGGTGCGCTTACGCACATCCAGCATCGGCGTCGATCCATACAGTGCGGCTCAACACGCAGCGCGTTCTCGATACGACGAGTTGCGCGGAGCAAATAGAAACCAATCTTTCAAACTCTTTGGAAAGGACCGACCGATGAAACGCAACCTGATCGTCTTCGCCATCGCCACCCTCGGCCTCGCGGGCAACGCCGCCTTCGCCGAGCCCAGCCTCGATCTTCACGGCTCACAGGACCGCGTGATGGTCAGCGTCCCCGAGACGACCTCGTACCAGGCGGACACCAAGCGCGCCAGCATCTTCGGCGAGGGCTCCGAGCTCGCGCCGTTCAACCCGTAACTCGCCACGAACACGAAAGGAGCAACACCATGAAACGCATTCTCATCGCTCTCGCCCTCGCCCTCGGCGCCACCGCTGCGGTCGCGGAGCCCACGCTGGATCTGCAAAGCGCGCAGAGAGAGTCTGTCTGGAAGAACGCGCCGGAGCAGACGTCGTATCAAGCGGGCACCCAGCTGGTGGACGACAACGCTCCCGGCTACCCCTTCAATCCGTAATGCAACGCACGGCTCAGCCGGGGCCGGTGACGGTCCCGGCGCGCCAAGGTGTATCACCCCTCCCGCTCGAATCCCCGCAAGACCAGGATCCCGTTCCCAATGTTGGTCAGGACGGGCTCATAGAGGTCTGGCAATAGAGGCTTGCAGAAGGCATCCTGCGGCGCAACCAGCTTCGCGACGAGGTAGCGCGCGTCAGGAAGGCTCAGGTAGTGGAGTTGAGTTATGGACGCCGAGAGTATCCGGTGTCCGTTAATCGGACGGTCGGATCTCGTGCCCAAAGATCGGTGCTACAGACGCGGGTGAAATCTTAAAGATTGCTAGAAAGTTAGGCGGGGCGCATCCTCATCGTCCGGAGGTACATGAAGACGAATCTTCGGGTCAACAGCCGTAAACTCGAATCGGTTGAGGCCGAGTCTAGACGGACAAAGGAGAGATCAATGACGTCCATTCGTGCGGTGCTCACGCTATCTTCTATTGGCCTCGCCACGGCAGCTTGGAATACCCAAGCTCAGACCATTCCCCCAGAGGGACCGGTCTCGGTCACCTTCACAGCGACCCAAATCTCGCCTGCCAAGCCCATGCCGATTGGGGGTGGCAAGGAGTATGCGGTGATAAGTTATGCCATGACTGCGTCGAACGATCGGGGTAATCCGATACTGAATAACATGGCGGGCCGATGCCAATTCAGTCGCCTTGTCGACACGTCAGCCAAAGCCGTAGAACTCCACGGTTACTGTACATACGCCGACAATGACGGTGACCAGATCTTCGAGCAATGCGACTTCATGCCCGGCGCGTCCAACAACTGCAAACTCACTGGTGGGACCGGTAAATTCCAAGGTCTTGAAGCCTCGCTCGTTATCACGGCGAGCCCCTTAAAGGGCAACTACGAAGGTATCGCTCAGATGATCGGCCAAAAGAAGGGCACGTATAGGATTGTCAAGCCTCAGTGACCCTGCGCGTTATGGAGCCTCGATTGGCGAGTTAACGCGTTCGGCTGTGACGGCAGGCGCTGGCATAGCTAGGGTTGTCCATTGGTCTGTGCTTGCCCGATGCTTTTTCGGTGACCGCTCGATGAGCTTTGCGTCATCGTTCTTCGGACTGTTGACCCGCCGATTGACCGGGTAGGCAATCCAGCCCTCGGGGCGCGGCGGCGCGATGATGTCCGCAACGCCCTGGTTCTCCGAGTCGAGCCAGCGCTGGCAATCCTTCGGCTGAACGATCACCGGCATTCGATCGTGGACCGTTGCTGAGACCTCGTTGGGGAACGTCGTCAGGACGGTGAACGTGTAGAGGCGATCCTCTTCTCTCGCGTGCCACACGTCCCACATGCCACCGATGAAGAACGAGGATTCGTCTTCGATCCTGATGCAGTAGGGGCGCTTTCCGACCGGCATCTGCTTCCACTCGTAGTAGCAGTTCGCGGGGATCAAGCACCGGCGTTCTCGGATGAGCTTCTTGAACATCGGATTTTCGTGCGCGGTCTCCGCTTTCGCGTTGACTGGCCTCACACCCTTCCTTGGGTTCTTCGACCGGTAGGGCACGAGGCCCCATAGATAGGAATAGAGCGCGGGCTTTCCGTCCTTGGCGCGGACAACCCACGTGTTGACGCCTGGCGTGATGTTGTACAGATCCGGGAAATCATCCAGGCCCGAGAACTCGATCCCGAGCAGGCCCTCGATCCGCTGTCGTCGACTCCACCGCCCGTAACGGCCATACATCGCTACTTGCTGCGCCTCACCTGGGCTGCGAGCTCACGGAGTTTCTTCGCGACCTCGGCGGCTTCCTCGCCCCTCTGCACCCCCACCACGCAATACGCCTGTTTCCCGAACTTGAACCTCTGCGCGGGAGAAGAAATCATGCAGCTTCTGAACGTCAGGCCGTATCTTCTCTCTAGCCGCGCCGAGCCGGCCATCGCGCGCAGTCTTCGCCGCGACCGAGCGCGCACCTCCTCCGACTCTGACAGGTACAGGGCTGCCGCCGGGTAGTCCTGACCTTCCGCTTCGGGTCCGATAGCGTCAGGCGGCGTTAAAACGCGATTCCCGGGCGGCGGTCTCGCCTAGGTCTCGTCAGGCGCCTCCGTTGCTGATGACCGCGAAACGGACGAGGCGGCGACCAGTTCTACCGATGGTTCGAGGATCCTGGGTAGGCCAGGTAGCGACTCTGACGATTAACGCTCTCCGATTCCCACCGGCGCAGCGTTGGCGATCAGGTCACCTCCGTTGGCCGAGCGCAGCACCGATACGTCGCGGAAGCGCAGCATGTCGCCGATCCGTGCCGAGGCCCCGTCGTAGAAGCCCGCTTCCGCCGCGAAGCCGCGCGGGTTGTGGAACGTGCCGAACACGAGATCGAACAGCGGCAAATCCGCGTAGTTGCGCCCATGCACACCCCGCTCGTGGTGATGCGAGTGGCTTTCGGGCCGCTGGACGAGGTAGCCGAGCCAGCGCGGCGTACGGACGTTGGCGTGCTGGAAGATGCTCATGAACGTCGTCGCGAGCAGAACGATCGTGGTCGCCTCGGGCGTGATGCCGACGACCAGCGTCAGAGCGAGGCTCGACAGCGCCGTCCAGCCGATCATGTCGAACGGGCTGAACCAGAAGGCGCCGAACGTATCGATCCGCTCGGCGCTGTGGTGCATCTGGTGGAAGATCCGCCAGAGCCGGTCCGACCCATGCATCGTACGATGCCAGAAGTAGACACCCGCCTCGTAGACGAGCAGGCCCACGACCGCTCCGCCCCAGGTGCCGAGCGCGGTGAGATCGAGGAGTTGGAACCGCGCGAGTTGCTCGCTCCACAGGAGCGGCAGGTACGTCGAGACCATCACGTAAGCGAGGAACGCGGCCAGCCCGCGCACCCGCCAGCCCTGGACGGCGGGCAACGGCCGCGCCGGCGCGATCGCCTCCCAGGCAACGACTGCGCCGAACATCGCCATGACGGCGAGCACTATGGGATCCATCAGGATCTCGAGAGGGGTTGGCACGGCAGGCCTCCATGAGGTTGAATTCGCACGACGTGAATCTAGGACATCCCGGCCTCGAGCACCGAAGCCATTTCGGCAACGAACCGGACAAATCGGCCATGAGCGACGCACGTCCCCCGGCAAATGTGTCCATCCTGGCGTTTGCCGAGGCTCGGCGCTAGGCCGGATAACGATCACGAAATCGTCCTGAGGGCATTCAGGCGACTGCTCCGGAGCTCAGTGCGCCATCTCACCCGACGCGCGGCTCATCCCGTTGGTAACGGCGTGCAAATGCTGACCGTTCGTCCCAGCGCCGCGGTTCGATGTCGTTCGAAGATTCCCGCTGCTCGCGGCGAATGCGGTCGAACGTTTTCCGCACATCGGTCTCGATGCTGGGTATGTAACGGAATGCAGGGTCAAGGATGGACTTCAAAGGGCACCTCCCGACTCAGTTCAAGCCACCAGAGCGCGAGCACGACGATCGAGCCGCCGGGCACGATAAGGAGGAGGGCGACCTGCCAGCCGCGTTTGGCGAGATGCTTCCAATCGATCGCCTTCAGTTTTGACACGGTGCGCCTCCTGTGTTGATCTTCATGGGTGCGCAGCGTACTCGTCGCGGGTATCGGCCATCTTTCAGGCGGGCACCACTTGGTATCGCGTTTGTAACTACGGGCCGATCGCCGCGCGGCGCCCGCGACGCGCAGCCGGGGCGGCTGGTCGCTGGTGTTCCGCGGTGCCGGCCTCCCGCTCCCACCAACCGCACGGCAACACGACCACGAGGCGGTGGCGCTCGCACCACAGGTGGAAGCCATCGGGTCGGCCGATGGAGTAGCGGCAGCTATGGCAGTCGTGCTCGGACGCCTCTCGCCACGGAGTGAAGTAGCCTTCGGCCATGGCCGCTAGAGCGCGAGCAGGGAACGTCCGTAGCAGGCTTGCGGCAGCGAGCTTCGCGTCGGGATGGCAAACGTCCGCTGGCTTCTACTTCATCGATAAGGGCGAGTAGGCGCTCCATGGTTGCGAACACTGGGCGCTCGTAGGCCTTACAGCGGCTGTAGAGCCGTTCGTAGGTCCGCCAGTGCATCCCCCCTTGGGTGTCGGGCAGGGAAGTCGTCCAGGATGCCCTCAGGGCCGCCCAGGGCGCGTCGTATTTTCGCTACCTGGGCTACGTACCGGTCGTCCGGCGGGGCCTTCGCGCGGGTGACGTCGCGACGTTCCTGTCGAGCGCGGAGCAAAGCGGCGGCAAGTTTCTCTACGCGGTCCGCGTGCTGAACGACGTCGAGTCGGGCGCGCTGCCGGCGGACCGGCTCAAGGACCTCCCGCCCGAGATGGACGCGTTCTATCTGGACGCGTTTGAGCGCCGCTTCCCGGATGGCGAAGACTATGCACCCGTGCGCCCGCTGCTGGGTGTCCTGTGCGCCAAGCGCGAGCCGATCTCGCGGGCCGAGCTCGCGGCAATCCTATGCGCGCGCGAGGAGCAGGTCCAGCGCATTCTCGGGCCGCTCGAGGCGAAAATCGAACGCGAAGCGCATCGCACGACACGCGATCGGCTCGCGCCTGCGCATTTCCAGCGAGGAGAAGGTCATGCTGAAGCAAAGCACCATCGACACCGTCAAAGCCACCTGTACGACGCGACCGTCCTCGGAACCCCAACAAGTCGTAGCCGAGGTGGCTGCGTTCCCCGCAAAGCTGGGGAGTAATTTCAAACTAATCGGTCTCAACCCTGTAAGACTTACCTTTGCGCCAGTCCTTGCACACTGGCGACCCAAACGGTTGCCGGCTGCCACGTCAGCCGCAAGACTGGCGAGTGCCCTCAGCGCAAACGCCATTGCCTTCGATCCCTTAGAACCGCGTTCGGGAAGACACTAGTCAGCTTCCGGCTCGATCAGCTTGGCGTCGTCGTTCTTCGGGTTGTTTACCCGCCGGCTTACCGGGAGGCGATCCTGCTCTCTGATGGCGGCGTCGCCAGGATGTCCGCTACGTCTTCGTTCTCAGGATCGGGTGGGACTTCAAAGGCCAGCCGCCAGAAGTAGTCGAGCAGTCGGCCGCGAAGGTCGCGGTGGACCGGACGCGCCTACAGCGTGTAGAGCCGCGCCCGACACCGCGCCATGCGACGACTAACGCGCCGGCCGCGCCAGAGTTCGAACCACGCGACGAGGTTGCTGTAAATCATGCCGAGATGATAGGCGTGCAGTGGCTCACATTGATGGCAAGGTTGCCGACCAGGATGTCTAATGTTGCCGAAGATGCGGGCAGGTCACAGGAACGACAGAGCAAGCGCGGGGCCCAGCGGCTCAGTGCGGAGGCCAAGAACGGCGCTGAAAAAGCCCCTTTCGGCGGTGCGCTACCCCGGTGCGACTCCGCCGGTCGGCCCTCCCATCGGTTGAAACAACGCAAACCGCTGCGCTTGTTTGTTCGCGGCACCGCAGAAGTGTTGCCGCCGTTACTCGTCGCGGACCGAGGCCGAGGCCCTCTGGCAGGATTTCAAGGCCGCGGACCGGGCAAAATGCGCCTTCGGTGCCCGCGCCCTCCATGTTGCCCGACCGGGAATCGGCGGGTACTCTTTCTATACTTTGACCGACCCAGAACTGATCGACGCGACGTTACTCGACGCGACCACGGCGGCCGCGCGCGAGAGTCCGCGGCAGCGCAAGAACCACAACTTTCACACACCGGCTTCCGAGGCGGCGAACCGCCTCCTCAACGCGGTCGAACCCGGCTCTTACATCCCGCCGCACCGGCATCTCGACCCGGCGAAGGACGAGACGTTCGTGGTTCTGCGTGGACGACTCGGGTTGGTCTGCTTCGATGAAGCAGGCGAAATCACCCGTCTCGTCGTGCTTGACCCAGGTGGAGAAGTTGTCGGCGCAAACATCCCGCATGGGACCTATCACACCCTGGTGTCGCTCGCTCCGGGCTCGGTGTTCCTCGAGACCAAAGCTGGCCCCTACGCTCCGATCGGCGACCAGGAGCGCGCGCCCTGGGCGCCGCGGGAGGGTGATCTGCAGGCAGCGGACTATCTGGCCCGACTGGAACGACTGTTTCGCTGATCGCGGTGGTCAGGTGCCTGGGTAGCGCCCGAAGTAATCACGGTGCTCGACTCGGAGAATAAGCAGCACAAGATCCGCCTTTCCGGCATCGACGCTCCTGAGAAGACTCAAGCGTTCGGAGAGCAATCGCGCCAGAGCCTTGCACAGATGGCACACGGAAAGGATGCCCGGATCGAGTGTCACAAGACGGGTCGTTTCAGGGATATGGGTCCAGCCACTCGACTACCCCCGCTGCGGCAAGACGCTCGATATGGGCTTCGCGCAGATCAGCGTTGGTCTAGCTTGGTGGTTCAGCCGCTACGCCGACGAGCAGTCACCGAGGACCGCGGACGCTAGAATAGCGAGGAGGAAGAAGCCCGCCTACGCAAGCGCGGGCTATGGGGTGGACGCGGACCCAACACCGCCGTGGGAGTGGCGAGCGGTGACACGCCGTCAATGAGGCCGCGGCGTGATGCCGCGGAAAACTTCGCCTGGTCGACCGAAGAGTCGCCGGCACGGCGCGCTCAAACAGGTCCCCAGCCGTGTCTCGGGGCGCCACGACCATGAGGCGGCGAGTACGACCATCGACGTTTCTCAGCACGTACTACCTGGCGTTGAGGAACGAACGTTACTTCGTAACCGAGGTGTTGGGACCAGGGAATGCGGAGACCGGATTACCGGAGTGCGTGCATTCGAGTGTGAGCGTGAGGCAGCTACACTTCAGGAGGGGCGGAGTGAATCTCCCGCCCTCCCTTCTAAGTTCATCATCCTCTCCTCGACCCTGACGGCCGACTCGATCTCCTAAGGGCGGTTGAGGATTGTTCCACTGTGGTACGGTTGTTCCCTCCGGAAAGGTCGTTACCGACCTAGGAGCGGTACTTCAGCTACCAGGCTGCGGCTGTTCTCGTGAACGCTAAGCGATAACCCATAGACTTAGGAGGACACGATGAGCATGAAGGAAACGCCCACTCGCTACGCGCTTTGCACCTTCGCGGTCGGTGCCGCTCTAGTTCTCGCCACACCGGCGAGTGCGGAGAATGCGACTACGGTTGACGATTCTACGCAGCCTCACCTGAAATCTTGGAGCAACGTCATCCCAAACGCCACCCGGCGCTTCGTCGTATTAGCGGATTTCGGGAACGCAGCAGTCTTGGATCGCGAGACAGGGCTGGTGTGGGAACAGTCGCCAGAAGGGGCCGTGCGCACATGGGAGGACGCGGTGAGAACCTGCTGGCAACGTCAGGTTGGGGGCCGAATGGGTTGGCATCTCCCGACGATCGAAGAATTATCCAGTCTGCTTGATCCGTCTGCCGTGATTCCGGGGCCGGCTCTCCCGACGGGGCATCCTTTCCAGAACGTGCAGAACGCTAGCTATTGGTCATCCACGACCGATGTTCGCGCCGCTTTTGTTCCAATCCAGGCGTGGGCCGTCCATCTTTTTCCTTGGCACGACAGGTGACTCAGGGAAGGACGGCGCGGCGGGTGTCTGGTGCGTTCGCGGCGGGACACATTCGGCCAAATACTGACGCCGGCGATCTGGTGCGGGCGCTAGAGAACACTTGCGCTGCCGGGCATGGGACGTGCCCGGCAGCGCACCTGGCGAGTTACGGGTTGAACGGCGCGAGCTCGTAGCCCTCGCCGAAGATGCTGACGCGCTTGGTGTCCGCCTGGTACGAGGTCGTCTCGGGGACGCTCGACCATCGCGCGGTCCTGCGAGCCCTGGAGCTCGAGGCTGGGCTCGGCGAAGGCGGCGTTGCCCGCGAGGCCGAGGGTGGCGATGGCGAAGACGATCAGGTTGCGTTTCATCGGTCGGTCCTTTCCAAAGAGTTTGAAAGTTCGGTCTCCATTTGCTCCACACAACTCCTCGTATCGAAAACTCGCTGCGTGTTGGGCCGCACTGTATGGATCGCCGCCGATGCTGGATGTGCGTAAGCGCACCACCAGACGCAATTAGTCATCCGAGGCGGCCGCAGCCCGGAGCTCGGTTCGCGTGATGACGTGCGCGGGACGGAGGTCGACCCGGGTGCTGCGGCGGATCCGGAGGGCAACCGAAGGACTACCAGCGCTGGCTCGATCCCGAGGACGTTGTGGACATCATCGCACCGCCATTCCCGGAAGGCTCGATTGCCTACCCCGGAAGCCAAAGAAGGCGGCCGGCTCTGACGGCCCTTCTGGCAATCGCGAGGGATCGGCGGAGACCTCCGGGGCAACTACGTGTTGTTGGCGAGTACCCGTTGAACGACCGAGGTCCCGCACCCAACCGTGCGCGCGATGTTTAACAGGCCGGCCCCCCTGCGGCGAAGCTCGCGAATCCGCCGTTCGGTCACGATGTCTACTCGGGGGCGCCCGATCGGACGGCCTGACCGCGTCCCTTTGTCGCGCGCCCGAGCCAGCCCGGCCTTGACGCGCTCGACGATCATCGCGCGCTCGAACTCAGCGAACACGCCGAGCATCTGGAACATGGCCCGGCCGGAGGGGGTCCGCGTGTCGATCGCCTGGCGGTGCAAGTAGAGGTCGCAGCCGGCGGCTTGGAGCTCGCTCAGCGTGTGCAGGAGGTCTTGAAGGCTCCGTCCGAGGCGATCGACCGACCAGACGGCGAGCGCGTCGTACCGGCCCTGTACGGCCTCCCGGAGGGCCTTGTCGAGACCGGGGCGACCGTCCCGGCCTTTCGCGCCACTGATCCCACTATCGCGGTAGGTTTCGACAACGTCCCAGCCCTTGGCCTCCGTTACCTCGCGCACGATGAGTTCTCAGGCGGGACAGGTCGCGTTCGCTCGGTCAACCCGGGATGCCGTCTCTCGACGAACACTGTTCGGTCAGATAATGCCCAAATGACCGCTACCCGAACCAGTCGCTACCGAATCCGGGCAATGGCGCAGCAAGAGGTCGCCACCGCGATCGAATGGGCGGCGGCCGAAGGATGGAACCCGGGATTGCACGATGCGACGTGCTTCTATGCCGCCGATCCCGACGGTTTCCTGGTGGGAGTGCTCGAGGACGAGCCCATCGCGACGGTCTCGGTCGTGAAATATGGGACATCGTTCGGTTTTCTGGGTCTGTATATCGTCAAGCCGGCGCATCGCGGCCAAGGCTACGGTCTGCAGCTATGGAACGCCGGCCTTGCGTATCTGGGACAGCGCACGATCGGTCTCGACGGAGTTGTGGCGCAACAAACCAACTACCGGCGCTCCGGCTTCGAACTGGCGTATCGAAACATTCGCTATCAGGGAACTGGTGGCGGGCATGTTTCCAAGGATCCGCGGATCGTGCCGCTGTCGTCGACACCCTTGGATGGGGTCAACACCTACGACAGATTGTTCTTTCCGGCCGATCGCTCAGTCTTCCTGAAGTGCTGGATCCACCAACCGCAAAGCACGGCGCTCGGCATTCTGAACAACGGCAAGCTCGCGGGATACGGCGTGATCCGCGCTGCTCGTTTCGGCTACAAGATCGGGCCGCTTTTCGCCGACGATCCGGAACTCGCGGAAGCATTGTTCAATGGACTCGCCGCCTGCGTTCCGCGCGATGCCGCCGTCTATCTCGACACGCCGGAGACGAATCCGGCCTCGGTAGCGCTGGCGGAGAGGCACGGCATGACGATCGTGTTCGAAACCGCACGCATGTATGCCGGTCGCGCGCCCGATCTGCCGATGCGCCGGGTATTCGGCGTCACGACGTTCGAGCTTGGGTGAAACGTATTGTCCCTGTGGTGGCGCCGCTGTGCAGTTTCATCGCTGCCGCGGAACTCCATCATTGGCACTCGCAGACGTTATCTCCGACGGTGTTTGCTCCGCAGCCCCTTACGAGATGGCCGTAGATCAGAGGCTTACCTCGCCCCTCGGTCTACTATCCGTTTAGGGCGAGGCGGCACGGCTGCCATCGCTGACCGCGCTTTTCGCTTCCTTCCGGGGACTGATTTCCTTTTTGAACTAGCTGCAGATTCCGTTCGGATACGTGCCGTGGTCGCTCGAGCGGCGAGAGGTGCACGAGCGTGAGCGCGGGCACGGCCAGACGCGGAGCTCCGACTACGATGGTCTTGAGTTCGCGTCGCACGTCCTCGATAACCTGCGCCGGCTCCGGTTCGATCAGCTTCGGGTCATCGTTCTTCGGACTGTTGACCCGCCGATTGACAGGGTAGGCAATCCAGCCCTCGGAGGGCGGTGGCGCGATAATGTCCGCAACGTCTTGGTTATCCGGATCGAGCCACCGCTGATGGTCCTTCGGCTGGACGATCACCGGCATCCGGTCGTGGACCGTTCCTGAAACCTCGTTCGGGAACGTCGTCAGGACAGTGAACGTGTAGAGGCGGTCCTCTTCTCTGGCGTGCCACACGTCCCACATGCCGCCGATGAAGAACGGAGATTCATCTTCCATCCGGATGCAATAGGGTCGCTTGCCGACCGGCATCTGCTTCCATTCGTAGTAGCAGTTCGCGGGGATCAGGCATCGACGTTCACGGATCAGCTTCCGGAACATCGGCCTTTGGCGCGTATGAATGACGAACGGGCGGGCCGCGACTATCGGCTGTTCAGCGGAACTAGCGCCCCGTATCGAGCGCGACCGCGAACAGCGGCCACTCCCCTGGAACGCCTTTGAGCGATTGCACCCCCTGCGGCATGAATTCGATCCCTGACCCCGCCACCAAGTCTTTTACGGTGCCCGACACAAGGACCTCTCCGCGCCCGGCCAAGCTCGCGACCCGGGCGCCAATGTGAACAGCGATGCCGCCCAGTTTGTCGCCCATCGACTCGCATTCTCCGGTATGGAGGCCTGCGCGAACGTCGAGGTCGAGTAGGCGCACGGCCTCAACGATCCGCTGCGCGCACCGAATCCCTCGCGCCGGGCCGTCGAATGCAGCGAACACCCCATCGCCCGCGGTGTCCAGTTCTTGCCCACGGAACCGTGTCAGTTCGTGACGCACGACGGTGTAGAAACGTTCGATCAATTCTTTCCATCGCCGGTCCCCGAGTTCCGCGGCCCGTTGGGTGGAACCCACGATGTCGATGAAGAGGACCGTCGCGAGTACGCGCTCGGGCTGCGGACCCAAACGCGCGCCGGTAAGAAACTCTTGGATCTCCTCGATGACGGCATCTTGATCGCCGACCCAGGGGAGGTGGTCCTCCCCGGGCAGCTCAACGTACTTCGCGCCGGGGATGCGCTCCGCGGTGTAGCGGCCTCCCTCGACACGGCAGACGCGGTCACCCGTCCGGTGCATGACGAGGGTGGGAACCCTGATCGTCGGTAGCACGTCCCCGATGTCGATGTTGAAGTTCATGCGCAGCAGAGTACACGCAGCGCCTGGGCTCGCGCCTAACCTCTGCAGGCGCGCCCACCACGCTTTGTAGATCTCATCGTTCGCGCGCGATGGTGCGTAGAACGGCAGATCAAGCCCCTCGCCCCAAGTCCGCTCGAGGGTCTCAACTAGCTCTCGCATCCACTCCTTGGTCCTCAGGATTTGGTTGCCCGCGGTGGCGCGCCAAGTGCCGAACAGCGCGAGACTGAGCGTCCGGGTGGGATGCGTGGCAGCGAAGAGCGCCGACATGGAGCCGCCGTCGCAGACACCGAGGACTGCCGCACGCTCCGACCCGGCGGAGTCCATCACCGCGCGCACGTCATCCATACGCTGCTCGAGCGTCGGCATGTCGCGTTCGGAGACCCGATCGGACAATCCCGTGCCGCGTTTGTCGAACACGATCACCCGCGCGAACGAGGCGAGCCGGCCGAGGAAGCGTGCGAAGGACGGCTCTTCCCAGCCGAGCTCAAGGTGTGAGACCGCCGGGGGCACGACGACGAGGTCTAGGGTGCCATTGCCGACGATCTGGTAGGCGATGTGCACATCGCCACTCTTAGCGTATCGAGTCTTTGGCGGCACCGCCGGCGTCATCACTTCCTCGCAAGGCTAGGCTATGCCTGAGCGGATGAACCGTCAACCGACACTGCGACTATACGGCTTCACCGCCGCGTTGAACGTGCCACGAGAGAGCATCGAGCCGAGGAGACACGGCAGGACGGAGCAGCGGGCTTGTGAAAGGGCATGAATCGGGCGCCTTTCTCTCGATCGGGCGGCGGGCACGGCTAACCTCATCCTTCCCAATGACGCGATTACTATTTCCGGCGATTCTATTATCTGCGGCCATCGGCACCGTTCAGGCGGCTGGCTGGGATCGTCAAAGGCCGCGTGGTTGGGATTCAAACGGCGACACGATCACCGTTATTGACGACGCGAAGACCCAGCACAAGATCCGGTTCGCCGTGGTGGAGCGGGCACTTGAAGCGATCCGGAATGCCGTCAGGACTCTGGCGCTTTCGCCCTTCAGTTGCCGAAAGGCATCCTCGGGCAACCCCTCCCTGCGGGAACTCGTGATCCCATTCGGAGCGTCTGGACATGTCGCGTTGTTCGAGATCGACGACGACAAGACCGATACACATAGCATCCTAGCGGTGCGCCATCAGCGAGAAGACGACTATCATTGAGTCGCGACCGCTCGAGGCGCGGGAATTTTGCGGGGATCAGATGCGCAAAGTCCTTCATCGTGCTGCGAAAGACTGTAACGGGTGCCCTCGGAAGTCACTGATTTCACAACCACTGCATCGGCCACAGGCGAACTGAAAATCCTTGTGTCGGCGGTTCAATTCCGTCCTTGGCCACCACTGCATCAATGCCTTGGTGCGCTACGAGCGAGTTCTCGTCGCGCGCTACGAAGTCGGCGAGGATGTCCCACGCTAGTCGGTCGGGCTCGCCGTTAGCTTCTAGGGAGGCCCCTCGTCGTGCGCGCTCTCCATGCTGTCGCCGCCGGTTTTCTCGCCGCGGCCTGCCTTGCCTCCGGAACGGCGGCGCTCGCGCAGGAAGAGACCGGCCTCGCATCGGTTTACTCGCCCGACCTCGAGGGCCAGCTCACCGCGAGCGGTCGACGCTACGACGGGACGCGCCTCACCGCCGCGCACCGGACGCTGCCCCTCGGCACCCGGCTGCGCGTGAGCGATCCCGCATCGGGGCGGAACGTGACCGTGCTCGTCGACGATCGCTGGAGCGGTGGGCCGGGGCGCGTCGTCAACCTGTCGCGACGCGCCGCCGACGAGCTCGGCATGGGGACCGCCGGCGAGTTGAAAGTCCAGTTGACGGTGCAGCAGCTCGGAGACGGTCGGCTCGACCCGCTCCCCGAGGAGAGCGGCATCGTGCGCGAGGCGCTCCCGGCGCGCATCGAATCGACGGGCAACGACCCCGATGCGCGCACCGCGCGCTGCCGCAACGAAGCCGCGATCCTTGGACTGAAGGATGCCTGGCTCGACGCCCACGTGCGCAACTGCCTTGCGCGGCAGCAGCGCCGCTAGCCGCGAGCCTGTGCGCGGCCTGCGCGTGGCCGTGTTCGCGGCGGGTGCGGGGCTGTCGCATGGCTACCCGAACGACGAACGATGGCGTCGGCGCGGCGACCTCGACCGCGCGGTCGCGGAGTTCAAGCAGGCGATCCGCCTCAAGCCGATGCTCGATCGCGCATCGTACGGGCTCGGCGTATCTATCTCCGCCGCGGTGAGCTCGGGTACGGCGATCGAGCATCTGCAGGAAGCGGCGAAGCAGCAGTATTTCAACCCGCACGCCGGGCATGAGCTCGCGATCGCCTACCATCGGGCAGGGCAGCAGGACAAGGTGGTCGCCGAGCAGAAGCGTGTCGAGTGCCACGACCCGAAGATTGACGCGCAGATCGCCCACGACATCGGTCTGCGCTGACGCGGGGCGTCCGGGCCGACCGCCCGCCGACAGTGGTGACGACGCCTGCGACACGCCTGGCGTCGGGTGGCGCTCGAAACGAGAACAATTTCACACCGCGGGCGCACGGACGGGCTGGCACCGTGCTTGCATGGCAGGTCCGACGATTCCCCGCCGCGCCGACCATGGAAGCCATCATCCGCACCGCGTTCCAGCCGATCATGAGCGACCGGGGACACGTGGTCGCCTACGAGGCGCTGCTGCGCTTCCGCGAGGGGCTCGACAAGCCCGAGTCGCGCGAGACGATGATCCGGCGGTGGGAGGACTGTGGCTACATCGGCACGATCGACGTCTCCGTGCTCAAGCAGGCGAACGCCGCGCTCGACATGCTGCATTCCTCGCTGATGGTGAGCGTCAACGTCTCGATGGTGACGCTCGGCGCGCACCGCGCGCGGTACCTCCGCCATCTCGACGATCTCGGTGACAAGGCGAAGCGGCTGATTCTCGAGGTCACCAACACCGCCTCGGCGAGCGATCCGACGGTGCTGCTCCAGTTCGCGCGCGAGTGCGCGGCGCGCAACGTCCGTCTCGCGCTCGACGATTTCGTTCCCAACCGGCCGAAGGCGATGGAGACCGTGCTCCGGCTGGTCCGGCCGAGGCTGATAAAGCTTGACCGGAAGGCGGTCTCGGCCGCGTTTCAGAACCTGATGGACAGGGAGATCCGCGACCTCGTCGAGGCCGCGGCCGCGGTGAGCTCCCGCGTTGTCGCCCAGGGCATCGACAGCCAGGAGAAGCTCGACTGGGCGTTTGGCCTGGGCGTGCGCTACTTCCAGGGGTTCCTCATCGGGCATCCACGGCAGTTCCCGCTGCTCGATACCCAAGCGTCGTTCCGCGACATCGAGGACTCGGTGCTGCCGGACGAAATCGCCGCGTAGCGGCGCACGTCCCGCGCGCCATTCGACGCCGCCGGCAGCTCGAGTTTGGGGGGCGAAGCGCCCCGCCGCCGCGAGCCGCCCGGTAGAATAGCGGCCGAAATCAAGCGCCGTCCACGATGCAGCTCTTCACGCTCGGCCTGAACTACCAGAGCGCGCCGCTCGCGATCCGCGAGAAGGTGGCGTTCAGCGCCGACGGCCTGCGGGCGGCGCTCGGCGCGGTGGTCAAGGCGCGGCCGGCGGCGGAGACGGCGATCCTCTCGACCTGCAACCGCACCGAGCTCTACTGCGCCGCCGGCGAGCCGACCGAGGCGCTCGCATGGCTCGTCGGCTACCAGCAGCTCGACCCGCAGGACCTCAAGCCCTACGTCTACACGCTGCCGCGCGAGGAGGCGGTGCGCCACGCGTTCCGCGTCGCCGCCGGGCTCGACTCGATGGTGCTCGGCGAACCGCAGATCCTCGGCCAGATGAAGGACGCGGTTAGGCTGGCAGAGGAAGCGGGCACCCTGGGCGCGACGCTGTCGCGGCTCTTCCAGCGCTCGTTCGCGGTGGCGAAGGAGGTGCGCACCAACACCGGCATCGGCGCGAGCGTCGTGTCGATGGCCGCGGCCTCGGTGAAGCTCGCCGGGCGGATCTTTCCCAGCCTGCGCGAGACGAGCGTGCTGCTCGTGGGCGCCGGCGAGATGATCGATCTCTGCGCCACCCACTTCGCGGCGCAGCGGCCGCGCGCCATGACGGTGGCGAACCGCACCCTCGACCGCGCCCAGCATCTCGCGCACCGGTTCAACGCCCGGGCGATCGAGCTGCGCGAGTTGCCCGAGCGGCTGCACGAGCACGACATCGTCATCTCCTGTACGGCGAGCTCGCTCCCGATCCTCGGCAAGGGAACGATGGAGCGCGTCATCAAGGCCCGGCGCCACGCCCCGGTGTACATGGTCGACCTTGCCGTCCCGCGCGACATCGAGCCGGAGGTGGGCGAGCTCGACGACGTCTACCTTTACACCGTCGACGATCTCGGCGAGATCGTGCGCGCCGGCCACGGCGAGCGCGCCTCGCACGTCGCGCAGGCCGAGGCGATCATCGACACGCAGGTCGGCTCGTTCCTCCACTGGATGGACGTCCGCGAGCTCGTCCCGACCATACGCGCGCTGCGCGACAGCGGCGAAGCCGCGCGGCGCAACGAGCTCGAGCGGGCGCTCAGGATGCTCGCCCGCGGCGACGATCCGAAGGCGGTGCTGGAATCCCTCTCGCACAGCCTCACCAACAAGCTGCTGCACGCGCCGACCCAGGCGCTGAGCGACGCCCCGGCCGCGGACCGCGCGAGCTTCCGTGAGCTCGTCGCGCGGCTCTACAGCCTGCGCTCCGGGCGTTAGCTGGACCCGAGCGCCGACGACGGCACATCGGCCGCCATGAAAGCTTCCATCGCCGCGAAGCTCGACCAGATCGCACGCCGGCTCGAGGAGCTCAACGGTCTGCTTTCGGCGGAGGGCGTCACGCGCGACCTCGGCGAGTTCAGGCGGCTGTCGCGCGAGCACGCCGAGCTCACGCCGATTGCTGCGCGCTACGGCGAGTACCGTGCGGCCGAGGCCGACCTCGCAGCCGCGAACGAAATGGTCGGCGACCCGGAGATGAGGAGCTTCGCCGAGGCCGAGGCGAAGAGCGCGAAGGAGAGGATGGCCGCGCTCGAGGCCGAACTGCAGCGACTGCTCCTGCCACGCGACCCGAACGACGATCGCAACATCTTCGTCGAGATCCGCGCCGGCGCCGGCGGCGACGAGTCGGCGCTCTTCGCCGGCGATCTCTTCCGCATGTACTCCCGCTACGCCGAGCGGCGCGGCTGGGGGATGGAGGTGCTGTCCTCGAACCTGTCCGACCTCGGCGGCTACAAGGAGGTGATCGCGCGCATCATCGGTGACGGCGCGTACTCGAAGCTCAAGTTCGAGTCCGGCGGTCACCGGGTGCAGCGGGTGCCTGCGACGGAGACGCAGGGGCGCATCCACACGTCGGCGGCGACCGTGGCAGTGATGCCCGAAGCCGACGAGGTGGCCAACATCGAGTTGAACCCCGCCGACCTCAAGGTCGACACCTTCCGCGCCTCGGGCGCGGGCGGGCAGCACGTCAACAAGACCGACTCGGCGGTGCGCATGACGCACCTGCCGACCGGGATCGTGGTCGAATGCCAGGACGACCGTTCGCAGCACAAGAACCGGGCGCGCGCGCTCGGGCTTCTCGCTGCGCGAATCAAGGACCAGCGCGAGCGAGAGCAGCGCGCGAAGGAGGCGGCGACGCGGAAATCGCTGGTCGGCTCGGGCGATCGCTCCGACCGCGTGCGCACCTACAACTTCCCGCAGGGCCGCGTCACCGATCACCGCATCAAGCTCGACCTCTACAGGATCGCCGCCGTGATGGATGGCGACCTCGACGAGATCGTCGATGCGCTCGCCGCCGAGCACCAGGCCGAGCAGCTGGCGGCGCTGGGCGAATGAACCACCGCGCAGGGGCCCCGCGCTTGCGCGGGGATGCAAGCGAGGTGAATGAGGCCGCCGACCGCGCGGCACTTCAGCGCGCTTGGCCTGTCGGAGGCGGCGGCGAGAGCGCGGCCGATTGAGTACCGCCGTCAGCTCGATCCTCGCCGGAAGCGGCCTGCCGCCCATCGAGGCGCAGGTCCTCGCGGCGCACGCGCTGGGACTCTCGCGGGCGCGCCTGCTCGCGGATTCCCAGCGGATGCTCGACGCCGAGACCGTGCGCGGAATCGAGCGGCTCTTCCTGCGGCGCCGTGCCGGCGAGCCGGTCGCCTACCTCACCGGCGAGCGCGAGTTCTATGGGCTCTCGTTGAAGGTGACGCGGGACGTGCTCATCCCGCGACCCGAGACCGAGCTCCTCGTGGAACTCGCGCTGGAGCGGTTGCCGAACCGCGCCGGCCGCGTGCTCGATCTCGGCACGGGCTCGGGAGCGATCGCGGTGGCGATCGCCCATGCTGCGCCCGATGCCGAAGTCGTCGCGGTCGACACGGAGCGGGCGGCATTGGCGGTCGCGCGGGAGAACGCGCGACGCCACGGCGCGACGATCCGCTTCGTGGAGGAGGCGTGGTTTGCCGGGCTGGGCGGCGAGCGTTTCGACGTCGTGGTCTCGAACCCGCCGTACGTCGCCGCCGGCGATGCGCATCTCGGCGTGGGCGACCTTCGCTTCGAGCCGCGCACCGCGCTCGTCGGCGGACCGGACGGGCTGGACGCGATCAGAGCGATCGTCGCCGGCGCGAAGAGACATCTCGTGCCGGGAGGATGGCTGCTCTTCGAGAACGGGTCGGACCAGGCCGAGCGGTGTCGGAGCCTGCTCGCGATGTACGGCTACGCGGGGATCGCAAGCTGGCCTGATCTCGCGGGGATCCCGCGGGTGACCGGCGGGCGGCCAGCGTGATCACGCTTTGCGGCGACGCGCGCAGGGACGGTCTTCGGCCGGGTTGCCGGTGATATAGTCCTCGAGGCCGTATTCCGTTCCATCGCCATGCGCTCGCTACGCTCGGTTGCCTGCTCGCGATTCGCGCTTGCGCTCGCGCTGTTCGGTAGCCTCGCGCAGCAGGTCGGGGCCCTCGCGCATGGCGTCATGCTCGCGCGTCCAGGGCTGCCGGCGGGCGTGCTCCACGAATTCTGCACGAGCGGCGGCGTGGTGCGCGCCCCGCAGGCGCCCGAGCCTGCGAAGTCGCCGGCGAGCGCCGGCGGCATCTGCGATCTCTGCGCGGCGGCGAGCATGCCGCCGCTGCCATGGGCGCCCGAGCACGCGCTCATCGTCGTGCCCGGGATCCGCGACGAGCCGGCATTCCAGCCGGTCGCGCATCTCGGTTCGCCCCCGCAGCGCGCTTATCGCTCGCGCGCGCCACCCGTCCCCCTCCCCGTCTGACTCCGCAGCAGGTTCGCGCCGCGCCACGAGGAGGCGTCGCGCGAGTGTGCGTACCTTTCCTGGAGGGAGATCCATGCCCTGCACGGCTTCGTGCCTGCGCCCCGTCGCCGCTGCGCTCGCGCTCGGCACGGCGAACGCCAGCCACGCTCAGACAGCGGGCGAGCCGCACCGGCTCGAGCCGGTCGTCGTCCGCGCCGAGGCGGAAAAATCGCTGACCGTACCGTCGATCGATCGCGCCGAGCGGGAGATCCGCCGCATTCCGGGCGGGGCCGAGGTCGTCGACCCGAAGACCTACGAGACCGGCCGCAGCTCGACCCTGTCGGACGCGCTGTCCTACGCGCCGGGCGTGTTCGTGCAGCCGCGCTTCGGCGCCGACGAGGCGCGCATCGCGATCCGCGGCTCGGGCGTCCAGCGGACGTTTCACGGCCGCGGGATCATCTTGATGCAGGACGGCGTGCCGCTGAACCTCGCCGACGGCAGCTTCGACATGCAGGCGGTCGAGCCGCTCGGCCTGCAGTACATCGAGGTGTTCCGCGGCGCCAACGCGCTCCAGTACGGCGCGACCACGCTCGGCGGCGCGATCAACTTCGTCGCGAACACCGGCTACACCTCGGACCTCCTGCGGGTGCGTGGCGAGCTTGGCAGCTGGGACTACTACAAGGTGTTCGGATCAACCGGCGGCGTGAGCGGCAACGTCGACTACAACGTCATGGCGTCCTACGCCTCCCAAGACGGGTATCGCGACTGGGCGCAGCAGGAGAACGCCCGGTTCTTCGGCAACGTGGGCATCCGGATCAACCCCGACCTCGAGACCCGCTTCTACTTCACCGCGCTCAACAGCGACTCGCAGCTGCCGGGGACGCTCACGAAGGCGCAGGCCCAGGCAAACCCCCGGCAGGCGAACCCCGGCAACCTCGCAGGCCAGCAGAAGCGCGACTTCCCGCTTTACCGGGTTGCGAACAAGACCGCGTACCGGATGGGAGAGGGGGTGCTGGAGGCAAGCGCCTTCTACTCCTACAAGGACCTGTGGCACCCGATCTTCCAGGTGATCGACCAAGTCTCGAACGACTACGGCATCGCGCTGAGATACGTGACCGAGGCGCCGCTGGCCGGCCACCAGAACCGCTTCGTAATGGGTTTCATCCCGCAGTGGGGCACCGTGGACGACAATCGCTTCGTCAACGTGGGGGGCCAGGCGGGTGCGCGCACCGGACAGTCGAAGCAGGATTCGTCGAACTACGTGCTGTACGCGGAGAACAGCTTCTACGTCACGCCGCAATGGGTGGGCGTCCTCGGCCTGCAGGCGACGCGCGCGGAGCGCAAGCTCGAGGACCAGTTCCTCCAGGACGGCAACCAGAGCGTGGATCAGCGCTACGACCAGCTCTCGCCGAAGGTCGGGGTGCTCTACAGGTCGTCGCCGGCGATCGACGTGTTCGCCAACTACAGCGGCAGCTACGAGCCGCCGACGTTCGGCGAGCTGACCGGCGGACCGAACGTGACGCCGCTGAGCGCGCAGCAGGGCAAGACGTTCGAAGTCGGGACGCGCGGCTTCCTGCCCGCGGTGCAGTGGGACGTCGCGTACTACTACACCGACCTCGACAACGAGCTGCTGTCGCTCAACAGCCCGACCGGCCAGCCGCTCGGTACGGTGAACGCTCCGGACACGATGCACCAGGGCATCGAGGTCGGGCTCGTCGTGACGATCGCCGAGCGGGTCGTGTGGCGGAGCTCCTACCTCTGGAACGACTTCCGGTTCCGCAACAACGCCGTCTTCGGCGACAACCGGCTCCCCGGCATTCCGCCGCAGTTCCTGCGGAGCGAGATCCTGTACCAGCCCCCAGATGGCTGGTACGTCGGGCCGACGGTGGAGTGGTCGCCGCAGCGCACCCCGGTCGACATGGCGAACACGCTCTACGCCGACGGCTACGCCATCTGGGGCCTGAAGGGCGGCCGGCAGGTGGCGAAGGGGCTGTCGTTCTTCGTCGAGGGTCGCAACCTCGGCAACAAGAAGTACGTCGCCACGACCGGGGTGATCGCCGATGCCCGCGGCCTCGACCAGCCGCAGTTCTGGCCGGGCGACGGCCGGTCGGTCTACGCCGGGCTCGAGTGGCGGATGTAACGGGTCCGTCCCCACGCGGATCAGAAAGGGCTCCTGATGACGAGCACACACGTTTGCCTTGCCGCCCTCGCCGTCGCTGTCGCAGCCGCGCCCGCAGCGGCCCACGTCACGATCGACCAGCACGAGGCTCCTGCCCGCAGCTACTTCAAGGCGCAGTTGCGCATCGGGCACGGCTGCAAGGGGTCGCCGACGATGCGCGTGCGCGTGCGTCTCCCCGAGGGTGCCGTCTCGGTCAAGCCGCAGCCCAAGCCGGGCTGGCAGGTCGAGACGATGCGCGTGAAGCTTGCGCCGCCGGTCGACGACGGTCACGGCGGCACGATCACCGAGGCGGTCGGCGAAGTCATCTGGTCGGGCGGACGTCTGCTCGACGAGCACTTCGACGAGTTCGCCGTGATGATGCGGCTGCCGGACCGACCCGGCGCGACGGTCTACTTCCCGGTCGTGCAGGAGTGCGAGCAGGGCGTGCACCGGTGGATCGAGATCCCGGCGGCCGGCAAGTCCGCTCGCGACCTTCGCGAGCCGGCGCCGGCACTGCGGCTTACGCCCAGACGTTGATCCGGCTCGTCGCGCTGGGGCTCGCGCTCGCGGCGGGTGACGCGCTCGCGCATGCGTCGCTCGTCGCATCCGAGCCGGCCGACGGCGCCGTCCTGGAGCAGGCGCCGCCATCGATCGTGCTGCGGTTCAGCGAGCCGGCGAGTCCGATCGCGATCCGGCTGCTCGATCGCTCGGGGTCGAGCGTGCCCCTGGCCACGGCGGCCGAGGGCGACACGGTGCGCGCCGCGCTGCCCGCCGAGCTGCCGCACGGCGCCTACCTGGTGAGCCTTCGCGTGACCTCGCTCGACTCGCACCCGGTCGGCGGCGCGATCGCGTTCTCGACCGGCAGGGCGGAGCGGATGGCGGTGCCGCGCGAGCTCGACGCGGTCGGTGCAGGCGCTCCGCTGCGCGGTGCGCTTCGCATCATCCACGATCTGTCGTTGCTGATTGCAGCTGGCGGCGCCTTGTTCGCGCTTGCGGTCCGGCCGTTCCCGGGCCAGCGCGTCGTGCTGCTGGCCGCCGCTGCGATCGCCGGCGGGAGCGCAATCGCAGCGGTTGGCCTCCACGGCGCAGCGCTGCTCGACGCGAGCGTCCGCGACGGCGCGTCCTGGCGCGTGGGATTCGCTACGACGCGCGGGGTGGCGGCGATCGCGACGAGCGCGGGCGCCGCTTCGATCGCGGCCGGCGCGTTCGGCTCGGCGAGCCGGGGGACCACCGTGCTGCTCGCCGCTGGCGCATTGCTGTCGATCGCGAGCTTCGCGCTGACGGGCCACGCCGCCGCCGCTGAGCCGCGCGCGGTAGGCGGTCACGGTCTCGTTCCGCACCGCCGGCGGCACGGCCCTCGACCCGGCCGAATCGTCGTTGAGTTCGAGAACCCGGCGGCCGGCGTGGAACCGATCCTCCGTCAGGCGCGGCGTTCGGGGCCGGGCGAGTACCGACTCGAGGGCGCCGAGCTCGCGTTGGCCGGCGACTGGTCGATCACGATCTACGCGCGCCTCACCGACTTCGACAAGCTCGTGCTGCGCACCCGGCTCACGGTGCGCTGAGCAGCGCGCTCAGCGACGCGGGCGAAGCAACCCCTTGAGCGCCGCGAGATCGCGCGCTGCAGCCTTCGACGCGCGCTGCTCCATCGCCCGGTAGCGGGTAAGGACCTCCGCGCCGAGCGCGGTGAGCCCCGCTCCGCCGCCCGACTGTCCGCCCTTGGCGGCCGCGACAAGCGGCGTCCGGAAGCAGCGGTTCATCGTGTCGACCAGCAGCCACGCCCGCTTGTAGCTCATCCCCAGGCGGGCGGCGGCGGCGGCGATCGAGCCGGTCGCGGCGATGCCTTCGAGGAGGTCGGCCTTGCCCGGCCCGATCGCGATGTCGCGCTCGAGCACGACGCGCAGGCGCAGGCCCAGGGTGACGTTCGCAGGTTTCATGCCGGGCGGATTGTAGCGCCGCGGGCGATCGAATCGGCAGCGGGATGCCTATTTCGGTCCGGGCTGCGGCTGCGATATAGTCGGGGAGATATAACGCTCGGACACCCAGCCCATGCCTGCCCGTCTTGCCTCGATCGCGGCCGTTGTCTTGGCGGCCTGTCTCACGGCGCCCGCGGCGTTGGCTCAAGGAGGTCCTTCGATCACGGTCTTCGCGGCCGCGAGCCTCAAGAACGCGCTCGACGAGGCGGTCGGGAGGTACGAGAAAAAGAGCGGGAGCAAGGTGGCGGTGTCCTACGGCGCAAGCTCTGCGCTCGCGCGGCAGATCGAGGCGGCTGCGCCCGCCGACCTGTTCATCTCGGCGGATCTCGACTGGATGGACTACTTGCAGCAGCGGCAGCTGATCCGGCCGGCGACGCGCGTCAACCTGCTCGGAAACAGACTGGTGCTGATCGCGCCGAGCGGCAGCCAGGCGAGCTTCGCGGTCGACCGGAACATGCCGCTCGCGCAGGCGCTCGGCGACGGGCGCCTCGCGATGGCCGACCCCGACGCGGTGCCGGCCGGAAAATACGGCAAGGCGGCGCTCGAGGCGCTCGGCGCGTGGACCGCAGTCGCGTCGCGGGTGGCGCGCGCCGAGAACGTGCGCGTGGCGCTTGCTTTCGTGGCGCGCGGCGAGTGCCCCCTCGGGGTCGTCTACGCGACCGACGCTGCGGTGGAGCCGAGAGTACGGATCGTTGGGGTGTTTCCCGCCGACGCACATCCGCCGATCGTCTATCCCGCCGCGATTACCGCGGCAGCGAGGAGCGCCGCGGCGAGCGACTTCCTTCAGTTCCTCGGTTCGCCCGAGACGGCGCCGGTATTCGAGAAGTACGGTTTCACCGTGCCAAAGTGAGGCGATGGCCACGCTGACGCCGGACGAATGGGAGGCGATCCGGCTGAGCCTCCGGGTCTCCCTCTGGGGTGTCGCGGCGAGCCTGCCGCTCGCGGTGCTCGTCGCGATGGTGCTCGCGCGCACCCGGTTCCCGGGCAAGAGCCTGTTCGACGCGGTCGTGCATCTCCCGCTCGTGCTGCCGCCGGTGGTCGTCGGTTATTTCCTGCTGCTCCTGCTCGGACGCAAGGGGCCGGTCGGCGCGTGGCTCGAGAGCACGTTCGGCCTCGTGTTCGCGTTCCGCTGGACGGGCGCCGCAGTCGCGGCGGCGGTGATGGGGTTTCCGCTGATGGTTCGTGCCATGCGTCTCTCGATCGAGGCGATCGATACGCGCATCGAGTCGGCCGCGGTGACGCTCGGCGCGAATCCGGCCTGGGTGTTCGCGAGCGTGACGTTGCCGCTCATGCTGCCCGGGATCATCACCGGCGTCCTGCTCTCGTTCGCCCGGAGCCTCGGTGAGTTCGGAGCCACGATTACGTTCGTGTCGAACATCCCCGGCGAGACGCGGACCCTGCCGATCGCCATCTACACATACACACAGGTCCCCGGCGGCGACGCCCAGGCGCTGCGACTTTCGATCATCGCCGTGGTGCTGTCGATCGGCGCGCTGCTCGCCTCGGAGCTGCTGGTGCGGCGCGCGACCGCGCGCGTGGCGGGACGCGATGCTTGAAGTCGAGATCCGGCACCGCCAGGGCCGCTTTCGCCTCGACGCGTCGTTCGCGTCCGATGCCGCGGTGACGGCACTGTTCGGCAGATCTGGAGCAGGCAAGACCACGGTCGTCAACGTCATCGCTGGGCTGCTCCGGCCCGACGAGGGACGCGTCGCCGTGAACGGCGCGGTGCTGCTCGATACCGCGCGCCGCGTGTGCGTGGCGACCCGGCATCGGCGCGTCGGGTACGTCTTCCAGGAGGGCCGGCTCTTCCCGCATCTCACGGTGCGGCAGAACCTCGTGTACGGCCGCTTCTTCACACCGCCGGCGGACCGCTATGCATTGCTCGACCAGGTCGTCAGCCTGCTCGACGTCGCGCCGCTCCTCGAGCGCCGTCCGGCGGCGCTGTCGGGCGGCGAGAAGCAGCGCGTCGCCATCGGGCGCGCGCTGCTCGCCAGCCCGAGGATCCTCCTGCTCGATGAACCCCTGGCGTCGCTCGACCGCGGCCGCAAGAGCGAGATCCTCTTCTACATCGAGCGCCTGCGCGACGAGATGCGGATCCCGATCGTGTACGTGACGCACGAAATCGAGGAGATCGTGCGGCTCGCCGAGCGGATGGTCCTCATGTCCGACGGGCGCTCGGTAGCTTGCGGTTCGGTTCTCGAGATCATGGCGCGGCTCGACCTCAAGCCGATGACCGGACGGTTCGAGGGGGGCGCGGTGCTCGAGGCGGTGGTCACCGCGCAGGACCTCGAGTACGGGATCGCGACGCTCGCCTTCGACGGCGGGGAGCTGCAGTGTACCGGCGTCGACGCGCTCCGGGGCGAACGGGTGCGGGTCCGCATCCGCGCCCGGGACGTGGCGCTCTGCCTCGAGCGGCCCTCGGCTACGAGCGTCCGGAACGTCCTCGCCGGCAGGATCGCCGAGATCGGGGCGTACGGCGGTCCCGAAGTGGACGTGCGGATCGAAGTCGGACGGGTTTCCCTGCTTGCACGGCTCACCCGACGCTCGGCCGACGACCTGGGACTCGCTCCCGGCCGGGCCGTTTACGCACTAGTGAAATCGGTCGCCATCGACCACCGCAGCGTGGGTTATGCCTGAGAGGGCGAAGAGGACGGCGTTGACCCGTCTGTGCGCGCGGGCTAAGATCCTGAGCAAATCAGTCAAGATTATCCGGAAGGGATTCGAGATGGACGTCCAAACCACGATCAAGCAGCAGGTCACCAGCCACCCGGTGGCGCTCTACATGAAGGGCACGCCGCAGTTCCCGCAGTGCGGCTTTTCCGCCACGGTGGTGCAGATCCTGTACGCCTGTGGCGTGAAGGACTTCTTCAGCGTGAACGTGCTCGAGGAACCCGAGATTCGCCAAGGCATCAAGGAGTACGCGAACTGGCCGACGATCCCGCAGCTCTACGTCGACGGCGAGTTCGTCGGCGGGTCGGATATCCTGCGCGAGATGTACCAGTCCGGCGAGCTGCAGAAGCTGCTCGCGGCGAAGCAGACCGCGTAGGACCGCTCGCACTCGATGCCCGCACGGTTCCGTGCGGGCTTTGCATTTCTGGATCGGGAAGATCAGGCACGAGCAATCCGATCGCGGACAGTGTCCGTGGAACGGCGCGCGCTGCGACCATCCGCCAGTAAGTACCGAGGGCTGCCACAGCGTGGCATTCTATCTGCGCGCGAAGGCGCGGCAGTCTAGCGAAAGGCTCGCTCGATCATCATTGGTGCCCCTTTCTCGTGAGAAGACGAGGCACCGATGATGCCTTTGGATCAGAACTCCCAGCGCAATTCGATCGCAGTAGGCGTACCGACCGAAGTTGAGTCGTAGCTGGAATGGCCCCGGCCGGCCGGCTGCATCACCCCGATGCCTTGAAGTGTCATTGCGTGCCTGCTTGTCGTTGCCTAAACGATTACCAATGCGTCAATCACAAGATCGGCAGCGTCGAGAACTACTGCACACCACCAGCGGTGCCTATCGTTCCTCATAAGGCGCCCCGCAGGTAACCTTCCCGGCACCTTCGGCAGCCCGCCGGGGGGTGGTCCGACCACCGTGTTGGGCGCACGGTGGCCAGACCTAAACCAAACCCATGAGGTGCCGCATGAGTTCAGCTGGAAAGATTCTATCTCTCGAGCAGGCTCGGAAAGAGCGGGAGGAGGGGGAGTTCATCAAGTGGATTGAGGCCCACGGATCGAGCTTCGTCGCAGCTTGGGAGTGCGCTCACAGTGAAGCTCCGTGCGAACGATGCTCTGGGCGGATCAGAAGGCGAGAGAGGCCCTAGACCGAGGAGGCGCAGCTTGCAGCGTCGCAGACGCGACTGAGCCAAGCGCGATTGGAAGCCGCGGGGCGCGCGGAGTCACCATGGAGGTTAATCGCCAGGCCCACACAAAAAAGCGGCCCCGCTGAGGGAGCCGCGCCGTCACGAGCTTACCCAGGGAGGGGGAAGAGACTAGCAAGCTCGCACGGATGATCGTACGCGGGAAACGTTACAGCCCCTCGACGCCACGATTACGCCGCGGTCATGCAGAACCCGGCCAGCGAGAACGCGCAGCGCGCGAGGTGACCTCCGGACTTCTTCTAGTCCGTCGGAGGAAGAGAGCGTCGACGGAGCGGGCTGTACCAGCTCTGAATGCTCCCCTTGCCGGGGAACGAGAGTTGGAACGTTTCCACAGGCGTGCCGACTGTAGATTTTACGCGCGCCTTTGCCGCACCGAGTACTTCTTGCATCGTCATGCCGTCGGCCGAGAGGACCGATCGGGAGAGATCCGGACGGAACCTCACCGGGATTAGGTGGACGTAGGCGCGATAGGCGAAGGAGCCCAGTTCCCAGACTGCGCCTCGGAAGCGGTAATTGCCGGCCTTTCCTTGCAGTCGTGCTTTCACAGCCATAGACAACCTCCTGCAGGCATCTCAGGTTGTTCTCATCAACTCCCCGAGCAAGAGACCTGCAAGCGGTGTTCCGCGGCTGCCCCGCTTAGCGGATCGGTTCAGATCCGGCTGCCAGTGGTGGTGTGCTGCGTCTCCTTCGCCGCGTCGCCGTTCCACTCGTTCAGGTAGTCCCCGAAGCGTGGGCTTGCCTTGTACGGCAGCCATGAAACGCTTCGCAGCGGGTAGGCCAGGCCCGCCTTCGCTTCGATCCTCTCGGCTTCGTCGGTGGTCACGAGTTCAAGCGTATCCGCCTGCTCGTGGTCCCCGCTCTCCGAAGCTGGGCGATGTGTTCGCGGAACACCTTCGCGGCCGCCTCAGGCGACTTGGCGAAACTCTCGGGGTCTCGAGTGGCGTGCGCAATGACGCGCTTGAACTCAGACTACGAGCCACTTGCGTTCTGCTGCTTCGCGAAGCTCCGCTTGTGCCGAGTCTTCGCTCGAGGACCGCCGCGCCGACCACGTGTCGCAGCTTCAAAAGGACAGCGAGTTGTACCGACCGTGGACTAGGACAGCGTGAACGGAGATTCTCACCTATCCTTGTTGAATCAAGAACATCTTGCATGCGCACGGTCACAATTGGAAGATCAGGCACGTCTCCGTGCCGTGCGCGTAGAGCTTCCCGCTCGCATCGACCAGCCGGCCTTCCGAAGTCGCGATCGTCCGCCCGGCGTTGATCACCTTGCCCTCGGCCCGCAACGGGCCGGAATCGGGCATGACGGGACGGACGATATTCAGCTTGAACTCGACCGTCGTGTAACCCTGGCCGGCGGCGAGCGTCGCGTGCACGGCGCAGGCCATGCACGAGTCGAGCAAGGTCGCCGTCCAGCCGCCGTGGATCGATCCGAGCGGGTTGAAGTAAGCGGGCTTGGGCGTCCCTTGGAACACTGCCCGGCCGCGCTCCACCTCGAGCAGGTAAAAGTTGAGCGTGTCGGTGATCGGCGGGCGCGGTACGCGTCCCTCGAGGATCCCCCGCAGGAAGTCGAGGCCGGACTGCGCCCGCAGCGTCTCGATCGGGCTCACGCCCGGCCCGGCGAACCGGACCAGCGCGGCCTTCATCTGCGACTCCCAGTCGTTGTCCGTCATCGTCGCCTCTCGGACCGCGGTCGAAGGGGCGAACATTGCCAGACTCCGGGAACCGGGTCGAGCGGTACTCAGCGCTGCGGCGTCAGGTCGAGCGCCGGCACGATGCGATCGAAGGGGATCTTCGCCTGCTCGTTCAACGTCTTCACCGTCGCCGGATCATCGGCGGCAAAGAGGCACATGCAGCAGCCGTCCTCGGGCACGAAGGTGGAGCGGATGTAGCGTACCGGCTGCCCGTCGCGGGAGAGTTTCTCGGCCGTCTCGATCGCACGCTTCTGCGCGTCCGCAAGATCGCCCATCGCGATGCCCTTCAGGGAGCGCTCGACCATATAGACCTGCATGCTGTCCTCCATCGGTTGAGGTAACGCGGGACAAAGCGTAGGCGCCGGGCGCGCGTCGCGGAAGCGGCCGGCGCTTATCGATCCATAACTGGGCCTTGCAGTCCGGCCGCGCGGACCGGCGTAGACTTCGCCGCGCCATGGAACTGCAACAGATCCGCTACTTCCTCGCGATCTGCGAGCACGGGAGCTTCTCGCGCGCCGCCGAGGCGTGCGACGTCTCGCAGCCCGCGCTGACCGCGGCGATCAAGAAGCTCGAGGAGGAGGCGGGCGGGCAACTCCTCCACCGCGAGGGCAAGCGGCTCGTGGTCTCGGAGCTCGGCCGGATGGTCAAGCCGCACCTCGAGCAGGTGCTTGGCGAACGCGACGCCGCGCTCCGCGTCGCGCGGAACTTCCACCTGCTGCGCTCGACCCCGCTGCGGATCGGCGTCATCCCGACCATCGGCCCGGTCCGGCTTGCAGGCTTCTTCGAGCACTACCGGCAGAAGAACCCGGGGGTCGAGCTCGCCGTCCGCGAGGCGGCGCTCGAGACGCTCCTCGGCGAGCTCGAGCGCGGCGAGCTCGACTTCGCGATCGTCAACGCGCCTGGCGGCCTGAGCGACACCTTCCGCGCGGAGCCGCTCTATCGCGAGGGTTATGTGGTCGTCTTCCCGCCTGGCCACCGGTTCGAGTCGCTGAAAGCGGTGAAGCTCGCGGACGTTTCCGGCCAGCCCTACGTCGACCGCCTCTCGTGCGAGCTGCGCGAGATGGTGATGAAGGTGTGCGCCGACCGCGAGATCGAGCTGTACGCGACCTTCCGCAGCGAGCGCGAGGACTGGGTCGAGGCGATGGTGAAGGCCCGGCTCGGCGTCGCGTTCATGCCCGAGTACTCGGTGACGCTCGACGGCGTGCGCGCGCGCCCGCTCGTCGATCCGGCGGTCGAGCGCACGGTGCTGCTCGTCGATGTCCGCGGCCGCAGCCGCACGCCGGCCGCAAAGCAGTTCGCCGACGGCATCCGGACCTACGACTGGCTTTGATCGAGCTAGCGCGCTTCCGACAGCAGCCGCTCCATCATCCGCTCGGCCTGGGTCAGGTACCCCGCGCCGAAGAGGTTGAGGTGGTTGAGGACGTGATAGAGGTTGTAGAGCACGCGGCGCAGCCGATAACCCTCGCCGATCGGCCGCACCTCCCGGTAACCCTCGTAGAAGCTCGGCGGGAAGCCGCCGAAGAGCTCGGTCATCGCGAGGTCGGCTTCCGCGTCGCCGTAATACACCGCCGGGTCGAACACGACCGGCGCACCGTGGCCGAGGAATCCCGCGTTGCCGCTCCAGAGGTCGCCGTGCAGCAATGAGGGCGCCGGCGTGTGCCCTTCGAGGAGGCGGGGCGCCGCTTCGATCACCCGCTCGCCGAGCGCTTGAACCTCCCCGCGGTGGCCGTTCCGCGCCGCGAGCTCGAGCTGCGGTGCGAGCCGCGCGCGGCGCCAGAACTCGCACCACGAGGCGTGGCGCGCGTTCGGCTGCGGGGTGAGGCCGATGAAGTTGTCGCGATGCCAGCCGAACTCGCCGCCGCGGTGCTCGTGCAGCCGCGCGAGCCGGCGCCCGAGCTGATGGAAGCCGGCGTCGGTCCCGGGGCCGAGCGGGAGATGCTCGAGGACGAGGAACGCTTTTCCGTCCGCCTCGCCTTGCGCGACCGGCTGCGGCACGCGCATGCCCCCGCCGGCGAGCGCCACGAGGCCATCCGCTTCGGCGGCGAAGGTCGCGGCGAGCCGCGCATCGTTCGTTTTCGCGAAGTAGCGGGTCGCGCCCGACTCGAGCACCCAGCTCGAGTGGATGCACCCGCCGGCGGCCGCGGTGGCACGGCTGATGGCGAACGGCGCGCCGGACGCGCGGACGACAGCGTTCTCGAGGGCAGTGCGGAGGGAGTCGGACAACATGGCGCCGGTCCGGCGCCGGAAGACTACACCGCCGTGAGGCGGTTGTTCGCGAGCGTAAGGCGCTCGACCATGATCGACATGAACGCGCGGTCGAAGCGGTGCCGGCAGGCATCCGACGCGTGCGCGAGGTCCTCCACGCGGATCGTGATGACGCGCGAGGCCGAGAGGGCGATCACGTCGGCGCTCCGCTCGTTCGTCTGGCGCGAAAGGTAGGACATCTCGCCGAAGCACTCGCCGGCGTTCAGTATGTTGAGCAGCTTCTGACGCTTGGTCACTTTCACCTCGCCGGAGGCGAGGATGCAGAAGAAGTCGCCCGTGTCGCCTTCCGCGATCAGCGCCGTCCCGGGCCCGGCGTCCTGCCAGGAGCTGATGCGCAGCACCTCCCACAGCGCGGCGTCGGTGAACTCGGCGAAAAACTCCATCGCGCGGAGCGTGTTGAACTTCTCGCTGTCCGCCACCTCGTCGGAGCGCCGGCGAATCTCCTCCGAGCGGAAGATCTCGGCCAGCTCGAACGACATCTCGTCCCAGCTCTGGAAGCGCCGCTCGACGTCCTTTTCCATCGCCCGCTTCACGATGGCGTCGAGCGCTGGCGGGATCTCCCTGCGGTGCGCCGACGGCGGCGGCGGCTCGACCGTCGTGATCTGGTACATCATGCTGAAGTTGTTCGTGGCGCTGAACGGCAGCACGCCGGTCAGCAGCTGGTACATCACCACCCCGAGCGAGTACACGTCGGTGCGGTGATCGAGCGACTGCTCCTTGATCTGCTGCGGCGACATGTAGGCCGGCGAGCCGATACCGGTCACCTGGGTCGTGTCGCCCGAGCTCATGATCGCCGAGCCGAAGTCGCTTATCTTGATGTCGGTCCCGCCGGCTCCGACTAGCAGGATGTTCGCCGGCTTGATGTCGCGGTGGGTGACGCCGAGCTTGTGCGCGAAGTCGAGCGCGCGCGTCGCCTTGAACCCGATCTCGATGATCTTGTCGAGCGGCAGCAGGTTCTCGGGCGCGCAGAACGGCTCCAGGGTGCCGCCGGCGACGTACTCCATCACGATGTAGGACATCTTGTCGCCCACCACCGCGTCGTAGATCTGCGCGATGTGCGGGTGGGCGAGCTTGCCGGCGAGCGACGCCTCGGTGACGAACAGCTTTCTGAAGACCTTCCCGCCCTGCGGGTCGTTGAGCCGGTCCTGGTAGACGATCTTGACCGCGACGTCGCGCCCGGCGAACTCGTCGTGGCAGAGGTAGACCTCGCTCGTCGCGCCGTCGCCGAGCTTGCGGATCACCTGGTACTTGCCGATCCGTTCGGGCGGCGGAGCGTCGAGGAGCGGCGGTTCGAACTGGGCGGCGGCAGCGGACATTGCCTCGAGTCGGAAGGATCGGGGGGAGGGGGGGTCGCCCCCGCGGGTCGGGAAGCTCCTACTTACCGCTGCCGGCGCCGGAGTTCAAGCGGGCGTCCCCCGGCTACCGTGAAAGTTCCGCACGCGCCCGCCGGACGGCCGCGTGAACCTGTTCCGGTGCCGTTCCGCCGGGGTGGTTGCGGGCGGCGAGCGACCCTTCGAGCCCGAGGACCGCGTGGACGTCTTCACCGGCGAGCGGGGCGAACCGTCGCAGCAGCGGCAGCGGGAGGTCCGCGAGGTCCAGCCCCGCGCTCTCCGCCTCGCGCACCGCGCGCGCGACGGCCTCGTGCGCATCCCGGAAGGGCATGCCGTGCTTCACGAGGTAGTCGGCGAGATCGGTCGCCGTGGCGAAGCCTTCGCGCGCGGCCGCGCGCATCGCAGCCTCGTCCACCTCGATGCCCGGCACCAGCGCAGCGAAGATCGCGAGCGTGTCGATCAACGTGTCGGCGGTGTCGAACAGCGGCTCCTTGTCCTCCTGGTTGTCCTTGTTGTAGGCGAGCGGCTGGCCTTTCATCAGCGTGAGGAGGGCGACGAGATGTCCCACGACGCGGCCGGTCTTGCCGCGCGCGAGCTCCGGGACGTCGGGATTTTTCTTCTGCGGCATGATCGAAGACCCGGTGCAGAAGGCGTCGGGGAGGCGGACGAAGCCGAACCGCGGGTTCATCCACAGCACGAGCTCCTCGCAGAAGCGCGAGAGATGCACCATGACGAGCGCGGCGCACGCGGCGAATTCGATCGCAAAGTCGCGGTCGGACACCGCGTCGATCGAGTTCGCGCAGAGGCCCTCGAAGCCGAGCTCGCGCGCGACGCGCTCGCGGTCGATCGGGTAGGTGGTGCCGGCGAGTGCGGCTGCGCCGAGCGGGAGCAGATTCACGCGCTTCCGGGAGTCGGCAAGCCGCTCGCGGTCGCGCTTCAGCATCTCGTAGTACGCGAGCAGGTGGTGGCCGAAGGTCACCGGTTGCGCGACCTGGAGATGCGTGAAGCCCGGCATCGGCGTGGCGGCATGTTTCCCCGCGAGCTCGACGAGCGCGCTGCTCAGGTCCTTGAGCGCCGCCAGGATGTCGTCGATCGCCGCGCGCAGCCACAGCCGGATGTCGGTCGCGACCTGGTCGTTGCGCGAGCGCGCGGTGTGCAGCCGCTTCCCGGCGTCGCCGACGAGCGCGGTGAGCCGCCGCTCGATGTTGAGGTGCACGTCCTCCGCCGCGAGCGACCATTCGAACGCGCCCGCCTGGATCTCGTCGCGGACGAGAGCGAGGCCGCGTTCGATGTCGGCGAGATCCTGCGCCCCGATGATGCCGCACGCGGCGAGCATCCTGGCGTGCGCGAGCGAGCCCTGGATGTCGAACTCCGCGAGGCGTCGATCGAATGACACCGACGCGGTATACCGCTCAACGCGGGCGTCGACCGCTTCGGCGAAGCGGCCGGACCAGGGGGTGTGACCGTTTTCCTCGGCGGGCGGCATGGCGGCTTGAAAACCTTCGGGCAACCCGGAGAATGCCCGGCGAGACAACGCATTACGTGCCTCTTTCTACTCCGAATTCTATGCGATCCTGGTGCCGCAAGCGACCGGCCCGCGGCGCCCGCTCGAGCGTGACTGCCTACGGTCGCCCGCGATGAACGGTTCCCCGACGCCGAGCGAGGTCCCCGACGCGCTGCCGGACTTCCGCAATCTCGGCGTCATCGCGCGCATCCTGGTCGTCGTGATCGTCGCCGCGTTGCTCGCGGCAGCGATCAAGGCGCAGGCGTTCGCGCAGCTCGTCGACGAGTTCCTCGAGCTCACGCTGGTCGTCGGGCCGGTACTGATCGCGGGCCTCGTCCTGCTGTCGGCGGGAAGCCCGTGGCTCGCGAAGCTGCCGTACTGGATCGCGGTCACCGCGATCGCCGTTGGCGCGATGTGGCTCACCGCCGGCGTGCAGTGGGTGCGCGCGAGCGTCGACAGCGAGCCGCTCGGCATCATCCGCGCGGGGGGTTTCGCCCTCCTCATCACCGCGTTCCTCGCCGGCTACTTCCACCTGCGGAACCGCGCGTTCTCGCCGGCGCTTGCGGAGGCCCGGCTGCAGGCGCTCCAGGCGCGCATCCGGCCGCATTTTCTGTACAACACGCTGAACGCGGTGCTCTCGCTCATCCGCAAGGACCCGAAACGGGCGGAAACCGCCCTCGAGGACCTCGCGGAGCTCTATCGCGTGGTGATGGCGGATGCGAAGAACCTGACCACGCTCGCGCAGGAGCTCGACCTGACGCGCCAGTACCTGAACCTCGAGCAGCTGCGGCTGGGACCGCGGCTCGTCGTGCAGTGGCAGACCGGGGAGGCGCCGCGCGACGCGCTGGTACCGCCGCTACTCCTGCAGCCGCTCGTCGAGAACGCCGTCTACCACGGCATCGAGCCCGGCGCCGGCCCTGGGATCATCGAGATCTCGATCCGGCGCGAGCGCGACCGGGTGCACGTGAAGCTCACCAACCCCTATCACCCCGAGCACCAGCACCGGCAGGGGAACCGCATGGCGCTCGCGAACATTCGCGAGCGGCTCGCGCTCCATTTCGACGTCGAGGCGAAACTCGAGACCGGGGTACTGGGCGTGAACTTCGAGATCGCGATCGCGATGCCCTACCGCAAGGCCTCGCCCGGCACGCTGCCCGGCGAGCGGGCGACGGCCCGGGAAGAGCGCATGACCGCCTCTCTGCAAGGCGTCAGCCGGTGAGCGCAACGGCTCCGCTTCGCATCTTCCTCGTCGACGACGAGCAGCCCGCGCGCGAGCGGATGAAGGAGGTGCTCGGCGACCTCGGCGATGCGCTGCCCAACGTTGTCGTCGGCGAGGCGGCGAACGGGCATGAGGGGCTCATGCTCGTGCCCACGCTCACCGTGGATGTCGCGTTCGTCGACATCAACATGCCGCAGATGAACGGCATCGAGTTCGCGCGGCACCTCGCGAACCTCGAGCGGCCGCCGGCGGTCGTGTTCGTCACCGCGCACGACCAGTACGCAATCGAGGCGTTCGAGGTGAACGCGATCGACTACCTGCTGAAGCCGGTGCGCGCGGCGCGCCTGTCCGCGGCGCTCGGGAGGGCGCGCGCGGACGGCGCGGTCCGGCGCGAGCCGCTCGAGCGCGCGGCCGCCGCCGCCGGTCAGGGCCCGCGGCGCTTCCTGTCGGTGAGCGAGCGCGGGCGGATCCATCTCGTGCCGGTCGCCGACATCGTGTACCTGAAGGCCGAGTTGAAATACGTGACGGTGCGCACGGCCGAGCGCGAGTTCCTGCTCGAGGAGTCGCTCGCGAGCCTCGAGCAGGAGTTCGGCGCCACTTTCGTGCGGGTGCACCGCTCGTGCCTGGTCGCGCGCGGGCGCGTGCGCGGCTTCGAACGGGTCGTCGACGGCGACGGCGAGGGCGCCGGCTGGGCGGTGGTGCTCGACGGCGCCGCGGACAAGCTCCCGGTGAGCCGCCGCCAGTGGTCGGTGGTGAAAGGGCTAGGCAGCGGCTGATGCTGTCGACGCGGATGCTCCGCGAGCTGTGGTCGGGCGTGAAGCTCTTTGCCGCCGATCGCCGCAAGATCGCTGCCGCGATCCGCCGCGCCGCGTGGGAGGCGTCGGCCAAGGACGTGCGCGACTGCTGGTTCATCACCGTGAGGAACCTCTCCGACGAGAACCTGCTGGTGACGCGGGTGTGGTTCGAGTCGTCGCCGCGCACCGAGGTCGACCGTCGCCAGCGCCGGCTCCCCAAGGCGCTCGCGCCCGGCGAGGTCTGGGAGACCTGGCTCGAGGTCGACAAGCTGCCCGAAGATGCGCGCGAGCGCGCCCACGCGCTGGCCCGCGTCTCACTCGCTAGCGGCACCGTCATCCGGCCGCGAGGGTCGAGCTGAGGGCGCCCACGCAGGGCGTGAGCGAACGCGGAGGGATGCAAGTCGCTCTCTGCGTTCCGTGCGTTGAAGCCTTAGAATCCTCGCACCTACCGCGCGCGCGTCACCGTGCCGCTTCCCGACCGCATCGTCATTGCCTCGCGCAAGTCGCGGCTCGCCTTATGGCAGACCGAGCACGTCCGCGACCGTCTCGCGAGCCTCCATCCGGGCGTGCGCGTCGAGATCCTGCCGCTCAGCACGCGCGGCGATGAGATCCTGGACCGGTCGCTCGCGAAGATCGGCGGCAAGGGGCTGTTCGTGAAGGAGCTGGAAACTGCGCTCGAGGACGGCCGCGCCGACATCGCCGTCCACTCGGCGAAAGACGTGCCGGTCGCGATGCCCGCAGGTTTCGAGCTTTCCGCGATCCTCGCGCGCGAAGATCCGCGCGATGCGTTCGTGTCGAATGCGCATTCGAGCCTCGAAGCGCTGCCGCGCGGCGCCGTCGTCGGAACTTCGAGCCTGCGCCGCGAGGCGCAGCTCCGGAGCCGCTATCCGGGACTCGACGTCCGCCCGCTGCGGGGCAACGTCGACACGCGGCTCGCGAAGCTCGACCGCGGCGACTACGGCGCCGTCGTGCTCGCCGTGGCCGGGCTGACGCGCCTCGGGCTCACGGCCCGGGTACGCGCGATCCTCGACCCCGAGGTGAGCCTGCCCGCACCCGGGCAGGGCGCGCTCGCGATCGAGTGCCGCGCCGGCCGCACCGACCTCGTGGCGCTGCTTGCACCGCTCGACGATTCCGCGACCGCCGCGTGCGTGCGTGCCGAGCGGGCCGTGAGCCGCGCGCTCGGCGGCAACTGCCAGGTGCCGCTCGGTGCGTACGGCGAGATGGCGGACGGCATGTTGCGTCTGCGGGGCGTCGTAGCGAGCCCGGACGGCGCGCGCGTCGTGCGCGGCGAGGTGCGCGGCGACGCGCGCACGCCCGAACGGGCGGGCGAAGCGCTCGCCGCGGAGCTTCGCCGCCGCGGTGCCGCCGAGATCCTCGCGGCGCTCGGCTGAGATGAGCGCGGGGGACCTGAGCGGGCGCCGGATCGTCCTCACGCGGCCGGCCGGACAGAACGAGCGCCTCGCCGAGCTCGTCCGAGCCGCAGGCGGAGAGCCCGTGGTCTGCCCTGCGATCGAGATCCTCGATCTCGAGGACATCGGCCCGCTCGCCGCCGCCGCCGACCGGCTCGACGACTACGATTTCGCCGTCTTCGTGAGCCCGAACGCCGTCGACAAGGCGATGAAGGTGATCCGCTCGCGACGCGAGTGGCCTGCGGGTTTGCGGGCCGCAACGGTCGGCAAGGCGAGCGAGCAAGCGCTCGCGCGCCATGGCGTCGCCGAGGTGATCGCGCCTGTGGGCCGATTCGACACCGAGGCGCTGCTCGCCATGCCGGCGCTCGCCGACGTCGGCGGGAAGCGCGTCGTCGTCTTCCGCGGCAACGGCGGTCGCGAGCTCCTCGGCGACACGCTGCGCCGCCGCGGCGCGACGGTCGGCTATGTCGAGTGCTATCGGCGGGCACGGCCGCGAGCCGACGTCGGCCCGCTTCTCCGCGCGTGGGAACGCGGCGCGATCGACGCGGTGACGGTCGGCTCGAGCGAAGGCCTGCGCAACCTCTTCGACATGGTCGGCGAGTCCGGGCGCGAGTGGCTGAAGCGAACCCCGGTCTTCGCGCCGCACGCGCGCATCGTCGCGGCCGCCCGCGCGCTCGGTTGCGTGCAGGTGGTCGAGACGGCGCCCGGCGACGACGGGATCGCCGCCGCCCTCACGGCGTTTTGGGCGAGAATGTAACCGTCATATCGAAACGGTCAGATGGATCCCTCCGAAGCGCCCCTGCTCGTGCGCGCCCGCGGCGGTATCGAGCGCTGGCTGCCGGTCGCGATCGCCGGCCTCGGGGTGGCAGTGGTGCTGCTTGCCTGGGGCTGGTGGGGGGCGCGCACCGAGCTCGCCGAGCTGCGCGAAGGGGTGGCGAAGCAGCTGCGCGAATCCGGGGCGGAGGCGCGCGACAGCCGCACCATCGCCAAGGAGGCGCAGGATGCCGTGCGCGACGCGCTGGCCCGGATCGGCGCGCTCGAGGCGAAGCTCCTCGAGTCGCAGAGCCAGCAGCTCGCGCTCGAGTCGCTCTACCAGGAGCTATCGCGCTCGCGCGACGAGTGGCTGCTCGCGGAGGTCGAGCAGACGCTCGCGATCGCAGCCCAGCAGCTCCAGCTCGCCGGCAACGTCCAGGCCGCACTGACGGCGCTGCAGACCGCCGACGCGCGGCTCACGCGCTCCGACCGCCCCCAGTTCCTGCCGCTCCGCCGGGTGATCGCGCGCGACATCGAGCGCCTGCGGAACGCGCCGAGTCTCGACGTCGCCGGGATGACGGTGCGGATCGATCAGGTGATCGCTGCCGTGGACCAGCTTCCGCTCCTGGTCGAGGGCCGCCCGCAAAGCCCCGCGTCCGACTCGAAGGCGGCGGAAGCGAGCGAGAGCGGCTGGCAGCAGGCCTGGCGCGGGCTCTGGGTGGAGTTGAAGGGGCTCGTCCGGGTGCAGCGCCTCGACGCCTCGGACCCGGCCCTGATCGCGCCCGAGAACCGTTTCTTCCTGCGTGAGAACCTGAAGCTGCGCCTGCTGCACGCGCGCCTCGCGCTCCTGCAGCGCGACGAAGCAGCGTTCCGCGGCGACATCAAAGCCGCGCAGAGCTGGCTCAGCCTCTGGTTCGACGGCAAGGCGAAGCCGGTCGCGACCGCGGCGCAGACGCTCGCTCAGCTCGGCGCCGCGGCGGTCAACGTCGAGCTGCCGACGATCACCGACAGCCTGAACGCGGTCCGGAGCCTCAAACTGCCGCGCGAGAGGGGGGTCAAATGACCTTCTTTCTCTCCCGCACGGGCGGTGGCGTGGTTGTCTCCGGCTTGACCACCCCGCCCACGCTCCACCCGGCCGCCCCTCCCGAGAGAGGACGGGGGGCCTAACCCACCGTGCGCTGGCTCGTCACCCTACTCTTCGTCCTCGCGCTGGCGGTCGCGCTCTCGCTTGCGGCGCGTTACGGTGAAGGCTACGCGCTCGTCGTCTATCCGCCGTATCGCATCGAGATCTCGCTCACGCTCGCGCTCCTCGGACTGGTTGCGCTGTTCGCAGTGCTGCACGCGGTGCTGCGGCTCACCGCGCATACGGTGCGGTTGCCGTCCTACGTTGCGGCCTACCGCCGGCGCAGCCGGGCCGCCCGCGGACAGAACGCATTGCGCGACGCCTGGCAGGCGTTCCTCGAGGGCCGCTTCGGCCGCTCGGAGAAGTTCGCGGCGAAGGCTTATGACCTCGACGAGTCGCCGGCGCTCGCGGCGCTCCTCGCCGCCCGTTCGGCGCACCAGCTCCGCGATCCCGAGCGGCGAAGGATCTGGCTCGGGCGCGCCGAGGGCGCCTCCGGCGCGAGCCGGAACGCGCGCCTCGCTACCGAGGCGGAGCTCGCCCTGGACGAGCGCCGGTTCGAGGAAGCGCGCGAGATCCTCCGGGAGCTGCACGCGACCGGCCCCCGCCACGTCGCGACGCTGCGCCTGCTGCTCCGCGCCGAACAGGGACTGCAGAACTGGGACGAGGTGCTGCGTCTCTTGCGGCTCCTCGAGAAGCGCGGCGCGATCGCTCCGGAGCCGGCCGCGCAGCTGCGGATCACCGCGACGATCGAGAATCTGCGCAAGAAGGCGCTCGATGCCGAAAGCCTCGCGGCATTCTGGCAGAAGGTACCCGCTGCCGACCGCGTGCAGCCCCGGATTGCTGCCGCTGCGGCGCGCCTCTTCATGGCGCTCGGGACCTGCCGCGAGGCGCACGTGCTGATCCGGGCGGCGCTCGTGGCGGAGTGGTCGTCCGAGCTCGTCGCGCTCTACGGCGAGTGCGCGCACGAGCCGGACGCGCTCGAGCGTCTCGAGCAGTGCGAGCGCTGGCTGAAGACCCAACCGCGCGACGCGGCGCTGCTCGCCACGCTCGGGCGGCTCTGCGCCGAGCGCGGGCTCTGGGGCAAGGCGACCAGCTACCTCGACGCGAGCCTGTCGCTCCAGCCGTCGCGCTCGGCGCACGTCGCCGCGGCTCGCGTCTACGAGCGCATCGGGCGGGAGCCCGAGGCGAACCGGCACTATCGCGCGGCGGCCGATCCGGGCCTCACGGCGTAAGGCACACCGGTCCTGCTAGCGGCGCGGTATCCATGGACGTTCTCCTTATCGGCGCCGGGATCGGCGGTCTCACCCTGGGGCTGATGCTCCACGCCCGCGGCATCGCCTGCCGCGTGTACGAGGCGGCGCCGGAGATCAACCCGCTCGGGGTCGGGATCAACGTTCTCCCGCACGCGTCCAAGGAACTCGGCGAGCTGGGGCTCGAGGCAGCCCTCTCGCGTGTGGCGGTCCTCACCAAGGAGGCGGCGTTCTTCAACCGCTTCGGCCAGCTCATCTATCGCGAGCCGGTGGGGCGATACGCGGGCTACGAGTGGCCGCAGTACTCGATTCACCGCGGCGACCTGCAGGCCGTGCTGGCCGCCGCGTTCCGGGAACGGGCCGGCGCCGAGCGGCTGCACCTCGGCTGGAAGTGCGTGCGCGCCGAGAACGGCGCGGATGACGCCGTGGCGCATTTCGTGCACGGCGTGACGGGCGAGGCGCTCGCGCTTCAGCGCGGCCGCGTCGTGATCGGCTGTGACGGCGTGCACTCGGTGCTGCGCAAGCAGCTCCATCCGGGTGAGGGCGGCCCGGTCTATTCCGGCGTCAACATGTGGCGCGGCGTGACGCGCTGGCCGCCGATGCTGTCCGGCGCGACGATGGTGCGCGCCGGCTGGCTCGACCCCGGCAAGATGGTCATCTACCCGATCCGGGAGCACATCGACGCGCAGGACCGCCAGCTCGTGAACTGGCTGGCCGAGATCGAGACGCCGCACTATCTGCCGAAGCGCGACTGGGCGCGACCGGGCCGCATCGACGATTTTCTCGGTCCGTACCGCGACTGGCACTTCGATTGGTGCGACGTGCCCGGGTTGATCCGCTCGGCGGATGCGATCTACGAGTACCCGATGGTGGACCAGGACCCGCTCGACCGGTGGAGCTTCGGGCGCCTCACGCTGCTCGGCGACGCGGCGCACCCGATGGTGCCGCGCGGCTCGAACGGCGCGGGCCAGGCGATCCTGGACGCGCGGACGCTGGCCGACGAGCTCGCCGCGCGTCGGGACCCCACCGAGGCGTTGAAGGCGTACGAAGCCTCGCGGCTGCCGGCAACGTCGAGCGTCGTCCTGACCAATCGCACGATGCCGCCGGATGCGATCTTGCGCGAGGTAAAGGTGCGGAGCGGCGACCGGCCGTTCGATCGCATCGAGGATGTGATCAGCCTCGACGAGCTGCGTGGGTTGTCGGAGGGCTACAAGAAGGTCGCGGGCTACGACCGTGCTTCTCTTTTGGGCGCCCGAAAGCCGGCCTGAGAGCGGCAGGGCGCGTGCGCCCCCGGGTGCCCGTCAGCACCTCGCCTGACGCAAGGGGAACAGTTCGTCGAGGAGCGGGATGAGCTCCTCGCCCAGCCCCCCCTTGCCGACCACCGCGTCGGCTCCGGCGGATGCAGCGGAGGCGCGATACAAATCGTCGTCGTCGTCGAGCAGCGCCACGATCTTCGGCGGTGCTGGGCGCAGGCGCATGAGCCGGCAGGACTGCTCCGCGGCAGGCTGGGGCAGGCTCCAGTCGATCAGGACGAGCTCGGGCTTCAGCGTTGCGGCCTGGATCACCGCGTCGTCAGGCGATCCGGTCGAGCCGACGACCTGCACCGCGGGCTCGGTGGCGAGGAACTGCAGCAGCGCGTGCAGCAGCCGCTCGTTCTCTTCCACGACGAGGATCCGGATGCGCCGGAGGATGGTCCCCGGCTGCCAGGGGCGTGTAATCACCGGAGTCCAAGCGTAGCGAGCGTGGCGGAGCTGGCCCATCAGGAAAACCCCTAAGTCGGCCCCGGGAGAAACCCTATCTCCGGCGCTGTTAGCCGCGTTCGAGCCGGACCGGCTCGACCAGAGGGGAGTCGGGACCGTTCAGCTCCGTCAGGCGTGCGCGGAGCAGCGCGGCATTCTCCTCGTTGAGATCGCGGAGATCGGCGAGCGCGTCTGCCACCCGCTTCCAGGCGGTGACCAGCTCGCCCCCGCGTCTGCCGGCGGCCGCGGCGCACGCCGCGAGGCCGCTGGCGTCCGCTGTGAACCCCAGCGCGGCGAGATAGCGGGCGCGTTGCGCCGTGTAGAGCTCGAGCGCGTGCAGCTGGACGAGCGTCTCGGCCGAGATCGCGTCGAGGCGTGCGATCTTCCCGGCGACGAGGTCGCGGTGCTCCTCCCCGGAAAGGGCGAGCATCTGCTTGAGATGCATGTGCTGGAGGTCGAACTCGCGGACGAGCGCGGCGAACGGATCGGCGGGTACGGTGAGGCTCATCGGGTGCAGCTACCGGAAAAAAAAGGTGTGAACTCGAGCGCGAACCGGTCGCTCCCCGACGGCCAGTTTCCCGGCACCAGGAGGCGCGCGGGATCGGCGACAAACTTGGCCCATCTCGAGTTCACGGCGCGAGAGCGTACGCAATTACGCTGCGCCGCCGAATCGGGGAACCCCTGAGATTGGCCCGACCGGGCCCTGAAACCGGGGTGCGGCCGTGGAAAAGTGCTTATCGGCCGTCGCTGACGAGCCCGATGCGGATCGCGTAGCGCGTGAGGCCCGCGACGTCCCGGATGCCGAGGCGGTCCATGATCTGGGCGCGATGCGTTTCGACGGTCTTGACCGACAGGTGCAGCCGTTCCGCGATCTCGCGCGTCGAGCGGCCCTCGGCGATGAGCTGCAGGATCTCACGCTGGCGCGGCGTGAGCGCCGGACCCGGTTCCGCCGCATCCAGACCACGCACGTAGCCTTCGATCACCTGTTTCGAGACCCGCGGATCGAGGTAGCGCTCGCCGCGCAGCGCGGCGCGGATCGCCAGCTCGAGCTCCTCGACGCCCGCTTCCTTCAGCACGTAACCGGCGGTGCCGGCCTGCATCGCCTCGCGCACGTACGCCGGATCGGTGTGCATCGACAGGATCAGCACGCGGACTTCCGGACACTCGGCGTTCATCCGGCGCGCCGCGTCGAGCCCGTTCAGCTCGGGCATCGCGATGTCGAAGAGCGCGACATCCGGCTTGAGCGCCTTGGCGAGCCGTACGGCTTCGCGGCCGTTCGACGCCTCGGCGACGACCTCGAACCCGTCGGCCGACTCGATCAGGGACTTCATGCCCGCGCGCACGAGCGCGTGATCGTCGGCGAGCAGGATACGGATCTTCACCGGGACTCCTCGGCCAGCGGGAAGAGCGCCCGCACTTCGGTTCCCTGACCGAGGGCGGTGTCCATCTCGAGCCTGCCCCCGGCGAGCTGGGCCCGCTCCTCCATCCCCGACAGGCCGGCGCTCTCGCCGCGCGCCGCGCGCGCGGCGGCGGCCGACAGGTCGAATCCCTGCCCGTCATCGCGGACCGAGAGCACGAGCTCGCCGTTCACGACCCGGAGCGTGACCGCGAGACGACTCGCCCCGGCGTGGCGCGTCGCATTGGTCATCGCTTCCTGCACGATCCGGAAGCACGCCGTCTCCACGGCCGGGTCGAGCCGCCGCTGCGGCAGGCGGATGTCGGCATCCAGCTCCAGCTCGGCGCGCACGCTGCTCCGCTGCAGATGCGAGCGCAGTGCCGCCTCGAGCCCGAGGTCGTCGAGGATTGTCGGGCGCAACCGCGTCGACAAGGCGCGTACCTCGGCGATCGCGCTCTCCAGCAGCATGAGGCTGTCCTCGAACGCGGCGCCGAGCTGGGGCTGCGCGGCGCGGCGCCGCAGCGTCTGCAGATTGAGCCTGACGGCGGTGAGCACCTGGCCGAGCTCGTCGTGCAGCTCGCGCGCGACCGCCCGCCGCTCGTCCTCCTGCACGGCGAGCACGCGTCGCGACAGCGTCCCGAGCCGGGCCGAGTACTCCGCGAGCCGGCGCTCGGCGGCCTTGCGCTCGGTGATGTCCAAGCCCGAGAGGACGACGCCGGTGAACTTGCCAGCCGCGTCGCGCAGCGGCCCCGCGTTGAGCAGCATCGTGCGCGACACGCCCCCCGGCAGCACCAGCTGGAGCTCGTAGCCGTGCAGCGCCGGCTCGCCGCGGCGCAGCCGCTCGAGGGGCAACTCGTCGACCCGCAACGGCCGTCCGTCGGTCGCGAGTCGCGCCCAGGGCATGTCGCCCTGGCGAAACCCGACGATCCGCTCGCGCGGCCGGTTCAGCAGCAGCTCCGCCTCGCGGTTGACGAGCTCGTAGTTCCCGTCCGCGCCGATGATCATCACCGCCTCGGCCATCGTCTCGATGATGTCGCGCAGGCGTCGCTCGGCGTCTTTGCGCTCGGTGATATCCGACCACGTGGAGACGATGCCGTCGAAGTTGCCGGCCGCATCGCGCAGCGCTGCCGCGTTGGTCAGGATCGTCCGGCGCCGCCCGTCCGGCGGCAGCGCGCACTGGTACTCGTAGTTGCGCAGGGTGGGCTCGCCGCGAGCGAGCCGGGCGAAGGGGTGATCTTCGACGCGGAACGGGGAACCGTCGGGTGTGAGCCGGGTCCAGGGCACGTCGTGGTAGCCGAGGCCAAGGATCCGCTCCCGCGACACGCCGGTCAGCTCCTCGGCGGCGCGGTTGAAGAGCTCGTAGCGGCCGTCCGCCCCGAAGATCGCGAGACCCTCGGCCATGGTCTCGATGATGTCGCGCAGGCGCCGCTCGGCGCTCTTCCGCTCGGTGATGTCGACCCAGGTCGCCACGATGCCGTCGAAGTTGCCGGCGGCGTCGCGCAGCGGCATCGCGTTGACTGAGACCATCCGCGGCCGGCCGTTCGGCGGGACGAACTGCATCTCGCGGTGGCGCACGGCGGGTTTTCCGCGGCGCAGCTGCTCGAACGAATGATCCTCGAGGCGACACGGCGAGCCATCCGCCTCGAGACGCACCCAGGGCGCCTGGTCGAAACGGACATCGATGATGCGCTCCCGCGGCATGCCGAGAATTTCCTCGGCGGCGCGATTGACGACCTCGTAGCGGCCATCCCTGTCGATCAGGAAGAGCCCCTCGGTCATCGTCTCGATGATGTCGCGGAGCCGCCGCTCGGCGCTCTTCCGCTCGGTGATGTCGACCGCCGACAGGACGGCGCCGTCGAGCTTGCCGGCCGCGTCGTAGAGCGGCATCGCGCTCGCGAGCACCGTGCGCGCCTGGCCCTGCGGCGTCACGAACTGCATCTCGTAGTCGCGCAGGGCCGGCTCGCCGCGGGCGAGCCGCGCGAACGGATGGTTCTCGATCCGGAACGGCGAGCCGTCCGCGGACAGGCGTCCCCACGGGACCTCGTCGAACCGCACGCCGATGATGCGGTCCCGGGTCACGCCGAGCAGCTCCTCCTGCGCGCGGTTGACGAGCTGGTAGCGCCCGTCCGCCCCGATCAGCATGAGACCTTCGCCGAGGGTCTCGATGAGATCGACGAGCCGCTGCTCGGCGCGCCTGCGCTCGGTGATGTCGACACCGGTGATGACGGCGCCATCGAAATTGCCGGCCGCATCGCGCAGCGGTACGGCGTTGAAGGAGATCAGCCGCGGCGCGCCACCCCCCGGCGGCACGACCTGGAGCTCGAGGTCGCGGATGCCCGGCTCGCCGCGGCGCAGCCGCTCGAACGGATAGTCCTCGTCGCGCAGCAGCGAGTCGTCGGCGAGACGCACCCAGGGCACGCGGTCGAAGCTGCGGCCGATGATGCGCTCGCGCGACGTGCCGAGCACTCGTTCCATGGCGCGGTTGGTGATTTCGAAGCGCCCGTCCGCGTCGAGGATCGTGATCGTTTCGGTCATCGCCTCGATGACGTCGCGCAGACGCTGCTCGGCCGTCCTGCGCTCGGTGATGTCCACGCCGGTCATCACGATGCCGTCGAAGCCGCCGGCCGCATCGCGCAGCGCCGCGGCGTTGACCGAGACCATCCGCGCCCGGCCCTGCGGCGTGACGACCTGGAACACCTGGTCCCGCACCGTCCGCTCGCCGCGGCGCAGCCGCTCGAACGGATGATCCGCGAGGTCGAACATCGTGCCGTCGGCCGCGGCGCGGCGCCACGACACCGCGTCGAACCGCACCCCGACGATTCTGTCCCGGGGAACGCCGAGCAGCACTTCCTCCGCGCGGTTGGCGAGCTCGTAGCGCCCATCCGGTCCCATGATCAGGACGCCTTCGGCGATCGTCTCGATGATCTCCCGCAACCGCCGCTCGTCCGCTTCGGCCCGCGCCAGCGCGTCGTGCCGATCCGATTCGAGCCTCCGGCGCGCCGCGATCATCCGGTTGAACTCGGCGCTGATGAGCGCGATCTCGCGCGGGCCGGTCTCGGGCGCGGATGCATCGGTCGCACCGGAGGCGGCGCGCTGCATCGCCGCCACGATGCCGGTGACGGGCCGGCTCAATCGCCGCGCGACGACCCACGCGAGCGCCACCGCGCTGAGGACGACGAGCGCCGCGAAACCCAGGGCGAGTTGAGTCGCGCGGTAGATCGGGTCGAGCGTCTCGGGCCTGGGCAGACCGGCGGCCACGTACCACCCGGCGAGCGGCAGCAGGACTGCCAGCGGGACGACGGCGGCCGCGATCATCGCGAACAGTGTCGCGCGCAGGCTGACGGATGGCAGCTTCATTCCGGTCGCGCCTCGATCATGCCGCAAGCATAGACCTCGATCATGCCGCTAGCATAGACCAGGCGGCGCGACGGGCTCAACGCCTCCGGAACACGGCGTCCCAGACCCGGTGACCCAGCCCGACGCCGCGACGCTCGAATTTCGTTTCCGGCCGCGAGCCGGGGCGCGGCGCAAACCCGCCTGCGCTGTTCTCGAGCGCGGGCTCGGCTGACAGCACGGCGAGGATCTGCAGCGCGTAGTCCTCCCAGTCGGTCGCGACGTGCACGTACGCGCCCGGCTTCATGCGCCCGGCGGCGAGCTTCACGAACCCGGGCTGGACGAGTCGCCGCTTGTGATGGCGCTTCTTCGGCCACGGGTCGGGGAAAAAAAGATGGATGCCGTCGAGCGCGCCGGGCGGAATCATCCGCTCGAGGACTTCCACCGCGTCGTGCTGGATGATGCGCACGTTCCCGAGGCCGAGGCTCTCGATCCGGTTGAGCAGGCTGCCGACGCCGGGTGAGTGGACCTCGATCGCGAGGTAGTCGGTCTCCGGATGCGCGGCAGCGATCGCCGCCGTCGTCTCGCCCATGCCGAACCCGATCTCGAGCACCTTCGGCGCGGCGCGACCGAACACGCGCTCGAGATCGAGCGGCTCCGGCGCGAACGGGATGCCGTAGACGGGAGCGAGCCGCGCTCGCGCCCGCGCCTGCGCGGCCGTGGTGCGGCCCTGGCGCAGGACGTAGCTGCGGATCGACCGGTGAGGGGGGTCGGTCAGTCAGCCCTTCGGGGCGATCACGCCTTCGATCGGGGAGCTGGGTGTGGCCGAGTACAGCTTCCTCGGCATGCGGCCGGCGAGGAAGGCTTCGCGGCCGGCCTCGATCGCCTTCCGCATCGCCTGCGCCATGCGCACCGGGTCCTGCGCCTTGGCGATCGCGGTGTTCATGAGGACGCCGTCGCAGCCGAGCTCCATCGCGATCGCCGCGTCGGAGGCGGTGCCGACGCCGGCGTCGACGAGCACCGGCACTTTCGCCTGGTCGATGATGAGCCGCAGGTTCCAGGGGTTGAGGATGCCCATGCCGGAACCGATCAGCGAGGCGAGCGGCATCACCGCGACGCAGCCGATCTCCTCCAACCGCTTCGCGATGATCGGGTCGTCGCTCGTGTACACCATCACCTTGAAGCCCTCCTTCACGAGCGTCTCCGCGGCCTTCAGCGTCTCGATGACGTTCGGAAAGAGCGTGTGCGGATCGCCGAGCACCTCGAGCTTGACGAGCTCGTGCCCGTCGAGCAGCTCGCGCGCGAGCCGCAACGTCCGGACGGCGTCGTCGGCGGAGTAGCAGCCCGCGGTGTTGGGGAGGTAGGTATACCTGGACGGCGGCACCGCATCGAGGAGGCTCGGCTCGTTCGCGTTCTGGCCGATGTTGGTGCGGCGGATCGCGACCGTGACGATCTCGGCGCCGCTTGCCTCGACCGCGCGGCGGGTCTCGTCGAAGTCCTGGTACTTGCCGGTGCCGATCAGGAGCCGCGAGGCATAGGCCTTGCCCGCGACCAGCAGCGGATCGGCCAGCGCTTGCGTGGGAGCGTTCATCGGTGTTCAGCCTCCGCCGACGGCGACGACGATCTCGAGGCGGTCGCCGCTTGCGAGCGGCGTTGCGGCGTAGCGGCTGCGCGGGACGATCTCGCCGTTGCGTTCGACCGCCACCTTTCTCCCCGCGAGCGCGAGCCGCTCGAGCAGGCGCGCGACGTCGAGCGCGCCATCGAAGCGCTTCGTCTCGCCGTTCACGGAGAGCTCGATCATGGGCCGGGAATCATAGCACCGGGCGGCGTTGCGGCGTCCCGGGGCGTCGGCTAGAGTCCGGCGAAGCGGTCAAACGGAGGAGCGATGATGCGATCCATACCCCGGGGGCGGGCGCTTGCGGCGCTCGCGCTCGCCGCATTCGCCGTGGCGGCCGCGGCGCAGGACTACCCCAGCCGTCCGGTCAAGATCATCGCGCCGAATCCGCCCGGCGGCGGCTTCGATTTCGTCGCCCGGGTCGCGGCCGAACGACTCTCGGCGCAGCTCGGCCAGCAGTTCATCGTCGAGAACCGCGTCGGCTCGGGCACGGTCGTCGGCACGACGGCGGCGGCGCGCTCGGCGCCCGACGGCTACACGCTCGTGGTCGGTGGCTTGAGCAACATCGCGCTGAACCCGGGGCTGTACAAGGAGCTGCCCTACGACCCGCTCGCCGATTTCACGCCGGTCGGTCTGATCGCGACCTATTCCTACACGCTCGTCGGCCGCAAGGACCTGCCGCAGGCCTCGCTGAAGGAGATCGTCGAGCTACGCGCGCGCGAACCCGGGCAAGGTCAACTTCGCCGTCGGCGGCCCCGGTACCGGCCAGCAGATCGGCGCGGCGATCCTTGCACGGCTCACCGGCACGACCTTCCATTTCGTGCCGTACAAGGGCGCGGGCGCCGTGTATCCGGATCTCCTCGCCGGGCGCGTCGATCTCTTCTACGACCTCACCGGCACCGCGCGGCCGTACATCGACGGCGGGCAGGTGAAGGGCATCGCCACCTCGTCGGCGCAGCGCAACCCGCTGCTTCCGGCGGTGCCGACGATCAACGAGAGCGGCGTCGCCGAGCTCGAAATGGAGACCTGGTTCGGCCTTTTCGCGCCTGCGAAGACGCCGCCGGCGATCCTCGACCGCCTGCGCGCCGAGACCGCGAAAGTCGTCGAGCATCCCAGACGTCGTCGCGCGCTTCGAGAAGGCGACCGCGCGGGTCGTGCGCATGAGCCCGGAGGCGACCGACGCCTACGTGAAGGCCGAATCGCGAAATGGACCCGGCTGGTCAGGGAGGCCGGCATCACGGCGGAGTGACGCGCGCGGCGACATCACACTTGCACGTTGCCGATCTTCGGGCTGTAGCGGTTACAATCCAGGCGCTGGCGGGCGTCATCTGGTACAGCTTCCTCCGAAGCGAATCGAGCTTGGGAAGCTTCGTCAACCTCTGAACTCCACCCGTGTACCAGACCCCGAAGGCGCTGTGCGAGCTGCAGGCCGATGGCTTCGACTGGTCCTGATGCAGGTCTGGTGTTGGACGGTACCGCCCGAGCGGGCGTCGTATAACGGCATTACCCCAGCTTCCCAAGCTGGTGACGAGGGTTCGACTCCCTTCGCCCGCTCCACCGTAATTCCTCACTCCGGCCCGAGGGGTTGCGACGGAGCAAACCCGGCGTCTTGGTTACGTCTCGATCAACGGGCAGGGCGCAGGGCACCGTTGCAGGGATGGCTCAGGAGACCACGTAGAGACGGCCCGAGCCAGGGTGACCGCGCAAGAACGCTCCGATCTCCGGTGACATCGACGTGAAACGCACCGAAAAACACATGCTGCTCCCCAACACCGTCCCGACGACCTTGCCGTACAGAGCGCCGGGAATCTCCTTGCCGTCGGTGCCGATCAGGTGGATCTTGAGGTTGCTGAAGTTGGGAACCGGATGCTCCAAACGTGCTTCTGCCCCTTTGGGCGACAGCTTCGTGAAGCTTCCCTTGAGCGTTTCTGCACTGAGATGGGTTCCCTCCACAACTGCATATGTGAGGGGAATCTCCTCAGCCAGCGGAACGAGTGCATCGACCGTCTCGGGCAAATAGAGCTTGTGCTTTCCGCCGATTCCCAATGCTTCGTACAGCGCGACCGGGTGTTCGACCCCCTTTGCTTTGACCTCCACCTGCTTTCCAATACTGAGGATACGTCCTGCCTCGTGCCGTGTGGCGTCGGAGATCAGGATCTGGCCGCCGGTGGTGTAGGACTGTATCCGAGAGGTCAGGTTGACGTTGCTTCCCACCACACCGTATTTCATCCGCTCGGGCGAGCCGATATTCCCCACCACCACTTGACCCGTATGGACTCCGATGCCCATTTCCAGATCGGGTAGCCCTTCCGCCCGGTTCTGTTCGTTGACCGAGGCCATGGCCAGCTGCATCGCCACGGCGCAGGCCACCGCCCGTTGCGCATCGTCCTCGTGCCAGACGGGCGCCCCGAAGAGGACGAAGATCGCATCGCCGATGAACTCATCGATCGTGCCCTCGTACTGCTTGATGATCGCGACCATCGTCACGAGATAGCGGTTGAGGAGGGCGACGACCCGTTCCGGCGCCAATCGTTCGGACAGCGATGTGAAGCCCCGCAGATCGGACATCAGCATCGTGACCGTGCGCTTTTCTCCACCCAGCTGCAGTCCGGTGGGGGAGTCCAGCAAATTGGCGACCACCTCGTCGGTCAGGTAGCGACCAAAGGTCTCGCGAATGAACCGGTTGCGGAGCTCAATCTGCGCGGCGAGGCGCTGCAGCTCGGCCTCGACCCGCTTGCGGTCGGAGATGTCCGCCCAGGAGCCGACGATCTCCTTCGGCTTGCCGGCCTCATCGCGCATGACGGTGAACGTATCCTGGATCCAGACATAGTGTCCCTTTCGATGCCGGAAGCGGTATTCGACGCTCCCTCCGCCCTTTTCGATCATGGGCGACATTTCGCCGAACACCCGGGAGGTGTCCTCGGGATGGAGGCGCTTGGACCAGAACTTCGAATCGTCGCGCATCTCCCACGGGGCATATCCCATGATCGATTGCAGATTCTCGCTGACGAACGTGCACTTGAAGTCGCCCGAGGCCTGATTGGTGTAGATGACCGACGGACTGGCCGCGACGAGCGTCTGCAGGTCTTGCATGGCAGCCCAGCGCTCCCCGAGGGCCTGCTCCGCCCGCTTGCGGTCGGAGATGTCCGCCCAGGAGCCGACGATCTCCACCGGTTGCCCCGCTGCGTCGCGCATGACCGTGAAGGTGTCCTGGATCCAGACATAGTGTCCCTTGCGATGCCGGAAGCGGTACTCGACGGCCCCGCCGCCCTTTTCGATCATGGGAGACATTTCGCCGAACACCCGGGAGGCATCCTCCGGATGGAGACGCTTGGACCAGAACTCTGAATCCTCGAGCATCTCCCACGGGGAAAACCCCATGATCGGGTCGACGTTCTGGCTGACGAACGTACACGCGTAATCACCCGAGGCCCGATTGGTGTAGAGGATTCCAGGCGTGACCGTCAGGATGTACTGAAACCGCTCCCGCGCCGCGTTCAGTTCGGTCGTGCGTTCCGCGACGCGCTTCTCCAGTTCATCGTGCGCTTTCCGGAGCGCGTCCTCCGCCCGCTTTCGCTCTCGCAGGTCGGTATTGAAACCGACCGTCCCGACCGGCTGACCCTCGTCGTCGAAGAGAATGGACGCCGAGGTCAGGACCGGAATGCTTCTGGCGTCCTTCGCCCGCAGGGCGGTCTCGAAGCCCGCAACGGTGCCCCCGCGCTTCCGCATCTGGCGCATGACTTCCCTTGCCCGCTCCTCGCTGTCGTAGATCTGGATCACGCTTCGGCCAATGATCTCCTCCGGCCGGTAGCCCAACAGAGTCTCAGCGCCCTCGTTGAAGAGCACGACGTTCTCTTCCTTGTCCGTCGCGATGATGGCGTCAGTCGAGCTTTCGATGAGCCGGGTGAGATACCGCTTCGTATCCTGAAGCTCGGCGTTGACCCGGAGGCCCGCCTGTTCCGCCTGCTTGCGCTCGGTGATGTCCGCCCAGGCCCCGACAAGCTCCAGCGGATGGCCCGCCTTATCGTGGATGACCTTGAAGGTATCCTGGATCCAGACGTAGCGCCCTTCCCGGTGCTGGAAGCGGTATTCCACCGTGCCGCCGCCCCGCTCGATCAACGGAAACATCTCGTCGAAGACCCGCGGCGCATCTTCCGGATGGAGGCGGGCGGGCCAGCACTTCGGATCAGTGGTCATCTCCTGCGGTGTATAGCCCATGATCGCGTGGAGATTCTCGCTGACGAAGGTGCACGCGTAATCGCCCGAAACTTGCGTGGTGTAGATGATTGCCGGACTGACGGCGAGCAGGTATTCCAGCCGCTGGCGGGCGTCTCTCAGGTCCGTCTCGATCGTCTTGCGCTCGGTTTCGGACGCCTCCAGGGCGCTGATCCGTTGGCGCAGGCCGATCAGCTCCTCCATGAGCTGCTCTCTTGTTTTCTTTTCATCTTCCATGGGCGCTGCCCCCCGTGGGCGACAATCTCAGGACATTGCGGACTGCGCGCTCATGGCGCAAGCGGGCATGGAGAGGCGAGGCTCGAGACAGCCGTCTGGAGAAAGACTGACCCAACCGCTTTCTCCCGGCCGATCCATGCTCGTCGGATTGACGGAACCGTTCATGATTGCGGCCCCTGCTGACCGCGGCCGAGATCGTGGATGTCATCCGGCAGCCCCCGCGGGTGCTGGCACTGTCTCCGCCGGGGATTCTATTCCACGTGGCCGGCGACCTGCGGGTACCCGCTCCCGTCGAATTTGCTGGCCGGCCGTTGGGCCGATGGCTCGCGCGGTCCGTTACCTCTGGCGCGATCGGCCGATTCTCAGCCTCGGCCAGCCCCGATCCTGCGGCATGCGCCGCAGCAATCTGCGTCGGTGGACGTGCGACCTAACTTCGGGCGATGGCGCGAAGAAGCCGCCTCGTCTACGGGCGGGTCGCGAAGCTCGGACCTGCGCGGGCGGCGGACGCCAGGCTGGTGGCGGAGGAGCAGCTCATGCGGCACGGCATGGCCCGGGCGGGGGACTGCGCCTGCACCCGCGCGATCGCCCACGTGGTCGCCGCCGCGATCCCGCGGCTATGGACGATGCAGGAGGGGATGCCCCCTGCCGGACCGAGAACCACCTGTGGTTCCGCCCCTTCCTCCGGCGCGAACTCGAGTCGATCGCCGGCCGACTGGGGCAGCGGGCCGACCCTCGCGCGGCGACCCCTCGTACTGGAGGTGCTCGCCCTTCCCGTTGAGGCCCCGCAAACGCGGGGCCGGCACCTCTCAGTAGCGCTCGAGGCTGACCGGAGGGAGGGGGACACCGATGGGGTACACGGGGTGCGAATGCGACAGCACCGCCGGATGGGGGCTGTTGCGATGCGCGCGGGCAGGCTGAGCTTTCCGACGGACCCGCGTCAGCATAACCCGGGCTTCTCCGCTGCGGTTCCGGTCGCCGCAATCGCCGTCTTGGCGACGTCCATCGCGCGGCGCGCGTCTGCCTGGTGGGAGGTCGCTTCGGGCGCGTTCTTCTGGATCTGCGTGCCCTCTGTTGGCGGACGAGAGGCCGGTCGGCTCGGCAAGCGCGGCGCTGGCGCTCAGGCCGAGGGCGGCGAGGATGACAACGATCGGCTTGCGGGTCATGGGGAGCCTCCTGTCCAGAAGTCCGTCGGTTGATGAGTTCCGGGTCCTACGTGTAGCCAGTGTCGCGGTTTCTCGGCGGCAAATCCGCGAACGGTGACCGCTGCAGCCTGTGAACTATGCACACTCGGATCGCCGGCCGGCACCGAGGGCGCACTTGGGCTGCGCTGCGGATGCCCGCCTTTGCAGCGCGCGAGCGGCGATGGCACAACGGGCTGATCTATGATAAGTAGCCACTCGGGGGAGGGGGGCCGCGGATGTTGGCCGTCGCAGACTCATTGAAGACCGTCCCGTTGTTCTCCGGACTGTCGGAGCGGGAGATCGCGACGCTCGCCGACGCGGCGATCGTGCGCACGTTCCCCAAGAACACGATCGTGATCACCGAGGGCGAGCGCAGCGATTCGCTCTACGTGATCCTCTCGGGACGCGTCAAGGTGTTCGTCAGCGACGAGAACGGCAGGGATCTCGTGCTGAACGTCGAGGGCGCGGGCCAGTATTTCGGCGAGCTCGCGCTCGACGAGGGGCCGCGCTCAGCCTCGGTGGCGACGCTGGAGACATGCAAGATGGCGGTCATCCCGAACGAGGTGCTCAAGGCGTTTCTTGCGAACCACCCTGGGGCGGCTCTGCCGCTCATCCGGGTCCTGATCGGTCACACACGCCGTGCGACCGAGAGCTTGAAGAACCTGGCGATGCTGGATGTCTACGGGCGGGTGGCGAAGCTGCTGCTGGAGCTTGCGCGGGAGGTGGACGGCAGGCTGGTCGTGGAAGAGCGGCTCACGCAACAGGACATCGGCGAGCGGGTGGGCGCGTCGCGCGAGATGGTCAGCCGCATCCTCAAGGACCTGACCGCCGGGGGCTACCTCGGCAACGAGGACGGGAAGATCGTGATTCGCCGCCGGCCGCCGCGCGCCTGGTAGCGCAGCCGATCTTCGCTGGCAAGAGCTGACGTTGCTCATGGGTGACGCGGTCTCCTCTTATCGGGGACGCGGTGCGGCGGGTCGATCCGCTCGTGCGCACGATCGCGCCCGCCGGGCGAGCCGGCTAGCGAGCGTCGCCGATCTGGAATTTCATCCGGTCGAGAGCCGCGCCCTGCCGCTGACCTTGTTGGCGCTGCATCCGATCTTTCTCGTCTGGCGTAGTTCGACATTGCCGGACCGTGAAACGGAGGGTGGGCGGGAACGCACGGCAAGCCATCGGGAATCGGTGGAGACACTCGTTCAGTCGGCGTAGGCGTAGCGTCGGATCGCAATCGCGATCCGACAGCGCTCCCCTCTCGTATTGCACCCAAGCGACATCGCAAGCCCTGAGGTGCGGGACGCGCGATGAGTGAATCGGTCACGTGGCGCTCAGGGCAATTGTCACGCCCGGATCCGAGAAAGGCGCATCCGACTCAGCCAGGCCCGTGTACTCCAAGCGAATGCCTCGCGGCTCGAGTCTCATTCGAATCGCAGGGACATTCGCTTCGTCGTCCGCTCGCGGAGGGGACGCTTTAACCCTTAAAGGAGTACACGGTATGGAACGCAGACACAGCATTTCGCAACCGGCCGAGCAACGCGCTCTGCTTGCAGCAACGCGGAGCCGCGTGAGCATGCGGCCGACAACCATGGCTCGACGAGCAGCGGGGTTGGTGGCGACCGCGGCCGTGATCGTGGCGCTGTCGGCCGCACCGGCCAGTGCGCAACCAACGACGATCTCGCGCGGAACTCCGACATCGTCGAGTTCGCCGAGAACCTTCGACTGATCGGTTCGGCCTCACGGCGGACCAGCGCCTGGTGAGGTTTCGCGTCGCTACGCCCTGGTTGCGGAAAGAGATCGGGACCGTGTATGGATTCAGTCAGACGGACAGCGCGCTCGTGGGCATCGATTTCCGCGTGCAGGACGGAAAGCTCTACGGCGTCGGCGACGGCGGAGGCGATCTACACGATCGACACGAAGACGGCAGAAGCGAAGCTGGTCTCGCAGTTGAGCGTTGCGCTGGAGGGGAAATTCTTCGGCGTGGACTTCAATCCGGCTGCGGATCGGCTGCGCATCATCAGCGATACCGGTCAGAACCTGGCCCACAACGTCAACGCCGGCGGGACAACGGCGCCGCCAATACGGTGCTCAACTATCCGGCACCGGTCAACATCAACCCCGCTACCGGTGTCATCGGCGCCGCCTACACGAACAATGACCTCAGCGACCTGACCGGGACTACTTTGTTCGACATCGACACGACGCGCAAGCAGGTGGCAATCCAATCGCCGCCGGGGCAGGGCGCGCTCGTGGCGACTGGATCGCTCACGATCGTCGATCCGGACACGTCGGTCGGATTCGACATCTATTCGATCCCGAAGAAAGGTGTGGCCGCCCGGAACAGCGGGTTCGCGTCGCTCGTAGTCGACGGGGTCACCGGCCTCTATCGCGTGAACCTGCTGGCTGGAAAGGCGGACCTCATCGGCCGCTTCAAGGACAAGGTGATCGACATCGCCCTTCCGCTCAATCAGTGATGGATGGCCAGCGGACGAATCACGCTCTGTCCGCGATTCAGGCGCTACGTGAGCCGTCCGGGCTCACGGACGCCGCCGGGCCCTCGCGAGAGGGCCCGGTCTGCTTGGATTGCGCGCGTCCGTTCTGGCGCCATCACTCCCGCCGGGCTCGACATCCAGCCGCGCGACGATCCCCTCGAGCGAGCGGTGCGGCGCCGGGTAGCGCTTCAGCACCAGCGGATCGTGCCCCGGGATGACGTGCGAGCGCGAGCTCGCGAGGGCGTACGCGCGCTTGTGGCCCGCCAGCATGTCGGCGACGTTGTAGACGATCGGGAACGGCCGCTCCTGCTCCATGTTGGCGTAGTAGTGGCTCGCGTCCGACGCGAGGACGACCCAGCCGCGCTTCGTCCACACCCGCACCATCTGCAGGCCCATCGTGTGGCCGCCCACGAAGTGCACGCTGATTCCGGGCGCGAGCTCCTCGTCGCCGTCGTGGAAGGCGACCCGGCCGTCGTAGACCCGCCGCACCATCTTCACCACGTCGTCCACGTCGAACGCGTAGCGCAGCGGCGCGTGGCACATGCAGCGGCCGGTCGCGAAGAACATCTCCTTGTCCTGGACGTGATAGCGCGCACGCTCGAAGAGGCGGTGGCTCCCGCAGTGGTCGTAGTGCATGTGGGTGATGATCACGTCTTCGACCTGGTCGGGGTCGACGTCGAGCGCCTTCAGCCCCTCGGACGGACAGCGGATCACGTTGCGCTGGCGCCGCTTCCCCATTTCCGCGTCGAAGCCCGGTGTCGACGATCCACGTCTTGTTCGGCGCCTTTGATCGCCCACACGAAGTAGTCGATCGGCATCGGCCCGTTGTGCGGGTCGCCGCCGATGAAGTTCTCGCCGGCGAGCCGCTGGTGGTCGCCGTACTTGATTGCATAGATCTCGTAGGGTTTCGGATCGGCCATCGCGCGTCCTCCTTTACTTGCCCTTCACCTCGACGCCCGTCGCTCGCTCCAGCAGCTGCACGATGGCGGTCATGTCCGAATCGGCGCCGAGCTCCTCGTTCGCGCGCGCCCAGAGCTCGCGCACGGCGCTCGACACCGTCATCGGCACACCAGCGGCCTCCGCCTCCTCGAGACAGAGGCGCACATCCTTGTACATCAGGCCGGTTGCGAACCCGTGGTTGAACTTACGCGTGAGCACCTGCCGCGGGAACTTGTCCTGCGAGGCGCTGTTGCGGCCGCTGCCGGCGTTGATCACGTCGCACATCACCGTCGGATCGAGCCCGGAACTCACACCGAACACGAGCGCTTCCGCGGTGGCCGCCGTCGCGGTCGCCGAGAGCAGGTTGTTCGCGAGCTTCATCGTCTGGCCCATACCGGGGCGCTCGCCGATGAAGAACACGTTGCCGAACACGGCGAGCATCGGCCGGAGGTCGGCGAAGAGCGCCTGTGGGCAGGCGACCATCACCGCGAGCGTGCCGGCGATCGCTCCGGCGACGCCGCCGCTCACCGGCGAATCCACCGCGGTGATCCCCTTCGCCGCGAGCGCAGCCGCGATCTCGCGCGCCACGCGTGCGCCGGTCGTCGAGAGGTCGATCACTGTCTTCACCTTCGACCCGCCGCCCACACCGGCGGCCCCGAGCGCGACCTTGCGCACGATCGGCGGCGTGGGGAGGCTGAGGAGCACCGTATCGACCGCGGATGCGACGTCGGCGGGCGAGGCGGCGGCGCGCGCGCCTCTTGCTACGAGCGCCTCGACCGGGTCGCGACGGGTGTCGTGCACGGTGAGCCGGTAGCCCGCATCGACGAGCCGCGAGGCCATCGGCCGTCCCATGTTGCCCAGCCCGATGAAACCGATATTTGTCGACATCAACGTTCCTTCATCCGGCAAACCGCGGCTCCGGCAATCCGCGCACTCCGAGCCCAGTGACCTTGAACAGGCTCCCGGCGAGGAACTGAGGCTTCGCCTCCTTTGCGAAGCGGTCGTGGACCGCCGGGTGCTTCACCCGCGCCATAGACGTGACGTAGAGCTCGTCGAGCCGGTCGCCGCCGAACATGCAGCTCGTGATGTTCCGGACCGGCATGCCGATCCGCCGCTCCACAGAGCCGTCGGGTGCGTAGCGGACGAGATCGCCCGAGATCAGCTGCGCGTTCCACACGCAGCCTTCGTCGTCGATCGTCGAGCCGTCGGCGACGCCCTGGTCGCTCTTGAACGAGGCGAACACGCGCCTGTTCGACAGCGCGCCGGTCGCGACGTCGAAGTCGTACGCCCAGTACTCGCCCTGGAACGTGTCGGCGAAGTAGAACGTCCGGTCGTCGGGGCTCCAGCATGGCCCATTCGAGCAGATAATGCCCGAGTCGACCCTTGTCACCCGCAGGTCCGGATCGAGGCGATACAGCCCGCAGATCGCGAGCTCCTCCTTGTCGTCCATGCCGCCGGCGTAGAAGCGGCCACGACGGTCGCACTTGCCGTCGTTCAGGCGCGTGCGGGGCACGTCGGCCTCGACGAGCTGGATGAGCTCGAGCCGGCCGCTCGCGAAATCGAACAAGTAGAAGCCGTCGTCCAGCGCGAGCACCGCGCCGCCACCGCGGCGGAGCGCCATCGCGCCGACGTCGCGCCCGAGAGACCAGTTCTCGACCTCGCCGGTGCCCGGGTCGAGGCGCCAGATCGACGGCTTGCCGACGCGCCGACCGGTGCCGTCGACCCAGTAGAGCCGTCCTTCCTCGACGTCCCACACCGGCCCTTCGCCGAGATGGTTCCCGCATTGCAGGACGCATTCGATACGGAGCGGCATGGCTCAGTTGTCGATCCGGGCGCCCGAGACCCTGACCGCCTGCGCGTACTTCTTGTCGTGCAGTTCCTTGTCCATGGTTCCTCCGCCATCTCCGCGGAGAATACGTGCGCACCATGTCGCGAGCGCAGGTCGCGGCATTCTACGGAGCGCGCCGAACGGGCGTCAATGCGGCTCGTAGGGATGCGCGCCCACCTTCGAACAGGAGCGCGGGGTCGTAGAGCAGCTTCACGAACCCTGCCGAGATGCGCATGTAGCGGTTGCGATCCGGGACGCCGGCTCTTTCAGGACGCAAGCCGGCGCATACCCGTCCTCGGTCAGGCGGTCGGCGAGGACCGAGCCGCCCGGGCCCGAGCCGATCACGACGTAGTCGAAGCTATCGGCCATCGGGGGTGCTTGGTCACTCGGCCGATTGCGGCCTGCGCCCGCCTTCGAGCTGTGGACGAGCCGGGAAGAAGAGGGTACGCAGCGGGAGCGATCTGGTCGGCTATTCGTCGAACACGTCGGTGCCGAAGACCTCGTAATGGATGCGCGACTCATGCACCCCGAGCGCCTTGAGCGCCTCCGACCTGCATGCGCATGAACGGAATCGGGCCGCAGACGTAGTAGTCGGCCTCGGGCTTCAGGACCGAATTGGCGATGCGGCCCAGATCGACCAGCCCCGCATAGTCGTAGTCGTAGCCCTGCTCGTCGCTCTCCAGCGGAGAGTCGTAGAACACGAAGCTCGTGAGGCGGCGGTTCGTATCGGCGACCGCCTTCACGCGGTCCTTCATCGCATGCACACTGCTATTGCGCGCACCATGCACGAACACGACCTCGCGGTCGGTGTCCCTCAACACCGCCTTTAGCATGCTGACGAGCGGCGTCAGGCCGACGCCGCCGCTGATCAGCACCACCGGGGTAGTCGCCTGCATGTCGATGACGAAGTCGCCGAAGGGCGGGGTGATCTTGACCACGTCACCTTTGTTCACGTAGTCGTGCAGCAGGTTCGACACGTAGCCGGCCGATTGCGCCGCGCCTTCGCTCTCGCGCTTGACCGAAATCCGGTAGCTCTTGCCGTTCGGAGCGTCGGACAGGCTGTACTGGCGGATCTGCTGCAAGCCGAGCTGCGGCACGTCGACGACCACGCTGATGTATTGGCCCGGGCTTGAAATCCGAGACCGGCTTGCCGTCCTCCGGTTCGAGGAAGAACGACGTGATCACCTCGCTTTCCTGCCGCTTCTGCCGAACCACGAAGTTACGCCAGCCTTTCCAGCCGCCCGGCCGCGCGGCGGCTTCTTCGTAGAGCTCCGCTTCCGCCTTGATGAAAATCTCGGCTAGCGCCCCGTACGCTTCCGTCCATGCGGCGATGATCTTCTCGTCTCCTTATCGAAAAGACACCGTGCCAACGACGTGAACGCAAGCGACGCCTCTACATGGCGGAAGTCATTCTACGCGCAAGCATGCGCAGCGGCAGCCCCGTGCAGTCGGGAGTTTCGGCCGGCACTCACGGCTGAGCCGTCAGCTTGAGCAGTTCGAGCCTCGTTTTCGCATTTTTCGCGAGGCCGGGTTGAACGGAATCATCGGCTCGGGTCGCGCGGGAGGCGAGAAACGGCGTGCAGTGCCGACCTTGCCTCTTGGCAGTTGCCTCGGAGTGCGTTCTGATGCGCGCCCATGTACCTGCGCTACACGACGCGCAAGAAAGACGGCAAGGTTCATCGCACCTGGTGGCTGGTGCGCTCAGTGCGGATCGGTCGTCGCGTGATCCAGCAGACGGTCACGCATCTGGGCGAACTCGATGAAGCGGGACGGCTGCGCGCACGCGCGCTGGCGCGCGCCCTCATTGGCGAGCCGGAGCAGGGGGATTTGTTTGATGACGGGAGGTGCGAGCGAACGATCGGCGTGCGACTCAAAGGGGTGCGCGTCGAAAACGGCCGGCAGTTCGGCAACGCGTACTTGGCGCTCGCGCTATGGCGCGCCTGCCGGCTCGATGAGTTCACGGTGGCGCCTGACAACTTCCAGGCCGTCGCGTCCAGGTCGCTTCGAAGGAGCCCCGGTGGTGACGATCAGAGCGCGGTCGGAGGCCCCTCGAATCCGGCGTTCGTCATGCGCAGCGGCGGCCGGGCAGCCGGCGGCTCTCCGTCGACCCAGGCTGGAAACAGCGCCTGCAGCGCTCCGCCCGGAGCGCGCCGTACGAGCCGCCGCGCGCGCACCTGCTCCGACTCAAGCGCCTCGCCGAGCGTCTGCACCGGCGTATAGCAGCAATCGGCAGGCATGAAGCGCGCGTTGCACTCCGCCAGCGTTAGGCCGGCGAAGAACGCCTCGACCTCCACGATAAGCGTGCGATGCGGGAGCGCCTCGGCACCGCGTGCAATCCAGTCCGGCCGCCCGGCGGCCTCGCAGAAGCGGCGCCAGAATTTGTCGCCCGCAGCGCCGAGCGCGACGTGTCCGCCGTCGTGTGTACGGTAGACGCGGTACCACGCCGCGCCACCGTTCAGGTAGGTCTCGTCGGGGCCTGGCGAGTAGCCGCTTGCGCCGTAGTCGGCCACTTGGAAGGTTTGGAGCGGCATGACCGAATCGGCGAGACCGATATCGATCGTGCAGCCCCGCCCGTCGCCGTCGCGCGCCCGCAGGGCGCCCAGGATCGCGATAACGGAGAACAGCGCCCCGACATTGTCCGCGACCGGGGGATCGAAGAAGCGGGCGGTGCCGCCGCTCTGGCGATCGAGGATGCCGGTGGAGGCGAGATAGTTCGCGTCGTGCCCCGCGGCGCCAGCCAGCGGTCCGACGGTGCCGTAGCCGGAGAGCGCGCAGTAGACAAGCCCGGGATTGATCTTCGATAGGGTCTCGTAGCCGAGCCCGAGCTTCGTCATCACGCCGGGCCGGAACGACTCGAGCAGCACGTCGGCCACCTCGACGAGTCGGAGAAACTCCGCGCGCACGGCCGCATCCTTGAGATTCATCCGCCGCACGCTCTTTCCCGCGTTCACCGCGGCGTAGAAGAGCGGCTGGCCTGCGGCATCGCGCGGTCCGAGCTCCTGCATCTCGTCGCCAGAAGGGGCTTCTATCTTGAGGACCTCCGCGCCGAGGTCGGCGAGCAGCAACGTCGCCTTCGGCCCCGGCAAGTACCGCGAGAGGTCGAGAACCCGCACGCCTCGCAGGCAGTCGTTCAATCGGGACATGGTGTCCTCGCTATTGCAGCCGCGGCCGGCGCTTCGCACTGCCGGGTCCCGCGGTTGGCGATCGATGCATTCTCCGTTCGATCGCCGCCGGTTCCGGATCGGACTCGCGTGACGCGACGCGCCCGCTCGCTCCGGGCGGTGCCGGTTGCGCAGGCGCTGCTGTGGTCCCGGGCTCGCCGAGCGGCGGCAGCCGGGTCATCTCGGCCACGATCCGCGCGATCTCCGCGATCGCCGGGTCGATGCTCTCGGCCCGGGTCGCGACGAAGAACGTGAGCGGCGGCAGCGGTGGCACCGGCGCCGGCGCCCGCAAAGTCCCAGACGCGATCTCCCTCATGACCAGCTCCGCGGCACCATGCAGATGCAGACGCCGGCTCGCGCCGCCTCGAGCATGGTCGAGAGGTTGTTGCAGTAGCTGACCGTGACTGGCACCGCGGCGGCCTCGGCGAACCACGCCTGCATGTGGGCGAACAGCCGCGCGTCGCGGCCGAGGGAAAGGATCGGCAGCGCGGCGAGGTCGCCCGGACTGACGACGGTCGCGTCGCCGAGCAGCGCCGGGGTGCCGACCCACGCGATGCGCATCGCGCCGATCGGCACGACCTTGAGCGCCGGCTCCTCGACCGGCCCGCCGATTACCGCGACGTCGATGCCGCCGCGCTCGAGCTTGTGCTTGAGGTTCGCATTGACGTCGACGTCGAACTCGACGTCGAGCCCGGGAAAGTAGCGCTTGAGCTCGTTGATCATCGCGACCAGCGATCGTGCGGCGATCACCTCGCCCACGCCGATCTTCACCACGCCCTGAACCATGTCCGGCTTGCCGGCAGCGAGCCGCAGCTTGGCGGCGTCGGCGACAACCTTCTCCGCGTGGACGAGCAGCTCGCGTCCTTTCAGCGTGAGCTGCACATGCCGGCCGATGCGATCGAACAGCGTTACGTCGAGCTCGCTCTCCAGCTCGCGGATGCGCGCGGACACGTTGGCCTGCGACGTGTGCAGCCGCTCGGCCGCGGCGCTGAACGTGCCGAGCCGCGCGATCCAATAGAAGGTCTCGAGCTGCCGGATGTTCATATCGGCTGTCAGAAGACCGCGACGGGCGCCAGCGGACTGCCGGTGCCGCCTGCGATCGGCAGCGGCGCCGCGACGAACAGGAACGCGCCCGGCCCGGCGTCGGCGAGCGGTACGAGTGCGAGCCCTTCGATCAGCGACACGCCGTAGTCGCGGATCAGGCACTGATGGACCGGGAACACCTTGCCGGTCGGGAACGGGATGGCCTCGACCGCGTAGTTGTCCGCGCCCACGACCGCCACCCCGCGCTCGGCGAGCCACAGCGCGGCGCCGACGTCGAGGCCCGGCTCGCCGTCGTAATACCCGGGCTCGACGAGCATCGATTCGAGCCACCCGGTGCGCAGCAGCACGACGTCGCCGCCCTGGACCTCGACCCGCGCCCGCTCCGCGGCAGCTTCAAGCATCCCGCGCGTGACTGCCTCGCCGAGCGGCAGCGGGCCGCCGGCCACTGCAGCGACATCGAGCAGCACGCCTCGCGCGACGATTGGCCCCATCTTGTCGATGCCGCAGCGCGCCGCGCCGGTCGTGCTGCGGATTCCGTTCGATCGGGAAGCCGTTGTAGAGCTTGTCGTCGTACCAGGCGTGGCAGAGCGCGTCGATGTGCGTGCCGAAGTGCAGCGGCAGCACGACCGTGTCCTCTGCGAACTGGAAGCCCCCCGGCCGCTTCCCGCCGGCGGCATAGTCGCCGCCGTCACGGCCCATGAAGTGCTGCATCGACGCGCGGTGCCCAGGCACCGGCGTGCGCTCCGAGAGCGGCTGGGCGAGGCTGATCACCCGTCCACTGCGGACCAAGCCCACCGCCTGTCTCACCTGCTCGCTGCCGACAAAATTGAGCGCGCCGCGCTCGTCCTCGGCGCCCCACTGGCCCCATGCACCTAGCGTCATGCTTGCAATTCCTCCTGGTCTCAGTCCAGTGTCAGCTTGATCCGGGTCGAGACCTCGCGCCACCGCGCGACGTCGCGGCGCATCAGCCCGTCGAGCTCGCGCGCGTTGAGATAGGCGGCCTCGACGCCGCGGCTCCGCAGCCCCGCCTGCACGTCCGGATCGGCCAGCACGTGGGCGAGATCCTGGCTCATCTTCTGCACGATCGCCGGCGGCGTCTTCGCTGGCAGGAGCAGCCCATACCAGATGTCGACGTCGAACCCGGCGACGCCGGACTCGATGACGGTGGGCACCTCGGGGAGCTGGGACCAGCGCTTCACGGTCGTCACCGCCAGCGGGCGCACGCGGCCGTCCTTGATGGTGGCCTCGAACGCCGAGGCCGCGCCGAACGCCAGGTCCACCTCCTTCGCGATCATCGCCGTCACCGCCGGCCCCGAACCCTTGTACGGCACGTGGACCATCTGCACCCCGGTCTCCATTGCGAACAGCTCCGCCGCGAGGTGCGGCGCGGTGCCCGCGCCGGCCGAAGCGTAGTTGAGCTTGCCGGGGTTCGCCTTCGCGTAGGCGATCAGCTCGGGGAGGTTCTTCACCGGCACGCGATCGTTCACGACGACGGCGAGCGGCGAAATCGCGTAGCGGCCGACCGGCGCGAAGTCGCGCAGCAAGTCCCACGACAGGTTCCGGTAGACGGTGGTATTGATGGTGTAGGAGTTCACGCACAGCAGCGCCGTGTAGCCGTCCGGCGCCGCACGCGCCACCACGTCGGCGCCGAGGTTGCCGCCTGCGCCCGGCCGGTTGTCGACGATCAGCTGCTGGCCCCAGAGCTCCGTGAGTTTCGGCGCGAGGACGCGCAGCGAGATGTCCGAGCCGCCCGGGGCGAATCCGACCACCACACGCACCGGCCGCTCGGGAAACGCTTGCGCGGCCGCGCCGGCCGGCACGCCGAGGGCGGCGCCGAGCAGCGCCGCGGCGAGAGCCCTGATCGCCGTCGCGCCGGGATTCGATCGAGTCGCCATCGAGCCTTCACTCCTAATCATAGCCACTGCCGTTCACCCGACCCGGCGCCGGTGGCGTGCGAGCGGCGCGCCACCTTGGGCAGCAGGCTCCGCCCGATGATCTGCTTCATCACCTCGCTCGCGCCGCCGCCGATCCGGGTCATGCGCGCATCCGCGTACGCCCGCGCGATCGGGAACTCCCACATGTAGCCCCACCCGCCGAAGAACTGCAGGCACTGGTCGATCACCCGGCCCTGGAGCTCGGTCGCGATCAGCTTCGCCGCCGCGGCGTCGACTGGATCGAGCTTCGACTCGAGATGGAGCTCGATGCAGCGGTCGACGAACACTCGCTGCGCGAGGATGTCGGCGTGCATCTCAGCCAGCTTGAACTGCGTGTTCTGGAAATCGGCGAGCGTATGGCCGAACATCCGGCGCTCGGCCGCGTACGCGATCGTCGATTCGAGCGCGACCTCCGCCGCCGCCACCGCCCGGACGGCCTGCACCAGGCGCTCCTGGGTGAGCTGCGTCATGAGGTGGTAGAAGCCGCGGTTCTCCTTGCCGAGCAGGTTCGACGCGGGCACGCGCAGATCGGCGAAGAAGAGCTCCGCCGTGTCCTGCGCCTTGCAGCCGATCTTCTCCAGCCGGCGGCCGCGCTGGAAGCCCGGCCGGTCGGTCTCGACGAGGATGAGGCTGATTCCCTTCGCGCCGGCCCTGGGATCGGTCTTGCACGAGAGCACGAGCAGGTCAGCAGTGGTGCCGTTCGTGATGAACACCTTCTGACCGTTGATGACGTAGTCGTCGCCGTCGCGCACGGCGGTAGTCCGCATTCCCTGCAGGTCGCTGCCCGAAGAGGGCTCGGTCATCCCGAGCGCGAGGATCACCTCCCCCGCCGCCATCCTGGGCAGCCAGTGGCGCTTCTGCGCCTCGCTGCCGAACTCGAGGAAGTACGGCGCGATGATCTCCGAGTGGAGGTAGAACGTCGGGCCGGTCGCGCCGGCGCGGGCCATCTCCTCGATCAGGATCGTGCTGTGCAGGAAATCGCCGCCCATCCCGCCGTACTCCTCCGGGACAGCGCAGCAGAGGAGTCCGGTCGCGCCGGCCTTGCGCCAGAGCTCGCGCGGGACCTGGCCGGCCTTCTCCCATTCCTGGTGGTGCGGCGTGATCTCGGTCGCGATGAACCGGCGAACGGTGTCGCGGAAGGTGTCGTGCTCGCCCGAGAATAGCGTGCGGGGGATCATGACGAGCCGTCAGGCGCGGACGCGCCGCTGCGCGCGGTCCGGCCCCTTCGGGGAGGCCGCGGCCTGCGCCGGCCGGCTCCGCACCATCGCGAGGATGAGGGCGGTGATCCGGTCGGCGACATCGGCGAGCTCAAGGCGTCCGGACGGGCGATACCAGACATAGGCCCAGCTCACCATGCCGCCGATCATCAGCGAGGCGATGCGCGTGTCGGGCACGTCGAACTCGCCTGCCGCGACACCGGCGTCGAGCAGCGCGGTGAGCTTGCGGTCGAACTCGCGGCGCATGTCGTTGATGCGCTTCAGGTCCTTCGGCTCGAGGTTCTTCTCTTCGCGCGAGAAGATGGCGATCGGCCCCTGGTTCTCGAGCACCGCCATGACGAATTCACGGCCGAACGCGACGAGCTTGTCGGTCGGCGACCGGCGGGTCGCGACCACCGGTTGATCGCGGCAGGGACGACCGATCCCGCGCGCGCAGATTTCCGCCAGCAGGCCCGACTTCGATTTGAAATAGGAATAGATGAACGGCTTGGTGACGCCCAGGCGTTCCCCGACCGCCTCGAGCGTGGTGTTCTCGTAGCCGTGCGCGTAGAAGAGTTCCACCGCCGCCATGACGATGCGCTCGCGCTTGAGCGCCGCGACCGCGTCGCGGACATTGCCGGAGAGGACACCATCGTTGTCGCTCGTGCCGGCTGCACCGGAAGTTCGCTGACCGTGCCTGCTGTTTAGCATGTTCCGCTACCCCTCACGCATTCGTCGCCACGCTCTCGCACCCCGCCTACCGCGATGCGGCCAAGCGCTCGATCTCGCCGGCGTCGAAGCCGAACGCCCGCAGCACCTCCGTCGTGTGCTCGCCGAGCCGCGGCGGACCGCGGCGGATCGTCGCCGGCGACGCCGACATCTCGATCGGGTTGGCCGGGAGGCGCAGCGTGCCTTCCGTGGGGTGCTCCACCAGGCGCCAGAAGCCGGTGCTCTCGAGGTGCGGGTCGTGCAGCAGATCCTCGAGGTCGTTCACCACCGCGCAGGGGATGTCGGCTTCGCCGAGCAGGGCGATCCATTCGGCGTTGGTGCGGGCGGCAAGCTGCCGGGCGAGTTCGCCGAGCACGAGGTCGAGGTTGCGTTGCCGGCCGCTCTGGGTGGCGAAGCGCGGATCGGCCGCGAGGTCGGGACGCGCGCTCAGCTCGAAGAACCGGCGCCAGTTGGTGTCGGTGTAGGGCAGGACGCAGAGATAGCCGTCCTTCGTCCGGAACGGCCGGCGCATCCCCTGGCGCACCGGCTCGTAGCCCATCTTTCCCTCCGGCGGCTCGAACACGCAGCCGCCGAGATGCTCGGCCGAGTTGAACGCGACCATCGTCTCGAGCATCGGCACGACGACTTCCTGGCCGCGGCCGGTGCGCGCGCGGTGGAACAGCGCGAGCACGATCGCGTAGGCGGCGTGCACGGCGGTCACCTTGTCCGCGATGATCGACGGGACGTAGCGCGGCTCGCCGGCGGCGATCGTCTGCAGCATCGCCAGGCCCGAGAGCGCCTGGACGATGTCGTCGTACGCCGCCCGCCCGGCGTAGGCCCCGGCATCGGAGAAGCCCTTCACATGGCAGTAGACGAGCCCGGGGTTCAGCGCCGCGAGCGGCGCGTAGGCGAGGCCGATGCGTTCGGCCGACGCGGTCCGGATCGAATGCAGCAGCACGTCGCAGCCGGCCGCCATCCGCCGCAACGCGGCCTGACCCCCCGGCCGCTTGAGGTCGAGGACGACGCTGCGCTTGTTGCGGTTGTTGGCGAGGAACAGCGCGCCCATCCCCTCCGACCGGCGCGACCCGATCGAGCGGGTGATGTCGCCCTCGGGCGCTTCCACCTTGATGACGTCCGCGCCCATGTCCCCGAGGTACTGGGCGGTCATCGGCCCGAGCACCACGGACGACAGATCGAGGACCTTGACGCCCTCGAGCGGTCCGGCGCTCGCGATTGAGGTTGACATACTCACGAGTAGTATTATAAACTCTCAAGTTAGAAAGTCTACTACCAAATCCTATCCGAAGCTTACTGTAGGGTCTCCTGCACAGGAGGAGCGGCGTGAAACTGGGCTTCTTCACGATGCCGATGCATCCGATCGGCAAGGACTGGCGGACGTCGCTCGGCGAGGATCGCGAGGCGTTCGTCCTGGCGGACCAGCTCGGGTTCGTCGAAGGGTATTGCGGCGAGCACGCGACCGACCCGGAGGAGAACATCACCTCGTCGGCGATGTTCCTCGCCACGCTCGTCGATGCCACCAAGCGCATCAAGCTCGGCACCGGCACGGTCAACATGCCCAACCATCACCCGGCGGCGACCGCGGGCAACCTCGCGATGCTGGATCATTTGCTGGGAGGGCGGTTCATCTTCGGCATCAGCCCGGGAGGCGCTGCCGTCGGACGCCGAGGTCTTCGGCAGCATGGACAAGGACCGGCCCGGCATGTTCCTGGAGGCGATCAACCAGGTGCTCGCGATCTGGACCGGGGAGCCGCCGTACGACCTCAAGGGCGAGCACTGGACGATCTCCACCCGGCGCACCTTCATTCCGGAAACGGGGATGGGCACGGTGCCGCGCCCGCTGCAGCGCCCGCATCCGCCGATCGTCGTGACGGCCGTCGCGCCGTTCTCGAAAGGCGTCACCGAAGCGGCGGCCCGCGGGTGGGAGCCGATCTCGGCCAACTTCCTGATGCCGGTCTGGGTCAAGACGCACTGGGGCAAGTACGTCGAGGGCTGTGCCCGGGCGAACCGCCCGGCGGACCCGGCCAACTGGCGCGTCGCGAAGACGCTCTGCGTGGCAGAGGACGACGCGACGGCGCGCCGGTACGCGACCGATCCCAACGGCCCGTACACCTACTACTACCGCTCGCTGATAAAGAAGCTCAAGCGGCGCGGCGCGCTCGGCATCTTCAAGACCGATCCCAACATGCCGGATGACGCGGTCACGCTGGAGATGGTGTGCGAGAAGCTGATCATCCACGGCTCGCCGCGCAAGGTCGCCGACGGGATCCTCGCGCTCCAGGAGGAGATCGGGACCTTCGGCACGCTCCTCTACGCCGGCATGGACTGGCAGGACCGGAATCTCGCCCGCAATTCCATGATCCTCGCGGCCGAGAAGGTGCTTCCGCTCGTCAACGACGCGTCGCCCAAGGCGGCCGCGCGGTAGATCGCTCGACGCAACCCAACCTCTTCAGACGGACACGATGAACGCGCGCAGGCGACGTCTACTTCAGCTTTCGGCCGCACTGCTCGCGGGAGCGGCGGGGTTCGCGCCGGCGCGCGCCCAGCAGGTCACACGCCTCACCGTCGGATTCCCGCCCGGCGGATCGGGCGACACTTTCGCGCGCCTGATCGCCGAGCAGCTGCGCAAGGAGCTCGACGCGCCGGTGATCGTGGAGAACAAGGAAGGCGCGGGCGGGCTGATCGCCGCCGAGGCGTTCCTCCGCGCGCCGCCGGACGGCTACACCCTCATGATGCATACCGCATCGAGCGCCGTCTTCGCGCCGGTCATCCGGAAGAAGCCACCCTACGACCCGCTGAAGGACTTCCAGTGGGTCGCTCTGCTCTCGGTCGCGCCGCTCGTGGTGGTGGCGAATCCGCGCCTGCCGGTGGCCAACCTGAAGACCTTCTTCGACTATCTGCGCGCCAATCCCGGGCAGCCATACGGCAGCGCCGGCATCGGCGCGTCGACGCACCTCGCCGCCGAGCTCCTGCTCGACCGCGCCGCCATCAGCGCGCTGCACGTGCCGTTCAAGGGTAGCGGACCGGCGCTCGTCGACACGATGGCCGGCCGGGTCACGTTCATGCTCGAGACGCTGCAGACCACCCAGCAGCAGCACAACGCCGGGACGCTGAAGATTCTGGCCGTGCTCGGCGAATCCCGGCTCCCCGCGGCGCCAGACATTCCGACGGCGAAGGAGCAGGGCTTTGACGTGATCGCCTCGACCTACAATCTGCTCGCCGCGCCCGTTCAGGCGCCCAAGGAGCGGGTCGCCGTCATCTCCAGGGCGCTCTCGAACGCGATGAGCCGCCCCGAATTCCAGAAGCAGCTCGCGTCGCAGGGCCTCCAGCCGGTCACCAACTCGAGCCCGGAGCAGGCGAGCGCCTTCGTGGCCGCAGAAGTGGCGCGCTGGGGGCCGATCGCCAAGAAGCTGGCCATCGAGATGTAGCGATGGAACGGCGCGACGGCAGCGCAGGTGCGGTCGCGGCGCTACTGCGTCCGAAGTCGATCGTCATCGTCGGTGCTTCCGAGAAGTCGCGCTGGTCGCAGACCGCCTACGCGAATCTCACCGAAAGCCGCTTCGCGGGCGAGCTGCACCTCGTCAACCGTCGCGGCGGCAGTGTGCACGGCAAGGCCGCCGCAGTGAGCTGCGCGGCCGTGGGCGCCAAGCTCGATCTGGGGATCGTGCTGGTTCCGGCGCAGGCCGTCGCCGAAGCGATCGACGATCTCGGGACGGCCGGGGCACGGTCCGCGGTGGTGCTGACCTCGGGTTTCGCCGAAACCGGGCCCGCCGGCGCGGCGTTGCAGGCGCAAGTCGCCGATGCCGCCCGCCGGCACAACCTCCGCCTGCTCGGTCCGAACAGCCTCGGGTTCATCAACTTCGCCGACAACGCGCTCGTCTGGACGACCCCCGTGCGGGCGCCGTCGAAGAAGGCCGGCGTCGCCGTGGTCTCGCAAAGCGGGGCGACCGCGTTCTTCCTCGCCGAGCTCGGCTACCAGCAGGACCTCGGCCTGAGCTATGTGATTGCCACCGGGAACGAGGTCGATCTCGATATCGGCGCTTTCGTCGACTATCTCATCGACGATCCGCACACGCGAGCGATCGCCCTTTTCGTCGAGACCGTGCGCAACCCCGCACGGTTCCTGAACGCCGCACGGCGCGCGCTGCACGCCGGCAAGCCGATCGTCGTCCTCAAGGTCGGCGCGAGCGAAGTGACCGCCAAATCGGCGGCGGCCCATACCGGGGCGCTCGTCGGCGACGACCGGGTGTTCGACGGCATCTGCCGGCAGTTCGGCGTCATCCGCGTTCGCTCGATCGAGGAGCTGCTCGCGAGCGCCGACATCGTCGGGCGCACCGGCGTGCTGCGCGACGGCGGACTCTGCATCGTCTCCAACTCTGGCGGAATCTGCGAGATTGCCGCCGACACCGCGGAAGCGCGCGGCATCCGCGTGCCCGAGCTCCGCGAGGCGGTCGCGTCCAGCCTGCGCGATGCCATGCCCGGCTTCGGCACGCCGCACAATCCGCTCGATCTCACCGGCGGCATCGAGCCCGAGCAGTGCGGCCGCGCGGTCCGCTTGCTGGGCGACCAGCCGGAGTTCGCAGCCATTCTCTGCGCCTGGTACGCCATCCCGACCTGCGCCGAGGAGGAGAGCGTGCGGCTCACGCAGCTTCACCGCGAGCTGTCGAAGGGGCTCAACGAAGCGCCGATTCCCGGCGTTCTGGCGAGCTACACGCACACTCACGTCAACGACCACGCGCGCAAGCTGATCGACTCGTACCAGGCCCCGGCTTTCGCGTTCGGCCTCGATCGGGCGATCGGCGGCTTCGCCGGTGCGTTCTGGTGGTCGGAGCGCCAGCGCAACCGGCCCGCGGCGCCGGCCGATGCGCCCGCGCTGGCGATCGCCGGAGAGCGGCCCTCGTCGGAGCGCGCCGCGCTCGATTTTCTGGCGCGGCACGGCGTACCCGTGGTCCCGGCGACGCTCGCGACCGACGAGGCGCAGGCGATCGCGGCGGCCAAAGCGGTCGGCGGTCCCGTGGTCCTGAAGATCGCATCGCCCGACATTGCCCACAAGAGCGACATCGGCGGCGTCGCGCTGAACCTCGAGGGCGAGCAGGCGGTGGGCGCGGCGTTCCGGCGCATCATGGACGCGTCGCGAACAAAGATGCCGACGGCGAGGCTCGATGGCGTGCTCGTCTCGCCAATGAGGGGTCGCGGCCTCGAGCTCATCGTCGGGCTGTCGCGCGATCCGCAGTGGGGGCCCGTCCTCGCAGTGGGGCTCGGCGGCGTCTGGGTCGAAGTGCTGCAGGACGTGTCGCTGCGCGTGCTTCCCGTCGGCAAGGACGAGATCCGGCGCATGCTGACCGAGTTGCGCGGCGCAAAGCTGCTGGCGGGCCAGCGCGGCGTACCGGCCGCGGATCTGGACGCCGTGGCCGGCGCGATCGCGCGCATCGCGGAGGCCGCGCTTCACCTCGGGCCCGACCTGGCGGAAATGGACGTGAACCCCTTGTGGGTCCGCGGCGGACACGTCGAGGCGCTCGACGCACTGTTCGTCTGGCAGCAACCTGGGGCAAGCTAAAGGAGCGAGATCGAAATGTCCCTGCGGGAGAAAGCGGCGATCACCGGGATCGGGGAGACCGCCTACGTGCGCGGCTCGGGCAAGTCCGCCTTCCAGCTCCAGATCGAAGCGTCGCTGGCGGCGATCGAAGACGCGGGTCTGACGCCGAAGGACATCGACGGCGTCATTCCGATCGGCATCACCGGCGCGCCCGCCGAGGAGTTCGTCACCAGCTTCGGGATCCCCGACCTGCGGTTCTCCGCCGCTGACCCCGTTGGGCGGGGCGAGCAGCATCGCGGCGGTGCAGTGCGCCGCGGCGGCGATCGCGGCGGGCGTCTGCAATCACGTGCTGATCGCCGCCGGCCGGAACTCCTTCCTCGGCGCGCGCGCGGGCGTCCGCATCCACGAGATGCCGCAGTTCCACTTCGTGACCGAGTTCGAGCTGCCGCTCGGCGCCATCGCCCCGGCGCAGCTCTATGCGCCGATGGCCCGCCGCCACATGGAGCTGTACGGCACGACCAGCCGGCAGCTCGGCGAGATCGCGGTGGCCATCCGCGCGCACGCGCTGCTGAACGACAACGCGATCATGAAGAAGCCGATCACGCTCGAGGACCATCAGAGCTCGCGCATGATCGCGGATCCGTTTCGCCTCCTCGACTGCAGCCTGGAGAGCGACGGCGGCGCGGCGTTCGTCGTGAGCGCGGCGCAACGGGCGCGGGACATGCCCCAGCCGCCGACCTACGTGATGGGCATCGCCGAAGGACACCCCGACTCGCCGAGCTCGATCACGCAGCGTCCGGACATGACCCGGCTCGGTCTCGCCAAGGCGGCGCCGCGGGCGTTCGCGATGGCGGAGCGTGCAGCCCGACGACATCGACGTCGCCGAGATCTACGACTGCTTCACCTGGGTCGTGCTGTGCCAGCTCGAGGACATGGGGTTCTGCAAGAAGGGTGAAGGCGGCGCGTTCGTCGAGGGCGGCAGCCTTGCGCCTCGGCGGCAAGCTGCCGACGAACACGCACGGCGGCCTGCTGTCGCAGGCCCACATGCTCGGTCTGAACCACGTGGTCGAGCTCGTGCGCCAGCTCCGCCACCAGGGCGGCCGCAGGCAGGTCGCGGACGCCGAGGTCGGCGTGGCGACCGGCTACGGGGACCTGGGCGACGGCGCGATCGTGATCATGCGGAGGGGCTAGCCATGGCCAACGAATCCATCGCAAAGCCCGTGCCCCACCCCGACGATCTGACGCGCCCGTACTGGGAGAGCCTCAGCCAGGGCGTGCTCAGCCTGCAACGCTGCGCACGCTGCGAGAAGTTCCGCAATTACCCGCGGCTCGTCTGCGATCAGCTGCTACTCGATGGAGGCGGAGTGGGTGGAAGCCTCCGGGCGGGGCGAGGTCCACAGCTGGACCGTCGCGCATCACGCCTTCCATCCGGGTTTCATCGGGGAGCTGCCGTACGTGCTCGTCGTCGTCGACCTGGAGGAAGGTGTGCGCGCGCTCGGTCGGCTGCGCGGTGTCCCCTCGCCGGAGATCCGCATCGGTCTACCGGTGCAACTCACCGTGGAGCAGCGCGACGACGGTCTCGCGCTGCCCGCGTTCGTACGGAGGTAGAGCGATGCGCACCAGGATCTGTGAGAAGCTCGGCTGCGAGGTGCCGATCTTCGCGTTCTCGCACTGCCGCGACGTCGTCGTGGAGGTGACGAAGGCGGGCGGCTTCGGCGTGCTCGGCGCGGCGACGTTCAGCCCCGAGCAGCTCGAGGCGGAGCTGCGCTGGATCGATGAGCACGTCAAGGGCCGTCCGTATGGCGTCGACGTCCTCATTCCGACCACCTACGACGCCGCGGCGGAGACCGCGGCCGGCGACCTCGAGAAGCTGATCCCGGCGGAGCACAAGGCGTTCATGGAAAAGCTCCTGGCGGACGAAGGCGTGCCGCCGCTGCCGCCGGACGAGCGCGCGCGCGTCCGCAAGGAGCTCGTCGACGGCCGCGGCGCGATGACGCCGGACGGCGCCCGGCCCTCGTTCGCACCGCGCTCAAGCATCCCCAGATAAAGATGGTGGTGAGCGCGCTCGGCGCGCCGCCGCCGGACGTCGTCGCCGAGCTGAAGCAGAAGGGCATCGTGATCGGCGCCTTGTGCGGCAAGGCGTCGCACGCGATGCGGCAGCGCCAGGCCGGCGTCGAGGTGATCATCGCCCAGGGCACCGAAGCCGGCGGCCATACCGGCGAGATCGCCACGCTGGTGCTCGTGCCGCAGGTCGTGGAGGTCTGCGCCGGCGAGATCCCAGTGCTCGCTGCGGGCGGGATCACGCGCGGCAGCCAGATCGCCGCCGCGCTCGCGCTCGGCGCCGAGGGCGTGTGGTGCGGCACGATCTGGCTCGGCACCAAGGAGAGCGAGCTCGATCCGTTCGAGAAAGAGGCCGTCTTCGAGACCAAGGCCGAGAACGCGGTGCGCCGCAAGGCCCGCACCGGCAAGACGGTGCGGATGATCAAGAGCAAGCTCTCGGAGGCGTGGGAGAAGCCGGGCGCACCGCCCTATCTGCCGACGCCGCTGCAAGGCGTCCTCTACAACGAAGCGCACGCGCGGGTCGTCCGCGCGAAGCGCAAGGACCTGTATTCGTTCCCGGTCGGACAATCGGTCGGCGACGTCAACAGCGAGACCAGCGTCCGCGACGTCATGTACCGCCTGCAGATGGAGTACGCGGAAGCGATGGAGCGCCTGATGGCGCTCGAGGACGCGGGCTGACCGAAGGGGACGACGCGATGCCGGACGTCCTGGTCGAGCGCGGCGACGGCCTGATCGTGATCACGATCAACCGGCCGGAGGCGCGCAATGCGGTGAACCGCGCCGTGTCCTACGGCGTCTGCGAAGCGGTGGACGAGCTCGATGCGCGCGACGACCTCCGGGTGGGCATTCTCACCGGTGCGGGCGGCACGTTCTGCGCGGGCATGGACCTGAAGGCGTTCCTGCGCGGCGAAGTCACGCGCGTGGAAGGGCGCGGCATTCTCGGGATCGCCATGACGCCGCCGCGCAAGCCGCTGATCGCCGCGGTGGAGGGCTATGCGTTGGCCGGCGGATTCGAGGCGGTGCTGGCGTGCGATCTCACCGTCGCGGCGCGCAACGCGCAGTTCGGCATCCCGGAAGCGAAACGCGGCCTCGCGGCCGCCGCTGGCGGCCTCATGCGCCTGCCGCGCCTGATTCCGCCGCGGATCGCGATGGAGCTCGCGCTGACCGGCGACATGATCTCGGCCGAGCGCCTGGCGCAGCTACGGCCTGATCAACGTCCTGACCGAGCCGGGCCAGGCGCTGGAGGAGGCGAAGCGCCTGGCCGCCAGGATCATCGCCAACGCGCCGCTTTCGGTCGCCGCGAGCAAGCGCGTGATCGTCGAGAGCCGCGACTGGCCGCTCGCCGAGATGTTCGCGCGCCAGCAGGAGATCACCGGCCCGGTGCTGCAGTCGGCCGACGCCCGCGAAGGTGCCGCGGCTTTCGCCGAGAAGCGCAAACCGGATTGGAAAGGCCGTTGAAAGAGCCTGCCGAAGGAGCATTCCGATGATACGCATGCGAAGCTGGGACGACGCCCGGGCGGGCAGAAAGCCGCTCCAGAAGGACACCTTCGAGGGCTTCGTCACCGATTTCATCGTGCCCGAGGAGACCGCGCCGACGCGGGCGCAGGCGTTCCTCGTCGACCAGAAACCGAACTGGGTGACGCCGCCCCACTTCCATCTCGAGCATCAGTTCCAGATCGTCGTCGCCGGCAGGGGCAGCATCGGCCGGCACGACGTACAACCCTTCGCGATCCACTACGCGTCCCCCGAGACGGGCTACGGGCCAATCACCGCCGGTCCGGAAGGCATCTCCTATCTCACCCTGCGCGCGGTCGGCGACACCGGCGCCTGGTACCTGCACAAACCCGAGCAGCGCGAGCGGATGCGCCGCGGACTGAAAAAACAGCAGGCGCACGGCGCGCCGAAGACGACGATCTCCGCGGCCGATCTCCGGTCGCTCGCCGCCCCGTCCATCGAAACGCTGATCGCTCCACAGGAGAGCGGTCTCGCCGCCCATTTGGTTCGCCTGCCGCCGGGCCGGTCGCTGACGCTGCCGTCCGAACGCGCCCACGGCGGACGCTTCTACGTGGCGACCTGCGGCTCGATACGGGTTGCCGACGCCGAGCTGCCCGCCATCGCGACCGTCTTCGCGTCCGCCGACGAGAAGTTCGCGATCGGGTCCGGACCGGACGGCCTGGAGGCGCTGGTTCTGCAGTTTCCGCGCAATGCCATCGAACAGGAGTGAGCCGAGCATGATCTCGCGACGAAAGGTACTGACTACCATGCTCGCCGCAACCGGCGCGCTCGCCGCGCGGGCGGTCTTCGGCCAGGCCGACCGCCTGGCCGGAGAAGCCGGTCCGCATCGTCATCCCCTTCACGGCCGGCGGCGCGGCCGACGTCCTGACCCGGATCATGGCCGAGCAGCTCCAGCTCCGGCTCGGCCAACCCTTCCTCGTCGAGAACCGCACCGGCGCCGGCGGCAACATTGGCATGGAGGCGGTCGCGAAGGCGCCGCCGGACGGCTACACGGTCGTCTCGGCCATCGATCGGCACGCTCTCGATCAACCAGTTCCTGTTCGCGAAGATGCCCTACGACCCGGAGCGCGACTTCGCGTACGTGTCGATGATCTGGGAGAACTGCAACGTCGTCGTCGTCTCGCCCGAGCACAATCCGTCGAAGACCTGCAGGAGCTCATCGAGTGGGCGAAGACGCGCCCCGACGGGGTCACGTTCGGCTCCGCCGGCGTCGGCACCACCCCTCACCTCTCGGGCGAGCTCTTTCGCCTGCGCACCGGCATCAAGGCGACGCACGTGCCCTTCCGCGGCGCGGCGCAGTCGATCCCGGACTGCTCTCGGGCAACGTGGACTTCGCGATCGACAACGTGGCGAGCTACGCCTCGTTCCTGCGGTCGGGCAAGGTGCGGGGCTGGCGGTCACCTCGGCCGATCGCTGGCCGACCTGCCCGATGTCCCGACGACCGCAGAGGCCGGACTGAAGGACTTCGTGATCACCTCGTGGGGCGCCCTCGCGATGCCCGCGGGAACGCCGCCGGCGATCGTGTCCAAGCTCTCTGCCGCCGTGCAGGCTGATCGCGGCGGACCCGGTCGGTGCAGGAGCGTAGTTCCTTGCTGACGAACGCACGCGTGGTCGCCTCGACGCCGCAGGAGACGGTCGGCGTTCGCGGCGCGCGAGCGGAGAAGTGGAGCGAGGTGGTGCGCGTCTCCGGTGCGAAAGGCCGACCGAGCCGGACGTCCGGGGCAGAAGCTTCCGCGGTAACCTGACGGCCTGAAGGCGCGCGCCGCCGTCCCGAGCTCCGGCCCCGTGCGCCATGGAGACCATGTGCCACACCTCTCTGCCGTCCGCCTGCAATCGACCCGGCCGAGCTGCGTCGCTGCCTCGGCTCCTTCGTCACCGGGGTCACCGTGATCACCGCCCTCACCGAGGACGGCGTGCCGATCGGCATGACGGCCAACTCGTTCAACTCGGTGTCGCTCGACCCGCCGCTGATCGTCTGGAGCCTGCGCCTGAACGCCGGCAGCTTTCCCGTGTACAGCAAGGCCGAAGCGCTTCGTCGTGAACATCCTGTCGGAGGAGCAGGTCGACATCTCGAACCGCTTCGCCAAGCCGGGGCCGGACCGCTTCGCCGGGGTGGCCGTCACCCCCGGCATCGACGGCGTGCCGCTGATCGACGGCTGCGCCGCCCACCTCGAATGCCGCACCGAGGCCACCCACCCGGGCGGCGACCACGTGCTGTTCCTCGGCCGCGTCGAGCGCATCGCCCGCACGCCGCGCAAGCCGCTCGCCTTCGGCGCCGGCAAGTACATGGTGGTGCACCCGCACGACATCAACGCGATGAACGCCGACCTCGGGTCGGGCAACGTCGCCTCGCTCAATGCCGTCCACCTCGCCCGGCCCTGCCTGGAAGACCTGAACCGCGAGACCGACAAGACGGTGGGCCTGGGCGTGTGGGGCAACTTCGGCCCGACGCTGATCTGGTGGATCGAGTCGAGCCGGCCGCTCGACCTGCGCCTGCGCTGCGGCATGGTGCTGCCGCTGCTCGGCTCGGCCACCGGCAAGGTGTTCGCGGCGTTCTCGTCGCCCGAGCTCACCGCGCCGTACATCGAGGCCGAGCTCGCCGCCGCGCAGCGCAGCGGCGACGCGCCGTTCGCCTCGCGCGAGGCGGTCGACGAGCACCTCGCCCTGGTGCGGGAGCGGCGCCTCGGCTCGATCCGCGACGCGTTCATGCCCGACATCAACGAGTCCGCCGTACACGGCGACAGCGCGCCGGTGTTCGACGCTTCCGGGAAGATCGTGCTGGCGCTGACGATGATGCGCGACGCCGCCCACTTCGACGAGAACGATCCCGCGATCGAGCGTCTGAGCGATGCCGCGCGCCGCCTGTCGGCGCGCCTCGGCTACCGGCAATAGACCGGAGACCGCAGCCCGCGGCGCCTCGACTAGCGATCCTCCCGTCCCGTTCCACGGTCGCCGCGGCCATCTGCTTCAGCTCGCGGCGCAGCAGCTTGCCGGTCGTGGTCACCGGCAGCGTCTCGCAGATCTCGATGCGGTCCGGGCGTCTTGTAGCTCGCCGCGAGCGCGCGGCAGTGCTTGCGCAGCTCTTCGCCACTGACCGCGGCGCCGGGCGCAGGCACGACGAAGGCGACGATGATCTCGCCCTTGGTCGGGTGCGGTGCGCCGGCCACCCCGACGGCGGCGACGCCGGGATGCTGCTGCAGCACCTCCTCGATCTCGGCGGGCGCGATGTTGATCCCGGCGCGCTTGATCATCTCGCTGTCGCGCGCCACGAACTGGAGGTCGCCCTCGGCGGTGAGCCGCCCGAGGTCGCCGGTGCGGAAGAAGCCGTCGGCGGTGAACGCCTTGGCGTTCTGCTCGCTGCTCGTGCCGTCGTAGCCGGGCGTCAGCTTGCCCTTCACTTCGATCAGCCCGACCTCGCCCTGGGGCAGCTCCCGCGCGCTGTCGGGATCGACGATGCGGAGCGTGACGCCGGGCAGCGGCGGACCCTGGACCTGCATGCGCCGCTCGAGCGGCCAGTGGTGCCAGGTAACGCAGCAGTTGCCGTAGCGACTCGGTCTGGCCGTAGACGTTGCAGATCTCGCGCGCGCCGAGCGCCTCGGCCACGGTGGCGATGTCCTGCTGGGTGCCGATCGTCATCGCGCTGCGCAGGCTGCGGGTGCGCTCGCGGCGGAACGACTCGTGCGTGATCATCGCGGTGGTGATGGCGGGCATCGTGTAGATCAGCGCGCAAGAATGGCGCTCGATCAGGTCGATCGCCTCCGCGGGGTCGAACCGGCCCTGCAGCACCAGCGTCGCGCCGTGGGTGAACGTCGAGCACATGGCGTTGGCCGAGCCGTAGGACCAGAAGAGCGGCAGCGGCAGGAGCACCGGCTCGCCGGGCTGCAGGCCCTGGCGCTCGCCGATGTTGAAGCCGTTCTCGATCGTGTCGCCGTGCAGGAGCGGGACCGCCTTGGGATACGCGGTCGACCCGGACGTATAGAGGATGAAGGCGATGTCCCCGGCGCCGGCGCGCTCGCCCGGCGGCGGCAGGTCTTCGAGCGGCGGCTGCGCCGCAACGAAGCCCGCGTAGTCGCGGGCGTCGGGCACCGAGGCGTTGCCGAGGATGACCACCGTCTCGAGCACCGGGTAGCGTTCGGCACGCTTCACGAGCAGCTCCGTGAGGTCGGCGGCGTAATCCTGGTCGCCGAACCGATCGAGCGCGAACAGCATGCGCACGCGCGAGTCCGCGAGCAGGAAATCGATCTCGCGCCGCTTCGACCAGGTGCTGAACGGCACCGGCACCGCGCCGATCGCCGCGGCGCCGAGGCAGATGTCGACCCATTCGATTCGGTTGTTGACGAGCATCCCGACGCGGTCGCCGCGCCCGATCCCCGCCGCGCGCAATGCCGCGGCCACGCGC
>CAVUSZ010000036.1:0-62545 GCA_963744255.1 uncultured beta proteobacterium
AGATCAATTGTGCTCTTCGGAGAAGCTGGCTGATTCGCTCGTAGCCGAGATCCGGCGTGTCATTTTTAACGCACATCCCCCGGCTGATCGCGTGAGCATCGATTCGTTTGAGGAACTTCTGGAACTGCGGCTCGAAGCGGCGCGTGAGAAGCGCGCCCGTTATGAGGAAGCGCTACGAAGAGCGTCTGAAGACATCACAAATGAGCGAGTGCTCAAGGATGGCCTGCAGGCTTTAATCAAAGATCGAGATGCGCGGAAGCTGGCAATCGAGAAGGACGGGCGCGATCGTCAGTCACTGATCGGCAAGGGCGAAGAGGAACGCGCCAAACGCTATCAAGAAGTCTTCGAGGCCGCAGAGGCAAAGCGGCACGAAGTGGCTATGGCCAAACGCAAGCTGCAGGCACTACTCCACCTCCAGGGGGATGTATTGGACTTTCGCGAACGTCGCTTCCCTGAACTGCTCGCGGAGTTGATGGAACTGCGAAAGGAGGCGCAGCTATCCCCGTCCGATTGGCAGCGATTCAAGTTGGGGTTCTGTGGCGGTGTCGATGAGTTGCTGACGGAGCGCATCGGGCAAGCAACTGGTCAGGTCAAGCAACTTGAGGGACCGGCTAAGACGGAGCCACCGGTAGACGTCGCCGCGGATCCACTCATTGCTCTGATTCCCGACGGTGCCGTATTGGACGCGCAAACCCTAAGTCTGCTGGATCGCGAGGTGGCTCGACTTCGCAGGTTCGTAGGTGTCGACGAGCAAAACGCCCGGCGCCTGGCACAGCTGTCGGTAAAGATCGCGAAGGATGAGGGGAGGTTACGCAAAGTGTTGGCCCAAATCGAGCGCGCGCAAACCGCGGACAATCGCATCGCGGCGCTACAGGTGGAACGGCGCAAGGCCTATGCTGGAGTTTTCGAAGCCATCGTCGATGAAGAGCAGGAGCTCGAAGCTCTTTACTCGCCACTGCGTACGAGAATCGAGGCTGCCACGGGGGCTCTCTCCAAACTATCGTTCTCGATTCGCCGCAGGGTCGATCTCAATCGTTGGACGGCCGATGGCGAGGCGCTACTTGATCTACGCGCGGGCGGTGCGTTCAAAGGGAGGGGCATGCTGCACGACGCGGCGGAGCATTTCCTGCTCGCTGCGTGGCTCCGCGGCGATGCGCACCAGGCAGCCGATGCTCTCGTCGATTTTGTCAAACAACACACCAAGGACTTTATGCTGCACAAGCCCGCTGACGCAGACTACCGCGAGTGGGCACAAGCCGTCGCACAATGGCTGTTCGGAACAAGTCACGTCAGCGTCAGCTATGGCCTTCAGTACGACGGCGCGGAGATCGAACAGCTTTCCCCAGGCACGCGCGGAATTGTGCTGCTACTACTGTACCTCGCGATTGACGCGGAGGACGATCGCCCCTTGCTTATTGACCAACCGGAGGAGAATTTGGATCCCCAGTCCGTCTTCGACGAGTTGGTCGGGCAGTTCAGGGAGGCCAAGAAGCGCCGGCAGATCATCATCGTCACGCACAACGCGAATTTGGTGGTCAACACGGATGCCGATCAGGTGATCGTCGCCCAGTGCGGGCCCCACCGGCCGGGTCAGCTGCCAGAATTGAGCTACGAAAGCGGTGGCCTTGAAAGCAAGCGCATTCGTGACTTCGTGTGCAACATCCTTGAGGGCGGCGAGCGGGCCTTCAGGGAGCGGGCCAAGCGCCTGCGTTTTGTGGTTTAGCTCGGACGAGAGCCTTGAATTGGCGTCGTCGCACTTCCTTCCGGGCACGGCCGTGCCGCCGCTTCGGATCCTAGCCTACCAAGGGAGACCCCCCGGCTCTGCCGGGGTGGCAGTAGAAGTTTGACATGTCCGGGAGTCGTCGCGCGGAGACTCCAATCGTGAGCGGTCAGGCGCACGAGAGACGTAGTTCCCGCGTGGACGAGGCCGGGAGAGCACAGGTGACGCGGAGATGGACTGCGTGGGACTCACCCCAAAGTGACGAAGCAGGGTGCTAAAGGAAGGATTTGAGAGAGATTCCGTGTGGCAGAGCATAACGTGGCATCTGAACTATGGGGCCGCGTAAGCGGTCCCTTCAAGCCGCTTTGAGCGGCTCACAATCTAAAGCCGCCGGCTTTGCCGGGGATACTTACGAGCGCCCTTCATCTATTCGATGTCATGAGAATTCAGCAATGGAGTGGTTGCCTGGAATTGAAATATTCGTAGGTCGACGACAAGAACTCGGTCTATTGGAACGTGAGCTTCTGCTGTTGGAGTCGAAGTCTGTCTGCATCACCGGGGCCAGAGGCGTAGGCAAGAAGGGGCGAAGCAGTAGGTCGGATGTCCGCTGTTCCTGGTTAGGGGTGCACCCGACGACTGTCCATGACGTCCCTAGAATCCCCGCCACCGCGTAATACGAGGAGTGTCATGGATTCGACCGATGTTGCGAGGTCCCCCAAGTCCGGCACCATCGAGCCGACGATCGTCACCTTCGCCGTCTCCGACCCCGAGGTGCTGCTCGCGCTATCCGAGTACCCGGACGGGCCGGCCCGCACGAACTTCCTCGTTGACCGCACTGAAGGTCGGGTGCTGTCGCTGAAGGCAGCGCGCGGCACGCTCGACAGCGACACGCTGCGGCGGGAAGGCGATCGCGTGATGGAGGAACTCGGCACGCGGCTCAACAACTGGCGCAGCAAGTTCGAGGAGCGCGTCTCCGGTTCGCTCGACCCACTACTTCGACCCCCAGCAGGGCACGTTCATGGAGCGGGTTCATCGGCTCACCAAGGCCGATGGCGATCTCGCGACCGTCGTGCGGCAGCAGGTGCACGAAGCGCAGTCGAACCTCTCCAAGGTGTTCGAGCAGTTCATCGGCGAGAACAGCCAGCTCTTTCGGATGCTCGATCCGACGGGCGACAACCAGCTGGTCGCGACCTTGCAGCGAACGCTCGACGGCGTGGTGCAGGCGCAGAACGCAGGCGATCCTCGGTCAGTTCAGCCTGGACAACAAGGACGGTGCGCTGGTCCGGTTCCTCGGCGAGCTGACCGCCAAGCATGGCGATCTGAACCAGGCGCTCTCGCGGCGACATGCAGGCGATCGTCGCCGAGTTCAGCCTCGACAAGGAAGACTCCGCCCTCTCCAGGCTCGTCTCCCGCGTCGAGACCGCACAGAGGAGCCTTACGGCGGAACTGTCGCTCGACAACGAGGACTCGGCGCTGCAGCGGCTGCACCGGATGCTGCAGGAGCACCACAAGACGATGCTCAAGCAGCAGATGGACCTTGCGGCCCGGCTCGACACGGCGATCCAGACCATGAACGCCCGCCGCGAGGAGTCGGCCAAGAGCACGCGCCATGGGCTGGAGTTCGAGTCGACGCTCGGCGACCATCTGCGCGGACTTGTGCAGGAGGCGGGGGACATCCTGCAGGACACGGGCTCGACGACGGGTCTCAAGCCGAACTGCAAGGTCGGAGACCACGTGATCACGATCGGCCCCGAGAAGCTGGCGGCGGGCGCTCGCATCGTCATCGAGGCCAAGGAGAGTGCGTCCTACGACCTGAGCAAGACTTTGGAGGAGGCGGACACAGCGCGCATCAACCGCCAGGCCGAGGTATGCGTCTTCGTGCACTCGACGAAGACAGCACCGCCGAGCATCCCGACATTCCAGCGCTATGGGCACGACATCGTCGTCAAATGGGACGCCGACGACGACGACCACGACATATGGCTAAAAGCAGCGCTTATGGTCGCGACAGCGCTGTCGGTGAAGGCCACTTCGCACGATAAGCAGGACGCGGCCAGCTTCGAGAAGATCGACAAGGCGATCGAACGGATTCGCAAGTGCCTCGAGGGTTTCGACGAGATCAACACGTCGGCCAACACGACGAAGAGCGCGGCCGAGAAAATTTTGACCCGCGCGCGGCTGATCCACGAGGGCCTGTCGATCGCAGGTGCAGGCGATCGTGGACGAAGTCCTAAAGCTGAAGGAAGACGCAGCGAAAGACTGACGCCGCGCTCGAGGGAAAGGCACGGAGTCGGCCGAGGCTTGCATGCAACGCACGACGCTGCCCGAGCTGAACGCGCTATGCCCCGCTCAACCGGTTGACATCTTCGCGCGTGCTTGTTCTGACCGACCGGTTTGGAGAGCAGCGGAAAGCCGACGTTCGCCGGCGCGAAAGTCGACGTCCAGCGGGGGCGCACCAGTGCCATCGGCTGCAGCCCGCTGGTGGGTGCGCACGCCTTGACTCGCGCGCGAGCGCCCGCCTACGAACTACTTCCGGGGCCCCTTGAAGTAGAAGTGCACCTCGTTCGGGACGCTTGCGATGCCCGCAAGCTCCCCACCCCTCCGCGCCCCGGGCGTTCAACTCCCGTAGCGAGATCCGCCACTCGTGGCTGACGTTCCGAGGGATGACCTTGTATTCCCACGCCAGGTCGTCGTAGACATAGAGCATCGGGGGTTGAGGCTGTTCAGGCTGAGGCATTGCGAATCGCCGCATGTGACTGAATGGGAGTTACCCGCCTGCCGGTCCGGCGACTACCAGATGCTCCTCGTGTTGGGGCAGGTCGGTGATTGTGAACCACCGCGCCTTCGAGCCGACGAAGATGTGTGCGGTCGGGCGGATGGTCGGCTCGTCGACGAGGGTTCCCATGGCAACGTGGACGAAGGCGCCGAGGGGTCGATGCCCGTCGACGAGGCGCTGCCGATCGCGCGGCCGTCCTCTGGCCGCGGCAGCCACTGTGGCGACGCGCGAGGCTTGACACCCTTACCGCTACCGCAATAATCGGCCCCATCTCTGGCAGTTCGTGACAAAGAGGAGAAGAGTACTTCGATGGAAACTCAGGTCCGCACGCCGCAGATGGTGTTCATGCAGCCACAGCGGCTTGTCGTCCCGCTGTTCCAGCGGCCGTACGTCTGGAACGAGGAGAACCAGTGGGAGCCGCTCTGGAATGACGTGGTGCGCGTGGCGGAGCGGCTTCTGAACCGACCGCACGAAAAGCACCACCCGCATTTTCTCGGCGCTGTCGTGCTGCAGCAGGTCCAGAACCCGACTGGGCTGATGCAGGAGCGAACGATCATCGACGGTCAGCAGCGACTCACAACACTGCAACTGCTACTGGACGCTTTGCACGCCGAGCTCCTTTCGGTCGAGGCGCTGCCGCCGGCGATGCAGAATCGAGCCACTCGTGACGAACGCCGAACCGTTCTGCTCGAAGCCCGAGGACCGCTTCAAGGTCTGGCCGACGAACCGGGATCGCCCTGCGTTCAACGCCGTCATGGGCGCGAAGCCGCCGGTCGACTACGATGCGGTCGGCTACCCCGGGGAACGCATGGTCGAGGCGCACCGGTTCTTCAGCGAGCAGGCGCGCGAGTGGCTCGCCGCTGAACGGCACCGGACGAAGTCCAGCGCGAGCGGCCGCAATCGAGACCGTCGTGCGCGAACTGCTGCAGATGGTCGTCATCGATCTCGCTGCCGACGAGAACGCGCAGGAGATCTTCGAAACACTGAACGCCCGGGGCGCGCAGCTCACGGCGGCGGATCTGATCAAGAACTTCATCTTCCAGCGGCTGCTCGAATCGGGCACAGATGTCGAGGCCGCATATCGAGAGCAACTGGAAGGAGTTCGAGACTGGTTTCTGGGAGACCGAGATCAGCGTCGGCCGGCTTCGATACCCTCGATCGTCGATCTTCCTCAATCACTGGTTGATTGCACGGACCGGCGAAGAGGTCGTGGCTCGGGAGGTGTTCGATCGATTCAAGACGTTTGCCGACACGATGCCGGCGCTGCCGATGACCGAGCTGCTCGAGCAGGTTCACGAGCGCCGCGGGCGTCTACCGCCAGTTCATCACTGCCGCCTCGACGCTATACCGGGGCGATCGATCGTCTCGGGCTATTCGGCTATCGCACGGGCGTCCTCGAGAGTGAGGTCATCAAGCCGCTCGTGCTCTGCCTTCTCGATCCCGAGGAGCCAGCCGATTCCCGAAGGCCAGTTTGTCAAGGCGCTGGACGTCGTCGAGAGCTGGATGGTCCGACGAATGCTCGTCCGCGCGACGACGAAGAACTACAACCAAGTAGTCGCGGAGCTCGTCGCGCAAGCTGCGCAAGTCAGACCGGGCGAAGGCCGGCGACATAATCGAGAGCTCCTCGCTGGCCAGACAAGTGGAAGCCGGTACTGGCCGGACGATGCCGAGATCCGGGAGGAACTGCGAGCAATCTACTCGCCTATCGCCGTCTCGGTCGCGGGCGACTTCGCATGGTGCTCGAGGCAATCGAGGACTACCAACGAGGATGGGAAGCCGGCAGGCAGGGACTGGGTGGCGAGCGGGTGGCGCGAGGAACCTACGCGATCGAGCACGTGATGCCCCGAAAGTGGCACAGTCACTGGCCGCTACCGGAACGCGCACGCGAAGCAGATCGAGACCGCATCGTCCACACGCTCGGGAATCTCACTTTGCTGACGGGCAAGCTGAACTCGAAGGTTTCGAACGGGCCATGGATTGGCAAGGGTGGCAAACGCGAGGGACTCGAAGGCACGACGTGCTGATACTCAATCGTGAGCTGCTGAAGAAGGCCGGCAGACCAGTGGACGGAAGAGGCGATTCGGCTAAGAACCCGAGAACTGACGGAAGCCGTCATTCAGATTTGGCCGGTTCCCCCAAACCACCGAGCGGTAATTTCTTCCGAGAAATCTAGAGTTCATAAGAAAGTCCAACTTGCCGATCTGATCAATAGCGGCGCCCTGCAGCCTGGGATGTCGCTGTTTCCTAAGCCTAAGAAGTTCAAAGATCGAGTGGCGACGCTGCTCCCGGACGGATCCGTTGACGTCGATGGGGTTGCGTTTTCGAGGCCATCAGCCGCGGCTAGCGCGATAACCGCTAAACGAACGGGCGGCTGGTGGTTTTTCTTGACCGATCCTGCGTCTGGCCGCTCTCTCCGGGATGTCAGACGCAGCTACCTCAGTGAGATGGCTGTGGATATCGAAGACGATGAAGGGGAAGATGACGATGATGAGGAGGATGCCGAGGATCGCTAAGCCATGCGGTGCTCAGTCCGACGCGGAACTAAAACGAGTGTCAATACCGCCGTTTTCCCTCGGACGATGTTGCGCACGAGCGCGTTCGCTGCCGGGCATGCATGGAGAACGCCGCCGTCTCTTGTAAGTACTCGAATGGCCGTCGCGGCCGACCGCAGGCGCAGCCGGGCCATTTGTACGCGAAGCTCTCGCGTCTCGCTTGTGAGTGCGCGCGACTTGGAAGTCCTGCCGCAACCCGCCGAACCTACAGGAAGCAGAAAATAGCTGTCAGCGACTATTCCGATGTTGGCCGGCTCTCACACGACGCATCAACTCTGCAGCTCGCGCTGACGGTCGCGGCGTTAAGAATGATCTCCTGACGACCTTTTGGTACGAGAAAGGTTCGCCATCAAGCTGCGGCTCAGTTGGATCCAGGATAGCGCCGGTCTTTTGCCACATCCGGTATCGCCTTGGACCTCGAACTTTCCGTCGGAACTCGTGGGCACCTAGTTCGCCTCCCTGCCCGCGGGTGCCTTCGGTCCGAAGTTCAGATCCAGGGAACCATCCGCGTTCTTTTGCAGTCCGGGCTCTGCGAAGAGCGGGCGTGCTGAGCCCGCTCGACGATCCGGCCCCCCCTCTCTCGTCAACTCCAGTAATCGCACCTGCAACGAACGTCCGCTTCGGAGCAACTTAGGAAACGGGCTCATGCGGCTGGTTGTGGCCGATTTGAGGCGTTCGCGAATCGGTCGGCACACGGCCCCTGCAGGCCTGCCGCGGACCAGACTTGCGTTCAAGGTGCTTGCTCGAGTCCTCTGGGCTCGCCCACGGCTCAACGATGCGGACGGCAACTGCGGTGCTGCCGTCGCGACCGCCGAACTCGGTCGACGGATCCCGCTCCGCGGGAGCTCGAGTGGCGTCATGGGAGGCGCCGAACGCAGAACACGCGGGACTGCGGCGTTATTCCGGTGCCGCCAAGGCGCCTGATTGAACAACGCGCCGATCGCATCGCCCCGTTTCGGGAAATCGTGTTGGACCAATCACTCGACACCCTAGACGTGGCGGCATCCTAAACTACTACTACGTGCTACTGGCCGCGGGAATCCCGCGAGCGATTCGAATAGCCGCGTTCGACGCAGGTCTGCGCTGCTGGCGGTAGGAGCTCAAGCCGTTTTCGCCGCATGACGGCAACACCAACGGCTATTTGGGTTGCATGAGCTTCCTCAGTTCCTGGAGATTCTCCTGAAACCGCTTGTTGACCGTTTCAAGCGCCTGAATCTGAGATCGCGACGCTATTTCAGACAGCTCGCGCATGTTCGCAAGCGCCTTCTCGAAGGCTTCTGTGGCAAGTGCCACCTGCTTGGCCGCGATGTCTCCAGGGTTCTTCCCCATCATCCCCTGCATCGACGTTTGCCACTCACTCATGGTCTCTTTCAGGATTTCCGCCTGTCGCTGGGCAAGCGCCTGCATCCCTTGGTAGGCCTGTTGGTTTGCCTGCGTGAGTGCCTCGATGTCCTTGCGCCGTGCCTCCACGACGGCGCCCAAATCCACACCGGGTATTTTGAATTGCTCCATCAGTTTGCTGATGTCCATGAACGGCATCGGGGTCTTGTCCATGAGTGTTCTCCTAGGAGGAATCGACGTCGTAACGACGGAACAAACGAACGAACGACCACTTCTAACTACGCGAGCTACGTTTGCTACATCTCTGTCGTCTAGGTGCCGCGGACAGCGCCCTTCCTTCAGGCTGGCGAACGGTGCTACCGCAGGCGGTGAGACCGACGTCCAGAGCGCCACCATAGCCCCAGGGCGAAGTTTAGCCCGCAACTGTGCGACGGGGTTGAAAACGGCGACGGCGCACGCTGTTTGCCACGAGCGCAGGAGAGCCGGCGGGGATGATCAGCGTGGAAGGCGAAATATACGCCCGGAAGTAGCGGACCTGCCACCACGCGTAGCTCGCGCCTAAGTTCCTCAGCACTCGCGTCGGCGACGTCCGGCCCGACGCGACCTCTCGCCTATCGACTCAGGCCCTCCAGCCCGCGTGCGCCGCGCGTGTTCGCCTTGTCCAGGCCCCGGACACCGCGAAGTGTCGCCCCAGTGAAATCGGCGCCGGCGAGATTCGCACCCGTGAAGTCGGTGTCGATGAACTTGGAGCCGCTCAAATCGGCGCCGCTGAGGTCGGCGCCCCGCAGATCGGTGCCTCCGAACTCCGCCGCGCGCAACTTGGCACCGACGAGGCGCGCTCCGGAGAGGTCGCAAAAACTGAAGTCGCCGCGAGAGAAATCGGATCCGGAAAGATCCGCGCCGCGGAGGTTGGCGGAGGCGAGGTTCGCGCGCATGAGTCCCATCGACTGGTTCTTCATGTCGGGCGCAGCGTCCATGTTCCTGAGCACCGCCTTCTCGAGCGTCGCTCGGCGCAGGTCGCCGATCAACCGCGCGCCCGACAGATCGGCGCCGACCAGGATGGCGCCCCCGAGCTGCGTCGAGAACATCATCGCACCCCGGAGGTTGGCGTTGGTGAGGTTCGCGCCCTCGGCGAAGCTGACCGTGAGGTTGGAGCGGGAAAGATTGGCGCCGGTCAGGTTGCTCCCGTTGAGGACCGCCGCGCTCAGGTTGGCGCCTTTGAAATCGATGCCGGACAGGTCCAGGTCGGACAGATTCTTCGCGTAGAAGCTGACTGGCGCGCCGGGCGCCGCGGCAAGGGCGGCGACGACCTGGTCGCGCGTCAGCCGCTCGTGGTCGGGCCAATCCGCGGCGGCCGCTTGGTGAGCCGCGACCGCCAGAATGGACGTAGCCACGACGCGCGCCAGCCAGTGCCGCGTCGCCCGGGCGAGTCCCCATCTCCCGTGGATCTGCATGGCAACCTCTGATGCGAGGATCGGCCGTTGACGCGGTCAGGTCAAGCCCGCACGCAGGCGGCTTGCTGGGCAAGTGGGGCCCTTTTCGTCGCACCATTTTCGGCGGCCAGGTTGAGCACACGTCGCACCGTGCTCAAGGCGAGATAGCAACAAACAGTCGGCCCGAAGGGTCGTCGTCGCAACGCTCGGACCCGCTTCAATCCTAATCCGACGGCGGGACGCAGAACATTGCTCTTTGGTAGCAGACCAGATTGCCCGTTGGTGCCATTCAGCAAGCGACAAGAACCCGTGACAGGTCAGCCATCTCTCCGCGGCGACGCAATCAACCCCGCCTAGAGTGCGGGCGACAGTCTGCTATCGGGCACGACCCGTGAACGTCGGCAACTGGCCGATCGGCGACAATCGAACCGCGAAACTGCCGCAGGGCGCACGAAGCTTGACTCAGGCAATCAATTGGTTGACTATGGCATGAGACCATGGCGACCCCCGGTTCACCGGCGCCCGCCGATCCCCGCGTCGACGTCGTCCGGCGCTTCAACCGCTTCTACACGCGGCGGATCGGCGCGCTGCGCGCGGGGCTGCTCGATAGCCCGTTCTCGCTCGCCGAAGCGCGGCTCCTCTATGAACTCGCGCATCGGGACCGTCCCACCGCGGCCGGCCTCACCAAGGACCTCGGGCTCGACGCCGGCTACCTAAGCCGGCTGCTGCACGGTCTAGAGGGCCGGCGTCTGATCCGCCGGGAGCGCTCCGAGTCCGACGGCCGGCAGAGCCTGCTCAGTCTCACCGCCGAGGGCCGCCGGACCTTCGCGACCCTCAACACCCGCTCGACCGCCGAGGTGCGCGCGATGCTCGGGAACCTTTCCGACGCCGGACAGCGCCGCCTCGTCGAGGCGATGCGCGACGTCGAGCGGCTGCTCGGCGCCGAACCCGAGCCGAAGGTCCCCTATCTCCTCCGCCCTCACCGTCCGGGCGACATGGGCTGGGTGGTCCACCGCCACGGCGCGCTCTACGCGCAGGAGTACGGCTGGGACGAGCGGTTCGAGGCGCTGGTCGCGACCGTCGTCGCGAAGTTCATCGACAACTTCGACCCGCAGCGGGAGCGCTGCTGGATCGCCGAGCGCGACGGCGAGATCGTGGGCGCGGTGTTCCTGGTGTCGAAGTCGCCCACCGTCGCGCAGCTGCGGCTGCTGTACGTCGAGCCGAGTGCGCGGGGGCTCGGCATCGGCAAGCGGCTGGTGGCCGAGTGCGAGCGCTTCGCGCGCGAGAAGGGCTACCGGAGGATCGCGCTCTGGACCAACAGCATCCTGCACGCCGCCCGGCACCTCTACGAGGCGGCAGGTTATCGCCTGGTCGCAGAGAAGCCTCATCACAGCTTCGGGCAGCGGCTCGTCGGGCAGACGTGGGAGCTGAAGCTGTAACCTGGACGCCCGCCGGCGGCTTGATCACGCTGAGCGCGGCGCCGCCGCCGCACTGCCCGCCGACTGGGCAGGCGCCGTGCGCTGGGCCGCCTGCGCGAGCATCCAGTCGGCGATCTCCGGCCAGAGATCGCGGTGTGCGTGCCGGCCCACCAGGTCCCGGTCGTTCGGCGTCGGCCGCGCCCAGTCGACGAGATAGACGCGAAACCCGACGCGAGCCGCCGCACGACGCTCGCGCGCGGCAGCAGATCCCAGATGTAGGCCTGCTTGATCGGGGCGGGCACGAGCGTCGCCACCGGTCCGCGGCGCGGCGCCGGGCTCGGCATGAACGATCCGATAGGGCGCCTCGCGCCGGCCGAGAGCATTCGCGTCCAGCCACGCGCCGGCGATGCGGCGCAGCGCGTCGAGCGGCGCGTAGAACGGCCAGCTCACCATGTGGTGGATGAGCCGTTCCTACCATTCGGTGGAGCGAGATCGCCGCGGCCGCGCGGTGGTGCGATCAGAGCCAGCGCGACAGGCGCTCGCGCTCGAACTGCTGCTTCATGGCGAAGGTCTCGTGCGTGGGCGGCGAGAGGACGGCGCGGTCGCCCGACTCACGGTAGAAGTCGCCTTGCACGAGCATCGCCTGGCGATTGCCGACCTCGAAGAAGCAGTAGCCCTTGCCGTCGAAGGCGGCCTCGCCCGGGCGGCCGTCGAGCTCGGCCAGGATGTTCGCCGCCACCACCTGGGCTTCGAGCTCGGCCATGATGCCGGCCTTGGGCAACATCCCCGAGCCGGGCAGCTTCACCGCCGTGACATCGCCGACGGCATAGAGGTTCGCGTGCGAAGTGGCGAGCGAGCCCGGGTTCACGGCGATCCACCCCGGGGCGTCCGCCAAGCCGGAATCGCGGACGGCCTGCGGTGCTCGATGCGGCGGGATTGCGAGCAGCAGATCGTAGCCGCGCCGCACGGCGCCACCCGGGGTGTCGAAGGCGAGCTCGCGGGCTGCGGTGTCGACCGAGACGATCTTGTGACCGGCATGGAGCGCGATGCCGCGCTCGGCGAGCGCCTCCCGGGCCTTTTGCCCGGCGGCTGGACCGGCCACGGGCATCGGCTGCGGATCGGGAATGTACACGGCGATCTCGACCGAACCTCTGCGGCCCAGTCCGCGGAGACGCTCGTGCACCAGCATCGCCGCCTCGAACGGCGCGGGCGGGCATTTGTACGGCGCGGCGCACACGACGATGGCGAGCGAGCCCTGGTCGAGATCGTCGAGCGCGCGGCGCAGACCGGGGACTCGCGCCGCGTCGTAGAGATTGGCTTCTGCCGGGAGCCCGGGGACTGCATCCGGCGCGAGGTCCGCGCCCAGCGCGACGATCAGGTGCTCGTAGGGGTGTTCACCGTCGGCCGTTCGCACTCGCCTAGCGGCCGGATCGATCCGTTCGATCTCGGTCTTGACGTAGGTGATGCCTTTGGCGCGCAGCTTCTCGAGGTTTCCCTGCCCCTCCTCGGGCCCGCGATCGCCCACCAGCATCCAGAGCTTGGCGAGGCCCATCCTGAAGCGGTCCTTGCGGTCGAGGAGCGTGATCGAATGGCCCTTCGCGAGCGCCGGCAGGAGCGCGTTCGCTGCCGCAAGGCCGCCGAAACCTCCGCCCAGTATCAGGATTCTGGCCATGGCGCCGATCCCCCTTCGGGCGTCTCACGCGTCTGGCACGCGTTCGCCGCCAACGGATGATACGCCCGGATGGCAGTCTCTCTTAACCCCAGCGCAGCGCGAGCGTGCCGCCGGGCTCGCGTTCCACGCGCGTGCCGAATTCGCGGCCCTCGCGGTTCAACAGCTCCTCGAGCCAGCGAGCGTCCACTTCGCGCGCACGGTTGACGCGGAAATGGCGGATCCGGACCGGCGTCAGCGCGAGGTGGGCGAGCTTTCCGCTCGCAGTCTCGAGGGTCGGGAAGTACATCAGCGCAAGGTCGGGGCGGAACGATTCGTGGCCGCGGATACCCTCGTAGTCGTTGAGGAAGTCGCCGCAGCCGTAGAAGACGGGCCGATCACGGTAGACCTCGATGCCCTTCGGATGATGCGACGAATGACCGTGCACCACGTCCACGCCCGCAGCGTCAACCAGCCGATGGGCGAACTCGCGCTCGGCCCGCGCGACGTCGTAACCCCAGTTCCGGCCCCAGTGGATCGACGCCACGACGATGTCGCCGGCTCGCTTCGCCGCGCCGACTTGCGCGGCGATCCGTTCCGCGGCCCGTGCGGAGAGGTCGGGGAGGAAGCTCACGCCCGCGCGGTCCTTGCCCGCGGCCCATTGCCGCGGCACCCCGGCGCTTTCCATTCCGAATGAGAGGACGAGCACGCGGCCCGTGCCCGGCAGGTCGATCGCCGCCGGCTCGGCGGCGTCGGCTTCATCCCGGCCCGCGCCCGCCGTGCGGATGCCCGCGCCGCGCAGCGCATCGAGCGTTTCCGCAAGCCCGCGATATCCCCAGTCGAGCACGTGATTGTTGGCGAGCGCGCAGCAGTCGATCCTGGCCGCGGCGAGGCAGTGCACGTTCGCGGGATGCATGCGGTAATGGATGGTCTTGTTCGGCCACGCGTCCTCGGCCGCGGTGACGGCGGTCTCCAGATTGATGATCCGCGCCTGCGGTCGCACGCGGTCGAGCTCGGCGAGCGCATCGCCCCAGATGTAGGCGAAGTCGACCGGCCGCTTGATCGGTCCGGTGACCTCCTCGGCGATCTCCACGTAGCCGAGCGCCGAGCGCATGTAGGGCTCGTAGAGATCGGGCTTCCCCGGGTGCGGGAGGATCTGGTCGATGCCGCGGCCGGTCATGACGTCGCCGCAGAGGAACAGCGTGACGGTGCGTGGCTCCGCGCCCGGACGTTCGATTGGCTGGGACATTCGCTGCGGCTGCCCTCGCGCGGCGGGCCGCTCGGCTCGCGGCGAGGCAGCCGAGCAAGCGCTTGCCCCGTCCGTGCAAGGAAGTGGCGCCGCTCCATGCCGGAAGTTCCCGCTTACGCGTGGCCCGCGTCGAGCTACAGCTTACGCCCGGTCCTCGGATTCGGCTGCACCAGAGGTGTATTCTCGATTCGGCGCGAGAGCGATGCCCGGCAACGCACCGTCGACGAGGAGGACCGAATGCGCCCTGGAATCCCGCCCCGCCGGCCGCCGGCGCGGAGCTCCGCCGCGCGCACTGCGCGCGTGAGGCGCGCCGGTGACGCGTTGATCGACCGCGACGTCGATCGTTGCGGCGCATCGCCTCATCGATCCCTACATCCGGCGGACGCCGGTCATGGCAGATCAGCGGCAACGAGCTCGGGCTCGGCTCGACCGCGATCACGCTCAAGCTCGAGCTCTTCCAGCACACCGGCTCGTTCAAGCCGCGCGGTGCGTTCGCGAATCTCCTGCTGCGCGAAGCGCCGCCGGCCGCGGGCGTCGTCGCGGCCTCGGGCGGCAACCACGGCGTCGCGGTTGCGTACGCAGCGATGAAGCTCGGCGTGCCGGCGAAGATCTTCGTGCCGGCCGTCGCTTCGCCCGCCAAACAGGAGCGGATCCGCCAGTACGGCGCCGATCTCGTCGTCGGGGGCGAGCGCTATGCCGACGCGCTCGCGGCAAGCGAGGCGTGGGCGGCCCAGTCGGGGGCACTGCAGATCCACGCCTACGACCAGATCGAGACGCTGCTCGGCCAGGGCACGCTCGGGCTCGAGCTCGAAGAGCAGGCGAGCGCGCTCGACACGCTGCTTGTCGCCGTGGGCGGGGGCGGATTGATCGGCGGCGTCGCCGCGTGGTGCGCGGGCCGCGTCAGGATCGTCGGCATCGAACCGGAAGCCGCGCCGACGCTCACGCGCGCGCTCGAGGCCGGGCGGCCGGTCGACGCGCCGGCCGGCGGCATCGCCGCCGATTCACTCGCGCCGCGCCGCGTCGGCGAGCTGATGTTTCCGATCGCGCAGGCGCACGTGAGCGCCATGGCGCTCGTCACGGACGAGGTGATTCGCGCGGCGCAGCGCGCGCTCTGGGGTGCGCTGCGGATCGTCGCCGAGCCTGGCGGGGCGGCGGCGTTCGCCGCGCTGCTGTCGGGCAGGTATCAGCCGCGCGCCGGCGAGCGCGTCGGCGTGCTCGTGTGCGGCGGCAACACGACCGCGGTCGATTTCGACCGCTGAAGCGGTTGCCGCACCCGCAGAGCCCCTCCGGCCGATCGCGATCTTGTCCATTCGGGCGGGTCAGACCCACAGCACCTTCCGCCGCAGCTCGAGGTCGGTGAGCAGCGGCGCCGCGGGACCTTCGTGCGAGACGCGGCCGCGGTCCAGCACGTACGCGCGGTCGGCGAGCGCGAGCACGAGATCAAGATCGTGCTCGATGATGAAGATCGCGATGTCCTTGCGCAACTGGTCGAGCGACTTGAAGACCTCCTCGACCAGCGCCGGCGCGAGCCCCTCGAACGGCTCGTCGAGCAGCAGGATCTGCACGTTGCCGGATAGCGCCCGCGCGATGGCGACCATCTGCTGCTCGCCGCCCGAGAGCGCGTCGGCGCGTGTGCCGAGCTTGTCGCGGATGCGGGGGAAGTAGCTGAAGATGCGCTCCTCGTCCCAATGCACACCGCCCCCGCCGCCGCGCGACAGCGCGCCGAGGCGCAGGTTCTCGGCGACCGTGAGCCCCGAGAACAGGCGCCGGCCCTGCGGGACGAGGCCGACGCCAGCACGCGCGATGTGCTCCGGGGCCCGGCCGCTGATCACTTCGCCCGCGAAGCGCACCGTGCCGCTCGCCGGCGGTGCGAGGCCCATGATGGTCCTCACGGTCGAAGACTTCCCGGCGCCGTTCCGGCCGAGCAGCGCGGTGACTTCGCCAGCGCGCACCTCAAGGCTCACGTCGTAGAGGATGTGGCTCTTGCCGTAGTAGGTGTTGACGCTTTCGAGCGTGAGCAGCGCCGCCCGCACCGCGTCGGGGTGCGCATGCGTGGCGCGCGCCGCGACGACCGCGCGGCCGCTGCCGAGGTACACCTCCTGCACTCGCGCGTTCGCCTGGACTTCGCCGGCCGACCCTTCCACGAGCACCGCGCCGTCGGCCATCACCGTGATGCCGTCGGCGAATTCGAACACCCGGTCGATGTCGTGCTCGACGAGCAGCACGCCCATGTGCGCCGCGAGCACGCGGATCATCGCCACGATGCGCTCGCGCTCGGCGGCCGCGAGGCCGGCGAGCGGTTCGTCGAGCAGCAGGAGCTTCGGCCGCGCGGCGAGCGCGAGCCCGATCTCGAGCAGCCGCTGGCCGCCGTACGAAAGGCTCGATACCGGCGCCTCCTCGACGCCCTCCAGGCCGAGGAACTTGATGAGCGCACGTGTCTCCCGGTTCACGTCCTCGAGCGCTTCCTTGGCGAGCCAGAGGTTGAAGCGCCGCGGGTGGTGCGCCTGCACGCCGAGCCGCAGGTTCTCGAACACCGTCAGACCCTGGAAGAGGTTGGTGATCTGGAACGAGCGCGCGACGCCCAGCGCCACCATGCGTTCCGGCGCCGGGTCGTCGACCGCGGTGGTGCCGATCCGTAGCCGTCCGGCGTCCGGAGGGTACAGGCCCGACAGCAGATTGAAGAGCGTCGTCTTGCCCGCGCCGTTCGGTCCGATCAGCGCCTGCAGCCGGCCGTGGTGCAGCTTGACGCTGACTCGGTCCACCGCGATGAAATCGTCGAAGGACTTGCTCACGCCGTCCGCCTCGAGCAGCACGCTGCCGGCGCCCGGCGGTGTCGCCGGCACGAGGTAGGCGGGGACCTCCTGCGCGGGGTCGGGCCTGACGCGGGCGGCCATCGATGCCAACGCCTCGCGCTGTCGGCGGAACGGCGCAGCCAACCGCTCCCCGAGCCCCACGAGTCCCGCAGGCGAGAACAGGATGAAGGCCATGAACAGCAGGCCGAACCAGAACAGCCACGCCGAGGTGTAAGCCGAAAGCAGTTCCCGGAACACCAGGTAGAACGCCGCGCCGATCGGCGGCCCCAGAAAGTGCCCCGCGCCGCCGATGATCGACATCGCGAGAATCTCGCCGGAGAAGTTCGGATGCACCGGATCGGCCGAGGCGAAGAGCTTGAGGAAGGTGAACACCGCACCGCCGACCGCCGTGACGAGGACCGAGAGCACGAACGCGACGAGCTTGTAGCGCCGGACCGGGTAGCCGAGGAAGCGCGCCCGGACCTCGTTCTCGCGGATCGCCACCAGCACCGAGCCGAACGGCGAGCGCACCACGCGCCAGACGAGGAACGCGACGGCGAACACGAGCGCGGCGACGATCCAGTAGAACTGGAGCTGGTTGTCGAGGTCGAGGCCCGCGAACGCGACGCGGTTCACGCCCCGTAGCCCCGACTCGCCGCCGGTGAACGCGGTCCAGCGGAAGGCGATCGTGAATCCGAGCGCGGTGAACGCCAGCGTGAGGAGCGAGAAATACACCCCGCGCCGGCGCAGGACGAGGAACCCCACCGCGAGCCCGAGCAGCGCGGTCAGCACGACTGCCGCCGCGAGCGGGGCGAGGAGGCTCGTCTTGAAGAAATGGATCTGGGTGAGCGCCGCGGCGTACGCCGCGAAGCCGAAAAAGAGGCCGTGTCCGAACGACAGCAGGCCGGTGTAGCCGAGCAGCAGGTTGAAACCCAGGCCCACCATCGCGAACAGCGCGATCTCGGTGGCGAAGCCGTGCGTGTAGCCGATCGCGGTGACCGCGAACGGCAGCGCCGCCAGCGCGATCAGGAGGGCGACGAGCGGGTGCCTCGCCACGCTTACTCGAACTTCTCGAACTTCTCGCCCATCAGGCCGCGCGGGCGAAACAGCAGGATGAGCGCCATCAGCACGTACATCGAGGCCTCGGCCGCGGGCGGATAGAACACCACGGTGATCCCGCGCACGACGCCTACGAGCAGGCCCGCGAACACGACGCCCCAGAAGCTGCCGAGCCCGCCGATCACGACGACGACGAAAGCGGCGGTGAGGATCTCCGTCCCCATCGCGGGCTGCACACCCGCAAGCGGGGCGGACAACACGCCGGCCAGCCCCGCGAGTGCGACTCCCAGCGCGAACACCGCCGTCTGCGCCGGCTTCAGGCTGATGCCGAGCGCACGCACCATCTCCGGATCGCGGGTGCCGGCGCGCACGATCATGCCGAAGGCCGTCTTGTTGAGGAGCCACCAGCAGCCGGTGACCGCGAGCATCGTGACCGCGAGCACCGTCAGCCGGTAGTACGAGTAGATGAAGTCGCCGAGCAGCAGCTGCCCGCGGAGCGCGTCGGGGATCGAGAAGTTGAGACCGGTCGTGCCCCAGACGAGGCGCAGGCTTTGCTCGGCGGTCATCGCGAGGCCGAAAGTGAACAGGAGCCCGAGCATCGGGTCCTCGCGATAGAGCCGGCGCAGGAAGAGCCGCTCGATCACCATGCCCACCAGCGCGACGCCGAGCGGCGACAGCACCACCGCCCCGCCGAAGCCGAGGCGGCGCTGCACCTCGTACGCGAGGTAGGCGCCCAGCGCGTAGAACGCGCCGTGCGCCAGGTTCACCACGCCGCCCAGGCTGAAGATCAGCGACAGCCCGAGCGAGAGCACGATGTAGTACGAGCCGACGAGCAGACCGTTGAGGATCTGCTCGAAGAGGCTGGCGATCATCGACAGGGCCACCTCCCTCCCCCTGGAAGAGGGAGGGTTGGGGTGGCGGTCACGAGCGAGGCCGCTACGTCATCTTGCAGGCGTTCTCGGCCATCGTGGGCTGGATCAGCTCCAGCGACTCGTTCGCGCCCGGGACGGCCTCGACGATGTCGAAGATGTCCCACTTGTCCTTCATCTTGCTCTTCTCCTTGACCCGCACCACGTACATCTCCTGCAGCAGCTGGTGGTCCCAGGCGCGAAACTGGCCCCGGCGGGCCTTGAGGATGTCGAAGGTCGCGCCTTTCTCGAAATACTCGACCAGCTTCGCCGGATCGGTCGACTTCGTCTCGGCCATCGCCTGGGCGACGATCTTCATGCCGACATAGTCGCCCCAGGCCTGGTTGTCCGGCGGCAGGCCGTACTTCGCGGCGAACTTCTGCGTGAAGGCCTGCGACGCGGGCACGTTCAGGCCGTGGTACCAGAGGCTCTGCCAGTGGCCGGAGAGCGAGTCGATGCCGGCCGCCCAGAACGGCACCGTGTCCATGACGCCGCCGGCGAGGGGGAACGGCAGGTTGTACTCCCTGTACTGCTTCAGGAAGGTCGTCTGGTCGACGCCCGCGAGGTTGATGTAGACGAAGTCTGGCTTGGCCTGCCGGACCTTGAGGATGTACGCGCTGTAATCGGCGCTGTTGGTCGGCACCATGTCGTTCGCCAGCACCGTGCCGCCGTTCTCGGTGAGGAAGCGCGAGGACACCCGGAAGAGGTCGTGGCCGAACGCATAGTCGGCGGTGAGCATGTACCACTTGGCCCCCTTGATCTTGTTCTCGGCCTTCTGCCAGGTGCCGATGGTCTTGGTGTACATCGTGTTGCAGCCCTCGATGTGGAACATGAAGCGGTTGCAGTTCTTGCCGCGCAGCTCGTCGGAGTTGCAGCCGGTGTTGAAGTACGGGGTCTTCATCCGCAGCGCCTGCTCGCCGATCGCCAGCCCCGAGGCCGAGCTGATCTCGCCGATCAGCGCCACGACCTTGTCGCGCTCGATCAGCTTCTGCGCCTTGGTGACCGCGGTCTGCGGGTTGACGCTGTCCTCGGCGATCACCTCGAGCTTGCGGCCGATGACGCCGCCCGCGCCGTTGATCTCCTCGACGGCGAGCGAGCTCCCGCGGAACCCGTACTCGCCGAGCTGCCCCAGGAAGCCGGTGCGCGGGGTGATGTGGCCGAGCTTGATCGAATCCGCCTGCCCGCGCACGATGGCGGGAAAGCCGAGCGGGGCGAGTGCGGCGGCGCCGAGGGCGGCAGTCTTCTTGAGCGCCTCGCGGCGTCCGTGCTGGCGAAGGGTGAGCCGGGATTTGGCGTTCATTGCGGATCCTCCTTTGGTTGCGCCGCGCGGGCCGCGCGGTCTGCTTCTTCTCGCGATCTTACCGCTGGCGGCAACACGACCGCGGTCGATTTCGACCGCTGAAGCTTCAGCTCTCGAAACCGCGCACGAGGCTCGCCCGCGCGCCGGCCGCCTGCATCAGCAGCGAGAAATCGGATCCGGCCAGCACCAGCCGCACGCCCATTCCGATGTAGCGCTGGAGCAGCTCCGGCGTGTACACCCCGCCCATGCCCGGGAACTTGCCGTGCCTGCGGCAGGCGGCGACGAGCTTCGTATACGCGTCCAGGACCCGCGGGTGGTCGAACTGTCCGGGGATGCCCATCTCGAAGCATAGGTCGTTGGTGCCGATGAGCAGCGCGTCGATTCCCGGCACCGCGGCGATCGCCTCGCAGTTCTCGATGCCCAGCGGGGACTCGAGCATGACGACAACCATGGTCTCCTCGTTCACGAGCCTTGCCGCGTCGCCGATCGGCATCGGCGCGAAGCCGAGCTGCAGCAGGCCGCCGCCCATCGAGCGATGCCCGAGCGGCGGGAAGCGGCAGTAGTCGGCGATCCTGCGCGCGTGCTCGGCCGTGTCGACGTGCGGCACCACCACCCCCTGCGCGCCGTTGTCCAGCAACCGCGTCGCGTGATAGTGCTCGTAGCCCGGCACGCGCACGATCGGCGTGACGCCCACCGCGAGCGAGGCGGCCGCGATCTGCGCGGCGGTGTCGACACCCATCGAGTTGTGTTCGCAGTCGATGAAGAGCCAGTCGAATCCGCTCGTCTTCGCGATCTGCGCGATGTCGACGGTGCGCGCCTGGCGCAGGCCGAGGCCGATCGCGACCTTGCCTGTGCGCAGCTGGCGCAGCGCATGATTGACGACTGCTGTCATGGGGCTCCTCCTGGCATGGCAGCGGTGGATGGTAAACCACCGAGCCGATCCGCTGCGCAGCACCGTCAGCGGAACCCGGCGATGCGTCGCCGGAGTCGCCTTCAGTTCGGCCAACCGCCGCGTCCCGATCTTCGGGTGCGCTCCCGGTAGCGGAAGCTCCGTCCGCCGGTGCCTACTCGAACTTGGCGCCGGATTCCTTCACCACCTTCGCCCAGCGCGCCTGCTCGGTCCGCATCCAGTTGCCGAGGCTTTCCGGCGTCCCGGCGCGGACATCGGTGCCCTGCTTGGCGAAGCGCTCCTTCATCTCCGGCGTGTTGAGGATCCTTGTCAGCTCGGAATTGAGCTTGGCGACGACCTCGCGCGGGATGCCGGCGGGGCCGACGATGCCCTGGAACGACCCGGTTTCGAAGCCGGGCAGGCCCTGTTCCGCGACCGTGGGCGTAGCGGAGGCGCTCGGAACCCGCTGCGCGCTGGAGATTCCGAGCGCCTTGAGCTTGCCGCCGGTGACCGAGGGCCAGGTGGCGAGCATGCCGTTGAAAAGGACGTGGGCCTGGCCGCCGACCACCCCGGTCACGGCATCCGCCCCGCCCTTGTACGGGATATAGGTCCAGTCGACACCGGTGCGCTGGGCAAACTCGATGCCGGCCAGGTGCGGCGCGCCGCCGATGCCCGAGATCGCGAAGTTGAGCTTGCCGGGGTGGGCTTTCGCCATGGCCACGAGCTCCTTCACGTCCCTCGCCTGCACCGAAGGATGCACCGCGAGCACGTGCGGCGAGTACGAGACCATCACGACGGGGCTGAAGTCTTTCGACGGATCGAACGGCAGCTTCGGATAGACGCTCGCGCTGATCACCAGACCGCCGAGGTCGGTGAGCAGCAGCGTGTAGCCGTCGGGCGCGCTCTTGGCGACGAAATCGGCGCCGACGTTGCCGTTGGCGCCGGGCTTGTTCTCGACGATCACCGGCTGTCCCCAGGCTTCGGTCAGCATCGGGCCGATCTGGCGCGCGAGGATGTCCGAGGTGCCGCCCGCCGCGTAGGGCACGACGAGACGGATCGGCTTGCTCGGATACTGCTGCTGGGCCTGCGCCGGGAACGTGGCGCACGCGGCAAGCAGGATGATGGCGGCAATGGGTTTCACGTCTTCTCCTCCCCGGCCTGTGGATGGCCGAGTGCGGCATTCTAAAGTCTAAACTTGCCGGTACCTTCGAGGAACCCCCGGGGAGAGACGATAATAGGTAATAGCATTGGCGGCCACGCACCGCCTCGATCGAGTCGCCTGAGACCTGCGTGTGCAATGCCTGCTTGGCGACCGCGCCGGACCTGGCGCTTTCTTGATTCGTTTGCTTCGTCCACGACAACCCAGGCGGCCCCCCTTGAATACCGATACCCCCCAGTCGCGCCGCAAGGCGCAGATCGAGGCTCTGCTCCTCAAACTCCCGGGCGTCAGCGCAAGAGAAATCAACGGTCTTGACGGCTACTTCGTCAGCGACAGGATGTTCGCCTGCATCAGCAGCGACGGCGTCGGACTGCGCCTGCCTGCCGCCACCGCGACCGAACTGCAGTTCTCGAGGGACAACGTCGTCCCGTTTCAGCCCGGCGGCATGGCAAGTTCGAGAGAATGGATCCAGATCAACCGCGCCGAAGCGGCCGAGTACGAGAAGGATCTCGAGCTGTTTCGGGCTTCGCTCGAGTTCGTGAAAGGCGCCCGGACCCGCTAGGTCCACCCCGCTACTATCGAGCAGGCCAAATCTGCCCGGTCTGAATGCTGGGACTTGTTCGCATCCCGGCTCCGGGTCGGCCCGGGACATTCACGCGACCGGGAATTCTCGGCCATCTGCGGACGGTCGTGGAGTGGAAGCCGTTGCGCTCGGCATGCGTACGTCCATAATGCCGGCGTCCGCAGCGGCGGTCGGGCGCCGGCACCTGAGAGACATCTCGACACGAAAGGACACCCATGGCCACCGGCAACCGCAGCTACGCCGTCGGAAGCTTCCTCGAGCTGGAGGGCGTGAAATGCGGATTCGTGAAGTCGGTCGACGGCGGCGCCATCTCCGCCGAGGTCGTCACGGAACGCACCGGCGCCGACCTCTTCGACCGAAAACACATCGGTCCGCCGAGGTACGAAGAGTTCGTATTGCAGCTCGGGTTATCCATGGACCAGGTGGTGTACGACTGGATCTCCGCCATGTGGGCAGCGCAGCCGGCGCGCAAGTCCGGCGCGATCGTGGCCGCCGACGTCAACATGGTGGCGCGCAGCCGGCACGAGTTCAGGGAGGCGCTGATCACCGAGGTGACGATCCCCGCCTGCGATGCAGGCGCGAAGGACCCGGTCTTCCTCACGGTGAAGTTCGCACCGGAGCTCACTCGTCAAGTAAAGGCTTCGGGCAAAGTCTCGGGCGAGCTCGACAAGAGAATGAAGAAGCTGTGGCTGCCCGCGAACTTTCGGCTGGAGATCGAAGGCCTGGAGTGCAGGAAAGCGAGCAAGGTCGACGCGCTGACGGTAAGGCAGGCGATCGCGTCGGATGAGGTCGGCGACACCCGGGACTACCAGCGCGAACCCACGGCCATAGAGTTTCCGAATCTCAGGATCACCCTGGCGGAGAGCGATGCGCAGAGCTGGGTCGACTGGCACGAGGATTTCGTGGTCAAGGGCAACAACGACGAAAGCAGGGAGAAGAACGGCGCACTGGTCTTCCTCTCGCCGGATCTCAAGACCGAGCTCATCCGGATCAGCTTCGCGAATCTCGGCATCTTCCGCCTTGCGCCCGCGATGTCCGCAGCGGGAGGCCGATGCGATCCAGCGCTTCACCGCGGAGCTCTACTGCGAGCGGATGGAGTTCCTGGTCTCCGACAAGGCCGCGCCCGCCGCGCCGCGGTCGGCAACGCCGGCTCGGAGCGCCAGGCGTACGAAGGCTCGCCGGGCGCGATAGCGGTCAAGTGCGGTCCGCGTGCAGCCGGGCCGGCCGGCTTGCTCGGCCGGCCCGGGCGCCAGTGCGCTACGGCGTCATCTGCGCAAGCGCGAACGCTCTCAGGAACGCGTCGTCGAATTCCGACAGCCGGCGCGTGCCGTCGGTCGCCTTCGCGTTGACGTCGAGATCCTGCGCGAACGCGGCGCTCGGACAGGTCCCGAGCAGGCTTGCGACGGTGAAGCCGCCGGTGAAGGTGTCGCCCAACCGCGTGTACGCACCCGCCGTCGCTGCCGCCACCTCGCCCGCGGCGCCCGCGGCGGGCACGTCCGTCGCGCCCCGCACCACGTCCAGGTCGAAGACCGCTCGGTCGTGCGGATGGAGCGCCTGGAACGCGAGGTCCACCGAGGCGCCCGGGGCGTAGCGGAGGAAGCCGCAATCGTCGTCGGCCTCGCCCGCCGATAGCACCGGCGGCAGGATGAAGGCGGTGCAGCGGCTGTTGTCCACCAGCAGCGTGAACACGAAGCCGTCGTCGACGATCTCCGACGGGGCGGCGAGCCGCGTCTGCAGCGTGGGCCTATTGAAGGAGCGTCGAGACGATAAATTGAGGATCGCTCTCCTGCAACTGCTCAACAGGGTGCAAAGCGTCGCAGAAGATTATCTCGGGGGCAGACTGGAGCATTTGAAGAAATTCCTGGTGGAGTCCCCCTCCACGGAGAACGCATCGCCCAAGTCGGTTGGAACCATCAAAGAGCTTCGCGCGAAGCTCAAAGAGGGCAAAGGGCTAGAAAAGCCGGTCCTCATCAAGGTGCGAGGAACGCTGTTCCCGGCGGCACTGCTCACCGAAGGATGGTGGGAGCGCAAGCAGCAGGAAACCGGATTGCTCGCAATCGAATGGAAAAATCCGCTCCAGCAATGGCTCTTCAAGGGCTTCGATCTTTGGGCGCCCTCCTGGGACATCTGCTGGGGCGCTGCCGACTCCAAACAAGCGGCGAAGCGCTACTACATCGCGCAGCTCACCGAAGGCGACGAAGCAGACGCGCTGCCGGTGATCATCGGGACCGAGAAAGCGAAGCGGTTGAGCGACGAATTTCGCGATAGTTGGGGCGGGTTCGAAGTGGTCATGGTTGGTCTGTTGGGGCATCGATACCAGTTCGAAAAGAAACTGCCGAAGAACGTCAAGCGAGATGCGACGGATTACTACATTTCGGTCGAGGACGACAAGCGACGACACACGATCAACCGGCTACCGGCGGCGACGGAACTCTATTCCGGGTACCTATGGAAGCTGCTGGCGCCGGAGGAGTGGATGCGGGGAGACGAGATGTTGGGGCTGAACCAGGTGTACTTCGTGTGGGAGCACACCAATTTCGTCGCGAAGCAGGCTGTCCAGTACAACCTCGAGGGCCTCGAGCACAAAGAGGGTCTCATCGCGAATCGACACCCGGGCAGCAAGCTCATCCTATTGCAAAAATCGCACGACATCGTCCCGGGTGAACCAGAGTGGTCGGTGGAGAAGTTCTACAACCTCTACTTGGGAAAAGGCAAAGAGATCTGAGGACGCTGGCGTCGGGCGTCGTCACCGTTCTTGGCGGTACGAACTCCGAATTCGGAGGAGCCATCATGGTCGTCATCGTATTTCGCACGCGCCTCAAGCCCGAAGCGAACCAGGAAGCCCTGGCGCAGCTTGGCCAGCATATGTACGAGCTCGCCTCGTCGATGCGTGGCTATGTCTCGTACAAGGATTTCGCGGCCGAGGATGGCGAGAGCGCCGCCATCGTCGAATTCGAATCGCTCGAGACGCTCGCGGCGTGGCGCGAGCACCCGGAGCACAAGGCCGCCCAGCAGCGCGGCCGCGAGGAATTCTTCGCCGAGTACCACATCCAAGTGTGTACGCCGGTGCGGGACTACCGTTTCGGGTAGGCCGTTCAGGCGGCCGTCGCCGCCATGCCGAGAGCGTGCGCCACCCCATCGCGCACAGCGAGGCGTCTCGCCAACGCCGCGCCGGAATTCAACGCGCCTTCCATATAACCGACGAACTTGTAGCACGTGTGCTCGCCGGCGAGGTGAAGTCGTCCCAAGCCGCGGTGTAGCAGCGGGCCCACCGTCGTGACTTGTCCCGGCGCAGGGAACGAATAACCACCGCCTGTCCACTGCTCGCCTGGCCAGTCGACGAAGCGCGACGCCAGAAAGCGTGCTGAGTATCTCGGATAAAGGCGGGCGAATTCCGCTGTGTAGGCCTGGTCCTGGCCTTCCGCCCATCGACGGCGGCACTGCTCCGCCGGCGGACCGGCGGAGAACGCGACGAGCGCTGCGCCAGGACCTTCCTGGTTGTCGGTGCCTTCCCAAGTCCTGCTGATCATGCCGTCCGTCAAGGCATCGGGGCCCACGCGGTCGTCGCTCCAAAACCGGTTCCTCACTGCAGCGAGGTATTTGACGCTCGCACCCATCTGCGGATCGAGCGCTGCGGGCAACGCCGGCGTGAACCGAATCTTGTGCCACACGCTTGGCGGCACGCTCAGCACCGCGTCGTCCGCCTCCAGTCGCGAACCGTCGGCGCACGTGACAACGACTCTCGCATCGTCGACCCGAATGGCCGTGACCGGCGTGCTCAATCGAATATTCTCCGTGCCGATCGCCGCGGCGAGCTCCTGTGCCAACCGATCGTTGCCGCCGCGACAGCGATAAGCTTCACTCTCCTCCCAGTATCGTTCGAGCCCGCCCCCCTTTACTTGCGCCAGGTGGCCGAGATAGCTCTGGCGATCGAGCGCGACGCCGTTGTCCAGCAACTCCACCGCAATCGCCAGACGAGCTCGCTCCGATAGTTGCAGGCTCCTGACCCAATCGGCGGCCGACATGCGATCGAGACGCGATGCATCGGGGCTCCTCCAGGGCTCGTCGGCATCGATCGACGCGGCGTCGGCCGTCATCCCCTGGTACGCCGCGTCTAACTCTTCGAACAACGCTTTGACTTCTTTCGGCGTGAGCAATCGGCCGTTCAGCCATACCGGGCTCGCCGCTCTCTCGCCCGTCGTGACGTCATGAAAGCGCAAACCAAACCGCTGCGCGTAGGCGACCCAAGTGGGATGATTCGAGCCAATCAGCTCGCCGCCGCCCTCGATGGTCTTGCCCGGGACCAGATCACGCACGGTCAGCACGCGTCCGCCCACACGGTTGCGCGCTTCGATGACTGTGACCGCGTAACCGGCGGTATGCAGCTCGTAGCTGCAGGCCAAGCCGGCGAACCCGGCTCCGACCACGACAACGCGTCGGCCGCCCGGCTTGGCGCGCCCGCCCCGCGGCAGTGCGGGTCCGCAACTCAGCAGCAGCTCCGCCGACGCAGCCAACGTCAGGCGCAAGAACTCACGACGGACGATGCGCGTGCGCAGCGGTCCGTAGCGCCGCAGCAATCGTCTATACAGTGAGATCGACATGAAGCAGGGTACTACGCGCTTCTTCCTTGTCGGAGCGGCGCGCCCCGCGCCCCGCGAAACTCCCATTCGCGCCGAGCACCGCTTCGATCCGCAACCCTTCGTTCACTTCGCGGGTTTGGGTCGAAGGCCGCGGTTCGCTAATGCCGCGCCGCCGCCGCCAGCTGTTCGCGGAACACCGGATGCGCGATCGCGGCAATCCGCCGCGCGCGCTCTTCGTACGAGACGCCTCGCAGCTCCGCGACACCCCACTCGGTGACGACCTTGTCCGCATCCGCCGCGGGGGTCGTCACCGTGGCACAGCGCGCGACGATGCGGCTCGTGTTTCCGTCGCGCGAGACCGACGGCAGCGCGATGATCGCGCGACCGCCGGGGGCGGCCGCCGCGCCGCGGACGAAATCGAGCTGTCCGCCCACGCCACCCACGTAGGCCCCGCCAGCGACCTCCGCGTTTACGTTGCCGGCGAGGTCGACCTCGACCGCGGAGTTCACGCTCACGAACCCGGCGATGCGTGCGATAACAGCGGCCGCGTGCGTGTAGTCCGGCCCGGCGAGCCGCGTTGCCGGGTTGCGGTCGATGTGCCGGTACAGCTCCTCGTCGCCGACGTAGACGCCATTCACTGTGACGCCGGTGTCGATCGGCTTGCGCCGATTGGTCACCACCCCGCGCTCGAGGAGCGGCAGGACGGCGCCGGTCAGCATGCCCGTGTGCAGGCCGAGGTCGCGATGGCCGCCGAGCGCCCCGAGCACCGCGTCCGCGATGCTGCCGACGCCGAACTGGAGGGTGGCGCCGTCGGGAATCAGCGCGGCGACGTTGGCCGCGACCTCGCGCTCCACCTGGCCCACGCGCGAGACGGGATAGCGCGGCAGCGGCCGCGACGTGCCCACCAGCGCGTCGATCCGGAAGCCGGTGGGCAGCTCGCCGCCGTGCACCGACGGCATCCGGTCGTTCACTTCCGCCAGCACGACGCGCGCCCGCTGGGCGGCGGCGAGCGCGAACCCGTGCGCCGCGCCAAGGGTTGCGACGCCATCGACCGCCGGCGAGAGCCCGAGCATCAGCACGTCGGCGTTCACCTGACCGGACGCGAAGAGCCACGGCAGCTGCGAGTAGTGGCACGGCACGACCTCGAGACGACCGGCGCGCGCGAGGCGTGCGGTCGATCCGAGCGCACCGTAGCTCACGTAGCGAAAGCCGGGCGCCGCGCCGGGCGCAAAGGTGTCCGAATAAGTCAGACCGACGAAAACCGTGATCGCGCCGAGGCGCTCGCTTTGGGCGACGAGCGCCTCGGTGAGCGTCAAAGGCTCGGCGGAAGCCTGCGCGACGACGATGGTGTCACCGGGGCGGATGAAGCGGGCGAGGTCGAGCGCGGCAGCGTCCAGCTCGAGCGTCATCCGATGACGCGCTCCGCCCCCAGCCGCTCGATGTCCGCGTTCCCGTACCCGAGGCCCTCCAGGATCTCGGCCGAGTGCTCGCCGAAGCCGGGCGCGCGGAGGCTGGGCTGCGCCGGCTCACGCGCGAACTTGATCGGGACGCCGAGGTGCTGGCGGCCGCTGTCGTCCACGAGCAGCATCCCGCGGGCCAAGGTGTTCGGATCGTCGATCGCGGCCTTGAGCGTCCGCACCGGCGCATAAGGAGACGTCCGCCCCTTCGAGCCAGGCCAGCCACTCGTCGAGCGTCTTCTCGCGGAAGAGCGCGCGCAGGTAATCCTTCAACGGCTCCTGCGACCCGGTCGGCGCGTGCGCGTAGTGCGCGAGATCCGATCGGCCCGCCTTGACAAGGAAGTTCTCGGCGAACTTGTGCTCGGCGGCACCGAGCGCCAGCCACCCGCCGTCCTTCGTCTCGTAGAGGTTGTAGAAGGCGTTGCCGCCCCAGATCCGCTCCTGCTTCGGCACCGGCGCGCGCTGCTCGGCAAAGACCGGGCCGATCACATTCGCGGTCCACGCGAGCAGCGAATCGTGCATCGCTATGTCGAGATAATCGCCCTGCCCCGTCTCGCGCTGCTTCAGCAACGCCATGAGAATGCCGGCGAGCGCCATCAGCGAGCCTGCCATATCCGCCGCGGGGACGCCGGGCATCGCGGGCCGGTTCTCCCGGTCGAGATTGACGCTCACCAGCCCGGCGAGCGCCTCGACGGCGAGGTCATGCGCTGGTCGGTCACGGTAGGCGCCGCTCTGCCCGAACGCCGAGATCGAGCAGTAGACGAGTCGCGGCGCGCGGGCGTTCACCGCCGCGTACCCGACCCCCAGCCGGTCGACGACGCCCGGCCGGAACGACTCGACGAGGACGTCGGCGCGCTCGGCGAGGCGCATCAGGATCTCGCGGCCTGCGGGGTGCTTGAGGTTGAGCCGCAGGCTCCGCTTGCCGCGATGGGTGTTCCGGAAATAGACCGATTCGCCCGCCTGCTTGGGGCCGATGTGGCGCACCGGCTCGCCGCCCTCGTACGGCTCGACCTTGATCACGTCCGCGCCGTGGTCGGCCATCATCATCGTAAGATGCGGCCCGGGCAGGAAGAGCGACAGCTCCACTACCCTGACGTTGTCGAGCTTCATCGCCCGTCTGCCCCTCGTGCCGGCCGGAAGCGCTCAGTCGAGAAAGAGATCCGGGATGAAGTCCTTCGTTCCCGGGACGACGGCGTACCGGTCGAGCTCCGTGACGCCCTCCGCGGCCAGCACTTCTTCATCGATGTAGAAATTGCCGGTGTGCTGGCGCGCGTCGCGATTGAGGATCGCGTAGGCCGCGTCGGCGAGGATCGCGGGCGTGCGGCAGCGCTTCGGGTCGACGCCGGGGATCATCGCAAGCGCGGCGGTGTTGATCACGGTGCGCGGCCATAGCGCGTTGACCGCGATACCGTCGGCCCGCAACTCCTCCGACATGCCGAGCACGCACATGCTCATGCCGTACTTCGCCATCGTGTAGGCGACGTGGTTCTTGAACCACCGCGGATTCATGTTGAGCGGCGGCGACAGGGTGAGGATGTGCGGATTGCGCCCCGCGGCCGCCGACTGCTTGAGATACGGAATACAGACCTGCGAGCAGGAAAACGTGCCGCGTACGTTGACGCCGAACATCAGATCAAAGCGCTTCATCGGCGTCTCGAGCGTGCCGGTGAGCGAGATCGCGCTCGCGTTGTTGACCAGGATGTCGATGCCGCCGAACTGCTCGGCGCAGCGCTTCGCCGCGGCTTGCACCTGGGCTTCGTCCCGGATGTCCCCGGCGATCGGCAGCGCTCTGCCGCCGGCCGCTTCGATCTCCGCGGCCGCGGTGTGGATCGTCCCCGGCAGCTTCGGGTTCGGCTGGTCGGTCTTGGCGATCAGCGCGACATTCGCGCCGTCCCGGGCGGCGCGCTTGGCGATCTCGAGGCCGATGCCGCGCGAGGCACCGCTGATGAACATCGTCTTGCCGCCCAGGCTCATGGCAGCTCCTTGATTACGGGATGATCGAAACGAGACAGGAGGAAACGCCGGCGGCCGGCGATGCGACGGCGAAAGCGAGCGGCGCGACTGTCAGCGACCGGACCATGCGCAAGTATAAGACGGTGCACGACCGACGGACCGTTCGGTAGGCCGGGCGCCGGCTCGGCTCAACCTCCGCTCACCGCCACCGTTGGTCACTCGGCGAAAATCTCCCGGATTACCTGGCGCAGCCAGATGTTTCCGGGGTCGCGGTGATAGCGCTCGTGCCAATGCTGTTTGACCACATAGGAGGGAATCTTCACCGGCGAATCGAGGATCTTAATCCTGCCTTGAGGCAGCAACGCCTCGCCGAGGCGCCGCGGAACGATGACCAGGAGTTCCGTGGCACCGATGAGGGTCGCCACCCCCAGAAAACTGGGCACGCGCAATACCACCCTGCGCTCGATGCGCTGCTCCTCGAGCGTCTTTTCCACGATCCAATGCCCGGTGCCCGAGGTGGTCACGGCCAGGTGGGGCGCCGCAGTGAACTGCTGCAGCGTGAGCTTGTCCTTGATGCGGGGATGCTTCGCGCTCGCGAGGCAAACGAATTCCTGCCGGAAGAGCCGCTGCTGGCGAAACCCAGCCTCGAGCTGCGGCATGAAGCCGACCGCAAGGTCGGCCGCGCCGGCTTCCAGGATCCTCGGAATCGCTTCGGTGATGTGCGTGATCTCGAGCCGGACGTTCGGCGCCGTCGCCAGCACGCGCTGCAGGATCGCCGGCAGCAGCACGATCTCGCTGATGTCCGTGAAGCATACGCGGAAGTTCCGGTGCGATGTCCGGGGGTCGAACGTAGCGTGATGTTTCAGGGCCGTGCGGAGAAGGTCCAGCCCTTCCCGCAGCGGCTTGGCCAGCTCCTCCGCATAAGGCGTCGGCTGCATTCCGCTCGACGTTCTCACGAACAGCGGATCATCGAAGTGCTGACGAAGCTTCCCGAGCCCGACGCTGATCGCCGACTGGCTTAACCCAAGGTTCTCCCCCGCTTTGGACACGCTCCGGGTCTGGTAGATCTCGTCGAAGATGGACAGCAGCTTGAGGTCGATCTCGTCGATTCGCGCCATTATTCGCCGCCGGAATAGAGGGTATTAGGATGCTTGCGCGCAACGGGCAGGCGGTCCATTCTAGAAGCTAAAGCCGGACAGCGATCGGGCTAGCGTCGTTTCTTCACCAGGAGACAAACATGGTTCAACGCTTTCGCCGCTGGGCGCCTTCGGCAGGCCTGGCATCGAGATCCGTCCTTGCCGCGGCAACGCTCGCTGCGGCGATACTCATGCACGCCGCCAACGCTCAGGAATTCCCGACCAAGCCGGTGCGGGTGATCACACCGTTCCCGTCGGGCAGTGGACCGGATTCGGTGCTGCGCGTCATCGGCGACAAGCTGTCGCGCGCCTGGGGGCAGCAGGTCATCGTCGAGAACCGCCCGGGCGCGAACGGGTTCATCGCGATCGAGGCGGCGAAGAAGGCGAAGCCGGACGGCTACACGCTGGTGCAGATGGACGATGCGCACATGGCGCTCCAGCCGCATCTTTACAAACAGATCCCCTACGACGTGGCCAAGGACTTCGACCCGGTCGCGACGCTCTTCCGGACCTACTTCTTCGTCGTGGTACCGGCCGGGTCGAAATGGAAGAACATGTCCGACCTGATCGCCGCAGCGAAGGCGAAGCCGAACGATGTGATCTATGGCTCCTGGTTCATCGGCAGCCCGGGCCACATCGGCGCGGCGATGCTGGAGGCGGCTACCGGCACGCAGATGACCCACGCGCCGTTCAAGGAGATGACGCAGCTTTTCGCGGCCGTGGCGAACAACGAGGTGGCGTGGTCGTTCGGCAGCGCCGCCTCCTCGGGACCGATGTATCGCGCCGGCAAGGTCAAGTACCTGGCGGTGGCGGCGCCGAAGCGGGTCGCCGGGTTCACCGACGTCCCCACCGTCGCGGAAGCCGGCGGTCCAGCCAATTTCGATGTGAAAGCGTGGGTCGCCCTGCTCGCGCCGCGCGGCACGCCGAAGCCCATCATCGACCGCATCAACGCAGATGTCGCGAAGGCGTTGTCGGAGTCGGACGTTCGCGAACGCCTTGCGGGCTTCGGGTTCGAGCCCTTTGCATCGCCGCCGGGTGAGATCGCGAAGCTGATCGATACGGATTCACGCCGCTACGGCGAGATCGTGAAGCGCGCGAAGATCTCCGTCGATTGAACCCTTAGGAAAATCGAGGAGGAAGGCATGAGCACGGCACGAAATAAACTTCCCGTCCTGGTGGCCGGCGGCGGCATCGGCGGCATCGCCGCCGCGCTCGCGCTGACCCGCCAGGGCTTCTCGGTCAAGGTGCTGGAGCAGGCGCCCGAGCTCGGGGAAATCGGCGCTGGCATCCAGCTCGGGCCGAACGCCTTCGCCGCCTTCGACGCGCTGGGGATCGGCCCGAAGGCCCGCAGTCGTGCCGTCTATACCGACGAGATGGTGATGCACGATGCGCTCGACGAATACTGCGTCGGGCGCATTCCCACGGGCGAAGCGTTCCGCGCGCGTTTCGGCAACCCCTACGCGGTGATTCACCGCGCCGACGTGCACACGTCGCTGCTCGAAGGCGCGCAGGAATCCGCCGACATCGAGGTACTGACCTCGACTACCGTGCAGCGCGCCGACCAGGACGACGACGGTGTCACCGTGCACGACACGAAAGGTGGCAAGCACCGCGGCATCGCGCTGATCGGCGCCGACGGGGTGAAGTCGGCGGTGCGCCGGCAGTACGTCGGCGACGATGCGCGCGTGTCGGGCCACGTGGTCTACCGCGCGGTGGTCGAGAAGAAGGACTTCCCGAAAGACCTGCAGTGGAACGCGGCGAGCATCTGGGTCGGCCCGAACTGCCACCTGGTGCACTACCCGCTGCGCGGCGGCGAGCAGTACAACGTGGTCGTCACCTTCCACAGCCGGGAGAAGGAGGAGTGGAGCGTGCGCGAAGGCAGCCGCGAGGAAGTGCAGAGCTACTTCGAAGGCATCTGCGCCAAGGCGCGCCAGTTGATCGACCTGCCGAAGGACTGGAAGCGCTGGGCCACCGCCGACCGCGAGCCGATCGCGCTATGGACGTTCGGCCGCGCCACGCTGCTCGGCGACGCTGCGCACGCGACGCTGCAATACCTCGCGCAGGGCGCCTGCATGGCGCTCGAAGATGCGGTCACGCTGGGCGAGGCGCTGCGCGTCAGCAAGAACGACTTTGCCAAGGCCTTCGCCCTGTACGAGCGCTCGCGCGTCTCTCGCACCGCGCGCATCGTGTACTCGGCGCGCGAGATGGGGCGCATCTTTCACGCCAAAGGCGTCGAGCGCCTGGTGCGCAACGACCTGTGGAAGGGCCGCACAACCGAGCGCTTCTACGACGCAATGGAGTGGCTCTACGGCTGGAAAGTCGAGAACTGCCTCGCCGCCTGAACACCGCTCATTAGCTGACCGAGGCGCGCATCGGCGAAACCTCGGCCGGCGCACACCTGTACCAGAGGAGGAACCCACATGCACGTCGATACCACCCCATCTCCCGTCCGGCTCAAGGTCGAGTCAGGACCGGGGCAGCCTGAGCCTTCTCGCGAGCTGGAGGAGCTGTACCGGGGCTTCGAGCGCGAGTTGCTGGTGCCGCTGTGGACCGAGATCGGCGATCTCATGCCGCTGCATCCCCGGACCAAGGCGAGTGCCCATCTGTGGCGATGGGACAACCTCGTCGCCCTCGCCGGCCAAGCAGGTCACCTCGTGCCGGTCGGCCGTGGGGGCGAACGCCGCGCGATCGCGCTCGCCAATCCGTCCCTGGGCGGCAAGCCGTACGCCACCGCCACCCTGTGGGCGGCCATCCAGTACCTGATGCCCGGTGAGGACGCCCCGGAGCACCGGCACACCCAACACGCCTTCCGGTTCGTCGTCGAGGGCGAGGGCGTGTGGACGGTTGTCAACCGCGACCCCGTGCGGATGTCGCGCGGTGACTTCCTGCCCCAGGCGGGATGGAACTGGCATGCCCACCACAACGCCGCCAGCGCGCCGATGGCCTGGATCGACGGCCTGGACATCCCGTTCCAGTACTACACGGAATCGCAGTTCTTCGAGTTCGGTCGCGAGGAGATGACCGCGGCGGAGAAGACCACTCCCGAGCGGTCCCGCTCCGAGCGGTTGTGGGGTTACCCGGGCCTGCGCCCGGTGTCGCAACCGGACGCCCTTACGGCCACGCCCCTGCTCGCCTACCGGTGGGCGGACACCGACCGCGCCCTGCGTGAGCAACTGGCGCTCGAAGCGGAGGGCCACCCGGTAACGCTGAGCCCGGGTCACGCCGCCGTCCGATTCACGAACCCGACCAACGGCAAGGACGTGCTGCCGACGATCCGGACCGAGATGCACCGCGTCCGCCGCGGCGCCGACACCGTGGTGCGGCGCGAGGTGGGCTCGTCGGTCTACCAGGTGTTCGACGGCAGCGGGACGGTGACCATAGGGGAACAGACGTGGACGGTGAAGCGCGGGGACATGTTCGTCGTCCCCTCGTGGGTGCCCTTCTCGGCGCGGTCCGAGGCGTCGCCCTCCGACTCCGACTCGTCGGCGCTGGATCTGTTCCGGTTCAGCGACGCGCCGATCTTCGAGGCCTTGCATGCCCAGCGCGTCCAGATCGGAGCAAGCTGATGCCCGCCACGATCTGCACCGCGGACCGCTGACTCCCACGCGTACCGAAGAGGCGACAACCATGACGCAACCCACCTACCTCTGGAACCCGCCGCCCGTGTATTCGCTGCCGGTCCGCGGCAAGCGCGAGCGCTATCCGATCAATCGCCTGTTCTTCGTCGGCCGCAACTACCACGCGCACGCGGTCGAGATGGGCCGGCCGGTCGACAAGTCGGTCGAGGTCCCGTTCTACTTCACCAAGTCGCCCTCGACCTTGGTCGAGTCGGGCGCCACCGTCCCCTATCCGCCCGAGACGAAGGACTACCACCACGAGATGGAGCTCGTGCTCGCGATCGGCGCGCCGGGCTTTCGCGTCAAGGAAGCCGACGCGCACAAGCTGATCTACGGCTATGCCTGCGGGCTGGACATGACCCGCCGTGACTTGCAACTGGTCGCGCGCGAGAAGGGCCGCCCGTGGGATCTCGGCAAGGACGTCGAGCAGTCGTCGGTGGTTTCCGAGATCGTGCCGATGCAAGGCGTCGTGCTCGACAAGGGCGAGTTGGTGATGACCGTCAACGGCGCGCCGCGGCAGAAGTCCGATCTGTCGATGCTGATCTGGAACATCCGCGAGCTGATCGCCGACCTCTCGAAGTTCTATCACCTGCAGCCCGGCGACCTGATTTTCACCGGCACGCCCGAAGGCGTCGGCGCGCTGCAACCCGGTGACCGCATCGACGGCCGCGTCGAAGGCGTCGGCGAGATAGTGCTGCACGTCGGCCCGACGGAGTGAGCCGTCGCGACAAGCGAGATCACCGATCAGGGCGCGGTGCTCAACACCGCGCGGTGCTGGCAGACGAGCTGCATGCCGAGGTAGGAGTATCTGAATGACGACCGCTCCTGTTCGCAAGATCCCGCTGAACGCGGGCCGCGTCAACGTGACGCGCCGGGAAGACGGAACGATTCTCCTCGCTTCGCCAGAACCGCTCGGTTCTTATCCGGACAAGCTGACCGAGCGGTTCGTCGATTGGGCGGACAACGCGCCCGAACGGGTTTTCATCGCCCAGCGCGATGCGAGCGGAGCGTGGCGCAGCCTGACATACGCCGAGGCCTATGTTCGCGTTCGCGCGATCGGCGAGGCGCTGATCGAGCGCGAACTTTCCGCCGAACGCCCGATCGCTATCCTCTCGGACAACGACATCGAGCACGCGCTCCTCGCGCTCGGCGCAATGCATGTCGGCGTGCCTTACGTCCCCATCTCCTCGGCCTATTCCCTCGCCTCGGGCGACTACGCAAAGCTGCGCCACGTCCTCGAGCTGCTCACACCTGGCCTGGTCTTCGCCGCCGACGGTGAGCGGTTCGCGAACGCCATCAACAAAGTCGTGCCGACCAAGACCGAGGTGGTTCTCACGCAGGCGCCGATTGCGGGACGCCGGGCGACGCTCTTCAGCGCGCTCGAAGCGGCGTCGCCCACTCTCGCCGTCGACCGCGCCTTTCAGGCAGTCGGCCCGGACACGATCGCGAAATTCCTGCTCACTTCGGGCTCGACCGGCAACCCCAAGGCGGTCATCAATACCCAACGAATGCTCTGCAGCAATCAGCAGGTGATCGCGCAAGCGTTGCCGTACCTGCACCAAGTGCCGCCGGTGCTCGTCGACTGGCTGCCCTGGAACCACACGTTTGGCAGCAATCACAACTTCGGGCTGGTGATCTGGAACGGCGGCACGCTCTACATCGACGATGGCAAGCCAGTGCCCGGGCAGTTCGAGAAGAGCGTGCGTGCCTTGCGCGAGATCGCCCCGACCGTGTACTTCAATGTGCCGCGCGGGTTCGAGGAGTTGGTACTCTATCTTCGTCGCGAGCCTGAGTTGCGAGAGAGGTTTTTCAGCCGTCTCGGAATGCTCTTCTACGCGGGCGCCGGCCTCGCCCAGCCAGTATGGGATGCGATGAACCAACTCGCGGTCGAGACCATCGGCGAGCGGATCCTTTGGGCAACTGGGCTCGGGGCTACCGAGACAGGACCAGCCGCCACCTTCACCATGAGGGACGGCGTGCGCTCGGGCATGATCGGGCTGCCCGGGCCAGGCGTCGAGCTCAAGCTCGCGCCGGAGGGCGACAAGCTCGAGATGCGCGTTCGAAGTCCGAGCGTCACCCCGGGCTACTGGCGGCAACCCGAGTTCACTCGCGGGTCTCGCGACGAAGAAGGGTACTACCGCATGGGCGACGCGGTGGGCTTCGTGGATCCGAACGATCCGGAGCAGGGCTTATTCTTCGACGGACGCGTGGCCGAAGATTTCAAGCTCTCGACGGGTACCTGGGTGAGCGTCGGGCCGTTGCGCGCGAAGGTCATCGCCGCCGGGTCGCCGTACGTGCAGGACGTGGTGATCACCGGCTTGAACCGAGACGCGCTCGGCGCGCTGGTGTTCCCCAATCTCGAAGCCTGCTTCAGCCTTTGCCCCGATATACGGGAACCCGCCACGGCTGCCGAGGTGCTCTCGCATCCGAGCGTGCGCGCGCGATTCCAGGAAGTACTCGACGGGCTCGCTCGCGAATCGACCGGCAGCGCCACACGGATTGGACGCGCGATGGTGCTCGATGATCGGCCCTCCGTCGCGGCGAGCGAGATCACCGACAAAGGCTCGATCAATCAGCGCGCAGTCCTCAAGCACCGAGCGGCGCTGGTGGAGGAGCTATACGCGGCGCCCGCCTCGGCGCGCGTCCTTGTCGCCAATCCGAAACGAGCGACGCGATAAACAACAAAGGAGGAACGGACGTGAACATCGATCAGCTCATCGCGATTGACGTGCACACGCACGCGGAGACGTCCACCCGCATGCTGCCCGACGAGGCGGCCAAGGCGCTGGACGAGGCGAAGGGCCGCTACTTCCGCTACGCGGTGCAGCACCCCACCATCCCGCAGATGGCGGCCTTCTACCGGGAGCGCAAGATCGGCTTCGTCGTGTTCACCGTGGACAGCGAGCGCGAGATGGGCCTTGCGCGCATCTCGAACGAGGAAGTCGCGGAGCTCGCCGCCGAGCACTCGGACGTGGCGATTCCGTTCGCGAGCATCGACCCCGCGCGCGGCAAGATGGGCGTGCGCGAGGCGCGGCGGCTGATCAAGGATTTCGGCGTCAAGGGCTTCAAGTTCCATCCGTCGGTGCAGGGCTTCTATCCCAACGACCGCATGGCCTACCCGCTTTACGAGGCGATCGCCGAGGCGAAGCTCCCGGCGCTCTTTCATACCGGGCAGACCGGCATCGGAGCCGGGATGCCGGGCGGCGCGGGGATCCGTCTGAAATACTCCAATCCGATCTACATCGACGACGTGGCGGCGGATTTCCCGGACATGCCGATCATCCTCGCGCACCCGTCGGTCCCCTGGCAGGACGAGCAGCTTTCGGTCGCGACGCACAAGCCCAACTGCTACATCGACCTCTCGGGCTGGTCGCCCAAGTACTTCGAGCCCAAGTTGGTGCAGTACGCCAATACCCTGCTCAAGAACAAGGTGCTGTTCGGATCGGACTACCCACTCATATCACCCGAGCGGTGGATGGCGGACTTCGAGAAACTGGACATCAAGCCCGAAGTCCGGCCGCTGATCCTGAAAGAGAACGCGGCGAAGCTTCTCAAGCTCCGCGCATAGGAGGAGCGAGCCATGTCACCGAACGGGCAGCCAGCCATCGTCACCGGCGGCGCTTCCGGCCTCGGCGCCGAGGCCGCGCGCTGGCTCGCCAAGGAGGGCGCGAAGGTCGCGGTCCTCGATCTCAATCTCGACGCGGCGCAGAAGCTCGCCAGCGGGATCGGAGGCATTGCGGTCCGCTGCGATGTCTCCGACGCGCAATCGGCCGAAGTCGCCGTGGCGCGAGCGCGCGAACAGCTAGGGCCGGCGCGGATCGTCGTTTGCGCCGCGGGTATCGGAGTCGCGAAACGACGGTGATCGACTTCTACAACCTGTGAGGCCGCGAGGTCGCCAGCGTCGCGGCGCCTGGCGGGAAGCGAGGTAACATGCGAGGGAGTCAGCCACCATCTGCTGAGGGCGGTTGTCTCCAGCCCGCATTAGCGGCACCGCGCCGCGTTCTAGAGGAGAACGAAAATGGCCGTTTATGTCCTGTTGAGCAGCCTGACGCCCGCCGGTCGCGAGACCGTTCACAAGAATCCCGAGCGGATCTCCGCCGTCGACAAGGAAATGGAGAAGTTCGGTTGCAGGGTGATCGCGCGCTACGCCCTGCTCGGCATGTACGATTTCCTCAGCATCGTCGAAGCGCCCGACAACGAGACCATCGCGCACCTCTCCGTCGATCTCGGCGCGCGCGGCACGGTCAACATCACGACCTTACCCGCGATCGATATCAAGACCTTCGTCTCGAAGCTGAGCGGGCCGTCGCATCTCGCGCGTTGATGCCGCGCTAGAACGCGGGTCTCGCGCACTCCGGCGATAGACGGCGCGGGCGGCGACGCTCGCGCCGTCCTACTCTGAGTACCCGTTGCGCGCGCAATCGAAGTAAGTTTAGGCGGTAAAACCCCTTCGAGGACCAGGCTCGATTGCGCCCCGCAACGCCGCCCCGCACGCCGCCGGCCAAGCGATCCGCCCCGCGCCTCGCTGCACGCTTTCTCGCCGCGATCGTTCTCGCGGCCGCCCCCTTCGCGGCCGGCCAGGATCCAGGGTATCCGAGCAAGCCGGTACGCATCATCTCTTTCGGCAGCCCGGGCGGCCCGATCGACACGATCGCCACAAACAGCGATGCCAGCCTCGCTCGATCACGTCAGTGACGGGACGCCGATGGGGGCGACACTGCTCGCGCACGGCGCGACGTTCCGCGTCTGGGCACCGCATGCCCGCACGGTGCACGTGCTCGGTGACTTCAACGACTGGACTCGGAGCGACGCCAGCCTGCTGACGCGTGGCGACGACGGGCACTGGCGGGGTTTCGTTCCCGGGGTCCGCGATCGCCATCGCTACCAGTTCTACGTGGTCGGCGAGGGCAGCGAGGGCCCGAAACGGGATCCCTACGCGCGCGAGCTGGAGACACCGTTCCCCGCCGAATGCATCGTTCGCAAGGCCGACTTTCCGTGGCACGAAAGCGGGTACCGCACGCCACGATTCGAAGACTTCCTCATCTACCAGCTCCACGTCGGCACGTTCTTTGCGCCGAACCTGCCCCGCAAGGGCGGGACCTTTCTCGACGTTGCGCGCAAGGTCCCGCACCTTGCCGCGCTCGGCGCCACCGCGCTCCAGTTGCTGCCCATCCAGGAGTTCCAGACCCAGTTCAGCCTCGGCTACAACGGCACCGACTATTTCTCGCCGGAGATGGACTTCGCCGTCGCGGACGCCGATCTCCCGCTTTACCTTGCCGAGGCAAACCGGCTGCTCGACGCCAAGGGGTTGCGCCGCTACGCGCTGGCGGACCTGCGCGGCGAGATGAACCAGCTCAAGGCGCTCGTGGACCTGTGCCACCTGCACGGCCTCGCCGTGCTGCTGGACGTCGTCTACAACCATGCCGGTGGCGACTTCGGCGACCAGAGCCTCCACTTCTTCGACCGCCAGTCGACCGGGGGCGGCAACCGGAACTCGCTCTATTTCACCGACAAAGGCCATGCAGGCGGCCTCGTGTTCGACTTCGGCAAGCCGCAGGTGCGCGACTTCCTCATCCGGAACGCGACGTTTCTTCTCGATGAATACCGCATCGACGGCTTTCGCTACGACCAGGTGAGCGTGATCGATCACGACGGCGCGCCATCCGGCTGGAGCTTTTGCCAGGATCTCACCGCCACGATCCGCTTTCATCGACCGGGCGCGCTCCAGAAAGCCGAGTACTGGGCGGTGAATCCGTACGTGGTGAGGTCACCACCCGGCGGTGCCGGTTTCGATACGTCGCTCACGGACGGCTTGCGCATCGCCGTTCGCAACGTTGTCGGTGCGGCGAGCGCGCCCGACGAACGCCCGCTCGACATGACGGGCCTCGCGCGAAGTCTTTGGCCCGACGGTTTCGCCGAGCACTGGCAATTCGTGCAAGGTCCGGAGAACCACGACATCGTCTACGACGGTCGAGAGCCCCGGATCGCCAGGCTCGGCGATCCCGGCAATCCGCGCTCCTGGTACGGCCGCAGCCGCGCCCGCGTGGCGACCGGCATCAGCCTGACGGCACCGGGCATTCCACTCCTTTTCATGGGGCAGGAATTCCTGGAGGACAAGCAATGGTCGGACAACTTCGCGATGCACGGCCACCTGCTCTTGCACTGGGCGGGCCTCGATCGCGGAGACAAGCAGATGCTCGATCATCTGCGCTTCACGCGCGATCTCATCGATCTGCGCTGGCGCTACCCCGGGCTGCGCGGCCAGGGCTTTCGCGTCGTGCATGCCCATGACCGCAACCGCGTGATCGCGTTCCAGCGCTGGGTCGAAGGCGAGGGTCACGACGTGCTGGCGGTAGTGCATCTCTCGACGTTCAATCGGTTCGGCTATCGGATCGGGTTTCCGGGCGGCGGCGAGTGGCGTGAGATCTTCAACAGCGACGCCTACGAGAACTGGATCAATCCCGACGTCGTCGGCAATGGCGGGCGCATTCGCGCGGAGCCGGAGCCGCTGCATGGTCTCAGTCATTCCGCCGCACTCGTGCTGCCCGCAAACAGCGTTCTGATCTTCGCCCGTTGAGCGGCGGTCGGTGCCGATCGCCTCGGAGACACAGGTTCCTCGCCGCTCAGGTGTTCGTTGCGGTCTGCGGGAATCGCAAGCAAGTCGGGGCACGCGCCGGCGCCGCTCCCTCGCTCGCCGCGGCTTGCCTGTCATTGTTTCCGCCATTCGACTATGCTGGCGTGGTGCCGCAGTGGCGTGGCGCGGGCACGCGTCGGACAGACCGAGCTTCGCATGAGAGAACCGCTGCGCCTCGCGCGCCAGGCACGTCGGGAGGACCTTGGAGCGCTGCTCGACTTCACTCTGGACGCCTGCGCGCGCCTCGGCCTCGACGACGACGCTACATTCAGGATTCGGCTCGCGGTCGAGGAGGCGTGCATGAATCTCATCGAGCACGGGTACCCGCCGGGCCCGCCGGGGCCCATCGAACTCACGATCGCCGGCGACGACGAGTGCGTGGTCGTCGGCATCCGCGATCGCGCCCCGCCGTTCGATCCCGCAGCCGTGCCGCCGCCGGATCTGGCCGCCGAATGGCAGAATCGACGCATCGGCGGCCTCGGCTGGTACCTGATCAATCAGGTGATGGACGAGGTGCGCTACGAGTCCGACGCCGCGGGGAACCGTCTCACCCTCGTAAAGCAGCGCGCCGGGGGAAGAGGCAAGGCAATCCTAGGCAGGAGAATCACATGAACATCAACATCCGACAGGTTCCGCCGGGGGTGGTGATACAGATCGTCGGCAGCGTCGATGGCCTGACCGCCGAGGACCTGCAGAGCGCGTTCGCCGGACAGGTGCAGCAGGGTGAGACCAGGCTGGTCGCCGACCTCGCCGGCGTGGAGTACGCAAGCAGCGCGGGCCTGCGCGTGCTGCTCGCCACCATGAAAGACGTACGCAAGCGAGGCGGCGACCTGCGGCTCGCTGCGGTGCGGCCGGGCGTCCTGCGCGTGCTCGACTTAAGCGGCCTCACGAGCATCCTGAAGATCTTCCCCGACACCGACGCCGCGGTCGCGAGCTTCAGCGGCTGAACGCCCGGAGCGCGCCGTCTTGACCCATGCCAGCTCGCCGGAGTCCGCGCCGCGCAGGCGCGTCGCGCTAGTCATCGGCGCGGGCAGCGTCAAGTGTGCCGCCGCGGTCGGGCTGCAGAAAGTGCTCGCGCGCGAGGGTATCGGCATCGACCTCGTCGTCGGTTGCAGCGCGGGGGCGATCTACGGCGCCCTGATCGCGGCCGGGCACGAGCCGGCGGCCATCGCCGCGGTGATACAGCGGGTGTGGACGCGGGAGCTCACCAGGGCAGGCAACCGCCGTGCGATGTTGAGCCTTCTCATGCCCAGGCTGTTCGGCTTCAGCGCGGAGTTCGGCCTGCGGGATGACTCGCTCATCATGGCGCGGCTGCGCGAGGTGTTCGGCGACACGACGTTCAGCGCCATGAAGATCCCGCTCTTCATCACCACGACCGATTTCGCGACCGGCGAGCTCGTCGTCCTCTCCTCGGGCGGCATCGTGGATGCGATACGCGCAAGCGTGGCGGTGCCGTTCGTCTTCAAGCCGCACCGGGTGAATGGACGGCTGTGCGTCGACGGCTATCTCTCCGACCCGCTGCCGATCGGGGTGGCGATCAAGGAGGGAGCGGGGATCATCCTCGCCCTGGGCTTCGAGAGCCCGTACCAGGAGAACGTCTCGTCTGCGGTGCGCTTCGCCTTCCAGATCTCGAGCGTGATGACGAACAACCTGCGCCGGTCCTTCTTCGCGTTCCACTCGATGGCTCACCACGACGAGATCATCCCGATCGTCCCCGAGTTCCGCGAGCGCGTGCGCATGTTCGACACGACCAAGATGGAGTACATCATCGCGGAAGGGGAGCGTGCCGCCGAGGAGCAGCTCCCTTATCTCCGGCGGCTGCTGAGCGCGCCTGCGATCGGCTCTGCCGGACCGCGCGCGTGAAGAAGAACACATCATGCGGCCGCAGGTCGCGCTCGTCATCGGCTCCGGCGCGCTGAAGTGCGCGGCGGCGCTCGGGCTATGGAAGGTCCTCGCCCGCGAGGGCATTCCGCTCGACCTCACGGTGGGCTGCAGCGGGGGAGCGATCTACGCGTCGCTGATCGCGCTGGGCTGGACGTTCGAGGAGGCGAACCGGCGCAATCGCGCGCTCTGGGCCGATCTCTTCGTGCGGTACGACTGGCGCGCCATCGCCCGCGCGCTTCTCGCGCGATGGCGGCCATTCGACCACGACTTCGGCATCGTGGACGACCAGCGCGTCAACCGGGTGCTGGACGAGCTCTACGGTGAGGCCCGCTTCGAGGACGCCCGCATCCGGACGTTCGTGGTCGCGACCGATTTCCTGACCGGCGAGCAGGTCGTGCTCTCGCGGGGACTCCTGCGCGACGCGGTCCGGGCGAGCATCGCGATGCCGCTCGCGCTGCGGCCGTGGACGGTGGATGGCCGCGTGCTGTACGACGGCGGCGCATGCGATCCGCTGCCGGTGGACGTCGCCGTGCGCGAAGGGGGCGACATCATCATCGCGATGGGATTCACGCAGACGCTCGCCGCGGCAATCCGCTCGCCCATCGATCTCGTGCTGCAGACCAGCGCCATCACCGTCACGCACCTCCTGCGGGGCACCTTTGCTTTCTACAACCTGGCGCACCACGCCGAGGTCATTCCGGTGCTGCCCGACTTCGACCGCCCGATCGGCTTCGGTGACGTCGATCTCATCGACTACATCGTGGCGGAGGGCGAGCGCGCCGCGGAGCGGGAGCTTCCCTACCTGCTGCGCCTGCTCGAGCGCCAGGAAACGCTGTGAGGAGGCGACGCACGGCGCGAGGATCGCGACGGTCGTCAGCGCCTCGACGAGGCGCAGTACGCGGAGCGTGAGGCCGAGCGAGCGCTCGCAGCCGTCACCGGCCGATCCACGCCTGCACGACCCACAGCGCGACCATTCCGCCGACCAGCGTCCACGTGACGCTGCGGGTGAACCACGCGACGCCCAGCGCCGCGATCGCCGCGATGAGCCGGGGATTGTCCGGCCCGAAATGGATCGCCTCCTCCCGGATCAGCACCTGCGGCACGACGATCGCGGCGAACACCGCCGCCGGCACGAACCGCAGTGCTGCCTGCAACTGCGGCGCGATCGCATGCGGCTTCACCGTGCCGAGAAACGAAAACCGCAGCAGGAATGTCACCGCTGCCGTGCCGAGGATCATCGCCCAGACCATTTTTTCTCCAGCGTGCGGCACGCCATCCCCGCCGCGACCCCCGCCAGCGCCGCGGTGACGAGACCGAGCTTCAACGGCAGGAGCCAGGCCGCGAGCGCCGCTGCCGCCGCCGACGATCGCCGCGACGGCCGATGCCCGGTCCGGCACCACGGCCACCAGCAGCGCGAGGAACGTCAGCGCGAAGGTGAAGTCGAGACCCCAGGCCGCCGGCACCTGCGCCCCTACGAAGACCCCGACGGCCACCGAGATCTGCCACACGACCCAAGAGATCGCGCCTGTCCCGACGAGGAACCAGTGCTTGTTGGCGCGCTCCGGGTGGTGCCTGAAGTCCACGACCGCGAGCGCGTACGCGTTGTCGGTGAGGACGTACGCGACCGCGAGCTTCCATCGCAGCGAGAGGCTGCCGAGCCAGGGCGCGAGCCCGGCGCTGTACATCACGAGCCGCAGGCTGAGCACCGCCGCGGTGGCGAGGATCACGGCGAGCGGCGCCCCCGTCGCGTAAAGCTGCACGCTGACGAGCTGCACGATCCCGCTGAAGCACGCGATCGACATCGCGAGCGTCTCGAACGGGGTGAGCCCGGCGGCGATGCTCGCGACGCCGGTCACTAGACCGAATGGCACGATGCCGATGAGCGGCGGCGCCTGCGCCCGGACGCCGGCGAAGAACCGCTCGCGGGGCGAGTCCACGCCGGGTGAGCGGCCTCGCGTCAGCCGAACCGCGAGAAATCCGGCGCGCGTTTCTCGAGGAACGCGGTAAACGCCTCTTTCGCTTCGGGCGAGGCGAGCCGCTCGGCGAAGGCCTTCGACTCCTCGGCGAGCGCGGCCTCGATCTCGGGCATCCACGCGCGCCGCATCAGCTGTTTGGTGAGGCGCAGCGACGCGGGCGGCTTGGCGGCGAGCTTCTGCGCCGCGGCCGTCGCCACGGCGACGAGCTCGGCCGGCGGGACGACCGCGTTCACCAGCCCGATCTCCCGCGCCTTGGCGGCATCGAAGGGCTCGCCGAGCATCAGCAGCTCGGCGGCGCGCTGGTAGCCGAGGATCGCCGGCAGCAGGAAGCTCGACGCGTTCTCGGGGCAGAGCCCGAGGTTGACGAACGGCATCGAGAAGCGAGTGCCCTCCGCCGCATAGACGAGATCGCAATGCGCGAGCATCGTCGTGCCGACCCCCACCGCGACCCCATGGACCGCCGCGACGATCGGCTTCGCGGCGTGGCTGAAGACCTGCAGGAAATCGAACACCGACCGGTTACCGGCGTGCGGCGGGTTGGCAAGGAAGTCCTGCAGATCGTTGCCGGCGGTGAAGGCGTCACCGGCGCCTTCGATCAGCATCACGCGCACGCCCGAGTCGCTCTCGGCCGCGAGAATCGCTTCCGCGAACGCTGTGTACATCGCCGCGGTGAGCGCGTTCTTCTTCTCCGGCCGGTTCATGCGGATGCGCTGGATCGCGCCCTGTCGTTCGACGAGGATGTGGCTCATGTCAGACTCCCGGCAGCTTGTAGTCCTTCATCTGCTGCCGCAGCGTCAGCTTCGACAACTTCCCGGTCGCGGTGTGCGGCAGCTCGGCGACGAAGACGACGTCGTCGGGGATCATCCACTTGGCGACCTTGCCCTGGTAGAGCGCGATGAGCTCGTCGCGAGTGACCTCGGCGCCCTGCTTCTTCACCGCGACCACGATCGGCCGCTCGTCCCATTTCGGGTGGTGCACGCCGATGACCGCGGCTTCCGCGATCGCCGGGTGCTCGATGGCGATGTTCTCGAGGTCGATCGAGCTGATCCACTCGCCGCCCGATTTCACGACGTCCTTCGAGCGGTCGGTGATCTGCATGAACCCGTCCGCGTCGATCGTCGCGACGTCGCCGGTGGGGAACCAGCCGTCGCGGAGCGGATTGCCGCCCTCCTCCTTGAAATAGCCGCTGGTGATCCATGGGCCGCGCACCATCAGGTCGCCGAAGGCCTTGCCATCGTGCGGCAGGGCCTTGCCGTCGCCGTCGACGATCTTCATGTCGACGCCGTAGATCGCGCGGCCCTGCTTGCAAAGGAGCTCGAATTGCTGTTCCGGCGGGAGCGACAGCTGCTTGCCCTTGAGCGTGCAGAGCGTCCCGAGCGGGCTCATCTCGGTCATGCCCCACGCGTGCTGGCACTGCACGCCGTAGGCCTCGTCGAACTCCCGGATCATCGCCGGCGGCGCGGCCGAGCCGCCGACGACCGCGCGCTTGAGCGTCGAGAACCTGAGGTTGTTCACCCGCATGTAGGCGAGCAGCCCCATCCACACCGTGGGCACCCCCGCGGTCAGCGTGACCTTCTCCGCCTCGAACAGCTCGTACAGGCTCTTGCCGTCGAGTCCCGCGCCGGGGAACACCAGCTTGGCGCCGTTCAGCGGCGCTAGGTACGGGACGCTCCAGGCATTGACGTGGAACATCGGCACGACCGGCAGGATCGTCATCCGCGCGGACGCTGCGAAGACGTCCGGCAGCGAGGCGGCATAGGCGTGCAGGATCGTCGAGCGATGGGCGTACAGCACGCCCCTGGGATTGCCCGTCGTGCCCGAGGTGTAGCAGAGGCCCGAGGCGGACCACTCGTCGAGCCGCGGCCATTCGTACTCGCCGCTCTCCGCCCCGATCAGCTCCTCGTAGCACAGGAGGTTCGGGATGACGGCCTGCGGCATGTGCGCGCGATCGGTCATCGCGACCCAGCCGCGCACGCCCTTGCATTGCGCGGCGAGCTTCTCGACGAGCGGCGTGAAAGTGAGGTCGAAGAAGACATATCTGTCTTCGGCGTGGTTCGCGATGTACACGAGCTGCTCGGGGAAGAGCCGCGGGTTGATCGTGTGGATCACCGCGCCCATCCCCGACACGCCGAAGTAGAGCTCGAAGTGGCGGTAGCCGTTCCACGCCAGGCTGCCAACGCGTTCACCCTCTCGCACCCCGAGCCGCACGAGCGCCTGCGCAAGCTGGCGCGAACGGCGGTGAGCGTCACGGTACGTATACCGGTGGATGGGGCCTTCCACGGTGCGCGACACGATCTCGGTGTCGCCGTGGAACTTGTCGGCGTGGACGATGAGCGACGAGACGAGCAACGGCTCGTCCATCATGAGGCCGCGCGGCATGATTCTTCCTCCTCGGACGCGGGCATGTCGCGTCCGAGGGGAGTTTCGCCGCCGACCGGCGGGGTGTCAATCGCTCCCGGGCCGGCGGGCGGCGGCGAAGGGCTCGCCCTCAGCGCGCGGCGAGAAAGTACTCGCGCGAGTCGACGTCGATCGCGTCCCGCAGCTTGTGGCGGGCGCGGTGCAGGAGCACCCACAGATTGCCGGGCGTGATGCCGAGCGCCTCGCACACCTCGTCCGTGTCGCGGCCGTCGATCGCGTGCATCGTGAACGCCCGGGCCATCTGTGCCGGCATCTGCCCGAGGTGCTCCGAGAACGCGTGCCAGAAGCGCTGTCGCGCCGCCGCGTACTCCGGGTCGCAGCCGGCCGCCGCTGTGTCGCCCGCCGCGCCGGCTTCCAGCTGGTCCAGATCGAAGGCGGCGGGGTTGCCGTCTTCGTCCACCCCGGTCGCAACGCGCGGCTCGCGGGCTCGGCGGCGGTACTCGTCGAGGACCTTGTGCTTCAGGATGCCGATCAACCAGGTTCGCGTGCCGCTGCGGCCCTCGAAGCGGCCCTGCGCGATGAGCGCGGAGGCGAACGTCTCCTGGACGGCGTCGTCGGCTGCGACCGGGTCGCGCAGCTCTTTCAGCGCGTACCGATAGAGATGCTGCCGGTGCGAGGCGATGTCGGCAGCGAGGAAGTCGGGTTCGAATCTCATGGCGGCTCCTTTCGCGGGTCGAGTTCGGGAATCAGTGGACGGCCGCGGCCGGCTCGGCCGCGGCCGCGAGCTCGATCAGGAAGCGCACGGGCCCCGCGGAACGGGCGAGGACGTGCGGCCGGCAGCGGTCCGGCTGTGCGCGGCAGGTGCGCAGCGTCTCGGCGACGCGGCGCGCCCCGGGCGTTGCCGCACGCACGGCGATCTGCGGCGCGGCGGCGAGCACCGGCCCGGTCAGCGTCACCACGCGGGCACGCTGCGCCGCCACGAAATCGGCCACGGCGAGGCGCGTGACCTCGCCGAGCGCAGCGCCGCCGGCAGCCAGACCGGCCACGCGGCCGTCGGCGTGGAGCGCGAGGAGGGCAAGGTCGAAGCGCGGGAGCTCGGCCTCGCGCAGCGCGAAGAACGCCGCTAGTTCGTGCTCGTACTCGGCGGCCGCGCGCACGGCGTCGCGCGCCGCAGCGGGGCGGAAGTGGAGCTGGCGCGCGGCGACCGGCAACCGCGCGGCGATCGAGTGCGCGAGCGAGGCGCCGTCGTAGCGCGCGGCGTCGAACACGGTGTCGGTGAGGAAGATGTGCGCCGTCGACCAGACGCGGGTTGCGTGCGCGGCAGTGGCCGCGAGCGCGTCGAGGATCGCGGGCGTCAGGAACGCCGGCGACAGCGCGACCGCGAAGCGCCCGGCGCTCGCCACTGCGCGGCGCCCGGCCTCGACGGCGATCGCGGCCGCTTCCCGCGCGATCGCCGCGGGGTCGCCGAAGAGCTGAGTGTCGGCCGTGTTCACGTTCGCTCGCTGCGCGTTTTCCATCGAGCGAATCGTCTTGCGCGGCGCGCAGCGGCGGTATCCGGACGAGCACGCAGGCGCGCGGTGGCCGCTGCGAAGGCCGATTGTGGTTTCTACGTAGCGGGTGCCCGGACCTTCCGTAGTTGCACCAATGTCGGTGCGACATCCCCGCTGCTACAGTACGTACACGCAAACGGGCAGCGAAGAGGCACGTGAACGAGACGACGACAGCCCCGGCGACGCGACGCTGGCTCCTCCCGCAGTCGGCCGCGCTCGCGGCGGTCTACTGGCTCGTCGGCATGGGGGCGCTCGCTCTCTTCCCGGTCGCGGGCGGCGTCGCGGTGATGTGGCCCTCTACCGGGATCGCGCTCGCGGCGCTCGTCGCCTGGGGACCGCGCGTCACGCCGGGGCTCGTCGTCGGCTGCCTCGCAGTCGGCTTCTCGGCCGGGCTCGCGCCCGCGCGCCGCGCTCTTCTCGGCGACGCTCACGACCGGCGAGTGCCTGCTCGGCTGGTGGCTGCTCACGCGCGTCGCCGGATTCGACCGGTCGCTCGCGCGGTTGCGCGACGTGCTCGCTTTCCTCGTCTTCGGCGCGCTGGCCGGTCCCGCCGCCGCCGTCCTCCTCCGGCTCGCGTTGCTCTGGATCCAGGGCGCGGCCATCTGGGCCGACCGCCCGATGGCCGTCTGGGTGGCCGGCCTCGGCGAAGCGGTCGGCATCCTCGTCGTCGCCCCCGTGGTGTGGACGTGGCTCGCGTGCACCGCGCCGCTCGCCGCCGCCCGGCGCGTCGAGCTGGCCGCGATGGCGCTCACGACGCTCGCGGTCGCAGCTGCTCGTGTTCAGCGGCCGCTCGACGCCGATGATGGCGGTCGAGCCGCTGCCTTACGCGGTGTTCCCGCCGCTCTTCTGGGCTGCGCTGCGCTTCGGCAATCGCGAGGCCGCAACGGCGCTCCTCGCGGTCGCGCTGATCGCCGTCTGGTGCACGGCCGACGGGATGGGGCCGTTCGGCGGCGGCGACATGCTGCGCAACCTCGCCGCGCTCTACGTGTTCCTCGCGGTGGCGGCGGTGTCGACGATGCTGATCGCGGTGGTGCTCGGCGAGCGCGACCGCGCGGAAGCCTCGATCCGCGAGAGCGAGGCGCGCTACCGGATGCTGGTCGAGCGGATGAACGAGGGCCTCGTGCTCCAGGACCGCGACGGCGTGATGACCTTCGTGAGCGACCGGTTCTGCGAGATCATCGGCCGCCCGCGCGAGTGGTTGCTCAGCAACAGGAAAGGGCTCGACCTCGCGGTGCCCGAGCAGCGCGAGCACTGGCACGAGCGGCACCGCGCGCGGCAGCAGGGCAGCACCGAGTCGTTCGAGATCACGCTGCGGAAGGGTAACGGGGAAGCGATGGACGCCTTCGTCTCGCCGCGGCCGCTGTTCGACGCCGCGGGCGCCTACGCCGGCAGCTTCGCGCTCCTCATGGACGTGACCGAGCGGCGCCGCGCGGAGAACGCGCTGCGGGAGAGCGAGGAAAAGCTCCGCCTGATCGTCGAGAACATGACCGAGCTCGTCCTGAAGCTCGACGGCGAGCGACGGATCCTGTTCGCGAGCCCGTCCTATCTCGCGTACTTCGGTACGTCCGAGGCCGAGGTCCTCGGGCGGCCGGTCGATGTCCGGATCCACGAAGAGGACTGGCCAGCCACGGCCGCGGCGCGGGCCGCGGTGGCGGTGCCGCCGTACACGATGACGGTCGAGCACCGCGTGATGACGCCGGACGGCTGGCGCTGGCTCTCATGGTCCGCGCGGGGGCTCGTCGATTCGGGCGGGCGGCTGACCGCGATCGTGGCGAGCGCGCGCGACATCACCGCGCGCCGGCGCGCCGAGGAGCAGGCGCGCCAGCACCTGCAGAGCCTCGCGCACGTCACGCGCGTGAGCTCCATGGGCGAAATGGCGAGCGCGATCGCGCACGAGATCAACCAGCCGCTCACCGCCATCGCGAACTACACCTATGCGAGCGTGCGAATGCTGCGCTCGGGCGCGGCGACGCAGGACGAGATCCTGGAGGTGCTGCAGCGTGTCGCCGGCGAGGCCGAGCGCGCCGGCGAGGTGGTGCGCCGCATGCGCAGCTTCGTGCGCGGCGACGAGGGCCAGGTGCAGGAGGTCGAGGCAAACTTCCTCGTAAACGAGGTCGTGCGGCTCGCCGCGGCGGAGGCGCGCCAGAACGGCGTCGAGCTCGACACCCGGCTCGAGACCGGCCTGCCGGTGGTGCTCGCGGATTCCATCCAGATCCAGCAGGTGCTGCTCAATCTCGTCCGCAATGGAATCGAGGCGATCGCGCTGAGCGGCGCCGAGGAACGCCGCGTTCAGCTGGCCACCCGCGCATCCGAGGACGACCTGATCGAGATCGCGGTGTCGGACACGGGTCCGGGCCTCCCGGACGCGGATCTCGAGAAAGTGTTCGAGCCGTTCTACACGACCAAGCCCGAGGGCATCGGCATCGGGCTCGCGCTCAGCCGGTCCATCGCCGACGCCCACGGCGGCCGGCTGTGGGCGACCGCGAATGCCGGCCCCGGGGCCACCTTCCGTCTCACACTACCCATCGCCCATGCACGAGAAGACGCCTGACCCCCTGGTGTTCGTCGTCGACGACGAGCCCGCGATCCGCGATTCGCTCGCGATGCTGATGCGCTCGGTCGGCCTCGCGACTCGCGTCTACGCGAGCGCACAGGAGTTCCTCGATGCGTTCCGGCCCGTCCCGAACGCGTGCCTCCTCGCCGACGTACGCATGCCCGGCATGAGCGGGCTGGAGCTGCAGGAGACGCTGCGCACGCGCGGGCTCAAGGTGCCGGTGATCGTGCTGACGGGCCACGGCGACATCGCGATGGCGGTGCGGGCGATGAAAGCCGGCGCCGCCGACTTCATCGAGAAGCCCTACAACGACCAGGTGCTGATCGACGCCGTGCATCGCGCTCTGGCGGCAAGCCGCGGGTCACAGGCTTCGCCAGCCGTTGACCGCGCCGGGATCGAGGCGCGCGTCGCGACGCTTTCGCCGCGCGAGCGCGAAGTGATGCAGCTCGTGATCGAAGGCAAGCCGAACAAGGTGATCGCGACCCGGCTCGGCCTCTCGACGCGAACGGTCGAGGTTCACCGCGCGAAGGTGATGGAGAAGATGCAGGCCGCCTCGCTCGCGGACCTCGTGCGCATGGCGCTCGCCGCCGGCCTCGCGGCCGGCTGACGCCGCCTACTCGATCACGACGAAGTCGACCGGCTCGGCGATGCCGGCCACGGCGCGCCCGGGGAGCACCGTCGCCGTGCGCACCGGCTCGTACCCATGCTCCACCGCGCGCGCGGGCGAGCGGGGTTGCGAGCGCCCGGACACCCTCGGCCTTGGTGTGGTTCCGGAGCTTGGGTGACCGTGCCGAGCGCGATCCCGATCCCGACGCCCGGCGCGGGCAGGCCCGCCGCGCGCCGTTCGCCGGCCCAGGCGTCGAGCGCGTCGAGCAGGCGCTCGGCGCAAACTACCTTGCCGAATCCGGCCTCTTAGCCTGTGTCCAGGTCAGACATGCTCACCTGCCGGGGACTCATCGCCGCCCTTGGCGAGCTCGCGCTTGGCCTCGCTGCGGCCCCCACCTGGAGGTATCAGGCCGCCTGGCGAGGCTTTTCCTTCGCCCGGGCGCTCATGGTCTCCGGGGCGGCGAACGCCTTGGAGGCCAAGTGCTCCGTAAACTCGCCGATAGCCTCGGTCACATCGCTCGTCTGCTCGGCGACGAGTTTCGTGAGCGCGTTTTGCGTCCGCGTCGCGGCTTCGAGGCAGTCGCGGGTGACCTCGAAGCTCTTTTGCCAGCAGCGGTCGTACGCGGCAGGCACCTTGGTGGTGAACTTGACGGGCTCGCCTTGCCCCCAGAGCGCCTTCAGGTTCGCTGCGCTGCTTTCGATCAGTTCCTGGTTGACTTCCAGTTGCGCCTTCACCCATTGATCGAAGGACTCGTAAGCGGCGAGGGTGATCTTCCGCGAGGACTCGAGGTTCTCGCGGTTCAACTGCGTCAGGCGTTCGAGCACGGACGACATTTGCGACTCTCCTTTGTCAGGCAACACCCTGTTCGAGTTGGAATATTCACGCCGGCGGCCCGAACTCCCCTCGGGCTGCGTACGGAAGAGCGGCCGGCGCAAGCGGCTCTTGTTGTGGCCGATCATGAAGGATCCTTATGACGGCCGTTCGCGTTTTGTTACTCAGCACGCACTCCGATACTGCGCGTTCGAGCCTGGCGGCGAAATTAGCAGTATCCCGACTGAGCTGTCGGACGCAGGGCAGCCGCGTGTCGGAACTTTCCTACAGCTACACCGCGCCGGACACGGCCATCGCGAGCGATCGCGCGTCAGCCAGCTAGCCCGCTCTTGATCGCGTAGGCGATAAGCTCGGCGGTGTTGCGCAGGCTCAGCTTCTCGAGCAGTCGGGCACGGTAGGTGCTGACGGTTTTCACGCTCACCTCGAGCCGCGCCGCGATCTCCTTCGGTGTTTGGCCCGCAGCGAGCAGGCGCAGCACCTCGAGCTCGCGGTCCGAGACCCGAAGGAACGGCGTCTCGGCCGGTCGCAGGTACAGCCCGCGGATCAGCTTTTCCGCGAGGCGCGCGTCGACGAAAGTACCGCTGTGTACCACCTGATCGATCGCGCCGATAAGTTCGCCAGGTGCGCTTTCCTTGGTGAGGTACCCTGCGGCCCCCGCCCTCATCACCCGGACGGCGTACTGGTCTGGTGGGTAGATGCTGAGCACCAGCACCCGCAGTGCGGGTTTCTCACGTTTGATCTCCTGCAGCACCTCGAAACCACTCCGGTCCGGGAGCGCGATGTCGAGGAGCACCACGTCCCAGTCCTGGCTGCGCATCATCTCGAGCGCCTCGCGCGCGCTCCCCGCCTCGCCGGCAATGCGCATCCGCGGCGCGGCACTCAGGATCCGCTTCAACCCCTCCCGCACCACGGCGTGGTCGTCGACCACCAGGACCCGGATCTCGCCGCGAGTCATCGATCCAACCCGAGCGGCAGGCGCAGCACCGCAGTGGTGCCCACACTCGGCCGGCTGATGAGCTCGAATTCCCCGCCCAGCGCCTGCGCCCGCTCGTGCATCCCGAAAATCCCCAGCGGCTGGGTGCTGTGCGGGTCCTGCTCCGCGATGCCACAGCCGTCATCACTGATCTCCAGCACCAGCCACCCTTCGCGCACCCGCGCGTTCACTTCCACCCGCGTCGCATGGGCATGGCGCGCGACGTTGGTGAGCGCCTCCTGGAAGATCCGGAACACCGCGGTCGCCCGCTCCGCATCGGGCTCGACCTCGCTCACGTCCAAACCCAGCTGGCACGGGATCCGCGCTGCCGCTTCGAACTGGCGCGCCTGCCACTCGATCGCCGCCCATAGCCCCAGGTGGTCGAGCAGGCTGGGACGAAGCGAGGTGCTGATTCGGCGCACCGTCTCGATCGTGGCATCGACACGCCGGATCAGCTCGTCAAGCGCCTTCGATACGGGCTGGGCGTCCTCGCGCAGGCTTCTCGCACACCAGCTGAGATCCAGCTTGATCGTGGTCAGCGCCGCGCCGAGCTCGTCGTGGACCTCGCGCGCGATGCGGGTGCGCTCCTCCTCGCGCGCCTGCTGCAGATGAAGCGACAGTTCGCGCAGCTTGCGGCGGGAGTGCTCGAGCTCCGCTTCCTTCCGCCTCGCCTCGGTGACATCGCGGCATACCGCGCGCCAGCGCATCACTCGGTCCTCCGACGACTCGGACCGCACCTTCACCCCGAGCCACAGCTCCCGGCCGTCCTTTGCGACCACCGGGAGCTCGAAGTAGGTCTCGGGAATGCGTTTCTCGGCCTGCTCGCGGTAGAACTGCGCCGCATCCTCCCGGGAATCGGCGCGGACGAACTCGAGCCAACGCCTGCCGAGCATCTCCTGCTCGGAGTAGCCCAGGAGCCTGAACATCGCCTTGGTGTTGAAGAACGTGAAGCGCCCCGCGGCGTCGGCCTCGTAGATGATGTCGCTCGCATCCTCGATGAGCCGCCGATAGCGCTCCTCGCTCGCTCTTAACGCTTCCTCGGCGCGGCGACGCTCCTCGATCTCGCGCTGGAGCGCGCCGGTCAGCGCAGCAAGCTCGGCGGTGCGGACTTGCACCCTCGCCTCGAGTTCGGCGTGAGCATTGCGCAGCGCCTCCGCGGCGTGCTTGACGTCTGTGATGTCGCGCAGCCGGAAGATCGCGCCGCGCCGGGGCTCCGAGGCCTCGATCGGTACGCCCATGACCCCGCACCAGAACGTCGCCCCGTCCTTGCGTCGCATCAGGTGCTCGCCCTCATAGGGGAGGCCGTTGCCGATCCGCGAGTAGACCGTGTCGCCGGCGGCCTCCCGACTCGCATGGGTCGCGTGGATCAGATCCGTCGGCTGCCCGATCAGTTCGCCCGCCCCGTATCCAAACATCTCCTCCATCCTGCGGTTGCAGCGGGTGATGACCTGGTCCTTGACCTGAATCACTCCGTTGAACGCGTTGTGCAGCAATGCCTGGTATTCGAGCATGACGTCGTGGAGTTGCTGGGCAGCCTCGGTCCGCTCGCTGACGTCCAGCGCTGCCACCCGGTAATAGAGCCCGCCATCCTCGGCGAACTGCTCGCAATGCAGTTCGATCGGCCTCTCGTCGCCTGCGGCACCAAGCCTGAACTCCCCGCTGGTGCGCTCGCCATCCGGCTCGCATTGCGCGAGCAGCGCGCGAAGGCGAGGGGCGTCTTCGGGCGCCACGAGCCGCGCAAACGGCCTGTTCACCAGCGCGGTGCGCGGCTCGTTGAGTAGCGCCACGCCGCTCGCGTTGACCTCGACGATGATGCCGTTTTCGTCGAGCGTCAGATGAGCGCAGGGCGAGAACTCGAAGAGCTCTTCGTAGCGCTGCACGTCACGAGACGGCTCCGTGAATGGACGAGCACGCTGCACGGTTTGCCCTTTGCTTTCGGGAAGGCGACGCCGTGCGCACTAGCCGGTGACTTGACCTGCTTGCTGCCGCCGCGGCGTCCGGGGAAAAGCATACCTGAGTACCCCAAGTTCGTAACGACGAGATGGCGAAGTCGGCGCGGGTGATCAAGGCCACGAACATCAAAGCCCGATTGAGGTGATGCGGTCGGCATTCTCGTCGTCGCGCCGGTGGTATGGACGTGGCTCGCGCGCGGCGCCGCGCGCCGCCGCGTGGCGCGGCGCGTGCGAGCCACGCTGAGAGGCGCGACCAGCCGGCCGCGATGGGTGTTGCGCTCGTCGATTCGATCCCGCGTGCCGCTTCCGTTGGCATACCTTCCTCCTGCCGGCCCCGGGCGCCGGATAGTCCTCGGTCGGCCGCGGGTATGGCGCCCTTACCGGCGCATCGCCGCGGACCATGTAAGTGCCGCGCTGGCGCCGCGACTACCCGCAACTACCAAGGAGGAGGCATGGACGCAGGGCTTCCCGTCGAGCCGCGGGCGACCACGGCCGTCGATCCTCCAGCCGCGGTCTGCCCGATATGCGCCGCCGCCGCTCGCGTCATCGCGCGCACGCGGCACGCGTGGGCAGCGGAGGGCGAGCCTGTAAGCACCCCTCGCGCCGCCCGACCAAGGCTGGAGCTCAAGGCTTCGAGGGCTCTCGACAACCAACCAACGACAGGAGACTGACGATGAACCGCATGAAAGTTGCGCTCTCGACGCTGGCGCTCGGACTCGCCCTGGCCTTGAGCCAGGCCGCGAACGCTCAGCCGACGCTCGAGCTCGAAAGCAGGATCATGACCCAGATGAAGGCGATGCAGATCGTCGACAAGGACGGCATGATCACGAAGAAGGACGCCATGGAAGTGCTCGGGAAAAAGTTCGACAAGATGTCCAAGGGCGGCCGGATGACCGCGAAGGAATTCGCCGAGTTCGCCAAGGCGATCGGCGAGGGCAACGTCACCCCGTAACCCGGGTCTCCCTGTTTACCCGGCCGGCCGGCGTCGCGCTCTCCTCCCGCGCGACCCCGGCCGGTGCGCAGACGCGCATCTAGCGGCGCGAGGACGCGATCAGCTCGCCGAAGAGCGTCCAGCGCTCGCCGTCGAAGCGGGCGAGCTTCGCCTGCTCGATGGGGGCGAAGTCGTCCGGGCCGGTGTTGAGCCTGATCCCGGGCAGCAGCATCGGCAGCTCAAGTTCCCGGATGTTCGCCGCCTGGCCCATGATGTTCTCCCGCGAGAGATCGCTGCCGCAAGCTTTCAGCACGTGCGTAAGCGTCATCGCCACGTTGTAGCCGTAGGCGTTGAACTGGTCGTCGAGCCTGCCCTCCGGGTAGTACTTCTTCATCCACGCCACCCAGTCCTGGAAACCCTTGTCGCCCTGCCACTGCGGATCGGTGACCTCCTTCATGTAGAGCGCAGTCACCAGCCCCTTCGAGGCCTCGGTGCCGGCGGGAATCATGACCGCGGCGAGCGAGGACGAGACGTTGTTCAGCAGGTGGAGCGGCTTCCAGCCGATGTCGTGCGACTTCTTGATCGCCTGCACCGCGAACTTCGGGATCGTGATGTTGAAGAACACGTTGGCGCCGCTGTTCTTGAGGTTCACGATCTGCGAGTCCACGGTCGGATCGGTCACCTCGTAGCTCTGCCGCATGACGATGAGCTGCTTCGCGCGGTCGCCGAGCCCGTCCTCGAAGCCCTTGAGGTAGTCCTTGCCGTAGTCGTCGTTCTGGTAGAGGACGCCGACCTTCGCGTCCTTGACGGTCTGCAGGACGTACGCGGCGTACACGCGGCCCTCGCTCTGATAGTTGGGCTGCCAGCCCATCGTCCACGGGAAGTTCTTCGGGTCGTTCCACTTGGTCGCGCCGGTCGCGACGAACAGCTGCGGCACCTTCGACTGGTTCATGTACTTGTGGATCGCGCTGTTCGACGCCGTGCCGAGCGGCTGGAAGATGAGCGCGACCTGGTCCTGCTCGACGAGGCGGCGCGCCATCTCGACCGCCTTCGGCGGGCTGAAGCCGTCGTCGTAGGTGATGTAGTTGATCCTGCGGCCGTTGATGCCGCCCTGCTCGTTCACCATCCTGAAGTACGCGCCGAGCGACTTGCCGATCGTGCCGTAGGCCGAAGCGGGGCCGCTGTACGGATTGATGTTGCCGATCTTGATCTCGGTCGCGGTGACCCCGGGCGTCTGCGCGAGCGCCGGCGCCGCGGCAAACAGGCCGATCGCGAGGGGCAATGCGATGAATCCCGGTTTCGCTGTCATGGTCTCCTCCTCTACACGGTGGTGCGAACGGAAGGCGCGGGCTCCCGCCCGTCGCCCGTGCTTCGCGGCCGCCGGAAGCGCTGCGCGATGCGCTGTATCGCCCCGGCAATGCCGTACGGCATGAAGTACATGAAGAGAATCAGGAACACGCCGAAGATCGCCCAGGGCGCGGCCTTGGAGATGTCCTGCGACCAGTTGGGCACGAACTGAATGAACAGCGCGCCGTAGATCGCGCCGGAGATCGACGCCAGGCCCCCGATCACGATGCCGATCAGCAGGGTGATCGACAGGAAGATGTTGAACGAGTCGGGCGCGACGTACGCGATCACCACCGCCGAGAGCGCGCCCGCGATCCCCGTGTAGGCCGCGCTGACGCCGAACGTGAGCGACTTGTACAGCGCGCTGTTCACGCCCATCGCGCGGGCTGCGATGTGGTTGTCGCGGAGCGCGACGATCGCCCTTCCGACGCGTCCCCGGAGCAGGTTGGCCGCCAGCCAGAGCGCCGCGAGCAGCACGGCGAGCGTGAGGAAGTACAGCCACTGGTCCGGGTTGAGCGGCAGTCCGAACGGGGCCGCCGGCTTCGTGAGCACGATCCCCTGCGAGCCGCCGGTCCAGTGCTCGAAGTACTTGAGGATCTGCGGCGTCGCTAGCGCGAGGGCGAACGTGGCGAGCGCGAGATAGAGCCCCTCGAGGCGGAGCGCCGGCAGCCCGAAGAGAAACCCCGCCGCGAGGCAGATCATGCCGGCCGCCGGGATCGTCCAGCCGTAGCCGATGTGCCACTGGTCCATCATGATTGCGGCAGCATACGCGCCGATTGCGTAGAACGCCCCGTGGCCGAGCGAGATCTGGCCGTTGTAGCCGGTCAGCAGGTTCAGGCCCAGCAGCGCGATCGCATAGATGTACACCTGCGTGAACTGGAAGAGGCGAAAGTTGCTGAGCAGGAACGGCAGCGCGCAGGCGATCGCCACCGCCGCGACGATGACGACGCTCGGAGCGCTCGGGCCGGGCCGGGCCGTCACACCCGCCTCACCACCGCGCGGCCGAAGAGACCGCTCGGCTTGACCAGGAGCACGACGATGATCATCGCGAGCGCCACGGTCAGCTTGAGCTCGGTGCCGATGAACGCGACGTAGGTGCCGACCAGGTTCTCCGCGACGCCCACGATGAGCCCGCCAACCACCGCGCCGACCGGGCTCGCGAAGCCGCCCAGCGTGGCGGCCGCGAACGCGTAGATCAGGATCCCGCCCATCATGTTGGGCTCCAGGAAGACGATGGGCGCGATCATCATGCCGGCCACCGCGCCGAACATCGCCGCAAGCCCCCAGCCGAGCGCGAGCATCCAGCCCACGCGGATGCCGACCAGCCGGCTCGACACCGGATTCTGCGCCGCCGCGCGCATCGCGAGCCCGAGCGGCGTGAAGCGGAAGAAGAGAAAGATGCAGGCGAGGACGAGGAGGGTCACCCCGATCTGACCGAGGTCGTGGGCGCCGAGCACGATGTCGCCGAAGCGCAACGGCTCCTTGGGGAACGGGCTCGGGAAAGGCTTCTGGACGTAGGAGAAGATCCAGCCCGCGAGGCTGTTGAAGATCACGAGCAGCCCGATGGTGACGATCACGATCGTGAGGATGGGCGCGTTCTCCACCGGCCGGATCACGACGCGCTCGATCAGGAGGCCGCCCACGAACGCGAGCGCGAGCGTGGCGAAGAACGCGGCCCAGTAGGGCATGCCGGCGCTCAGCATGGCCCAGCAGATGTAGGTCGCGAACATCGCCATTTCTCCTTGAGCGAAATTCACCACGTCGGTCGCCTGGTAGATCATCACCAGGGCGAGCGCGAGCGCCGCATAGATGCTGCCGGTGGCGAGGCCCGAGACGACCTGCTGGACGAAGATGTCCATGCGCTAGTAGCCGAGATAGGACCGGCGGATCGAGTCGTCCCGGCGCAGCAGCTCCGACGGCCCTGCCATCACCACCCGACCGGTTTCCAGCAGGAAGACGTGGTCCGCGAGGTCGAGCGCCAGCGCTGCATTCTGCTCCACCAGCAGGATGCCGACACCGGTCTCGGCGTTCACTGCGCGCAGGATGCCGAAGATCTCCTGCACGATGAGCGGCGCGAGGCCGAGCGAGGGCTCGTCCATCAGGAGCAGCCGCGGCCTGAGCATCAGGGCGCGCGCCAGTGCGAGCATCTGCTGCTCGCCGCCCGACAGCGTGCCCGCCTGTTGCCTTCGCCGCGCGCCGAGCGCCGGAAAGTAACCGAGCATGCGCTCGAAATCCCGCTCGAGTCCCGCGCGGTCGCGCCGTCCCCACGCGCCGAGGCGCAGGTTTTCCTCCACGGTCAGGTGGGCGAAGGTGCCGCGACCTTCCGGTGCGTGCGCGACGCCGCGACGCACCACGTCCTCGGTGCTGCAGGCATCGATCGGCTCGCCCGCGAAGCGGATGCTGCCCGTGGTCCGGACCATGCGCGAGATCGCGCGCAGGGTGGTGGTCTTGCCGGCGCCATTCGCGCCGAGGATGGTCGTGATGCCGCCGTCGGCCAGCGTAAAGCTCACGCCGTCGAGCGCCTTGATGCGCCCGTAGAAGGCTTCGAGCCCCTGCACCTCGAGCAGCGCGTTCACGCCGCCTCCGTGCCCAGGTAGGCGCGGATGACCTCGGATCCTGCTGCACTTCGGCGGGGGTGCCCTCGGCGATCTTCCGGCCGAAATCGAGGACGACGACCCGATCGGAGATCTGCATGACGAGGCTCATGTGGTGCTCGACGACCACGATGGTCAGGCCGCGCTCGTCGCGCAGACGCCGGATCAGCGCGCCGAGTCCGTCTACTTCCGCGTGGTTCAGCCCAGCGGCGGGCTCGTCGAGCAGCAGGAGCGCCGGCGAGCTGGCGAGCGCGCGCGCGAGTTCCACGCGCTTGAGCGTCGCAAAGGGGAGCCCGCCCGCAGGATGCGCCGCCAGCGCCTCGATCTGCAGGAAGCGCAGCAGCTCCGCCGCCGCGAGGCGACTCTGTGCGTCTTCGCGCGCGACCCACGGCAGGCGCAGCGCATTGCTGACGAACCCGCTGCGCGTGCGGCTGTGCGCGCCGACCATGACGTTCTGGAGCACCGACATCGTCGGGAAGAGCGCGAGATTCTGGAACGTGCGACCGATGCCGAGCCCGGCGAGGCGATGCGGCGGCAGCGCCAGGATCGAGTTGCCGTTGTACGTGATCGCGCCCGAGACCGGCGTATAGAGCCGGCTGAGGCAGTTGAACAGCGTGGTCTTGCCCGCGCCGTTGGGGCCGATCACGCCCACGATCTGCCGCGCCTCGATCTCGAACGACACCCGGTCGAGCGCAACGACGCCGTCGAACCGTACCGAAAGCTCCTCGATGCTGAGGATGGGCATGGGCGGGTTGCGCGAGGGCGGTGCGGTTCGGCCCGCGTC
>CAVUSZ010000037.1:0-89340 GCA_963744255.1 uncultured beta proteobacterium
ACTCGAAGGACCTCGAGATGATCGAGGTCGTCGCGCCGGCGAAGTTCGCGACCCGCGACGTCAAATCCCCGGCGAAGCGCCCCGCGCGGCGCCGGGCCACCAGGAGATAGAACGATGCCCTACATCTTCATCGCGAGCATGGACGTGGACCCGGACAAGGAGGCGCTCTTCAACGAGGTCTACGACACCGAGCACATCCCGCTCATCCTGAAAGTGCCGGGCGTCATCTCGGCGCGCCGCTGCACGAGCGTGCCGCTGACGATGATCATGGGCGGCGAGAAGAAGACGATCGTCGCCGAGGGCGAGCCGAAGTACAGCGCAGTCTACGAGCTCGAGAGCGCCGAGGTGCTGACGAGCGAAGGCTGGGCGAAAGCGGTCGATGCGGGACGTTGGCCGACGCAGGTTCGCCCGTATACCCGCAACCGCCGGCACGTGCTGAAGAAGCTGACCGGCTAAGAGGGCCACCCGGGGGGCACGGCAGCCGCTGCAGGCGATCCTGCGGCACGGAAGGAGATGACCAGACAGGCGCGGACTTCATCGTCGCCAACCCGGAGCATCTAAGGAGCATTACCGCGTGATCACCGGTCCCATCAAGAACCAGATCGACCAGATCTGGAACGCGTTCTGGTCCGGCGGGATCTCGAATCCACTCGAGGTCATCGAGCAGATCACCTATCTGCTCTTCCTGCGCCGGCTGGACGATCTGCACACGCTGGAGGAGAACAAGTCGGCCCGGCTCAAGAAGCCGATGGCGCGGCGCGTATTTCCGCAAGGCAAGGACGCGAAGAAGCGACCCTACGAAGACTTCCGCTGGTCGCGTTTCAAGCACTTCGCGCCGGCCGAGATGTACACGGTCGTCGGCGAGCACGTCTTTCCGTTCCTGCGCACCGATCTCGCCCGGAATCTGGGCGGCGAGGACTCCACCTACGCGCACCACATGAAGGACGCGCGCTTCACGATCCCCACGCCGGCGCTGCTGGCCAAGGTGGTGGACCTGCTCGACGCCGTGCCGATGGAGGACCGCGACACCAAGGGCGACGTCTACGAGTACATGCTCGGCAAGATCGCCAGCGCCGGGCAGAACGGGCAGTTCCGCACGCCGCGCCACATCATCCGGCTGATGGTGGAGCTGACCGCGCCGCAGCCCACTGACGTCATCTGCGACCCGGCCTGCGGCACGGCGGGATTCCTCGTCGCGGCGGGCGAGCACCTTCGCGAGCGCCATCCCGACTTGCTCCACGAAGCGAAGCTGCGCAAGCACTTCCACGGCGAGATGTTCCACGGCTTCGACTTCGACAGCACCATGCTGCGAATCGGCAGCATGAACATGCTGCTGCACGGCGTCGAGAACCCGGCCATCACCTACCGCGACTCGCTCGCGCAGGATCACGCGGGCGAGGAGGAGAAGTACACGCTGGTGCTCGCCAATCCGCCCTTCGCCGGCAGCCTCGACTACGAGAACACCGCCAAGGACCTGCTCCAGATCGTCAGGACCAAGAAGACCGAGCTGCTCTTCCTGGCGCTCTTCCTGCGCCTGCTCAAGCCCGGCGGCCGGGCCGCGGTGATCGTGCCCGACGGCGTGCTGTTCGGCTCCAGCCGGGCGCACAAGGAGTTGCGCCGCATGCTGGTGGAAGACCAGAAGCTCGACGCGGTGATCAAGCTGCCCGGCGGCGTGTTCAAGCCCTACGCGGGCGTGTCGACCGCGATCCTGCTCTTCACCAAAACCAACTCCGGCGGCACCGACACAGTCTGGTTCTACGACGTCGAGGCCGACGGCTGGAGCCTCGACGACAAGCGCACACCGCTCCTGCCCGAGGACAAGCTCGGTCCGCTGCCGCGCGCCGCGTTCACCGGCGAGGAGCACGCGAAGAACAACTTGCCCGACGTGCTCGCGCGCTGGGCCGAGCGCGCGGGCGCGGAGAGCGAGCGCGCGCGCACCGCGCAGAGCTTCTGCGTGCCCAAGGCCGACATCGCCGCGCAGGGCTACGACCTCTCGCTCAACCGCTACAAGGAAGTGGTGCACGAGGAGGTCGAGCACCGCGCGCCGAAGGAGATCCTCGCGGAGCTGGCAAAGCTGGAGGAGGAGATCCAGCGGGGGATGAAGGAGCTGGAGGGGATGCTGAGAGTGAGCGTCGGCCGCCACGATTGAACTGGGTGACGTCATGGCGACTGAGTCGCGGCTCCGTAGAGCCTCAAAGTTTCCGGACGAGGTTTTCGATCTTTACAGCATCCCGGCCTTCGATCCGGGTCGGCCTGAGGTAGTGGCGGGCAACGACATTGGCTCAACGAAGACGGATTGTCCAGCCGGGCGACGTCCTGCTTTCGAAGATCGTGCCCCACATCCGTCGTTCATGGGTCGTTGGCGGCGATCGAGGCAGACGGCTCATTGCATCGGCGAGTGGATCGTGTTCCGCAGCGAGCGATTGCATCGTCCGTACTTGAGGCATGTCTAGTTGGCGATCCCTTTCACGCTCAGTTCATGCGGACAGTGTCGGGAGTCGGTGCGCTCGTTGCTCCGGGCACGCCCGTCGACGTGGCCAACATCGCAGTTCCGCTGCCGCCCCTCCCCGAGCAGCGGCGGATTGCGGAGATCCTGGACAAGGCGGACGCGCTGCGGGCAAAGCGCCGCGCCGCGCTCGCCCAACTCGACACCCTCACCCAATCCATCTTCCTCGACATGTTCGGCGACCCAGTCGCGAATCCGAGGAGCTGGCCGCGATCATTGCCTCGGCGAGATCGCACAGATCAGCGTCGGCATGCTGAAGGGACCTGGCCCTGACGCAAAGCTCACGGAGTGCTCGTATCTCGCGGTGGTCGAACATCAGGCGAGTGTCGGATTGCGAGACAGTCGAGTATCTCGAAGCAACAGATGCGAGATCGCAGCGTTCCGACGTCATTCCGAACGGGCGACTGCTTCTACAGTCGAGATCGCGGACAAGCTGGGGCGCTCGCGTTATGATGCGACGAGCTTCCGACCTGCATCCATCAGAATCAGCATGCGTTTCGAGTTCGCCTGCGCGATCGTCGGCCCTGAGCCCATCTTTCGATTCGCTAGTCGCGTTCGCACGGGGGAGCCAACTTCATGCGATGGCAAACATACCAGGTGGTCGCGTCCGAGGAACATAACTCGGCATGTCAAGCGATGCCGTTGCTGCTTCCGCCGAACACGATGCAGGCCGAGTTCGCACGACTCGCGGCGTCGAAAAGCTGAAATCACTGACCAGCGGCTCACTGGCGAACCTAGACGTCCTCTTCGTCTCCCTCCAGCACCGTGCCTTCCGCGGCGACCTGTGAGCCGCGCCTTCGTCATCGGCTACGACCCTGGCGGAAACGGGGCGCACGGCATCGCGGTGGCGGATGTGCGGCAGAGCGGCACCCGCTGGCTCGCCGAGCGCCTGCGTGTCAGGACCGCGCAATCGGTCGCTGACGCGATCGCCTGGCTGTACAACGCCTGCGCCGATGGCACGATCGTCGCCGCGGGCGTCGATACGCTGACCGAGTGGAGCAGCGGTAACTCCGGCTTTCGGTCCGCAGATCGGTGGCTGCGGAAGGCCTACCCCGAGGTCCGGAACAGCGTCATGTCACCGAACTCAATCCTGAGTTCGATGACGGTGAGCGGCGCCGCGTTTCTGACCCTTCTCGCGCCGCGTTTTCGGACCGACGGCTCCATGGTCACGGAGGCCCACCCCAAGGTTTGCTACCACGCATTGACCAGAGCGCGGCACGCATGGGCGACGGACAGCGCTCGAATGGCGAAATGGCTTACCGACGAGCTGTCGGTCGAGCTGCCTGGCGCGTTGACAGACGGCGGGGACGACATCTTCGACGCCGGGCTTGCGGTCCTTGCCGCACTTCGGGGCGCCAATCGTGAGTGGACGCTCGACCTGCACGCTCTGGACTCCGCGGACGGCGAAGCCCGCGTCCGTTTTTGCGGGCCGACGCATTTCTGGTGGCCGTCCGAAGGGGGCACCGGCGGGGCTCAGACATCGTCTTCCTAAAATAAGGCGGGCCTCTTGCCTCCATATTAAATACAGCCTATAACAAGGGCCGTCCCAGACTCCATACGCAAGTCACCGGATGGCCTCGACCGATCTCCCAGCCCGCGCAGGCCGCTATCAGCAGCAGCCGACCGGCTACCGGGCCTTCATCCCGGCTCCGCTGCCGCCCACCCCCCCGCTGGCCATCGACGGCGAGCTTCAAGGCCTGCTTTCGCCAGGCCGACCGCGCCCTCGGGCGCCTCGACGGCTCGGTCCTGACCCTGCCCAACCCCGACCTCTTCGTGTTCATGTACGTGCGCAAGGAGGCGGTGCTCTCGAGCCAGATCGAGGGCACGCAGAGCTCGCTGCAGGACCTGCTCGCCGCCGAAGCGAAGATGCTCGACCAGAACCTGCCGCGCGACGTGGACGAGGTGGTCAACTACGTGCGCGCGATGAACCACGGGCTCGCGCGGCTCCCCGAGCTGCCGGTCTCGGTGCGGCTGATCCGCGAGATCCACGCCGAGTTGATGAAGGGCGTGCGCGGCGGCCGGCTGGAACCCGGCGAGCTGCGCACGAGCCAGAACTGGATCGGCCCAGCCGGCTGCACGCTCAACACCGCCACCTTCGTGCCGCCGCCGCATCATGAGGTGCCGCAAGCACTGGGCGAGCTCGAAAATTTCCTGCATGCGCGAAGACGGCTTGCCACCGCTGGTCAAGATCGCGCTGGCGCACGTGCAGTTCGAGACCATCCACCCGTTCCTCGACGGCAACGGGCGCGTCGGGCGGCTGCTGATCACCTTCCTGCTGACCGAGTGCGGCGTGCTGCACAAGCCGGTGCTGTACCTGTCGCACTACTTCAAGCAACACCGTCAGTCGTACTACGAGCATCTGCAAGCCGTGCGCACCCGCGGCGCCTGGGAAGCGTGGCTTACATTCTTCCTGCGTGGCGTCGTCGAGGTAGCGGCCGAAGCGGCTGAAACGGCCCGGCGCGTCCTGCAATTGCGCGAGCAGCATCGACGCGCGATCACCGATCAACTCGGCCGTGCTGCAGGCAACGGGCACAAGGTGCTGGAGTCCCTGTTCGATCGCCCGATCGTCGCCATCAGCGACGTGAAGAAGACGACCGGCACAACCTACGTGGCCGCCAATAGCCTCGTGTCGCGACTGGTCGACCTGGGCGTGCTCAGCGAGATGACGGGCAATGCGCGCAACCGGCGCTTTCGCTATGCACCCTACATCGCGTTGTTCAACGATCCCGCGCCCGGGCCGGAGGGCAGCGAGTGAGCCAGTTCGCCTTCCTCCAGCGTGAGTGGCGGCGGTCGGCGGGACCATGCAAGGCGCGGCGTTCGTTTCCCGGCATTGTTTTTGACACAAGTTACTGGTACGTCTTGTGTCAAATTTGGCCGGGGGCCCAAGCCGAGCGGGAGTTGAACGCAGCATGAGCGCGGGCAACTTCACGTTCCTGCAACCGGAGTTCGCGGCCATCCGGGACGCGGCGACTCAGGCCGAAGGGTTCGTCCACGCCGACCCGCGCACCGCCTGCTTCTACGCGCGCCGCGCGCTCGAGCTGGCGGTGGCGTGGGCCTACAAGCACGACGCGGCCCTGAAGCTTCCGTACCAGGACAACCTCTCGGCGTTGATCCACGACCCGAGCTTCAAGCAGGCGGCGGGCGAAGCCGTGTTCAGCAAGGCGCGCGTGATCGTCACGCTCGGCAACCGCGCGGTGCACAGCCACCGCGCGATCCCATCGAACGACGCGCTGGTCGCCGTGCGCGAGCTATTCCACGTGGCCTATTGGCTGGCGCGCACCTACGGCCGCGTCGCGCGCCCGGCGCCGGGGCTCGGATTCGACCCTGCGGCACTGCCGCGGCCCGGGCCGTCCCCGGCGCAGACGGCCGAGCAGTTGCAGGCGCTCGAAGCGCGCTTGAGCGAGCGCGACGAAAAGCTTGCCGCCGTGCTCGCAGACAAATCTGCGCTCGATGAAGAGCTGAAGCGCCTGCGCGCCGAGGTGGCGGCGGCGAAACAAGCGGCCGCCGCGCAGCCCGACACGCACGACTACTCCGAGACCGAGACCCGCGATTACTTCATCGACCTCCTGCTCAAGGAGGCGGGCTGGCCGCTCGACCAGGCGCGCGACCGCGAGCTCGAAGTGAGCGGCATGCCCAACCGGCAGGGCAAGGGCTTCGTCGACTACGTGCTGTGGGGTGACGACGGGAAGCCGCTCGCACTCGTCGAAGCCAAGCGCACGCGGCGCGACGCGCGGATCGGCCAGGAACAGGCCAGGCTCTACGCCGATTGCCTGGAGCGGCAGTTCGGTCAGCGGCCGCTCGTCTTCTACTCGAACGGTTACGAGCACTGGCTGTGGGACGACGCGCAATTACCCGCCGCGCCAGGTGCAGGGCTTCTACAAGAAGGCGGAGCTGGAGCTCGCGATTCAGCGCCGCAGCACCCGCAAGCCACTCGCGGCGGCCGAGATCAACCCGGCCATCGTCGAGCGCTACTACCAGACGCGCGGTATCCGCCGCATCGCCGAGGCCTTCGAGCGCGACCACGACCGGAAGGCGCTGGTGGTCATGGCCACCGGCGCGGGCAAGACGCGCACGGTGATTGCGCTGTCCGATCTGCTGATGCGCTGCAACTGGGCGAAGCGCGTGCTGTTCCTCGCCGACCGCGTAGCGCTCGTCAATCAGGCGGTGAACGCCTTCAAGCGTCACCTGCCGGACGCGTCGCCGGTGAACCTGGTCACCGAGAAGGACGCCGAGGGCCGCGTCTTCGTCTCCACCTACCCGACGATGATGCGGCTGATCGACGAAGCGAAGGATGGCCAGCGACGCTTCGGCGTGGGCCATTTCGACCTCGTGATCATCGACGAGGCGCACCGCTCGGTGTTCCAGAAGTACCGCGCCATCTTCGATTACTTCGACTCGCTGCTCGTGGGCCTCACCGCTACGCCCAAGGACGAGGTGGACCGCAACACCTACAGCCTGTTCGACCTCGAGAACGGCGTGCCGACCGACGCCTACTCGCTGGAGGAGGCGGTGCGCGACCGCTTTCTCGTGCCGCCGAAGGCAGTCTCCGTGCCGCTCAAGTTCCAGCGCGAGGGGATCCGGTACGACCAGCTCTCGGAGGAGGACAAGGACCAGTGGGACGCGCTCGAGTGGGACGAAGAAGGCGACGTGCCCGACCGCGTCGAGGCCGAGGCGGTCAACAAGTGGCTCTTCAACAAGGACACCGTGGACAAGGTGCTGGAGCACCTGATGACGCGCGGCCTCACGGTGGCGGGCGGCGACCGGCTGGGCAAGACGATTCTCTTCGCCAAGAACCAGCACCACGCCGAGTTCATCGCCGAGCGCTTCAACGCGAACTATCCGCATTACAAGGGCGAGTTCGCGCGCGTCATCACCTTCAAGACCGAGTACGCGCAGAGCCTGATCGACAATTTTGCGAACAAGGACCGGGCGCCGCACATCGCGATCTCGGTGGACATGCTCGACACCGGCATCGACGTGCCGGAGGTCGTGAACCTCGTCTTCTTCAAGCTGGTGCGATCCAAGACGAAGTTCTGGCAGATGGTGGGCCGGGGCACGCGGCTCTGCCCGGACCTGTTCGGGCCGGGCCAGCACAAGCAGTTCTTCTACCTCTTCGACTACTGCCAGAACCTGGAGTACTTCAGCCAGAACCCCGAGACCACCGACGGCGCGCTGGGTGAATCGCTCGGCAAGCGGTTGTTCAACGCGCGGCTGGAGCTGGTCGGGGAGCTGGACAGCCGGATCGCCGCATCCGGCGGCGAGCCGCGCCGAAGAGGAGCGAGCGCCCCCACACGGCCATCCGGAGACCGACGCCGAGGTGCGCCGCGCGGTCGCCGGGCTGCTGCACCGGGAAACCGCGGCGATGAACCTCGACAACTTCGTGGTGCGGCCGCAAGCGTCGCATCGTGGAGAGGTACGCCAAGGCGGAGGCGTGGACAGCACTGACGCCCGAGGCGCTATCGCGAGCTCTCGCACGAAGTCGCCGGCCTGCCTTCGGAGCTCGATCCCGAAGGACGAGGAGGCCAAGCGCTTCGACCTGCTGCTGCTGAACCTTCAGCTCGCACTCTTGCGCGCCGAGCCGGCTTTCGTTCGGCTGCGCGAGCAGGTCAAGGAGATCGCCGGCCTGCTGGAGGAGATGGGGACCATCCCGATGGTCCGGGCGCAGATGGCGCTGATCCTCGAGGTGCAGACCGACGAGTGGTGGCAGGACGTGACGGTTCCGATGCTGGAGGCGCTGCGCCGCCGGCTGCGCGAGCTCGTCAAGCTGATCGAGAAGCAGAAGCGCAAGCCCATCTACACCGACTTCGAGGACGAGATGGGCGGCGAAACGCCGGTCGATCTGCCGGGCTTCGCCGACGGCACGGACTACGCCAGGTTCCGCGCGAAGGCGCGCGCTTTCCTGCGTGCGCATCAGGACCACGTCGCGATCCACAAGCTGAGGATGAACAAGCCGCTGACAGCGACCGACCTTGCCGAGCTGGAGCGCATGCTGATCGAGAGCGGCGTCGGGGCGATCGGAGGACGTCCGTCGCGCGGCGGAGGAGTCGGACGGGCTCGGGCTCTTCGTGCGATCCCTGGTCGGAATGGATCGAGGCGCGGCCAAGGACGCACTGGCGGGTTTCCTCGCGGGCAGGACGCTGGCCGCGAACCAGATCGAGTTCGTGAATCTGATCGTCGATCACCTGACCGAGCACGGCGTGATGGACGCGGCCAGGCTCTACGAGTCCCCGTTCACCGACCTCACGCCGCGCGGGCCGGACGGACTCTTCACGTCCTCTCAGATCGATGATCTGCTGCGGGCGCTCGAGACCGTTCGCGCCACGGCGGTGGCGGCATGAGCGACGCCTGGAGCGCGCGTCACCGAGTGCGAGATCCTCCGTCGCGGGTCAGGGCAGCCGGCGCGCCGTCCAGCGGCTCGAGCCCCCGCGGCGGGCCATCTCCCCGGCCATCGTTGCGCCGGTCACCCGGCCGCGGAACGCGAGCATGCGGCCGGCGTGCAGCATGTCGAACCGGATCGCGTCGGCGCGCACGCCGAGGTCGCGCAGGGCGAGCGACACGCCGTCCACGATCGCCGCGCCCTCGAGCCGGTCGGGCCACTGCTCGATCGCGAGCTCGACCGGGCGCGCGGACATCGGCTGCTCGAGCTCGAGCGCCCAGCGCCCGTCGACCTGCGCCGGCACGACGTAGTAGTAGAGCTTCGTCTCGGTCATGCCGTTGATGTTGAGCTTCTCCTCGACGTCGAAGATCAGCGTCTTGTCGGGTCGCCACGACTCGAGCGCGTAGTCGTGCGACACGATGCGCGCGCCTGCGGGCAGCTCGGCGCGGAGCTTCGGCACGAGCTGCGACGACGAGGCGCGGCAGCAGATACATCGTGACGACGGTCGCCGCGCGCAGGTCCGCCTTCAGTACGTCGCCCTCGACGAACTTCACGCGTTCGGCGACGCCGTCGCGCTCGGCCTGCACGCGCGAGTAGACGACGAGGTCGCCGTTGCAGCTCGATGCCGACGCCGCGCGCGCCGTGGCGCTTCGCGGCGGCGATCACGAGGCGGCCGTCGCCGGAGCCGAGGTCGTAGACGGTGTCGTCCGGGCGGATCTCGGCGAGCTTGAGCATCTCGTCGAGGATCACCCATGGCGTCGGAACGAAGGGCCCGCCGTCGTTCGTCGCCGGCTTAGACTGCGCGCCCACGCGCGCGCATGGCGAGCGCGAGCGGCGCGGCGCCGATCGCGCCGACAAGGCGGCGACGCACGGCGTCGTGTCGGCGCTAGCGATCACTTCAGCGGCTTGAACCGGATCCGCTTCGGCCGCGCCGCTTCCTCGCCGAGGCGCTTCACCTTGTCCGCCTCGTACTCGTGGTAGTTGCCCGGGTAGAACACCACCTGCGAGTCGCCCTCGAAGGCGAGGGTGTGCGTGGCGATGCGGTCGAGGAACCACCGGTCGTGCGAGATCACGAGCACGGTGCCGGCGAACTCGAGGAGGGCCTCCTCGAGCGCGCGCAGCGTCTCGACGTCGAGGTCGTTCGACGGCTCGTCGAGGAGCAGCACGTTGCCGCCGGCGATGAGCGTCTTCGCGAGGTGCAGCCGGCCGCGCTCGCCGCCGGAGAGCTGGCCGACGACCTTTTGCTGGTCCGGGCCCTTGAAGTTGAAGCGGCCGACGTAGGCGCGCGAGGGCATCTGGAACTTGCCGACGGTGAGGATGTCCTGGCCGCCCGAGACGTCCTCCCACACCGACTTCCCGGCGGTGAGGTCGTCGCGCGACTGGTCGACGTAGGCGAGCTTCACCGTGGGCCCGACCTCGATCGCGCCCGAGTCGGGCTTCTCCTGGGCGGTGATCATGCGGAACAGCGTCGACTTGCCGGCGCCGTTCGCGCCGATGATGCCGACGATCGCACCGGGCGGGACCGAGAGCGACAGCTTGTCGATCAGCAGCCGGTCGCCGTAGCCTTTGCTCACGTCCTTGAACTCGATCACCTTGTCGCCGAGCCGATCGGCGACCGGGATGAAGATCTCCTGGGTCTCGTTGCGCTGCTGGTGCTCGTACGAGGACAGTTCCTCGAAGCGCTGCAGGCGCGCCTTGCTCTTCGCCTGGCGCGCCTTCGGGTTCTGGCGCACCCACTCGAGCTCGGCCTTCATCGTCTTGATCCGGGCGGCCTCCTGCTTGGCCTCGGTCTCGAGCCGCTGCTCCTTCTGCTCGAGCCACGACGAATAGTTGCCCTCCCACGGGATGCCGAACCCGCGGTCGAGCTCGAGGATCCAGCCGGCGACGTTGTCGAGGAAGTAGCGGTCGTGGGTCACCGCGATCACGGTGCCGGGAAACTTCTGCAGGAACTGCTCGAGCCACTCGACGCTCTCGGCGTCGAGGTGGTTGGTCGGCTCGTCGAGAAGCAGCATGTCGGGCTTCGAGAGGAGGAGCCGGCAGAGCGCGACCCGGCGCTTCTCGCCGCCGGAGAGCTTCTCGACCTTGGCGTCCCACGGCGGCAGCCGCAACGCGTCGGACGCGATCTCGAGCTGGTGCTCCTCTCCCGCGCCGGAGGTGGCGAGCACCGCTTCGAGCTTCGCCTGCTCCTCGGCCAGCCGGTCGAAGTCGGCGTCGGGCTCGGCGTAGGCGGCGTAGACCTCGTCGAGACGCTTCTTCGCCGCCAGCACGTCGCCGAGACCTTCCTCGACCGACTCGCGGACGGTCTTCGACGGATCGAGCGCGGGCTCCTGCGGGAGATGGCCGATGCGCAGGTTCGGCATCGGGATCGCCTCGCCCTCGAAGTTCTTGTCCTCCCCGGCCATGATGCCGAGCAGGGTCGACTTGCCCGAGCCGTTCAGGCCGAGCACGCCGATCTTCGCGCCGGGAAAGAAGCTGAGCGAGATGTTCTTGAGGATGACGCGCTTGGGCGGCACGACCTTGCCCACGCGCCGCATGGTGTAGACGTATTGCGCCATTCGTACGACCCGGGAATCAGAGCTGAAGGGGAAACGGACCGGGCGCGATTATCCACCGTTCGTGCCCGGGCGTCGCGCTAGATCGAGTTGAGGTACTCGGCGGGCCGAAGGACCTTCACGCCGCTGATCGATTTGCCGTAGAGGTCCGCGAAGTGGCGTAGGTCGCCGGTGAGGAGATGGGTCGCGCCCGCCTCGATGGCCGCGAGAAGGATGGGCGCGTCCTTTTCGACCAGCTTTACGCTGTCGGGGAGCAGCCCGCCAGCGACGGCGTCGACGAACTGGATGTTCTTGGCGAAAGCCGCCAGCCGCGAGCGTTGCTCGTCGGTCTCCAGGTTCCGCTCCGCCTCCGCCAAGGCGTAGCGCGAGGTGATCAGCGTTGCAGCGGGGACACGCGACAGGCGGGCGAGCCCGGAATCTTCCCGCCATGCGACCGAGAACAGCACGTTCGCGTCAAGGAAGACGCGGTCGGTCACGGGCGGCGGTGCGGGATGGTCTCCGGATCCAATCCGAGCTTGCGCACTGCGCGGACGGCGCGCTTGTAGTCGGCGGCGTCGACGGCGTTGTTGAGTAGGAACTCCGCCTTGCGGCGCGCTGAGTAGACCTCGACCGGCACCGCAACTGCAGGCCGGATGCTGATCCCGTCTTCGGTTTCCTCGAGCACGACCATCCCGCCTTCCTGCAGCCCGAAGCGGCGGCGCAGCCTGGCCGGGATCACCAGAGTGCCGTTGCGGCCGATCTTGCCGGTTTCCACGTTTAGCGATCTCAGGAATTCAGGGATTCGGATAATAGCACGAACGATCGGCCAGGTTTCCGGAACTTCTCCGCATCGGATCGGCGACGGCTACACCGCCACAACCCGGTACGCCGTCCCGTACGGCCCGAAGTCGTGGCTCGCCACACCGTGCTGCAACGATCCCGCGTACCTGGGCAGCGGTTGCTCGACGGTGATCTTCACGATCGCCGACTCGCCGGCCTTGACGAGGCCGGCGTGGACCGCCGCGACCGCGATCGCGGAATCGCCGGTATAGACGTCGGTGCCCCAGAGCGGCCCCGCGGCCTCACCGGTGAGCCGGAAGTAGTACGTGGCACCGACCGGGTCGCAGAGGTCGATCATGGTAAGCGGCGCATCCGCCGCCAGGAGCCCCTGGTCGAGGAGGTGGCGGATCTGCTTCTTCGTGAGCCGGCCGCGGCGGTCGAAATAGGCGACGAGTTCCTGCACGACTTTCATTGCTGATTCCTTCAGACGGGTTGCATCGTGATCACGCGGCCGTACGGCGGCCCGAACGCGGCCCTCCCGCGTGCCGGCAGCACCCAGAGCACGTCGTACGGCATCGCCTCCGGCGGGTAGGCGATCTCGCCGTCGGTGACGACCACCACCGCGCGTACGTGCTGGTCGTCGGCGAGGTGACGCAGCGCAGGCGAGAGATCGCTGCCGCCGTAGCCGGTGACCCGGCGCTCGGCGAGGGCTTCCGGCGGCACCAGCTCGTCGGCGGTCACCGCGGCGTCGCACTGCACCAGCCGCACCTGGTCCACCCCGACGGCGTCGCAGAACTCGCCGATCGCGCCGAGCGCGCGGGGGATCTCGTCCGCCATCGAGCCGCTCGTATCGAGCACGACGTTGAGGATCCAGCCCTCACGCCGGCGCCCGGGCAGCACGACGTCGGTGCGATCCGCGCCGCGGCGGGACGGACGGGCGAACGTGCGCTCGCCGGGCGCGACGGACTCCAGCCAGCGCTGCAGCGCGAGCTCCCAAGGCGTGCGATAGACGCCCCGCAGCGCCGCGACCGTCTGGCTCGCGGCGCCGGCATCGGTGCCGCGCAGGCCTTTGGCGAGGCCCATCGCGCGGGCGAGGCTCAGCGCCTTTGCCGCGAGCGCCTTCATCCGCTCCGCGTTTGCCTGCTGGTCGCCGGCCTCTCCCGGGAAGAGCTCCGCCTCGCGCGTGCCGTCGAGCACGTCGCCCGCTTCGTCGCCGGCGCTGGCTACGCGGCGCGCCGTGGTTGCTTCGCCCTCCCAGACGCGCGTCTTGGTCTGCGCCGCGGCGTTGCGCCGCATCTCGAGCACGATTTCCTCGGCGGACCGCTCGCGCGCGCCCGGCATGTCGAGCCCACCGGCGGGGATCGCCTGCCCGAGCTCGGCGCGCAGGATGTCGTTGATGATGTAGTCGTGCGCGTAGTTGAACTCCAGCCGGTCGGCGCCGCGGGCGCGGTCGTGGGTGCGGAGCGCGAGGTGGAGCAGCTCGTGCGCGAGCACGAAGACGAGCTCGCCGTCCTTGAGCCGCCGGACGAACGCCGGGTTGGCGACGAGCCGGCCCGACGCGAACACGCCCATCGTCGGCAGACGCTCGTCGAGCGACACGCGCGTCGCGGCGGCGAGGCCCGCGAGGTGCGGGAACGGCACCGTCACCATCCGCAGGCCCCGCGTGATGCGCTCGAGGAGCGCGCGGTCGGTCACAGCTTCGCGACCTGCTTCAGGAGGCCGAGCATCGCGGCGTCCGCGCCGAGGGCACCCCAGCGGTCCACGAGGTCGGCGAGGAGCGTAAGCTGATGCTCGTACGGGATGCTCTTCAGGAAGCGGTTGACCGTGCGCGGCTTCACCCCCTCGAGCTTGCCGTCACGCACGTGCTGGCGGATGCAGTTGAGGACGAACCAGCGCGCCGCATCACCGCGCGGGAGCCGCTCGGGATGCTCGACGTAGTGCGCGACCGGATGCATCGCGCCGATCGCCTCCTCGGCGAGGGCGCAGAAGATCGCGGCATCCTCCGCCGAGAGCCGCCCGAAGGAGAGCGCGCGGCGCGTCTCGCGCGTCAGGATGCCGCCCGCCTCGGCCATGTCGAGCGCACGCGAGAGCTGCGCCCAGCTCCGCGGCGTCGAGAACGGCACCGGCTCGGGCGGCACGCCGCGCATCAGCGCGTCGGGCATGTAGGAGATGAAGCCGAGGATCTCCGGCCGGACCTTGTTCCGCCGCGCCCACGCGAGCCACTCGTCGACGTCGACGCGGACGTGGAGCATCGTGACGCGATTGACGAGCGCCGAGCTCATCGACCGCACGAGCGCCCGGTCCTGGATGCGGTTGCCCGCGGCGACCACCCACGTGCCCGCGGGCAGGCTGTGCTCGCCGAGGCGCCGCTCGAGGAGCAGCGAGTAGAACGCCTTCTGCACGTCGGGCGCGCAGGCCGGCAGCTCGTCGAGGAAGAGGCAGAAGGGCTCGGGCCGCTCGGGCAGCAAGAGGCGCGGCGGGCAGAACACCGAGCGCTCGCCGACGATGCGCGGCACGCCGCTCACGTCCTCCGGTGCGATCTGGGTACCGAGGAGCGAGCGGCACGCGAGGCCGGCTTCGCGCGCGGCCTGGTACACCATCTCGGACTTGCCGACGCCGGGCGGCGCGAGCAGGAGGAAGCTCGCCTCGTGCGCCATGCACTGGATGAGCTTCTTCGCCTGCCCGAGCGTGATCGACTCTTCGAGCGGTCCGGCGAAGTCGTGGGGGAGCGGTGCGTTCAAGAGCGTTTCCTTCCGCGCGCGAAAATCGCGCTCGGCCGGAAACGCGGCGGGCCCCTCGGGGGTTGACATCGCCCCCTCGTCGAAGGGGGCGAGAGGCGCTACGGCAGCTGGATCTTCCCGCCGCCGCCACAGGCCGCCGGGCGGCAGCCCGCCCTGCGGCACGACGATCGACGAGGCCGCCTGGCGGCGGAGCTCCTGCAGCTCGCGCATCGTCTGCTCGACGGCGTCCTTCGCGAGCGGGCCGAACTTCGTCGCCGCCTCCGCGAGGGAGCTGGCGTCGATCTCGAATACGATCGGGAGCGCGCCGACGTTGCTCATGACCTGGGTCTCGCCGACGTAGACGATCTTGCGGGCCGGGTCGGGCGCACCCTTGCCGTCGACGGGCGTCAGGCGCCGGATCGTGCCGACGCGGCGGTCGGTGAAGACTTCTTCGAGAAACAGCGCGGCGGGATCGAGCTTGATCTCGCCCCGCGGATCGGGTCGGGTGGTGGCCATAGTGCCTGCTCCTGTTCGCTATCCCGAAAGGATAACCGATGGACCGCCGGAAGCTCATGACGGCCGCATGCCTCGCCCTCGTGCCGCGGCTTGGAAACGCGCAAGGCCCGGCCCGGGACGCCGAGCTGATCCGTGCCGCCGAGGCGGGCGACGCGCCGGCGGTGAAGCGCCTGCTCGGGCAGGGCGCGAGCGTACGCGCGCGCGCCTGGGCATCGGCTACGTGCCGCAGGGGCGAGGCCTGTTCGCCGGCATGACGGTCGCCGATAACCTCGCCCTCGGGCGCCTCGCACGCGCCACCGACGGCAGCCACGGCGTGGCCTGGAGCGAGCAGCAGATCCTCGACTACTTCCCCCGCCTGAAGGCGCGCATGAACGTCGCGGCCGACTACCTGTCCGGCGGCGAGCAGCAGATGGTGGCGGTCGCGCGCGCCCTGTCGGGCAACGTCAAGCTGCTCCTGCTGGACGAGCCGTTCGAAGGCCTCGCGCCGACGATCGTGCAGGAGCTGTTCAGGGTCTTCGACCAGCTGCGCAGCCAAACGTCCGTCGTGATCGTGGAGCACAACCTCGACTTGGTGCTCGTGCTCGCCGATCGCGTGTTTGCGCTCGAGCGCGGCGCCGTGTTCCACGCTGGACCGGCCGAACCGTTGCGGACGAATCTCGACTACCGTAAGCGGATCCTGTGGCTGTAACGACGATGCACGTGTCGCCGACAGCACGAATCGCCATCGCAGCTAGTCCGGAAATGCCATACCAGTCTGATTCCGCATCACTTAGAGTCGCCCACCGTCGCCGTCGCGCCGAGCGACGGCCTACAGCCCGCTCGGGAGGAATGACGTGACCAACCCCGCAAGCCGCGAACCGCGGCTCCTGATTCCTGCGCTCAAGCGGTTCTACGAGCGGGTCAATCCGCTCTCGTGGCTTCTCGTCCGGGTCACGGTGGGCCTCATGCTGATCCCGCACGGCTGGCCGAAGCTCGCCGCGGGCATCGCCGCCACCGCCGCAGGCACCCTGGCAAAGCGCGGCATCCAGCCCGCGGAACCGCTCGCGGTGGTGCTCATTACGCTGGAAACGCTGGGCGGGCTATGCATCGCGCTCGGTCTCTTCACCCGCTTCTGGGCTGCCGCGGTCACGATCGAGATGGCGGTGATCACGTACCACTATCTCCCGGCCGGCTTCGGGTGGACCAAGCCCGGCTACGAGTATCCGCTGATGTGGGGACTCATCATGCTCGCGGTCGCGCTGCGCGGCGGCGGCCCGTACTCCCTCGACCGCAAGCTCGGCTGGGAGCTTTGAAGCCCCGCCGGAGGGGCGGTGAGCTACGCCGCTTCGTTCGACCTCGACGCCGGAGCGATCAATGGCAGATGCCGATACCGGACGCGGTGAGGCGACCGGTCGCCTGCTCGCGGGCTTCGTCTCGGCTAGAGCAGGATCAGCGAGCGTGAAGCATCGCGGCTCGCGCGGCCAGCCCGCCGGCGTCGTCGCGCTGCGTCGCTAGTCCGGCTTCATCCCCGCGGCCGATGTGGCCCATCAGAAGCGTATAGCCGTCGGGAGGCGCCTTCGCGACGAGCTCCGCACCGATCGAGCCGCCGGCGCCAGGTCGGTTCTCGACGATCATCTGCTGCCCCCAGGCCTGGCTCAGCTTCTGGCCGAGCGAACGCGCGAGGATGTCGGTCGATCCGCCGGGCGCGATGGCGCTTCCGGCGCGGGCCTTGGATTGCCGTTGCCACGATTGGCGGTCGAGATAGCAGCGCTACAATCGGCCGGTCCCGCATCCCACGCGCCGGAGCGCACATGGCCGAAGTCATCGCTTTTCCTGCTGGCGGATTCCGTTTCATCAAAGGGCCGTTCCAGTATTCCGGTGGCGTCGCCGCCGAGCCCGGCTTCGAGATCGAGCGGGCGCGCTTCCGGCGCCCGGTGCCGATCGAAGACGGGTTCCGCGCGATCGAGGCGTACCTGAACGCGCGCGGGCGACCGCCGACCGCGTTCTGCGCCTGCGAGCTGCGTTCGCCCGACCGTTCACGGAGGACGGCTTCAAGGCGTTCAACCGCGTCTACGTCGCCACGCTCGAGCGCTGGGGATTGTTCAAGGACGAAGTGAATCCGGTGGCGCGGTCCAACGTGTGCCCGGAGGTGGCGCCGCCGCCCGGCCCGGGCTTTCACGCGTTCTCGTACACGGTGCCGGCCGCGTCGGCGACGCCGTTGAGCTTCATCACCGCCGGCAGCGGGGAAGCTGCGGAAGGGCCCGGCAGCTACCGCGAACGGATCATCCGCTACGGAGATACCTCGCCGGCGGGAATGCGCGAGAAGGCGCGCTGGGTGCTCGCCGAGCAGGAGCGGCGGATGGGATCGCTCGGCGCCGGCTGGGCGGACGCGACCGCTACGCAGGTCTACACCGATCCACGACATCCACCCGTTTCTCGCCGAGGAGACTCGTCAACCGCGGCGCGATGCACGCCGGGTTGACGTGGCACTTCGCGCGGCCGCCGGTGCAGGGGCTCGATTACGAGATGGACGTGCGCGGCATCGCCAGGGAACTCGTGATGCCGTGAACCGCGCAGCCGCGGCCGATACCTCTCTCGAAGGAGTGAACCGAAATGGCGATTGAAACCATCGGCGTCGTCGGCGCCGGGACGATGGGCAACGGCATCGCGCAGGCGTTCGCCGTCGCGGGGCACGCGGTGGCGATGACCGACATCGGCCAGCCGCAGATCGACCGCGGCGTGAAGACAATCGACGGCAGCCTCGAGCGGCTGGTGAAGAAGGAGAAGATGTCGGCCGCCGACAAGGCCGCGGCGCTCGGGCGAATCAGGACCTCGACCGACCTCGCGGTGCTCAAGGACTGCGACCTCCTGATCGAGGCGGCGACCGAGAACCTCGAGCTCAAGCTCAAGCTCTTCGCGCGGATCGACGCTGCGGCGAAGCCCGATGCGGTCCTCGCGTCCAACACCTCGTCGATCTCGGTGACGCGACTCGCCGCGGCGACGACGCGCCCCGACAAGGTGATCGGGATGCATTTCTTCAACCCGGTGCCGGTGATGCAGCTCGTCGAGCTGATCCGCGGGCTCGCCACGTCGGACGAGACCTACGCCGCGGTCGAGGCGATCACGCAGAAGATCGGGAAGCACCCGGTGAAGGTCCGAAACTCGCCCGGATTCGTCGTCAACCGCATGCTTTGCCCGATGATCAACGAGGCGATTTTCGCGCTCGGCGAGGGACTCGCCAGCGCGGCCGAGATCGACGAGGCGATGAAGCTCGGCTGCAACCACCCGATCGGCCCGCTGGCGCTCTGCGACCTGATCGGGCTCGACGTAGAGCTCGCGGTGCTCAACGTGCTGTACGAAGGGTTCAAGGATCCGAAGTACCGTCCCGCGCCGCTCCTCGTCGAGATGGTCGAGGCAGGATATCTCGGGCGGAAGTCCGGGCGCGGGTTCTTCACCTACGGCTGACGCGCCCCGACCGGGGCGGCAAGGCGTCGGTTACAATCCGCGCCTCACGCGACCGCTGGGAGGACAACTGCGGCGCGGTCTTTCTTGCCCGGGTTTGAGTCACAGGAGGGTGACATGGCGGAGCGGCTCGACACTTTCCCGCGCCTGCTGCTTCATCACGCCAAGGTTCGCGGCGACCACCCCGCAATCCGGGAGAAGGACCTCGGCATCTGGCAGGCCTGGACCTGGTCGCAGGTCGCGGCCGAGGTGCGAGCGCTCGCGTGCGGCCTCGCGGCGCAGGGGTTCAAGCGGGGCATGAGCCTCGCGATCGTCGGCGAGAACCGCCCGCGCCTCTACTGGGCGGTGGCCGCGGTGCAATCCCTCGGCGGCATTCCGATTCCGCTCTACTCCGACGCCGCCGCGCAGGAGCTGGTGTTCGTGTTCCAGAACGCCGAGATCGCGTTCGCGATCGTCGAAGACCAGGAGCAGGTCGACAAGCTGCTCGAGGTCCAGGCGCAGTGCCCGAAGCTCGCGCACATCTACTTCGACGACGCGCGCGGCCTGCGGAATTACACGCAGCCCGGGCTCGCCAGCTTCGAGAGCCTCCAGGCGGCCGGCCGCGAGTTCGACGCCCGCAACCCGGACTTCTTCCTCGCCGAGGTCGAGAAGGGCCAGGCGTCCGACACCGCGGCGATGTTCTCCACCTCGGGCACGACCGGCCAGCCGAAGGGCGTGGTCCTCACCCACGCCAACCTCATCACCGCCGCGCGCATGGGCGCCGAGATGGAAGGGCTCACGCCCGACGAGGAGGTGCTCGCGTACATGCCGCCCGCGTGGATCGGGCAGAACATCTTCTCGTACGCGCAGCCCTACGTCGTCGGCTTCTGCGTCTCGTGCCCGGAGTCCGTCGAGACGGTGATGGCCGACATGCGCGAGATCGGGCCGACGTATTACTTCGCGGTGCCGCGCGTGCTGGAGGCGCTGCTCACGCAGGTCACGATCCGGATGGAGGACGCGAGCGCGCTCAAGCGCGGGATGTACCGCTACTTCATGGGGCTCGCGCGGCGGGTCGGCGCGAAGATCCTCGACGCGAAGGAGCCGGTGGGCCTCGTCGACCGGCTGCTGTACCGGATCGGCGACGTCCTCGTCTACGGGCCGTTGCGGAACGTGCTCGGCATGAGCCGGGTGCGGATCGCCTACACCGCCGGCGAGGCGATCGGGCCCGACCTCTTCGTCTTCTACCGCTCGATCGGCATCAACCTCAAGCAGCTGTACGGCTCGACCGAGACCTCGGTGTTCGTGTGCGTGCAGCCGAACGGCCAGGTCAAGGCCGACACCGTCGGCCCGCCGGTGAAGGGCGTCGAGATCAAGGTCACCGACGCGGGCGAGATCCTCATCCGCTCGCCGGGGCTCTTCCAGAGCTACTACAAGAACCCCGAGGCGACCGCCGAGGCGAAGACGAACGACGGCTGGTTCCAGACCGGGGACGCCGGCTACTTCGACCAGGACGGCCATCTGAAGATCATCGACCGCGCGAAGGACGTGGGGAAGCTCGCGGACGGCACGCTCTTCGCGCCGAAGTACCTCGAGAACAAGCTGAAGTTCTTCCCCTACATCAAGGAGGCGGTGGCATTCGGCCACGCGCGCGACATGGCGTGCGCGTTCATCAACATCGACTTCGAAGCGGTCGCGAACTGGGCGGAGCGGCGGAACCTCGCGTTCTCGGGCTATACCGACCTCGCCAGCCACCCGGCGGTGTTCGATCTCGTGCGCGACTGCGTCGAGAAGGTGAACGCCGACCTCGCCGCCGATCCGAAGCTCGCCGGGTCGCAGATTCACCGCTTCCTCGTCCTGCACAAGGAGCTCGACCCCGACGACGGCGAGATCACCCGCTCGCGGAAGGTGCGCCGGGGGTTCATCGCCGACAAGTACGGGGTGCTGATCGACGCGCTCTACGGCGGGAAGAAGGAGTGCTACATCGAGACGCAGGTGAAGTTCGAGGACGGCCGCGTCGGCAAGATCAGCGCCAATCTGAAGATCGCCGACGCGAAGACGTTCCCGGCCGCCGCCGCGAAGAAGGCCGCCTGAGGCGCGGGCCCGCGAGCCGATGCAGCAGCGACGCGAAATCGGCGGGCCGGTGCTGGCGGTCGAGGGCGTCGCGCTCTCGTTCGGCGGCGTGAAGGCGTTGCAGGACGTCTCGTTCGACGTCCGCGAGCACGAGATCCGCGCGATCATCGGCCCGAACGGCGCCGGCAAGAGCTCGATGCTGAACGTCATCAACGGCGTCTACCATCCGCAGCAGGGCAAGATCACCTACAAGGGCGAGACCCGCCCCGACATGGACAGCCACGAGGCGGCGAAGAGGGGCATCGCGCGCACGTTCCAGAACATCGCCCTCTTCAAGGGCATGAGCGTGCTCGACAACATCATGACCGGGCGCAACCTGAAGATGCGCACCAACTTCCTGCAGCAGGCGGTCTGGTTCGGCCCGGCGAAGCGCGAGGAGATGGCGCACCGGCGGAAGGTCGAGGAGGTGATCGACTTCCTCGAGATCCAGCACATCCGCAAGACACCCGTCGGGCGGCTGCCGTACGGCCTGCAGAAGCGCGTCGAGCTCGCGCGCGCGCTCGCCGCCGAGCCCGATCTCCTGCTGCTCGACGAGCCGATGGCGGGCATGAACATGGAGGAGAAGCAGGACATGTGCCGCTTCGTCCTCGACGTGAATGAACAGTACGGCACCACCATCGTGCTGATCGAGCACGACATGGGCGTGGTGATGGACATCTCGGACCGGGTAGTGGTGCTCGACTACGGCCGCAAGATCGCCGACGGCACGCCGGACGTGGTGCGGGGCGACCAGCGCGTGATCGACGCCTATCTGGGCGTCGCACACTAGAGGCGGGGAGGCGTCGATGGACTTCGCATTCTTCATCGAGGTGCTCGCCGGGGGGCTGCTTGCGGGGGTGATGTACTCGCTCGTCGCGCTCGGCTTCGTCCTCATCTACAAGGCCTCGGGCGTGTTCAACTTCGCCCAGGGCGCGATGGTGTTCTTCGCGGCGCTGACGTTCGTCAGCCTGCTCGAGCGCGGCGTCAACGTCTGGCTTGCGCTCGTCATCACCCTCGCGGTTATGGTGGTGCTCGGCCTTGCAATCGAGAAGGTCGTGCTGCGGCCGCTCGTGAACCAGCCGCCGATCACGCTCTTCATGGCGACGATCGGCCTTACGTTCGTGCTCGAGGGGCTCTCGCAGCTCGTGTGGGGCTCGCAGCCGCACGGGCTCGAGCTTGGCGTCCCCGACGTGCCGATGGAGTGGCTGTCGCAGAAGACGAACATCAACATCAGCCAGTTCGACCTCTTTGCCTCCGGGGTGGCCGGGATCCTGGTGGCCGTCCTCGCGGTGTTCTTCCAGAAGACGCGGATCGGGCGGGCGCTGCGCGCGGTGGCCGACGACCACCAGGCCGCGCTCGCGGTCGGCATCCCGCTGAAGCAGATCTGGGGCATCGTGTGGGCGGTGGCCGGGTTCGTCGCGCTCGTCGCCGGGCTCATGTGGGGGGTGCGGAACGGCGTCCAGTACGCCCTCACGTTCGTCGCGCTCAAGGCGCTGCCGGTGCTGATCCTCGGCGGCTTCGAGTCGATCGCCGGCGCGATCGTCGGCGGGCTCATCATCGGCGCCGCCGAGAAGCTCGCCGAGGTGTACCTCGGTCCCTACGTCGGCGGCGGGATCGAATCGTGGTTCGCTTACGTGATCGCGCTCCTGTTCCTGCTGGTGCGGCCGCAGGGGCTGTTCGGCGAGAAGATCATCGAGAGGGTCTAGATGTTTTATCGGGAAGCAGGGCAGTTCAAGACGAGCTACGCCGCCGACCAGCAGATCTTCCCGATCCTGCAGGACCGGATCGGGGTCGGCGCGCTGCTCGTGGTCGCATTCGTCGTCGTGCCGCTGGTCGCCGACCAGTACTGGCTCTCCGCGCTGCTCACGCCGTTCCTCGTCTTCGGGCTTGCCGCGCTCGGCCTCAACATCCTGACCGGCTACGCCGGGCAGCTCTCGCTCGGGACGGCCGCGTTCATGGCCGTCGGCGCGTTCATGGCGTACAACTTCGAGCTGCGCATTCCGGGCATGCCGATCCTCGGCTCGTTCATCCTCGCCGGCCTGTGCGCGGCGCTGGTAGGGGTGGTGTTCGGCCTGCCCAGCCTGCGGATCAAGGGCTTTTACCTCGCGGTCGCGACCCTCGCTTGCCAGTTCTTCGTGCTGTGGGCGCTGCAGCGCGTCGGCTGGTTCTCGAACAACAGCTCGTCCGGGGTCATCACCGCGCAGAAGATCGAGATCCTCGGCTACGCCTTCGACTCGCCGGTCGCCAAGTACCTGCTCACGCTCGCCGTCGTCACCGTCCTCGCGCTGCTCGCGAAGAACCTGGTGCGGAGCGAAACCGGCCGCGCGTTCATGGCGGTCCGCGACATGGACGTCGCGGCGGGCGTGATCGGCATCCGCCTGATGCACACTAAGCTGCTCGCGTTCGCGATCAGCTCGTTCTACTGCGGCGTGGCCGGCGCGCTCTACGCGTACTGCTACCTCGGGACGGTGGAGCCGGAGGCGTTCAACCTCGATCTCTCCTTCCGGATCCTGTTCATGGTCATCATCGGCGGGGTGGGGAGCATCATGGGGTCGTTCCTCGGCGCGGCGTTCATCACGCTCCTCCCGATCTTCCTGAGCGTGCTGTCGCAGGGGATCTCGCACGCGACCGGGTTCGAGATCTCGCACGCCGTCGTCTCCAACCTGGAGCTGATCATCTTCGGCGCGCTGATCATCTTCTTCCTGATCGTCGAGCCGCACGGCCTCGCCCGGCTGTGGCAGATCGGCAAGGAGAAGCTCCGGCTCTGGCCGTTCCCGCATTGAAGGAAAAGCGCTGCTGCAGGCAGCGCTTTTCCTGACTTTGGGGAGCGCGAGGGGGTGTGGCCCCTCGCTTCGTGACGCGTAGCGGCCACCCCGGCCCCGACGGCGCCCAGACTTTGAGCAGCTTGGGCTTTGGCGTATAGTTGGCGCCCCGAAAGACAGCTTCCGACAACCTGGGAAACAGGGCATTTTTTCGCCACTTTGAGGAGATCACCGATGTTGAAACACCTTGGGAAACGAGCCGTCCGGCCGGTCGCGGCGGTCGTTGCCGCCGCCGGGCTCGCCATCGCGGCGACCGGTGCGCAGGCCCAGCAGGAACAGTTCATCCCGGCCAACTTCTACTGGGTCGGACCCTATGCCCCCGGCGGCTCCGGCTTCGGCGGCGGCATGATCGACTACTTCGCCATGCTGAATGCCCGCGACGACGGCATCAACGGCGTCAAGCTGACGTGGGAGAAGTGCGAGACCGAGTACAACAACGCCCGCGGGGTCGAGTGCTACGAGCGCTCGAAGAAGAAGGGCCCGACCGGCGCGACGGTCATCCATCCGCTCTCGACCGGCATCACCTACTCGCTGATCGAGAAAGCCACCACCGACAAGATTCCGATCATCTCGATGGGCTACGGCCGCACCGACGCGACCGACGGCCGCGTCTTCGCCTACGTCTTCCCGCTGATCACCAACTACTGGTCGCAGAACACCGCCAAGATCAAGTTCATCGGCATGAAGGAAGGCGGGATGGACAAGCTGAAGGGCAAGAAGATCGTGAACATCTATCACGACTCGGCCTACGGCAAGGAGACGATCGCGGTGCTCGACGTGCAGGCGAAGAAGTACGGCTTCGAGGTGACGCACGTCGCGGTGCCGCACCCGGGCAACGAGCAGCAGTCGCAGTGGCTGCAGGTGCGCCAGATCCGGCCGGACTGGGTGATCCTGCGCGGCTGGGGGGTGATGAACCCGACGGCGCTGAAGGCGGCGGCGAAGGTTGGCTTCCCGCGCGAGAAGATCGTGGGGGTGTGGTGGTCGGGGGCCGAGGAGGACGTGATCCCCGCGGGCGACGCGGCGAAGGGGTACATCGCTGCGGGCTTCAACCTGCCCGGCACCAACTTCCCGGTCATGCAGGACGTCCTCAAGTACGTCTACGCCAAGGGCAAGGGCGAGATGGACGACAAGTCCCGCATCGGGTCGATCTACCACACGCGCGGGATCGTGGCCGGAATCGTCACCACCGAGGCGATCCGCACCGCGCAGGAGAAGTACGGCAAGGGCAAGGCGATCACCGGCGAGCAGATGCGCTGGGGCCTCGAGAATCTCGAGATCAGCGACGCGCGCCTGAAAGCCCTCGGCGCGACCGGCCTGATGCAGTCGTTGAAGGTGACCTGCCTCGACCACGAGGGTGGCGGCTCGGTGAAGTTCCTCCAGTGGGACGGCAAGGCCTGGAAGCCGATCACCGACTGGATCACCTCCGACCAGTCGATCGTGCGGCCGATGATCGAGGCCTCGGCGGCGCAGTACGCCAAGGAGAAGGGCATCGCGCTGCGGGACTGCAAGGCGGCCGGCTGACGGACCTCTGAGGGAACGGGGCAGGGAGAAGGGGAAGGGATAGAACCTTCCCCTTTTTCATTTCTGCTTCCTCGGCTACCCTTCCCCTTTCGCCCTTCACCGTCCGCGATGTCCGCCATCCCCAAGCCCGAACCGCAGGCTGCGGCCTACCTCACGGTCAGCAACATCGAGGTCATCTACGACCACGTGATCCTCGTCCTGAAGGGCGTGTCCCTGCAGGTGCAAAAAGGGCGGATCGTCGCGCTCCTCGGCGCCAACGGCGCGGGCAAGACGACCACCCTGAAAGCGATCTCGAACCTGCTCCGCGCCGAGCGCGGCGACGTGACCAAAGGGTCGATCGAGTTCGACGGCAGGCGCATCGACCGGCTGACGCCGAACGACCTGGTGCGCATGGGCGTGTGCCAGGTGATGGAAGGCCGGCACTGTTTCCAGCACCTCACCGTCGAGGAGAACCTGCTCACCGGCGCGTTCACCCGCTCGATCGGGCGCGCCGAGCTCGCCCGCGACCTCGATCTCGTCTATCAGTATTTCCCGCGGTTGCGCGAGCGCCGGAACTCCCTCGCCGGCTACACCTCGGGGGGCGAACAGCAGATGACCGCGATCGGGCGGGCGCTGATGGCGCGGCCGAAGATGATCCTGCTCGACGAGCCGTCGATGGGGCTCGCGCCGCAGCTCGTGGAGGAGATCTTCGAGATCGTCCGTGATCTCAACCGGAAGGAAGGCGTCTCGTTCCTGCTCGCCGAGCAGAACACCAACATCGCGCTGCGCTACGCCGACTACGGCTACATTCTCGAGAACGGGCGCGTGGTGATGGACGGCGAGGCGTCGCGTCTCCGCGAGAACGACGACGTGAAGGAGTTCTATCTCGGCCTGTCGACCGCCGGCCGGAAGAGCTTCCGCGACACCAAGTTCTATCGCCGCCGGAAGCGCTGGCTCTCGTGAGCCCGCCGATGCCCGATTTCTACGATGCGCTCGAGACCCGCGATCCGGCGCTGCGGGAGCGCGAGCTTCTGGAGCGGCTGCCGGGCCAGGTCGCACACGCGAAGGCGAACGCGCCCGGCTTCGCCCGTATCCTGAAGGATGTCGATCCGCGCGCGGTGACCTCGCGCGCCGCGCTTTCGCAGCTCCCCGTCACCCGGAAGTCCGACCTGAAGGCACTCCAGGCGGAGCTTCACCCCCTGGGCGGCCTCAACGCCACGCCGGTCGGGAAGCTCGCGAAGATCTTCGTGTCCCCGGGCCAGCTCTACGAGCCGGAAGGCCATGGGCGCGACTGGTGGCGCACGGCGCGCGCGCTGCACGCGGCCGGTTTCCGCGGCGGCGACCTCGTCGTCAACACCTTTGCCTATCACTTCACCCCTGCCGGCTCTATGCTCGAGAACGGCGCGCTCGCGTGCGGGTGCACCGTCGTGCCGACGGGCGTCGGCCAGACCGAGATGCAGGTGTCCACGATCGTCGACCTCGGCGTCAACGGCTACATCGGAACGCCGTCGTTCCTCAAGGTGCTCGTCGAAAAGGCGGCCGAGCTGAAGATCGATATCTCGGGCCTGAAGAAGGCCGCAGTGGGCGCGGAGTACCTGCCCCCGGCGCTGCGCAACGCGATGGCCGAGCGCGGGTTGAGCGTGATGCAGTCCTATGCGACCGCCGACCTCGGGCTGATCGCCTACGAGAGCCGCGGGCCGGACGGCAGCGTATGCGAGGGCATGGTCGTCGACGAGGGGTGTCTTCTCGAGATCGTGCGGCCCGGCACCGGCGACCCGGTGCCTGCGGGCGAGGTCGGCGAGGTGGTCGTCACGAGCTTCAACCCCGACTATCCGCTGATCCGGTTCGCAACCGGCGATCTCTCGGCCGTGCTCCCCGCTCCGAGTCCGTGCGGCCGCACCAACGTCCGCATCAAGGGCTGGATGGGGCGCGCCGACCAGGCGACCAAGGTGAGGGGCATGTTCGTGCAGCCCGCGCAAGTTGCGCAGGTCTTGAAGCGCCATCCCGACATCCGGCGCGCGCGGCTGGTCGTCGACCAGGCCGACGGGCAGGATCGGATGACATTGCACTGCGAGGTCGAGTCCCCGCGCGCCGGGCTCGCGGAGGCGGTCGTCGCGACGATCCGCGACGTGACCAAACTGCGCGGCGAGGTTGCCCTTCGCCAGCCGGGCGAGCTGCCGAACGACGGCAAGGTCGTCGAGGACGCCCGGAAATACGACTGAACGGCGTGCGAATGCGCTGCGTCGGGCACGAATCATGATCGAGCTGCCGATGGCGGTGCCGTTCGTCGTGCTCGTGCTCGCGGCGGTCGTCGCGATGCTCGGATTCCGCAGAACCTCGGTGTGGGTGTGGTTCGTCGCGCTGGTCGCGATGGTGTACGTGTTCCAGAGCCACGTCACCGACCCGCTCACGATCGCCCTCTGAAGGACCGCCATGGCCGCCTTCGCGCGCGCCCTCAACGCCCTCGCGCTCCTCGGCGTCTGCGCCGTGCTCGCGGTCGCCTTCTACTGGCAGATTGCGCGCGGCGAGCTGCCCTGTCCCTTGTGCCTGCTGCAGCGCGCGGCGTTCCTCGGCGCCGGGCTCGGCTTCATGCTCAATATCCGGTTCGGCTCCGCCGAGTCGCATTACGGCGTCGTGATCGTAAGCGCGCTCGTCGGCGCGGCGTTCGCGGCGCGCCAGGTGCTCCTGCACATCGTGCCCGGCACCGGGGAGTACGGATCGGCGCTCTTCGGCTGGCACTTCTACACCTGGGCGCTGGTCGCGTTCTTCGTCATGGCGTTCGTCGCGGCGGCGTTGCTCTTCATCGGCGCGCAGTTCGCCGAAGGGGTGAACGACCGGCGACCGACCCCGGCGGCGCAGGTGCTCGGCTGGCTGTTCGTGCTGATCGCGGTGGCCAACGCCGTGTCGACGCTGCTCGAATGCGGTTTCGGGCCGTGCCCCGACAATCCGACTGGATACGAGCTGCTGCAGTAGGCCGAGCATGGGCGTCTGAAAGGGAACGACGATGAGCTTCTATGCATACCTGCGCGCCGGCGACGCGCGCTACCAGGAGCGCTTCGGCCTCGACTTCGACGAGTTCGCGCCCGGCCAGCGCTTCAGGCACCGGCCGGGCGTCACGCTCTCCCAGCAGGACAACCTCGACGAGGCGCTCGACACGCTGAACGCCGCGATGCTGCACTACGATGCGCATTACGCGGCACAGACGACCTGGAAGAGGCCGCTGATGGTATCGACCGTCACCCTGCAGCGGGTGATCGGCATGGCCTCGCGCACGTTCGGGCGGAAGAAGGCCATCCTCGGCTTCGCCGAGATCGCGCTGACCGGCCCGGTGTTCGGCGGCGACACGCTCTACTCCGAATCGGAGATCGCCGGCGTGCGCGACGGCGATGACGACCACGGCGTCGTCACCGTGATCTCGCGCGGCGTGAGCCCCGAAGGCAAGGAGGTCGCGAAGCTCACCTATGACCTCGCGGTATACCGACGCGGCAGGCATCCGGACGAGGCCGGCCGGCCTGCGGCGACGCCGGTAGAGGAGGAGCGCTTCCTGCTGTATGCGAAGCTCCCCGACGGCACGCTCGTCGAGCGCTACGGTATCTTCTTCGAGGACGCCCGCCCCGGCGAGACCTTCGTCCACTACCCGCGCCGGACGTTCTACCGCGACGAGGCCGCCGAGCATGCGTGGCGCTCGCTCGAGGCGAACCCGCAGTTCCACGACCAGTCGTGGATCGAGCGGCACCAGGACGGACGGCACCGCATCCAGGAGTCGTGGCTGATCGCCGCTGCGACCGCTGCGACCACGCGTACCTTCGGCCGGGTCGTCGCGAACCTCGGCTGGACGGACATCAAGCTCCCGACGCCGGTCTACGCCGGCGACACGACCGAGGCCGAGTCGACGATCGTCGACAAGCGCGAGTCGAAGTCGCGCCCGGACGAAGGCATCCTCACGGTCGACACGCGCGCCTACAACCAGCGCCGGGAGCTGGTGCTCTCGTACCGGCGCAACCTTCTGGTGTACAAGCGCAGCGCCGAGACACCCTATGCAAAGGCCGGCTACGCATGAGTACCCCCGTCCCCGACGTCGCCCTCTGCCGCGTTCTCCTTTTCACCCCGGGTAACCGGCCGGACCGCTTCGCCAAGGCGGCCGCGACCGGCGCCGACGGCCTGATCCTCGATCTCGAGGACGCAGTATCGGCGGCGGGCAAGGACGACGCGCGCGCGACGCTCGTCGAGCACTTCCGCGCCGGGCACCGTGGCCTCGCGCCGGGGCAGGTCTGCGGGCTGCGCGTGAACAACATCCACACGGCCGCCGGTGTGCGCGACCTCGACGCGCTCGTAACCGCCGGCGTCGCGCCCGGCTTCATCCTGCTGCCCAAGGTCGAGTCGGCGTTCGAGCCGCGGCTGTACGCGCGGCTGATCGCCGGGGTGCCGCTCGTCTGCACCATCGAATCCGCGCGCGGGTTGGAGGCAGCAGCCGAGATCGCCAACGCGGATCCGCGCGTGCGCGCGCTCGCGTTCGGCGGCGTGGATCTCGCCGCCGACCTGCGCGCCGAGGTTGCCTGGGAGTCGCTTCTGTGGGCGCGGGGGCGCATCGTGCAGGCCGCGGCGACCGCCGGGATCGCCGCGATCGACGTCCCGCACGTCGTCATCGACGACGAACCGGGGCTGCGCGGCGACGCGATGCGCGCGAAGGCGATGGGCTACACGGCGAAGCTCGCCATCCATCCGAAGCAGGTGCCGACCATTCTCGAGGTCTTCACGCCCACTCCCGCCGAGATCGAGCGCGCGCGCGGCATCCTGGCGGCATGCGAGGCTGCGGGCGGGAACGTGGTCGAGTACCGGGGGAAGATGGTGGACGGCCCGGTCGTGAAATCGGCGCAGCAGGTCCTTGCCCGCGTCGGGCGCCAGCGGTAGCGGATCGCCGCGAACGCGAGCGGGGTCGTGTAGGATGCGGTCCCCGCCATGCGACTGCCGCGTACGCAATAGCCCCCCTCGATGCAGCAGCAGCCTACCGCCCGCCGGTTCGCGCGACCGAGGGTCGCCACGAGTGATCCGTGCGCTCGCCCTCATCGCCGGTCTCGCGCTCCCCGGGGTCGGCGACACCCAGGGCTTTCTCTCGAACGCGCCCTACGTCCCGACTCCGCAATCGACGGTCGACCGGATGCTCGAGCTCGCGAAGGTCGGGCCGAACGACTTCGTGATCGACCTTGGCTCGGGCGACGGCCGCATCCCGATCACCGCCGCGAAGCGGTTCGGCGCACGCGCCGTCGGCATCGAGATCGAGGCGGACCTGATCGAGAAGAGCCGCTTCGACGCGCGCTGGGCCGGCGTGGCCGACCGGGTCTCGTTCAAGATCGAGGATCTGTTCACGACCGATCTCCGCGCGGCGACGGTGCTGACGCTCTATCTCTTCCGCGAGCTGAACATCAGCTGCGGCCGCGCATCCTCGAGCAGATGCGCTCCGGGCACGCGCGTCGTCACCCACGACTGGGACATGGGCGAGTGGGAGCCGGACGTGGCGGAGATCAATCCCGCGCCGGACAAGCCGGTCGGCATCGATCGCAACAGCAAGATCTTTCTCTGGTACGTCCCGGCGAGAATGGCAGGTCGCTGGCGGCTCGAGACGACCCTTGCGCAAGGGCGTCCGGCGACGATCACGCTCGCGCAGGAGTTCCAGCGCTTCGACGGCGGGCTCGAGCACGACGGTCTGCGGCACGCGATCGCCGGCGGCCGCGCGCGCGGCACGGCGATCCGGTTCACGGTGTCCGGTGCTTCGCCCTTCTCCGGTGTGTACGAAGGCGCAGCCGAGGGCGACGCGCTGCGCGGCGATATCGTGCGCGCCGGCGCCGTGGTCGGCCGCTTCACTGCGAGTCGCCTAGTGAGCAAAGCTCCGGTCGCTCGCCGCGCTCGCGGCGCTCGTCCTCGTGCCCGTCTTCGCCGCGGAAGAAGTCCCCTATGTCCAGACCCCGCAGCCGGTCGTCGACGCGATGCTCAAGCTCGCCGGCGTGAACGGGCGGGACTTCCTCATCGACCTCGGGTCCGGCGACGGCCGCATCCCGATCACGGCGGCGAAGCGCTTCGGCACGCGGGGCTACGGCGTCGACTACGTCGGGTCGCTCGTCCAGCTGGCGAACGACGAACGCCGCCAAGGCCGGGCGTCGCCGATCGCGTGCGGTTCGAGGAGCGCGACATCTTCAAGACCGACGTCTCCGCCGCGACGGTGGTCGCGTTCTACCTGCTGCCCGATTTCAATCTGGAGCTGCGGCCGAAGCTGCTCGAGGAGCTGCGCCCCGGCACGCGTCTCGTCTCCCACGACGGCGACATGGGCGACTGGCCGCCGGACGCGAAGATCGTCGTGGACGCGCCGGGGAAGACCGTCGGCGTGGAGAAGAAGAGCACGATCTATCTCTGGGTGGTGCCGGCGATGGTGATGGGCGAGTGGAAGACCCGCGTGCCGCTCGCCGGGGGAGCGCGCGAGGTCACGCTCGACCTGGCGCAGAGCTTCCAGTCGCTCTCGGGCGCCGCGACCGTGCGCGGGAAGAACATCGCCGCTCGAGCGGGCGTACGTGCGAGGGCAGTTCGTCTTCTTCCGCTTTCCCTACGCCGGCGGGAGCGTGCGCTTCGAGGGCCGCGCGACGAAGGACCGCATCGTCGGCAAGGTCACGACGCCCGACGGCCGCACGCATCCCTGGCGCGCGCTCCGCGCCGAGCAGGACTAGGCTACCGGCCGACCGCCGCCCGCCGTCGCCAGTAGCGCAGAGTGAGGTACCCGCCCAGCATTCCGCCGAGATGGGCGAAATGGGCGACGCCCGCCTGCGTGCCGGTCACCCCCAGATACAGCTCGATCGCGGCATAAACGATGACGAACAGCCACGCCGGCATCGGGATCGGCGGAATGAGCAGCACGATCGTCCGGCGCGGGAAATGCATCCCGTAGGCGAGGAGCAGGCCGAACACGCCGCCCGAAGCGCCGATCGTCGGGTAGTACGATCCGGTCGAAGCCGAAACGACGAGCTGCGTGATCCCCGCGGCGAGCACCGCCGCGAACCAGTAGGCGAGGTAGCGCCGCTGTCCGAACAGCCGCTCGAGCTCCGATCCGAACATCCACAGTGCGAACATGTTCAGAAAGAGATGCATGAAGCTGCCGTGCAGAAAACTGTAGGTGACGAGCTGCCACGGCTGGAAGGTGCCGACCGCTACGTCCGGAGCGAGGTCGGGCGACGCCCCGAGCGGCCACAGCGCGAAGTTGAGCAGGAACTTCAGCCCCGCGCCCTGCTGGACGATGTAAGCGAGCGTCGTCGCGACGATGAGGGCGAACGTTGCGGGCGGGACGGAGAGAGGCATTGCGGCGGGCCGAGGCGAGAGGGTACATGAGGCGCCGGATGCCGGAAATCAACCGATGTCCATTTTCCGCGGTCAGGTGCAAACTTCCGCCACGGCACCGAGGAGATCAGAATGAACCGCGACCAGTTGCGCGCGCTCCAGGCACCGCTGAAGCAGCGCTACCGCGACGACCCGAATGCCGGCGTCATCACGCTCGAGGCCACGGGCCGGCTCGACGAAGGCGTCTCGTGCAGCGTGGAGACGGGCCGCGCGGTGGTCGCGGCCGGTTTGCATCCGGCGAGCGGCGGCAGCGGCCTGCAGGCCTGCTCCGGCGACATGCTGCTGCAGGCGCTGGTCGCCTGCGTTGGCGTGACGCTCTCCGCCGTGGCGACGTCGATGGGGATCGCCCTGCGCGGCGGGCAGCTGCGGGCCGAGGGCGACCTCGATTTCCGTGGCACGCTCGGCGTTGCAAAGGATGCGCCGGTCGGATTCAGGCAGATTCGCCTCGCGATCGAGCTCGACTGCGATGCGCCGCCGGCCGAACGCGCGAAGCTCCTCGAGCTAACCGAGCGCTACTGTGTGGTCTATCAGACGCTCCGCAGCGGCCCGGAGACCCGCATCGTCCTCGTCTGACCCGGTGCGCATCGGTCTCATCTCCGACACTCACGGCCTGCTGCGCGCCGAGGCGGTCGAGCGTCTGCGCGGCGCGGCGCATATCGTTCACGCCGGCGACATCGGCGCACCGGAGATCCTCGACAGCCTGTGCGCGCTCGCGCCACTCACCGCGGTGCGCGGCAACAACGACCGGGCGCCCTGGGCCCGCGCGGTGAGCGAGACCGAGGCGGTGCAGATCGGCGAGGTTCGCCTCTACGTGGTGCACGACCTCGCCGAACTGACCATCGATCCCGCGGCGGAAGGGTTCCGGGTGGTCGTGTCGGGGCACTCCCACCGACCGCGCATCGACGAGCGCGGCGGCGTGCTCTACGTGAACCCCGGCAGTGCCGGGCCGCGCCGGTTCCGGTTGCCGGTCGCGATCGCGCGCCTGGAGATCGACGGCGGGACGGTACGGGCAGCGATCGAGGAGCTTGCGCCATAGCGCGCAGCGGGACGACGCGCCCATCGTGGCAAGAAGCGCCAGGCACGAGAAAGGTAGGGCCTCATGAAGAACCTCGCCCCGGACATCTTCCGGCAGCGGCTGCTCGTCGAGGGCTACTACACGGTGGAGGTGACCCGCGAGCGGCTCGCCGCGTACCTCGCCGGCGTCGCCGCGCATCTCGACCTCAAGGCGTACGGCGAGCCGACGATCTACTCGCCGAGCGGGCTCGGAAGGGCGGAGAACCAGGGCTTCGACGCGTTCCTCCCGCTGATCGACTCCGGCATCTCGGCGTACATCTGGTCGAGCTCGAAGTTCTTCTCCATCGTGCTCTATACCTGCAAGGGGTTCGACGCCCAGGCGGCCATCGAGTACACGTGCGAGTTCTTCGGCGCCGGCGAGGTCGCATCGACAGCCTTCTAGCCGAGGCCCTGCGATTCGAGTTGCGGTCGTGGAGTTATGCCGCTGCGCCCGAGGTCCCCACGATTGCCGAGCAAGGATTCGGCGATTTCGATCTCGTAGCCTGGTTCGTTCGCTATGCGCCCGCAGGGACGCCCGCTGCGGTCGTCGCGCGGCTTCGCGAAGGTGCGATCCGTGTCCTTGCAAGCCCCGAGGTTGCGACGAAGCTCGCGGCGCAAGGCGTCGAGCAGACTGCGATGGGCGCGGACCAGCTCGGCGCGTTCGGGCGGACCGAAGCGGCGAAGTGGAGTGAGCTCGTGAAGCGATCCGGCGCGCGCGTGGACTAAGGGAACCCTAGTCGACGGTTGGATTCCTGGCGGTTCCCGCTGCAACGCCGCGAGCGCCGTCTACCCGTCCTTGCGCGACGGGAACAGCCGCGACGCCTGCCACATGTGGAACGTCACCTGCGGCGACGCGACGAGCCTGTTGCCGTTACCGTCGACGACCTGCGCCTGCAACGTGTGCGTGCCACGCTCGACGCCGTCGAGCTCGAAGCTCGTCGCGGCGCCGCTCGCGACCGGCCGCCCGTCGAGCAGGATGACGACCCGGTTGCCCGGCGCGATGCCCCGCGGCACCCCGACGCGGACCGTCACCTTGCCCTCGCTGCTGTGCACGGTCGAGCCCGCCTCAGGCTCCACGATGGCGATGTTGCCTTGGGCAGTGGCGTGCGACGGCGCGCCCGCGGCGAGCGCGAGGGCGAAAAGCAGCACGAGAAACCGGGTCATGCCTTTACCAGCGGGACGAGATCGCCCCATTCCCGTCGGACGGCCCCGGCCCGTTCGAGTTCCGCGACGAGCCATTCGGCGAGCGCCTGCGAGCTCATGTGAAGGTGCCGGGCGTTGAGCTCGCGCAGGATGGCAACCTCCGCGCAATAGCGCGGAAGATCCGCGATCGACATGCGCCGCTTCTCGAGCAGCGCGAAGACGATCATCACCTTGGCACAATGGCGCGCGTGGCGCGTGACGTCCTCCGCGTAGCCGTCGAGGCGGCGGAACGCCCGCTCGAGCGCGCGGCCGACGTCGGTGAATACGCGGCCGTGGCCGGGAATGACGGTGCGCACACCGAGCTTCGCGATCGATTCCAGCGTCGAGCGCGTTTCGCCGAACGCCGCCGCATCGCCGAAGAGCGCCGGAAACACGACTCCGAAACCGTCCTCCCACAACGCGTCGCCCGAGATCAGGATCCGGTCCTCGGGCGCGAAGAACATCAGCGCATGCCGGTCGTGACCGGGCGCGGCGAGCGCCTGCCAGCCGATGTCGCCGAGGCGGAGCGAGTCGCCCGCCGCCAGCGTGTCGTCGTAGCGGAAGCGCTCGGCGCGTTGATCGGCGAAGCCGAGCGCGAGCTCGCGGTCGTCCCAGCGGTCGATGAGCGGCGCCTCGCCTGCGGGGATCGTGATGCGACACGCGTGCGCTGCCCGCAGCGCGCGGTTCCCGCCCATGTGGTCGGAGTGGCAGTGGGTATTGACGAGTCGCCCGAGCCGCTCCCCGCCGAGTGCTGCCGCGACGAGCGCGAGCGTCTGCGGCGCGTGTGCGAGGTAACCCGAGTCGATCAGCGCCGCGCCGTCCGTGCCGCGCAAGAGGATATTGTTCGACGACAGCCAGCCGCGCTGGAAGACGTGGAGTCCCGGCGCGCGAAGCGCCGGTTCAGGAGAACCAGGGGGCATGGCCCACGCGTTGGTCTGGCCTACGGATCAATGGTGCTCTTGCGCGCGCCGAGCTTGCCGAGCACCGCGAGCTTCTCCTCGCGCGTCGCGCCCGACCAGCAGGCGATCTCGTCGATGGTGCGGAAGCAGCCCTCGCACCAGCCGGTCTGCGGGTTCATCCGGCAAACGTTGATGCAGGGCGAGGGCACGTCGTCGACCCGGCCGCCGGGAACGAGGTCGAGCTTCGGCTGCGTGCTCACGCCGCACGCTTGGCTGCCAGCGCCCTGGCGACCTTCGAGGTCGGCTCCCGCCCGAGCGCATCGCAGATGAAGCGGCCCGCTTCGAACACCTTCGCCAGGTCGACTCCGGTCTCGATGCCGAGACCGTCGAGCATGTAGATCACGTCTTCGGTGGCGACGTTGCCGGAGGCGCCCTTCGCGTAGGGACAGCCGCCGAGACCGGCGACCGAGCTGTCGGCGGTCGCGACGCCGAGCTCCATCGCGGCGTAGAGGTTCGCGAGCGCCTGGCCCCAGGTGTCGTGCAGGTGCACAGCGAGGTTCGGCAGCGGTACCGCGCGCGCGACCGCCTCGATCATCTGCTTGACCTTGCCCGGGGTGCCGACCCCGATGGTGTCGCCGAGCGAGATCTCGTAGCAGCCCATCGCGTGAAGCTCCCTCGCGACCGTCGCAACCGCTGTGGGCGCCACTTCGCCCTCGTACGGGCAGCCGGCGACGCAGGACACGTAGCCGCGCACCTTGATGCCCCTCGCGCGCGCCGCCGCGGCGACCGGCGCGAAGCGCTCGAGGCTCTCGGCGATCGACGCGTTGATGTTCTTGCGGCTGAAGGTTTCGGAGGCGGCGCCGAACACCGCGATCTCGTCCGCGCCGGCCGCGGCGGCCGCCTCGAAGCCCTTCATGTTCGGGACGAGCACCGGATACGACACGCCCGGTTTGCGCCGGATCGCCCTCAGGACCTCGGCATGGTCCGCCATCTGCGGCACCCATTTCGGCGAGACGAACGCCGTCGCCTCGACGGCCGGCAAGCCGGCGTCGGCGAGCCGCTCGATCAGCTCGACCTTGACCGTGGTGGGGACGGTCTTCGGCTCGTTCTGCAGGCCGTCGCGCGGCCCCATCTCGACGATGCGGACTTGGCGCGGAAGGGACATGACCCGATTCTAGTTTAGTAGCCGCGCCCGAGGTCCACGACGCCGGTCACCGGCTCGCCCCGCTCGAGCCGACGGATCTTGTCGGCGACCTGCGCGACCGAAACATCGACCAGCGTGACCGCCGACGCGTGCGGCGTGATGAACACTTTCGGATCGCGCCAGTACGGATGCGTCGCCGGCAACGGCTCGTCGTGGAAGACATCGAGCGTTGCGCCAGCGAGGTGGCCGGAGGCCAGCGCCGCGAGCAGATCCTCGTCGACGATCAGTCCGCCGCGCGCGACGTTCACGAGATAGGCGCCTGCCGGCAGCTTCGCCAGCGTGCCGCGGTCGAGAATGCCCTCGGTGTCGGGGGTGTGCGGCAGCATCAGCACGAGCGTCCGCGTTCCTGCGAGGAAAGAGTCGAGCTCCGCCGGCCCGGCGAAGGAGCGCACGCCGGCGAGCTCTTTCCGCGAGCGGCTCCAGCCGTTCACCGGAAAGCCGAGTGCCCGGAGCGCCCGCGCGACGTGCGTGCCGAGCACGCCGAGGCCCATCACCCCGACGGGGAAGTCGGCGTGAGCGAGCGGCCGGTGCACGCGCCACTCGGCACGCGCCTGCTGCTCGGCGTAGACATCCAGCCGGCGGAAGTAGCGGAGCACCGCCCAGGTCACGTACTCGTCCATCTGCCGCGCCATGCCCGCGTCCTCCAGCCGGATCACGCGCACCCCGGGCGGAATCTGGACACGCTTCAGGAGCGCCTCGACCCCGGCGCCCAGATTGAAGATCGCCCTGAGCCGGTTCTGGCCGGCGAGCAGCTCGGGCGCGGGATGCCAGAGCGCGGCATAGTCGGCAGGCCACGCGAGCCCGGGCTCCCAGACGCGGATCTCGGCCTCAGGCAGCGCGGCCGCGAGACCGTCGCGCCATTCCGCGACGGTTTTCGACGGGGTGTACAGGAGGACTTTCAAACGGCGTCGAACCTGATCAGCTCGGCGCCCTCGGCGACCTGCTCGCCGACCCGGTAGAGGATCTCCTTCACCATGCCGGCGCGGGGTGCGGTGATGGTGTGCTCCATCTTCATCGCTTCCATGATCACGAGCGGCACGCCGCGCTCGACGCTCGCGCCCGCCTCGACGAGCACCGCGATCACCTTGCCGGGCATCGGCGCCGTGAGCCCGCCGCCGTGCACCTCGCCCTCGACCTCCGCAAGCCACGGGTCGTGCAGCTCGAGCGTGTGGCGTTCGGGACCATGGAACACGTCGATCATTGCGCCCGCCCTAACCACCGTCGCGGCGAGCGCCTGGCCCTCGAGCCAGCCCCGGACACCGTGCGTGCCGGTCTGCTCGCCGGCGAGCATCCGCCGCCCGCCGGGCAGCTCGACCTCGAATGCGTCCTTCCGGTAGTGCGCGGTCACCGCGAACTGACGCTCACCCTCGCGGAACACCAGGACGTGGTGGTTGTCCTGGTTGAGCCGCCAGCCGTCGCAGTCGCCCCAGGGCGACCAGGGATCGCCGGACGCGGCAGCGTGCTCCCGCGCCTCGCGATCGTGCCGGAGCAGCTCCGACAGCGTCGCGAGCGCGAGGACTGCGTCGGACGCGGGCCGCGGCGGCGGGAACAGCTCGTCGCGCGAGCGCTCGATGAGACCGGTGTCGAGATCGGCGGCGGCGAACGCCTTGCTCGACACGAGGCGACCGAGAAATGCGACGTTGGTCGTGAGCCCGACGACCTGGAACGCCTCGAGGGCATCGCGCATGCGCGCGAGCGCCGCGGGGCGGTCGCGGTCCCAGACGACCAGCTTCGCGATCATGGGGTCGTAGTGCGGCGAGATCTCGTCGCCGGCGGCGACGCCGGTATCGATCCGCACGTGCCGCGAGGCGGCGGGGGTGCCGAGATGGATGATCCGGCCCGTCGCCGGCAGGAAGCCCTTCGCCGGATCCTCGGCATAAACCCGCGCCTCGAGCGCATGGCCGTCGATGGCGAGCTCGTCCTGCCGCTGCGGCAGCGGCTCGCCCCATGCGACGCGCAACTGCCACTCGACGAGATCCTTGCCGGTGATCATCTCGGTGACCGGGTGCTCGACCTGGAGGCGGGTGTTCATCTCCATGAAGTGGAACGTGCCGCCCTGATCGGCGATGAACTCGACCGTGCCCGCGCCGACATAGCCGATCGCCTTGGCCGCGGCGACCGCGGCGCCGCCCATCGCCGCGCGGCGCTCGGCCGTCATGCCGGGCGCGGGTGCCTCCTCGAGGACCTTCTGGTGGCGCCGTTGCACCGAACAGTCGCGCTCGAAGAGATGCACGCAGTTGCCGTGGCGGTCCCCGAAGACCTGGATCTCGATGTGGCGCGGCCGGCGAAGGTACTTCTCGACGAGCACGCGGTCGTCACCGAACGCCGCAGCCGCCTCGCGCTTGCAGGAAGCGAGCGCGGCGGCGAAGTCGGCCGCGGACTCTACGATGCGCATGCCCTTGCCCCCGCCGCCGGCGGAAGCCTTGATGAGGACCGGATAGCCGATGCGATCGGCCTCCCGCTGGAGGAAGCCGGTGTCCTGCTCGTCGCCGTGGTAGCCGGGGACGAGCGGCACGCCGGCTTTCTCCATGATCCGTTTCGCGGCGCTCTTCGAGCCCATCGCGCGAATCGCGGAGGCGGGCGGACCGATGAACACGATGCCGGCCCGCTCGCAGGCTTCGGCGAAGTCCTCGTTCTCGGAGAGGAACCCGTAGCCGGGGTGGATCGCCTGGGCACCCGCTGTCGCGCGCGACCTCGAGGATCCGGTCGCCGCGCAGGTAGCTTTCCTTCGCCGGCGCCGGGCCGATGAGGTACGCCTCGTCGGCGGCGCGCACGTGCTGCGCGCGCGCGTCCGCCTCCGAGTACACGGCCACCGTCTTGATCGCAAGCCGCCGGGCGGTGCGGATGACTCGGGCACGCGATCTCGCCGCGGTTGGCGATGAGGATCTTCGCGAACATCGACGCTACGGAAGCACCAGCCGGAAGCGCCGGCCGGTCCGGGTGCGATAAACCTCGAAGTCTCGGCGGTCCACGGTATACACGTCGCTCACCCCGGATTGCTCGGCTAGCAGGACAAGCGTCGCGTCGGCAAAGTCCATCCGCTCGTATCTCGCGATCAGCTCGTCGAGCCTCGGGATGTCCTCGATCGATATAGACCGCAGCCGAACACCGCCGCGCCGGATGAACGCGAGCAGCGCACGCTTTCCTTGCTGCCCGAGGAAATGACAGGCCTCGGTCACGACCGGCCAGGTGCTGAGGAGCACCGCCCGGGTCGCCTCGAGCAGCCGCTTCGCCTCGTCGTGGTGCTCGTCGCGCGCGTCGAACAGCGCGACGAGCGGCCCGGCGTCAACGATGATGCTTCGCACGTAGCTTCTCGCGGATCAACTCCTTGACGCGCGCGGAGTTGTTCCTCGAGCGCGCCGGCCCGCGGTCTGCCCCGAAGAGATCCTCGCCAAGCTCCCACGCGCTCGGCGGCTGCCCCTTGCGGCGCCGGCGTGCAATATACGAGGCCACGCTCTCGCGAATCACGGCGCTCGCAGTCTCGCCCGTTTCCGCGCAGTAGCGATCGAGAGCCTTCTCGAGCTCCTCTCCGAGGCGAAGGGACTTGGGCATCCGGGCGTCGGTGCGATACAGAAGCGAGGCAGTGTATCACGTCGCGGCTTCGCGATCCGCCTCCCTGACGCGGGCTACTTGCCCTTCCGCGCCGTTCCTTGCGGCTTGTGCTCGGGGGCGGTTACTACCCATCCCGGCTTCCGCTTCTCGAGAAACGACCGGATCCCTTCCTTGCCTTCGTCGGACGCGCGCGCGGCGGCGATGCGCGTCGCGGTGTCCTTGACGAGGTCCGGACCGAGCGGCTGCCGCGCGACGGCGCGGATGAGGTCCTTGGTCGCGGCGTGAGCGGCCGGGCTGCCCGCGACCAGGTGTCCGAGGATTTGGCTGATGACGCCGTCGAGCTCCTCGTCCTGGGCGATCTCCTGCACGAAGCCGACCCGATACGCCTCCGCCGCCGGGAACGGCTCCGCCGTGAGCATGTACCGGTACGCCGCTCGCTCGCCCATCGCCGCGATCACGTACGGGCTGATCGTCGCCGGCACCAGGCCGAGCTTCACTTCCGACAGGCAGAACTCGGCGCTCTGCCCCGCGACGGCGATGTCGCAGGCGGCGACGAGCCCCATGCCGCCGGCGAACGCCGCGCCGTGGACGCGCGCGAGGGTCGGCTTGTTCATCGTATGCACCGTGTACAGCATGTCGGCAAGCCCGAGCGCGTCCTCGTAGTTCTGCTCGAACGAATAGCCCGCCATCTTCTTCATCCAGTTGAGATCCGCACCGGCGCAGAACGCCTTGCCGCGTCCGGCGAGGATGATCGCGCGCACGCCCGCGTCGGCATCGAGCGCACGGAACGCCGCCGTCAGCTCGGCGATCATGGTCTCGTTGAAGGCGTTGCGGACGTCGGGCCGGTTCAGCCAGACGAGCGCGATTCCGGCGGGGGTCTTGTCGACCTGCAAGGTGTCGTAGGTCATGCCGCGGATGATACCGCGCGCTCAATAGGACTTCGGCAGTCCGAGCACCTTCTCGGCGATGAAGCAGAGGATGAGCTGCGGGCTCACCGGCGCGAGGCGGGGAATCCATGCCTCGCGCAGATACCGCTCGACGTGATACTCCTTTGCGTAACCCATGCCGCCGTGCGTGAGGATGGCCGCCTCGCAGGCGCGGAAGCAAGCCTCGCCGGCGAGGTACTTGGCCGCGTTCGCTTCCGCGCCGCAGGGCTTTCCGAGGTCGTAGAGCGATGCCGCCTTGAACACCATGAGATCCGCCGCCTCGATCTCGACCCAGCACTTCGCGAGCGGATGCTGGATCGCCTGGTTCTGGCCGATCGGGCGATCGAACACGACGCGCTCGTTCGCGTACGTGGCGGCGCGCTTGAGCGCCGCCCGGCCGAGTCCGACGGCCTCGGCGGCGATTAGGATCCGTTCCGGATTCATGCCGTGGAGGATGTACTCGAAGCCCTTGCCCTCATCGCCGATGCGGTCCGCCGCCGGGACGCGCAGCCCGTCGAAGAAGACCTGGTTGGAGTCGACGCTCTTGCGCCCCATCTTCTCGATCTCGCGCACCTCGACCACGCGCCGATCGAGATCCGTGTAGAAGAGGGAGAGTCCCTGCGTGCCCTTCGCCTCCTCGATCGGCGTCGTGCGCGCGAGGAGCAGCACCTTGTTTGCGACCTGCGCGGTCGAGATCCAGATCTTCTGGCCCGAGACGACGTAGTGATCGCCTTCCCGCACCGCCCGCGTCCTCAGCTTGAGGGTATTCAGCCCTGCGTTCGGCTCGGTGACGGCGAAGCAGGCGCGATCGCGTCCTGCGATGAGCGGGGGCAGCCAGCGCCGCTTCTGCTCCTCGGTCCCGAAGACGACCACCGGATGCAGGCCGAAGATGTTCATGTGCACCGCGGAGGCGCCGGAGAGCCCCGCGCCGGAAGCGGAGATCGTCTGCATCATGAGCGCCGCCTCGGTGATGCCGAGCGCGGCGCCGCCGTGCGCCTCGGGCATCGCTATCCCGAGCCAGCCGGACTCCGCGAGCGCGCGATGAAAGTCCTCCGGAAACCCGCCCTCGCGGTCCTTGCGCAGCCAGTAGTCGGCGTCGAACGGCGCGCAGAGCCGCTCGATCGCGTCGCGGATCCGCTCCTGCTCGGGCGTGAAGGAGAAATCCACGTCACGCCTGCGGCTGCACGATCCCGTCGGGCGGCTCGCCGAAGGCGGAGGCGTCTATCACGAGCATTCTCACCGGCCGTTTGCTCGTGTCGCTGAAGGGGGGCATGACGTCGCGAGGACAGCACACATCACCGCTATCTTCCTCCGATTTGGCCCGAGCGCGCCGGTCGCGAGCCGACGGGCGGCGGTAAGGGCTCCGTGTCGGGAAGGACGACGGATGGACGTCGGTCGTGGCATCGTGCTCGATGCTGCGCGCCCGGCGCGGACGATCCCCGCGCGCCGGCCGCGGGTCAGCGAGGGCCTAGCCCGTGCGACGCTCCAGGCTGCGGCCTTTCCCGCCCATGAGGTGCGCTTGCACGATGATCCCGACCGCGACGAGCCCAGCGTAGGCAAGCGCGCTTGCGAGCGGTTGAAGCCCGAGTACCGGGACAATCAGCGCGGCCCCGACGAGGCACGAGAGAACGACGATCGCCCAGTCGATCAGCAACGCCGCGAGCACCGCGCCGATCACACCGCCGACGAGAAAGGCCGTCAGGCCCATGGAACCCGGTACGAACCGCTCGGCGACGAGGAGCGCGATGTACCCCCCCGAGTAGAAGCCGCCCACCGCGAATCCTACGCGCTGCAGCAGGATTGCTAGCACCGCCCCGATCAGGCCGGCACCACTCGCAATCGTCCAGACGAGCCAGGCCGGTTGCTCCGTGGCCAGCGTGCGCGCGACCTCGAAGCCGAGGTAGAAACCGGCGATCCCGACGAACAGCCAGAACAGCTTCCGCCCGAGGACCAGAAGCAACGCGCCCGCAACGATATCGGCTAATGGATACATCGAGACCGCAATTTAAGCCTAACCGGTGGGCGCCCGCCCGGGGCCGGGCACGGAACAGCGTACGCACTCTCGGTCTCAGCTATCCGACCAGGTTTCCGCCCTGAGCCGCGAGGCGGCGCGTCGTTTCAGGGGCTCATGCGCGTCCGCCGGGTGAGCGAGCGCGTATGAATCGAGCGAGCGGTCGCCGACGTACAACTGCACGAGCGCGCCTGGATCTTAGGCCCCGCCGCGCGCCGCCCGGGGGCGGACCGGGCGGCCAGGGGCCGCGATCGGGTGCGCTCGACCTCGGCGCGGGGGCGGCTCGCAAGCCGCCGCGTGTCGTTTCCGGGCGACGGCGAGGCGGTGCTAGTCCGACGTATAGACATGAGCGGCCAGCATCTTACGGTCGCACGACATAATGCTTCGGGGCAGCATGTTACGGGCGCACGACGCAACGTCTCGTGTCTATACTAGGCGCCGGATACGGGCACGGCGGGACACGGGCGCATTCGTATGTCCCCCGGCCGGTTCGCCGAAGCACAAGAGGAGCGAGAAGCGGGTTCGTCGGACGGCCGGACGCGGCGGGGCAGCGCTCCGACCTCGCTGGGCACGGTAGGGCCCGAGTGTCATTCATGCAGCGTTCGCAATCATCCGTTGGGCTCGTGACGCGGGGTGGCCTGCGCGCCCGCACCGGCTTCACGCTGCTCGAACTGCTCGTGGTGATGGTGATCATTGGTCTCCTCGCCGGTTACGTTGCGCCGCGATACTTCTCGCAGGTCGGCAAGAGCGAGGTCAAGGTCACACAGGCGCAGATCAACGCCTTCGAGAAGGCCCTCGACACGTACCGGCTCGACATCGGTCGCTATCCAAGCTCCGAGGAGGGACTTGCTGCGCTCGTGACAAGACCCCAGAACGAGCCGAAATGGAACGGTCCGTATCTGCAGAAGGGCGTGCCGCTCGACCCGTGGGGCAAGCCCTACCAGTACAAATCCCCCGGCGAGCACCGCGAGATCGACATCTGGTCGTTCGGCAAGGATGGCCAGCCGGGCGGCACCGGCGACTCGGCGGACGTCACGAGCTGGTAAGCGCCCGATGCAATTCGAGATCAGGGCGCTGCGCGGCGCCGAAGGCCTGATCACCGTCTCGCTCGAAGCGCCGGACGAGACCTCGGCGCTCGAGCAGGCGCGCGCGCAGGGGCTGGCCGTGCTGTCGGCACGGCCGCGCCGCGCGCTCCCCACGCTCGCCAGCCCGTTCACCGCGCGCTTCCCGCTGCTGCTCTTCAGCCAGGAGCTAGTCGCCCTGCTCTCGGCCGGACTGTCCCTGCCCGAGGTGGTCGAGACCCTCGGCGAGAAGGAGACGCGTCCCGAATTCCGGCGCATCTTCAGCGCGCTGCGCCGGTCGCTGTACGAAGGCCGATCATTTTCCCAGGCACTGGACGACTTCCCGCGCACGTTCCCGAGCCTGTATGTCGCGACCGTGCGGGCCGCCGAGCGGACCGGGGACGTGGCCGAAGCGCTCGGGCGGTACATCGCGTATCACGAGCGGCTCGACGCCGTGCGGCGAAAGGTCGTCAGCGCTTCTGTCTATCCCCTGGTTCTGCTTGCAGTGGGCGGGCTCGTCGTGCTGTTCCTCCTCGGCTACGTCGTCCCCCGCTTCGCGGGCGTCTACGAGGAAGTCGGGCGCGATCTGCCGGCGCTGTCGCGGCTCCTCATCGAATGGGGACGGCTGATCAACGCGAACGGCCCGACGCTCGTCGTGCTGCTCGTGGCAGCGGTCGTTGCGGCGACGCTCGGTTTCGGTCGGATCAAGCGCGTCGCCGGGGCGATCGCGCAACGCGTCCCGGCGATCGGCGAGCGTTTGCGCGTCTATCACCTCGCGCGCTTCTACCGGACGCTCGGAATGTTGCTCCGCGGCGGTACGCCGCTCGTGACCGCGCTCGGGATGGTGGCCGGGCTGATGCCCGCCGCGATGCGCCCACGCCTCGCCGACGGTACGCGGCGGATCCGGGAAGGCGCGAGCATCTCGGCGGCGATGGAAGCCGCTGGTCTCATCACGCCGGTCGCGCTCCGGCTGCTGCGGGTCGGGGAGCGAAGCGGCGAGATGGCCGAGATGATGGACCGGATCGCAGTGTTCCACGACGAGGAGCTGGCGCGCTGGATCGATCTCGTCACCAAGCTGTTCGAGCCGCTGCTGATGGCAGTGATCGGCGTCGTCATCGGCGCCATCGTCGTGCTGATGTACCTGCCGATCTTCGAGCTCGCGGGGAGCCTGCAGTGAAGCCCCGCGACCTCGCCGCGCCCGCGCCGGTGCCCGATGCGCCGCCGTTCGATGCCGACACGATCGCGCAAGCGCGCAACCGCGCCGCCGGGCGGGGCACGGGGGTCGTTGCCGCCTTGGAGGAGCTCGCGCCCGAGCCGCCGGAAATCTTCCTCGCGCGGCTCGCCGCCACCTTCGCCTACCCGGTCGCCGGCAATGCCGATCTGCATCGCTGGCAGCCGGCGTTCGAGCTGCTGCCGTTCGCCGAGGCGCTCAAGGCGCAAGCGGTCCTCTTCCGCGACGACGCGGGCGATCTGCGGCTCGTGTTCGGCGATCCGTTCGATGCCGCCAAGGCGGCATGGGGCGATGAGCGCGTCGCCGCCGATTTCGTGTGGACCCTGGCCCATCATGCCGACATCACGGCTTGGCTCGCCAGCCAGGAAGAATCGCTGTCGGCGATGGAAAGCGTTCTCGCGTCGGCCTCGAGCGGCGTGCGCGGGGCGGCCGGCATCGAGGACGTCTCGTTCAAGAGCATCAGCGAGGACACGAGCCCGGTCGTGAAGCTCGCGCGCTCGACCCTCTACGACGCCCTGAAGAGCGGTGCGTCGGACATTCACCTCGAGAGCCTGGCGAACGGCCTCGCGATCAGGTATCGCATCGACGGCGTGCTGAACACCGTGGGCACCATCGACGGTGCGGACCTGGCCGAGCAGATGATCTCGCGCATCAAGGTCGTCGCCGAGCTCGATATCGCCGAGCGTCGGGTGCCGCAGGACGGCCGATTCAAGGTCGGCACGCGCGGCCGCGAGATCGACATCCGGGTGTCGATCATGCCGTCGATCTTCGGCGAGGACGCGGTGCTGCGGATCCTCGACAAGCAGGCGCTCGCCGACGAGGTCAAGGGACTCACGCTCGACAGCCTCGGCTTCGACGAGGCGACCCGGGCGACGGTGCGCAAGCTCGCGAACGAGCCCTACGGGATGCTGCTCGTAACCGGTCCGACGGGTAGCGGGAAGACGACCACGCTGTACGCCACGATCACCGAGATCAACCACGGCCGCGACAAGATCGTCACGATCGAGGATCCCATCGAGTACCAGCTCGGGGGCGTGCTGCAGATCCCGGTGAACGAGAAGAAAGGGCTGACCTTCGCGCGCGGCCTGCGCTCGATCCTCCGCCACGATCCGGACCGGATCATGGTCGGCGAGATCCGCGATCCGGAAACCGCGCAGATCGCGATCCAGGCGGCGCTCACAGGGCACCTCGTGCTGACGACCGTCCACGCGAACAACGTCTTCGACGTGCTCGGTCGCTTTACTCACATGGAGGTCGACCCGTACAGCTTTGCCTCCGCGCTGAACGGCGTCGTCGCCCAGCGGCTGGTCCGCCTCAACTGCCCGCATTGCGCCGCGGTGGACGCCCCGTCGACGGAGGAGCTCGAGGCTTCGGGCTTCACCCGCGAGGCCGTGGCGGGCTGGGAGTTCCGGACCGGTCGCGGCTGCGGCCAGTGCCGGGGCACGGGCTACAAGGGCCGGCGGGCGATCGCGGAAATCATGATGCTCGACGACGGCTTGCGCGAGATGATCGTGTCGCATGCGCCGATCCGGCAGCTGAAGGAGTCGGCACGCGCGAACGGCACCCGTTTCCTGCGCGAGGCCGCGGTCGATCTCGTGCGCGCCGGGCTGACCGACCTCGAGGAGATCAACCGTGTCACCTTTGTGGCGTGACCGGGTGAGCGTCTTTCTCGCGCCGGGCGAGGTGCACCTCGCCCGGCACGCCAGGGGCTGGAAGCCATCTGCCGGCAGCGGCCAGACGATCGAGTGCGATGCGGCGACGGGCAAGGCGTGGCAGCCCGCGCTCGAAGCGCTCGGAGGCGCGTTGTCGCGGCTCGGATGGCAGGGCGCGGACGCCCGGGTGACGGTGTCGAACCACTTTGTTCGCTATGCGCTCGTCCCTTCGGCCGCGAAGCTCCGGGGCGAGATCGAGCGCGCCGCGGCCGCGCGGCACGCCCTGCGCGCGACCTACGGCGAGCGCGGCGACGGCTGGCAGGTGGTCCTCGACGAGACTCTCGACGGCGCCGCGATCGCGGCGGCGATCGAGCCCGCGCTGCTCGAGGGCCTCGCGTCGGCGCTGCATGCCGCGAAGCTGCGGCCGACCGCGATCGAGCCGTTCCTGGCCACGGCGTTCAACGCGTGCCGGGGGTCGATTCACCGCGAGCCGGCGTGGATTGCGGCAGCGGAGCCCGGTCGCGTGTGCGTCGGGTATCTCGATCGCGGCGCATGGCGGCTGGTCCGCAACGAGCGGTTGCGCGCCCGGCTCGAGGACGAGTTGCCCGCGGTGCTGGAGCGCTGCCGGCTCTCCGCCGGCGCGGAGGCGGGCGCCGGCCGCGTGCTGCTCGTTTCGCGCGAGGACCCGCAGGTCGAGCTCGTGGACGGCAGCGGCTGGACGCTCGAGCGCGTCCGGCTCGGGGAAGCCACGGTCACGCCGCTGGCAGCCTGATGCAATGCGCTCCCAAGGTCCGCGTCGTTCCGGCGCACGCCAAAATCCAGGCGGGGACATGCATGCGCCGGGCGCTTGCCCGGACTCCGCCTAGGTAGCGAGCTGATGCGCGCCCTCCAACTCGACTTCCTGCATCCGTCCGGACCGCGCATCCGTATTGGAATCGCGTTGCTCGCGCTCGGGATCGCCGTCGCGGCGCTCGTCGGCTGGCGGTACTACGCGCTCACCGTCGACGTGGAGCGACTCGAGGCGCGGATCACGGACCTGAAGAGCCTCGCGCGGCGGAGCGCGCCGCGACTGCGCCTGCCGGCCGGCGACGCGAAGCTGCTGGCGCAGGAGGTGGGGCGTGCGAACGCGGTGCTCGCGAGCCTCACGCTCCCGTGGGATGCGATGTTCGGCGAGCTCGAGGCGGCGGCGAGCCGGGACGTCGCACTGCTCGGCATCCAGCCCGACGGCTCGGGCCGGCAGGTGCGGCTGGCTGGTGAAGCGCGGCGGTTCGAGGATCTCCTCGCCTACATCGGACGTCTCGAAGCCACGGCGGGCTTTGCGAACGTGTTTCTGGCCGGGCACGAGCTGAAATCGACCGCGGCCGGGCAGCCGGTCGCGTTCACGCTGACCGCCGACTGGGTCGGGCGCCAATGAAGGCCATGATCGAACGCCTGCGCGACGAGGTCGAGCGGCTCGGCCGGAGCGGTGTCGTCGGCGTTGCGCTCGTCGCCTTCGCGGTGGCGCTTTACCTTTCGACGGTCGCGCCGCTGCAGGCCGAGCGCGCCCGGCTCGCCGGCGAGGCCGCACGCCTCGAGCAGCGGCCGCAGGCGAGCGCCGCGGCGGAGAAAGGCACGCCGGCCGAGCAGCTCGCGACCTTCTACGCCTTCCTTCCGCCGCCGCAGAGCTCGCCCGACTGGCTCGGCAAGATCAACGCGGCAGCGAAGGCGAAAGGCCTCGTGCTCCGCTCGGGCGAGTACAAGCTGGACCGGGTTGCCGACCAGAAGTTCGCGCGTTACCAGATCACGCTGCCCGTCGCCGGCACGTACACCCAGATCCGCGGCTTTGTCGGCCAGGTGCTCGCCGACGTGCCGGCAGCCGCGCTGGAAGAGATCACCTTGCGCCGCGAGAGCGCCGCGAGCCCGACGCTCGAGGCGCGCATCCGCCTGACCCTGTATCTAGGAGGTGCATGATCATGGCCATCCCTGCCAAGCACCGCTGGATCATCTATGCGCTTGCGCTGGCGCTCACGCTCATGGCCGTCCGCTGGGCGGGCGGCCAGGACAGCTCGGAGCAGCGGCCGGCAGCCGCGGCGCCGCGCCCGGAGCCAACGATCCGCGACACGCCGCCCGTTGCAGCGAAGCCGGAGACGGTGCCCGAAGTCCGGCTGGACCGGCTCCTCAAGCGCGCCGTGCCGTCTCCGGCAGGAGACCCTTTCCAGGCGCAGTCGTGGCAGCCGCCGGAGCAGACGATCCGGCGGAACGTGCCGGCACCGCGTCCGGAGGCCCCGCCGCTTCCGTTCGCGTACCTCGGGAAGCTGGTCGACCAGGCGACCACCACGGTGTTCCTCGCCAAGGAGGATCGCAACTACATCGTGCGCGCCGGCGACACCATCGAGGGCACCTACCGCGTCGAGAAGGTAGGCGATGATGCGCTGGTGCTGGTTTATCTGCCGCTCAAGGCCAGGCAGACGCTGCCGTTCGTCGCCCGCGCGCCGGCGAGCCCGAGGCCGCAGAAGCCGAAGTCCGCCGACGACGACGAGGACGACGAGTGATGTCCAGGCCGATCACGCTGCTCGCAGTCGTCGCGCTTGCTGCCTGCGCGACCAACCCGCAGGTCGATGAGGGCAAGCAACTCATCTCGCAGGGGCGCATCGAAGACGGGCTTGCGAAGCTCGAGCAGGCCGCTCGCGAGCGGCCGTACAGCGCCGAGGCCCGCAACGCGTACATCACCCAGCGGGAGGCGGTCGTCGGCGCGTACATGCGCGAAGCCGACGTGCTGCGCGCCTATGGCGATCTCGACGCGGCCGAGGCGGCGTACCGCCGCGTGCTGCAGTTCGACCCGGGCTCGGCGCAGGTCCAGGCGGGGCTCGCCGCGCTCGCGCGCGACCGCCAGCACCTCGTCCTGGTGCGCGAAGGGGATGAAGCGATGAAGCGCGGCGACTACGCGGCCGCCGAGGCGAAGGCGCGCGCGGTGCTCGCGGAGAACTCCCAGCAGCGGGGCGCCCGGACGCTGATGAAGACGGTGGCCGAGCGCCGCGCGCAGCGGGAGAGCGCGGCGCCGACCCTCAACCTCGCGCTCGCCCGCCCGATCACGCTCGAGTTCCGCGACGCGCCGATCCGCAGCGTGTTCGAGGTGATCTCGCGCACCGCCGGGGTCAACTTCGTGTTCGACCGCGACGTGCGGCCCGACATCCGCGTGACGATCTTCGTCCGCAACGCGCGGCTCGACGACGTCATCAAGCTGCTGCTCGCGACCAACCAGCTCGAGCGCAAGGTCATGAACGAGAACTCGATCCTCGTCTACCCGAACACGCCGGCCAAGCAGAAAGAGTACCAGGAGCTCGTGACGCGCAGCTTCTATCTCGCCAACGCCGACGCGAAGCAGACCGCGGCCATGATCCGCGCGCTGGTGAAGACCCGCGACCTCTACATCGACGAGAAGCTCAACCTCGTCGTGATGAAAGACACGGCGGACGCGGTGCGCTACGCCGAGCAGCTCGTCGCGACGCAGGACCTCAACGAGCCGGAGGTCATGCTCGAGGTCGAGGTGCTCGAGGTGGCCTCGAGCCTGGTCCGCGAGTTCGGCATCAAATATCCCGAGCGGATCAACTACGGGATCCTTTCCCCCGGCCTCGACACCTCGACGACCACCAACACCTCGACCACGATCACCACGACTCAGCCGACGCCTCCGCCGTTCACGGATTGGAAGCCGGGCAACTGGACCTTCTTCGTCGCCAACCCGGTGTTCATCCTCAACCTGCGCCAGATCGACGGCAACGTGAACCTGCTCGCCAACCCGCGGATCCGGGTCAAGAACCGCGACAAGGCCAAGATCCACATCGGCGAGAAGGTGCCGGTGATCACGACCACCTCGACCGCGAACGTCGGCGTGTCCTCCGCGGTCAACTACCTCGACGTCGGCCTGAAGCTCGACGTCGAGCCGAACGTCTTTCTCGACGACGAGGTCGCGATCAAGATGCAGCTCGAGGTCTCGAACATCCTCGAGCAGCTGAACATATCGGGTACGGTGGCGTACCGGCTCGGCACGCGGCAGACCGCCACCACGCTGCGCCTGCGCGACGGCGAGACGCAGGTGCTGGCCGGGCTGATCAGCGACGAGGACCGCCGCGCGGCGAACAAGGTGCCCTATCTCGGCGACCTGCCGACCATCGGCCGGCTCTTCTCCAGCAACTCGGACCAGCGCACCAAGACCGAGATCATCATGTTGCTCACGCCGCGCGTCGTCCGCAACCTCAGCCGCCCCGACACCGTCGCCGCGCAGTTTTCCTCCGGCACCGACGCCGCGCCCGGCTCATCGCCGCTGCGGCTCGCCGCGACGCCGCCGGGTTCGCTGACCATCGCACCGACCGCGGGCGCGGCGGCGCCGAAACCCGCCGCGCCGCCGGTCGCCGGCATTGCGCCGGCGCCGCGCGCGCCGGCTGCGGCATCGTCGGAGACCATCGAGGCCACCCTGGTCGGCCCCCAGCAGGCTGCGATCGGGCAGGAGTTCGTCGTGAGCATCAGTCTGCCCGCGCGCAACCAAGGTGCCAACGCGACGCTCGAGCTCGCCTATGACCCGGCGGTGCTGAACGCCATCGGCGGACAGCCGACCTCCCCCGCACCGGCCGCGCCGCCCGGTGCCCCGCCGCCGCAGGATCCCGGGCGGGCGATCGTAGCCGTGGCCGCGCCCGCCGTCGCCGGCGCGCCGCCGGCGGCGACCCCGGTGCGTTTTCGCGTGGTCGCCAAAGCGCCGACCACCGCGACGATCCGTGTCGAAAGCCTGACCGCGACGGACGCTGCCGGCGCACAGTTGAACGTGACTGTCCCGGGCGATCTCACCGTGTCGATCGTGGGCGCACAGGGAGCGCGATGACGCGCGGGCGCGGCTTCACCTTTATCGAGCTGGTGATCACCGTCGCGATCATCGGCATTCTGGCCGCCGCCGCCTTCCCGCTCGTCGAGCTCACGGCGAAGCGGATGAAGGAGCAGGAGCTGCGCGCGGCGCTGCGTCAGATCCGGACCGCGCTCGACGAGTACAAGCGGGCAACCGACGAAGGCCGGGTCCAGAAGAAGGCCGACGAGTCCGGCTACCCGCCGTCGCTCGACATCCTGGTCGAGGGCGTCATCGACGGCAACGATCCCAACAAGCGCGCGCGGCTGTACTTCCTGCGCCGGGTGCCGCGCGATCCGTTCCACGGCGATCCCGCGGTTCGGGCCGCGGAGACCTGGGGCAAGCGCTCCTACGAGTCCTCGCACGAGAGCCCGGCGCCGGGCAAGGACGTGTTCGACGTGTACTCGCTCGCCGACGGCGTCGGGATCAACGGCGTTCCGTACCGGCAATGGTGACGGCGGCCGTGCGGCGCAGCGGATTCACGCTTATCGAACTGCTGGTCGTGATGGCGATCATCGCGACCCTGCTGACGATCGCGCTGCCCCGCTACTTCGGCAGCGTGGAGAAGTCGAAGGAAGTGACCTTGCGCCAGTCGCTGAACGTCATGCGCGATGCGATCGACAAGTTCTACGCCGACAATGGCCGCTATCCGGAGAAGCTCGAGGACCTGGTCGAGAAGCGCTACATCCGGACGATTCCCGTCGACCCGATCACCGAGACCGCGGAGACCTGGGTGATCGTGCCGGTCCCGGCCGCGCTGGCGCAAGGGACGGTGTACGACGTGAAGAGCGGCGCGAAGGGCAACGCGAGCGACGGGAAGCCGTTCGAGAACCTGTGATCGGGAAGACTGGCACCGGTCACGGCCTGCCCGGTGCGGGCAAAAAAGACGATACGTCGCATCTCCAGAGTTGGATGCTCCAGTTGCCGGTGTTTCATCGAGCAAACCGGTAGAAATCCGCCTCCCGCCCGCGACGAGCTCTGCGCCCCGCCGACGCGACCCGCGCAATGCGCGCATCCAGAATCCCGACACGCGCGTAATCAGTCCCGGAAGGGCTGGAGCAGGAAAGCGAACACGGTTCTCCGTTTCGCTTGAAGACTGGGTAGTCGGTGTCCAGGTGCGCGTCGCGGCTGCTGTCGGCGTTCGTCTGCTGCCTCCGCTCGTCGACCGCAGCACCTGCACAGGAGGCCCATCATGCGTCACAAACAACGGTTGATCGCGGCGGCTCTGGCTGCCGTGGGTCTGACTGCAACCGGCGCGATCCTCGCCGCCAGCCATCGCGAAGCGCCGCTGATCGCCGGCGATCCGAACGCCGACATCACGGACGTCTACGCTTTCGTGAGCTACGACAAGGCGAACCTCGACCGGATGCCTGCCAACCGGCGGGTGACGTTCATCATGAACGTCATCCCGGGGCAGAACCCCGCGGACGGCCCGAACTACTTCAACTTCGGCGACGACGTGGTGTATCGCATCAACATCGACAACGACAAGGACGGCAAGGCGGACGACGTCGTCTACGAGTTCCGCTTCAAGACCGCGGAACCGGCCCGGTCGGCGGCCGCGGCGGCCTGACCTCGCCGGTGCCGTACCTCGGCAACCCGCACATCGCGAACCCGGCGTTGCAAGGCATCATGGCACTGGACGGCCCGGGCTCCGAGGGCTTGACCCGGCGCCAGACCTACACCGTGACCGAGATTCGCGGGCACCGGCACACCGAGCTCTTCGATGGGCAAACGCTCGTCGCCGTGCCGTCCAACGTCGGTTCGGCGACGATGCCGAACTACGAGAGCCTCGCGGCCCAGGGCATCTATCGGGAGCCGGCGCGGTGCGCCGACTGGCACCGAGGAAGTGCGGGTGTTCGCCGGGCAGCGCGCGGAGACGTTCTACATCGACCTCGGCGCGGTGTTCGACACCTTGAACCTGCGCCGCTACCTGCCGCTGCTCAGCGCGGCCGAGGACGTCGACAACGTCAACCCGTTCGGCAACAACCGCTTCGCCAAGACCAACATCAACACCATCGCGATCGAGGTGCCGATCAAGTGCCTCATCGGCGACGACAAGACCCGCGGTGCGACCAAGAGCGACCAAGAACCCGGTGATCGGCGTCTATGCGAGCACGAGCCGGCAGAAGATCCGGGTGCTCCACGACAACGGCAAGACCGACGACGACGGGACCGCTGCGTGCAGGTCGCGCGCATGGGCAATCCGCTCGTGAACGAGCTGATCATCAACACCCCGCAGAAGGACAAGTGGAACGCGACCGACCCCGAGGACGAGGCCCAGTTCCAGGACTTCTACAAGAACCCGGTGATCGCGACCGCGCTCGAGCTCGTGTACGGGGTGCCGGTCGTGCCGTTCGACGATTCGCCGAAGGAGAACCGCACCGACCTGATCACCGTCCTGCTCAAGTACGCGGGGCAATCGCTGAACGGGGACCGTTGCGGCCAGCCCTGCGCCGAGCTGCTGCGGCTCGACATGAGCAAGCCTCCGACCGCGCCCGAGAAGCAGAGCCGGCTGGGGTCGGTGCTCGGCAACGATCCGGCCGGCTGGCCGAACGGCCGCAGGCCCAACGACGACGTGACGGACATCGCCATTCGCGTCGTCGGCGGCAACAACTACATCGACGACGCGGGCGGGCGACGGGGTGAACTTCCTCAAGGGCGCTCCGCGGTCCCGACCTGACGGCGAACGGCATCCGCAAGACGTTCCCGTTCCTGCCGACCCCGTACTCGGGTCGCGTCGGCGTCGACTGAGGGCGGCGCGCCCCTGCTCGCTGGCGGAGCAGGGGCGCCAGACAGCCGGAGATGGTAAGTCGCATCTCGAGGCAGGGCCGATACGCCGCGCTCGTCGCGGCGCTCGTCGCGATGCATCCCGCGGCGAGCGTCCTTGCGCGCGAGGCCGCCGGCGTGCCGGCCGATCAAGTCCAGGCCCGGTACCGCGCGCTCCCCGACGATCGGGCCGGCGTGCATGCGGCTGCGGAGAAGCTCCTGCTGCGGGCGAGGACCGATCCCGATCCGCGGCTCGCCGCGCAGGCCGAGGCGTTGGTCAAGCAGGCGCTTCGGCGCGCGCCGCACGCGCCGCGCACCTGGACCCTCAAGGCCTGGAGCGAGCTCGCCGGCCATCGCTTCTCCGACGCGCTCGCCTCCGCGCGCGAGGCCGAGCGTCTGGGCGCGCGCGACGCGGTGACGCTCGGGCTGATCGCCGACGCCCTGGTGGAGCTGGGCAGGTATGCCGAAGCGGTCGATGTGACCCAGCAGCTGCTCGACCGCTTTCCGGGGCTCGCGGCATGGTCGCGCGCGGCGCATCTCCGCTATCTGCACGGCGACCTGGATGGCGCGATCGAGCTGATGAAGCAAGCCGCCGCAGCCGGCGCGCCGCGGTCCGAGCCGGTCGCCTGGGTGCTGCTGCAGCTCGCCGAGCTGCATCTGCATCGCGGCGAGACGGAGTCGGCGGGCGCAATCGTGCGGGAGGTGCTCACCTGGTATCCGGCGTGGCCGCAGGCGCTGGCGCAGGAGGCGCGGATCTACGAGGCAGAGGGCAGGCATCGCGAGGCGCTCGAGCATTTGCGTCAGGCGATGATCGAGCAACCGACGCCCGAGCATGCGTTCGCCGCGTGGCAGACGGCGCGGCGCGCGGGCGATCCGGCCGAGGCCAAGCGACAGGCCGCGCTCCTGCAGGGGATGGGCCGGCTCGACGAGGCGGGCCTCTATCGGCGGCTGTTCGCCGAGTTCTATTGCGAGTTTCCCGAGACGCGCAAGCTCGCGGAACGCCTGGCCCGGGCCGAGCTTGCCGCGCGCCCGGACCTCTACAGCCATGCGGCGCTCGCGTGGGTCCTGTTTCGTGCGGGGAATCTCGCCGAGGCTGCGGCGCATGCGAAGCAGTCCCTGCGGCTGAATACCCCCGATCCTCGGCTCCGCGAGCGCGCGGACGCGATCCTCCGCGCGGCGGCCTCGCGATGACGCGCGCCTTCCTTACCTTCGCGCTCGTGCTCGCCTGCGTCGCGACGGCCGGCGCGCATCCGCTCGGCAACGCAACCGTCAACCGGCAAGCGGCGCTCCGGGTAACGCCGGATCGGGTGGACTTGCGCTATCTCGTCGACATGGCGGAGATCCCGACGCTGGTCCAGCAGCAGGAAGCCGATTCGAACCGGGACGGCGCGGTCTCGGCGGCGGAATGGGCGGCGCACGCCGCACGCTGGGCCGCGGAGGTCGGGCGCGACCTCGTGCTGGAGCTCGACGGCGCCGAGCGCCCCGTGGCGCTGCGTGATCCGCGCTGGACGCTCGTGCCGGGCGCCGCGGGGCTCTCTACGCTGCGGCTGGAAGCGTTTTTCGCCGCGCCTCTCGACCGGCCGATCGCGAGCTTGCTCTACCGCGACCGGCATCGGCCGGCGCAGATCGGCTGGAAGGAGATCTACATCGAAGCCTCGGGCGGCGCCCGGATCGATCGCGCGAGCGTCCCGCAAGCCGACCGCAGCCGCGGCCTGACCGAGTTCCCGCAATCGCCGGCAACGGAGTTCCCCAACGAGCTCAGCGCGACGGCCGAGCTGGTATTTGAGTCCGGGTCAGGCGCGTCCGCGAGGCCCGTTCACGGTGAGCGCTCGTCGAACGCACGAACCGCGGCTCGAGCAGGGTTCCGCATCCGTGCACGCAGCCTCTGCCTGGGGCAACGCCTGGGCGTTTTTCAAACTGGGCGTGCATCACATCGCCACCGGCTGGGATCACCTCGTGTTTCTGCTCGGCTTGCTGCTGCTGCGCCAGTCGCTGACGCACCTCGTCAAGGTGGTCACCGCGTTCACGCTTGCGCATAGCCTGACGCTCGCGCTGGCAGCGAACGGCTGGGTGACGCCGCCCGGATCGCTCGTCGAACCGGCGATCGCGCTGAGCATCGCTTATGTCGGATTGGTGAGCCTCGTCTGGCGCGAGTGCCGGCATTCGGCGTGGCTCGCGTTCGGCTTCGGGCTGGTGCACGGCTTCGGTTTCGCGGGCGCGCTGGCGGAGTCGCTCGCCGCCCAGCCGGGGGCTCGCGGCGATTGGCTGCTCGGTCTGGCGAGCTTCAACCTCGGCATCGAGGCGTTCCAGGTGCTGCTCGTCTGCGCGCTCGTGCCTTTGCTGGTCTTCGCCGCGCGCTTCGCGTGGTCCGGTCCTGCCGTGCGCGTGGCGTCGTTCGCCGTGCTCGCGGCGGGTGTCGGCTGGTTCGTCAGTCGCGTCGGCACCGTCTAGACTGGAGCCTCGTGCGCGCGAACGTCCACGCTTGTGCCTTCCTTGCCGCGGGGCTCGCACTGCTCTGTGCGCCGGCCGCGGCGCACGACTACTGGATCGAGCGCAGCGGCGAGGGCTACGCCCTTTATCAGGGGCACGTCCATTCCGCGCACCAAGGGGGAAGACCGCATTCCATACGACCCGGCGATCGTGAAGCGCGTCGCGTGTCTGCGGCCCGAGGGCGATATCGCCGCTCCCGAACCGAGTCGGACGTATCCGGTGCGCGTGTCGGCGGGATGCGCCGCGGTGCTGTTCGACGCGTCTTCCGGTTACTGGACGCAAACGCTCACCGAGACGCTTCAGAAGCCCAAGACCGAGGTGCGCGGCGCCTTGCGCGGCTGGCTTTCCGAGGAGGCGGTCAAGCGCATCGACGCGTGGACGCCCCGCGCCGCGCAGCCGATCTCGGAGGGGTTCGAGCTGGTGCCGCTCGAGAACCCGCTCGCGCTCAAGCCCGGCGACAAGCTCCGTGTGGCTGCAACCTGGCGCGGACAAGCCGCGGCGCGGCGTGGCGCTCGCCTACGATGGCGATGCGCGCGGCGTCACCGGCGCGGACGGGCAGGCGAACATCCGGATTCGGCACGGGGGCGTACAGATGCTCTCGGCGAGCTTCGAGGAGACGGCGCGGGACCCGCAGGCCGACAGGGTTGTGCGCGGCACCATCCTTCAGTTCGAGCTTCCTAAGTGAGACCGGTCGCAATCCTCGCGCTCACCCTTGTTTGCCCTGGCGCTTTCGCACATCACGGCGTCGCGGGCGTGGGCGCCGCCGCACTTGACGGGCCGGGTGCGCCGATCGAGTCGGCCACATCGGCGACGCTGCCCAGCGGCACCGTGCTCGGCTACCTGAAGCTCGACCACGCGAAGTACAAGACCTTCGACCCTGATCCCGGAAACCCCGAGAGCGACCACGCGAACTTCTGGATCGCGGGGCTCGGCTACGGCTTCACCTCGTGGTTGTCCGGCTACGTGTTCTTGCCGTATCACAGTAAGGTCGACGAGCCGGGCGGGTTTACCACCAACGGCTTCGCCGACATGTCGGTGTACGGCCAGCTTGGATTCACGTACGACAACGGCCGGCTGAAGCTCATCCCGGAGAACGAGACCCTCGACGATCTCGAGGACTGGCATTTCACGCTCTTCGGCGGGTTTTCGCTGCCGACCGGTAATCCGAACCTGCGCGATCCGAACGGCAACATCGACCCGGGGAAGTCGACCGGCTTCGGCAGGCCTTCCTACAACATCGGCGTGACCGCGACCAAACTGTTCATGCCGCGCTGGACGTTCAACCTGGAGCTGTCAACGCTCGGGTTCCGGCCCTACACCTACGACGACGGCAACCGCGTGCAGTTCGGTTCCGAGTTTCGCGCCAACGGCACGCTGATCTATCGGACGTATACCGATGTCGAGCGCAAGCTTCGGGTCGATCTCAGCGTCGAAGGGCAGTATCTCCACCTCGGCCGCGATCGGACGAACGGGGAGGGCGATGTCGCCACCGGCGGCGACATGTTCTATGTCCTGCCGGGTGTGCGCCTCTACTGGCAGCGGTACAGCGTGGCTTTCGGCGTGAAGACGCCGATATGGACCAAGCTCAACGAGGAGGCCCTGCAGCAGGGCGCCGAAGGGAAGGAGCGCTACCGATTGATCTTGACTCTCTCGGCGCTATTCTGATGCCGAGCGCCTTCCGTTGCGCGCAGATCGGCGGCCTGTTCGCGCTGGTCGCCGCATGGGCCGAGCGCGCGGCGGCGCATGCCGGTCACGGAACGATGGGCGGCGGGTTCGCGGATGGCTTCCTTCATCCGGTGACCGGGCTCGATCACCTGGTGGCGATGATTGCGGTCGGGCTGTGGGGTGCGCAGCTCGGCGCCCCCGCGATCTGGCTGCTGCCGATCGCGTTTCCGCTCGTCATGGCCGCGGGCGGGTTTCTCGGCGTGCTCGGCGTGCCGTTTCCCGCTGTCGATGCCGGGGTGGCCTTCTCCGGTGTCGTTCTCGGGTGCTTCGTGGCCTGCGCGGCGCGGACGCCGCTATGGGTCGCGGCGATCGTCGTCGCGGCGTTCGGGCTCTTTCACGGGCACGCACACGGGACTGCGATGCCGCTCAGCGGTGCGCCCGTCGCGTTCGGCGGCGGATTCGTGCTTGCGACGGGAGCGCTCCACCTGTGCGGGATCCTCATCGGGCTGATGGTGCGATGGCCCGCGGGCGGGATTGCAGTCCGCGCAGGCGGCGTTGCGATTGCCGCTGCCGCGGGTCATTCATTGGCTGGCCTGCTCGCCGCCGCGGGCTGATGCGACGCGGGTCCGTCCCCCTTCTCGCTGCGCCTGCGCCAGCGCTCGCACACGACCTGGGCGCGCAGTACGGCGCGTTCGTCGGGCCTGCGCTCCACGTTTCCACCGAGATCGATCATGTCGCGGCCTTCTTCGCCGTCGGGCTGCTCGCGGGGCAGCAGGCGGTGCGGATTCGGACGACGGGTCTCGTCGCATTCGGGCTCGCGCTCCTGTGCGGCATCGCGGCACCACTGGCGTTCGCCGCCTTTGGCGGCCTGGGGTCCGGCGAAAGGCTCCTCATCTCGGCGAGCCTGCTCGCCACCGGCGTTCTCGTCGCCGTCGGCAGGCAGCTACCCGTCTGGCTTGCCGCCTTGGCGAGCGGCGTCCTCGGCCTCCTGCACGGGCTCGCGAACGGACTGGAGATCGCTGCCGGTCCGCGCGCCGCCATGTCGGTGTCCGGGACGGTCGTGGCAACGGCGGTGATCGTCGCTATCGGCACGCTGCTCGCCGCGATACTCGGTGGTCCGCGAGGACGAATCGTCGTCCGCGTGCTGGGGAGTTGGGTGGCCGCGCTGGGGTTGATGCTGCTCGGGCTTGCGCTCGCGCCAGGAACCGTCATTCCGGCGAAAGCCGGAGCCCAGAACTGCGTGATCGCGCAAGATGCGCAGCTCCGGACCCGGGCTTTGCCGGGGTGACGAACCCTCTTACCCCGGCGGGCTTCTCCCGCGCCCGCTCGGCGCGACGGAAGACGCGGTGGCGGCTGCGGGCGGCTGGTGCCGCCCGCGGGCCTGCTGCAAGAGTTCGCTTCAGTTGGGGTGGAACAGGTTCTGCGGAATACCCGCCGCATCGAAGAGGAAGTCGCGCGAACGCGCGAGGTGCCGGCGCAGGTGGCGCATATCGACATCGAGCAGCTGCCCCTTCCACTTCCGCACCTTGCCGGCGACGATCACGGTTTCGACGTTGCTGGTGTCCATCAGCGATACGACTGCCCCGGGAACGTTGTTGAGCGGTGCCACGTTAGGCGCGGTCGCGTTGAGGATGATGATGTCGGCCTCCTTGCCCGGCGTGAGCGAGCCGGTCTTGCCGTCCAGCCTCAGGTGTTTCGCACCGTTGATGGTGGCGAATCGCAGCACATCGCGCACATTGAGAAGCGGCGGCTTGTCGGCGGTCGGCGTCGGCCACTGGTTGGGGGGCGTGAAGTTTCCTTGCGCGAGGATCATCTGGTTCACGATCATCCGCTGCATGGTCATCGCGGAGCGCATCTGGGTAAAGAAGTCCGCCGTCATTGTGACCTCGACGTCCGAGCTCAGGGACGGCTCCATGCCCAGCTCCTGCATTTTGAGGATGGGCGGCATGCCATGGCGCATGTTCATTTCGATCGGGAAGCTGAGCGAGACCTGCACGCCCTTCTCTTTGACCTTCTGCCAGCCAAAGTCGGACATCCCGGTCATGTGGATGAACAGGTTGTCGTCGTCGAGGCCGATGTTGTTGTTGTCGCCGCCCGTGCCCGCAGCGAGATCGTCCAAAATCGGGCGGATCCCGAACGGCGAGAGGATGTGCGCCGCGATCTGGAGATCGAGCCGGCGCCCGATCTGCCAGGCCTGTGTATAAGTCGGTACCCCCAGGTAGACCTCGCCGCCCATGATCATGTGGACGAGCTGGTTGCTCGAGGAGAACCACTTCTGCTTGATGCGGAAGCGCGTCCTTTGGATATTGGCTATCGGGATTGGGTTTGGGACCCGCGCTCTCGAAATAGCCGAACGCGGCGCGGCGCCCGGTATCAAAGAGGGCCTGGATGGCGGCGTCGGAGTGTTGGGGCGAGTGATGGATCTGCGAGACGTCGTGGCACGTCGTGACGCCGCCGGCGAGTTGCGCCAGCCCGCCGAATAGCTCGCTTATGTAGACGTCCTGCGGCCGGTACACGGGCGCGAATTTCTGGAGAATGTAATCGAAGTAATTGATCACCGCGCCCGGTGTTCCATCGGGCAGAAGTACCCCGTGGGCGAGGTAGCTTCGCAGCGCGGTCTCGAACAGGTGATGGTGGGTATCGATGAAGCCGGGCATGACGATCCTGCCGCGGGCGTCGATCTCCCCCGCGTCGCCCGCGTGCAGGTTCGGTCCGACGGCAAGGATCTTCTTGCCCTCGACCAGCACGTCGCCCCGCACGAAATCCCCCACCTTCGGGTCCATCGACATGACGTGGCCGCCGCGAATGACATAGCGCCGTCCCGGCCGGCCGCTGTCCCTCGGATGGTCGTCGTCGTCGTCGCGCGCTGCGGCAGCGGGCGCGTTGAGAAAATTCATCCCTGTAGCGGCAACTGCGGTCGCCGCCGAAGCCTTCAGGAAATCGCGACGACCGAGTGGCGAACCGGTATGGTCTTGGGGCTTTCCTTCATCGCACAGCTTGCACATGTCTTTCCTCCTCTATTGATAATCGCCCGATGGCTCGGACGAGGAGACATGGAAGTCAGTCGCTCCCAGGAGTCGGCGACGTGAGACATCGGGAATCGTGCTGCTCGGATCGCGGTTCATGACTACCCTCCTTTTTTGGTGGCGCTCGGCTTCTTGCACACGAAATTTCCTCGCGGCCGGCGTAGCCGGACCTGCGAACGGGTCATTGCCGGATTGTTGTCGTGTTGTTCTTTGGTTGAGCGACGCCGCAGGCGCGGTTCGCCGCCGCGGTTACGATAGGTCGCGTGCGATTCGCGGTCAAGACGATTCCGCGTGATGCGCTGCATCGAAACTGCGGAGCGCGCCAAGGCACCGCCCACTCCTGGTACCACTTTTTGGCAGTGGGCTCATCGTGGGCCGGTGATGAACGGCGGGTCGGCGTTACACTTGTGGCCGTGAAAACGGACGTGCCTCGCCGAAACCCGAATGGTGCGCGGCGCATCCCGCCGAGCGCCGGTTTCACGTATGTCTGGCTGCTGTTCGCCGTCGCCCTCACGGGTGTCGGGCTGGCGGCGGTCGGCGAGCTCGCGAGCACAGCGGCGAAGCGCGACAAGGAGGCCGAGCTGCTGTTCGTAGGCGACCAGATCGCCCGCGCGATCGCGGTGTACCGCGCGAGCTCGCCGGGTGCGCCGCAATACCCGCAGACGCTGGAAGCGCTCCTCTCCGACAGCCGCTATCCGAACCGCCGGCGTTATCTGCGGCGGGTGTATCCCGACCCGATGACCGGCCGCGCCGACTGGGGGCTGGTGCGCGGTCCGGGCGGCGGGATCGTGGGGGTACACAGCACGTCGACGGCGCGACCGCTGAAGACCGCCAACTTTCCGAAGGAATACGAGGCGTTCGCCGGCGTTGCGGCGTACTCGGAGTGGCAATTCGTCGCGGCAGCGGACGGCGCGCCGTCAGCGAAGCCTCAAGCACCCACCGTGCCGGGCGCGCCCGCGGCGCTGGCCCCGGGTAAGGCCGGCGCGCCGTCTCCGTTCACCACCCTGCCCAACGCGCCGAGCGCGGCGAAGTGAAGCCGCGGCTCGCCCGCGGTATTGCGCCGCGGGCGGTGGCCCGAAAGGCGTCTGCCGTCAGTCGGGAACGTGCACCGTGTTGTTGCGGAACCTGATGCGGTTACCTCCCGCGGGATGCTGTGCGATCTGCGGCACGTTAGCGGCCGTGATCGCGGGCGCCGCGCCCGGTGTGCCGCCGCGCGGGATCGTGCGCACGACCTGGCTCGGCGGCAACTTCGTCCCGTTCTTCAAGTGGTCGTACATCAGGTTGAGCGCCTGGATCCCGTACACGTGCAAGGGAATGAAGCGCGTGTCGTAGCCGGCCAGCAGCGGTTTCGGTGGGACGAGGAACGGGTTGATGAATGCCTCGAAGTGCTGCGCGTTCGTGACCTCGTAGTAGCGCAGATTGCCGTGGCGCCCTTCCACCATCTTGTTCAGACCGTAGTACGGGCGGGATGAATGGCTGACCGGGACGAGGTTGTCGGCCCGGCCATGGACGATGATCGCGGGTTTGCCGTGCAGGTTCCCGCCCTGCTTGACTTGCGCGATCCCGAACCGCACCCGCAGCGTGTCCACACTATGGCCGGTGAAGAAGAAGAGCTTGCGCAGACAATGCGCGCCGTCGAAGTTGTAGTCCTGCACGCCCTTCGGCGAAAGCGAGACGGGGTCGTTCAGCGGACCGCCCGCCGAGTTGTTGTTGATCAGGTTGATGCCCACGGTCGGCGGAATCCCGTTGCCGGTGCCGAAGATCTGCGCCATGACCGTGGCGGCTAAGGCAGCGGGTGCCCCGGTCGCATCGGTGCCGCCCATGCTGGATCCGCAGACGTTGTTCAGGACCCGGAAGCGGCCGTACGCGTTGGCGTAGGTCACCGCGACCGCGGGCGCGATCTGGAAGCCGTAGTGGGAGGGGCCGAGGATGTTGCTTTCCGGCTCCCAGCCGTTGTCGTTCAGGATCGCCTGCGCCTCGACCGCCTGCTCGGTCAGCGTCGTCGTCTTGAGCAGGCCGCTCGCGTGCAGCGCCACGCAGCGGGCCTGCGCGCGGGCCGCGACGACGAAGAAGCCGGCCGGCGCGCCGGTGTTCTCGGGCGCCAACGCCGCGCAGGGCTGGTAGAGGTTCGCCAGCGTGATGTAGTCGTAGAGACCCTTGCCGGGGTTGGCGATGACCTTGTCGCCGCGCTTGATCGTGAGATGAGGGTTGAACCGCGGCTGCACCTGCGGCTCCGACACCACCACCGCGTCGATCAGGCCATGCCGGTCGCGCTCGGCCGCGGCAATCGAGGCGCCGCCGCCGTTCGACACGCTGTTGGCGATGACGATGGTGTTGCGCTGGGTGATCTTGGGGTGACGCTCTTTCAGGAGGTGGAACGCGAAGCGGATCGACTCGAGCACGTGCTCGCCCCAGTCCTTTTCGGGATTCTGTTCCGAATGGGCGTGCTTGTATGCGAACCGGTTCGGCGTTGCGGCATTGAATGCCGCGCGCTCAGCAGCGCTGAGACGCGCCGTGAAGTGCGAGGCGTCGCCGGCGGTGGCCGCGTCTGCAAGCAGGCCGTCGATGAGGGTGACTTTGTCGTTCTGCAGGTCGTGCGCGCCGTTGCCGGTGCCCTTGTCGGTGTAGGCGACCGCGCAGCCGCGCTTCAGGCCCCATTCGCCAGTCGTGCCGATGGCGCCGTAGACGCCGCGCGAGCCGGATGACGGCGCCGCGACGATGCAGGCCTTGTCGACGGCGAAGCTCTCCGGGATCTGCACCATCATCGTGACGTTCTTGCGGCCAGTGCCGTCGTCGGCGTAGGCGATGCACTCCACGCCTGCGATCTTGCCTTCGCCGAGCGTGTCGTTGCCTTTGAGATCGATGTTCGGCCCGTAGAGTCTGCCGTAGCCGCCGTCGGTACTCATGTCGGCGAGCGCGCGGTAGTTGACGTAAATCGCAAGCCGGCGCAGTTCCTCCGGGGCCGGCGCGGGCAGAGTGACCGTCGGAGGCGTCGCATTTTGCAGGCCGGTCTTGCCGAGACCCGCGGTCAACAGGTCGTCGCTCCTACCGTCGTACGGCTTGCACTTGAGGGTGGACGGAACGAAGCGGATGTCGTCGTCGTGCGCGAGGGCCGGACTCGCAACGGCGAGCAGCGCGAGCACCAGCCCGCGGATAACTGCAGGGTGCATGAAGCTTCCTTCCTTTTGTGACAGGTTGTTGATGCAGCAGGGAACCGCGGTCTTTCGCCGGATCGTACCCAAGGGTTTCGCGTCCGGGCAAGGGACGCGCGTCCAGTCATGCACGTTGGTGCGCAGGATGTAGGTCCCCTCGCTCAGCGCCGCCCACTCGTCCCATTCGGGATGGGCGCGCCACGCCAGACGCACCCCCGAGGCAAGACTCGGGTCCTGTTCGATCGAGATCGCATAGCGGGCGGCCGCCCGAGCGTGACGCTCCAGGAGTCGGCCGATCTGACGTTCCAGGGGGCCCCGATCCAGCGGCCGCGTGCTCGCCTGGATGCGTCGGCCGAGCGAGGCGAGTCCGGCTTCGATGCGGCTCGCGAAGCGGCGGTGCATCGCACGCTCCTTCTCCAGGCGGCTGGCCGAGCGGCACAACAGGAACGTCTCGACCCCATCGGGGCCGCGACAAAGCTTCACCTGGACATCCTCGCGGATGTGGCGCCAGTCACTGCGCTCGGCGAGCTCGCACGACCAACGCTTCAGTTCCGAGCGCGCCGTGCCCAGCACGTAGCGCCGCCCGGTCGCGTTGAGCCAGGCGATGTTCTCGGCGCTCACCATCCCGCGATCCATCACCCACACGCGCCGGGCCTTGCCGAAGCGCAGCTCCATCGCCTCCACGATCTCCTTCACCGTGGTCACATCGACGGTGTCGCCGCGGAAGATCTCGTAGCCCAGGGGCATCCCCTCGCGGGTGACCACCAGCGCGATGTTCACCTGCACGCAGTCGAAGCGATGGTCGCGGCTATAGCCGCGCCGGGCGATCGCCGAATCGGCCATCCCCTCGAAGTAGGTGCTGGTGACGTCGTAGAGGAGCAGGTCGTAGTCCAGGTCGAACAGCTCCCCGAGGCGCTCGACCAGGTGCTGCTCGATCGCCTGCTTGTGCGGCAGCACCCGATCGAGGGTGCGGTACAGCCGCTCGTCGTAGACCTGCTCGGTGGGCACCCCCAGGAGGTCCTCCAGAGCCGTGGTCCGATACCACTGCTCGGCCACGTGCAACTCGCTCGAAGGCTCGCACAGCCGGCCGATCACCAGGAGTGCTACGACCTCCCCCCACGCTACGGCCTCGCGGCCCCGCACCAGCAGCCCTTCGCAGAGCTCATCGAGTTTGAGCGCCCGCCACAGCACCCACCCCAACCACACCGCGCCGAAACTGCGCGAGCGCTCGACACGGACCTTACCAAGCTGCACCGGCACCGACGCGGCGGGCGCATCGTCGAACAGATGCCGCTGCGAACCACCCCCGTCAGCCCCGGCAATGCTGCGCGCCAGCCCTTGCGCCCGGGCGCGACCCTCGGCATCGAGCTCGCCCAGGTGCGCCACCGTCTGCTGCGCCACCTTGCGGCCGCGGCGCACCGAGCGCACCAGCTGCCAATAGATGTGGGTCTTGCCGTCCTTGCGTCGCGTCGTGTGGCGCAGGTACATGTGCGCCGATTCTCAGCATGCCCCGCTGATCCGGCAACCCACTTGGTCGCCACTACATCGGCTTTCGCAGGATTCGGTACGCCGAATGCGCGAATCGGCTGCTCAACTGTGCGCCGTTTCACTCTGCGCCGACGCTGTCGCGCCGACGCGACGACTCGCCGTTCCCGCCGAAAACGGCCGGAACTGTGGAAGTTGGGCTAGCAGCGGCTGCGGGACGTTCGGCTTCTCTGCATGTTCTGTTGTGCGTGTGACAGCGGTGCGTGGCTGACCGCTTCGTTCCCGGTCAACCTCTCGAGCGGCTAGACCTCCAAGCGCTTCGCGACCTCCTCCAGCATCACCTCGGTGGCGCCGCCGCCGATCGCCAGCACGCGCGCATCCCGCACCAGACGCTCGATCGGGGTCTCGCGCATGTAGCCCATGCCGCCATGGAACTGCTGGCACGCATACATCACCTCGTTCGCGAGCTCGCCGGTCAACGCCTTCAGGCCCGACACTTCTCGCACCGCGTCCCGTCCCTCGTCCGCGAGCCAGGCGCAGTGGTAGAGCAGCTGCCGTGCCGCCTCGACCTTCGCGTCGAGCATCGCGAGCCGCTGGCGGATCGCCTGCATGTCGAAAAGCGTCGCGCCGAAGGCCTTGCGGTTAGTCACCCAGTCAAGGGTGAGCCGCAACGCCGTCGTGCAGTGACCGACCGCCATCGCCGCCAGCGCGATCCGCTCGGTCTGGAAATTGCGCATGATCGCGTAGAAGCCGTGGTTCTCCTCGCCCAGGAGATTCCCGGCAGGAATGCGGCAATCCTCGAACACGAGCTCCGCCGTATCCGAGCACAGCCAGCCCTGCTTCTTCAACGCACGCCCGACGCGAAACCCCGGCGTGCCCTTCTCGACGATGAAGATCGAGATGCCCCGCGACCCCTTCGCTTCGGCATCGGTGCGCGCGGCCACGAGGTAAAGGTCGCCGTGCACGCCGTTCGTGATGAACATCTTCGTGCCGCTCAGCACCCAGTGGCCGCCGTCGCGGCGCGCTCGCGTGCGGATCGCCGCGACGTCGGAGCCCGCATCGGGCTCGCTCACCGCGACCGCCGTCACGAGCTCGCCGGCGATCACCTTGCGGAGATACTTTTCGATCTGCGCCTTCGAGCCGGCGCGGACGAGGTGCGGCGACGCCATGTCCGTGTGCACGAGCACGGTGACGACGAAGCCGCCGAACGTCGAACGCGAGAGCGCCTCCTGGAACACGACCGAGGTCACGGTATCGGCGCCGGTGCCGCCGTACTCGGGCGGATAGGTGATGCCGAGCAGGCCGAGGCCGCCCAGCTTGCGGATCACCTCGCGCGGGACGAAACCCTGCTCCTCCCATGCCTCGCCGTGCGGCTCGACCTCCTCGGCGAGGAAGCGCGCGACCGTGTTGCGGAGCTCGACGTGCTCCGGGCGCTCGTAAACGGAAGCCTGCATCAGCGGCTTGGCAAGGCCTTCGGCAGGCGCGCGGTCACTCGAACTCCGGCTCGATCGCGATCTCGGTCTTCACCGAGCTCGCGATGAAGCACTTCTCGTGCGCCTGCTCGTGCAGCGCGCGGATCTTGCCGGCGTCCGGCTGCGCGCCGCTGAACGTGACGGCCGGGCGCAGTTGCACGCGAGTGATCGCGAGCTTCCCCTCGGCATTCTTCCCCAGCGTGCCGACCGCGTTGTCGACGTAGCGATCCACTACGAGCTTCGCGCTGCACGCGAGGTGCAGGAACCAGAGCATGTGGCAGCTCGAGATCGCGGCGACGAATGCCTGCTCGGGGTCGACCCCCGGCGACCATGGCGCGGTCGCCGGGATGTTGCCGCGCGCCGCCGTCCCCGGCACGCGGATGTCGTCGCCGAAGGCGAGCCAGTGGCCGCGGTCGTAGGTCTTGTAGTCGAACTCGCCGTCGAGGCGGCGCCATTCGATCTTCGCTTCGTGGAGCGACATCGCCCTACATCCTGAACACGCCGAACCGCGTCGGCTCGACCGGCGCGTTGAGCGCGGCCGAAAGCGCCAGCGCCAGCACGCGCCGCGTATCCTCCGGCGCGATCACGCCGTCATCCCACAGCCGCGCAGTGGCGTAGTAGGGATGGCCCTGGCGGTCGTACTGCTCGAGGATCGGGCGCTTGAATGCCTCCTCCTCTTCCTCCGACCAGGCGCCGCCCTTCGCTTCGATGCCGTCGCGCCGCACCGTCGCGAGGACGCTCGCCGCCTGCTGCCCGCCCATCACGCTGATGCGCGCGTTCGGCCACATCCACAGGAAGCGCGGGTTGTAGGCGCGGCCGCACATCCCGTAGTTTCCGGCGCCGAACGAGCCGCCGATGATCACGGTGAACTTCGGCACTCTGGCGCAGGACACCGCCGTCACCAGCTTCGCGCCGTCCTTCGCGATGCCGGCCGCCTCGTACTTCTTCCCGACCATGAAGCCGGTGATGTTCTGGAGGAAGAGGAGCGGGATCCCGCGTTGCGAGCAGAGCTCGATGAAGTGAGCGCCTTTCAGCGCCGACTCCGAGAACAGGATGCCGTTGTTCGCGACGATGCCGATCGGGTAGCCCCAGATGCGCGCGAAGCCCGTCACGAGCGTCGTGCCGTAGTTGCTCTTAAACTCGTCCAGCTCCGAGCCGTCGACCACGCGCGCGATCACCTCGCGCACGTCGTAGGGCTTCCGGACGTCGGCCGGGATCACGCCGCCGACCGACTCGGGCGGGTAGAGCGGCTCGCGCGGCTCGGCGAGCGCGACGCCGGGCGACTTGCCGCGATTCAGGTTCCTGACGATGCGCCGTGCGATCGCGAGCGCATGCTGGTCGTTCTGCGCGTAGTGGTCGGCGACGCCCGACTGGCGGGTGTGCACGTCGGCGCCGCCGAGCTCCTCCGGCGTGACGACCTCGCCGGTCGCCGCCTTTACGAGCGGCGGCCCGCCGAGGAAGATCGTGCCCTGGCCCTTGACGATGATCGTCTCGTCCGACATCGCCGGGACGTAGGCGCCGCCGGCGGTGCAGGAGCCCATCACGCAGGCGATCTGCGGAATGCCGTCGGCGGACATGTTCGCCTGGTTGTAGAAGATGCGGCCGAAATGGTCGCGATCGGGGAACACGTCTTCCCACCGCGGCAGGTTGGCGCCGCCCGAGTCGACGAGGTAGAGGCACGGCAGCCGGTTCTGCCACGCGACTTCCTGCGCGCGGACGTGCTTCTTGACGGTGATCGGGTAGTAGGTGCCGCCCTTCACCGTCGCGTCGTTCGCGACGATCAGGCATTCCTGCCCCGAGACGCGCCCGATTCCGGTCACGATGCCGGCGCACGGCGCCTCGTTGTCGTACATGTCGAGGGCCGCGAGCTGCGACAGCTCGAGGAACGGCGACCCCGGATCGAGCAGCTGGCGGACGCGCTCGCGCGGCAGGAGCTTGCCGCGCGCGACGTGCTTGGCGCGCGCCGCTTCGTCGCCGCCGAGCGAGACGGCGCCCACCCTGTCGCGCAGCTCCTGCACCAGCGCGGCCATGGTTGCGGCGTTTGCGCGGAACTCCTCCGACCGGACATTCAGTGCGGACTTGATCGCGGGCATGCCGCGGATTCTAGCAGCGGGCTTTCCGCGAGCGGCCCTATACTCCGGCCGGCCATGCAGGAACTCGATCGGATCTGGCCGCTGCTGCTCGCGGCGGTGCGCGGCGGAAGCGACGACGCGGTGCGAGCGGCGGCGGCAAACGACCCGCTCGTCGCGCTCTATCTCCCGCTCTGCAGCGGGGACCCGCGCAAGCCGCTCACGATCGGACATCTCGCACAGAGCCTCGACGGGTTCATCGCGACCCGGCACGGCGAATCGATGTTCATCACCGGCGACGAGAACGTCGTTCACATGCATCGCCTGCGGGCGCTTTGCGACGCGGTCGTCGTCGGCGCGAGCACCGTCCAGGCCGACGATTCGCGGCTCACGACGCGGCTCGTGCCGGGCCCCAACCCGCTGCGGGTGGTGATCGACCCGCGGCGCCGGTTGCCGGCGAGCCTGCGCCTGTTCAGCGACGGTGTCGCGCCGACCCTGCTCGTCTGCGACGCGGCGTGCGCAAATCCCGGCGAACGATTCGGCGGCGCGGAGATCGCCGGCCTGCCAGCGCGCGACGGCCGCCTCGAGTTCGCCGCGATCCTCGACCTCGTGCACCGGCGCGGCTGCCGCACCGTCTTCGTCGAGGGAGGCGGCATGACAGTATCGGGATTCCTCGCCGCCGGCTTGCTCGACCGGCTGCAGGTGACGGTCGCGCCGGCGCTTCTCGGCGACGGCTTGGCCGGGCTGCGCTTGCCGCCGGTCGGGCGGCTTGCCGACGCATCGCGCCTTGCGTATCGCGTCCATCGCATGGGCGAGGACGTGCTGTTCGATTGTGATCTGCGGCCGGCGTCAGGAGGACGCTAACCTACTTCACGATCAAGCCGGCCGGCGACATCGATATGGCCCACGCGCAGCCACGAGTCGCCGTTCGCGACGTGCGCGCGGCGTCGTCCCGCCCAGGCTTGCAGCGCGCCCCGATTCCCGGGCGCGACCTCGGCGGCGGCCGAGGTCCAGCCGTCGATGAGCGCCGCTTGCAACGCTGCCGACTCGGGGCCGAGCTCCCAGTCGCTCGGTGCGGTCACCATCTCATAGCCGCGCGCGCTGAACGCGGCGACGGCCGCGGCGGCCGCACCGGGGCCGAGGGCCGGCCCGAAACCCTTGTCGCCGAGCTGATGCCGGTTGATGAGCGCGCGCACGAGCTCATCGGCGTCCTCCGGCGGCGACCACTCGATGCGCCCGTCGTAGGTCAGCGCGAAGAGCACGCCGGCGCCGACTTCCGCGCAGCGCGCGGCAAGCCGCTGCAGCCACGGTGCCGACACCAGGTCGAGCAGCGCCGAGGCGGTGACGAGGTCGTAGCCGGCGAAAGGCAGGTCGTCGAGCCCGTGCGCGAGGTCGAGCCGCAAGGTCGAGACGTCCGCTCCCGCCAGCGGCGTGAGTGCAGCGAGCAGGCGCGGATCGCGATCGACGGCGAGCCATTGTCGCGCGCCGCCGAGCCGCGGCGCGAGATAGCGAAAGTTTGCTCCCGTTCCCGACGCGAGATCGACGACGCGCCTGACGCTGCCCGCGAACGCGGCGGCGAGCGCCTCGACCGGGCCACGGCGTCGGCGGCCTCGCGCAGCGCAAGCCACTCAGCGGTGAAGCCGCTCAAGCTCGATCGCCTCGAGGGCTTTCGCGAGCCGCGCGCATGACTCCTCCCACGTGGGGAGCCGCGCACGCGCGCTGCGCGCGCCCGCGGCGAGGCTCGCGCGTAGCGCCGGCTCGTCGAGCAGCCGCGCGAGCGCACCGCGCAGCGCGACCGGATCCCCGGGCGGGACGAGCAGCGCTGCCTCCGCCGGCACTGTTTCGGGGACCGCGCCCGCGCGTGTCGCCACGACCGGCAGGCCGTGCGCGAGCGCTTCGGCGAGCGCCATCCCGTAGCCCTCGTGGAAGGTCGCGAGCACGAAGGCGTCGGCGCGATCGTAGTAGCGATCGAGCGGCGTTCGATCGACCTCGCCCGCGAACCGCACGCGGTCGGCAAGGCGCAGCCGCGCGAGCTGCTGCCGGAGCGCGGCGACCGTCTCCGGGCTGCGCGCGAGAGCGCCGACGCAGGTGAGCCGCCACGGGCGATCGACGAGCGGCGCGAGCGCTTCGACGAGCACCGCGTGACCCTTGCGCGGGACGATCGCCGCTACGCACAGCAGCTCGAGGGATCGTCCTTCCGAGCCGCGGGCGAAGGGCACGGGATCGGTGCCTGGCTCGACGACCGTGATCCGCTCGCTCGCGACGCCGTAGCCGGCGAGTGCACGCGCCGTTGCCGCGCTGGTGGTGACGACTCTACCGGCGGCGGCGAGCGCGCGCATCTCCGAAACCCGCAGCGCCGCGGCGCGCGCGGGCTCGAGGCCGGTCTCCGCCGCCAGCGGATGGTGCACGAGCGCGACGAGGCGAAGCCGGCGTGCCTCCGCCGCCGCGACCTCCGGCAGCGCGCCGAAGGCGAGCCCGTCTACAAGCACCGTGCGGCCGTCCGGAATGCGCGCGAGCGTGGTCCGCGCATGCGCAGTCGCGGCCGGCGTCGGCGCGGGGAAGCTCGCGTGCAACCCGTGCACCGCGACGTTCCAGCCGAGCGTGCGCAACCCGTCCATCATCCGTCGGCCGTACTCGTACCCGCCGGTGCGGGCGTCCGCATCGCCGGGGAGGACGAAATGAAGCGCGGGACGCTTCACACCTCGCCTTCGAATGACGCCCATGCGGCGTGCGACTCGTGCAGCGTGACCTTCATCCGCGCCAGGCCGCGCGCGGTCTCGCCGAGCGCGCCGGCCCGGATCGCGGCGTGCATGCGGTCGAAGACGACGCGCGCCAGGAACTCGGTCGTCGTGTTCCGGCCGGCGAGCTCCGGCTCGTCGTCGAGGTTGCGGTAGTTGAGCGCGTCGAGGACGGCGCGCAGTGCCGCAGCGGCGCGTCCGATGTCGACCACGAGCCCGTCGGCGTCGAGTGCCGGGCGCCGGAGCTCCACGTCGACGACGTAGGTCGCGCCGTGCAACCGCTGCGCCGGGCCGAACACTGCGCCCCTGAAGCTGTGCGCGATCATGAAGTGGTCGCGAACACAGACGGTGAACATGGGAGCTATTCGTAGACGATGCGATGACAGATCGTGTCGCCCGGCCCGGCGGCAAGCCGCGCCATGACGCGCGGCAGATCCTCGAACCGGTCCTCGCCGGTGACGAGCGCGTCGGGCGCGGGATCGGCGAGGAGGCGCAAAGCGAGGTCGAGGCGCCGCTCGCGCGTCCAGCGTGCGCGCTGCGCGGCCGCGACGTTCCCGACCTGCGACGACTTGAGCGTGAGCCGCTGCGAGTGGAACGCCGCACCGAGCGCGAGCGGGACCGCGCAGGCGCCGAACCAGCTGAGCTCGAGCACCGTCGCCTCGAACCCGGCGAGCTCGAGGGCGAGGGCGGCACCCTCGGGCGCGCCGCTCGCGTGGATCACCAGGTCCGCTCCGCGGCGCGCGGTCTCCGGCGCGACGAAGCCGACGCCGAGCGCGCGGGCGACCGCCGCCCGGCGCGGGTTTGTGTCCACCAGCTCGACTTCGCAGCCCGGCACCCGCCCGGCGAGCCAGGCGGCGAGGCAGCCGAGCGCGCCGGCGCCGATCACGGCGATCCGGTCGCCGATCCGCGGGTCCGCGTCCCACAGGCCGTTGATCGCGGTCTCGAGGTTCGCGGCGAGCACCGCGCGCTGCGGGGGCACACCCTCCGGAAGGGGACGCACGGCCGCAGCCGGCACGACGTAGCGTGTCTGATGCGGATACAGGCAGAATACCGTGCGACCAAGGAGCGCGCCCGGCCCTTCCTCGACCTCGCCGACGCTGATGTAGCCGTACTTGACCGGGGCGGGGAAGTCCCCGGCTTGAAACGGTGCACGCATCCGCCCGTACTCGCCTGGGGCGACCTCGCCCCGGAAGACGAGGGTCTCGGTGCCCCGGCTCAGGGCGCTGTACAGTGCGCGCACCCGTACCTCGCCGGTGTCGCATCGGGCGAGCGGTTCGTTCCGTATCTCCCCCTGGCTGAGACCGGTGATCCAGAACGCACGGGCGTGGTCCGCGGACATGGAATCGAAGCATACTAGTTCGAACGGGGTGCGCCTTGCGCACCCGGCAGCGCCGAGCATCGCCATCGCGGCGATCGCCCTCGCCGGGCTCGCAACCGTGGTGGCGCGCGAGCTCGCGCTGGGCCCGCTCTACATCCCGAAGGTGCTCGCGGTGTTCGCCGCGGTCGCGGTCGTGGTGCTCCTGAAGCTGCCGGCGCACCATCCGTTCGCGCGTTTCGGCCCGGCGAACCAGGTCACGCTGGCGCGGGCGGCTTTCGCGGCGCTGCTGGCGGGGCTGATCGGCGAGGCCGGAGCACTGGACGTCGGGCGACTGGCGTTCGCCCTCGCCATCGTCGCCGCCGCGCTCGACGCGGTCGACGGGCAGCTCGCGCGCGCGAGCGGCATGACGAGCGATTTCGGCGCCCGGTTCGACATGGAGACCGACGCGGCGCTGGTGCTCGCGCTGTCGGCGCTCGCGTGGCAGCTCGACAAGGCCGGAGCGTGGGTGCTGGCGTCGGGGGTGATGCGCTACGCGTTCGTCGCGGCCGGCGCGGCAGCGCCCTGGCTCCGCCGTCCGCTGCCGCCGAGCTTCCGCCGCAAGCTGGTGTGCGCCGTGCAGATGGCCACGCTCGTCACCGTGCTCGCCCCCGCGCTCGAGCCGCCGGTGACCGCGATCCTCGCGGCGCTTGCGCTCGTCGCGCTCTGCTACTCTTTCGCCGCCGACGTGATCTGGCTCCGCCGGCATTCCAGGGAAGCCCATCCATGACGAGATTCGCTCTCCGGCTGTTCGCGCTTTGCCTGTCGAGCGCCGCCGTGCACGCGCAACCGGCCCGCTATCAGATCGACCCCGAGCACTTCAGCGTCGGGTTCCTGGTCGACCATCTCGGCTACGCGAAGGTGCTCGGGATGTTCCGCGACTCGAGCGGCTCGTACGCCTTCGACGAGAACACCGGCGCGCTCTCCGACGTGCGCCTCGTCGTGGACGCCAGGACCGTGTCCACCGGCCACCGCAAGCGCGACCAGCACCTGGCGAGCCCCGATTTCCTCAACGCCGGCGAGTTTCGCGAGATCGTCTTCAAGGGCGCCACCGCGAAGCGCACCGGCGAGCGGACGTTCGTGGTGGAAGGCCAGCTCGAGCTGATCGGCAAGACGCAGCCGGTCACGCTGAACGTCACCTGGAACAAGAGCGGGAAGTACGAGCTGCCCGGCACCGACGCGTACGTGATGGGCGTCTCCGCGCGCGGCAACTTCAAGCGCAGCAGCTTCGGCATGAACTACGGCATCGCCAACGGCTGGGTCGGCGACACGGTCGAGCTGATCGTCGAGTTCGAGGCGAAGCGGAAGTGATCGCCCGCTGGATTGCGCTGGCCGCGGCGCTCGCGGCGCTCAACTTCGCGCTCACGTTCGCGAACCTCTGGCCGACGGCGTGGATCAGGCCGCGCGCGGCGCTGGCGATCGAGCTCGCCGTGGCGGTGCTCCTGGCCGCCATCGTCATCCTGCGCTGGGGTCCCCTTTCGCGCCGCGCGCTCGGGCTTATCTCGGCCGCGTTCGTCGTCCTCGCGCTCACGCACTACGCGGAGGTGATGGCGCGCGAGCTCTACGGTCGGCCGATCAACCTCTACTACGACGCGCCGCACGTTCCGCGCGTCGTCGCGATGTTCGCGGAAGCGACGCCGGCGTGGGTGCTTTTGGCGGCGAGCGCGGGCGTGGCGCTCGGGTTGCTCGTGGTGTTCGGCGCCGTTCGCTGGGCATGGGGGCGGATCGCCGACGCGCTCGCCGCGCCGCGGCCGCGGCGCGCGCTGGCGGCCGTTGCGGTTGCGCTGATCGTCGCCTATCCGTTCGCGCCGGGATGGTTCACCGCGCCGGTCACTGCGAGCTATGCGCGCCAGTTGATGCTCGCCGCCCACGTCCTCGGGGGAGGCGACGCGCAACTCGCTGCCAGCCCGCTCCTCGGATCGGATCTGCAGCGCCTCGGCAGCGCGGACGTCTTCCTGATCTTCCTGGAGTCGTACGGCGCGACGACCTACGACCGGCCGGAGCACGTCGCGCGGCTTGCGCCGAAACGCGACGCGCTCGCGGCGGCGGCCGCGGCGACCGGCCGCGGCATCGTGTCGGCCTTCGTCGAGTCGCCGACCTTCGGCGGCGCCTCGTGGCTCGCTCACGCGAGCCTGCTCTCCGGGCTCGACGTGCGCGACGGCGACGCGTACAACCTGCTGATGACCGAACGGCGCGAGACCCTGGTGCGCACGTTCGCGCGCGGCGGCTATCGCACCGTCGCGCTCATGCCGGGACTGCGCCAGGACTGGCGCGAGGGCGCGTGGTTCTACGGATTCGACGAGATCTACGACGCCGCGCGGCTCGACTATCGGGGACCGGAGTTCGGCTGGTGGCGCATTCCGGACCAGTACGCGCTCGCGAAGCTCGACCGGATCGAGGTCGCGCCGCACTCGCGCCGCCCGGTGTTCGTCTTCTTCCCGACGATCACGAGCCACGCGCCGTTCCGGCCGGTGCCGCCGTACCAGGCCGAGTGGCAGCGGCTGCTGGGGGACCGACCGTACGATCCCGAGGTCGAGCGCGTCCTGCGCGACTATCGCGCCGAGTGGCAGAACCTCGATCCCGCATACGCCGACTCCGTCGGGTATGCGCTCGAGTGGCTGGGCGGTTATCTCCGCGAGCGTCGCGATACCGAGCTCGTGCTGGTCGTCCTGGGCGACCATCAGCCGCCGGTCGGCGTCGGCGGCGAGCGGCCGTCGTGGGAAGTGCCGGTGCACGTGATCGCGAAGCGCGGCCCGCTGCTCGACGCGCTCGCGGCGAGCGGCTTCGCCGCGGGGCTCGCGCCGCGGCGGCCCGCGATCGGCGGAATGCACGAGCTCACGTCCGTGCTGGTGCGCGCGTTCGGATCAGACTTCGAGTCGGGCGTAGACATCGCCGGAGCCGTCGGCCACCCCGCGGATCGCCGCCCGGATCGCCGCGGGCTCTAGCCAGCGCGCGACGGCGAGCCGCTGGCGCTCGCCCGCGGACCAGTTGTACTCGTACTCCCCGAGCGCCGCGAGCCGGTCGACGCACGCGAGCGCCACGTCGCGCGCGGCGGCGAGGTATTCGAAGGAGAGCGCCGGCACCGCGGCCGAGAGCCCGGCGAGCGCCGCCGCCTCGGAACCTTCCACGTCGAGCTTCACGAAGTCGGGCCGGCCGTGCGCTGCGATCAGCGCATCGAGCGTCGTGACCGGGACGCGTGCGCCCGGCGACCACGACACGCCGCGAAACGACGGGTCGGCGCCGACGCGCCGGGCCCAGTCTGCCGACGTCGTCGTAACGGTGGGCGTGCGCTCCGACACGAGGAGGCGTGCCTCGCCCGGCGCGGCGCCGACCGCCGCGGCGACGATGACGACCTGCGGGTCGCGCCCCCAGAGCGCTTCGAGGAGGCGCACGAAGTCGCGCTGCGGCTCGACGGCGACGACGCGCGCGCCGAGGCTGCGAAACGCGCGGACCCGGTTGCCGGCGTGCGCGCCGATGTCGAACGCGAGCGCGCCGGGCTGGAGGAATGGCGCGTAGAGCCGCGCGAGTCGCCGCGCGCGGAACGGGATGCCGTGGTAGAGCGCGAGCGAGCGGGCCAGTCCCGCGGCACGGGCGAGCTTGCTCATTTTCGGCGCCAAGACGTCAACACCGCCAGGCGCGCACAGTAGCACGCGGCGCGCGGCGACACGGTGGTGATGTCCCGGCGGGGGACCTAGCAGGCGGTCATTCGTCGTTCGGCCGGTCGGTGACGTAGACCGTCCCGGTGAACGTCGATACCAGCGCGCCGTCCTGGCGCGTCACGTCGATGCGGTAGACGCCGAGCTTGCGAGTGCGCGAAGCCTCGACCGCGGTCGCGGTCAGCGTGTCGCCGGGCTTCACGGCCACCTGATAGGTGATGTGCGCGTCGATCGCGGCGGCGATCACGCCGTGCGAGTTCGAGGCGAGCCCGAACGCGGCGTCGGCGAGGGCGAACGTCACGCCGCCGTGGCAGGTGCCGTTGAAGTTCAGGTGATGGTCGCGGACCGCGAGGGAGACCGCGGCGCGCCCGGGCCCGCCGTCCACGCACTCGATGCCGAGCAGGCGCATGAGCGGATCGCGCGCGGCGAGGCGCTCGACTCTTGCGGCAGCGGTGCGGTCTGCGTCCATCTCAGTCGCGATACGACGGATCCACGCGGTCGAGCATCCGCAGCAACGCCGGCCATTCGAGCATGCCGTAGCCGCTGCCCGACTGCTGCGCGTCGCGCTTGAGATGCGGGTTCGTGTCGCCCTCGTTGTCGAGCGTGATCTCCGCGCCGGAGAGCGCTTCCGCGGTGCTCTCGATCACGTCGTCCGGCGCCCGGTGCAGCGGTCGGTTGCAGGCGAGAACGTCGACCTGGATCCGGCAGGCGTTCTCGAGCCAGTAGATGAGGTTGAACGCCTGCGGGATGCTCGGGCCGCAGGCGAGGAGGCCATGGTTGTGCAGGATCATCGCGTTCCGACGCCCGAGGTCGCGCACGAGGCGCTCCTTCTCGCCGCGGTTGAACGCCGGCCCCTCGTAGTCGTGATACGCGAGCTGGCCGTGGAAGCGCATCGCGGTCTGCGAGAGCGGCAGCAGGCCTTCGGCCATCGCGCTCACTGCGATGCCGGCGCGGGTGTGGGTGTGGATCACGCACTCGACGTCCGCGCGCGCTTCGTGGACGGCGCTGTGGATGATGTAGCCGGCCGCATTCACCGAGTAGTCGAGCCCGTCCGGCTTCGCGATCACGTTGCCCGCCAGGTCGACCTTGATCAGGCTGGAAGCGGTGATCTCCTCGTACAGCATGCCGTAGGCGTTGATGAGGATGTGATGCTCCGGCCCGGGGATGCGCGCGGTGATGTGGTTGTAGACGAGATCGGTCATGCCGTACCGCGCGACGAGGCGATAGCAGGCCGCGAGGTTCACGCGCATGTCCCATTCCTCGGGGCTCACGCGATCGCGCATCGAGGGTGTGCGGAGCGGCAGCACGCTGGAGCGAAACCGATGCGAGGCATCGCCGTCCTGACCTCGGGGAGGACGAGGGGGCGCCGCGGAGCGGCTTTGCCCCCTCGTATCGTGCCGACTAGCCATGGTCTCAGTCTCCGTCGTCGTCGAAGCCTTCGAATCTCGTGAAGCCCGTCACCGGCTCCCGCTCGGTGGCGAGCCGGTTCTCGATCGCGTCCGGATCGGCGTAGCCAAGCGCCATCCCGCACACGACCTGCTCGTTTTCCGGCAGCCCCAGGACTTCGGCGATCTGCCGCGGGAATTCCATCCACGCGGCTTGCGGGCACGTGTCGAGACCGCGGGCGCGCGCGGCGATCATCACGTTCTCGAGGAACATGCCGTAGTCGAGCCAGCTGCCGGTCTCGAGCTCGCGGTCGATCGTGAACACGAGCCCCACCGGCGCGTCGAAAAAGAGATAGTTGCGCCGGTGCTGGGCGTGCATCCTCTCCTTCTCCGCGCGGCCGATGCCGAGCAGGCCGTACAGGTCCCAGCCGATCTTGCGGCGCCGCGCGAGATACGGCTCGAACCACTTGGTCGGGTAATAGTGGAACTCGCGCGTCGACTCTCCGGCGTCGTACGCGGCGGCGATCGCGCGCGTGAGCCGCTCCTTCGGTTTCCCGGCGAGGACGTACGCCCGCCACGGCTGCGTGTTCGTGCCGCTCGGGGCGCGGCTCGCGACCGCGAGGATCTGCTCGACCGTTGCGCGAGCGACCGGCCGCGGCAGGAAGGCGCGCACCGAGCGCCGCGTCGTGATCGCGCGGTCGACGGCCGCCACGTCGTCGATCGTCGCCGGCGCCTGCGCCCGGAGCCGTCGGCCCCGCCCGGCGGACGCCGCGTGCGCTTCGACCTCATCGGCGAGCGCTGCGACGCCCTCGCCAGTGGTCGCGGTCGTGCGCACCACCGCAACCTCCCGCCGCCGTGCCGCCGCAGCCGCAGCATCTCGCGCAAGGTACGCTCGGTATCGGGCGCGAGCGGCGAGTCGCCGCGGTTCACGACCAGGATGTCCGCGATCTCGAGGACGCCGGCCTTGATCGCCTGGATATCGTCGCCGAGGCCGGGCGCGCAGACCACGATGCGCGTGTCGGCGAGCTCGCGGATCTCGACTTCCGACTGGCCGGTGCCGACGGTCTCGACGAGGATCGGGTCGAAGCCGGCGGCGTCGAGCACGTCGACGATCCGGCCGGTCGCCCGGGACACGCCGCCCAGATGCCCGCGCGATGCGACCGAGCGGATGAAGACCCGGTCGTCGTCGGCGTGCCTGCCCATGCGCACCCGGTCGCCGAGCACGGCGCCGCCGCTGATCGGGCTCGACGGGTCGACGGCGACGACGCCCACGCGCTTTCCGCGCTTCAGGAACTCCCCGATCAGGGCGTCGATGAGCGTCGACTTGCCCACGCCCGGGGTGCCGGTGATCCCGGCGACGTGGGCGCGGCCGACGTGTGTCGCGAGCGCGTCACGCAGGCCTGCGCCCGCTGCCGATTCGCTCTCGACCGCGGTGATCGCGCGCGCGATCGAGCGCCGATCGCCCGCCACGATCGGCGCGACGAGCGGGTGCGCGGCCGCGTTCATGCGATCGCCGCTGCCATCCGCGCGGCGACGTCGTCGGGGAATGGCACTGCCCGCCGCGCGTCGGTGTCGAGATGCGCCGCCGTGATCGTGGTCGAGGCGACTTCCTCGCCGGTATCGACGTCGTACATCCGGTGCGTGAAGCGCACCACCTTCGGCTTCACCTCCTCCAGCTCGGAGGCGATCCGGATCAGGGCACCCCCCATGAGCTCGCGCTTGTAGTAGGTGTGCTGCTCGAGCGCCGCCATCCCGCGGTGGTTGTCGCGCAGGAACGAGCCGGTGAGGCCGAAGTTCGCAAGCAGCTGCCAGCTTGCCTCGTCGAAACGGGCGATGTAGAACTGCACGTTCATGTGGCCCACGTGATCGAGCTGCCACGGATAGACCGTGCCGCGGGCGGTCTCGAACTGCCTGCCCATGTTCAGACGATCGCTTGCACGTGGCCGAACCCGAGCTCGCGGCGGAGCCGGGCGCAGATCTCGCCGTGGGTGCAGCCGGCCTCGGCCGCGGCGACCACCTGCGCGAAGACGTTCGGCTGTCCGGTCCTGCGCTGCGGCCGCGAGCGCGTCGAGCGCGCGCCCGACGGCGGCCTGCGAGCGGGCGGCCTTCCACGCCTTGAACGACGCGATGTGCGCGCGCATGATCGCGGGGTCCGGCCGCGCAAGCGGGCGGCGGTCGCCCGCCTCCTCCTCGACCTGGTAGCGGTTCACGCCGACGATCGTCTGCCGCCCCTCATCGACGCCGGCCTGGAATCGCCGCGCGGACTCGCCGATCATGCTCTGCACCAGCCCCGACTCGACGGCGCGGTACATCCCGCCCGCGTCCTCGACGATGCGCATGATCCGAAGACACTCGGCCTCCATCTGGTCGGTGAGCCGCTCCACGTAGAAGCTGCCGCCGAGCGGGTCGATCACGTCGGTGAGATGCGCCTCCTCGCGCAGGATGTTCTGGGTCGCGACCGCGATTCGCGCGCCGGCATCGGTCGGGGTCGACAGCGCCTCGTCGTACGAGTCGGTGTGCAGGGACTGCAGCCCCCCGAAGATGCCGGCCATCGCCTGGACGGCGACGCGCGCGACGTTGTTCAGCGGCTGCTGGCGGGTGAGGTCCACGCCCGAGGTCTGGGCGTGGAACTTGAAGCGCCAGGAGCGCGGGTCCTTCGCGCCCAACCGTTCGCGCGCGACCCGCGCCCAGATCCGGCGGCCGGCCCGGAACTTGGCGACCTCCTCGAAGAACGAGATCGAGATGTCGAAGAAGAACGTGAAGCGCGGCAGAAAGGCGTCGGGATCCATGCCGCGCGCGAGGCAGTCGTCGGCGTTCTGGATCGCGGTCGAGAGCGTGAACGCCATCGCTTCCGCGGGCGTCGCGCCGCCCTGCTGCATGTGCTGGCCGACCACGGACATCGGATTCCACCGCGGCACGTGGCGGTTGCAGAACTCGATATGGTCGGCGAGGATCCGCCGCGCCCCGGGGAGCGCGATGCGGAAGAACATGTGGTTCGCGACGTAGTGCGACAGGTAGTCGCTCTGGTTGGAGGTGCCGGTGATCGCGCTCCACGGCACGCCGCGCTGCTTCGCCGTCGCGAGCAGGAACGCGAGGAGCGTGAACGGGCTCGGGTCGTTCAGCGCGCAGCTCGTGGCGGCGAGGTCGACGCCGTCGAGCGCGCGGTCCATGTGCGCGGCGCTGTTCACGACGGTGCCGCAGGTGCCGAGCAGCTCCTCGTGGACCTCGTCCATGTCGTAGCCGCGGAATACCGAGTTGCAGGGGATCAGCGACACCGCGGTCGCGCCGTGCGCGATGATGTCGAGCAGCCGCGCGTTGTAGTCGGCCGGCGTGCCGAGCCCGATCAGCTGCCGCTGGGTCCAGGTGCGGCCGCGATGCATCGTGGCGTAGATGCCGCGGGTGTAAGGCGGCTGGCCCGGGAAGCCGAGCGTCTCCTCGTAACGCGAGGCGTCCCAGTCGCGTAGGGTGTAGAGCGGCTCGATCGGGATACCCGAGCGGTTGACGACCGGACGGACGTCGCCGATCTGCCGGGCGTACTCGGCCTCCCAGCGTGCGGCGGCGGGATCGACAAAGCGGTTCTCCAGCGGTTTGTTCATGGTCAGCTCCTCACGCGGCGGCCCGCGCCGCGCGCGCTTTCACCGCCGCTTCGCGGACGAACTGCGCGATCTCTTCCAGCGACGCGCCGGGGTGGAACACCCTGGCCACGCCGCTCGCGAGCAGCGCGCGCTCGTCCTCGTCGGGCACGATCCCGCCGACGATGACCGCGACCTCGCTCAGGCCCGCGGCGCGCAGCGCAGCCATGAGCTTCGGCACGATCAGATGATCGGTCGCGAGCGACGAGATGCCGATCACGTCCACGTCCTCTTCCATCGCCAGCTTGACGACCGAAGGGAGCTCCTGCCACGGCGGGGTGTAGATGACTTCCATTCCGGCGTCGCGCAGATAGGCCGCGACGACCCGGCTGCCGCGGTCGTGGCCGTCGAAGCCGATCTTGGTCACGAGGACCTTCGGGCGGATGATCGGCGCTCATGAGGGTTGGAGTTGGTCGCGCAGGAGTCCCACGAAGCGCCGCGCGATGGCGCGCGGACTGTCCCTGCCGGGGTGGAACCAAGTCTGCGACCAGTTGAGCGCGCCGAGCAGCATGAGCCGCAGGCTGCGCCGGTCGGTTCCGCGCGCGAGCGGCAGGGCCTGCACGAGCTCGACGAACAGCCGCTCGTAGTCGTCGCGCAGCTCGACCAGCTCGCCCTCGACCGAAGGCGCGTCCGACGGCCGCACGCGGATCACGACCTGCGCGTAGTCGCTCTCCTGCAGCAGCGCCTCGAGATGCGCGATCGCCGCCGCCTCGAGCCGCTCCCACGGACCGCGCTTCCCGGCGATCGCCGCGCCCACCGCCTCGGAGATCCGCCGCACGCCCTCGGCGTACACCGCGGCGAGCAGCGCTTCCTTGGTCGCGAAGTGGTAGTAGAGCGAGCCCGGCAGCATGTCCACCGCGCGCGACGATGTCGCGCACCGAGGTGCCGTGGAACCCTCGCGCGCGGAAGAGCCGCGCCGCCTCATCGAGGATCAGCGGCAGGCGGTTGTCGGCGCGCGGCGCGCGGACGGGGCGGGCGGGCATGGCTGAAAACCAAACGAGTGTTTGTTTTTCTACCACGCCCATAGGAGCGCCGTCAACTCTGGCGTCGGGCCCCGCCGCGGAGCACGCAGCCCGTTGCCTGGGGGGTTGGCGCAGGGGCGGGCACGCGCACAGTTGGCCCAAGCGAGCCATGGGAAGACCGACCGGGCCGTAGCGCAGGCGGGAATCGACACGACGGCTCAACGACCGCTTGCGTTAAGGGTTGTCCGACGCCTGCGTTCGAGACGGGCCAAGCCCGACACGTTCTCGTGTTCGGGCAGGCATCGGACAACCCTTAACGCTACCGGACATTGCCGCCAATTGGGGCCAGGGGGAAACTCGACCTATTCGCGCGGCCGGGCACGCGGGATTGGTGTCGTTGTGCCGGGCGGCAGTTGCAGCGAAAATGGGCGCCACGCTCGGAGATCTGCGATGCAAGCCGACGATCGCGACCGCATCATCGAGTTGAACGGCTTCACGTTCGATGCGCGGAACTGCGAGCTTTCCGATTCTGCGGGCGCGAGGGTTGCGCTGCGTGCGCAGACGCTGGCGGTGCTGCAATGCCTGGTGCGTAGCGCCAACCGAGTCGTAAGCAAGGACGAGCTGATGCGCGTCGTGTGGCCCGGCGTCGTCGTTACGGACGACAGCCTGGTCCAATGCATCAAGGAACTGCGCCGTGCGCTCGCTGACGACAGTCACAGCCTCATCGAGACCGAACCGAAACGCGGTTATCGGCTCGTGACAGGTATACGGGCGACCGCGTCCGGGACAGCGACACAGCCCGCGATCCCTTTCCAGCAGGACATTCGCTTCGCGACCAGCGCGGACGGCATTCACATCGCCTACGCCACCAGCGGGGCCGGCCCGGCATTGGTGCGCGCGGCCCATTGGATGACGCACCTCGAGTGGGACTGGCAGAGCACGGTCTATGGCCCGATTGATCCAGGGTTTGTCGCGGCGTTACCGTCTGGTGCGCTATGACGGGCGCGGTTGCGGGCTGTCCGACCGCGGCGTGGCGATCGGCACGCTCGACGACGAGGTGCACGATCTCGAAGCGGTGGCCGATGCCGCCGGGCTCGGGCGTTTCGCGCTAGTCGGTCGCTCACAAGGGGGGGCGATCGCGATCCGCTATGCCGCGAAGCATCCTGAGCGTGTCAGTCATCTCGTCATCGTAGGCGGCTACGCACGGGGCGCGCTCAAGCGCGGTGCCGCTTCGACAGCCTTTGAACAGGTGGTCGCCACGATGAGCCTGCTCCAACTCGGCTGGGGACGCGACAACCCGGCCTTTCGGCAGATGTTCACGTCGTTCATATTTCCCGGGGCAAGCGCGGAGCAAATTGCCTCGTTCAACCACATGCAAAGCGTTGCGGCCTCGCCTGAGGACGCTGCCACACTCCATAGAATGATGGCCGAATACGACGCAGCTTCCCGACCTGCCGCACGTGCAATGTCCGACGCTCGTGCTGCATAGCCCGCATGACAACGTTGCGCCGTTCGAGGAGGGTCGCCTGATTGCGGCGGCCATCCCCGGCGCTCGTTTCGAGCCCTTCGAGAGCCCGAACCACACGCCACTGCCGGGCGAGCCGGCGTTCTTCCATGTGATGCGGCTGATCGACGAGTTCCTGCTCGGGAGCGCGACTGGTCATGCAGCCGACCCAAGCGCTCGGCCAGCGTTGCGCGTCGTCACGCCACGCTAGCCAAGCCGCTCGACGGCGTCGGGTTCGGAAATTTTTCGGCGCGATATCGGGGGTGTTTCAGGATATTGACGCGCGAGTCCTCTATCGTGGCGACACGGTGCTCCACGAGCATCGCAGTTTCGATCACCAGCGATGGAGGCTCGCATGTCACCGCTACCCTGGTTCAAGACGCTGGCTGCCGCCGCCTGCCTCGCGGCGCTCGCCGGCTGCCAGACGCCTCCCGCATCGACAACGGGAGTCAAGTACATGGATGTCAACGGGGCGCGGCTGCCATATCTCGAACAAGGCTCGGGCGCGGCGGTCATTCTCGTGCACGGCGCGGTCAGCGACCTCCGCACCTGGAACCCGCACCGCGAAGCCCTTGCCAACAGCCACTACCGCGCGATCTCGTACACGCAGCGCTACTTCGGCACCGAGCCATGGGGCACAAGCTGGCCGGCGTTCGGTGTGCAAACCCACTCCGATGACCTCGTCGCGTTCATCCGCGGACTGAACGCCGGGCCGGTGCATCTGGTCGGGTGGTCCTACTCGGGGCAAACCGTACTCAACGTGGCGCTCAAGCACCCGGAACTTGTCAGGAGCGCGTTCGTGTTCGAACCCGCTCACACGACCTTCATTACGGACGCCGCTGATGAGAAGGCCCTCGGCGACGACGCCGGCCCGCTGTTCGGCCCCGTGGCGGAAGCGGTCAACACCGGCGATAACAGCGCCGCAGTTCGGCACTTGATCGACGGCGTCGGCGAGCGCAACGGCTATTTCGATGGGCTGCCCGCAAGCGCGAAGACCGTAATGCTCGACAGCGCGCGCACGATGCCGCTGCTGATCAATCAGGCGCCGCCACCGCCGATCACCTGCGCACAGCTCGGTCAGATCAAGCCGCCAGTGGCGCTGGTGCGCGGCAGCGATGTGCGTCCGTTTTTCAGAGTCGTTGCGGACGCCGCCGCGCGCTGTATGCCGCGGCACCAGTACATCGTCGTGCCAAGGCAGAAGCATATGTGGCCTGGCGAAGATGTCGAAGGCTTCAACGCGACATTGGTCGGCTTCCTGAAGGGGCGAGAATGACAGATGCTATACGCGGCTGTCGCGCTGCGCGCACAAGCGTCTGTTCGTTCAAAACGTTTCAGCGGCTGCTTTGCAACGAATTTCGCGCGCACTGCGAACGTCCGCAGTTGGCCGTGGGGGACATTGCCGAATGTCTGCTTCCCTCTCGCACGACCGGCAGAAAAAGGGGCGGATGCGGCCATCTAGGCGCCGTCGGAAGCACGTATCCCCCGTAGGCGTTCCTCGACGGGTAGCCGCCTCCGCAGCGCGCTCCTGCTTGTGGACCATCACCGCGATTGCGACTAGGATGCGCGCATCGCATTCGATCACCTGAGAAGGAGGGTCCAATGCCGTCACGCACCGTGAGTCGCCGTCGTTTCCTCGCCGGCACCGCCGCGGCTACTGCCGCGGTCACCGTCGGCCCCTATATCCGCACTTCCCACGCCGCCGGCAAGCTCGAAGTCGGCTTCTGGGACCACTGGGTCCCGGGTGCCAACGACGTGCTCACCAAACTCTGCCAGGAGTGGGCGGCGCAGGAGAAGGTCGACATCAAGATCGATTACATCCCCTCGCAGGGACAGAAGAACCTGATCACCATCGCCGCGGAAGCGCAGGCGAAGGCCGGCCACGACCTGCTCGCGTTCCCGACCTGGCAGCTCGCGGACAAGTCGAAGGAGCTCGAGCCGGTCGACGAGGAGATGAAGGCGCTGATCGCGAAGAACGGCGCCGTCTCGCCGCTGATCGAGTACCTCGGCAAGGTCAACGGCCGCTGGGTCGGCATCCCCACCACACCGGGTAGTCAGATCAAGGGGCCGTGCGGCCGGATCGACCTCCTGAAGCAGCACGCCGGGCTGGACTTGCTGAAGATGTACCCGGCCGGGGGCGCGCCGGACCAGGCGCTCGCGGATGACTGGACCTGGGATGCCTTCCTCGCCGCCGCTGAGAAATGCCACAAGGCGGGCTGTCCGTTCGGCGTCGGCCTCGGCCAGACCGCGGACTCGGTCGACACCATGGGCGTGATCCTCGCCGCCCACGGCGCGGAGCTGGTCGACGCCAAGGGCGACATCAAGGTCAAGTCCGACGCGGTGAAGCAGGTGCTCGAGTACATGAAGCGCCTCGTGCCGGTGCTCCCGCCCGACGTCTTCGCCTGGGACGACGCCTCGAACAACAGGTGGCTCGTCGCCGGCAAGGGCGCCCTGATCATGAACCCGCCGAGCGCGTGGGCGGTCGCCAAGCGCGACAACGTCAAGGTGGCCGAGCAGCTCTGGACGTTCCCCACGCCGCGCGGTCCCAAGGGGCGGCATCAACCTTACCTGCCGTTCTTCTGGGGCATCTGGCGGTTCTCGAAGGACAAGCCGGCGGCGAAAAGCCTCCTGATGCACATCTCGGAGCGTTCCGCTGTCGAGAAGATGGTCGCCGCGAGCCAGGGCTACGACATTCCGGCGTTCGCCAATCTGAACGACTTCAAGACCTGGGCCGAAGAAGCCCCGCCGAAGGGGACCCTCTACCACTACCCGCCGAAGCCGGGGCAGATCCTGTCGATCTCCGGCTACCCCGCGCCGCCGAAGATCGCCGCGCAGATCTATACGCAGGCGATCGCCACGAAGCTCATCGCCAAGGTGACGCAGGGCGGCGACTCGATCGACAAGGCGACCGCCTGGGCCGCCTCGGAGCTCGAGGGCTTCACGCGCGCCTGACGCCCCGCGAGCGAACGGGGCGCGATGGACCGGTTGCCAGCAGGGCGCGCCTGCCCGTTGCGGGCGGGCGCGTCGCTTTGCGCCGGTTCTTCCGGCGGAAGTCGACCATCGCGTTCCTGATGGCGCTGCCGCTCATCCTCATCATCGCCGCGCTGGTGCTGTATCCGGCGTTCTACGCGATCCACCTCGCGACGCTCAACAAGTCGATGGAGCGCTTCGTCGGCTTCGGGAACTTCGAGTTCCTGTTCCGGCGCGAGACGTTCTGGATGGTCGTCAAGCAGTCGGTGGTGTTCGCGGTCAGCGCGGTGGTCTTCAAGGCGTTGATCGGCTTCTGCGTCGCGCATTTCGTCCACAACGTGCCGGTGAAGGGCCAGCGCAAGTGGCGCGGGCTGCTGCTGGTTCCGTGGGTGATCCCGCCGGCCATGAGCACGCTCGCATGGCTCTGGCTGTTCGATCCATCCTACAGCGCGTTCAACTGGATCCTGGAGCGGATCGGCGCCGCGCCGGTGAGCTGGCTCGGCCAGCCCAACTGGGCGCGCTTCTCGGTGATCCTGGTGAACGTGTGGATCGGCGCGCCGTTCTTCATGATCATGTACCTCGCGGCGCTCAAGTCGGTGCCGGAGCACCTCTACGAGGCCGCCTCCATCGACGGTGCAAACTGGTGGCAGAAGCTCTGGTACATCACGCTGCCCATGATGCGCAACGTCATCGCGATCACGGTGCTGTTC